>JBFLYK010000019.1:75857-125221 GCA_040756995.1 Actinomycetota bacterium | reverse complement strand
TTCGACCCGCCCACCCTCCACAGCAACGACGTCACCCCGGTCGTCGAAACTGTCACAGCCGCCGCATAGGATCACCGACAAGGAGCCTGCGCCCGGCGAGATTTACACCGCCAATGGGACGCCACCCCGACGTAGTGGCGGAACGAGTGCCACCCAAGGCGCCGCTGCCGAGAGCCGTCGTTCTGCCGTTCGATACCGAGTTCGTCGCAGATGTCGGCGAGATGCTGCGAGAGCGCCCGGGGCGACCATCGGATGATCGGGCCGATGCCACGGTGCTCCTTCAACAGGGCGAGCGTCCCTGAGTCGAGGGGCACGACCCGAACGGCATGCGTCTTCGTGCCCTTCTCGTACTTGCGACCCGCCGCGTCAACGACCGCCCGCTGCACCTTGATCGTGCCGGCGGCGAAGTCGACGTCCGACCACTGCAGCCCGCAGAGCTCGGAGCGCCGGACGCCGGTGACGGCGGCCAGGCGTATCCCGAGATGGAGTTGGGGATTGGCGGCGGCCAGGATGCGGTCGATCTCGCCCTGGGTGGCGACGACTCCCTCGCCGGCCGCCGCTGAGCCGGGTGTCGCCCGGTCCGCCGGGTTGGTCACCGTCCAGCCCCATCTCACCGCCTGTTCCAACGCGGCATGGAGCAGGGCGTGGACGTTGTGGACCGAGCGGTTCTTGAGGCCCCGCTGCCGCATCTTCCGGTACATCCGGTCGATGCGGTCGGCCCGCAGCTCCTCCAGCCGGATCGATCCGATCGCCGGCTTGATCTCCCGCTCGGCCAGCCGGCGGTATCCGTACCGTGTCGTGGGACTCCAGTCCCCGGCCTCGAGGTACACGTCCATCAACTGGGCGACCGTCTGCTTGGAGGCGGCGACGTGGGCGCCGACGGCGGCCTCCGTCTTGAGCTCCGCCTCCAGCTTGCGAGCCTCTCGAAGCGTGCGGACCTGCCGGGCGATCTTCTTCCGCCGGCCCTTGGCGTCTCGGTCGTCGACTCGCACCTCGACGAGGTACCGCGTCGACCCGTCGCTGAGCGTCCGCTTTCTGATGGCCAACCCGTCCTCCGGTCCCGGCCGCTGAGCCATGGTACCGGTGTTGGTCGACTTCCGGTCGACCTGGACTCTCAACCAATAGTTGAGGGCTGGTCAGAAATGGACTCTGACCAGCCCTTCTGTTCGAGGCGGCGAGCGGAATTGAACCGCTGTACAGGGTTTTGCAGACCCTTGCCTGAACCACTCGGCCACGCCGCCGGGACCTTGGGAAACCTTACCCGAGCGTTCCCGCGGACCGGACTATCGCCCGGCGAACTCCGACTCGGCGGCGGCGAGGGCGGCCTCGAGCTGGCCCGCCCGGAGAGCGCCGGCGAAGGCGGTGGTGATGATGCCCTGGCTGTTCACGACGAACGTCTCGGGCGGTGCCCGCAGGCCGAAGTCGACGGCGGTCTCCGACCCCGGGTCCTCCAGCAGGGGCCAGTCACCGCCGAGTTCCTGCTGGAACGCCCGGGCGGCGGAGGAACGGTCCTGGAAAATGACTCCCAGGAGCTGCACGCCGTCGTCCCGGTACCGCTCCCAGAACACCCGGAGGGCGCCGTGCTCCTCCCGGCACGGTGGGCACCACGACGCCCAGAAGTTCACGACGTAGGGCTTGCCGGCCAGCTGGGCATTGCTGATGGTCTGGCCATCGAGCGTCCGCAGACTGAACTGGGGAGCGGGCTTTCCGATCAACACGCTCGGCACCGCGGTGGCGTCCTTGTCGAGCCGGGTGCCGAACAGAACCAGCAGCGGCAGGAGCACGGCCGCGGCCACGCCCAGCACGACCCATCGGACGGTATGGGCACCGCCCCGGGGGGCGGCGATCGGCGGCTGACCAGCGGCGGGATCCACAACCAGAGTGTACGGGCCCCCGTCACCCAGCCCCGATCGGCGTTTCACCGGGTGGGCGTCGTGGGCACCACTTCCGGCATGGAGCGCACACCTTCGAGCCCCGGCGGGCCCGAGCCCCAGCCGTCCCCCGACGTCGTCGCCGAACGGGCGAGCGAACTCACCGCCGAGGAGAAGAAGGCCGGCGTCGACGACCCGGAAGCGCTGGCCGAGGCCGTGCTCTCGGAATCCGAGGCCCGCACCTTCGACCGGACGGGCACCGCCCGCGAGCACCGGGCGTCGGAGGACACCGTCGAGCCGCCGCCACCGCCGAGCTAACCGGCGCCGGCCGGCACGGTCGACAGCGGCTGGCGCCACTCCCCCCGCTGCGTCCGGGCGCCGACGGCCTCGAGGTCGGGCCGGACGGCGTGGAAGACCGGCTGGTAGCGAAACCAGGGCACGGTGACCCAGGCGTGGTGCACGAGGTGGTAGTTCTGGCCGAGGAGCACGACGTTGAGGACCGGTGAGGGGTAGACGCGGGTGTCGAGGTAGCGCTCGGTCGAATCCTGGGGCCGGTGCGGCAGGTAGTCGAAGGCGTAGGCCAGGAAGCCGACGGCCAGGAACGCCGGGAGCATCCACAGCACGGCCAGGTCGCCGAAGAAGCCGGTCACGACGGCGGCGCCGACGATCACCACGAGGGCGACGTCGAGCCCGACCTGGGCGGCCAGCTCCGCCCGGCTCTTCCACGCCCGGCGGCCGTAGTAGTGGAACCGGTAGTGCCACAGCGGGCAGATGAAGCTGAGCGGCCGGTACCACCAGGGGCCGTGGCCAACCAGGAAATCGGGATCCTCGCCGGGCTCGTTGGTCTTGGCGTGGTGCTGCAGGTGCACGTAGCGGAAGGTCGGCTGCGTGACGGTGAGCGGGATGCCCGCCAGCCACCCCAGGGCGTCGTTCAGGAGCCGGTTCCGGTGGGCCAGCCGGTGCACGCTCTCGTGGAGCACGGTGAAGCCGACGTAGATCGCCACCGCGTGGAGCACGACCGTGATCCAGGCCGGCCACCGCTCGGCGGCGTAGCCGTACGTGCCGGCCGCCACCAGCCCGGCGTCGAGCCCGAGCAGCCAGAAGGTGGGGTTGCGCCAGGCCGCCATCCGGGGCGCTCCCCGGAGCGCGGCGTCAGGGGCCGGTACCGCTGGGGTCGCCATGGTCAGCCTCGCTCCCCTCTTCAAAGCTGAACAGGAGTCATGTTTATAATGCCTCCATGCCATCGGTCAAGACCGGCGCCCGCCGCCTGCCCGTGCAGGCCCGGAGCCAGGCCCGCGTCGAGCGGATCCTGGAGGCCGCCACCGCCCTCGTCGAGGAGGACGGGGTCGAGGCCGCCACCACGCGGGCCATCGCCGCCCGGGCCGGCGTCCCCGTCGCCACCCTGTACCAGTTCTTCGCCGACCGCGACGCCGTCCTCGACGAGGTCCTGCGCCGCGAGCTCGAGGCCCTCGACCGGCACGTCAGCGCCGCCAGCGAGGAGGCCCGGGCCGGCGGCGCCATCACCAGCCTGGCGGCCTTCGTCGGGTTCGGCTTCGAGGTGCACCGGGCCTACTACCGCTCCCGCCCCGCCTTCGCCCGCCTGTGGTTCGGCGGCCGGCGGTCTTCGCCGGTGGAGGCGGCGGTCCGGGACCGGGGCCGGCGACTCGCCCGCGACTGGCACGGCGTGATGATCGCCGCCGGTCTCATCGATCCCGCCGCCGAACCGATCGTCTCGGAGCTGGCCGTCGAGCTCGGCGACCGGGTCTTCGAATGCGCCTACCGCCGGGAGCCCGAGGTCGAGGACACCCTCTTCGCCGAAGGGAAACGGGCCCTCACCGCCTACCTCCAGCAGTACGCCCGCTGACCCGGGCACGCCCCGCGCGCTTCGTGCGCGGCGCGTACGACAGGGTTCACAGCGTCGAAACAGATCGGCAACGATCCACTCTTACCGTTTGCTGTCGTGGACGTGATGTTGGTGCGGTGGCCCAGCGAATCGGAGCAGCGCACACGTCTGGCTGAGCGGCACATCCCCCGGCTGCTGCTGATCGACGACGGCCCGCCGCCGGAGACCCTCGACTGCCTGGAGGACTGGATCCGGCTGCCGGCGTCGGAGTCCGATCTGCGGGCCCGCATCGACGGCCTCCTGATCCGCAGCAAGGCCCACGTGCGGACGGTGCCCGAGATCGACGCCCACGGTGTCCTGCGCTTCGGGTCGGGATGGGTGTCGCTGCCGCCGGTCGAGGCCCGGCTGGCCGACGCCCTCGTGGTCCGATTCGGTGCCGTGGTCGGACGTGACACCCTTCGCCGGTCGGTGTGGCCCGGAAGCGCCCCCGGCCGCAACGTCCTCGACGTCCACGTCCTGCGCCTTCGGCGGCGGCTGGCGCCACTCGGTCTGGCGATCCGCACGGTGCGGTCGCGGGGCTACATGCTGGAACGGGCCGACCCGCCGGAAGGTTCCGTGCCGGTCCTGACGGCCGCTCCGGCCGAAGACCTCAGGCTCGAGGACGAGACCGACCTACACCTCGAAGCCCCCGCCTCCTAGTCGCCCGTCTCCCTAGTTGCGGTCCCTGATCGGGACGTAGGGCCGCTCCTCGGGGCCGATGTAGAGCTGGCGGGGCCGGGAGATCTTCTGCTCCGGATCACCAAGCAGCTCGAGCCAGTGCGCCACCCACCCCGCCGTGCGGGGGATGGCGAAGAGCACCGGGAACATGTCGACCGGGAAGCCCATCGCCTGGTAGATGAGCCCCGAGTAGAAGTCGACGTTGGGGTAGAGCTTGCGGGAGATGAAGTAGTCGTCGGCCAGGGCGATCTCTTCGAGCTTGAGGGCGATGTCGAGGAGCGGGTTCCGGCCGGTGACCTCGAAGACCTTGTCGGCCGTGGCCTTGATGATGCGGGCCCGGGGGTCGTAGCTCTTGTAGACCCGGTGCCCGAAGCCCATCAGCCGGGCCTTGCCCTCCTTCACGGCGGCGACGTAGGGCCCGATGTTCTCCAGCGAGCCGATCTCGGCCAGCATCCGGACGACCGCCTCGTTGGCGCCACCGTGGAGGGGGCCGTAGAGAGCGGCGCAGGCGGCGGCGGTCGACGAGTAGGGATCGGCGTGGGCCGAGCCGACGACCCGCATCGCGGTCGTGGAGCAGTTCTGCTCGTGATCGGCGTGGAGGATGAAGAGCTGGTCGAGCGCCCGGGCCAGGATGGGGTCGGCCTCGTAGCGGGGCTCGGCGATCTTCCACATCATCGACAGGAAGTTCGACGGGAAGTCGAGGGAGTTGTCGGGGAAGACGAACGGCAGCCCGACGGAGAAGCGATGGGCGAAGGCGGCCAGGGTCGGCATCTTGGCGATGAGCCGCACGACCTGGCGCATGCGCACCTCGGGGTCGGCGATGTTCTTCGCCTCGGGATAGAAGGTCGACAGGGCTCCGACCGTGGCCACGAGGATGCCCATCGGGTGGGCGTCGTGGTGGAAGCCGTCCATGAACCGCTTCCGTACGTTCTCGTGGACATAGGTATGGAACGTGATGTCGTGCGTCCACTTCTCGAACTCCGCCCGGGACGGGAGCTCGCCGTGGATGATCAGGTACGCAACCTCGAGATAGCTGGACTGCTCGGCGAGCTCCTGGATGGGATAGCCCCGGTAGCGGAGGATCCCGTTGTCACCGTCGAGGTACGTGATCGAGCTCTTGCAGGCCGCCGTCTGCAGGAAGGCCGGGTCGTACACGAAGATGTTCGGATCCAGCTCCCGCAGAGCACGCGCCGAGATGCCCCCGTTCTCGATGGGGATCTCAACGCTCTTCCCCGTTCGATTGTCGATGACGGTGTAACTGTCGGCCACGCCAACCTCCTCGCCCACACTGCCCTCCCGATCATGACAAAGGTAATGAGGCAGGTGCGAAAGGCAACGTCACGGGTGGCAGCCTGGCAGGCTCTGGAAACCAATCAAAATTTCTGAGGGCAGCGTGAGAAGGGTGGGGCAACTCTGTCGAGGGGTCTCCCCTTTTGGGCTCCGTGGGCAATACCGTTTGCCCCTGTGGAGCCGGTGATGACGAAGCAGCCCGGCGGCGGGGGCAACGGTTGGTGGCGGAAGCCGGGCATCGTGGCCGCGTTGGCCACGATCGTCGCGGCGTCGGCGATCGCCGTTGTCGCCGGCCGCTCCGATGGCGGGGACAAGACAACGAGCGCCGCGGCCGTCCGGCAGGTGGTCGTGCCACCGCCGGCCACGCCGCCCCCGACAGAGACGACGATCGCCGCTCCCCCGCCGGAGCCCGTCAGCAGCTCGACGTCGACCACCGCTGTGACGGTGCCGCCGGCACCGCCCAGCACGGCGGCGGCGGCGGAGTCCCAGCCGCCGGCGACCCGGGAGCCAGCCCCGCCGCCCGTTCCCGTCACGCTGACCGCCGCCTTGCAGCAGGCGATGGCCGGCGTGAACGGCTGCCTGATCGTCGAGGACGACACCGGCGCTCTCAAGACGCTGTTCGACCTCAACTCCGGCACCGCCTTCGTTCCGGCGTCGAGCCAGAAGGTTCTCGTGGCCGCCGCCGTGATCTCCCGCCTGGGATCCGACTTCCGGTTCGAAACGAGGGTGGTCGCCCCCGCGCCGGCCCAGGACGGTGTCCTCCACGACGCCTGGCTCGTGGGCGGTGGAGATCCCTTACTCGTCACCCCGGACTACGCCGCCTGGCTGACCACCAAGCCCCGCACCGCCGACACGGCGGTCACGCCACTCACCGTCCTGGCCGACGAGCTCGTGGCCATGGGCGTGCGGTCGATCCCCGCCGGCCTCCGCACCGACGAGTCCCGCTATCCGCCGCAGCGCTCGGTGCCGACCTGGAAGCCGTCCTATGTCACCGAGGCCGAGGTCGGCTCGCTGGGCGCGCTCACCGTCAACGAAGGCCTGGCGAGCTGGGGTGCGAACCAGAAGGTGGCCCCCGACCCGGCGATCAGCGCCGCCAATGCCCTCGGCCGGCTGCTGACCGACCGGGGCGTCTCGCTCCCCGGGCCCACGGCCGGCGGTACCGCCCCGTCCGACGCCGTCGTGATCGCCAGCGTGCGGTCCGCGCCGCTGGGCGAGATCGTGGCTGCCATGCTGCGGTCGAGCGACAACTACGTGGCCGAGATGCTGGTCAAGGAGCTCGACCGCCACTTCGGCGGCCCCGGCCTCACCGCCGGCGGAACCGCCCGGGTCGTCCAGGAGCTGGGGCGGCTCGGCGTGCCGGTCGACGGCGTCCACCTGAACGACGGCTCCGGCCTCGACACCGGGAACCGGGCCACCTGCCGGGCCCTGCTCGGGGCGCTCGACCTCTCCCGCAAGCCACGGTTCAGCGTGCTCGACTCGGGCCTGGCGATCGCCGGCCGCACCGGCACACTGGCCAAGCGCTACGTCGGTTCCCCAGCCGAGATCCGGCTGGCGGCCAAGACCGGCTGGATCAACGGCTGTGCCGCCATGGTCGGCCGCATCGCCCGTGACCCCACGAGGCGGTTCGCGCTGATCTTCAACGGCCAGTTCGGCTGGCCGCACGCCCAGGCGGTGCAGGACCGGGTCGTGGCCGCGCTGACCAGCAACCTCCCCTTCTGACCGGCGCGGGGCTCGGCCCCGCACCGCCCGCAGCCGCCCCGCAGCCGGGCTCAGGCGGCGGTGTCGCCCACCTTCCACTGCTCCCAGGGGATGTTCCAGTCCGACGTCCCGGGGTCGTACAGCTTCGGCTTCTTGGGCGAGTTGACGACCTCGACGATGTCGCCCCGCTGGGAGAAGTCGTAGAACCACTTGGCGTTGGCGGTGCTCACGTTGATGCACCCGTGCGACACGTTCCGTTTGCCTTGGGCCCACTGCGACCACGGCGCGGCGTGGACGAACTCGCCGCTGTATGTGAGGCGCGTCGCCCAGGCGACCTTGCGGTAGTAGCCGCCGGGCCCGTTGCGGGGAATGCCGATCGTCGACGAGTCCATGGTCACCTGGCGCGATTTCTCGAGCACCAGGTGGATTCCGTGGTGGGTGGGCCACTTGGGTTGGCCCATGCTGGCCGGCATCACCTTCACCACCTGGCCGTTCTCTTTCACGGTCATCTGGTGGGTGGCGACGTCGACCGTGCTCACGTGCGCCGGGCCGATCCGGAACCGGATGGTCCGCTCGGTGTCCGCTCCCCAGGCGCCGCCGACCTTCAGGCCCCGCAGGTCGCTGCGGACGCTGACCTCGGTGCCCGGCTGCCAGTACGTCGCCGGGCGCCAGTGCACCCGGGCCGGCGTGATCCAGCGCCAGTCGCCCTCGACGGGCGGGTTGGTGGTCACGGAGAGCCGCTGCTCGACCGCCGGTCTGTCGGCGGCGGCCACCGACCGGTTCAAGGCCACGACGGCCGGCATCCCGATCCCGACGACCTCACCGTCGATCGGCGACAGCGTGGCCTGCAACACCGCACTCGGCGGGCCAGACGTCACATCGAGGGTCTGCTCGAACGGCCGCTGGTCCGCCGCCACCGCCGTGACCAGCACCTTGTAGGGCGTCAGGGGGACGGGCGGCTCACTGCTCTGCCACGTGACGCCGTCGGCCGCCAGCTCGCCGGCCAGCGGCTGGCCCTGCCCATCCTCGACCGCCACCGCGGTCAGTGTCCCGTTGGCCAGACGAACGACCACCGGACGGTCCGACGGGACGGCACCGGCCGTGTCTGTGTCGACCGTGACGGCCGGCGCCGGGGCGACGTCGGACTCGTCGGACCGGCCCGCCTCACCGGCGGCGCCGTTGGCCGCCGCCAGATCGGCCCGGTCGGTGGCCGCCTCCGATCCGGCCACGAACCGCACGACGCTGATACCCGCCAGCGCCGCCACGGCGGCCAGCACGATTCCATAACGGGCTCTGGGCATGTGCACGGTCCTTCCGCCCCTCGTCAGCCGGGCGTCACCATCCTTGTCGGCGACGGCGCCCGCCGCCAGATCGGGCCGTTGCGTAAGCAACCACTGGCGGTGACCCCTGAACAAGGCGGGCGCTGGACCGTTGCCGGCGGACGCCTACCGGCCGGGACCGTACTCGTCCTGGCCGTCGCCCGGGCCGACCCGGGTGTCGTCCTCGTCGATCTTTCCCTTACTGGCGGTGTTGTTGTCGTCACAGGCGATGCCGCCGAAGAGCATCCCTCCGGCCAGCAGCGCGGCCATCAGTTTCTTGATCATCGGCCGAACTCCTCGAATTCCTGCTTCCCGCGCTCGACGCCCCGATCGATCTTGTCGTCGTGCTTCCCGCCGCTCCTCTCCTTCGCCTTCTCAGCCGCCTTGTCGAGACCCTGATCGACCTTGTCGCCGTGCTGACCGGCGGCCTCCTTGGCCTTGTTCTTCATGTTGTCCATCGTCCCCATCATCGACCTCCAGGCTTTCGTCTCCTCCCGTGATACCCGGGGACCCCAGACTGACTCCAAACAGAGCGAAGACGTCCGTATCATTTTTGTTAAGCTTCTGGACGTCTAGCGTGGCGGTGCCGCTCTAACCGGCCCGATGCGTGAGGAGGCGACATGCTGGTCGATCCGGATCCCATCGAGACGCAGGAGTGGATCGAGGCGCTCGATTCCGTCCTCGAGTACGAAGGTGCCGAACGGGCCCACTTCCTCCTCGACGAGCTGATCAGCGAAGGGCGGCGGCGCGGTGCGCCGGTGCCGTACTCGCCGAACACGCCGTACCTCAACACGATGCCGCCCGAACGGGAGGACCGCCACCCGGGAGACCGGGCGATCGAGCACCGCATCCGATCGCTGATCCGCTGGAACGCACTGGCCATGGTGCTGCGGGCCAACAAGGAGTCCTCGGAGCTCGGTGGGCACATCGCCAGCTTCCAGTCGGCGGCCACGCTCTACGACGTCGGCCAGATGCACTTCTGGCATGCGCCGACGGAGAACCACGGCGGCGATCTCGTGTACTTCCAGGGCCATTCGTCGCCCGGGTTCTACGCCCGCGCCTTCCTCGAGGGCCGCCTCACCGAGGAGGAGCTCGACCGGTTCCGCCAGGAGGTCGGCGGCGGAGGCCTGTCGTCGTACCCCCATCCGTGGCTCATGCCGACGTTCTGGCAGTTCCCTACCGTGTCGATGGGCCTCGGCCCGCTGATGGCCATCTATCAGGCCCGCTTCCTCAAGTACCTCGGCTGCCGGGGACTGGCCGACACCGCCGAGCGGCGGGTCTGGGCCTTCCTCGGCGACGGTGAGACCGACGAACCGGAATCGCTCGGCGCCATCTCATTGGCCGGCCGGGAGAAGCTCGACAATCTGATCTTCGTCGTCAACTGCAACCTGCAGCGTCTCGATGGGCCCGTGCGGGGCAACGGGAAGATCATCCAGGAGCTGGAGTCGGTCTTCCGGGGGGCGGGCTGGAACGTCATCAAGGTCATCTGGGGGACGGGCTGGGACCGGCTCATCGCCAAGGACACCACCGGCCTGCTCCTGCAACGCATGGAGGAATGCGTCGACGGCGAGTACCAGGACTTCAAGTCCAAGAACGGCGCCTACGTGCGGCAGCACTTCTTCGGCAAGTACCCCGAGCTCCTCGAGCTCGTGGCCGACATGACCGACGACCAGATCTGGGAGCTCAACCGCGGCGGCCACGACCCCAACAAGATCTACGCCGCCTACGCCGCCGCCGTCCGCCATGTCGGCCAGCCGACGGTGATCCTGGCCAAGACCGTCAAGGGCTACGGCATGGGCGAGGCGGGCGAGGGCCAGAACATCACACACCAGCAGAAGAAGATGGCGGAGACGTCGCTGCGCCGCTTCCGCGATCGCTTCAGCCTGCCGATCGCCGACGAGCAGCTGCTGGAGTACCCGCTGATCGCGCTCCCGGAGAACAGCGAGGAATACCGTTACCTGCGGGAACGGCGGGAGGCGCTCGGCGGCTGGCTGCCCGTCCGGCGGGAGAAGTCACAGCCGCTGCCGGTGCCGGAGCTGTCGGCGTTCGGGGCCCAGCTGGCCGGCAGCAGAGATCGGGAGATCTCCACCACCATGGCCTTCGTCCGTATCCTCAGCACTCTGTTGCGGGACAAGCAGATCGGGCCCCGGGTGGTGCCGATCGTGCCCGACGAGTCCCGCACGTTCGGCATGGAGGGCATGTTCCGCCAGTTCGGCATCTTCAGCCAGGTGGGCCAGCTCTACCAGCCGGAGGACGCCAACCAGCTCATGTACTACCGGGAGGACCAGCAGGGCCAGATCCTCCAGGAGGGCATCAACGAACCGGGGGCGATGGCGAGCTGGATCGCGGCGGCGACGTCGTACTCGACCAGCGACACGCCGATGATCCCCTTCTACATCTACTACTCGATGTTCGGCTTCCAGCGGGTGGGCGACCTCGCCTGGGCCGCCGGCGACAGCCGGGCCCGCGGCTTTCTCGTCGGCGGAACCGCGGGGCGGACGACGCTCAACGGCGAAGGGCTGCAGCACCAGGACGGCCACAGCCACGTCTTCTCTTCGGTCATCCCGAACTGCGTCTCCTACGACCCGACGTTCGCCTACGAGCTGGCCGTCATCATCCACAACGGGCTGCGGCGCATGTGCGTCGAGCAGGAGGACGTCTTCTACTACATCACCGTCATGAACGAGAACTACGAGCATCCGCCCATGCCCGAGGGCTGCGAAGACGGGATCTGCCGGGGGATGTACCTGTTCTCGGAGGCTTCGGACGTGCCGGACGGCGCACCCCGGGTGCAGCTCCTCGGGAGCGGAACGATTCTGCGGGAAGTGATCGCCGCGGGAACGCTGCTGGCATCGGACTTCGGCGTGGCGGCCGACGTGTGGAGCGTGCCCAGCTTCACGGAGTTGCGCCGTGAAGGTCTGGCCACCGAACGGTGGAACATGCTCCATCCGCTGGAGGAACCCCGCCGGTCGTACGTCGAGAGCTGCCTCGGCGGACGGGCCGGGCCGGTGGTGGCGGCCACCGATTACATCCGGGCCTTCGCCGATCAGATCCGGCCGTTCGTACCGCGGCGGTACCGGGTGCTGGGCACCGACGGGTTCGGCCGCTCCGACTACCGCCGCCGGCTCCGGTCCCATTTCGAGGTCGACCGGCACTACGTGGCCCTGGCGGCGTTGAGTGCGCTGGCGGCCGACGGCGCGGTCCCGGCCAAGGCGGCGGCGGAGGCCATCGAACGTTACGGGCTCGATCCCGGGAAGCCCGACCCGATGTGGGCCTGAAGGGGGTGCGGTGATGGTCACGACGGAGCAGGGCACGATCGAGGTCCGGGTCCCGGACATCGGCGACTACCGCGACGTTCCGGTCATCGAGGTGCTCGTGGCACCGGGCGACGCGGTGAACACCGACGACCCGCTGGTCACGCTGGAGTCGGACAAGGCCACCATGGACATCCCCGCTCCCGGTCCCGGGACGGTGGCGTCGGTACTGGTCAACGTCGGCGACCGGGTCAGTGAGGGATCGGCGATCGCCGTCCTGCAACCGGGTGACGGCGCGCTGCGCCAACCGCCGAGCCTGGTGGGCCAGCAGGAGCCCGAGCCGGAGTCGCAGCCGGCCGTGGAAGCGCCGCCTCCGCCGCCCCCCGGCCGGGACGGCGACGCGGTGGCCGGCGCCCATGCCGGGCCCGGCGTCCGCCGGCTCGCCCGCGAGCTCGGGGTCGATCTCACCGCCGTGCCGGGCACAGGCCCGAAGGGCCGCATCACCAAGGAGGACCTGCTGGCCTTCGTGCAGGGCCCGGCCGGGGCGCCGGCTCCGGCGGCGGCTCCGGGGGCGGGAGCCGGGATCCCGCCGATCCCGGCCGTCGACTTCGGCAGTTTCGGGCCGATCGAGACCCAGCCGCTGTCCCGCATCGCCCGCATCTCCGGGCCGCGGTTGCACGCCTCGTGGCTCAACGTCCCCCACGTGACCCACGCCGACGAGGCCGACATCACCGACCTCGACGCCTTCCGCCCGGAGCTCGACGTCGACGCCCGCGCCGAGGGCTACCGGGTGACGCTGTTGTCGTTCCTGCTCAAGGCGTCGGTGTCGGCGCTGCAGCAGTTCCCGACCTTCAACAGTTCGCTGTCGGCGGACGGCGAGAGCCTGGTGCTCAAGCGCTACTACCACCTCGGCGTGGCCGTCGACACGCCGGGCGGGCTCGTGGTGCCCGTCCTGCGCGACGTCGACCGCAAGGGCGTGGCCGAACTGTCCCGCGAGCTGGGAACGGTGTCGGCCCGGGCCCGGGAGGGCAAGCTCTCCCCCGCCGACATGTCCGGTGGCACGTTCACGATCTCCAGCCTGGGGGGCATCGGCGGCACGCACTTCACGCCGATCGTCAACGCGCCGGAGGTGGCGATCCTGGGGGTGGTCCGGTCGAAGACGGCGCCGGTGTGGGACGGCGAGGCGTTCCGGCCCCGGCTCATCCTGCCCCTGTCGGTGTCGTACGACCACCGGGTCATCGACGGCGCCCTGGCCGCCCGCTTCCTGCGCCATGTCTGCCACATCCTCGAAGACGTGCGCCGGCTGGTGCTGTAACGGAGGGGGCGCGGCATGGACACCGAACTCCTCGTCCTCGGCGCCGGGCCCGGCGGCTACGCCGCGGCGTTCCGGGCCGCCGACCTCGGCCTGGCCGTGACGCTGGTGGAGCGCTGGCCGGCGCTCGGCGGCGTCTGCCTCAACGTCGGCTGCATTCCCTCCAAAGCGCTGCTGCACGCGGCGCGGGTGATCTCCGAGACGAAGGAGATGGCGCCCCACGGGCTGACGTTCGGAGATCCGGCCATCGATCTCGACAAGCTCCGGGCCTGGAAGGACGCCGTGGTCACCCGCCTGACCGGCGGCCTCTCCGGCCTCGCCCGGCAGCGCAAGGTCACGGTCGTGACCGGAGCCGGCCGGTTCGTCTCCCCCACCGAACTGGCGGTCACCGCCGAGGACGGCTCCCAGTCAACGGTGTCGTTCCGCCAGGCCATCATCGCCGCCGGCTCGGAAGCGGTGACGCTGCCCTTCCTCCGCCGCGACGATCCCCGGATCATCGACTCCACCGGTGCCCTGGAGCTGTCCCGGATTCCGGAACGGCTCCTCGTCATCGGGGGCGGAATCATCGGGCTCGAGATGGGCACGGTGTTCTCGGCCTTCGGCGCTCGGGTCACGGTCGTCGAACTGCTCGACCAGCTGATCCCCGGCGCCGACCCCGATCTGGTGAAGCCGCTCGCCACCCGGCTGCGGGCTTCGGTCGAGAACATCTATCTCGGCACCAGGGTCACCGGGGCGCGGGACGGCGCGGGCGACGGCGCCGCCGGGCGGCTCGAGGTGCAGCTCGACGGGCCCGGGGCGCCGGCCACCGACACGTTCGACCAGATCCTCGTCGCCGTCGGCCGGCGGCCCAACGGCGGGACCATCGGCGCCGAGACGGCCGGCGTCCAGGTCGACGAGTGGGGCTTCATCAGCGTCGACAAGCAGATGCGGACCAGCGCGGCGCACATCTTCGCCATCGGCGACATCGTGGGGCAGCCCATGCTGGCCCACAAGGCGACGCACCAGGGTCATGTCGCGGCCGAGGTCGCGGCCGGCCGCAACGCCTGGTTCGACGCCCGGGTCATCCCGTCGGTCGCCTACACCGATCCCGAGGTGGCCTGGGTCGGGACGACGGAGACGGAGGCCAAGGCGGCCGGCGTGGCCTACGGCAAGGCGACGTTCCCCTGGGCGGCCAGCGGCCGGTCGCTGACGCTCGGCCGCACGGAAGGACTCACCAAGCTGCTCTTCGACGAGGGCAGCGGCCGGCTCATCGGCTGCGGCATCGTCGGCCCCAACGCCGGCGACCTCATCAGCGAAGCGGCCCTGGCCATCGAACTCGGCGCCGACGCCGCCGACGTCGCCCTGACGATCCACCCCCACCCCACACTGTCGGAGACGATCGGCCTGACCGCCGAAGCCTTCGAAGGCACGATCACCGACCTGTACCTGCCGAAGCGGCGCTGACCGGCTTTCCTCAGGCGTCGAAGTCGAGCGTCACGCGGTCGCTGGTCGGGTGGGCCTGGCAGGCGAGGACGAACCCGGCGGCCAGCTCGTCGTCCTCGAGGGCGTAGTTGTGGTCCATCTCCACCGTCCCTTCCACCACCCGGGCCCGGCAGGTGCCGCACATCCCGTTCTTGCAGGCGTAGGGGGCGTCGGGCCGCACGGCCAGGGCGGCGTCGAGGATCGGCTCGGCCCCGGGGGCGAGCGGGAACGTCGACGTCCGCCCGTCCAGAAGAACGCTGACCTCCGCCGTTCCGGCCGTGACCTGGGCCGCCTCGGCCGGCCGGCGGGGGGCGGCCGCTTCGGTGAAGAACAGCTCGCGGTGGATCCGGGAGGCGTCCACACCGCGATCGAGCAGCGCCGTGCGGGCCGTCTCGATCATCTCCGCCGGGCCGCACAGGAACCACTCGTCGATCGTCTCGGGCGGGATCAACGAGTCGAGCAGCACCTTCAGTTTGGCGTCGTCGATGCGGCCGTTGAGGAGCTCGGCCTCCTGATGCTCCCGGGAGAGGATGTGGAGGAGCTGGACCCGCTCCAGGTACCGGTCCTTCAGATCCTCGAGCTCCTCGAGGAACATCACCGACCGGCTGGTGCGGTTGCCGTAGACGAGCGTCACCCGGCTCTGCGGCTCGACCTCCAGGGCGGTGGCGAGGATCGACAGGACGGGCGTGATGCCGCTCCCGGCGGCGATGGCGCAGTAGTGCTTGGCCTGCTGCGGGTCGAGCGGCACGGTGAACCGACCGGACGGGGTCATCACGTCGAGCCTGTCGCCCGGCCGCAGCCGCTCGAAGGCGTAGGTGGAGAACACCCCGCCCGGCAGGCGCTTGACGCCGATGCGAAGGGTTCCCGAGGTGGCCGGGGAGCAGATCGAGTAGTTGCGCCGGATGTCGTCGCCGGCCAGTTCGCAGCGTACCGTGAGGTGCTGGCCCGGCTGGTAGGCGTACTCGTCGCGCAGCTCGTCGGGAACGGCGAAGGTGATGGCCACCGCGTCTTCGGTGATGCGCTCCACGTCGGCCACCGTCAGCTGGTGGAACACAGCGTGGCGGTGCGCCGGCATGGGGGCGGTGGCGTCCATCGGCGCTACAGCGGCTTGAAGTGGTCGAAGGGCTCCCGGCAGCGGTTGCAGACCCGCAGGGCCTTGCAGGCGGTGGAACCGAAGCGGCTCAGCAGCCGGGTGTCGGCCGATCCGCACTGCGGGCAGCGCACGAGCTCGACCGGGGCGACCGGGGCGCCACCGCACCGGCCCGGCGGCGCGATCCCGAAGGCGGCCAGCTTGCGGCGTCCCTCGTCCGAGATCCAGTCGGTCGTCCAGGCCGGGGCCAGGACGGTGCGGACGGCGGCGTCGGCGAAGCCGTGCTCGGCCAGGACCCGTTCGACCTCGGACCGGATGGCCTCGGTGGCGGGACAGCCGGAGTAGGTCGGGGTGAGCGTCACCTCGACCCGGCCGTCGCCGGTCACGGTGAGATCGCGCAGGATGCCGAGGTCCTCGATGGTGAGGACGGGGATCTCGGGGTCGGGCACGGCGGCGACGGCGGCCCGCACCGTGCCCACGTCGACGGCCCCGGCCATCACCACGTCGCTCCCGGGTGGGAACGGTGCAGATGCTGCATCTCGGCCAGCAGGAACCCGAGATACTCGCTGTGGACACCTCGCCGCCCGCCGGTCGGTCGCCAGCCGTCGGCCGGCCGGTCGAGGGTCGCCTCGGTCAGCACGGCGGCGATCCGCTGGTCCCACGTCGGCCGGAGCGCGGCGGGGTCGACGCCGGCGCCGGCCGCGGCGAGGCGCTCGGCGACCTCGTCGGTCTCGAACAGCTCGTGGGTGAACGGCCACATCCGCTCGACGGCGGCCTGCATCCGGCGGTGGCTCTCGTCGGTGCCGTCGCCGAGACGGACCACCCAGCCGGCGGCGTGGTCGACGTGGTAGGCGACCTCCTTGACCGCCTTGGCGGCGATGGCGGCCAGGGTCGGGTCGGCCGAGCCGGCCAGGTGCCGGTACAGCTCCAGCTGGTAGGCGGAGAAGAACAGCTGGCGGGCCATGGTCACGCCGAAGTCGCCGTTGGGCTGTTCGACCAGCTGGCAGTTGGCGAACTCGTTCTCGGCCCGGAGGTAGGCGAGGTCGTCCTCGCTGCGACCGGCGCCCTCCACCTCGCCGGCGTAGGTCAGGAGGGCCCGGGCCTGGCCGAGCAGGTCGAGGGCGATGTTGCTGAGGGCGATGTCCTCCTCGAGGGCCGGCGCCCGGCTCGACCATTCCGCCAGGCGGTGGGAGAGGATGAGGGCGTCGTCGCCGAGGCGCAGGGCGTAGACGGCCGTGTCGGACAGGGTCACCGGACCGCTCATAGGTGGCCCGCCCCTTCCGGCACCTCGTAGAAGGTGGGATGGCGGTACACCTTGTCGGCCGCCGGGGCGAAGAACGGATCCTTCTCGTCGGGGCTGGAGGCGGTGATCGCCGAGGCCGGCACGACCCAGACGCTGACTCCTTCCTGCCGGCGGGTGTAGACGTCGCGGGCGTGGCGCAGGGCGCTCTCGGCGTCGGGGGCGTGGAGGCTGCCGACGTGGTTGTGGGACAGGCCACGCCGGGCCCGCACGAACACCTCCCACAGCGGCCACTCCCGGCCGTTCACGCCGCCACCTCCCGAGTCGGCGGCCCCTGTCCCGCCGCCCGGGCCGCTCGCTTCTCGGCGTGGGCGAGGGCGGCCTCCCGGACCCAGGCGCCTTCCTCCCAGGCGGTGATCTTGTGTTCCATCCGCTTGCGGTTGCAGGGCCCGTCCCCCCGGACGACGGCCCGGAACTCCTCCCAATCGATGGGGCCGAAGTCGTAGTGGCCGCGCTCCTCGTTCCAGCGCAGCTCCGGGTCGGGCAGGGTCAGGTCGAGGACCTCGGCCTGGGGCACGCACATGTCGACGAAGCGCTGGCGGAGATCGTCGTTGGAGTGCCGTTTGATCTTCCACGCCATCGACTGGGCCGAGTGCGGCGATTCGTCGTCGGGTGGGCCGAACATCATGAGCGACGGCCACCACCACCGGTTGACGGCGTCCTGGGCCATGGCGTGCTGGCCGGGAGTGCCGTGGGAGAGGGTGTAGAGGATCTCGAACCCCTGGCGCTGGTGGAAGCTCTCCTCCTTGCAGATCCGCACCATGGCCCGGGCGTAGGGGCCGTAGGAACACCGGCACAGCGGCACCTGGTTGGTGATGGCCGCCCCGTCCACCAGCCAGCCGATGGCGCCCATGTCGGCCCACGACAGCGCCGGGTAGTTGAAGATCGAGGAGTACTTCTGCTGGCCGGTGTGGAGCAGCTCCATGAGCTCGTCCCGGGACACGCCGAGCGTCTCCGCCGCGCTGTAGAGGTACAGGCCGTGGCCGGCCTCGTCCTGAATCTTGGCCAGCAGGATCGCCTTGCGCTTCAACGAAGGAGCCCGGGTCAGCCAGTTGCCCTCCGGTTGCATCCCGATGATCTCGGAGTGGGCGTGCTGGGCGATCTGGCGGATCAGCGTCCGGCGGTAGTCGTCAGGCATCCAGTCCCGGGGCTCGATGCGGCCGTCGGCGGCGAGGATCTCTTCGAACCGGGTCCGCAGGGTGCCCTCGTCGCCGGATTCCGCCGGTCGGTCGCCGCCGCCCCGGGGATCGGCCCGTTCCTCTTCCGGCAGTCCGTACATCAGGTGTCCCCCGTGGTTGTCGACTCGCCATACTGTGCCCGTCGCCTCCCGGCCGAGGGAAGGAGCCGCCCGTGTCCGAGTTGACGCCTCCGCTCCACGTCCGCCCCCTCACCATCGACGACGGCATGGACATCGCCATGTGGCGCTATCCCGGCGCCTGGGCCGTGTACGACGCTCTCGAGACCCCGCAGCCCGACCAGGGCTACTGGGCGGTGTGCGACGCCGACGACCGCCTCGTCGGCTTCTGCTGCCTGGGTGACGCCGCCCGCCCCGCCGGCCTCGACGCCACCCCGGGTGTGCTCGATGTAGCCATCGGGATGCGTCCCGAGCTGACCGGCCGGGGCTGGGGCCCGGAGCTGGGCCGGGCCGCCGTGGCCTACGCCGCGCGGGTGGCCGACGGGCGCCGGATCCGTTGCGCCGTCCAGGACTGGAACGACCGGGGCCTCGACGCGGCCCGGGCCGCCGGTTTCGAACCCGCCGGCGAGCACGACGTGGCCGGGCAGCGCTACCTCCTGCTGGAGCTGCCCCGCACCCCGGCACCAATGTGATACGAAATTTATCCGATTCGACATATTTTCTGTATCAAATCAGATTTTCTGTGTCGGAGCAAGCACATGGTGTGTCACCGCCGACACTCAGGGCTGTGCCGGCCTTGACACCCGGCGGCGCGTTCACTCGACTCGCCTGAGACCGGGGGACGCTGGGGAGAGGGGACGGGCGGCCATGAAGAAGCGGCGGCAGGCTCACAACCATCCGGAGATGACCCCGCGGGAGCTGGCGCGCTGCCGGCCGGCCTCCGAGGTCGATCCGCTGGGCCTCCCGATTCCGACGCATCTGGTGTCGAACGAGGAGTACTTTCCCCCGTTCCTGCAGACGTCGCATCAGAAGCAGGTCGAGGCGCGGGTGATGGATGCTCTCGACCACACGCCCAAGCGGCTCAACATCAGCCGGCGCCAGTTCCTGGAGACATCAGCCGGTCTGGCCGCTTCCTTCGTGGCTCTCAACGAGGTGTTCCGGGGGTACGCCTTCGGCGAGACTCTGTTCCGGGTGGCGCAGGACGGCAGCCTCGATCACGAGGCCTTTCTGGCCAACGGCCCGCCGGCTGACCTGTTCATCTTCGACGACCAGTGTCACGTCGTGCGCGGCAGTCGCCAGGGACTCTGGTTCGATGTCCCCAGCAGTCTTCGCGTCCTCGCCCAGGGCGAGACCGCCCGGTTGCCGAACTCGCCCTTCACCTCGAATCCCTACAACCCCGCGAACCAGCCCGATGAACGCGGCGAGCCCTGGGGCAACTGGAACCCGGCCCTCGTCGGCGACAGCCACTGGGATGACACCGAGTTCTGGCTCCCGAACTTCATCCGGTACTACTTCTTCGAGAGCCAGACGACCGTCGCCCTGATCAGCAATCTCAGCCCGTCCGTCTATGCCTACGTCGCTGACTACGGCTCCGGGGGCAAGGCGCCCGGGACGGCCAGGAACGTGTACGAGGCGAGGCCGTACGAGATGTTGACCGCGGAGCAGAACTTCGCCTGTCGGGAATTCATCAATGGGCTGGCCGGCTCCACCCGGGCCCTCAGTCATGGTCTCATGTACATGGGCGAGGGCAACCTGTGGTACCTGCAGGAGCAGATCGACCGGTTCGGCGTCGACAGCTGGAAGGGTTATCAGCTGCCCAACGCCAAGCGGGACGACGACCCGGATGCGCCGTTCGAACGATGGACGTTCGACGACGAGGAGCTGGCCTTCCCGACCTTCGCTTTCATTCGGGATGCCTACCGGAAGCATGGCCGCGCCAAGCCCGGGCTCAATTGCATCAACGTCCACAAAGGCCTGGGTGCGAACTCCTCCGCCCCGGGCGACATCCCTCCGGCGGCCGCGGCGTTCCCGGAACTCAATTTCGTGATCTACCACTCCTGCTTCCGCCCGCTGTTCTTCAACTATGACGCCTGGCAGGACGTCCAGTCGGGCCGCTTGCGCGACGGCGTACCGGACATCAAGGACACGACCGAGTTCGCCCAGCTGGTGGCGCCCTACCCGAACGTCTATGCCGAGCTCGGCACGATCTTCGCCTCGTCGGTCGTCACCTTCCCCACCGTCTGTGCCCATCTGCTCGGCATCCTCTTCAAGTACCTCGGCGAGGATCGGATCGTGTGGGGCACGGACAGCACCTGGTACGGGAGCCCCCAATGGCAGATCGAGGCCTTCTGGCGTCTCCAGATCCCGGAGGCCTTCCGCGAGCGGTACGGCTACCCGGAGATCACCCCGGAGATGAAGCGCAAGGTGCTCGGCCTCAACTCCGCCCGCCTCTACGGCATGACCACCGACCTGACGGAGTACACCAAGGTCCCGGACGACTATCACCGCCGGATCGTCGGGGACGCTGACCTGATGGAGACGCTGGAGTACGACGATCGCCTTCCGAACGAGGCGCCCTACGGTGCCGCCTCGGCCCACCGGGGGGACCGGCTCGAGCAGCTCCGGGCCGACTACCGGGAAGTAGCCGACACGGGGTTCGGAGTTCCCCGGAGCAACCAGCGCAGCGGCTGGATCAGAGTGAAGTAGAACGGCGCGGTGAGAGCACCGCCGCCGCTTCGGGCTCGATCGCGCCGTCCCAGACGGCGCCGTCCCGCCGGGGGTCGGTGGCGACATCGACCGTCCAGTGACCGGGCAACGGCACGGAGCGGATGACCGGCCCGAAATTGGCCACCACGGTGCGGCGGTCATCGGCCGCCTGCCGGGCGTAGACGAGCACGTCGCCGGCGGCGTCCAGGAGTTGCCAGCTGCCGGCGTGGAGAGCCGGGCTGGCCCGGCGCAGGCGCAGGAGCCGGCGGTAGAGCGAGAGGATCGATCCGGCGTCGGCGGACTGGGCGGCGGCGCATCGCTCCCCGGCCTCGGGCGGGAACGGGAGCCAGGGGCGCGGACCCCATCCGTGGGGCGGCTTCGGCGTCCAGGGCAGCGGGGCTCGACAGCCGTCCCGGCGGCCGGGATCGACACGCCGGTCGGCGGGAATCACGGCGTCCTCCAGGCCGAGTTCCTCGCCGGCATAGAGAAACGGCGTTCCCCGCAGCGTGAGGAGGACCACGGCCGCCACCCGGGCCCGGGCTTCGGATCCGCCGTGGCGGGTGCGGTGCCGGACCTGGTCGTGATTCGACAGGACCCACACCGGCCAGGCGTCGCGCTCGGCCAGGGCCGCCTCCGACTCGGCGACGACGGCCGCCCAGCGGGCGGCGTCCCAGGGGGCGTAGAGCAGGGCGAAGTTGAACACCAGCGGCAGCTCGTCGCCGTGCCCGTAGTACGGCGCCACGAGCTCGGCCGAGCCGAGATTCACTTCGCCGACCATGACGCGCTCACCCGGATAGGAGTCGAGCACCCTCCGGATGCCCCGCAGGAGGCCGTGGGTGCTGGGGTGGTCGTGGACGCCGACGAGGTCGAGCCCGGCCAGCTCCGGCGGCTGGTCGGGGAATGCTTCGTCCTTGCCGATCAGGTGCACGACGTCGGCCCGGAACCCGTCGACGCCCCGGTCGAGCCAGAAGCGCAGCACGCCGTGCTGGGCGGCGACCACGTCGGGGTTGCGCCAGTTGACGTCGGGCTGCTGCGGGAGGAAGAGGTGCAGGTACCACGACGCCGTGGCCTCGTCCCAGGTCCAGGCCGGGCCGCCGAAGGCCGCCCGCCAGTTGTTGGGCGGCCGGTCGGGGGTGCCGTCCCGCCAGATGTACCAGTCCCGCTTCGGAGAACGGCGTGACGAGCGGGACTCGATGAACCAGGGGTGTTGGTCGCTGGTGTGGTTCGGCACCCAGTCGAGGAGGACCCGCAGACCCCGGGCGTGGCAGGCGGCCAGCAGACGGTCGAAGGCCGTGAGGTCACCGAAGACGGGGTCGACGGCACAGTGGTCGCTGACGTCGTAGCCGAAGTCGGCCATCGGCGACCGGTAGATCGGTGACAGCCAGATGGCGTCGACGCCGAGGTCGACGAGGTGGTCGAGGCGGGCCCGGATCCCGGCCAGGTCCCCGACCCCGTCGCCGTCGGCGTCGGCGAAGGACCGGGGGTAGATCTGGTAGACGACGGCGCGGCGCCACCACGGCATCCGGCTGTTCTACCCGGCCGGCGGGTTGCGGATGGCCCGGCAGCGGGTACGCCTGCGCTGATGGCCATCGTCGGGTTTCACGCCTCGCACGAGCAGCTGTCGCCCCGAGCGCTGCTCGACGCCGTGCAGCGGGCCGAGGAGGCCGGCTTCGACGCCGCCATGTGCTCCGACCACTTCGCCCCCTGGAGCGTGCGGCAGGGCCACTCCGGGCACGCCTGGTCCTGGCTCGGCTCGGCGCTGCAGGCCACGCGGCTGCCGATGGGTGTGGTGACGGCGCCGGGCCAGCGCTACCACCCCGCCATCACCGCCCAGGCCATGGCCACGCTGTCCGATATGCACCCCGGACGGTTCTGGGCCGCCCTCGGGTCGGGCGAGGCGGTCAACGAGCACATCACCGGCGACCGCTGGCCCGACAAGGCGACCCGCGACGCCCGGCTGCTGGAGTGCGTGGCGGTCATCCGGGCGCTGCTCGCCGGCGAGGAGGTCACCCACCACGGCCTCGTGAGCGTCGACCGGGCCCGGCTCTGGTCACGGCCGTCCACGCCACCCGCGCTGTACGGGGCCGCCGTCAGTGAGGCGACGGCCGCCGTCGTCGGTTCCTGGGCGGACGGGCTGATCACCGTCAACCAGCCGGCCGACGCCCTGCGGCGGGTCCTCGGCGCCTTCCGGGAGAGCGGTGGCGAGGGGAAGCCGGCGTTGCTCCAGGTGCACCTGTCGTGGGCCGAGACGGAGGCCGAGGCCCTGGCCATCGCCCACGACCAGTGGCGCAGCAACGTCTTCTCGTCGGAGCTCAACTGGAATCTGGAGCTGCCCGAGCAGTTCGACGTCGCCGCCACGCACGTGCGACCGGAGGACGTCCGCCAGACCGTGCTCGTCTCCGCCGACCCGGCCCGGCAGGCCGCCGAGCTCCGGGCGCTCGTCGATCTCGGGTTCGACGGCATCTACCTGCACCACGTCGGACAGGAGCAGGACCGCTTCATCGACACGTTCGGGGCCAAGGTCGTCCCGGAGTTGCGATGAGAACGCCGACCGCCCGGACCAGCGACCTGTGGTGGAAGAACGCCGTCGTGTACTGCCTCGACCCCGAGACGTTCCTCGACTTCGACGGTGACGGCCGGGGTGACCTGATCGGTGTCACCGAACGGATCGACTACCTGGCCGGGATCGGCGTCAGCTGCCTGTGGCTGATGCCCTTCTACCCCTCGCCCAACCGCGACGACGGCTACGACATCACCGACTACTACGGCGTCGACGACCGCCTCGGCTCGCTCGGCGACTTCGTGGGGCTCGTCCGCACGGCCAAGGACCGGGGCCTGCGGGTCATCATCGATCTCGTCGTCAACCACACCTCGGACCAG
Organism: Actinomycetota bacterium; assembly: GCA_040756995.1. GTDB lineage: Bacteria > Actinomycetota > Acidimicrobiia > IMCC26256 > BP-133 > BP-133. The sequence continues at coordinate 101,345 of JBFLYK010000019.1, read as the reverse complement.
CACCCGTGGTTCCGGTCGGCCCGCCGCAGCCGCACGTCGCGGTTCCGGGACTTCTACGTCTGGGCCGACGAGCCGCCGCCCCCGCAGAAGGCCGCCGTCGTCTTCCCCGACGCCGAGGACAGCATCTGGAGCTTCGACCGGCGCGGCGGGCAATGGTACCTCCACCACTTCTACAAGCACCAGCCCGACCTCAACATCGGAAATCCCACGGTGCGGGCCGAGATCGCCAAGGTCGCCGGCTTCTGGCTGGAGCTCGGCGTCGACGGCTTCCGGGTCGACGCCGTCCCCTTCCTCGTCGAGACCAACGAGCTCAAGACGGGCCACCGGCTCGATCCCCACGAGATCCTGCGTGACCTCCGCTCTTTCATCGCCCGCCGCCGCGGCGACTGCGTCATGCTCGGCGAGGTCAACCTCCCGGCCCGACCGCTGCGGGAATTCTTCGGGAAGGGCAACGGCGACGAACTCCAGATGCTCTTCGACTTCCCGCTCATGCAGGCCATGTATCTGGCCCTGGCCCGGAGCGACGCCCGCCCGATCCGGCGGGCGCTCCGGGGCCGACCCCGCATCCCCGACGAGTCGCAGTGGGCCGTCTTCGTCCGCAACCACGACGAGCTCACGCTCGATCAGCTTTCCGACCAGGAGCGCCAGGAGGTCTTCGCCGCCTTCGGCCCGGAGGAGCACATGCAGCTCTTCGGCCGGGGTCTGCGCCGGAGGCTGCCGCCCATGCTCGACGGCGATCCGGCCCGCATCAGGCTCGTCTACAGCCTGCTCTTCTCCCTGCCCGGGACGCCGGTGCTGTTCTACGGCGAAGAGATCGGCATGGGCGAGAACCTGGCCGTGCCGGGCCGGCTCAGCGTCCGCACCCCGATGCAGTGGGCCGATGAGCGCAACGCCGGATTCTCCTCTGCCAACCCGAACCGGCTCTCCCGTCCGGTGGTCGAGGGCCGCTTCGGACCGATGGCCGTCAACGCCACGGCCCAGCGTCGCGACCCCGACTCGCTGCTGAACTGGATGGAGCGGCTCATCCGCCGGCGCCGGGAGTGCCCGGAGTTCGGCTGGGGAGCGCCGACGCTGCTCGACGTCACCGACAACCGCGTCCTCGCCCACCAGTGCGAGTGGGACGGCAGTCGCGTCCTGGCCGTTCACAACCTGAGTCCGGAACCCCGGGAGGTGGAGCTCTCCCTCGACGGGACGGCCGAAGGCGATCGCCTGGTCGACCTGCTGGCGCAGGCCGAACCGGTCATCCCACTCGACGGAGGTGCGGTCCAGCTCAAGCTGGAAGGCCACGGCTACCGCTGGTACCGGCTCCAGCAGCCGGGCGCGACCACGACGCCCTGAGCGGCGATGCCCAGGCGGCTGCGGTCGACCGGCGGTAGTCAGTCGTCGGCCAGCAGGCAGCGGGGACCAGCGAGGATCAACGCCACGGCACCCACGGCCAGGATCCCCGTCCCCAACCAGCGCCGCCGACGGATCTGCGTCTCGCAGCGCTCGGCATTCTCGGGCAGGACGAACTGCTTGGGCGTCAGGGCGGTGCCGCAGTTGTGGTCGCCGGCGGCGACCGGGTCCATGAGGATCAACGCCCCGAGGGTCACGGCGACGACGCCGACCAGGAAGACCAGCCGCTTGACCGCCCCGCGCGCTTTGATCATGGTCGACCAGGCGGGTCAGCGCACGGTGAACTCGCACGGCATGCGCTTGATGCCGTTGATGAAATTCGACTGCAACCGGTCAGGGGGTCCGGTGATCTCGAGGTCGGGAAGGCTCTTGAAGATCTCGTCGAACATGACATAGATCTCCCGCCGGGCCAGGTTGGCGCCGAGACAGAAATGGCCGCCGCCGCTGCCGAAACCGACCATGTCGATGGCGTTCTCGCGCTCGATGTCGAAGCCGGCCGAATCGTCGAACACGGTCTCGTCACGGTTGGCGGACCAGTACCACATGACGACCTTCTCGCCGGCCGAGACCTTGGTGTCGCCCACCACCGTGTCGGCCAGCGCCGTGCGACGCATGTGGATCACCGGCGTGGCCCAGCGGACGATCTCCTCGATCGCCCGCGGCGCCATCGCCTCGTAGTTGGCCTGGAGGAGGGCCCGCTGGTCGGGGTGCCCGGTGAGCAGGTGCATCCCCCAGGAGATGGCGTTGCGGGTGGTCTCGTTGCCGGCCAGCGCCAACAGGACGACGAAGGCGGCGAACTCGAACGGCGTGATGCGCTCGCCGTCGACCTCCGCCTGCATCAGCAGGGAGCTGAGGTCGTCGCCGGGATGCTCGGCCCGTTCCACGCCCAGGCGGGTGGCGTACTCCAACATCGCCATGGCGCTGCTCTTCAGGTCGTCGATGTCGGTCACGAACTCCGGGTCCCCGACGCCGAGGAGCACGTTGGTCCAGCGGAAGATCTGCTCCTCGTCCTCTTCGGGGATCCCCAGCATGTCGCAGATCACCTGCAACGGCAGCGGCGCGGCGAAGGCTTCAACGAAATCACACGACCCGCCGGTCTCCCTCGCCGCGTCGATGAGGCGGCGGGCCCGCACGCGGACGGACTCCTCCACGGAAGCCAGCGTCCGGGGCGTGAACGCCTTCTGGACCAGGCGCCGGAGCTGGGTGTGCCTCGGGTCGTCCATGACGATGATCGACCCGACGGCGAGATATTCCGGAGCGGGGTCGTTGGAGATGACTCCCGAGGCGGACGAGAAGCACTCCTGGTTGCGGCTCACCGCCCGCACATCGTCGAAGGTCACGGCCGACCAGTAGCCGGGGCCGGCGGAGTCGCCGCCCATGACCGTGACCTCCTCGTGGAAGCACATGCCGCCACCCCGGCGGGTCTCCTCCCGCAGCGCGGCGAAGGCCTCGTGTCGCTCGGGGATCGGTCGCTTCCAGAACTCCACGTCCCCGAGAAAGATGTCGTCGACGGTCCGATAGGCAGGCATGGCCGGACGCTCCCCCCTGCGGCCCTCCCCCGTGGGCACAAGGCGCCATCGTAAGCACGGCCGGCAAGCCGAAGCGAGGGGTTCGAACCGCCCCCAGCGGACGAAAAAGAGAACGGCAAGGAGCCAACGCACTCCTTGCCACTTTCAATGTATACCGCGCCGGGGGGCTTGCGGCAAGAGCGTGGTCGTGCCGCACAATCCACCGTCCGAGGCGGAATCCGGCGGATGGGAGCACGGATGGGCGGCTACCTGTTGAGTTTCGAGGAGATCGACCGGACGCAGGTCGCGGTCGTTGGCGGCAAGGGCGCCCACCTGGGCGAGCTCTGGCGGATCGAAGGGGTCCGCGTCCCGGCCGGCTTCTGCGTTACGACCGACGCCTTCCAGCGGATCATGGCCGAAGCGCCGTCGATCGAGGATCGGCTCGATCGGCTGGCCCGCCTCGCACCGGACGACCGGGAGGCGATCGGCGCGCTCAGCGCAGACATCCGCCGGACCTTCGAAGGGATCACCATCCCCGACGACCTGGCGGCGGCGATCGCCGACCGGCTCGCCCGGCTCGGCGAGCAGAAGGCCTACGCCGTCCGATCCAGCGCCACGGCGGAGGACCTGCCGACGGCCTCCTTCGCCGGCCAGCACGACACGTACCTGAACGTCATGGGCCCGGCGGCGATCCTCGAGCACGTCCGCCGCTGCTGGGCCTCGCTGTTCACCGAAAGGTCCGTGACCTACCGCCTGCGGAACGGATTCGACCACCGGAAGGTCCACATGGCCGTCGTCGTGCAGCAGATGGTCTTCCCGCAGGCGGCCGGCGTCCTGTTCACGGCCGACCCCGTCACCTCCAACCGGAAGGTGGCCTCCGTGGAGGCCTGCTTCGGCCTCGGCGAGGCCCTGGTCGCAGGCACAGTGAACGCCGACGCCTACAAGGTGCGGGACGGCGACATCGTCGCCAAGACCGTCGCCACCCAGAAGCAGCCGGTGCTCACGGACGGGCAGGTCGTCCGGCTCGGGCAGCTCGGCCGGCGGATCGAAGCGCACTTCGGCTGCCCCCAGGACATCGAATGGTGCCTGGTCGACGATGACTTCCACATCGTCCAGAGCCGGCCGATCACCACGCTGTTCCCCATTCCCGCCGCCGGCGACGGAGAAAACCACGTCTACATCTCCGTCGGTCATCAGCAGATGATGACCGACGCCATGAAGCCCCTCGGCCTCTCCTTGTGGCTCCTGACGACCCCCGCGCCGATGTACGAGGCCGGGGGGAGGTTGTTCGTCGACGTCACCCGGCACCTGGCAGTGCCTTCGAGCCGCGCCGGCCTGCTGGAGATGGCAGGGAGATCTGATCCGCTGATCAGGGACGCGCTGGAGACCGTCCTCGAACGCGGCGACTTCATCCGGCCGCTCCCGGACGAGGGTCCCGACGGCCCGCCGGGCGGCGGCCGGCCGGCCCCGATCGAGGCCGATCCGGCCATCGTCGCCGAACTGATCGAGCGCACCCAGGCCTCCATCGCCGCCCTGCAGCGTGAGATCCGGCCGAAGTCGGGATCAGCGCTGCTCGACTTCATCCGCGAGGACATCGCCGAGCTGAGGCGGATCCTGTTCGACCCGCAGAGTCATCAGGTGATCATGGCGGGGATGGAGGCCACGTGGTGGCTCAACGACCAGCTGCAGGCGTGGCTGGGCGAGAAGAACCCGGCCGACACGCTCGCCCAGTCCGTCCCCCACAACGTCACGTCGGAGATGGGGCTGGCGCTCCTCGACGTCGCCGACGTGATCCGCCCGCATCCGGAAGTGGTGGCCTTTCTGGAGCACGTCGAGAGCGAGGACTTCCTGGACGAACTGGCCACGCTCCCGGGCGGGCGGGAAGCGCGGGACGCCATCCAGGCCTACCTCGACCGGTACGGCATGCGCTGCGTCGGCGAGATCGACATCACGAGGCCGCGGTGGAGCGAACGCCCCACCACGCTCGTGCCCGTCCTCCTCGGCAACATCAAGAACTTCGAGCCGGGCGCCGCACAGCGGCGCTTCGAGCAAGGGCGGCGGGAGGCGGAGAAGAAGGAACAGGAGCTGTTGGAACGCTTGCGGGCCCTGCCGGACGGCGAGGGTAAGGCCGAAGAGGCCAAGCGGATGATCGATCGGGTCCGGACGTTCATCGGCTACCGGGAGTACCCGAAGTACGGCATGGTCAGCCGCTACTTCGTGTACAAGCAGGCCTTGCTGAATGAGGCCGAGCGCCTCGTGCAGGCCGACGCGCTTCGTGACAAGGAGGACATCTTCTACCTCACGTTCGCCGAGCTGCACGACGTCGTCCGCACGAACCAGGTGGATGACGAGCTCATCCGGCAGCGCAAGGACGCCTTCCGGTCGTATCAAGCGCTCACGCCGCCCCGGGTCCTCACGTCGGATGGCGAGGGCATCGCCGGGGCGTACCGGCGCGACGATCTGCCGGCCGGCGCGCTCGTGGGCCTACCGGTCTCCGCCGGAACCATCGAGGGCCGGGCCCGCGTCATCCTCGACATGGCGGAGGCCGATCTCGAACCGGGCGACATCCTGGTCACCGCCTACACGGACCCGAGCTGGACGCCGTTGTTCGTCGCCATCAAGGGCCTGGTGACCGAGGTCGGCGGTCTCATGACCCATGGCGCGGTGATCGCCCGGGAGTACGGCGTGCCGGCCGTCGTGGGCGTGGAGCACGCCACCCGGCTGATCCGGGACGGCCAGCGGATCCGCGTCCACGGAACAGACGGCTACGTCGAGATCCTGCGCCCCTGACGCCCCCGCATCACGGCTGGTCACGCCGGGGATTTCCCTCGTTGCCGAAACCGGATACTCTCACCGCCCACGGCGCCCAGCGCCGTCCCGCCCGTGGGCGAGCGGGCACAACATCCACCGGCCAACGTCGCGCGAGAAGGTGCACTGCACCCCGACCCCGAGGAGGGCCTAGCCGTGTCCATGCAGGCCAGCGCGTCCCTGCCGCCGCTCGACGTCTCGTACGAGGACGATCCGCGCGTCGTGGAGCAGGCGGCGACCGAGGACTACTCGCTGCACATCGTTCCACGTACGTGGCGGATGGGCCGCGGGCCGCTGACCATGGCGTGGTACGCGGTCATGACCGCGTTCTTCTACCTGTACTTCGCCGCCTTCCTGGCGCTGGCCTACGGGACGGTGAACGCCCTCATCGGCATCGTCCTCTCCGTCATCGTCTACACCCTGGTGAACATGGTCATCGTGCGGGCCGCGTCCCGCAGCGGGCTCACCGTGGCGCTGTTCTCCCGCAGCATGTTCGGCTTCGTCGGCGCCAGCATCGCGACGCTCATCTTCGCCGCCACGGCCATCTACTACACCGTCTTCGAGGGGTCGGTCATCGCCGTGGCCGCCAAGGAACTCATCGGCGGGCCGATCAAGCTCTGGTACGGCATCGTGATCCTCTGCACCGGCCCGCTCGTGTGGAAGGGCGTGCGCGTCTGGCTCGACCGCCTGAACGCGTGGCTGCTGCCCTTCTACATCGTCGGCATGGTCACGGTCGTGGTGTGGGCGCTGGCGGACAACGGCTACCACGGCTTCCTGCCCGACGCCGAGGCCGCGCCGGGCACGACGCTGCCCTGGCTGCAGGTCTTCGCCGCCTACATGGGCGTCTGGATCCTCATGATGTTCACGTTCGACTTCGCCCGGCTGGCGAAGCCGTCGGACGAGAGGTACCACGTGGCCGTCACGTTCGGCTGGCTGTACTACACGCTCACGTTCTTCGTGAACGGCCTGCTGGGGATCCTGCTCGTGTCGACCTTCGACATCTCGTTCGCGGAGCTCGCCGGCCAGGAGAGCGCGCTGCCGGTGCAGATCGTGAACCTCACCGGCGTCGTCGGTCTGCTGCTCATCGCGGTCACGCAGTTCCGCATCAACACCGTGAACCTCTACCTGGCATCGACGAACCTGCAGGGCTTCTTCTCGCGGCTGCACGTGAACCTGCCGCGCACCGTCTGGGTCGTCGTGGCCTGCGGGATCTCGTTTCTGCTGATGCTCACCAACGTCTTCAGCTACGTGCTCGACGCGCTGACCTACCAGGGCATCGCCATCGTGGCGTGGGTCGCCGTGGCGCTGGCGCACGTGTGGTACCTGCGGCGCTCGAGCCGCGACGTCGAGCACACCGAGTTCCGCCCCGGGCGCATCCCGGCCTTCAACCCCGGCGGGATCCTCGCCTGGGGGATCTCGAGTGCGGTGGGCGTGATCCTGAAGATCACCGACACGACGACGAGCCAGTTCTTCGATGTCTGGGGCCTGCTGCTGACGTTCGTGCTCGGCTTCGGGATCTACACGGTCGCCACGATGGCGGCGAAGCCGTCCTGGTTCGCCATGAGCCGCCCGGGCGACCCCGCCCGCGAGGTCGACGACCCCCTCGAGGCCCGCGTGCGCTGCCACGCCTGCGACCGCTCGTACATCGCGCAGGAGATGGACCGGGACCCGACCGCCGGCCACCAGGCCATCTGCGCCGAGTGCGCGACCAGCCCGGCGTTCTACCGTGCCTCCCGCCAGGAGGCCAAGCGGTCGTCGCCGCCCGCCGAGCACGAGGTGGTGCCGGCGCCTGGGTAGCTTGGCGGCATGGAACAGCGGATCAGTGTCGTCACCCTGGGTGTCTCCGACCTGGCGCGGGCCCGGGCGTTCTACGAATCCCTGGGATGGCGAGGTCAGGAAGTCGAAGAGACCGTGTTCTTCCAGGCCGGCGGCATGGCGGTGGTTCTCTGGGACCGCGGCAAACTCGCCGCCGACGCCGGTGTGGAGGACAGGGCGGCGGACGGGTTCGGTGGCATCGCCTTGGCCCAGAACGTCAGGAGCGCGGCGGAAGTCGACGAAGTGCTCGCCCTCGCTCGGGAGGCCGGAGCCACCGTCACCAAGTCGCCGGCGAAGACCTTCTACGGCGGCTACGCCGGGTACTTCGCCGATCCCGACGGCCACCTCTGGGAGATTGCCCACAACCCCGGGTTCTCGCTCCGACCGGACGGCTCCCTGGTCCTGCCCGACTTCGGCGCCGACACCTGACCGGAGCCGGCCTGAGGCCGGCTCCCGGGCGCTCCGCGGCGGACACAATGCACTCCCGACAAGGAGTGGCTTCGCGCACATCGCCGGCAGTATGCGCTCCGCCGCGAAGGCGCTGTGCCGTGGTTATGCACATAGGTTGTCGAAAACCACGACACAGCCCGATGGCGCTCCGCTCGCCTCAGGCGGCCGCGCCGATGAGTCCCGGCGTTGATCGACGTCAGAATTGCCGACGACCGAAGAGGTCCGTCCGCTCCGCGTCCGCGAGAGGGCGGGCCACGAAACAGCAAAGGACCACCGGCTGATGTCGCTTGCCCGAGTTCATAACTTCTCTGTCTCGCTCGACGGCTTCGGCACCGGCGAGGGTCAAACGCTCGACGCACCATTCGGCCACGCCGGCCATCGGCTCCACGAATGGATGATCGCGACCAGGTGGGCCCGCCGCGAGGTGTTCGGCCAGTCCGGCGGCGCGGCCGGCGTCGACGATGCGGTCGCCCGGCAACACGCGGTCGGGATCGGCGCGGAGATCATGGGCGCCGGCAAGTTCGGCCCGCCCGGATGGCACGAGGACCCGGAATGGAAGGGATGGTGGGGTCCGAACCCGCCGTTCCACACTCCGACCTTCATCCTCACCCATCACCCCCGCCCGTCGATCGAGATGGAAGGCGGTACGACGTTCCACTTCATCGACGCGCCTCCCGCCGAGGCGCTGGAAATTGCCCGAGAGGCGGCCGGAGGCCAGGACGTCCGGATCGGCGGAGGCCCGACGGTCGTCCGCGCCTTCCTCGCCGAAGGGCTGATCGACCACATGCACGTCGTGGTCGTTCCGATTGTGCTCGGCCGAGGCGTGAGCCTCTGGGAGGGCCTCGAGGGCCTCGAGAAAGGCTTCGACGTCGAGGCTGTGTCCTCGCCCAGCGGCGTGACGCATCTCACGTTCACCCGGGTTGCGCTCTGACGATCGCCCAGCGCCGGACTGGTCCGCGCCAGTCGACACCGAAAACCCCGCGACCGAAATGCGACCGACGAGCACCTGACCGAGCCCCGGACGCGAGTCAGGGGCCCCGAAAAGGGCCCCTGAGCTGCACTTTCGTGGAGCGGACGACGGGATTCGAACCCGCGACCCCAACCTTGGCAAGGGTACGAAGGCGAAATCGCGGCCTCGGCGTACGCGCAGAAATGGCCCCTGACCTGCACTTTTGTCGCCGAACGTTCACGACCGTTTCGGGCCCGTTTTGGAAGTCTCGCGGACTTGCCGCGGACCGAACGGCGGTTAAGTTTCGGTTTATTGCTAATTGCTTGCCGCCAATTTGACCTATTCCGGTACGCCGCAAGAGCACACCGATGTCGGACCTCGAGCGATCATCGCGACGCGCCCGCGCGGCACAAGACGAAGGTGCCACTCAAAGTGGCAAGCGTCAGCCCGTCCAACCGAGCGCTTCACCGGCATTTCCGGACGGCTCGCCATCGGCTACGGTCGGAAACCGACGGTTCACGGGGGGACGCTCCATAGGGAGGGCCGGAGGATGGACTCGACCCGTCGAACGTTCCTCACCGGAGCGGCTGCGGCTGCACTCGGCGTAGCTTGTTCGTCCCCGAGAAGCGGTGGTCAGGGCGAACGGGAACGGGCCGTTGCGGCCGCCTCGGGCACCGGCAGCGCTGCCGCTGCGGACGACTTCGGAGCTTTCGTCGCCCGATGTCGTGAAGCTCTCGTCGATCTCGCCGCCGGTCGGCCAGACCCGTACAAGGCGCTGTGGTCGCACGCGGACGATGTCGTCATCATGGGCGCCTTCGGCGGACACGAACGCGGCTGGGATGAGGTGATGGCTCGGCTCGACTGGGCGTCGAAAGGCATCAAGTCGAGCGACGTCGCCGTGGAGAACCTCAGCACCGTCGTCGGCGACAACGTGGCGATGACCGTCGATCTCGAGCGGATGACCCGGACCGTCAGCGGCGAAACCTACGCCAGAACGCTTCGGGCCACGCACGGGTACCGTCGCGAGAATGGGCGTTGGCACCTCGTGTTCCGGCATGCAGACGAGCTCTCCGAGAAAGACGAAAGCCAGGGGCGTCCGGGGTGCCCGAAAGCTCCGTAGGGCTCCGCCGGGACGGACGTCCCGGCGATGGGTGGGAAATCGGGTAGCCGTTCCCTCGGTCCGCTGACGAGCCCCTTCCCGCTCCATCCCGACACCCCACGAGCGCCGGATACCACTCCGAAGTGCCGTACCCGCGCGGTTTTCCTGCCGAGCCGGGCGGGAGTGACGGTCGTGAGGCAACTCAGCTGCCGGCTGGGTGTCCTACGAGTTCCTCCCCGCAGTCGGAGCACCAGCCGGAGGTGCGGCGCTTGCGGGCTCGAAGGTGAATGTTGGCGAGGTTGAGGAGACCGAACGTGCCCCACAGGACGAGCCAGGCGATTCGGCCGTCATAGGGCTCGCATGTTCCGTACACCTTCGGGCACTCGTCGGGCGGTACGTGATTCGCGAGGTCGCGGGCGTATGAAGCGGCCGCGGTGACGTACACCCAGACGGCGATGCTGCCGTAAGCGGCGAGCATGACACTACGGATGGTGCGTCGCAGTACCGGGCGCCGCACGCTCCAGAGGGAAGCCACGATGGTGAGTGCGAGTGCCAGCAGCCCGAGCCCCACCAGGATGGCGACGACGAAAAATCCACCAACGCCCCGCCGAACGGCGAGTCCGTTGAGTCGACGGTCGTCAGGTCGCCGAGGCCGGCGATGGCCACGGCGATGAACAGTCCGGCGAGACGCGACTCCACACCAGCAAAGTGCGCAGGGCGAAGGCACCAGTGCGGCGTCCGACAAACGACCACACGAACTCCGTGACTTCCGAGTGGTCGTGGAGATGCTCCGGCCCTCTGACCGGGATGTGCCGATCAGGTTCGGGATTAGCTGCCGGGCCGCACGGTCGCAGGGCCACACGGAGTGATGAGGGCAGTGGGGCCAGAACGCGCTCGAGCTGGGTCAGCTGCGCCGGGGATGCCGCGTCTTCGATTCGGCCAGCGCGGCCACGACGTCCCCGCTCGCCGCCTGTGCAGCGGCGGTGCTGGCCGTGGTGAAGATGGCGTCGAGCCCGGCGGCGAGCTCCTGCTTGGCTCGGGGGAACAGGTGGCCGTAGCGGTCGGAGGTGACCCGGATGGTGGAGTGGCCAAGGTAGTCCTTGACCTCTTCCATGTGGCGGCCGTCGGCCACCAGGAGGGCGGCGCAGGTGTGGCGCAGGTCGTGGAACCGCAGCTCGTCGGGAAGCCCGGCGGCTTTGACGGCCGGTTTGAAGTGCCGGTCGTAGAAGTTCCGGTGCCGCAGCATCTCCCCTTCGGTGGAGGTGAACACGTACCCGTTGGCGCTGCGGTACGTCCCGATGTGCTCGCCGAGCATCTCGGCCAGGAACCGGGGGATGGTGAGCGTCCGGCGTTTCCCGCTCTTGGGCGGACCGATCACCATCTGGCCTTTGCCTTCCCAGACTGAGGCGGCCACCTCGAGGGTGCCGGCCAGGAGGTTGAGCCGGTCGACCCGCAGGGCGCCGATCTCTCCCGCTCGAAGCCCGGCGTAGGCCGCGGTGTAGATCAGGGCGCGGAAGCGGGGCGTGATGGTCTCGGCCAGCAGGGTCACCTGTTCGGCGGAGAGGAAGTGCTGCTCTTCCCGGGCGGTGCTCTTAGGCAGCTTGATCCCGACGCAGGGGGAGCGCACCACGAGCCGGTCGATCTCGGCGGTGGACATGATCTGCCCGAAGGTCAGGTAGATGGCTTTGACGCTGTCGGGGGCGAGCCCGGCGGCGGACATCTTCGCCACCCAGGCCCGGACGTCGGCGGGCTGGATGTGCCCCACCGGCCGCTGGCCGAAGACGGGGAGGATGTGGCGGCGCACGTGGCGTTGCACCTTGTCGAGGCTGGAGGGGGCGAGGTCGACCTTGGACGCCAGCCACCGGTTGGCGCATTCCTCGAAGAGGACCTGGCCGGAGCGGGGGTCGACCCATTCGCCCCGCAGCAGGTCGGCTTCGGTGGTGGCCAACCACCGCTCGGCGTCCACTTTCCGGTCGAAGGTCCGGGTCCGCTCCCGGCGGTCCGGGCCCCGGTAGGCGGCCTGCCAGCGGCCGTTGCGGCGCACGATGTAGCCCATCATCAACCCCCTGGCGTCGAGACGCCGGCCCCAACCGGCTGGATCAGGATGCCCTCCGGCGGCCATCGCCGGCCAGTGGCAGCACCGGATCCCGGCGGGTTTCCAGCCAGCTGTCAACGTCGCGCAGCCGGTAGCGGACGTGGCGTCCGACCCGCATACCGGACGGGCCGATGCCTCGGTGGCGCCAGTCGTAGAGCGTGGCGACCGGCACGCGCAGGTAGTCGCCGACCTCCTCGATCGTCATGAGACGGTCCTCCCCGTCAGCCCGCCGCTTGTTGGATTCACCGTGTTCGTTCATCGTTCTCCGCCCAACAGGGGCACCGAGGCGCGAGCGGGATGCTCGCTCTTCCGTGGCCCGGTGATTCGCTGTCCCCCGCCCGCCTAGTGCACGGGCTGGCAACGGCACCTACTCCACAAACAGGACGAACGGGACGGGCAGCGATGATGCGGAGCCTGCGCGTTTTGCCCCGGTCCTCCACCGCCGACGACAACGATCCGGCGCGATCCGCTCCCCAGCTGCGTGGTCGAAGTGCTGTGGCGGGGGCTGTGAAAGGTGCTGTACCCCCACGCCCACACCGCTTTGCCGGATTTCGGATGTCATGGCCGGTCAGACCCTTCGTTGGCTGATTGTCCGGTCGCCCCTCCGTCCGTGACCCCGCCCTCACCGCTGCGCTAAAGAGCCGAGGCCGGGGTCACGGACTCCGGGGCGACAAGCAGTGCGGGGTCGGGTCTGCCCGGCCATAACGGCGTGGAGTGCGGTGTGGGCGAGCGAAGAATGCGGCTATCGGAGCGGGACCGGTCGTTGCTGACCTGGATCGGCGAGCAGTACACGGTGCGGGTCGATCTGTTGGCGGTGTTGATGGCCCGGCACAGCGACGATCCCGAAGCGAAAGCGAGGGGTCGGGTGACACAGCAGACGGTGTCGCGTCGGGTCGTGGCGTGGCGTGCCGCCGGTCTGGTGAAGAGGCACATTTTCGAGGCCAACACTTCGTCGACGGTTTGGCTCACCGCCGACGGGTCAACCGCGGTCGGCCTGCCGTGGAGAGCGTACGAACCGAGTGTGGTCACCTGCGCTCATCGCCACGCGGTGGGTGTTGTCCGGGCCGACGCAGAGGCGATGGGTCTCGACTGGATCTGTGAGCGTGAGCTGCGTGAGGGCCTCGGCGGCCGGCCGCTGCACTTGCCCGACGGCGTCGTGCTGTCGACGGACCGCTCGGGCCGGACCTGGCGGACGGCGGTGGAGGTGGAGCTGACTCGCAAGACGGACGCCCGGATGGCCGGCATCCTGCGCCAGCTGCTCAAGGCGTACGACGACGTCGTGTACCACGTGGCACCGAACGCGGAGACCGTGGTCAAGCGGGCCATCGTGGCGCTCAACGAGGGAGCGACCCGTGTCCACGTCAGGCCTTACCCGCCCCAGAGACTCGCCGAGGTCGCGTAGCGACCCGAAGGCCCCGGCGCAGTGAAGGAGGGCGGCTGCAGCCTCAGTGAACGCTCCATGGCCCCGGCCAGTCTGCCCGCTACTGGCTGCAGACGACGGCGGCGGTGCAAGGGGGGCACCCCCTTGACCCCCGCGCAAGCACACCACGACTCATCAGCGATACCGTGCGCCTCGCCGGCGCCTGCCCGCTTGAAGTACCCGCCCGGCAACGGCACCTTGGGTCTACTACCTAGAGGGCCAGGAACTTCCGGAGTTCCGACGCCCACCTACCTGGCGAGGGTTCGGATCGAGAGAACAAAGGTGAAGCCCCTGTCGTTGGCCAGCACCGGGATTCAGCAACAGCTCAGCACCCGCCGCTCAATGTCGGCGTAGACGTCGTGGGCGCTAGAGGCTGTCGAGGGGTGAGAAGCCCGCCCCGAAGTGCGCGCCGAAGAACCAGACCCCGAGCACCAGCACGACAACCAGGAGAAGTAGGGCTCCCCTGAGCCAGACACGGAATGCGGGGTCCATGCCGTCAGTATTCGCCACTTGGAGTGGCGATCCCGGTGTCTCTACACAAACTCCGCAACAAAGACGGGCTCTGGGGCGTGGCTGGGCCGGCGGCACCTTGGTTCGGGTGGGCCCCGGCGTTCACGAACATCCCGCGGAACGCCGGTTGCGGACCGCCCGGGCTTGCCCGGAATCCGGTCGGCGCTCCGCAGGGGCCAACCCGTCCCGGATCGGCACTTTCCGGGAGCAATCCTGGAAGTCGGGTTCGGGGGTTTACTGCTAACGCAGGACGGCAGGCACCAGCAGCCAAGGGACCGTTGCGCAAGCCCAACGGGGGTATCAGAGCCAGATACTCGGCGCAGAGCACAGTCACGGACTCACCTGACTCCCCCGACCTGGTGGCATTGGGGCACCTGGTCCGAGGTGTCGCGGGCCGTACACATCTCGAAGCCGCCGAACGCGATGGCCGCCGCAACGTAGATGATGAACGCCAGGACCAGGATCCCGAGCGTGAGGGCGGTTCGCTGGACCCAAATCACGTACCGAAGGTACGCCGCCAACGCGGCCGGGCCCTGCGTCTCCTCACAATCCACACAAAGGCTCCGGAGGATCGCGTGCCCTCGCCCAGCCGTCGCCCCTTGGTCGACGACGCAACTGCCAACCCCTACCGGCACCTCTGCGTGTTCTCCCAGGTCGATCACCGGTATATCCGGACATTGCGGGAGCCTCCCCAACCGCCAGGGACCCGCGGCGCTGGGTGTCGGTGGCAACATAGATCTGTGAGCGCGGGGGCCGGCAGACGGTGGAGACGGAAGACCTCCGTGAGGTCTAACCCGACGGCGAGTTGGCCGCCTTATGAGAAGTACACGTTCCTGCGGGGTACCGATGCACCCATGGAACGGCGGGACCTCGTGTTCATCGTCGCCGTGCTGGTCGGAATTTTCCTTGTTGCTGGCATCGTTGCCGTTGTCGCGGTTCTGGTCGGCTTGGTCTAAGCGCCTGGGGTTCCGTATTCGGTACCGACGCAGCAGTGACCTCAGTGATCGCCGGTGGTGTCCCGAGCGCGACCCACGTCTTCAGCTCGGACCATGATGCGGTTTCCTTGCACCAGCCCTAGTTCGGGGTGCCAGCCGCTCGCATCCGCGTAGTAGACGAAGCACCGGATGCCAGCCGATCGCAGGCTGGCGGCGAGTGCGTCGGCCTCGAACCGGTTACTGAGCCGCGTCAGCTCCACCAGG
The DNA here is from genome assembly GCA_040756995.1 of Actinomycetota bacterium. Lineage (GTDB taxonomy): Bacteria > Actinomycetota > Acidimicrobiia > IMCC26256 > BP-133 > BP-133. The sequence continues at coordinate 86,097 of JBFLYK010000019.1, read as the reverse complement.
TCGTCCGGTTCGAGCCGCCGGCTGCTATCCGGGGACTCGGTCCGCTCCGTTAGCCAGCCCCAGAGGCGCCGCAGTCCGGTCATGAGCCTGTTCACCCCTTCTCGAACACCATCGGCGTGAGGGAGTTCGGTGGGACGCGGCGGCGGACCTCCAGCAGGGCGGGTCCGTCGTTCAGATAGCGCATAATGCCGGCGATGTGCGCTACTCAGCAGCTTCCGAAACTGTCCGGATATCGCAGATCGGTCTGACCTCGGGGTCCGCCGCCGCTGCCAAGGCGGCTTCTACGATCGGCGCCCATGGCGCCGGCCCGGAAACCGCCGCGGCGCAGCGGCGCCCCGCCCGTCCGAACATCTCCGTCCTCGGACGACGCCCACGAGATCGTCTTCTTCAAGCGCCATCCGGACGACGATTCCGAGGAGACGGCCCCGGGGCGGGTGTTCTTGAACGGTTGCCCTCCGGGCGTCCGGGCCAAGTTCCGCGCTGTGCTGGTGGCCGTTGCCGCGGCGCCTCCCAAGCGATTCGCCGGCGGCGGCTACTGGGAGGCCATGAAAGGGGACATGAGCGGGTGGTTTGAGGTCCGCGTCGACGGCCCCGGCCGGCATCACTACCGGCTGTTCTGCCAGCTCGACTACGAGGCCAAGAACCGCCCGAAGCCATTGCTGGTCGTCATCGCCGGGCTGGACAAGCCCTTCCGGACCGAGCTCACTCCGGCCGACTATGCCAAGGTCAGGGCCCTGGGCGCCGAGTACTTGGCCCGGAATCCGCGCTCGATCATCTAGCAACGGGTCTAGGCGACCCGCTCACGCCTCCGCTCGTCCCGCATCCCAGCCACGTGCTCGGCGAGCGCCTTCGTGTCGGCGCATTCCCCTTCGAGGAGCGGCGCGGTCACGTACTGCTGCTCAGCCGCGGGGAGGGGCTCGAGGGTGACCCGCATACCGAGGGCAGCCGCGATCTCGGCGAGGGTGCCGAGGGTCGGATTCACCCGACTGGCCGAAAACAGCCGACGCACGACAGCCGGTTCCGCCCGGACGGCCCGAGCCAACGCCGCCTTCGAGAGCCCGGCCGCCTCCCGCGCCTCGTCGAGGGCGTTCACGAGCTGGTCGATTGTCTGGATCCGAACGGACTCGCGCACGTACTCCCGGAGGAACTCGGGATCCTTCAGGTCCTCGGCAAGGTCATCCCAGAAGGCGCGGCTCTCAGTGCCCATCGGCTCTCCTCGTCACTCGACGGCTTGAGCGTAGCAAATATGTTACGCCAGGTCGAGAGGCCACCTTCGCCCATGCCCGGTCAAACTTTCTCTACCTACTTCAAGGCGGGATGACCTGGTCGCCGGCCCCCGGCCGGCTCCCGAACCCCCGGGCGTCCCCTTTCCGCTCGGGCGGTCCATGGAGGAGCCGGGTCAAGGGGTGCAACCCCTTGCAGTGCGGTCTGTCGTCCTCAGCCGGTCTCCCGGCGGCGGGACGGGAACCGTAGGGCTCGTCGGTTCTGGCCTCTCCTTGTTCAGTGCGAGGCGGTTCCGTCGAAGCAACGCTCAGCGTGTTCAACCTGCCCGGTTATCACCGGGCCCTGCGGAACGCTTTTGACCGTCTCGGGACTGCTTTCGGGACCCGCATGACGGCCTGCGCCGAGGGATAGTCGCGGTGCGCTCGAAGAGGTGCTCTGGAGCGCCGTCTCGCGGACCTGCCCGCGGACTCTCGCGGACTTTGCGCGGACTTGGGGCGCTGCGCCCGGTCCCCGAACGCGAATCAGGGGCCCGAAAAGGGCCCCTGACCTGGACTTTCTCTGGAGCGGACGACGGGATTCGAACCCGCGACCCCAACCTTGGCAAGGTTGTGCTCTACCAACTGAGCCACGTCCGCGTTGCCCATGAAACATACCAAAGCCGGGCGGGCGTCGGTACGTCGATGGGGACTATTGGCGGCCGGTCGAGCCGAATCCTCCCAGGCCCCGGGCGGATTCACCCAGATCGTCGACTTCGGCCCACTCGACCGTCTCGACGGCCTGGATGACGAGCTGGGCGATGCGGTCGCCGACCTCGATGCTGAACGCCTCGTTGGGGTCGTGATTGACGAGGATGACCCGGATCTCGTCCCGGAACCCGGCGTCGATCAGACCCGGGGCGTTGAGGCAGGTCACTCCGTGGCGGAGAGCGAGGCCCGACCGGGGCAGGACGAGACCGGCCCAGCCAGGGGGGATGGCGACGGCGATGCCGGTGGGCACGGCGGCCCGGCCACCGCCGGGCGCCAGGATGACCGCCTCCCGGGCCCGCAGGTCGTAGCCGGCGTCCCCCTCGTGGGCGGTGGCCGGCAGCGTCAGTGTCGGGTCGAGTCGGCGAACCGGGATGCGCATGACGGCGGAGCCTACGACCGGGTGGCGGCGGACTTCGTCGACCCCGGGGCGACCCCATCAGGGGACGTCGCCGACGATTCCGGCACGATCGTGTCCACCGCCCGCCAGCAGTACCAGGCGGCCACCGAGCGGTAGGGACGGAAGGTTTCGCCGTAGGCGTCCAGCTCCTTGGGCGTCGGCATCTCGGGCAGACCCCAGGCGGTGGCGTAGCCCTTGCGCACGCCGAGGTCGCCCACCGGCCACACGTCGAGCCGTCCCAGCTGGAACATCAAGAACATCTCGGCCGTCCACCGCCCGATGCCCGGGACGGCCGACAGCCGCTCGATCAGCTCCTCGTCGCCGATGGCGTGGACGTCGTCGAGCGGAAGCACCCCGGTGGCCGCCCGCTCCGCCAGCGCCCGGATCGACCGGGTCTTGGCCGCCGACAGCCCGGCGGCCCGCATGTCCTCTTCCGAGCAGGCCAGGACGCCCTCGGGCGTCAGGTCGACCGCCGATCCCCCACCGGTGGCCACCGCCACGAACCGGCCGAAGATCGTCGAGGCCGCCTTGCCGCCCAGTTGCTGAAACGTGATGCTGCGGCACAGCGCCCCGAAGTGGGTCAGCTCCCGGCGGGCGCCGAGCTGGCACGGCCCGGCGGCGGCGACCAGCCGGGCGATGACCGGGTCCCGGGCCGCCAACTCCTCGGTGGCGGCGGCGACGGCGGCGGCCAGGACTTTGGGGGACGGGCCTTTCGAGGGGGAGCGGCGCGGCATGGCGGAACCATATAGTCGGCCGGCCATGACACCGGAGGACCGCCAGCCCACAACCGCCCCTGACGACGGCCGGGCCGCCGCCGAGGCCGTCCTCACCGGCGGTCTCTCCGACGAGGACGCGCTCCGGCGGGTCGTCGAGATCCTTGCCGCCGCCCACCCCTCATGGGGCTGGGTGGGCGTGTACCTGCTGGTCGGCGACAGGTTGGTGCTGGGGCCGTTCGTCGGGCCGACGACCGAGCACACCCGCATCCCGGTCGGCCGGGGCGTGTGCGGCACCGCCGTGGCCGAGGACCGCAACATCGTGGTCGACGACGTCCGGGACCTCGACAACTACCTGGCCTGTTCGGTGGGCACCCGGTCGGAGATCGTCGTGCTCATCCGCCACGGCGACGAGGTCGTCGGGCAGTTCGACGTCGACAGCGACAACGTCGGCGCCTTCGGCCCGGCCGACGAGGCCCTGCTCGAGCACCTGGCTGCCCTGGCCGCACTCCGCTGCCGGCGGTTGGCCGCAACCCTCGCCGCCGACGGCTGACGGCCGCGGACGGCCGCTCAGCCCCTCAGCCGCAGCAGGTGTCGGCCAGGGAGTCGGCCCGCCAGACCCGCCGGCCGGCCTCGAGCGCCAAGGCCCCGATCACCAGCGCCGCCACCGGGTCGGCCCACCACCAGCCGACGAGCGTGTTGAGCCCGACGCCCACGATGAGGACGGCCGACAGCAGGGCGCACAGGCTCGTCTGCTGCGCATCGGCCGACACGGCCTGGGACCCCAGCGCCGGGGCCAGCGCCCGCTTCTGCCGGGCCAGCCAGGGCATCAGGAGGACCGACGCCACGGCCAGCACCAGGCCGGGGACGCTCGCCTCGGGCCGGGCCCGGCCGACGAGGTCGGTGACGCCGTCGACCCAGACGTAGGCGGCCAGGGCCACGAACGCCACGGCGATGAGGCGGGTGGCCGTGCGGTCGTAGGCGGCCATGCAGCCGCCCCGCCGCTCCTGGTGGAGCCGCCAGGCGAGGATGACGGCGGCCGACACCTCGATACCGGAGTCGATGCCGAACCCGATGAGGCTCACGGATCCGGCGGCGAAGCCGGCCAGGAGGGCCACGATCATCTCGGCCACGTTCCAGGTCAGCGAGATCTGGTTGAGGCGCCGGGCCCGGGCGACGGCCGCCGCCCGCTCGCCGCGAGCCAGGCGGATGACGACCGGGGCACTCTCCGCCCCGCAGCCGTCGGGGTGATCGTCGACCGCCGCACCGTGACCGTGGCCGCCGTGGCCGCCGTGGTCGTGGTCGCGGCCGGCGTCGTGGTCGTGGAGCGGCGCGCTCATGAGCCGTGGGACAGGTGGGTCCGGGACAGGTCGAGCAGCAGCCGGACGTGCTCGTCGTCGAGGCGGTACCAGACCGTGCGCCCGTCCCGCCGGGAACGGACGACCCCGGCGGTGCGCAACAGCCGCAGCGCCTGGCTCACGGCCGGCTCGGCGACATCGACCGCCGCCGCCAGATCGCAGACGCACAACTCGCCGGCCTCGGCCAGAGCGAAGAGGATCCGCACCCGGTTCCGGTCGCCGAGGAGGCGGAAGAGCCCTCCCAGCTGCTCGGCCTCGTCGACGTCGAGCAGGCGGCGGCGGGTGTCGGCCACCCGGACGGGGTCGACCATGCGGACGACGCACCCGTCCAGCGGGGCAACCTCCGCCGGACCGAGCCCGGTGGGTTCCGCCTCGGCCGTGCTCATCGACGCCCGCTCCTGAGATATCTGAACATCTGCATGGTCGTGCAGATGATACCGGGATTCGTGGCGCCCGGCTACGACGCAATTCGGGTGCCCCCTCCCGCCGCCCGCCGGGCGGCATGCCAGCATGGCGGTGTGGCCGAGTCCGCCAGGTTCCCGATCCGGTTCTCCCGGTTCAACCGTGTCCTGTTCCGGCTGTTTCTGATCCCGCCGTCGAGCGCCCGCGTCGATCTCGACGACGACCACCTGCGGGTGCGCATGGGCTGGGCGTTCTCGGCCCGGATCCCCCGCCGCCTGGTGGCCCGAGCCGGGCCCGGGAAGGCGCCGGTCATCCGGCTCACGGCCGGCGCCCACTGTGGGGCGGGCGGTGGCTCGTCAACGGCGCCCCCGACGGGATCGTGGACATCGAACTCTCCGAGCCGGCCCGGGCGGTCGTCCTCGTCGTCCCCGTCCGGCTCCGGGTCCTCTCGGTCAGCCTCGAGGATCCGGACGGGTTCCTCGCCGCCCTGGACGCTCCCCCGAAATGAAACAACGGGCGCCCATCCGGGACTTGAACACCATGCCCACCCATCCGATCACGGAGGAACGATGAGTCCGGAAGTCCACAAGACCGACGAGGAGTGGCGCCAGGAGCTCTCCCCGGAGCAGTACGAGGTGCTGCGCCGGGCGGGCACCGAGCGACCCTTCTCGGGCAAGTACGTCCACAACCATGACGACGGGACCTACCGCTGCGCCGGCTGCGGCGCCGTGCTGTTCTCGTCGGGCACGAAGTTCGACTCGGGCTCCGGCTGGCCGAGCTTCTACAAGCCCGAAGACGAGGAGAACATCGAGCTCCGCACCGACACGAGCCACGGCATGGTCCGCACCGAAGTCCTCTGCAAGCGCTGCGGCGGGCACCTCGGGCACGTCTTCGACGACGGCCCCCGCCCGACCGGTCAGCGGTACTGCATCAACTCGCTCGCCCTCGACTTCGACCCCGAGTCCCGGGAGGGCGGCGCTGAGTCCTGAATTCGACCGCCCGCCTGGCCCCTGGGGCGTCTCCGAGGAAGACCGGGGCCAGGACTACGACCGTCGCTTCGCCGCCATCGCCGCCACCGGCGCCGACATGCACGGCGAAGCGACCTTCGTCGAGGCCCTCGGGGTCCGTTCGGTCCTCGACGCCGGTTGCGGCACCGGCCGGGTGGCCATCGAGCTGGCCCGGCGGGGCCTCGACGTCGTCGGCGTCGACGCCGATCCCGGGATGCTCTCGGCCGCCCGGGCCAAGGCACCGGAGCTGGACTGGGTGCTGGCGGACCTGACCGTCCTCGACCTGCCGGAGCGCCGCTTCGACGCCGCGGTGATGGCCGGCAACGTCATGATCTTCGTCGTGCCCGGCACCGAGGGCGCCGTGTTGGAGCGCCTTGCCGCCCATCTCCGGCCGGGTGGGCTGGTGGTGGCGGGGTTCCAGCTCGTCCCCGGCGGGCTGACCCTGGCCCGCTACGACGAACTGGCCGGCGCCGCCGGCCTGACCCTGGTCGAGCGGTTCGCCACCTGGGACCGGCATCCCTGGAGTCCCGGCGGCGACTACGCCGTCTCGGTCCACCGCCTGGGGGACTGACTCAGGAGCCCTCCAGGCGATCGAGCGCCGCCAGCGCGGCGGCGATCACCGTCTCCACCCCCGCCGGCGGCCCGGCTCCCGCCGCCAGCTGGGGAACGTCGTAGGTCAGGAACCACAGGACGGTGGCGGCGTGCCGCGCCCGTTCGAAGCGGACACGGTCGACCGGACGCGATCGGGACGAAAGGTAGATCTCGACCTCCCGGCCGCCGAGGGCACCGGCCGGAACGCGGGGATGCCAGTGCGTCTGGTTGATCCAGCTGGCCAGGTCGGCGGCCGCCGGTCCGACGCCGGCCAGCTCCCAGTCGATCCAGACCCGCCGTCCGGGGGACGGGCGGAGCACGTTGCCGGGCCAGGGATCGCCGTGGAGGAGGGTGGCCGGCTCGCCGGAGTCAGCGGCGGCGGCCAGAAGCGCTGAAGGGTCCCGCAGCACGGCGGCGAGCGGTGCCGGCAGCTCGAACCCGAGGCGCCGGACCGGCTCGAGCAGAAGATCGGCACCATCGGGCGTGAACGGCCGCCGGAGGACCGCACCGGCGCCGACCGCCGGCGGTTCGCCGGTGATCTCGGCGGCGAGGAAGGCGTCGTGGAGCCGGGCCAGGTCGGCGAGCGCCGCCGCCAGCTCCTCCTCCGGCCAGGGACGCTCGTCGTCGGGCTCGGCGGTCATCACCAGCCACCCCGGGCCGCTGTCGACCACCACCGGAACCGACAGGGGCAGCGGCGTCCGCAGCACGGCGGCCTCCCGGGCGATCACCTCGGGCGGGCCGACCTTGGCCACGAGGCCGCCGCCGGAGAAGACCCGGCAGGCGCCGGCGCCTTCGTGCTCGACCACGGACGCGCCGAGGAGGGCTGCCACGCCCCCCAGCAGTGGCAACTCCTCCGGATGGCCCGCCATGGCCATCGACGCTAGGCGGAATGCAGTGCAGGTCTCCCGCCCGAACCGGCCCCCCGCCGTTTCGGGCGGGACCCGCACTATTCCCGCCTACCCGCGCATCTCGTTCGGCGGGTGAAGTGAGCCCGACCCACCCCGGCGTCGCTCCCCGTACTTCCGGGGCGTCGAGGCCGCGAGGCCGACACCACGCCGGAGCTCCAGTGGAACGCCGTTGCTCCGAGGTGGGTTCGGGCTCTTTGACGAGCACTCGCTTCGTGATTCCCCCCGATACCACGCTGCCGTGCTCGGCCTGTCACAATTTCGACATATCTCATGGCGTTCCTGCCTCGCAGGGCCACCCTCCGCCATGATTCCGGGGCTCAACGCCGCGACCTGCAGCGATGCCTCAGAGGTCCGCTTCTTGAGTCCCTGCAACGCCTGTGGGCTCCGGGCCGGGCAGCCCGTCGAACACCGCCGGCGGCTCGCGCCAAGGTGACGAAAGTGTTCCATTCGCCGCGGCCCGGATCGCCGCCCAGACCCGTTCCGGGGTGAGCGGCGTGTCGAGATGGCGCACGCCGAGGTGGCTGAGGGCGTCGACCACGGCGTTCTGGACGGCCGGCATCGATCCCACCGTCCCCGACTCGCCGATCCCCTTGGCGCCGAGGGGGTTGTGCGGAGTCGGCGTCTCCGTCCCCGCCGCCTCGAACCAGGGCAGCTCGGCGGCGCTCGGCATCCCGTAGTCGGCCAGGGTGGCGGTGAGCGGGTTGCCGTCGTCGTCGTAGACGACCGCCTCCCACAGGGCCTGGCCGATTCCCTGGGCGATCCCGCCGTGCTGCTGGCCGGTGACCAGCAGCGGGTTGAGGACCCGGCCGCAGTCGTCGACCGCCACATGGCGGACGGGTCGCACGAGGCCGGTCTCGGTGTCGACCTCGACCACCGCCACGTGGGCGCCGAACGGGAACGTCGCCCCCGGCTGGGTGAAGTCGTGCTCCGCCCGCAGCGGCGTCCCCTGCTTCTCCCCCGCCACCGCCAGGTCGGCCCACGACAGGCCCCGGGCCGGCACACCGGCCACGCCGAGGCGTCCGTCCTCCGCGATGACGATGTCGCCTTCGCTGGCCTCGAGGAGCGAGGCGGCCAGGGACCGGCCGGCGGCCAGCACCGCCTCGGCCGCCCCGGCCACGGCGGTGCCGCCCAGTTGCAGCGATCGCGAGCCGCCGGTGCCGCCGCCCGTCGGCACGACCGCCGTGTCGGACTGCACGAACCGGATGGCCGACAGCGGCACCCGGAGCCGGTCGGCGACGAGCATGGCGAAGGCGGTGGCGTGGCCCTGGCCGTGGGCGGAGGTGCCCACGCTGATCGTGACCGTGCCGTCGGTGTGGACTTCGACGCCGCCCCACTCCGCCTGGTTGCCGCCGGCGGTGATCTCCACGTAGGCGGCCATCCCGATGCCGAGCAGGACGGGGTCGCCCCGCCGGCGCCGCTCCTCCTGCTCGGCCCGCAGGGCGTCGTAGCCGGCGAGCCGCAGAGCCTCGGTGAGGGCAGCGTCGTAGTCGCCGCTGTCGTAGTTGGCGCCCATGACGGTCGTGACGGGGAACCCGTCCGGCGGGAGGAAGTTGCGGCGGCGGAGCTCGGCCGGGTCGAGGTCGAGCTCGTCGGCCGCCATGTCGAGGATCCGTTCCAGGAAGGCGGCGGCCTCGGGCCGGCCGGCGCCCCGGAAGGCGCCCATCGGCGTGGTGTTGGTGGCCACGGTGGCCACCTCGTAGCCGATCCGGGGAATGCGGTAGGGGCCCTGGGCCATGAGCTTCGTGGTCCACCCGGCGAGGCCGCCGCCGAAGCCGGCGTAGGCGCCGGCGTCGCCGATGACCCGGCAACGCAGCCCGACGATGGTCCCGTCGCGCCGCAGGCCGAGCTCGATGTAGTGGAGCTGACCACGGCCGTGGGGCATGGCCACCAGGTTCTCGGAGCGGGTCTCGAACCACTTGACCGGCCGGCCGAGCCGGAGGGCGACCGCCACGGCGATGGCGTGTTCAGCGGTGACCGCCGCCTTCCCGCCGAAACCGCCGCCGACGTGGGGAGCGACGACCCGGAGCCGGGCCGGGTCGAGCCCGAAGAGGTCGACCGCCTGATTCCGCCAGCCGTGGGGCATCTGGGTGGAGACGTAGACGGTGAGATCGTGGCCGGCGCTCGCACCATCGGCGGTGGCGTCGCCGGGGACGACGGCGATGGCGTTGCCCTCCATGGGCAGCACGGCCATCCGCTGGTTCTCGAACCGGCCCCGCACGACGACCTCGGCGCCCTCGAGCGGGTCGGCGTCGTCGGTCGACTGGCGGCTGCCGGCGGCGACGTTGGTGCCGAGGGCCTCGAACTGGAGCGGCGCATCGGCTTCGGTGGCCGCCTCGGGGTCCACCGCCGCCGGGAGCGGCTCATAGTCGACAACGACGAGTTCGGCGGCGTCGACAGCCGCCGCCCGGCTCTCGGCCACCACGGCGGCGACGATGTCGCCTACGAACCGGACCTTTCCCCGGGCCAGCGGCGGACGGGCGAAGTCGGGGTTGACGACCATGAGCCCGGGAGTGGGGGGAACGTCGATGTCGGCCGCCGTGAAGACGCCGGCCACTCCGGGAACGGCGGCCGCCTCGGCGGTGTCGACCGTTCTGATGTCGGCATGGGCCACCGTGGACCGGACGAAGACCAGATGGAGGACGCCGGGGATGTCGAGATCATCGACGTAGCGGGCCCGTCCGAGCAGGATGTCGGGGTCCTCGATGCGGCGGACGGCGTTACCCAGCAACGATCCATGCGGCGTCATGTCCCGGGAAGCCTAAGGGCCCCTGTCCAATTGGCGTTCCTTTGCCGTAATAGAGCGGAAAAGGAACGCCAGTTTTGGGCGCCGGCGGGCCACCCCCCGTTCTGGCGTTCGTTTACCGGAATACAGCGGAAAAGGAACGCCAGTTCGG
>JBFLYK010000019.1:0-75757 GCA_040756995.1 Actinomycetota bacterium | reverse complement strand
GGGCGCCGGCGGGCCACCCCCCGTTCTGGCGTTCGTTTACCGGAATACAGCGGAAAAGGAACGCCAGTTCGGCGGGGCGGCCGTAACCTACCAAGGGTCGTGGACCCCTCTCTGCCTGCCCTTTCCGCCCGGCTGCCGGCGCTCATGGCCCGGGACCAGGACCGTCTCCGCCGCCAGCTCGACCGGGCCCGGGGCCTGCAGGACCGCGCCGCCCGGCAGGCGATCCTCGACGAGGTGGCGGCGGCGGTGGCGGCGGCCGAACAGCGGGTGGCGAACCGGCGGGCCGGGGTGCCCACCCCCCGCTACCCCGCCGCTCTGCCGGTCAGCGAACGCAAGGACGAGATCGCCGCCGCCATCGCCGCCCATCAGGTCGTGATCGTGGCCGGCGAGACCGGTTCGGGGAAGAGCACGCAACTGCCGAAGATCTGCCTCGAGGTCGGCCGGGGTGTCCGGGGCATGATCGGCCACACCCAGCCCCGCCGGCTGGCCGCCCGGGCGGTGGCCGAACGGGTGGCCGAAGAGCTCGACAGTGCGGTGGGCGGCGCCGTGGGCTACGCGGTGCGCTTCACCGACCGGGTGAGCCAGCAGACCCTGATCAAGGTCATGACCGACGGGATCCTGCTCAACGAGATCCAGCGGGACCGGCTGCTCACCGCCTACGACACGATCATCGTCGACGAGGCCCACGAGCGGAGTCTGAACATCGACTTCATCCTGGGCTACCTCAAGCAGCTCCTCCCCCGCCGTCCCGACCTCAAGGTGATCGTGACGTCGGCCACCATCGACACCGAGCGGTTCGCCCGCCACTTCGGCGGGGCACCGATCGTCGAGGTCTCGGGCCGCACATATCCGGTCGAGATCCGGTACCGGCCGCTGGTCGATCCGGACGCTCCGCCCGGCGCCGATGCCGGCGCCGACGGCACCGCCGGCGACGACCCGGGCGACGACGCCGAGGAGATCGATCAGATCCAGGCCATCGGCAACGCCGTCTCCGAGCTGGTGGCCGAGGGGCCGGGCGACATCCTCGTGTTCCTCTCCGGCGAACGGGAGATCCGGGACACCGCCGAGGCGCTGGCCGCCCTCGCCCTGCCCGACACGGAGCTTCTGCCGCTCTACGCCCGTCTGTCGGCGGCCGAGCAGCACCGGGTGTTCGAACCTCACCCGGGGCGGCGGATCGTGCTGGCCACCAACGTGGCGGAGACGAGCCTGACCGTCCCGGGCATCCTGGCGGTGGTCGACCCCGGTACGGCCCGCATATCCCGTTACTCGCACCGCACCAAGGTGCAGCGCCTGCCGATCGAGCCGGTGTCCCAGGCGTCGGCCAACCAGCGGGCCGGCCGCTGCGGGCGCGTCGCCCCCGGCGTCTGCATCCGGCTCTACTCCGAGACCGACTTCCGGTCCCGGCCGGAGTTCACCGAACCGGAGATCGTCCGGACCAACCTGGCCTCCGTCATCCTCCAGATGGCCGCCCTCGGGCTCGGCGACGTCGCCCGTTTCCCGTTCGTCGACGCCCCCGACGCCCGCAGCATCAAGGACGGCATCGCCCTGCTCGAGGAACTCGGCGCCCTCGACCCGGCGGCCAAGAACCCGAAGAAGCGGCTGACGCCCCTCGGCCGGCGGCTGGCCCAACTGCCGCTCGATCCCCGTCTCGGCCGCATGGTCCTCGAGGCCGAAGCCAACGGCTGCCTCGAGGAGGTCATGGTCATCGCCGCCGCCCTGTCGATCCAGGATCCCCGAGAACGGCCCCTCGACAAGCAGGCGGCCGCCGCCGAAGCCCACGCCCGCTTCGCCGACAAGGAGTCGGACTTCCTGTCGTATCTGAAGCTGTGGGACTACCTCCAGGAGCGACAGGACGCGCTGTCCTCCAACCAGTTCCGCAAGCTGTGCCGGGCCGAGTTCCTCAACTTCCTCCGCATCCGGGAATGGCAGGACATCCACGGCCAGCTCCGCCAGGTGATGCGAAATCTCAACGGGCGCAAGGCCGACGCCGCGCCGATCGAAGACGACACGAAGCGCCGCAAGGCGATCCACCAGTCGCTGCTGGCCGGGCTGCTGTCCCACATCGGCCTGAAGAGCGGGCCCCGGGACGAGTACCAGGGCGCCCGCAACGCCCGGTTCGCCATCGCCCCCGGGTCCGTGCTGTTCAAGTCGGGGGCCGGTTGGGTCATGGCCGCCGAACTGGTGGAGACGACCCGCCTCTGGGCCCGGGTCGTGGCCCGCATCGAGCCGGAATGGGCCGAACGGCTCGGGGCCCACCTCGTCAAGCGCAGCTACAGCGAACCGCACTGGGACGCCAAGCGGGGCGAGGCCATGGCTTATGAACGGGTCACGCTCTACGGCCTGCCGATCGTCAGCTCCCGGCGGGTGAGCTACAACCGGGTGGACCCGTCCGCCGCCCGCGACCTGTTCATCCGCATGGCGCTGGTCGAGGGCGACTGGCGCACACCGCATCCCTTCTGGGCCGAGAACCGCAAGCTCGTCGAGGAGGTACGGGCGCTGGCGAGGAAGGTCCGCCGCACCGACGTGCTCGTCGACGACGAGGTCCTCATCGACTTCTACGACAAGCGGATCGGCGCCGAAGTGACCTCGGCCCGGACCTTCGACGCCTGGTGGAAGAAGGAACGCGTCAAGCACCCCGACCTTCTGCGCTTCACCCGGGAGCTGCTGATCAATCCCGCCGTCGGCACGCTCGACGCCGGCGCCTATCCCGACGTGTGGCGCTACCGCAATCTCGACCTCCGCCTGTCGTATTCGTTCGATCCCGGCGCCGAGTGGGACGGCGTCACCGTCCGCATCCCGTTGCCCGTCCTCGACCAGATCGACGCCGGGCCGTTCGAGTGGCAGGTCCCGGGCCTCCGGCTCGAGACCGTGGCTGCCCTGATCCGCACGCTGCCGAAAGAGGTGCGGCGCAGCTTCGTGCCCGTCCCCGACTACGCCCGGGAGGCGCTGAAGCGGATCACCCCGGAGGACGGGCCGCTGCCCGACACCCTGGCCCGGGAACTCGGCCGCCTCACCGGCGACCCGATCCCGCCCGGAAGCTGGGAATGGGAACGGGTCCCGCCGCATCTGCGCATGCGGTTCCTGGTCGAGGACGAGGCGGGTCGGGTGCTGGCCGCGGGCCGGGATCTCCGGGCGCTGCAGGAACAACTGGCCGAACGGGCCGAGGCCGGGCTGGCCGTGGCCGCCAGCACCTTCGAACGGGACGGGCTCCGCAGCTGGGGCGGCATCGGCACGCTGCCCCGCGAGGTCGACGTCATCTGGGCGGGGTTCCGCCGCCGGGCCTACCCGGCGCTGGTCGACCAGGGCGACTCGGTGGCGGTCCGGGTCTTCCCGACGCCGGAGGAGCAGGACCGGGAGATGTGGGCCGGCACCCGGCGGCTGCTCCTGCTCTCCCTGCCCAACCCGACCCGGGCGGCGGAGCGCCGCCTGTCCAACGACACCCAGCTGGCCCTGGCCCGCTCGCCGTATCCGAAGGTCGCCGACCTGTTCGACGACTGCGTCCTGTGCGCCGTCGATCAGCTGCTCGGCGACCTCGGCGGTCCGGTGTGGAACGAGTCGGCCTTCACCGCGCTGCGGACCGGTGTGTCCCATGCCCTGACCGAAACCGTCGTCTACGTGGTGACGGTGGTGGCCGGCATCCTGGCCATCGCCAACGGGATCGACGTCCGGCTCTCCAAGCTGCGGGCGCCGTCGCTGGCGCCGTCGATCACCGACATCGAACGGCAGCTGGCCCGTCTGGTCAGCCCGGGCTTCGTGGCCGCCACCGGTGTGCGCCGGCTCGCCGATCTGATGCGCTACCTCGAAGGCATCGAGCTGCGCCTCGACAAGCTGCCCACCGGCGCCGACCGGGACTTCGACAACCTCCGGCGGGTGCAGCGCCTGGAGCGCCGCTACGGCGAGCTGTTGGGAGCGCTGGGCCCCAACGCCGACGAGGAGGCCGAGGCCATCGGCTGGATGATCGAGGAGCTGCGGATCAGCTACTTCGCCCAGGGCCTGGGGACGTCGCAGCCGGTCAGCGAGAAGCGGATCCTACGGGAGATCGACCGGTGGTGGTCGCAGGCCGGCTGACGGCTCTCGTGGTCGCGATCCGCACCGCCAGGACCAACACCGCCAGCCCGGCCAGGAAGTCGAGGGCGATGAACGTGTTCTGGAAGGCGTTGAAGTCGCCGGGCGAAACGGTCGTGTAGTGGCCGATGCCGATGAGGCCGCTCACCGAGTACACGCCGAGCAGCGCACCGCCAAGGCCGTGATTCCCGGCCTTCAGGGCGCGGTAGCCGGCGATCCCGGCGGCGGTGAACAGCACCCAGCTGATCGGGATCATCGCCTGGGTGACGAACCCGTCCTGTCCGCCGGTGTAGTCGTCGAAGCGGACGGTGTTGTCGATGTAGTGCACCACCGACAGCAGCAGGGCCGTGACGAACACCCGGCGGACGATCGTCAGCTCGTCGGTGCGGTTCATTTGCGGGCTCCCTTGGCTCGGGCGGGCCGGCGGCCGGCCGCGGCGGACGGGCGACGGGCGGCCGCCAGCGCTTCTCGGGCCGCCGCCGCCAGCCGGCGACCGGTGGCCAGCAGCGGTTCGGGACTGCGCAGCGACCGGGCGAGGATGAATGCCCCCTCCAGACCGGTGATGTAGGCGATGCCGAGCTCCCGGGCTTCGTCCGGCGGGAGGCCGTGCGACTCGCACCAGGCGGTGGCGCTGTCGGTCCACCGCTCGAAGATCTCGGCCGTCACGAGCCGGAGCGGCTCGTTGGTGCTGGCGACTTCAAGGGCCACCGTCTCGATCCAGCAGGCGTCGACGTACCCGGTGGCGGCCAGGTTCTCGGCGGCGAGCGCGAAGGACTGCTCGATGCCCGCCGGGATGTCGGGCATGTTCTCGAGGACTCCCTCGACGAGCGTCTGGTAGCCGGCGCCCGACATGCGGAGCGCCTCGGCGGCCAGCTCGTCCTTGCCGCCCGGGAAGAAGTGGTACAGCGAGCCGATCGGCGCGCCGCTCTCGGCCGCCACCTGCTTGAGCCCCACGCCGGTGTATCCGTACCGGCCGTAGAGCTGGGCGGCGGCGGCCACGATCCGGTCCCGGGTGCTCATGCCCCCGGAGCATAGGGTGCTAGTAGAACGTTCGTCTAGTAGCGGTGGCCAACGGCGGCGGCCCCGGTCTGGTACCGCGGGTCGCTGACGGCGAACCGCCGGCCGTCGCGCCGGCTCCCGGTGATCTGGACGAGCGGAGTGAATTGCGGGTGGTACTGCTTGCGATCGACGATCGTGTGCCCTCTCCGGGTCAGCGCCTCCCGCTCGGCAGCCGGGACCCGGTCCTGCTCGAGTTCGACGGCGCAGCACCGCTCGGCGTCAACCCGGGCGACATCGACAGCCAGAGCCGGCGCCATGCCGAAGTCGACGACATTGGAGATGACGTTGACGACGCCCATCGGGATCCGGGGGCCGCCGGGCGCACCGAGGACCAGCGCCGGCCGCCGGCCGTCGACCACGATGACCGGGCTGATCGAGGACCGGGGACGTTTGCCGGGGCGGACCTCGTTGGCGCTGCCCGGCTCGTCGAAATCCGTCATCTGGTTGTTGAGCAGGATACCGGTGTTCGGCACGACGACGCCGCTGCCGTAGCGCTGCTCGACGGTGCAGGTGACGGCGACGGCGTTGCCGGCCGCGTCGACGACGGAGACATGGTGGGTGCTCGTGCCCTGCGGCTTCCGGCCGCCCGGCGGCCGGGGCGTGAAGCCGTCGAACCGCCCCGGCTCCGGCGCCTTCGCCTTGTCGAGCTCGATGTCCCACCGTCGTTGGCGGGCGTACTCCTCGGCCACGAGCTCGTCGGTGGGGACATCGACGAAGTCCGGATCGGCGCCGTAGGCGTCGCGGTCAGCGGCGGCGATCTTCTTGGCCTCGGCCAGCACGTGGAGATGGTTGACCGAGCTGTGCCGGAAGTCTTCGGCTCTTCCCAAGGGAAATCCCTCGAGGAGATTCAGTGTCTCGAGGACGACGACGCCGCCGGCCGTCGGCGGAGGCACGGCCAGGATGGTCCGGCCGCGGTAGCGGCCTCGCAACGGTTCCCGCCAGACCGCCCGGTACGCCGCCAGGTCCTCCGCGGTCATCACGCCCCGCTCCCCCGCCGGCCCGCCCGCCCGCCGAGACCGCTCCATCTCGGCGACGATCGCCTCGGCGATCCGCCCCCGGTAAAAGGCGTCGGGCCCTTCGTCGGCCAGCCTTTGCAGCGTGGCCGCCAGGTCCGGTTGGTCCCGTTCGGGCCCGACGGGGAACGGCGCCGGCACCTCGCCGTCGTCGAGATACAGCCGGCGGGCTTCGTGGAAGGCGTTGAGCCGGTCACGTTCGCCTTTGAGGACGTCGATCTGGAACGGGCTCATCCGCAAGCCGCGCTCGGCCAGCCCGATGGCCGGCTGCAGCAGTTCGCCGAACGGCCGGCGGCCGTAGCGTTCGGCGGCGGCGGCCATGCCGGCCACCGTGCCCGGCACACCGACGACCTGATGCCCGCTCCCCCGGAATCTCCGGGCCGCGGCCTCGAAATCGGGCGGCAGACGGGCCGGCGCCGTCTCCCGAAAGTCGAGTGCCGCCACCCTCCCGTCGGCACCCCGGTAGAGCAGGAACCCTCCCCCACCGATGCCGCACGACTCCTGGGCCACCACCCCGACGGCGAACACGGTGGCCACCGCGGCGTCCACCGCATTCCCGCCCCCGGCCAGGACCCGCACCCCGACCGCCGAGGCCTCGGGCGACGCCGACGCCACAGCGCCGTACCGCGACGTGACCGCCTCCCGGTAGCGACTGCCGGGCACCCCGTACCCCGGGGTGACGCCATAGGCGCCACACATCTGATTGGGATCCGTCCAGCTGCCCTCGATCAGCCGGTCGTCGCGAATGGTGGTGACGCAGCCCAGCGACGGGTCGCCGCCGGCATACCGCCGGACATGCCATCCGCCGTCCTCGTCGACATATCCCTCACACGACGCCCGCCTCCCGTCGAACGGAGACGCCCACTCCCCGTTGAACCGCCCGCTGGCGCACTGCAACGGCGAAGGGATGCATCCGTTGTCCCGGGTGCGCGACGGCCGGCACACCGGCGCCTCCGCCGCCCTCACTGTCTGCGCCTCCGCCACCGGCACGAGCACCGACACCCCGGCGAGCGCCGCCAGCACCGCCCCCCGCACCCCCAACCGCCCCCCGGCCATGCCCGCCATGGTAGGCGCCCCGCCGCCCGGTTCCCGCCGGGCCCTCTCCTGGTCTTCACCGGCGCGGAAAGTGGTGACTATTCCTGCTTTCCGCGGGTGTGAACGACCACTACTGCGAAGGCGTGACCGCCGGGCTGAGATCGGCGGCGAGATTGTGGAGAGCCAGGCCTTCCTTGAGGTGCGCGGTCATGGCCGCCTCGGCGGCGTCGGCGTCCCCCGCCTTCAGGGCCCGCACGATCGGCTGGTGCTTGCGGCGCAGGGCGGCGTGGCTGTCGTCGCCCCGGAAGCAGCCGGCGTAGATCTGGTGGGCCTGGCCCCGGCCCCACAGATCGTCGAAGAGCTCGAGCAGGATCCGGTTGCCCGACGCCTCCACCACCGCCCGGTGCACCATCCGGTTGGCCAGATACGACCCGAGCGGCGTCTCGATGTCGAACTCGTCGGCCCGGGCGATGGCGGCCCGGATCTCGGCCGCCGCCACCTCGCCCCGGCGGGCCGCCAGCCGGGCGGCGTACCCCTCGATCGCCTCCCGGGCCTCGTAGGTCTGACGGATCTCTTCGGCGTCGATCTGCCGCACGACGAAACCGCGCCGCCCCGCCGGTTCGATGAGCCCTTCCTGCTCCAGGCGCCGCAGCGCGTCCCGCACCGGAGTCCGGCTGATCTCGAGTTCTTCGGCCAGGGCGTCCATGACCAAGCGGGCACCCGGGGCAATCGCCCCGCTCAGCATGGCGGCGGTGATGCGCTGGTACGCCTCCTCGGCGAGGCTGCGGCGACCGGTCCCGATGGGCTCCAGCATCAGTACGGGCTCTCCGATCTCGGCCTGTGGCCGCCCGCCACCGAACCGCTCCAGTGTGATGCATGCCATTCCATCGCAGCAACACAACGACGCTTGACGGCACGTACCGTATACGAAATACTCCGATCCTCGCTCGCTGTCGGCGTCGGCGCTCCCCGAGCGGCCGTTTGCGGCCATGGCGCCTGCGGCACTCGCACCTGTCGACAATTCAAGCGTTCTCCTCAGGGGGGTCCATGGGAACGTCTCTGCATCCGCCGCAGGTGATCGTCGGCGCCCGCGGGTTCTACGCCGTCTGGCTGCCCGCCGATCCCGACGCCGTGGCCAAGCTCGTGCCCGAGGGTCTCACCCCGGCCGAGGGTTGCCCGGTGTTCATGAACCAGTACCGGGTGGACGACCCGGCCCAGACGTCGAGCTACGGCCTCGACGACGCCTTCGGCAGCTACTCGCTCACCTACCTCGGCGCCGACCTCGCCAACCTCGACGCCGCCCCCGAGGTCCCCGGGCGCTGGTGGACGCACTACTTCAACAGCTCGGAGCCGATGAGCCGGTACGCCGAGGCCCACGGGGTCCCGGCCGTGTTCGGCTCGGCGGAGACCACGCTCGAGATCGACGGCTCCCGTTACGTGGGGACAACGATCCTCGACGGCGCGCCCGTCCTCCGCACGATCGCCACCGTCGAACTCGGCAACCTCGTCCGGGCCACGGGCCAGCTCCGGTACATCACCCGGGTCGGCGGTGGGTTCACGAGCGGCCGATACGCCTTCGTGGCCGACATCGCCGAGACGCTCAACATCGAGTCGATCGAGTTCCTGGACCCCAACCACCCGATCTACCAGTTGCGGCCGGCCGATCCGCTGACCGTGACCTTCGGGATCTACTACGCCGACATGTCCTTCTGCTACCCCGGGGGCGAAGGCCCGGTGGGCAGCACCCACGGCCGCTGAATACCCGACCTGCACCGTTCCGTCACGGCGCTTGTTGTCGCCGCGCCCACCTGAGGAGACACGCCGATGCCGTTGCTCGACCGAGCCGAGTGGTACGACCTCGCCCGCACCACCGAGTGGACGCCCTCCTACGTGAGTCAGGACGAGCTCTTCGTCCCCGGGCACAGCGGCGGCGAGGGAATCCCCGCCGACGCCTGGTCCCGGTATGACGAGCCCTACAAGGTCAGCTACCGGGAGTACGTCGACACGCAGCGCCAGAAGGACACCGGCGCCTACTCCGTCAAGGCGGCACTCGAACGGCTCGACCTGTACAAGAACGCCGACCCGGGCTGGATCACGATCCTGAAGCTCCACTACGCGGCGGTGGCGGTGGTCGAATACAACGCCGCCTTGCAGGAATCGCGCTACGCCCGCTGGGCGCGGTTCCCGGGGATGCGCAACATGGCGACCCTGGGAACGCTCGACGAGATTCGCCACGCCCAGCTGCAGCTGTTCTTCGCCCACGAGTACGCCCCCAAGGACCGCCACTTCGACTGGGCCCACGAGGCCATGTTCACCGAGAACTGGGGCATCGTCGCCGCCCGCCACGCCTTCGACGACATGCTCATGACCCGCGACGCGCTGGCCACGGCGATCATGGCCAACTTCGCCTTCGAGACCGGGTACACCAACCTGCAGTTCATCGGGCTGTCGGCCGACGCCGCCCGCACCGGTGACTTCACCTTCGCCAAGCTGATCCAGAGCATCCAGTCCGATGAGGCCCGCCACGCCCAGATCGGCACGCCCGTGCTGCAGACGATGATCGAGGCCGGGCAGAAGGACGAGGCGCAGCGTCTCATCGACATCGCCTTCTGGCGCTCGTGGAAGCTGTTCACGATCCTGACCGGCCTGCCCATGGACTACTACATGCCGCTCGAGCACCGCGAGGGCTCGTTCAAGGAGTTCATGCAGGAGTGGATCATCGACCAGTTCGCCCGCTCGCTGCAGGACCTCGGGCTCGATAAGCCGTGGTACTGGGACATCTTCCTCCGGGACCTCGACGAGCACCACCACGGCCAGCAGCTCGGCTTGTGGTCCTGGCGTCCGACGCTGTGGTTCAACCCCGTGGCCGGAGTCGGGCCCGACGAGCGGGACTGGTTGGAGGAGAAGTACCCGGGCTGGAACGCCACCTTCGGTAAGTGCTGGGACGTCATCATCGACAACCTGAAGAACGGCCGCGGCGAGCAGACGGTCCCCGGGACGCTGCCGATCATCTGCAACATGTCGAACATCCCGGTGGTCGGCACGCCGTTCAAGCACCTCGTCGACTTCCCGCTGGTCCACAACGGCCGGCTGTACCACTTCGGCTCCGAGGTCGACCGCTGGATCTTCGAGCAGGAGCCGGAACGCTACGAGGGCCACCTGTCGATCGTGGACCGGTTCCTCGCCGGCAAGATCAACCCCCCGGACCTCGGGGGCGTCTTGCAGTACATGGGGCTCGGCGTCGTCAGCGACGGCGGTGACGACGCCCACGGGTACTCGTGGATCGAGCAGTACAAGACGACCGAGCGGAAGGTGGGGTAGGCCATGGCGCTGTTTCCGATCTCGTCGAACTTCCGGGGCGACTTCGTGCTGAAGCTCGTGCCGGTCGACACCGACAACACCTGGGCCCAGGTGGCCGAGGCGGCCGCCGCCCACTCCGTCGGCATCCACGTCGCCCCCCAGCCCGGGAAGGCGATCAGGGCCCGGCGGATGGGGGCTGACGAGCCGTTCCCGCTCGACGCCAAACTCGGGGAAGCCGGGCTGTTGCCGACGGAGACCATCGAGTTCTACTTCGAAGGCGAGGAGTCATGAGCGTCGGACCCGTCATCCAGGCCGGCGAGATCGCCGACGCCGTGGCCGCCGCCGTGCGCGAGGACAACGCCGGCAAGGAGGTGACGGTCGTCGACCGCGGCTCGTACGTGCGGATCGAGGTCGACGGCGAATGCATCATCCGCCGGGAGACACTCGAAGCTGAGCTGGGCCGGCCGTTCCGCATGGCCGAGCTCGAAGTCAACATGCCGTCGTTCGTCGGTCAGATCGAGACGGCCAGTGACCACATCCGGTTCTACAAGGGACGGTCAGCATGACGGACACCACCGAAGCCCCCACGCCGCTCCGGCCGCTCAAGACCTGGAGTCACCTGGCCGGCCAGCGGCGCCGGCCGAGCGAGTACGAGGTCGTCTCCACCAACCTCCTGTGGCACACCCGGGGCAGCGAGAACACCTGGGAGGTCGGCGGCCCCGAGAGTTTCATGACCGAGTGGTACACCCGCTACCGGGACAACAGCCCGGTGCAGCACGAGGACTGGAACCGCTTCCGGGACCCCGACGAGCTCGTCTACCGGACGTACAACATCCTCCAGGACGGGCAGGAGACCTACGTCGACGGGCTGCTCGAGCAGTACTCCGGCGAGGAGCACGACGCCACGCTGCCCGACGCCTGGCTCACGACGCTGGCCCGCCTCTACACACCCGGTCGGTACCTGCTGCACACCGTCCAGATGGCGTCCTCCTACCTGGTGCACATCCCGCCGGCCAGCACGATCGGCAACTGCGCCGCCTTCCAGGCGGCCGACGCCTTCCGCTGGGTGTCCCGTACCGCCTATCGGACCAAGGAGCTGTCGCTCGCCCATCCCGGGGCCGGCTTCGGTGAGACCGAGCGCCGGATGTGGGAGGAGCTGCCGGCCTGGCAGGGCTTCCGGGAGCTCATGGAGAAGACGCTCGTGGCCTACGACTGGGCGGAGTCCTTCCTCGCTCTCAACGTCGTGGCCAAGCCGGCGATCGACGAGGCGTGGCTGCGCCAGCTGGCCGTCAGCGCCCGGCGCAACGGCGACACGCTCCTCGCGCTGCTCAACGACGCCGCGCTCCGGGACAGCGAACGGTCCCGGCGCTGGACTGCGGCGCTCGTCGAGATGATGCTCCTGGCGGGCAATCAGGAGATCCTCGAGGGCTGGCTGGCGACGTGGGTACCGCTCGGCGAGACGGCCGTCAGCACGTTCTGCGCCGAGCTGCCCGAGAACCCCGAGGGCACCGCCACGGCGCTCGAGCGGATGCGGGCGTTCCGCTCCCAGCTCGGGTTCAAGGAGTAACGCCGGGCGATGGGGTTCGTGAAGGTCTGCACTCTCGACGACCTGTGGGAGGGCGACATGCTGCCCGTCGACGTCGACGGGCGGCGGATCCTCCTGGTCCACCTGCCGGGCGGGGAGGTGCGGGCCACCCAGGTCGAGTGTCCCCACCAGCAGGGCGATCTGACCGAAGGTCTGCTCGACGGCACGACCCTGACCTGCCCGGTGCACCTCTGGGAGTTCGACGTGCAGACGTGTCAGGGAATCAATCCCCGGCACCCCACGATCGCCAGCTATCCCGTCAAAGTCGACGGGGACGACGTTTACGTCGATCCCCACGGCGACACGCCGAAGTACGCCCACTCCTGACCGATGCCGGACGACCGAGGAGGAACGACATGCGGGTGGCCATCAACTGCGACATGGGTGAGGCGTTCGGCCTCTACCACTGCGGCGACGACGACGAGATCATGCCCTACATCACGCTGGCCAACGTGGCCTGCGGATTCCACGCCTCCGACCCCATGGTCATGAAGAAGACGGTGCTGTCGGCCAAGCGGCACGGTGTCAAGGTCGGTGCCCACCCTTCATATCCCGATCTGCAGGGCTTCGGCCGGCGGGAGATGAAGATGGACCCCGAGGAGCTCACGGCCTGCATCATCTACCAGGTCGGAGCGCTCAAGGGCTTCCTCGAGGTCAACGGGATGGAACTGAACCACATCAAGCCGCACGGCGCTCTCTACGGCGTGGCGGCCCGCGACGAGACCGTGGCCAACGCCATCGCCGATGCCGCCGAGGCCTTTGGCGGCGTACCGCTCATGGGCATGGCCAACACCGTCCACGAGGAGGTGTACACGAAGCGGGGGATCCCGTTCCTGGCCGAGTACTACACCGACCTCGACTACACCGACCAGGGCGGGCTCATCATCACCCGGGAGCACGTCGCCTACGACCCCGAGAAGGCGGCGGCCGGAGCGGTCCGCGTTCTCACCGAAGGCAAGGCGAAGTCGGTCAACGGCAATGACATCCCCATGCGAGCCGACTGCGTCTGCGTCCACTCCGACACCCCGGGAGCGGTCGAGCTGGCCCGGGCCGTCCATCAAGCCCTCAAGCCCTGGCTGGAGGACTGAGAACACGCATGGACGAACCCATCGCCGCGCTGGTCGACGTGCTGCGGGACTACTTCGACGGGCTCTACGAGGGCGACACCGAGAAGCTGAGCCGCATCTACCACGAGCGGGTGCGGCTGTACTGCCCGACGGATCCCGAGCTGGTCGAACTCGACCTGCCGGCCTATCTCGAGGTGGTGAAGAACCGCCCGTCCCCGGCCAGCCGCCAGGACGAGCGCTTCGACCGGATCCTCGAACTGGCCGTGCCCAGCCCCACCACCGCCCACGCCCGGGTCGAGTGCGCCTACCTCCCGAAGCGCTTCACCGACGACTTGACGTTCGTCAAGACGGCCGCCGGCTGGAAGATCATCGCTAAGGTCTGGCACTACGAGATCCCCGGCTGAGCCGGCCCGACCGCCCGGGTGAGAAGCTGTGCCCATGAGCGACACTCGGTCGGCGATTCGGACCAGGCGTGAGCCGCCGGCGTTTCGGCGGGTGACCGTTGCCGGGGTCACGCCGCTCACGCCGCGGATGGTGAGGGTCACCGTTGCAGGGCCGGAGCTCGAGGGGCTGGTGGTCGAGCAGCCGGCGGCCAGCGTGCGGCTCCTCGTTCCGTCGGCCGGGGCCGGCGAGCTCGTCATGCCGGCCTGGAAGGGGAACGAATTCCTGTTGCCGGACGGGAGCCGGCCGGTGATCCGGACGCTCACCCCCCTCCGGGTCGACCCGGTGAACCACCGGATGGACGTCGAGATCGTGGTCCACGAAGGGGGCGCCGTCTCCGCCTGGGCCCTCGAGGCACAGGCGGGCGCCGAAGCGGCGGTCTCCGGACCGGGACGGGGGTATCCGGTCGATCCGGAGGCCCGGGGATTCCTCCTGGCGGGCGATGAGTCGGCCATTCCGGCCATCGGGCAACTGCTCGAGGTTCTGCCGCCGGACAAGCCCGTCCGGGTGATGATCGAGGTGGCGAGCCCGCAGGCCCGGCTCGAGCTGCCGAAGCACCGCACCGCCGAAGTGGAATGGCACGACCTGGCGGAAGGCGCTCCCCCCGGCGAGGCAGTCGTGGCGGCGGTGACGGGCGCCGAGCTCCCCGCCGGCACAAGGGTGTGGGCGGCCGGCGAGGCGGCCGCCATGCAGCGCATCCGCAAGCACCTCTTCGAGACGCGGGGCCTGGCGCGGTCCGACACCTGGATCCGCGGCTACTGGAAGCACGGCCGCGCCGGCGACGCCAACGACGATTAGGAGCGTCGCCGGACTGTCACTGCAGCGCGTCGCGCAGTTGAGCCGAGCGTTCCCGGTAGGTACGGCGGGCGGCGAGCGCCCCGTCGAGGTCCACTTCCACGAAACGGGTCCGGGACTTCGGTGCCGACTGCGCCACGACGTCCATGTCGCTGCTGATCACGGTGGCCACCATGGCGTAGCCGCCGCCCGAGACGGCGTCGCGGTGGAGGACGATCGGCTCCACGCCGCCGGGGATCTGGATCGAACCGATCGGATAGGGCGCGTCGACGATGTTCGACGGGTCGCTGCCGGCGCCGAAGGGCGGCACCCGTTCGACGAACTCCAGCTCGGCGCCGTTGTAGCGGAACCCGATGCGGTCGGCCACCGGCGTGAGGGTCCACTCGGTCTCCAGGAACGTTCGCCGGCCCTCGGCGGTCAGGCGGTGGTCGTACAGACCCATCACGACCCGGATCTCGGCCTCCGGGCCGACGGTCGGACGCAGGTGGGCGGGAACGGATCGACCCAGTACGCCCTTGGCGTCGTCCGGCATCGGAAGCGCGTCGCCCTTCTGCAGCGGCCGGCCCTGGTAGCCGCCCATGGCACCGAGGGCGTAGGTTGACCGGCTACCGAGCACCGGCTCGACGTCGATGCCTCCGGCGACGGAGATGTAGGCCCGGGCGCCGGCCGTCATGTAGCCGAAGTCGAGGACGTCGCCCTCGGCCACGGGGAACGCCTCCCACTGCGGCCGGTCTTCGCCATTGATCCGGGGCACCATCTCGGCTCCCGTCACGGCCACCACGCTGGGCGCCGTGAAGCGCAGTTGCGGACCCATGTACACGCATTCCAGGGCCGCGGCGTCCTCGGCGTTGCCGACGAGCAGGTTGGCGGCGAGGAGGGAGTACTGGTCGAGCGCGCCGGACGGCGGGATGCCGACGTCGTAGTACCCGATCCGGCCCTGGTCCTGGACGGTGGTCGACAGGCCCGGCTGCAGCACCTCAATCGGCACGGAGCACCTCCAAGAGTGTGGCGTTGTAGCCGTCCGGATCGTCGAGCAGGGCCTGGAGGCTGAACTCGACCGGTCGCTGCCGGATGCGGTAGCGCCCGGCTTCCACCTCGGCCCGGATCTCGTCGTAGCCCGCCCGGTCGATGGCCGTGAACTTCACGATGTCGCCGGGCCGGAAGAAGCAGACGAAGTCGCGGAAGTCGGGGAGCTGCTGGGTCGGGTCGTAGATCGGCGCCGGTGTGATGCCGAACATCTGGTAACCACCCGCTCCCCGGACGGAGTAGATGCAGCCGAAGCAGCCGCCGTGACCGATGGTGAGGGCCGGCGTGTCGGTCCGGGGCCGGAGGTACTTCGGCACTTCGAGTTGCCGTTCCCGGGGGACCATCTGGAAGAGGAACGGCAGTCCCGCCACGAAGCCGACCATCGAGGCGAACCACGGCGAGCCGGAGTGCGCCTCGACGAACGCCTCCGGCCCCGACAGGCCGTTGACCCGGGCGGCGAACTCGATGTCGGTCCCGTCGGGATTCTGATGCCGGTCCCGGAACTTCATCTGCGTCTCGTGCGTCCAGGGATCCTGGTAGAAGACCGGGATCTCGACGATCCGCGTCGACAGCGTCAGGTCGTGGGCGTCGCCGACCTCGTCGTCGAGGCGGCGGAGCCGGTCGACCAGAGCGTGGGGATCGATGACGTCGGGGTCGTAGCGGACCTGGTACGACGCATTCGCCGGGCAGATGTCGAACACACCCTCCAGGTTCTGCTCCCGCAGCTTCCGGGTGATCGCCATCACCTGGAAGTTCTTCTGAAGGCTCATCTCCTCGTCGAGTTCCACGAAGATGTGGTCGTCGCCGCCCCAGCTGTATCTCGTCCCTCGAACGCTTTCGGCGGTGGTGGTCATCGTCATCCTCCCGCAGCGAGCGGATCGGTCTCGAGCCACTGCTCGAGTGTTCCGGTGTGGAAGTCGGCCGCCACGAACCAGTCCTCGCCGAGGATGGCCGACAGCAACGGCGCATTGGTCTTGATTCCCTCGACGGCCAGCTCCCCGAGAACCCGGCGGGAGCGGGCGATCGCCTCGGCCCGGTCGGCGCCCCAGACGACCACCTTGGCCAGCAGCGAGTCGTAGAACGGCGTGACCTCGCCCCCGGCCTCCAGCCAGGTGTCGATCCGAACCCACGGCCCGCCCGGCAGGTGGAGCCGCTCGATGGGCCCCGGGCTGGGGAAGAACCCGTTGGCCGGATCCTCGGCGTTGAGTCGGAACTCGATGGCCGCGCCCCGCGCGTCGATGTCGCCCTGGGCGAGGCGGACCCCTTCGCCGGCGGCGATGCGCAGCTGCTCGGCCACGAGGTCGACGCCGCAGAGCCACTCGGTGACCGGGTGCTCGACCTGGATGCGGGTGTTCATCTCCATGAAGAAGAAGTCGCCCGAGTCGTCGTCGACGAGGAACTCGACCGTGCCGGCACTGCGGTAACCGACCGACCGGGCCAGCTCGACCGCCGCCGTGGTCATGGCCGCACGGGTCAGAGGGGAGATTCCCGGCGAGAGCGCTTCCTCGATGACCTTCTGCCGGCGCCGCTGCAGCGAACACTCCCGTTCGAAGAGATGGACGACGTCGCCGCCGTCGCCCAGGACCTGCACCTCGACGTGCCGGGCACGGAGCACGAACCGCTCCAGGTACAGGCGGGGATCACCGAACGCCGCACCGGCTTCGCCCGACGCCATCGGGAATTCCCGCCGTAGCGCGGCTTCGTCGCCGACCACCCGGATGCCCCGTCCGCCGCCCCCGCCGGCCGCCTTGAGCATGACGGGATAGCCGAGCGACGCCGCCACCGCGGCGGCCTCGCCGACGTCGGCGACGGCGGCATCGCTGCCCGGCACCGTCGGCACCCCGGCCTTGGCGGCGGCGGCGCGGGCCGCCACCTTGTCACCCATCGTGTCGATGGTGTCGGGCTCGGGGCCCACGAAGGTGAGCCCGGCCGCCTGGCAGGCCCGGGCGAAGTCCCCCCGTTCCGACAGGAGGCCATAACCGGGATGGACGGCATCGGCGCCGGCTTCGACCGCCGCCTCGACGATCGCGTCGCCCCGCAGATAGCTCTTCCCGACCGGTGACTTTCCGATGGGGACCGCGCTGTCGGCCAGGCGGACGTGGGCCGCGTCGGCGTCGGCCTCGCTGAACACCGCGACCGTCTCGATGCCGAGGTCACGGGCCGCCCGCACGACCCGGAGCGCGATCTCGCCCCGGTTGGCGACCAGCAGCCGTTTCATGCGCCGTCTTCGATGACGGCGATGGGCTGGCCGGGGCCCACAACGTCCTCCGTCTCGACCAGGAACTCGACCAGCGTCCCGGTCACGCCGGCATTGACCGGATGGAAGTTCTTCATGACCTCGATGAGGCAGACGGTGTCCTCCGCCGTCACCGCCTGGCCTTCCACGACGAACGGTTCGCTGGCCGGGTCGGGTCGCCGGTACAAGGTGCCGGGTATCGGCGAGATGACCTCGTGGCGCGCCATGTTCTCAGTCCCTTCTTGATGCGATCCGGCCGCGATCCTAAGCGGGCTGTGGCTAGTTGAGGTAGGGCTTCAGGGCGGCGTGGACGGCGACCGCCAGTTCGACGGCGCCCGGTGTATCGGAGTGCACACACACCGAGTCCGCCCGCATCGGGATCTCCGATCCGTTGATCGACTTGGCCTTGCCTTCGGTGACCGCCCGCAGAGTCCGCTCCACGACCTCTTCCGGGTTCTTCGCCTCGTGCACCCGGGTGATGATCAGCGACCCGTCGTCGCCGTAATCGAGATCGGTGAAGAACTCGGCCACGAACCCGAGCCCCCGGCCCGTCCACACCTGCTCGTGGAGGGTGTTCGCCATGCCGTACAGGGGGACCCCGAACGGCTCGACGGCGTCGGCGATGGCGTTGGCCACGGCTTCGTCCCGAGCGGCGACACCGTAGAGAGCGCCATGAGGCTTGACGTGGTTGAGCGGCATCCCTTCGGCCTCCAGGAAGGCCTTGAGCGCCCCGATCTGATAGGTGATGCAGGCGCTGAGCTCGGCGGGATCCATCTTCATCTCCCGGCGCCCGAATCCCTGCAGGTCCGGGTAGGCGGGGTGCGCCCCCACCTTCACCCCGTGCTTCTTGGCCAGGCGGACCGTGTTCCGCATGACCACCGGGTCGGAGGCATGGAATCCGCAGGCGACGTTCGCCGCGGTGACGTAGGGCATGATCGCCTCATCGTCCCCCATGCGATACAAGCCGAAGGCCTCGCCCATGTCGCAGTTGATCTCGACTCTCATGCGTGCTGCTCCTCTCCGTCTGAGCGACGGCCCCGGCAGGCACGCCTGTGCCGGCCGGGGCCGCGAATCCGAGTACCGCCGCGCCGAGAGCGGGCGATCACTCACATCTTCTTGGCGCCGCTCATGATGGCCTCGCGGATGCGGAAGTAGGTGCCGCAGCGGCAGACGTTGCGGATCTCGTCGAGGTCGGCCTCGGTGATCTCCCGGCCCTTCTTCCGCAGCTCGTTGACCTTGGACACGGCCGCCATGATCTGGCCGGGCTGGCAGTAGCCGCACTGGGCGACGTCGTACTCGAGCCACGCCTCCTGCATGGGGTGCAGAGGTTGGCCGACCGTGGCCGGGAGGCCTTCGATGGTGGTGATTTCGTCGTCGGGCTTGATGTCCCTGATCGGGACCGAGCAGGGGTTGAACGCCTGGCCGTTGAGGTGGCAGGTGCAGGCCTTGCAAACAGCGATGCCGCATCCGTACTTGGGCCCGGTGACGCCGAGCACATCGCGGATGACCCAGAGCAGCCGCACGTTGTCGTCGACGTCCACGGTGACCGGCTCGCCGTTGAGACGGAAGGTGTATTGGGGCATCTCAATCTCCTCAGTACGTCGGGAGCGGCGGTACGGTCGGATACGGCTTGAAGTGCAGCGGTTTCGTGTGCGCCACCGGCCAGAGGCTGGGCGCCTGTCCCATGGCGTGGGCGTAGGCACAGGCGGTGGCCGCCCTCGACACCGGGACCGCCGTTTCGCCTTGGCCGGCCGGCTTCTCGTTCGGATCGGGCGGCAGGATGTGCACCTCGAGCTTGTTGAGAGGCACGTTCCACTGCCGGGTGTAGGCGTAGTTGTCCCAGCTGGCCTCCTGGTAGTGCCCGTCCACGAGGTGCATGCTGGCCGTCAGGGCGTACGCCACCCCGTCCAGGAATCCGCCCTGGATCTGGGCTTCCATTCCCAGCGGGTTGACGACGACCTTCCCCGGGATCGTGGCGTACACCGCCCGGATGACACGAGGGCCGGTGCGGGCGTTGTAGACCTTGCGATTCACGGTCTCGGGCCGGCAGTCGAGCTGCACCAGGCAGGCCGTCACCTGCTTGTGCTCCAGCCAGACGGCGACACCCTGGCCGATACCGGTACCCGGCGCCAGGTTCGGGTCCCAAGCGTCCCGGAGCTTGTCCAGCACCGTGCGGATCTTGTCGAGCTTGCCGAACTTGTGGCGGAACTCCAGCCGGTCCATGTTGAACTTGGCCGCCAGCATGTCGACGAAAAGCTCCTGGGCCGTGCAGACCTGCTGCGAGTAGACGCTGCGCATGCTGCCGGTGTTGAACCCGAAGCCCGGCTGGTGGTCCTCGATCGCCGCATGGGTCTCACGGGCCAGGTACTGCCGGGTGTTGCCGAAGTTGTAGGGCGAGCGCTGGGTCGTGTCGAACAGGAACTTCGACGTGCCCTCCCCGCTGGTCGACGGCGCCCGCTCGGGCGTGAAGATGTCGCCCAGACCGTGACTGAGGTCATTGCGCACGCTGACGAGCTGCTGCTCGTAGCCCACCACGGTCTCCGGGCTCACGACGGCCCGCATCCTGGAGAGGGCCATCGGGTGGGCCCGACCGTGGCGGACGTTGTCGGCCCGGTGCCACATCAGCTTGACGGGCTTGCCCATCTTCTTCGAGGCCTCGGCGGCCTCGAGCGCCGCGTCGTAGAACAGCCGGCGTCCGAACGAGCCGCCGCCGGTGGTCACGTGGACCGTCACCTTCTCCATCTCCAGGCCGACCAGCTTGGCGATCTCCTTCTGGGCGGCGATCGGGATCTTCAGCGTGGACCAGACCTCGGCCCGGTCGGCCTTGACGTCGGCGATGGCGGTGTTGGGCTCCAAGGGACTGTGCGTGGCGAAGGCGAAGGCGAACTCGGCCTCGACCACCTCCTGCCCCGGCCCCGGCTGCAGCTGCATCTCCTCCGCCGCCGCCTTCAGGCCCTTCAGGACCGTCTCGTCCGACTCGGCGTCCTTGGGCCCCGGGCCCCAGTCCACCTTGAGGGCGTTGACCGCGTCGATGCACTGGCCGAACGTCTCGCCCCGTACCGCGATGCCGGAGGAGATGGGCACGACATCGGTGATGCCGGGCATCGCCTTGACTTCCTCGAGATTGTGGACCTTGCCGACCTTGCCGTTGATCGTGGGCGGCCGGCAGACCATGCAGGGCTTGGCGTCGGGGACGTTGAGATCCATGGCGAACTGCTTGCGGCCGGTGACGGCGTCCAGGGCGTCGACCCGCTTGGTGGGCTTCCCGACGAGGGTGAAGGCCGATTCGGCCTTGAGTTCGACCGATACGGGTTTCGCCTCCGAGACAGCAGCCTTGGCGGCCAGCTCCCCGTAGGACACGCGCTTGCCGTTCGGGGCGTGGAACTGGCCCGCCCTGGACGTGATCTGGTCGGTCCCGTAACCGAGCTGGGCGGCAGCGGCCTCGGCCAGCGCCTGCTTCGCCGCCGCCGCCGCGGTCCGCACGGGGTAGTACAGGGAATTAATGGTGTTGGACCCGCCGGTGAACATGTTGAACATGAGCTCGGGCCGGGCGTCCGACAGCGGGACCTTGACCTTCTCCAGGGGGAGGTCCATCTCCTCGGCGATGAGCATGCCGATCGCCGTGGTGATGCCCTGGCCCACCTCGGCGCGGGGAAGGGCATAGGAGACCGTGCCGTCGGAGTTCACCTCGACCTTGACGAGATGCGTCGTCGGGTAGGCGAGGTCGGTGAGAAAGTCCTCGAGGTCGTAGTAGTCGGTGCCCTGCGGGGTGGCCGGCGTGGGCCGGACACCATCGCCCCCGGCGACACCCTTCTGGCCGCCCGCCGCGCCGCCCTGGTCCACTGGTGTCGCGTTGGCGGTCGTCGTCGAAGAGCCGCGGGTCACCCAAGCGGCCGCGGCCACCGTGGGGCCGGCGACCAGGAAGCCGAGGAAGCGGCGTCGGTCCGTGGGCTTGTTTAGCCCTGTCGGTTCAGGCTGCTCGCTCGGTTCTGGCTGCTCGGCGCCCGCGCCATGAGACCAGCTATCCGATCGTGTCACGGATCCCCCCCCATCGATTGCGCTCGCATCGTCGCGAATCGCGGTTCTGCGCGCTTAGTCCGTTGCCAGCGCTCCGTCGGCCTCCCGGCCGGTAAAGCGCACTTGTGTATATGCTCGCCCGATCCTGACAGGCCGAATTTACTTGCCCTGTTCAGGCTACGTAAAGGCTGGTGAGCCGGCCTGTACAGCGGACACTCATGGATCTCCCCCGCCACGGTTTCAACCTGCGTCTGCTTCAACGTGTTGCCTTGAGCGCCTTCTCGAACACCCCTAACCCTTCGTCGATCTCGGCCTCCGACACCACCAGTGGCGGCATGAACCGCACGACCTGCGAGTACGTCCCGGCACTCATCAGGATCAGGTACCCGTCGTTGAGGCAATGACCGAGGATGGCGGCCACCCTCGCCGTGTCGGGGAGCCCGGTCTCCGGCGAGCGGAACTCCGCCGCCACCATCAGGCCCAGTGACCGCACCTCGGCCAACCCGGGATCGGCCTGGGCCATCTCGGCCAGCCCGGAGGCCAGCTGACGCCCGCGGGCGGCCACGTTGTCGAGGAAACCGTCCTCGGTGATGACGTCGAGCGTGGCCAGCGCCGCGGCGCAACCGATCGGGTTGCCGCCGTAGGTTCCGCCGTGGCTGCCCCGGGGCCAACGGCCCATGAGCTCGGCGGAGGCTCCGATGGCCGAGATCGGGAAACCGGACCCGAGCCCCTTGGCCAGCACCATGACGTCGGGTCGCACGCCGTGGTGCTCGACGGCGAACATCTTCCCGGTGCGGCCGAATCCCGTCTGCACTTCGTCAGCCACGAACAGGATGCCGTGCTCGGCGCACAGTTCGGCCAAGCCGCGCAGGAACGAGCCGGGGGCCGGGACGTAGCCACCCTCGCCGAGGACGGGCTCGATGACCACCGCCGCTGTCTCTGCCGGGGCCGTCTGACTGGCCAGGAGGTGACGGACGTGAGCCAGGCAGGCGGCCGAGGCGGCCTCGGCATCGCCGCCGAAGTCGAGGGCCGACGGGAACGGAGCCACGAAGATGCCGGACGGGAGCGGCGCGTGGCCGGCCCGGTAGGCCGTCTTCGACGTGGTCATCGCCATCGTCAGATGGGTGCGGCCGTGGAAGCTGCCCGTGAAGACGATGATGTTGGGCCGGCCGGTCACCTGCTTGGCCAGCTTCACCGCCCCCTCGGTGGCTTCCGAGCCGGAGTTGGCGAAGAAGAAGGTGTCGATCGGCTCGGGACAGACCTCGGCCAGCCGGGCCCCGAGTGGCTCCAGCAGGTCGTGGCGGTACACGTTGACCTGGGCGTGGATGAACCGCTCGGCCTGTGCCGCGATGGCGGCCACGACCTTCGGGTGGCAGTGACCGGTCGCTGTGACCGCGATGCCGCTGGTGAAATCGAGGTAATTGTCGCCTGTGGTGGTCGTGATCACGCACCCCCGCCCCGAGGCAACCTCGAGATCGGTGACGCGGAACCAGACGTCGGAGACGTGGCTCACGACGGGCATTTTCGGACCGGCCAAACGGGCTGGAAATAGTGCGCGGCGAAGACGTGGGTCGGCCGGTTTGGGTTTTTTACAAAGGCCCGAAGCGCGTCTCGGCCCGGAGGGCCACGTAGAGGTCGGCCATCGTGGCCGGGTTGCGCAGCGACCGGCCGAGCAGCTCCTCCACCCGGCCCAGCCGGTACCGCAGCGAGTTGGGATGGACGTGGAGGGCCTCGGCGGCCGTGTTCACGTTCTGCTCGGCGGCCAGGTAGGCGGCCAGCGTCTCCAGGAGTTGGGGATGGTCCCGGAGCGGGTCGAGCACCAGGTCGACGCGGGCCCGCAGGTCGCCCGGGTCGGCGCAGGAGAGCAGGGCGTCGATGAGCTCGAAGTCCTCGAAGCGGAGCACCCGGCCCGGCCGGGCGCCCGTCCGGTCCAGGAAGTCGAGCGCCAGACGGGCGTCGCCGCGGGAGTCGACCAGACGCGACGGGGTCTCGACCGCCCGGCCGAGCGCGGCCCGGACGGGGAGCCCGGCGGCGGCCAGGTTGGCCGTCCAGGTCTCGAGCAACTCACCGCCGCCCTGGACCACCAGCGCCACGCGGCCATGGTGGAGGCCCAGGAGGTGCGGGGTGCCGGTCGAGGCGGCGGAGTTGGCGATCAGGCGCAGCGCCTCCTCCTGGGCCGATCCGACCGACAGCAGGGCCACCCGCCAGGGGCCCTTGGCGACGCCGAAGAGCTCCAGCCGCTCCGGAGAGACCTCCCGGGCCCGCTGTTCGTCCAGGAGGTCGTTGAGCAGCTCGCCCCGGCGGACGCGCTCCTCCATGATCCGCACCTCGTGGGCGAGATCGATGAGCCGTAGCAGCCGTTCGGCGACCTCTACCACCGGGCCGGCCAGGACGGAGGTGACCTCGCCGGGCGGCCCGGCGAGAGCCAGCCAGAACCGCAAGGCACCCTCAACCAGTATCGGCGAGGCGGAAACCTCCAGCCCGTCCACCGGGAAGACCTCCTGCCCACCTCCCTGGCGGGCGATGTGGTCCCAGATGGCGGCCACCGGCACCCTTCCGGCGTCGGCCACCACGGCGCCGCCCGGCCGGAAGAGGACGGCGCCACCAACGATCGTGGCCAGGCGGCCGACGAGGGCCTCCTCCGGCCGGCTCTCGCCCATGGCGCCGAGGAGCGTGTTCTGCAGCGCCACGGTGCGCTTGAGCGAGGAGAAGTCGTCGCTCAGGTACGACCGGTTGATGAAGGCGATGATGTCCCGGAAGGGCACCTCGAACGGCACCTCGAAGACCGGGAAGTCCCGGGCCCGGGCCTCCTCGAGGAGAGCCCGGGGGGTCGACCGGAACACCAGCCCGACCCCGAACCCGACGGCGGCCACGCCCCGGGCCTCGGACTCGATCACCAGCTGGCGCTGCAGCGCCGGGTTGCCCCGGAGCCGGATGCCGGTGGTCAGCATGATGTAGTCCCGGGCCGTCAGCTCCTCCGGCCGGTCCGCCTCGACCGTCTCGGCGCCCACCACCGGCCGGGACAGAGCCGCCGGTGACCCCGAGCGGAGCACCAGCCCGAACTCCTCCTCGCTCACCACCTCGGCGAGGGTCAGGCGCACGCCGCTGATGGTAGTGAGCTAATGATCCCGGGGCATTGGCGGGCAGGCCTTGGCCACGACCGGGTAGGCGTCGACGGCGCCACCTCCGCCGGGGTGGAACTCGAAGTGCAGGTGGTAGGCGCTGGCGTTGCCCGATGCGCCGGTGAGGGCGATCACCTCGCCCTGTTCGACGTGGCGCCCTGGTTCACCGACGACCCGGAGGAGGTGCATGTACACGTAGGTGTGGCCGTCGTCGCCCCGCAGGAAGAGCGTCAGCCCGCCGCCGCCCCAGAACCTCGTCTCGAACGTGCCCGGTACCACCGCCACCTGCTCGGAGCCCCGGGGGGCCAGCAGGTCGACGCCCCGGTGGCCGCGGCCCGCCCCCCAACCGTCGCCCCACTTGAACGGGCCGGCCATGGGGCAGACGAACCCGAGGGGCAAGTCGGCGGCCGCACCGTCCCGATCGACGGCCTGCCCCCGGCTCGTCCGTTGGGCGGCCCGGGCGGCCGCCTCGGCCTTACGCCGGGCGGCGCGAGCCTCCGCCTCGGCCTTGCGCTGGGCCGCCTCCGCCGCCCGCCGCTGGCGAGCCTCGTCCTTCTCGGCGGCCACGAAGGCCGAGAAGCGCCCGGCGGCCGTCTGCCGTTCGCCGTCGAGCTGGGCCAGGGCGATCTCCTGCTCCTGGCGCTTCTCCCGCAGGCGGCGGCGATCCTCCTGGATCTGCTTGGTGGAGTCGGCCAGGTTGCGGACGGCGGCGGCGGCCAGCTGGTTGACGTCACCGATGAGCCGGGCCCGCCGGGCCGCCTCCAGAACGTGGTCTCCGCCGTCGCCGAGGCCGTCGGCCCAGTCGGCCGTGGTGTCGTGCATGTACAGGGCGACCGCGCCCTTCGTGGCCATCGACCGCAACGCCGCCTGCTGCTCGTCCACACCGGCCAGGCGATGCTCGAGCTTGCCGATCTCGACCGAGAGGCGGTCGAGCGTGGCCTTGGCCTTGCGGTAGCGGGCTGTGGACTCCTTCACGTCCTGCTGCAGCTGGGCTCGTCCGGGCGCGGCGGGGCCTGCACCTTCTCGGGCCAGGGCCGGGGTTCCCGCAGCGCTGAGGCAGGCGATCAGAACCAGCCAGGGAGCAAGACGTCGTACATTCACGGCGAAGCCGGGAACCTAACGCCCGCTTGGGGATCCAGCAATTTCCACAACGCAGCGGGACAGTTCTACCGCGCTGGGCGCGCAGAATTGCGGGAACAAGATCGCTCCCGGTTAGGTTCTTCCCCGTCGTCGCTTGCCGCCAATCGTGCTGGCATCGAATCCCAATCCCTGCCGAGCGGTTCGGCGCGGTCGAAAGGAGCTTGCCCTTCGAGTACGCAGTGGGCTCTCGTCTGCATCCAGCGTCTTGAGGACATCGACGTCCCTGTTCGCCCCCGAAGCTCACGCTTCGACGACGTGTATGCATCTGACGGTTGCCCGCATTCCAGGCCACACCTGAAGCCCTCCGGGTTTCCGTGACTTCAAGGAGGCGCAAGATGCGCAACCCTCTTCATCGCAGTCCCCTCTTGATCGCCGCCTTATTCGTGGCGACTGCGCTGCTCGGCAGCGACGTGTTCTCCGCCGACCCGGCCGGAGCGGTCCCCCGCAATGCGCGGCCCATGACCGTCGGTTCCAAGGCCATCGCCCAACGGCGCCCCAAGGCGTCCGTCAAGCGGACCTACCGGGCGTCTCGTATCCGACCCCGCCGGGTGTCCCGCTCCGCCCCTCGCCCGCGAGTCGCCCCTCGCCCCCGAGTCGTGCCGACGGGCGACGTGTGGGCGCGGCTCCGCCAGTGTGAGTCCGGTGGCCGCTACAACATCAGTACCGGCAACGGTTTCTACGGCGCTTACCAGTTCCACCCCCGCACGTGGCGCGGCCTCGGCTACCCCGGGCTGCCCCACCAGGCTCCGCCCGAGGTGCAGGACGAGGCCGCCCGCAAGCTCCAGGCCCGCAGCGGCTGGGGCCAGTGGCCGGCGTGCTCCCGTCGTCTCGGCCTCCGCTGAGCCGATTCTCCTTACCAGCTAAGGCTTTCTGGCCGTAAAGCAGAACTGGGTCGCTTCGAAGAAGAACGCGCCCCGTTCGGCCAGGGAACGCTGTTCCGCTTTCCAGGCCGCCACTTCGTCCTCGGTGACGCCACCGTGACCGGGGACGAAGTCGGCGGCCATTCCCAGCATCATGACGGCGAAGGATTCGTCGTCGTAGTCGACGGTGGCGAAGCTGTGCCCTTGCACGGCAACGTCCACGAACCCGGCGGCCCGCAGGTGCGCCCCCATCCGGCGGGGCAGTGACGGGTGGACGAGATGCTCGTCCCAGGCGGCCAGGAATCGCCGCATGCGTTCGGGATCTTCCGTGTGCCACCAGGCGGTGCCCCAATCGACGTCCCAGATGACGACCCGCCCCCGGGGTCGCAGGGCCCGGTAAATCTCGGCCACCGCCCCCGGCACGTCGGCGACGTACTCCATCACCTGCACGCACAGCGCGGCGTCGAAATCGCCGTCGTCGACGGGCAAGGCGTTGGCCGTGCCCTCCCGGAATGTCACGTTGCCGTGCCCTTCGCAGCGCTGCCGGGCCAGCGCCAGCATGTCGGAGCTGGCGTCGACGGCCACGATGGAACCGGTCGCCGTGACCTCATCGAGTAGTTCCCGGACGTAGAAACCGGGTCCGCACCCGATGTCGAGGATCCGCTCGCCGGCCGTCGCGGCCAGCGCCTCGCGCACATGCCGCCGGCGGCGCAGCATGTCGCGCTTGCGGTACGCCTGTTCGAGCGCTTTAGCCGTCCTGGCGTCGAAGGAGAGTTGGGTCACGGTCGGCGACGTTACCGTCACCGGCGGGGCTGACCCGCCGGGGACGGGGGGATACTTCCCCATCGTCACCGGAGCTCGGCGTGTCGCGCAACGGTTCCACCGTCTCCTTCACCGCTTGCACCGTTGACCGGATGGGCTGTGAACCGCGCTCCGGCAAAGGGGACGGCGCGGGGACGGGGTCGGTCGGCGCAGGCTCGACCGGGGCCGGCTCGGAGGGCGGCGGCTCGATCGGGAGCGGGTCGAGCAGGACCGGCACGGCCTCCAGAAGCGACCGCAGCGGGTGCACCGGGCGTTCGGGCCGCTCGACGTCGCGCCGGTCGGGAAGGATCGAGCGCAGCGGCCCTTCCTCCGAACGGTCCCGTACCGGCCGCCGCAAGGTCGGCCGTTCCCAGGCCGGCGGCTCCCACGTCGGGGCTTCCCAGGACGGGCGCTCCGGTGATTGCGCCGCTTCCCGCAGCGATCCGAGCGGGTCGGCGGATGCGCCCCCGGAACCGGCTGGCGCCGCGGCGGGCCCGGACTCGCGCCGCGACCGCTTCGGCTCCCAATCAGTCGGGACAGCGTTGCCCAGCAACGATTTCAGGCTGGTCGGACCCACCCCGGTCGACGGCCCGGCCCACGCCGCCGCCACCGGCTGGTGGGACTGCATCGAAGATCCGCGCACCGCGACGGACGAGCCACCAGTGGCGCCCGCCGGCGCGTCGCCGAACGGACCGATCCCCGGCAACACGGTCGCCGTGGCCACCACGACACCGGCGGCCACCGAAAGCATCTTGGCCACGGCCTGCTCGCCACACCCGGGTAGCGACGTCATCCACTGCGCCAG
Source organism: Actinomycetota bacterium (assembly GCA_040756995.1). GTDB lineage: Bacteria > Actinomycetota > Acidimicrobiia > IMCC26256 > BP-133 > BP-133. The sequence goes on along the minus strand of JBFLYK010000019.1, from coordinate 47,390 downwards.
CCGCGAGGTGAGACCGCTCAAGCCCGGATCGCTGACCGCGGCGCTCGAGACGCTGTCGGACAACGCGGGATTCCGACGCGGCCGAAGACCCATGCGAGCGAAATGGAAGCCGAACAGCCCGCAGCCGAAGGCCGTGCCGCCGGCTCGCTCGTACTCCCGGCGCAGCGCCGCCCGGGCCCGGAACACGAGCGTCTCGACGGCCGGCAGGCTGAGGCCCATGACCGACCCGATCTCCTTGTAGGAGAACCCGAGGACCTCCCGGAGGTACAGGACCTCGCGGTGACGGCCGGACAGCCGCGGCCACGCCTCGGCCAGTGCGGCGTCGAGCGAGAACGGATCGTCGCCCGATACCGCCCGCTCCGGCAGCTCGCCGGGCAGATCGGGGCGCCGCCGGCGCTGTTCGTCGATGCAGGTGTTGCGGGCCACCACGGTCAGCCAGGGCCGGACCCGCAGCGGCCGGGCGTCCCGACGAGCGGCGGCGTGCAGTTTCAGCAGGCTCTCCTGAGCGGCGTCCTCGGCGGCGTGGGCGTCGCGGCCCAGGAGACGGGTGCAGAGCCGCACCAGCCAGGGTCGGTGTCGATCGACCAGGGCCCGGAAAGCCGTCTCGTCACCGGCCCGGAGGCGGGCCAGGAGCATGTCGTCGTCCTGCGCGTCGGGCAGGACCAGCGGGTCGTCGAGCGGGGGCAGAGTGCCGGCGCGCTGACCCAGGCTCTCGCCCTGGATCATCACCATTTGTCCACTTCCTCCTTGTCGGCCGCGCCGCTGCTCGCTGCGAGACACTCATCCGCGCTTGGTGAGTTCGGTCCGGAACCCTTGTCTCCCTTCGCATCCGGACAATTCCCGGCAAACGTCACCGCCCTGACGGGCCCGGCAAAAAAATTCCCGTCCGATCGCGCCAGGACCGCAAGAAACCGGCCGGCGCGTTCCGTTCTCCCGGCAACTCACCGCCGCTGCACCGCTCACTCCCCCGCCTCGGCAAGCCGAGCAGAGAAAGGAATTCTTCGATGAGCATGTCCCGCATCGCCCACCGCCGCCGCCGGGTCGGCGCGGCGCTCGTCGGTCTGTGCATTGCCGCCGGTTCGGTCGGCACGGCCGCCCTGGCCGACTCCGGCTCCGGCTCGGGCACCACGATCACCGTCGAAGCCAGCGTGATGGTGAAGGCCGGCATGACGCCGCTCAACGCCCACCAGGCCGCCGCCAGCCTCAACTCGGCGATCGACTCCGCCGCCCACGGCATCGCCCGGTCGGCCACCGGCGCCATTCCGGCCGGCCGTCCGGTGGGAACCACCGTCGCCGCCAGCAAAGCGTTCGCCAACCAGGTCGACGCCGCCCTGACCGAATTCGTCGTGCAGTCGGTCGGCGGGCTGCGGGCCGCCGGCGTGGCGACCCACAACCTCGTCCACGGCACGATGGCCGCCCTCAATGCGGTCCTGCGCACCATCCCCGGCGCGGTCGCCGTCAGCACCGGCGCCGAGGTCTCGGTGGCCACCGGCGCCGACGGCACCCGGGTGAGCGCTTCGCTCAACCCCGTCGTCGAGACCGCCCTGCGCCAGACCATCGGTGACTCCGTCCGGGCCATCCGGCCGGTCCTGCCGCTGACCCGCACCACCGTCCGGGCCGTGGCCGCCGGCGTCCGCCAGGTCGTCGACGCCTCCGCCGTCGCCGTCGACAAGATCCTGGCGGCCACCGTCGACTTCACCGGCGCCGTCCTGGGCGTGACGGGCACCACGCTGCAGGCCGTGCGCACGGTGGTCGACAGCGCCGTCGCCGGACTCCGCACGATCGTCGCCGCGGTCGACGCCACGCTCGACAACCTCTCAGACGTGAACCTCACCGCGGCGGTCGACGCCAGCCTGCGGGTGAGCGCACGCTGACGCAGCGTCCCCTTCGGGGGACCGCCCGGGGCGCGCCCCGAGGCGCCGGTCGCCCCCGCGGCCGGCGCCTCAGCGCGTCCTGGTGAAGAGTTCCAGTTGATCTCCGACCGGGCTGGGTAGGAGGACCAAGGCTTCTACGACCGAAAAAGGAGGACTTCGTGGCGACGATGACCGACATGGAGACCGGCCACATCACCGGGACGAAGGACAAGGACTACAACATCATCTGGTTCACCGAGAGTTGCCTGAACAACGCTCTCCGGCTCGAGACCTACATCAAGGACGCCGAGCGGGAGAACGACAAGGAACTGGCCGAGTTTTTCCGGAAGGCCCAGGCCGAGAGCAAGAAGGGCGCCGAGCAGGGCAAGCAGATGTTGAAGAAGCGCCTGGGGCGCTGACCGCGTCGGTTACTGCTTTCCGTCACTGGAGGAACAGAGAGGCCCGGGCTGGGGAGCCCGGGCCTCTTGTGGCGCCTGCTGTGTTGCTTCGCAGGACTTATGAGCAGCCGCTGGTGGCTCCGCAGGAGGAGCACACGTAGCAGCTGCCGGCCCGCTGCATCTCCATCCCGCAGCCGTAGCAGTACGGGGCGTCGATACGGCGGGAGCCCTCGGGGACCGCCGCCGCCCGGGGACCGGGGTCCGGCGGGGCGGTCAGGTCGAGGCTCAGGTCGGGAGCCGGCGGGTCGAGATCGACCGACGTCTCGGCGGCCGTGGAGGCCTCCTCCACGCCCGGCAGCGTCGGCTGCGAGCGCTCACCGACGGTGAGGATCCCCATGTCGACCCGCTCCTCATAGGGCAGGTACTCCACCGCCAGGCGCCGGAAGATGTAGTCCACCAGGCTCGAGGCCAGCCGGATGTCGGGATCGTCGGTGATCCCCGCCGGCTCGAAGCGCATGTTGGTGAACATGTCCACGAAGGCCTTGAGCGGCACGCCGTACTGCAGGCCGTGCGACACCGAGATGGCGAAGGCGTCCATGATCCCGGCCAGCGTCGAACCCTGCTTGGCCACCTTGAGGAAGATCTCGCCGGGGCGCCCGTCCTCGAACTCGCCGACGATCACGTAGCCGTGGCAGTCGGCCACCCGGAACGAGAACGTCTTGGAGTTGCGACGCCGGGGCAGCTTCTGGCGGACGGGCTCCTGGAGCACGATCGTCTCGACGACACGCTCCACCCTCGTTTCGACAGGGGCGGACGTCGACCCCGACTTCTGGACTGACAGGGGCTGGCCCACCTTGCAGTTGTCGCGATAGATGGCAATCGCCTTCAGCCCCATCCGCCAGGCCTCGATGTGGAGGTCCTCCACGTCCTCCACCGTGACCTCTTCCGGCATGTTGATCGTGTTGTGGTTCACGATGCCGTTGCCGACGAAGGCATGCGTCACCGGGACCGACAGGTCGTAGACCTCACGCTCGCCGGCCGAGGCCACCCGCTCCACCGGGCTGAAGTGCAGCCCGTCGGCCACCACCGTGGCCAGCCAGTCGGGCAGCGCCACGCCGGGGATCGCCGCCACGGCGTCGAGCGTCGACCGTGTCACCTGCCGGAACTTGGCGTCGCGCAGGAAGGCGAAGTCGTCCCGCTGTTCGGTGGGCACCAGAAGGTAGAGCTCCCGGGGCGACAGGCCGGGGACGAAGTCGCCCGCCGAGCCGGGCAGATCGCGCCCGGTGAACACCTCGGCGGCCTCGGCCACGACCTGCGGATCGACCGGCGGCACGAGGTCGAAGAGGTCGCGGGCGTGGTCGCCGCTGACGACCACCTCGCTGTCGACCCGCCGGTGCACCACACCGAGGTTGGTGAGGACGGCCTGCAGGTCGTCGAGCAGCGTCGCCGACCCCAGCCCGACGGTCACGGTGGCGGCTCCGGCGGTGCGGCTCACGGCGGCGCCCGACAGCAGGCCCTGCAGGTAGGCCAGCACCATGTCGCGGGGCGAAGCGAGCACGGCGGCCGGAATCCGCCGGTAGGCCGCCCTGTCCTTTCCGGGGACACCCCGAGCCCCGGGCGTACCGGCGACGAACTCGAGGAACGCCACGGCCGTCTCGGACGTCACCGCCACCTGCGGATTGCGGCCCTCGGCGGTCGTGATCCGGGCGTCGAGGCCGAAGAGGCTCCGCCAGGCCCCGGCCAGCCGGTCCAGCACCGCCGACGACGGGTGGCTGATCGTCACCGTGGCCGTCGACTCCGACACCCGACCGGTGGCGGCGAACGCTCCGAGCAGGAAGGCCAGGTCGACGGTCATCTCGCCCGGCACCTGCCAGGCGTCGGCCACCTCGCCGGCCTCGAAGTCGGAGAGCGACGCCGGCAGCAGCGACCACAGCTCGGCGCCGTAGCGCAGCGCCACCGACTCCCCTTCGGCGATCTCGTCGAGGCGTCGCCAGACCAGCCCGTCCTTCCCGGCCACCAAGAGCCGGTGGTTGGGCGTCCCAATGACCTTGTGGCCAGAGCGGAGGACGACCTCCCGAACAGGACGGACGCCCCCGTAATAGAACGCATCCGTCTTGCGCACACCGTCGAGCGAGGCGACCTCGATGACCTCGTCGCGGAAACTGTCGGGTCTTTCGCCCTGGTACAGGCTGCCGATGCGCACGAGCCCATCACCGGTCGACACCAAGGTCTCCCCGACAACGCACTTGCTGATGGCGCCGGAGATGAACGGCTGCACCGCCGCCATCATCTTCACGTGCCCCATGTAGTGAATCGGGTTGTCGCCCATGGCGCAGGCGAACACCGGCAGGTCGTCGACCCGGAGACCGGGGGCGCCGAGGATGGTCTTGTGCTCGTCGATGTGGGCGACGATCTGGGTGACCTGCTCCGGCGAGTAGCCGAGGCGCCGGAGGGCCCGGGGCACCGTCTGATTGACGATGAACATCGTCCCGCCGCCGACGAGCTTCTTGGCCTTGGTCAGGGCCAGGTCGGGCTCGATGCCGGTGGTGTCGCAGTCCATCATCAGGCCGATCGTGCCGGTCGGGGCCAGCACCGACGCCTGCGAGTTGCGCACACCGTGAGCCTCGCCCAGTTCGACGGCCTCGTCCCACGCCTGGTGGGCGGCGGAGAGCAGCTCGGCCGGCACGAGCTCGGCGTCGATGCCGTCGACCTCGGCCCGGTGCATGCGCAGCACCTTGAGCGTCGGCTCCCGGTTCTCGGCAAAGCCGGCATAGGGGCCCATGCGGCCCGCAGTGCGGGCACTGGTGGCGTAGGCATGGCCGGTCATGAGGGCGGTGATGCCCGCCGCCCAGGCCCGCCCGGCGTCCGAGTCGTAGGGCAGGCCCTGCGCCATGAGCAGCGCGCCCAGGTTGGCGTAGCCGAGGCCGAGCTGGCGGAACCGCCGCGTGTTCTCGGCGATCTTGCGGGTCGGGTAGTCGGCGTTGCCGACGAGGATCTCCTGAGCGGTGAAGACGACCTCGACCGCCGCCTTGAACCCCTCGACGTCGAAGCTGCCGTCGTCGTTCAGGAACTTGAGCAGGTTCAGGCTGGCCAGATTGCAGGCCGAGTTGTCGAGGTGCATGTACTCCGAGCAGGGGTTGGAAGCGTTGATCCGCCCGGTGTTCGATGCCGTGTGCCACCGGTTGATGGTGGTGTCGAACTGCATCCCGGGGTCGGCGCACTCCCACGCCGCCTCGGAGATCTGCCGCAGGATCTTGCGGGCCCGGACGGTCTTCAGCGTCTCGCCGGTGGTGACCGCCTTGAGGCCCCACTCACGGTCGTTCACGACCGCTTCCATGAATTCGTCGGTCACCCGCACCGAGTTGTTGGCGTTCTGGTACTGGATCGAGTGCGAGTCGGCCCCGTCGAGGTCCATGTCGAAGCCGGCGGCGGCCAGCGCCCGGGCCTTGCGCTCCTCGATCTTCTTGCAGTCGATGAACGTCTCGATGTCGGGGTGATCCACGTTGAGGATGACCATCTTCGCCGCCCGCCGGGTCTTGCCCCCCGAGTTGTGGGTCACGGCGTTGTGGACCAGGTACTCGTGGACGCCTTCGACGGTGAGGTCGTAGGTGACGTCGTCCTCGTCGGCTTCGACCGTCACCGGGACGTAGATCTCGTCGCCGTGGGCGAAGCGGGCCAGCGGACCGTCGAGCTCGGCCGGGAACGCCTCCTGGACCGACGCCGCCCGGGCCAGGCTCATCCCGTAGGGGTTGGCGTCGTGGCGGTAGGCGGAGATCGCCGCCCGCAGCGCCGGACGCCCGAATCCGATCCGCTCCAGCTCCTGGTCGACGTGGGGGAAGAACCAGTTGGCCTCGAAGCCGGAGGGCCGGCGCAGCGCCGCCTCCAGCAGCCGGGCCTTTCCTTCGGAGACGAACCCGACGAGCTTGGCGAACCGGCGGACGCCCTCCTCGCCGACGATCCGCACCCGGTACAGACCGTCGGGACCGCTCGTGGGGGCGGCCCCGGCGTCGGCCGGGTCGGAGCCGGCCGCCCCACCCTTGCCCTTGGACGGGTTCGGGGGCACGGCCTGCGTCACCTTGGACGGAATGCCGATCGACAGCAGCAGGCGGTGGGCCTCGAGCGCCACGTTGCGGCGCTTGGACCAGAGGGTGGGGATGCCGTGCTGGACATGCCCGTCCGACTCGAACAGGCCGGCCAGGAACGCGGCCCGCACGGCGGCCGGGGACGACCGCACGACGCGGGGGATCGTCTGCGATCCATAGCGCCACAGGCCGTTGACCTGCAGGAAGCGGGCCACCCGGGGCGGACAGACCGTGGCCGGCGGAGCGGAGTCGCCGCCCCGCACCGTGCGGGAGCTCTCCTCGCGCCCCAGCACGCTCCGGGTGAAGTTGCGGTACCGCTCGACGAGCCCCTTGTCCTCCCCGTCGAGGTGCACGTTGAGCGCGCCGCTCCCGGCGATCGGCTTGAGCCGGCCTTCGCCGTGGGCCCAGCCGAGCCAGACGGCGAACGCCTCGTCGAGCATCGCCGGCAGCGGCGCCTCGCCGACGCCGGTCGGCTCCTCGGCCTCGAGCCGCTGGAGCGTGCCGTAGTCGGTGTGGGCGAGGTCGACCATCACGTAGTCGTCGGGCCGGAGCCGCCCGGCCTCCCGCCACACCTCACCCTCGGCGCCCCGCACCCGGAACTTGTGCTCCGGCGTGCAGAGGATCTCGTCGCCCAGGCCCGTCCGCACCTTGACCAGCGGGCGGATCCCGTTGTCGTGGACCTCGAGCACCGTCTTCATGCCGTGGCGGGTCAACACCTTCCACCCCGGGGCGACGGCCCGGATCGGAACGACACCGTGGTCGGTCACGATGTCGGTGTCGGCGTGGAGGCACTTGATGGTGCCGGCCGAGGCGTCGGCGCCCCGCATGAAGCTGACCGGCCCGCTGGCGGTGCCCCCGCCGGCCAGCGGCTCCATCGACGACCGGATGTTGGAGAGGTTGATCCCCGAGCCCGAGCCGCCCTTGAAGATCGTGCCCTCCTCCACGTACCAGTTGAGGATGGCGTTCATGGTGTCTTCGACGGCCAGGATGAAGCAGGCGCTGGCCTGGGCCGGGACACCCTTGACCCCGATGTTGAACCACACCGGCGAGTTGAACGCCGCCCGCTGGTGGAGCAGGAGGTACTTCAACTCGTCGCGGAAGGCGTCGGCCTCGGCCTCGTCGACGAAGTAGCCGTCGCGCACGCCCCAGTCGGCGATCGTGTCGGCCACCCGGTCGATGACCTGCTTGAGCGAGGACTCCCGCGCCGGCGTGCCGAGCTGCCCCCGGAAGTACTTCTGGGCGACGATGTTCGTGGCGTTCTGCGACCAGGTGACCGGGAACTCCACCCCGGGCTGGAAGAAGGCGTCGCCGCCGGACTTGTAGTTGGGGATCCGGGCGTCACGGCGCTCCCACTCCACCGTGTCGTAGGGGTGCTGCCCCGCCCGGGTGAAGTGCCGTCGGATGCCGATTCCCACCTGGTCCGGCGCCATCGCCATAACGGCGTACCTCCTCGAAAATGACCGACCCTTGGAGTGCTGCTCCGAAACCCGTCCCTTCCGCCGCTACCACAAGATGTTGTGGTTGCCTGGGGGGAGGACCACGAGATCGGGTGTAATTACAGCATCCAAACTACATGGGCGTCAACAGAGTCGGAACCGTGAAGCGGCAGGTCAGAGGGCGTTCGCGATTGTTTGCAAATGTGCACCGGTGCACAAGCCGGACCCGAGGGATCAAGCGGGTGGAACGGGCGGTTCGCCGATCCCCTTGGGGGTCGTGGTCTTCTGGAGAAGGCCCACTTCCCGCTCGAAATCGGTGAGGTCCTCGAAGCCCTTGTACACCGAGGCGAAGCGCAGATAGGCGACGGGATCGAGGGTCCGCAACCGGTCGAGGACGGCTTTGCCCACCACTTCGCTCCCGACCTCCGGCCCGACCTCCCGGACCTGCTCCTCCACCGACGCCGCCAGGGCGGCGATGTCGTCCTCGCTGATCGGGCGGTTCTTGGCCGCCCGCCGGATCCCGTCGAGGATCTTGGCCCGCTCGAACGGCTCCCGGTTGCCGGACCGCTTGATGACGAAGAGCTGGAGTTCCTCCACCCGCTCGAAGGTCGTGTAGCGCCGCCCGCAGGCGAGGCACTCTCTCCGCCGGCGCGTGGCGGAGCCGCCGTCGGCCATGCGGGAGTCGATGACCTTGTCGTCCATCGAATGGCAGTACGGGCAGCGCACTCCGCCACGGTACCGGTCAACGTTTCCCCCGTCGTCCACAAACGTATGTTTGCACCGAACGGCCATTCGTGCTAGCTTGCCTTCGGCGGAGAACCGAGGGAGGAGCCCGGCACATGAAGGACCTCACGCCCCGGCAGCGGCAGATCCTCGAGTTCGTCGACGAGGAGGCACGGCGGCGGGGCTACCCGCCGAGCGTGCGGGAGATCGGCAAAGCGGTCGGCCTCACCTCCACGTCTACGGTGCACGCCCATCTCAGCGCGCTGGTGGCCAAGGGCTACCTGCAGCGCGATCCCACCAAGCCCCGGGCGCTCAACGTCCAGTTCGAGCCGTCCTCGGGTGCGGCAGTCGAGCGGCGGCCCGTCCGTCACGTGCCCCTCGTCGGTGACGTCGCCGCCGGTACCGGCGTCCTTGCGGCCGAGAACGTGGAAGAGGTCCTGCCCCTCCCGGCCGACTACACCGGCGAGGGCCCGGTCTTCATGCTCCGGGTCCGCGGCGAATCGATGATCGAGGCCGGGATCTTCGACGGCGACCACGTCGTCGTCCGCCAGCAGCCGACGGCCGAGAAGGGCGACATCGTCGTCGCCGGCATCCCCGGCGAAGAGGCGACGGTGAAGATGTTCTCTCGCAAGGGCGACCGGATCGTGCTCCGGCCGGCCAACTCGGCCATGGCCGACCTCATCTTCCGCCCCGACGAGGTGACGATCTACGGCAAGGTCGTCTCGCTGATCCGCCGCTACTGATCGAACAGCGTCAGGCGGGGCGGCCGAGGAGGAACGACGCCAGGGCGGTGAAGCAGCCTTCGACGGAGGCGCGGGTCACGTGCTCGCCGGCGGTGTGGGAGACCTCGGGGTTGCCGGGGCCGAAGTTCACGGCGGGAACGCCGTGGGCGGAGAAGCGGGCGACGTCGGTCCAGCCGAGCTTGCAGCGGACGGGCAGGTCGAGGAGGCCGGCGAATTCGGCCACCAGCGGGTGGCTCAGGTTGGGGTGGGCGGCCGGTGACACGGAGGTCAGCTTGATCTCGTCGGCGCCGTCGAGCAGCTCCCGCACCTCGGCTTCCGCCTGCTCCAGCGTGAGCGACGGCGCGTAGCGCCGGTTGACGACGACCGTGCAGCGGTCGGGGACGACGTTGCCGGCCACGCCGCCGTGGACGTCGACGACCGACAGCGCCTGGCGGAACCGGAGGCCGTCGACCTCGAGCTCCGGCGGCGTGTATTCGGCCAGGCGCTGCAGGGTCGGCGTGGCCCGGTAGATGGCGTTGTCGCCCTGCCACGGCCGGGCGGTGTGGGCCCGCCGCCCGTGGAACGTCGCCTCCACCCGGATCGACCCCTGGCAGCCGGCTTCCATCCACAGGTCGGTGGGTTCGAGGAGCACGGCGAAGTCGCCGGCGACGAGGTCGGGACGTTCGGCGAAGAGCTTGCGGAGGCCGTTGTACTCGTCGGCGATCTCCTCTGCCTCATAGAAGACGAACGTGCAGTCGAAGCGGCTGTCGGCGGCGACCTGTTCGGCCAGGCGGAGGAGGACGGCGACACCGCTCTTCATGTCGGCGGCGCCGAGCCCGTGGAGGACGTCGCCTTGGATCCGGGGTGTGGCGTTGTCGTTGGCCGGCACCGTGTCGAGGTGCCCGGCCATGACGACCCGCCGCTCCCGTCCGAGATGGGTGCGGGCGACGACGTTGAGCCCGACCCGCTCGACATCGAGGCCCGGGATGCGCCGCAACCGCACTTCGACGGCGTCGGCCAGGGGCTCCTCCCCCAGGCTGACCGAGGGAACGGCGACCAGGGCGGCGGTCAGTTCGAGCAGATCACCGGCCGGTGCGGCGACCGCCGCCGCGACCACTTCGGCCAGAGGGTCGTTCATGTGGCCAGGCCGTGGTCGCGCAGGATCTCGTTCAGCACCAGCTTGTCGTGGAGCTCGCCTTCTTCCAGGACCCGCAGCACGAGCACGCACGACAGGCCGAAGTCCCCGCCGGGGAACGACTTGATCCGGGTGGCGGGAACGGCGACGGCCCGCTCGGGGACCACGCCCCGGGAGAGCTCGTCGCCGGTGGCGCTGTCGATGACGGGCGTCGAGGCGGTGAGGACGACGCCGGCGCCGAGCTTGGCCCCTCGGCAGACCCGCGCCCCTTCCACCACGATCGACCGGGAGCCGACGAAGGCGTCGTCCTCGATCACCACCGGCGCCGCCTGGGGCGGCTCCAGCACCCCGCCGACGCCGACGCCACCGGAGAGGTGCACGTTCCGGCCCACCTGGGCGCAGGACCCGACGGTGGCCCACGTGTCGACCATCGACCCCTCACCGACGTAGGCGCCGATGTTCACGTACGACGGCATCATCGTCACCCCGGGGGCCAGGTACGACCCCCACCGGGCCGACGCCCCGGGCACGACCCGCACCTTCGCCGCGGCGTAGCCCCGCTTGAGCGGAATGCGGTCGTGGTACTCGAACGGGCCGAGCTCGATCGTCTCCAGCCCTCGAAGCCGGAAGCACAACAGGATCGACTGCTTCAGCCACTCATGGACGACGACCTGGCCGTCGATCACCTCGGCCACCCGGACTTCGCCCCGGTCGAGCAGCTCGATCGCTTCCTCGACCCGCTTGGCGACGTCGGGCGTGAGGGCATCGGGTTCGTTGCGGGCGTTCCAGGCGGCGGTGATCTCGCCGGCGAGGTCGTCGAATCTCACGATGGGGAGCCTCCGGTAGCGATCATCGGACGTGGTCAACAACAGACATGCGGTCGAAGGCGAGCTCCAGGCGCTCGAGCGGCTCGACCAGCGCGATGCGGACATAGCCGGCGCCGCCGTCGCCGTAGAGCTCGCCGGCCGCGACCAGCGTGCCGGTGCCGGCCAACCGGGCGGTGACGGCCCATCCGTCCTCGCCGGGATCCGCCGAGCGGGCCCACAGGTAGAACGACGACGGGCCGCCGGCATCGACGAGCCCGGCGTCGGCCAGGCGGGAGAGGGCGTAGCGGCGCCGTTCGGCGTAGCGGGCCCGCTGCACCGCGACGTGGGCGTCGTCGGACCAGGCGGCGGTGGCGGCGGCCTGAACCGGGCCGGGCACCATCATCCCGGCATGCGTCCGGACCGAGGCGATATAGGCGACGAGGTCGCCGTCACCGGCCAGGAAGCCGCAGCGGTAGCCGGCCATGTTCGACCGCTTCGACAGGGAATGGACGGCCAGCACGCCATCGACGCCGGCCGCCAGCGCGGTCGAGCCGGGGACGAATTCACCGGCATCGTCCCAGTTGAACTCCACGTAGCACTCGTCGCTGGCCACGATCACGCCGCGGGCCTGCGCCCATCCGACCGCCTCGGCCATCGGGCCGGCGGCGCTCTGCGAGCCGGTGGGATTGCCGGGCTCGTTGAGCCACAGGAGCAGCGCCCGGGCGGCGTCCTCCTCGGAGACGCCCGACAGGTCGAGGTGCCAGTCGTCCCGGAGGGGAACGGGCACGGCCCGGCACCCGCCGAGCTGGGCGCCCATGGCGTAGGTCGGATACGACACCGCCGGATAGAGCACGGTGTCCCGCGACGGATCCCGCAGGCGCAGGAGATGCGGCAACGACGCCACCAGCTCCTTGGTGCCGATGACGCTGACCACGTGCGCCGGATCGACCGTGACGCCGAAGGTGCGCTCCATCCACCCGGCGGCCGCCTCCCGCAGTGCCGGCCCGCCCACGGCCCGGGGGTAACCGGCCGAGCCGGCTGCGGCGTCGGCCACGGCTTTGACGACGATGTCCGGCACCGGATCGTTGGGCGTCCCGACCGAGAGGTCGACGATCCCGCCCGCCGCCTCAGCCGCCTTCTGCTTGAGCGCGTCGAGCCGGAAGTAGGGGTAGACGGGCGGGACGAACCCGCCCCGGGCCGGGTCCGTGGGCATGCCCCGTCAGGTTACCGACGGAGCCGCCCGTCCTCCGGATGCCGGGCTACGACCGGACGTAACGCCGATCCCGCACGAGTGCGTTGTAGATCAACAGCACGATCACCGCGCCGACGACCGCGCCGACCAGGCCGATGGCCTCGTCGTCGAAGAGCAGATCGGCGAGGAACCCGCCGACGAACGACCCGACCAGCCCGAGCGCGATCGTCCCGAGCCAACCCATCGGGTCCCGTCCCGGGACCAAGAGGCGGGCGAGCGCTCCGGCGACGAGACCCAACAACAACCAGCCGATGATGCTCACGCCACGCCTGCCTCGCGGCCCTCGGTGACGACGTCGAACCACTCCATCTGGTCGGGTCCTTCCTGCAGACCCTCGAGCCGCTGGCGCGTCTCCTTGAACGCGGGATCGTCGTGCCACGCCTTCCAGTCCGCCTGGCTCTGCCAGGTGCCGACGATGACCCGATCGTTCGAGCCCTCCGCCGGAACGAGGAGTTGACCGCTGATCCAGCCCTGCTGACCGTGCGCGGCGTTGATCCGCTCCCGCATGGCCTCATCCCACTCGGTTGCCGCCCCGGACTTGAGGGAGACCCGGGTGATCACCGTCATCATCGTGCACCTCCCGATCGATTGCTCTCGGGTGTGCTTACCCCCGTCAGGACGCCAGGAACTCCCGGAACCGCTCGACGCCGCCCTTCGGGAGGCGGGCCCGGACCCTGGTGGCCCGGTCGTCGTGGACCTCGACGAGGACCTCGCCCTCCCGATGGAGGGCGGCCAGGATGTCGCCCCGCTCGTAGGGCACCGACAGCTCCACCACCGCGTTCAGCGCCCGCAGCCGGTCGGCCAGCGCCTCGAGGAGGTCGTCGATGCCGTCGCCGGTGGCGGCGGAGACCGGCACGGCGCCCATGCCCTTCAGCGCCACCAGCGACTCGGGTTCGGCGACGTCGAGCTTGTTGGCCACCAGCAGCTCCGGGATCTCCCCCGCCTCGAGTTCCCGGAGGACGGAGCGCACCGCCTCGATCTGACGCTCGGGGTCGGGGGACGAAGCGTCGACCACGTGCACCAGCAGGTCGGCGTCGACCACCTCCTCCAGCGTGGACCGGAACGACTCCACCAGCTGATGGGGCAGCTTGCGGACGAACCCGACGGTGTCGGACAGGAGCACCGTCTCCCCGCCGGGCAGGGCCAGGCGCCGGACCGTGGCGTCGAGCGTGGAGAACAGCCGGTCCTCGACCAGGACGCCGGCGCCGGTCAGCCGGTTGAGCAGCGTCGACTTGCCGGCGTTGGTGTAGCCGACCAGCGCCGCCAGCGGATGCTCGGCCCGCCGGCGGGCCTTGCGCTGCGTGTCGCGCACCCGGGACACGGCGGCCAAATCGCGCTCCAGCTTGGCGATCCGCCGGAGGATCCGCCGCCGATCGACCTCCAGCTGGGTCTCGCCGGGACCCCGGGTACCGATCAGACCGCCGCCCCGGCCGGCACCGGCGCCCTGCTGGCTCATCTGCACGCCCCGGCCCCGCAGGCGCGGCAGGCGGTAGCGGAGCTGGGCCAGCTCCACCTGCAGCATGCCCGCCTGGCTGTGGGCGTGCTGGGCGAAGATGTCGAGGATCAGCGCCACCCGGTCGACCACGTCGACCTTGAACAGCTTCTCCAGGTTGCGCTGCTGAGCGGGAGACAGCTCTTCGTCGAAGATCACCACGTCGAGGTCGAGCATCTCGACGAGCTCGCGCAGCTCCTCGGCCTTGCCCTTGCCGATGAACGTGGCCGGGTCGGGCGTCTCCCGCCGCTGCATCTCCTGGGCCACCGGCTCGGCTCCCGCCGTGTCGGTCAGCAGAGCCAACTCGTTCAGCGACGCCTCGGCCTCCTCCTGACTGACGTCACCGCCCCCGACGAGCAGGGCGCGTTGCCGGACGACCCCGAGGTCGACCTCGGTGGCCGTGAGCCGGCGCCGCTGCCGTCCGGCGAACCCGTCTGATCGACTCTCGGTCGTCACAACACTCCTCCTGCCAGCGGCACGGTGTCGGCCAGCCGGTCGAGATCGACGTCGACCTCGAACACATGGGCGACCGGGCCGCCCAGGCGCACCGCCATGCTCATCTCTCCGGTGGGCTGGAGATCGACGACGAGATCACCGCCCGGCACCGTCACGGTCATGCGGGCCGGCGCCAGCCCGCGCCGGTGGGCCACTCCGGCGGCGGCGCAGGCCCCTGATCCGCAGGACGCCGTCTCGCCCACGCCCCGCTCCCAGACCCGCATCCGCAGGCCCGACTCCGTCGGGGCGGCCATCTCCACGTTGGTCCGGTTCGGGAACCGGGCGTCGTGTTCCAGTACCGGCCCGTGCCGGTCGAGCGGCACGGCGTCGGGGTCGTCGACGAAGACCACGAAGTGCGGGTTGCCGACCCCGGCCGCGTCGCCGCGGTAGGCGACGCCGTCGACCGTCGCCTCGAGGTCGAACGGGCTGTCGGCGGTGACGGGGATCATCTCCGGCGTGAACATCACCAGGCCCATGTCCGCCTCGGCGTAGTCGACCTCACCGTCCTCCGGTCGGCGCCGGATCGTCATCTCCCGCCGGCCGGCGGCGGTGTCGACCACCAGCCGGTCGTCGGCCCCGAGCCCGAGCTTGGCCGCCACGTGGGCCAGGCAGCGCAGGCCGTTGCCGCTGATCTCGGCCAGGCCGCCGTCGGCGTTGGTCAGCTCCATCTCACAGTCCGCGCCGTCGTGGCCACCGAGCAGGCGGATGAGCCCGTCGGCGCCGACACCCCGGCGCCGGTCGCAGAGCGCCGCCCGCAGGCCCGGGGCCAGCCGGTTGCGGCCCGGGGACCCGAGGCGCGCCTCGAGATCGACCAGCACGAGAAAGTCGTTGCCGGTGGCGTGCAGCTTCGAGAAGTGGAGTGCGGTCACAGGGCTCCCGATGAAGAACGAAGATTCCACGTTGCCAGAACGGCCGGAAGGGTTGCGAGCGGATTACCGGCACTGCCGATCCAGGTGATGCGCCGGTCGCGCCGGAACCACATGCGCTGCCGGCGGGCGAGCTGGCGGGTGCGCTCGGCGGTGCGGCGCAGCGCCGCCTCCAGCGTGGGGATCGATCCCTCGAGATGGTCCAGGATCTCCTTGTACCCGATTCCCTCCCGGGCGGTGCGGGACAGGCCGCCGGGCGCGGCCGCCAGGCGTTCGACTTCGTCGATCAGCCCGTCGTCGACCATCGCCGCGATCCGGGCCTCGATGCGCTCCGCCGCGATCTCCCGGGGCATCCAGATCCCGGCGGCCACGACAGGCAGGCCCCGCCGGTCCTCGCCGTCGCCACTCCCGTTCACGCCGGCCGAGGCTTCGGCGGCCGGGCCGAACACCCCCGGGCCGAACGACGAGAAGGGCCGGCCGGTCCCGATCGTGACCTCCAGCGCCCGCACGATCCGGCGCGTGTTCCCGGGCTCGATCCGCTCGGCGGCCACCGGGTCGAGCTCGGCCAGTTGCGCCAGCAGCGCCTCCCGGCCGCCCGGCTCTTCCGCCCGTTCGTACAGCTCGGCCCGAAGCCGCCGGTCCTCGCCCGGCAGGTCGAACCCGTCGACCACCGCCTGGTAGTACAGCCCGGTCCCGCCGACCAGCAGGGCACGGCGCCCCCGGGCCTCGATGCCGGCGATCGCTTCCCGCGCCTCGGCCTGGAAGCGGGCCACCGAGAACTCCTCGCCGGGATCGGCCAGGTCGAGGAGATGGTGGGGCACCGCCGCCCGCTCGGCGGGGGTCGGCTTGGCCGTGCCGATGTCCATCCCCCGGTAGACCTGCATGGAGTCGATGGCGACGATCTCGACGTCGCCCAGCGCCTCGGCCGCGGCCAGCGCCACGGCCGACTTCCCGGAAGCGGTGGGCCCGACGAGGGCCAGATGCGTGGTCGTGCCGGCCGGGGCCGCCGTCACGAAGCCTCGACGGGAATCCGCACCCGCCGGGCCGGATCGGCCGTCTTGCGCACGAAGGTGCCCCGGAGGAAGTGCGGCGCGGCCGAGTCGACCGTGACTTCAGCGAAGGACCCCGGCGAGAGCCCCCCGGTCGGGCCGTCGCGACCGTCCGGCGCCCGGAAGTGCACCAGCTTGTTCTGCCGGGTGCGCCCCGTGGTCATCGCCGGATCCTTCTTGGATGGCCCTTCGACGAGGACCTCCTCGAGCTTCCCGACCCGGGCTTCGTGGCGGGCCAGCGCCGAGCGCTCGACCACCGCCGTCAGCCGCTGCATCCGCTCGGCCGTGACCTCCTGAGGGAGGAACTCGTCGACCCAGGCCGCCGCCTCCGTCCCCGGCCGGGGCGAGAACACGAAGGTGTAGGCGGCGTCGTAGCCCGCCTCCTCGACGACCTCCAGGGTGGCGGCGAAGTCCTCCTCCGTCTCGCCGGGGAAGCCGACGATGAGGTCGGTGGTGACGGCCAGGTCCGGGATGGCGGCCCGGGCGGCCCGGAGGCGCTCCAGGTACCGCTCGGCGGTGTAGCCCCGGTGCATGCGGGCCAGCGTCCGGTCGCTCCCCGCCTGCAGCGGCAGGTGCAGGTGCTCGCACACCGACCCGCACTCGGCCATGGCGGCGATCGTTTCCGGCCGCAGGTCCTTGGGGTGGGGCGACGTGAACCGGATGCGACGGATGCCGGGGACGGCGTCGACCGCCCGCAGCAGGTCGGCGAACTTCGGCCGGTACTGGCCGGCACCGAGATCCCGTCCGTAGGAGTTGACGTTCTGGCCGAGGAGGGTGACCTCGGTGACGCCGTCGGCGGCCAGCTCCTCGACCTCCCGGACGATGTCGCCCAGCCGGCGGCTCTGCTCCTTGCCCCGCACCGCCGGCACGATGCAGAAGGCGCACGTGTTGTCGCAGCCGATCTGGATCGTGACCCAGGCGGCGTGGTCGACGTCGCGCCGGGCCGGCAGCGCTGACGGGAACGCCTCGCTCTCCTCGAGGATCTCCATGATCGGCCCCTCGAGGCGGGACCGCTCCAGCAGGTCGACGGCCCGGGCCAGGTTGTGGGTCCCGAACACCACGTCGACGTGGGCCGCCCGTTGCTGGATCAGGTCCCGGTCCTTCTGCGCCAGGCAGCCGCCGACGGCGATCTGCAGCTCCGGCCGCCGCCGCTTCAGCGCCTTGAGGTCGCCGAGGTGCCCGTAGAACTTGTTGTCGGCGTTCTCCCGCACGCAGCAGGTGTTGAACACGACGAGGTCGGCCTCCTCGGCCGAGCCCGCCGGCTCCATGCCCTGCTCCGAGAACAGGCCCGCGAGGCGCTCCGAGTCGTGCTCGTTCATCTGGCACCCGAACGTGCGGATCCAGAAGCGCTTCGCGGTCATGCGATCAGTCTACGGACGGGCCGCCGCCGAACAGCCCCGGAACGCGACGAAGCGCCCCCGCAGGGGCGCTTCGGGCACACGTTGGCAGGGCTATGGGGCCCTGCCTCGGTGCTAAACGTTCAGGCGGGAGAGATCGACCGGGACGGTCTCGCCCGGCGTGCCCACCCGGCCGGTGCTCCGCACCCGGTTCTCGACCGAGAGGCGGATGGCCGTGCGGCCCTCGCCCTGGATCTCGACGTCGGCGAACGTCGGGATGCAGACGAGATCGATCCCCGAAGGCGCTACGTAGCCCCGTGCGATGGCAATGGCCTTGATCGCCTGGTTCAGGGCACCGGCGCCGATCACCTGGACCTCGACGCTGCCCATCTGCCGGACGACCCCAGCCAGTGCCCCGGCAACCGAATTGGGGTTGGACCGGGAGGACACTTTCAGGACTTCCATGGCCGTGCCTTCCTTTGGGGGACGGAGTAGTGCGTCTCTTCTGTGACGATACGCCGGTTTCCTGCCAAATACAGGTCGCCGCCGTACCGTTTGCCCGAATCCTCTGTCAAGACTACTTGCGGTCCGTCCTCCGTCAACCCCGCTGCGTCAACCTGAAGGTCGACATAACAGAGGATTCACATTGGGCGTTACCCCATGGTAACTCAGATGGGCCGGGCCCCATGACACGTGTGTCACGGAGCCCGTTACCCCCTCTCATCAGCGGGTAAACCCGCTCACGGCTCAGCGTCGGCTTCCTCCGGCTCGAGCTCGCCGGCGGCGACGTTTTCGCCGATCCCGGCCTTGCGCATCACCTTGTCGGTGATCTCGACCATCAGCTCGGGGCTGGAGGCGAGGAACTCCTTGGCCTTCTCCCGGCCCTGCCCGAGCTGCTCACCCTCGTAGGTGAACCAGGCCCCGGACTTCTTGATGATTCCGAGGTCGACGCCGAGGTCGATGACCGAACCCTCGCGGCTGATCCCCCGGCCGTACATGATGTCGAACTCGGCCTGCTTGAAGGGCGGGGCCGTCTTGTTCTTCACCACCTTGACCCGGGTGCGGTTGCCGACCACCTCGGCACCGTCCTTCAGGCTCTCGATGCGGCGGATGTCGAGCCGGACCGACGAGTAGAACTTGAGCGCCCGGCCGCCCGGCGTGGTCTCCGGCGAGCCGAACATCACGCCGATCTTCTCCCGCAGCTGGTTGATGAAGATGGCGATCGTCTTCGACCGGTTGAGGTTGGCGGTGAGCTTGCGCAGCGCCTGGCTCATCAGCCGGGCCTGGAGGCCGACGTGGGAGTCGCCCATCTCGCCTTCGATCTCGGCCCGGGGCACGAGGGCGGCCACGGAGTCGATGACGACAACGTCGAGTGATCCCGAGCGGATCAGCATGTCGGCGATCTCGAGGCCCTGCTCCCCGGTGTCGGGCTGGGAGATCAGGAGGTCGTCGATGTTGACGCCGATGGCCTTGGCGTAGACCGGATCCATCGCGTGCTCGGCGTCGATGTAGGCGCACGTCCCGCCGTTGCGCTGGGCCTCGGCCACCACGTGCATGGCCAGGGTGGACTTCCCCGACGACTCGGGCCCGAAGATCTCCACGATCCGGCCCCGGGGGAGCCCACCGACCCCCAGCGCCACGTCGAGGGCCAGCGCCCCCGTCGGGACCACCTCGATCTGCATGTGGGCGTTCTCGCCCAGGCGCATGATAGAACCCTTGCCGAACTGCTTCTCGATCTGGCCCAGTGCCATCTCGAGGGCCTTGTCACGCTCCACTGGAACCCTCCTGGGTTATGAGTCGGTCGTCGCCTGGGGGAAGTCGCCAGGGGCAGCGTACCTACGGGGTGTGACACTGACGACAACCGTGGAATTTCACAGCTGTCAACAACAGTAGGCCGAACGCTCGTTCGTATCAAGCACCCCGGAGCGGAAACCGTTCCAGCGCCGTGTACGTCGGGCCCTTCGGGGACAGACGGCTCTCGTAGAGCACGATCTCGGCGACGCGGAAGGGCTCTCCCATTGCGTCCGGCCCGATGGCGGCCAACACGTCGGCCACGTTGTCGGGCACCTTGAGCCGGGCCACGGTCAGGTGGGGATGGAACGCCTGGCGGTCGGGTTCGTAGCCCACCGGCTTGAGCGCGCCGGCGACCGTCCCGGCCAGGTCCACCACCTCGTCGGCCCCGGCGGCGGCCCCGATCCACACCACCCGGGCGCGGCCCGGCTTGGGGAAGGCGCCGGCCCCTCCCAGCCGGAACGGGAACGCCGCACGGGACTCCGCCGCGGCCGCCAGACCCTGCACCACCGGGGCCAGCTCCCACACCCGGCCGAGGAACTGCAGCGTCAGGTGGTACCGCTCCCGCTGCTCCCACCGGAGGCCGACCCGGATCGACCGGGCGGGCTCCACCGCCGCCGCCACCGCCTCCAGCACGTCCTCCGGCGGCTTGAGGGCCACGAAGGCCCGGCCGACCTCCGGGGCCTCCGGGCGGTTCAGAGGATTCCCGGTCCGGAGCGGCCCAGCAGCCGGAGGCGGGCCAGGTTCAGCAGCGAGATCGTGGAGAACTGGCGGATCCGCACCCGGTCGCCGGGCAGGCGGGCCTGCACCGCCTCGGGTTCACGGCCCGGCAGCGCCAGGCCGAACCAGACCGTCCCCACCGGCTGGCCCTCCTGCTCGGTCGGGCCCGCCACGCCGGTCACGGCCAGACCGACGTCGGCGCTCAGCACCCGGCGGGCGCCTTCGGCCATCTGCCGGGCGCACTGGGCGCTGATCACGCTCTCGGCCGTCACGCCGAGCACCGACCGCTTGACGTCGGTGGCATAGGACACGATCGAGCCCCGGAAGACCTCGCTGGAGCCGGGAGCCTCGGACATCCGGGAGCCGACGAGGCCGCCGGTCACCGACTCGGCCAGGCCCACGGTCCAGCCCCGTTCCCTGAGCAGGTCGCTCACCACCGACTCCATCGTCTGGTCGTCGACGCCGAAGACGAGGTCGCCCAGCTCGTCGCGCAGGATCTGCTCCTCCGCTGCCACCAGCGCCTCAGCCTCCTCCGGCGTCGGCGCCTTGGCCGTGATCCGCACCACCAGCCCCTCGATGCCCCGGGCCAGAAAGGCGATCGTGGGGTTGGTCTGCCGGTCGACCCGATCGGCGATCCGCTCGGCGAGGCCCGACTCCGTGCTGCCCCAGGTCTTGAGGCTCCGGGAGAGGATCGTGCCCCGCTCCCCCGACTTCTCCAGGAGGTGCGGCACCACCGCCGAGGCCACCATGTGCTCCATCTCGTGCGGCACGCCGGGCACGGCGTAGATCACCTTGTCTCCCACCGGGCACAGCAGCCCCGGGGCGGTGCCGTTGGGGTTGGCGATCGAGTCGGCGCCCTTGGGCACGTCGGCCTGGCGCAGGTTGCTGGCCGGCATCGCCCGCCCCCGGGACAGGAACATCTCCCGGATGGCGTCGGCCAGGTCGTCCCGGCGCTCCAGCGATGTGCCCATCACCTCGGCGATGGCCTCCCGGGTGATGTCGTCCTGCGTGGGGCCGAGCCCGCCGCAGACGATCACCGCGTCGGCCTGTTCCAGCAGGTACCGCAGAATCTCGACCATGCGGGCCTGGTTGTCGCCCACCTGGACGTGGAGGTAGGTGTCGATTCCCGCCGCCGCCAGCTGCTCGCCGATCCAGGCGCTGTTGGTGTCGACGATCTGGCCGAGGAGGAGCTCCGTCCCCACGGCGAGGACGTCACACCTCACGCGATGCCGCCCGCGCCGACCGCTGCGCCGCCAGGACGATGTCGAGCCCCGACACCACGGTCAGGGCCACGGCCATCCACAGAACCGACAGCGACAACCCCGACAGGTCGGCGGTGGACGGGCACAGGGCCACCCCGACCGCCACGAGCTGGAACACGGTCTTCATCTTGCCGAGCTGCCGGGCGGGGAGGGAGATCCCCCGCCGGCCGGCCGCCGTCCGGTAGGCGGACACCCCGACCTCGCGGACGGCGATGAGCCCCACCGCCACCCAGGGGAAGATGTCCTTGGCGGCCAGGGCGGCGAGACCGCCGATGGCCAGGAACTTGTCGGCCAGTGGATCGAGGAAGGCGCCCGACCGGGTGGTGCCGTCGCGCCGGGCCAGCCAGCCGTCGAGGCCGTCGGTGCAGGCCAGGATGATCCAGCCGACGGTGGCCCGCCACGAGACCCCGTCGACCGCGATGACGCGCAGCAGCGGGATGGTGAGGGCGAACCGAAGGATCGTGACGAGATTCGCCGGCGTGAGCAGCGCGCTGGGACCGAAACGGGCGATGCGGGACACCGGCTGGGCCCCCATCAGGCCGCCGCCGCCACCAGGTCCGGGCCGACGGCTGAGACGATCTCGGCGGTCACGATGGTCCCCGACGTGAGGGTGCCCGCGGGAGCATCGCCGAAGCGCACGACGCCGTCGATCTCCGGCGCCTCCCGATGCGTGCGGCCGACCGGCACGCCTCCTTCTTTCCCGTCCACGAGGACTTCGACCCTCGTCCCCACCAGTGCGTCACGGGCCGCCTGCGTGATGCGGTCCTGGACCACCGACAACTCGTCGAGCCGCTCCTTCATCACGTCGTCCTCGACGGCGCCGTCCATCGCCGCCGCCGGCGTGCCGTCCTCGGGTGAGAACGGGAACAGTCCCGCCCAGTCGAGGCCGGCCGCCTCCAGGAACCCGATCAGCGCCTCGTGGTCGTCCTCCGTCTCACCCGGAAAGCCGACGATGAACGACGAGCGGAAGGCGGCCGCCGGCTCCCGGCGGCGGATGTCGTCGATCATGGCCAGGAACCGCTCGCCGCTCCCCCAGCGCCGCATGCTCCGCAGCAGCGGCTCCGAGGCGTGCTGGAGCGAGAGGTCGAAGTACGGCACCGGCGTCTCGAGGTCGAGGATGGCGCCGACCAGCGGATCGCGGACCTGCGAGGGATACAGATAGAGGAGCCGGACCCGGGCCAGCCCCTCCGCCGAGAGGGCGTCCAGGGACTGCAGCAACGGCGCCAGCGCCCCCGGCGAGCCGGCGTCACGCCCGTAGGAGGCGAGGTCCTGGGCCACCAGCACGATCTCCCGGACGCCGCCGGCCACCAGGCTGCGGGCCTCGGCCAGGATCGACTCCGGTGACCGGGACCGCTGCTTCCCCCGGAACGACGGGATGGCGCAGAAGGCGCACGTGCGGTCGCAGCCCTCGGCCACCTTGACGTAGGCCCACGGCGCCGCCGGCGCCGGCCGGGGCAGCTCCAGGAGGTCGCGGGGGCCGCCCTTCGGCGGCCGGCGCAGGACGACTTCGGAGATCGACCCCTCGCCGGCGAAACCGATCACGGCGTCCGCCTCGGGCAGGGCCGCGGCCAACTCCCCGCCGTAGCGCTCGGCCAGACAACCGGTCACCACCAGCCGAGCGCCGTCCTTCCGGGCGTCCGACAGGGCCAGCACGGTGTCGATCGACTCCTGGCGGGCGGCCTCGATGAAGGCGCAGGTGTTGACGACGACCAGGTCGGCGTCGTCAGCCGAGCGGGCCGGCCTGAGCCCGTCGCCCAGCAGCGATGCCGCCACCTTGTCGGAGTCGACGGCGTTCTTGGGGCAGCCGAGCGTCTCGATCCAAAAGCGTTGCCCGGCGCGCGACGACGCCCCCCTCTGCCACTCCGAAGATGCCATGACGGACCTAGCGTATCGGTGTTCCTACACTCACAGCGGTCCCGGACGGCGAGGAGGCGTGGTCATGAGCAGTGCACCGAGCGTGTGGTGTCCGGCCTGCGGGGCCGAGTACACGATCGGCTCGCGGTACTGCAACGACTGCCGGGTGGAACTCGTCGTCGAACCGCCGTCCGGCGCGGTGACCGAAGACGGCGAGGAAGGCGGCGACGCCACCGACCTCGTGGAACTCGGCGCGTTTTCCCGCCTCCACGCCCAGATTCTCCGCCGCCGCCTCGAGACGGCCGGCCTGTCGGTGATGGTCGAGTGGACGGGCCCGGGCGGCTCGGCGCTCGGCACGCTCCTCGTGCCCGAGTCCCAGGCCGAGTTCGCCGAGGCCGTCATCAACGAGATCGAGGTCGACGACGAGGTGCCCGACAGCTCACCCGAGGCCTACATCGCCCGGATCGAGGAACACCTCAGCGTCGTCGGCGCCCTGCTCGACGAGCTGCGCACCCGCCTCGACCAGACGCCGGACAACGGCGAGGAGTAGCGCCGGCTCCGACCGTTTGCCAGGGCATCCAAAAAACGTTGCACAAATGTAACAACGGACCCCGTTACCTGTGGACACACCGTCCGGTCTGAATTCGTGAAGGCCAATGGAGGCCTTCCCGGGGATCCGGGGAACTCCCGAGATCGCCCAACACCAGGAGGTGTTCTGCATGTACCAGTTCGCCATCGTGGCGCTCTTGGCCCTCGCCGTCGTCAAGATGGTCGACTTCATCGACGGCGCCGTTCCGGCGGTGTCCGGGTTCCGTTCCGTGCTGACGTTCATCCTCGGGATCGCCTCGGTCTGGGCGCTCGACTACTCGGTGTTCGACGGCTTCGGGATCGCCACCCGGAACGACGACATCGCCATGCTCATGACGGGCTTCATCGTCGCCGGTCTGACGTCCCCCTGGCGGGCGCTGTTCGGGTACATGACCCACGACCGCGCCGCCGGTGACGAGACGCTGGGCAGCACGTCGCACATGCGGGCGGCCTAGTCGGCTCCTGCGGCAGACGAAGCGAGGGGGGTGCCTGCGGGCACCCCCCTCGTTCGCGTTCCGGGCCGGACCGGGCCGGTGTTACGACACCGGCGGCCGGCGGCGCCTCGTCTGGCGCAGGATCAGGCCGCCGACCGTGAGGGCGAAGGCCGGCAGGACGGCCAGCATCCCGCCCGTCCGGGGCAGCTCACGGGGCAGGAGGTTGGCGCCGAGAGCGGCGTTGACCTCGGGGAGGTTCAACTCCACCCGGGCGGAGAGCGGCACTCCGACCGCCGCTTCGGCCCCGGCCGTCCCCGCCGCCGGGCCGCAGGTGCCGGTGGCCTCGGCGACGTCGAGGAACTTCCCGCCGCCGGTCCTGTCCGACAGCTTCACGTTGATCTTAAGTTCCTTGCTCTGCCCCGGGTTGAGGGGCCCGACGTCGTTCCAGGTGACGCCGTTGTTGGCCATCTGGTCGGCCTTGGGCTCGGCGGACTCGACGGTCCAGAGGATCCCGGCCGTGGCGGTGATCGTGTCGACGATCTTCAGGTTCGACAGGACGCAGTCGTTGGGGTTCGTCACCTTGATGGTCCAGGTGAAGGAGTCACCGGCGCCGACGACGTCCTTGTTGGTGTTCTTGATGAGCCCGATGCCGCACTCGATGCCACCGGCGGGAACGGCGGTCGCCACCTCCATGTGGCCGATGCGGATGTCGGCGAGCTGGGCCGGAGCACCGGCCAGGAGCCGGATCCGGACCACGTCGACCGCTCCCGAGGCGGCGGTGGCCGTCTGGGTCGGTTCGCTGCCCGCCGCACCGCCGAGCGCCCGGGGCTTCTCACCGATGACGACCTCGGCCACACCCGGGACGGTGAGGTTGAGGCCGTTGGCCCCGAGCAGCGCCTGGGTCGTGACGGTGAGCGGGCTGCTGACCGCCGGGCCGAAGATGTTCAGGACCTTGGTCTCGGGAGAGACGTTGCCGGGGCCGTAGAAGACCGAGCCCTTGACGCCGTCGGCGGTGGCCCGCAGCACCCACTCACCGGCGAACTCGAGCGTGAACTCCTGCGGCGTGCCCTTGAACAGCGTGATCGGGGCGATCGTCTGCCGGGTCTCGCTGGCCAGGCCGAACTTCCGGATCGGGGACGGCGCACCGTCCTGGGCAACGAGGAACGTGCGCGACCTCGACTGCGAAACGGCCCGCTGCGGGTCGGCGGCGGTACTCGACACGGTCGGGTTCGGGTTGCTGAGCAGCCCGAGGTCGGCGGCGTAGCCGAGCCCGTAGGACAGGTCGGTGCCGGTCGTGCAAGCGGCGTTGGCCTTGCTCTGAGCCTGGCCCCGCAGGAGGCTGGCGCCCACCAACGGCGGAACGCTGACCGGGCCCACTTCCTTCGTTACGAGCTGGGTCGACGGCGGCGCCTTGGCCTCGGCCACGCTGCCCGGGATGATCTGGTTCGGGTCACTCTGGCCGATCGCCAGGCCGACCTCGAGGCCGCTGCCTCGCCCGTAGGCGTTCCCGGCGGCCAGGGCCGGAGCGACGACCCGCGCCATCTCGTTCGTGATCGGCTGCGGGAGTTGCACGGACGAGAAGGTGGCCCCCGAGTGCGCCACGTCGGTGTTCTCCAGACGCTGGCCACCGACCTGCAGGAGGTTGGTGTGGATGACGCTGGCGGTGCCGTAGGCGGCGTGGCCCCCGGCCGGCAGGTCCTTGAACACGTCAGGGGACGCAGCAGCCTTCAGGGCCGCCTTCTTGGTCACGCCCTTGGCCTGCTTCCGGGCCGGCCCCGACTTCGGCTCGGCCGGCTTCGGCTCCTCGGGCGTCACGCCCGGGACGCCGACCGGCGGTTGCGGCGCCGCGGGGGCGATCACCGGCGACAGCGCACCGGCGACCGGTGCCGTCACGGTGTCCGTCAGGTTGGCGAGCGCCGGGTCAACGGTGCCGAGCAACTGCGTCACGTCCGAGGGCAAGCCCGGGATGGCGGTATCGGGATCGGGCACGACCGCCGGGTCGATGCCCGGTGCGGACGGCAGCCCCTCCAGTCCGACGCTCTCCGTTCCCGGGCCTCCGTTGGCGGGGTAGGAGAACGTGTTGTCGCGAGCGACGCGGGACGCCGGCCCGGTGGGGACCGACGCCGCGGCCGTACCCGCGAGCAGTAGTACAGCGGAGGCCGTGGCGATGACGAAGCGCTTCATGTGACCCTCCAGCGGCGAGCGGCGAGTCGTCCATTACCCGGGAAATCTGGAAACAACACCCATATGCCCGCGGACCGGACGAACCAGACCGAATTCACATCTTTAACTCTAGTGTTCTAGCCCCCCAACACCAACTAAATTAACAATCGCTAACGGTCGGGCAGGCTCTCGAGCTCCTCAACCGTCATCAAAACCGCTCGGGCCTTGGAGCCTTCGGACGGGCCGACCACGCCGCGCCGCTCGAGGAGATCCATGAGCCGCCCGGCGCGAGAGAACCCTACTCGCAACTTGCGCTGCAACATCGATGTGGATCCCAATCCGCTGCGAACGACGAGCTCCATGGCCTCGTCGAGCAGGTCGTCGCTCTCCTCGGGATCACCGCCGCCGCCCCGTCCGCCGTCGCTGTCGTCGCCCTGGATGGCCTCGACGTAGTGCAGCTCCTTGGTCTGGCGCCGCCAGTGGGCCACGACCTTGTGGACGTCGCTCTCCTCCACCCAGGCGCCCTGGATCCGCTGGGGGCGGCTCGACGACGCAGTCAGCAGCAGCATGTCGCCCTTGCCGATCAGCTTCTCGGCGCCGGCCTGGTCGAGGATGACCCGGGAGTCGGCCAGGCTGGAGACGGAGAAGGCCAGCCGCGACGGCACGTTGGCCTTGATCACGCCGGTGATGACGTCGACCGAGGGCCGCTGGGTGGCGATCACGAGGTGGATGCCGACCGCCCGGGCCATCTGGGCGATCCGGCAGATGCTGGTCTCGACGTCGCGGGCCGCCACCATCATGAGGTCGGCCAGCTCGTCCACGACCACCACGATGAACGGCAGCCGCTCGTAGTCGGCTCCCCCCTCCAGGGGATCGCGACGGAGATCGCCCCGGTCGAAGGCGGCGTTGTAGCCGGTGATGTCGCGGAAGCCCGCCTCGTGGAGGAGGTCGTAGCGGAGCTCCATCTCCCGCACGGCCCAGTCGAGGGCGTTGGCCGCCTTCTTGGGGTTGACGACCACCGGAGTGAGGAGGTGCGGCACGTCGTTGTACTGGCCGAGCTCCACCCGCTTGGGGTCGATGAGAATGAGCCGGACCTGGTCGGGTGTCGCCCGCATGAGGATGCTGGTGATCAGGGAGTTGATGCAGCTCGACTTGCCGGCGCCGGTGGCCCCGGCGATCAGCAGGTGGGGCATCGTGGCCAGGTTGACGCTGAAGGGCTGGCCGGCGATGTCCCGGCCCAGGCCGACCTCCAGCGGGTGGGCCGGGGCCGGCTTCGCACCCTCTTCGGTGACCAGGATGTCGCCCAGGTTGACGAGCTGTCGCTGCCGGTTGGGCACCTCGACACCGATGGCGCTGCGTCCGGGGATCGGGGCGATGATCCGGACGTCGGGGCTGGCCATGGCGTAGGCGATGTCGTGGGACAGGCTGGTGACCTTGTTGACCTTCACGCCGGGCCCGAGTTCGAGCTCATAGCGGGTCACGGTCGGGCCGATGGTCATCCCGACGAGGTGGGCGTCGACACCGAACTCGAGGAGCGTCGCCTCGAGCGTCTCGCCGCCCTTCTCGACCAGCCGCCGGTCGATCGGCTTGGCCGCCTTGCGGGTGAGGCACGACGCCGGCGGCAGCTTCCACCGCTGCTCGGCCGGGACGAGCCCCAGCTCCAGCTGCTTGGGGGCGGCGGCCTGCCCGGCGAAGGCCTGTGACTGGAGGATGAGGTCCTCGCCGCCGGGGGCCACCCGCGGGCCGGCGCCGGCGGCGGCGTCGGGGCCGGCCGTGCCGGGCCCTGCGGTGCCGGGGCCGGTGGCCGGGGCGCCGGCCAGGGCGAGCGTGGCCGCCTCGACCCCGCAGGGGCGCGGCAGGGCACCGGCCTCCGTCCCCGGAGCGGCGCCGGTGACCGACGCCCGGTCGGCCACCCCCTGCGTCTCGCCGTCGGTGAGGTCGACGGTCAGGGCTGCCGTCAGGTCGGCGGCTTCGTCCGCTTCGGCGTCCTCCCCGGCCGCGGCGTCGCCGGCCTCCTCCTCGTCGTGGTCGATCCCGGCCCGGAAGCGGCGCGGGCGGGCGGCGGGGGCGGTGTCCACGGTGTGCAGGTCGGCGGCGACCACGTCGACCGGCCCCTCGGGGCGGCGTTCGCCGCTCAGCGTCGTCAGGCGGCGGAGCCCGCCCCCCAGGGCGTGCCCCACGGCCACGGCCGCCCGCTTCAGCCCCCGCCAGACCTGATCGAAAGACAGGCGGAACAGGATCAGGAAGCCGACGAAGGCCAGAACGGTGAAGATCAGCCCCGCGCCCCACGGACCGGCCAGCGAGCGCAGCGGACTGCCCACCATGGCGCCCAGGGCCCCGCCCGCCCGACGCCAGGCATCGAAGCCCTGGCCCACGCTCGACGGCGGTCGGAGGAGGTACAGCAGGCCGCAGATCCCGGTGCCGGCCAGGCCGCCGCCGGCGGCGAGGCGGGTGAGCTCCCCCTCCCGCTTGCGCAGCAGAGCGACCCCGAAGACAGCCAGGACGACAGGAATGACCACGATCCCGAGGCCGACGGCCCCGCCGGCCAGGTAGGCCAGGAACTCGCCGGCCGTTCCGGCCACTCCGAGCCAGATGCCGAGTCCGGCCAGGCCGGCGGTCAGGACGAGCCCGACACCGGTGATCTCCCGGCGGTGGGCCCGCAGGCGCCCGATGGGCCTGGGGGCTCCGGCCGCCGGCCGGGAGGCGGCGGCGGACCGGGCGGGGCTGGCGGCGGCGCGGGCCGGTTTGGCCGGCGTGCGGCGTTTGGTTCGGGAGGCCACGCCACAACGGTAACAGCGGCAACACCAGTCTGGCTTGACCCCGATAGTTGCGGCTTACCCTCGAACTGGCGTTCCTTTTCCGCTGTATCCCGGTAAACGAACGCCAGTTGAGGGGGTCAGACCTCCATGACAACCGGCACGACCGCCGGGCGGCGCTTCGTGCGGCTGGTGATGAACTTCTGGAGCCCGCTGCGGGCGTGGCGGCGCAACGTTTCGAAGTCGAGGGCCTCCTGGTCGATGGCCTCCCGCAACGACTGTCGCACCGCCTCCTTGGCCTCCTCGAGGAGCGCCTCGGCCTCCGGGGCGTGCACCCAGCCCCGGGTGACGATCTCCGGGCCGGTGACGATCTCGCCGGTGTGGCCGTCGATCGTCACGATGACCACGACAATCCCCTCGGCGGCCAGGGCCCGCCGGTCCCGCAGGACGCCGCGGCCGACGTCGCCGACCACGCCGTCCACGTAGAGATATCCGGCCGGGGCGAAGCGCCGCTCGACCTCGACCCCCTCCTCGGTCAGGACGAGCATGTCGCCGTCCTCGCAGATGATGACGTTCTCCTCGGGCATGCCGCTGCCGGTGGCCAGCCGGGCGTGGTGCACGAGATGGCGGTACTCACCGTGGACCGGCACGAAGAACTCCGGCTTCACCAGGTTGAGGAGGAACTTGAGCTCCTCCTGGTTGGCGTGGCCCGACACATGGACGGCCGCCAGCCCCGAGTGCACGACGTCGGCGCCGGCCCGGTGGAGCCCGCCGATCACCCGGGACACGTTGGCCTCGTTCCCGGGGATCGGGTGGGCCGAGATAATCACGGTGTCGTCGGCCCCGAGCTTCACCCGATGGTTCTCGTGGGCGGCCATGAGCGCCAGGGCGCTCATCGGCTCACCCTGGGAGCCGGTGCAGATCACGCAGATCTCGTGGGGCTCGAAGCGGTCGATCTCCTCGATGTCGACGATGCGCTCGTCGGGCAGGGAGAGAAGACCCATCGACCGGGCCAGCCGGACGTTCTGCTGCATCGACCGCCCGAGGAAGGCGATCGACCGGCCGGACTCCAGGGCCACCTCGGCGATCTGCTGCACCCGGTGGATGTGGGAGGCGAAGCAGGCGGCGATGATGCGCTTGGCGCTGTGCTCCCAGAACAGCTCCCGCAGCACGATCCCGACCGACGACTCCGATGGCGTGTGGCCCGCCTCCTCGGCGTTGGTCGAGTCGGACAGCAGCAGCCGCACGCCCCGCCGGCCGATCTCGCCGATGAGGGCCAGGTCGGTCATCCGCCCGTCGACCGGGTTCTGGTCGAGCTTGAAGTCGCCGGAGTGCAGGATCGTGCCGACCGGTGTGTGGATGGCGGTGGCGAAGCCGTGCGGCACCGAGTGGGTGACGGGGATGAACTGGCAGTCGAACGGGCCGATCCGGCGCCGCTCCCCGTCGGCCACCGGGATCATCTCGGTGCGGGACAGCATCCCCGCCTCTTCGATGCGGTTGCGGGCCAGGCCCAGCGACAGCGCCGAGCCGTAGATGGGGACGGGCGCCACCTCGGCCAGGAGGAACGCCAGTCCCCCGCCATGGTCCTCGTGGCCGTGGGTGAGGACGACCCCCTCGATCCGCTCGGCGTTGTCCCGGAGGTAGGTGAAGTCGGGCAGGACGAGGTCGACGCCCGGCATGTCGGGGTCGGGAAACATGATCCCGCAGTCGATCAGCAGGATCCGGTCGTCGACCTCGACGCAGGCGCAGTTGCGCCCGATCTCACCGAGGCCACCGAGAAAGACAATGCGTACTGGGCTGTGCACGGCGTGAAGCTACCAGGAGCCCCGCCGGCTCAAACGTGCCGGTCAGGCGACCTGCAGTTCCTCGGCGGTGTCGTCCCAGTGCTCGAACTGGATCACGCCGAGCTCGGTGAAGCGCTCCCGCAGCCAGCCGTCGGCGGCATCGAGCAGGCCGAGCTTGCGGCAGTTCGGCACGATCTTGGAGAACAGCATCGACTGGAACATGTCCCGTTCCGGCGTCTGGAGCAGGACCTTGACCGCCTCGCCGACGTCGACGCCCATGCGCTCCCACACCTCCTGCTGCAGGAAGCGGTCCCGCATCCGGACGGCGGCCTCGAAGGCGAACTCCTGGCGCTCCCGGATCTCCGACGCCGACAACTGCCCGTAGAGCTCCTGGAGCGACAGCACCCCGAAGGCGACGTGCCGGGCCTCGTCGGCCATGACGTTCTTGAGCAGCTGCTTGAGCAGCGGCTCGGTCGTCATCTGGGAGATGAAGCCGAAGGCGGCCAACGCCAGACCCTCGACCATGATCTGCATCCCGAGGTAGGTCATGTCCCACCGGGAGTCGGCGATGATGTCGTCGAGCAGCAGCTGCAGGTGGGCGTTGATCGGGTAGTGCCCGGAGAGCTTCTCGTCGAGGTAGCGGGAGAACACCTCGACGTGGCGGGCCTCGTCCATCACCTGCGTCGAGGCGTAGTACTTGGCGTCGATCCACGGCACGGTCTCGACGATGCGGGCGGTGCAGACGAGGGCGCCCTGCTCGCCGTGGAGGAACTGCGACAGCGTCCAGTTCTGTGACTCGACACCGAACTCCAGCCATTCCTTGTCGCCCCACGTGGCGAAGGGCATGTGGCTCAGGTCCGTCATCGGCGCCAGCCCGGTGGCCGCCTGGGCGGCGGCGTTGTTGCGCACGACCTCCTCCTGGTCGACCTCGGTGTCCCACGGAAGGTCGTTGGCGTTCCACATGGCGCCCTTGGCCTTCTCGTAGAGCTTCCCGAGCTTGGGCCGGGCCCGCTCGTAGTCCCACGTGAACCGGGTGTCGACCTCGGAGCTGACGTCGTGGAAGCGGCTCTCGGTGTCGGTGTTGGTGATCGAGAGGATCGCCTCCACGTCGTTCAGGTCGGCCCGGCCGATCAGCTCTTCGTTCTGGCGCATGTCAACCTCCCGATCGGGCCCGCTCCTCGGCGGCGGGGATGACGAACTCCCGCACCACCCCCAGCACGGCCGCCTCGCGGGGACCGGGAGGAGGGGCGAGCCCGTAGGACAGCACGATGCGGGCCAGCCACTCGCCCGTCCGCCGGGCCTCGAGCGGGCCCATGAAGCGGCACAGGTGGGGGGCGATGCGGTCGGCGGCCACAGTCAGCAGGCTGTCGGCGCCGCTGAAGCACAGATGGGGCAGCACCGTCCCCGGCTCGGTGGCCAGGAGATGTCGCAGGGCCTCGTGACCTTCGAAGGCCCGGGCGCCGAATCCGGCCACCGCCGCCAGCGCCTCGGGGAGCGTGGCGACGTCGGCCAGCGCCTCGTCGAGGCCGCGCTGGAGGCGCTCGGTCTCCGACCGCACGACGGCGGAGAGGACGGCGCCGCGCCCCGGGAAGTAGCGGTAGAGGGTGGCTCGGGAGATACCGGCCTCGCGGGCCACGTCGTCGACGGTCAGCTTGGTGAGGCCGAAGCGGGCGATGGCCCGGAGGGCGCCCTCGACGACTTTCGCGGTGATGTCCGGCGAGTGGCCGGGTTCCGCGATGGGCCCCTCGGTCGTGGACAGGGGCTCAAAGGTCATACGTGAGATGCTAAGACCGATTTTGTCTCATCGTCAAGGGTGCTGCCGGAGGATCGTGCCAGAAGCCATCACCCCGGCCAGCAGCTGCTCCCGCACCAGGACGCGGATCTCGGCCGGGTCGTCGAGGTCGTAGACGCCGTGGGAGCCGATGCAGGACAGCACCATGCGGGCCAGATAATCGGCGGTGCGGCCGATGTCAGCGTCGGGCCGGAGACGGCCGGCGTCGCGCTCCCGCTCCAGGAACGGCACCAGAAATCCCCCGATCATGGGCAGGATCCGGTTCGCCTCGACGGTGATCAACGGCAGCAGCCGCTCCGGCTCCGTCTCCACCACCCGCTGGAAAACGGCATGCTGCGCCAGGGCTCGGCGGGCGAACACCAGCGCGTCCTCCAGGAGCACGCAGAGGTCGGGGGCGCCGGCCACCGCCTGCCCCAGCCGGGCGAAGAACCGGCCGGTTTCCCAGGCCACGGTGTCGGCCACCAGCTGCTCCCGTCCGCCGGGAAAATGGCGGTAGATCGTCGCCCGGGACACGCCCGACGCCGAGGCAACGTCGTCGACGGTGGTGCGGGCCAGCCCGTACCGGCCGATGCAGACGAGCGCTCCCTCCAGCACACGCTCCCTGACCGTCGTCGGGCTGTCCACAGGCCAAGCGTACGGCACACTCTGGGGCGTGGACCTGCCCGTGATGCCCCCCGTCTCCCCGATGCTGGCCAAGCTCGCCCGCTCGCTGCCCGCCGAGGGTGGCATGCTCTACGAACCCAAGTGGGACGGCTTCCGCTGCATCGTCTTCCGCGACGGCGACGAGATCGAGCTCGGCAGCCGCAACGAACGGCCGCTGACGCGGTACTTCCCGGAGCTGTTCGACCCGCTGAAGAAGCAGCTGCCCGACCGCTGCGTCCTCGACGGGGAGATCGTGATCGCCACCGGTGGCGGGCTCGACTTCGAGGCGCTCCTCCAGCGGATCCATCCCGCCGCCTCCCGGATCAACCTGCTGGCCGGCCAGACGCCGGCTTCCTTCGTCGCCTTCGATCTGCTCGCCGAAGGCGACGAGGACCTTCGACCTCTACCTCAAGTTGAGCGCCGTCGCCGGCTCGAGGCGGTAATGCGTAACACCCGCCCGCCGTTACACATCACGCCGTGCACCACCGACCGGGGGCGAGCCGCGGAGTGGTTCCACGCCTTCGAGGGCGCCGGCCTCGACGGAGTGGTGGCCAAGCCGGAGCACCTCCCCTACCGGGAGAACGAGCGGGTGATGATCAAGGTCAAGCACGAGCGGACGGCCGACTGCGTGGTGGCCGGCTTTCGCTGGCACAAGAGCGGCGGCGTGATCGGCTCGCTGCTGCTCGGGCTCTACGACGACAAGGGGACGCTCCATCACGTCGGCGTGACGGCGGCTTTTCCCATGGCCCAGCGCAAGGCGCTGGTCGACACGCTCGCCCCCTACCGGGAGAACGCCCTGGAGAACCACCCCTGGCGGGACTGGGCGTCGGCCATGGCCGCCGCCGGAGGCCGCATGCCCGGCGGCCAGAGCCGGTGGAACGCCGGGAAGGACCAGTCGTGGGAGCCGCTGCGCCCCGAGCTGGTCGTCGAGGTGCGCTACGACCACCTCCAGGGCGACCGGTTCCGCCACGGCACGACGTTCGTCCGGTTCCGGGACGACCGGACACCCGAGTCCTGCACCTACTCCCAGCTCGAAGAGGCGGCCCCCGCCGAGCTGACCCAGATCTTCGGGATCTAGAGCCCGAGGAGGGCGTCGAGCCCGATGGTGAGGCCCGGGCGGTTGCCCACCTCCCGGATGGCCAGCAGCACCCCGGGCATGAACGACGTGCGGTCGTAGGAGTCGTGCCGGATCGACAGCGACTGGCCGGTGGTGCCGAGCAGCACCTCCTGGTGGGCCACGAGGCCCCGGAGGCGGACGGAGTGGATACGGATCCCGCCCGGGCCCTGCCCTCCCCGGGCGCCCTCGAGGACGTGCTTCTGCGTGGGATCGGGGACCCACCCGGTCGAGGCTCCGGCGATCCGGTGGGCGGTCAGCATGGCGGTGCCCGACGGCGCGTCGATCTTGTTCTCGTGGTGCAGCTCGATGATCTCGGCTGATTCGAACCAGGGAGCAGCGACGGCGGCGAGGTGCATCATCAGGACGGCGCCGATGGCGAAGTTGGGCGCCACCACGGCGTTGGCCCGTTGCCCGTCGAAGAGGCCGGTGAGGTCCTGCAGGTCCCCGTCGGTGAGTCCGGTCGTGCCGATCACGGCGTGGACCCCGTTCAGGGCGCACCAACGGGAGTTGGACCGGACGCCGTCGATGTTGGTGAAGTCGACCGCCACCATGGGGTCGGCCTTCTTCACCGATGGGCCGACCATCTCCAGGGTGAGGCCGGTGCCGCCGATGCCGAACTTCTCCAGCGGCTCGCCGGCGTGGGGCGGGTCGACCACCGCCACCAGTTCCATGTCGGGGGCGTCGACCACCGCCCGGCACACCGTCGTGCCCATGCGACCGGCCGCTCCCATGACGGCCACGCGAATCTTCTCGTCACTCATAGGTCGCTGACCCTACCGAGAGACGGTCGGCGAGGACGTCGGCGTCGACCGGCCCGATGGCGGCCAGCACCCGGGGGCCGGCGGCCAGCACCCGGTCGATCACCCGGGCGACGTCGTCGGGGGTGACGGCATCGATGGCCGCCACCATGTCGTCGACGCTCTGGATCTCCCGGCTGGTGACCTCCGACCGGCCCAGGCGCTCCATGCGGGCCGCGCTGCTCTCCAGCCCGAGGGCCATCTGCCCCTTGAAATGCCCCTTGGCCCGCTCCAGCTCGTCGGGGGCCAGGCACCGTTCGGCGGACAGGCGGTCGAGCTCGGAGTCGATGATCGACAGCACCTCGGGCGCCCGTTCCGGCGCCGTACCGGCGTAGACGGCGAAGGTCCCGGTGTCCTCCAGCGCCGAACGGTAGGAGTAGACGGAGTAGGCCAGGCCCCGCTTCTCCCGCACCTCCTGGAAGAGGCGGGACGACAGCCCGCCCCCGACCACGTGGTTGAGCACGGACAGCGCCCAGCGGTCGGGATCGGATCGGGACAGCGCCGGCATACCGAGCACGAGATGCGCCTGCTCCGTCGGCCGCTGCAGCACCCGCACGGCACCGGCCGGGCGGATCTCGGCCTCCGGTCTCGGTTCCCGGTCGCCGAGCCCGCCGCGGAAGCGGGCCGCGACGCCTTCGACGACCCGGTCGTGGTCGACGTTGCCGGCGGCGGCCACGACGATGTTGCCGGCCCGGTAGTGGTGATGGTGGAAGCCGGCGATCTCGTCCCTCGTCATGGCCACGATGGCGTCCCGCTCCCCCAGCACCTCCCGGCCCACGGTCTGGCCGGGGAAGAGTGCCTCGGAGAACAGCGAATGCACGAGTTCGTCGGGCGTGTCCTCGTGCATCCGGATCTCTTCCAGGATCACCTGCCGCTCGCAGTCGACCTCGTCGGGCCGGAAGGCCGGCGCCCACACCACGTCGGAGAGGATGTCGAGGCCGAGGTCGAGGTCCTCGTCGAGGAGCCGGACGTAGTAGGCGGTGTACTCCTTGGTGGTGAAGGCGTTCATCTCTCCGCCGACCGCCTCCACGACCTCGGCGATTTCCTGGGCGCTGCGCTCCGCCGTGCCCTTGAACAGCAGGTGCTCGAGGAAGTGGCTGGCGCCGGCCAGCGGGTCGGGCTCGTCCCGGGAGCCCGTCCCCGCCCAGAAGCCGACGGCCACCGACCGCAGCTCCGGCATGGTCTCGGTGACGACGCGTAGCCCGTTCGGCAGACGCGTCCGCCGGACGGGCCCGCCGTCGGCCACCGAGATGGTCATCGGGAGCGGGGCGCCTAGCGGCGCCCGCGCCCGCCACCGCCGCCGGGGCGCCGGCCGCGGTCGCGGCCACCCCGATCGCGGTCGCCGCCCTCACGGGATCGACCGCCGCCCCCCGGGACTTCGGCCGGCCCGAGGTCCCCGAAGGAATCGCGGGCCGTCTGGTCCCAGTCGGCGTCGAACGACAGGACGTCGCGGTCGCCGGACGACCGGCCGCCACCCCCCTCGCCTGCCCCGCCACCGTCGCCGGCCTCGCCGCCGCCGTCACCGGCGCTCCCGTCGAGGGGCTTGACGAGGGAGAGCGACACCTTCCCCTGCGGGTCGATGTCGTCGACGCGCACCTCCACCTCGGTGCCGAGGGACAGGACGTCCTCCACCCGCTCGACCCGGCGCCCGGCGCCGAGCTTCGAGATGTGGAGCAGCCCGTCGCGGCCGGGAAGGATGTTCACGAAGGCGCCGAACTTCGTGATGTTGACGACCTTCCCGTTGTAGATGCCGCCGACGTCGGCCTCCGGCGGGTTGAGGATCAGTTCGATCATCCGCTTGGCCTCGGCCACCGCGCCGCCGTCCCGGCCGCCGATCGTCACCGTACCGATCACGCCGTCGTCGTCGACGTTGATGTCGGCGCCGGTCTCCTGCTGGATGCCGTTGATGACCTTGCCCTTGGGGCCGATGACCTCGCCGACCCGGTCGAGCGGAATCTGGAAGCTGATGATCTTCGGCGCCGACTCGGCCACCTCGGCCCGCGGCTCGGGGATGGCCTCCCGGATCACGTCGAGGATCTTGAGCCGGGCGTCCTTGGCCTGGCGCAGCGCCTGGGCCAGCACGTCGGCCGGCAGCCCGTCGATCTTGGTGTCGAGCTGGAGGGCGGTGACGAAGTCGGCCGTGCCCGCCACCTTGAAGTCCATGTCGCCGAAGGCGTCCTCGGCCCCGAGGATGTCGGTCAGCGTCGTGTACTTGCCCTCGGCGTAGACGAGGCCCATGGCGATGCCGGCCACCGGCGCCTTGAGCGGAACGCCGGCATCCATCAGCGACAGCGTCGACCCGCAGACCGAGGCCATCGAGGTCGACCCGTTCGACGAGAGCACGTCGGACACGACCCGCAGCGTGTACGGGAACTCCTCGATCGACGGCACCACCGGGAGCAGCGCCCGCTCGGCCAGGGCGCCGTGGCCGATCTCGCGCCGTTTCGGCGAGCCGACCCGGCCGGTCTCGCCGGTGGAGAACGGCGGGAAGTTGTAGTGGTGCATGTAGCGCTTGTGCTCGTCGATCCCGATCGTGTCGAGCATCTGCTCCATGCGGGGCATGCCCAGGGTGGTGACGGAGAGGACCTGCGTCTCACCCCGCTGGAAGAGGCCGGTGCCGTGGGCGGTCTTGAGCAGGCCGACCTGGGCCGACAGCGGCCGGATGTCGGTCGGCGTGCGGCCGTCGATCCGGAAGCCCTCGTTGACGATGCGGGAGCGGACGATCTCCTTCTGGAGCGACCGCAGCGCCCGCTTCACCGGCCCGGCCTCGAACTTGCCCGGCTCCTCGGCGGTACCGGCCAGGGCGGTGACGACCTCGGCGCTGATCTCGTCGATGCGGGTGTTGCGGTCGTGCTTGTCGGCGATCGACAACGCCTCCGCGAGCGGGCCGCCGGCGGCCTGCTTCACCGCCTCGTAGGTCTCCTCGTCGTAGTCGACCTGGATCTCGTAGGGAATCGGCTCGATCGGCCCCCGCTCGGCGACGTACCGGTCGACCAGCTCGAGCTGGGCGGTGATGCTGTCGTTGATCCACTTCTTGGCCTCTTCGAGGCCCTCGGCGATGATCTCCTCGGTGACGTGGGGTGCCCCGGCGTCGTAGAGCTCGCAGGCCGATTCCGTGCCACCGGCCTCGACCATCATCACGGCCACGTCGCCGTCGGGCAGGCGCCGGCCGGCGACGACCAGCTCGAAGGTCGAGCTGTCGCCCTCCTGATAGGTCGGGTGGGGCATCCACGCGCCGTCGTGGTGGGCGAGCCGCACCGCTCCCACGGGGCCGGAGAACGGGATGCCGGAGATCATGAGCGCGGCCGACGCCCCGTTGATGACCAGGACGTCGTGCGGGTTCTGCAGGTCGGCGCCGAGAACGGTGGCCACGATCTGCGTCTCGTTGCGGAAGCCCTTGGGGAAGGACGGGCGCAGGGGCCGGTCGGTCAGCCGGCAGGCCAGGATCGCCTGCTCCGTCGGCCGCCCCTCCCGCCGGAAGAACGATCCGGGGATCTTCCCGGCGGCGTACATGCGCTCCTCCACGTCGACGGTGAGGGGGAAGAAATCGATCCCCTCCCGCACGCCGCGTGCCGCCACCGCGGTCACGAGGACGGTGGTTTCACCCACCGACACCACCACGGCGCCGTCGGCCTGTTGGGCCAGCAATCCGGTGGAGAAGGTGAGGGTCTTGCCGGTTTCCCCAATGGGGGCCGACGCCGAAATCGGGCCGGTCATGGAACTGCTCCTCTCGCTCACTCTTGATTCGAGCGGCGGAGGCGTCGGTTCTCAGTTGTCATGCTCCGGGAGGAAACCCGGAGGATGGCGACTGACAACCGACAAGCCGCCGCCGCAAACAGTTCGAGGAGCGGCGAGCCGCTCCTCGATGGTCCTTACCGGCGGAGACCGAGCCTGGCGATGAGCGCCCGGTACCTCTCCACGTCGTTGCTGCGGAGATAGTCGAGCAGGCGACGCCTCCGACCGACGAGCATCAAGAGCCCCCGGCGGGAGTGATGATCCTTCTTATGGACCTTCAGGTGCGCCGTGAGCATGTTGATCCGCTCCGTGAGGAGCGCGATCTGCACCTCGGGTGAGCCGGTGTCGGTCTCGTGGAGGCGGTACTCGGTGATCGTGGCGGAGGTGTCTGGCATCTTCAGATTCGTTCTCTTCCGGCAAACGTCTGCCGTCGGGGTTTCGGGGGTCGTGGTCGTTGCGCGTCAGATCCGCAACCACTGCTGCGGCAACCAGCGAGCCTACCATCCGCTCCGTCAGGGCCGCGCACCAGGCTCCGGGGACAGGAGCCGGCGGGCGGCCGCCACGTCCCGGTGCATGGCCTCGACGAGCGCCTCGACCGAATCGAAGCGCTCTTCGGCCCGGATCCGCTCCACGAACCCGACCGAGGTCGCCTGGCCGTAGAGGTCGCCGCTGAAGTCCAGCAGGTAGGCCTCGAGCAGCAGGTAGGCCTGATCGGTGTAGAAGGTCGGGCGGTGGCCGAGGGAGATGGCCGCCGGGCGGGCGACGCCGTCGGCGCCGGTGAAGGTGCCGGCGTAGATGCCGGCCGCCGGGAGGCAGATCTCCTCCGGAACGGCCACGTTGGCGGTCGGGAAGCCCAGCTGCCGGCCCCGGCGGTCGCCCTCCACCACGGTGCCCCGAACCTCGTGGACCCGGCCGAGGATCTCGGCCGCGCCCCGGACGTCACCCTCGGCCAGCCGCCGGCGGACCAGGGTCGAGGAGTAGGTGACCTGGCCCGGGCTGCTCACGAGGTTGAGCCCGATGACCTCGAAGCCGAGGTCCCGGCCCATCCGCTCCAGGAGCGCGACGTTGCCCCGCCGGGCGTTGCCGAAGTGGAAGTCGGCTCCGACCACCACGAGGCGGGCCCGGAGGCAGCCGTCGAGGACCTCGGTCACGAAGTCCTCAGCCGACTCCCGGCGGCGGGTTTCGTCGAAGGTGAGGACGACGGCGTGGTCGACCAGGCCGGTGGCCTCGAGCAGTTCCAGTTTCTGGTCGAGCGTGGTCAGGAGCTTGGGGGCCGACTCCGGCCGCACGACCTGGGCCGGGTGGCGGTCGAAGGTCACGAGGGCGCTGACGTGACCGCGCTGGTCGGCCTCCTCCCGCACCAGGCGCAGCAGCGCCTGATGGCCGAGGTGGACGCCGTCGAAGGCGCCGATGGTCACCACGGACCCGTCCACGAGGTCGGGGCAGGCGTCGAGGCTGCGGGCGATGCGCATCGGCCCGCTCAGCCCCCGCTCCCGTGGCCGGCCAGGACAACGAGCGGCCGGGCCGCCGCCCGACCCCGCTGGTAGAGGGCGAGGAGGCGGCCGTCGGGGCCGACGACGGCGAACGGGCCGACGTCGTCCCCTCCCGGCCCGGCGGCGAGGGCGGTGGCCGGGAAGACGGCGCCGTGGCCGACGCCCCGGGCGGTCTCCCCGTCGACGTCGACCCGGGGCAGGTGGCGGACGGCGTCGGCCAGCGGCAGCCGCGCCTGGTCGGGACGGGCGGCGATCTCCTCCAGGGTCCGGGCCTCCTCGACGGGGAACGGGCCGACCCGCAGGCGGCGGAGCCAGGCCAGATGGGCGCAGCCGCCGAGGGCCTCACCGAGGTCAGCGGCCAGGCTACGGATGTAGGTGCCGCTCCCACATTCCACCAGCAGCCGGGCGCGGGGAAACGCTCCGGCGGTGAAGTCCTCCACTTCGATCCGGTCGATCCGGACCGTGCGGGGGGCCCGTTCGACGACCTCCCCGGCCCGGGCCATCTCGTGGAGCCGGCGGCCCTCGACCTTGATGGCCGAGACCATCGGCGGCACCTGGGCGATGGTTCCGAGGAAGCGGGGCAGGACGGCTTCGAGCTCCTCCCCCGTCAGCTCCGACATGGGCTGGCGCCGGGTCTCGGTGCCGGCGGCGTCCAGGGTGTCGGTGGCCACGCCGAAGGCGACCTCGCCCCGGTAGACCTTGGCGGTGTCGGTCAGGAAGCGCAGGAGCCGGGTGGCGCGGCCGAGGCCGACCAGGAGGACGCCGGTGGCGTCAGGATCGAGGGTGCCGGCGTGCCCGACCCGGCGCAGGCCGTAGATCTTGCGCAGGCGGGCGACGACGTCGTGCGACGTCCAGCCGGCGGGCTTGTCGACCACGACGAGCCCGTCGACGGCCTCGGCTCCGGCCGCGCCCTTGGCCATGGCGGTCAGAGTGCCCGCAGAATCGTCTCCACCACCTGCGGGACGGGATCGGTGGTCGTGAACCCGGCCGCGTAGCGGTGGCCGCCGCCGCCGAAGAGGGCGGCCACGGCGGAGACGTCGACGTGGCCCAGGGAACGGAGGCTCACCCGGACGTGGCCCTCGACCTCCTTCAGGACGCAGGACACCTCGGCTTCCTTGGCCTGGCGGAGGAAGTCGATGAGGCCCTCGGTCTCCTCCAGGGTGACGTCGTACCGGCCGAGGTCGGCCTCGGTGACGGCGGCCCAGATGAAGCTCTTCTCCTCGACCATCTCGGCCCGGCTGAGCACGGCCCCGACCAGGCGGAGGTAGGCCATCCGGTGCTCTTCGAACAGCACCCGGTTCAGCCGGGCGACGGGGACGTCGAACTCCAGAAGGCGGCGGGCGAGGTCGAAGGCCTCGGTGCTGGTGCTCTCGTACTGGAACCGCCCGGTGTCGCACACGAGCCCGGCGTAGAGGCAGATGGCCGCCTCCCGGTTGAGCGGCAGCCCGAGGTGGTCGATGAGGCGGGCGACGACCACGGCGCTGGCCGCCGCCTTCGGGTCGACGAGGTGGATCGACCCGTAGCGGGTGTTGGAGAGATGGTGGTCGACCACCACCAGTTCCTTGGCCGCCTTGGCGTTGATGGCCAGGTCGCCGAGCCGGCCCATCGACCCGCAGTCGAGCGTGACCATGATCTCGGGCTCCGCCGGGTAGTCGACGGGGTCCGAAAGGAGCTCCAGGCCGGGGAGCTCCCGGTAGTGGGGGCCGGTCACCTGCGTGCCGGCGAAGGCGGCCACGGAGTTGCGTCCGCCGGCCCGCAGCACGTGGTGGAGCGCCAGCATGGAGCCGAGGGCGTCGCCGTCGGGGGCGACGTGGCAGGCCAGGGCCACCTGACCGGCGCCGCTGATCAGGGCGGCGGCCGTGGCCAGGTCCTCTTCGAGCTGGCGTTCGTGGTCGGAATAGTCGTTCACTCGTCCTCCGAGTGGAGCCGGCGGAGGATCTCATCCACCCGCTCCCCCGTCCTAATCGCCGGATCCTCACGAAATACGAGGTGTGGCGTGTATTTCATCCGGACCTGCCGGGCGATGGCGGATTGAAGGTGCGGCCCGGCGGACCGGAGGGCGGCGGCCGTCTCCTCGGCCGCGTCGACGGCCGCCTCCGGCGCCGCCCCGGCGACGGGCGCCCCCGGACGCTTGGCCGGGAGGAGCGCCGAGTAGTACACGGTGGCCTGGCGCAGATCGGGGGTGACCTCGACGCCGGTGACGGTCACGAACCCGAGGCGGGGGTCGGACAGGCGCTCGAGCTCGTCGGCCAGGACCTCCCGGACCACCTCGTTGACCCGGGCGGTGCGCTCGTAACGGCGGGCGGCGTTGGCCATGGCTCAGTCCTCCGGCTCCAGATAGGCGGCCGTCGTGTCGAGCACCTCGACATCGGGGGCGGACCGGACGAACCGCTCCAAGCTGTCGAGCACCTCGGTGAGGTGGTGGTTGCTCTCGGCCACCACGGCCACGGCGATGGCCGCCCGCTGCCACCGGTCCTGATGGTCGACCTCGGCCACCGAGACGTGGTAGCGGTGCCGCAAGGTGTCGACGATGGGCCGCACGGCGGCGCGCTTCGCCTTGAGAGACCGGCTGGCCGGCACATGCAGGTCGAAGCGCAGAGCGGCCGCGTGCACGCTTCCATTCTCGCGGCCCGGCGGTCGGCGTACGAACCCGTTTCCTCCGTTACGCTCCGCCGGCGGGCCGAGCGGAGGGAGAGCGGCACGGCCATGACCGCAGCGCGGGACGCCGACCTGGTCCTGGAAGGCGGTGGGGTCAAGGGAATCGGGCTCGTCGGGGCCTACCGCGAGCTGGCCGACGCGGGCTATCGGGTCCGGCGCGTGGCGGGCACGTCGGCCGGCGCGATCGTCGGAGCGCTGATCGCGGCGGGCGCCCCGCCCGAGGCGCTGACGCAGACCATGCGGGAGATCGACTACCGCCGGTTCGAGGACAAAGGCTTCCTCGACCATTTCGGCGTCGCCGGCCGGGGCCTGTCGGTCCTCTTCGAGAAGGGCATCTATGAGGGTGCCTACCTGAGGGACTGGCTGCACGGTCTGCTGTCCGACGTCGGGGCGGCCACCTTCGGCGATCTGCGCATCACCGACGATCCCGACAGCTCCCTGCCCCCGGAGCGGGCCTACCGGCTCGTCGTGCTGACGTCCGACGTGTCCCGAGGCCGGCTGGTGCGCCTCCCCTGGGACTATCCCCGCTACGGGCTCGACCCCGACGAGCAGTTCGTCGCCGACGCCGTGCGGGCCTCGATGTCGATTCCGATCTTCTACGAGCCGGTGGCCTTCGGCGGCACCGGCCCGGAGGGCCGGGACACCCGGTCCTATCTCGTCGACGGCGGGATGCTGTCGAACTTCCCGATCGACGGCGTGAAGGCCACCGACTTCGACATCGACGACACCACCCAGGCCGCCCTCTACGAGAACGGCCGCACGGCCGCCACGAAGTTCCTCAGAACCTGGGACTTCCCCCGCTACCTCCGGACCTACCGGTCCTGAAGCCGGACCAAAGGGACGAACGGCGGCAACTGCGCCAATCCGCAGGAATTGCGCCATTCACGGCGAATCCTCGTTCCGGAGCGTCTTCGGGCTGCCTAACACCCGGAGACTGATGGCCCTAAGAGGGTGAGGAGTACCGCCA
The DNA here is from genome assembly GCA_040756995.1 of Actinomycetota bacterium. Lineage (GTDB taxonomy): Bacteria > Actinomycetota > Acidimicrobiia > IMCC26256 > BP-133 > BP-133. The sequence continues at coordinate 3,191 of JBFLYK010000019.1, read as the reverse complement.
TGCCGGGGACAGGATCATTCACGCCGAGGAGCCGTCCGGGCCGCCGGGGGCGCTGGGCGGCCATCGCCGCCGCCGCCTCACTGGTCCTCGCGCTGGCCGGCTGCGGTTCCCCGCCGGTGACGGGTGTCGCGGCGGCCCCGGCGGCCGAGGCCGGTGGGCAGGTGCGGCGCTACTACATCGCCGCCGACCCGGTGGAGTGGAACTACGCCCCCGCCGGCACCAACCTGATCACCGGTAAGGCCTTCGGCGAGGTCGAGGACGTCTTCGTGGGCCACGGCCCTGACCGCATCGGGAGGGTGTACGCGAAGTCGGTCTTCCAGGAGTACACCGACGAGACGTTCACGACGCTCCGGCCCCGGACCGCGGAGTGGGAGCACCTCGGCCTGCTCGGCCCGGTCATCCACGCCGAGGTGGGCGACCGGATCGAGGTGGTGCTGCGGAACAACACGCCGTACCCCGTGAGCCTGCACGCCCACGGCGTGCGCTACGCCAAGGACTCCGAGGGCAGTCCCTACGCCGACGGCACCTCAGGCGCCGACAAGGCCGACGACGAAGTACCCCTCGGCGGTACCCACACCTACGTCTGGGAGGTACCGGAGCGGGCCGGGCCCGGGCACCACGACAGCAGTTCGGTCATGTGGATGTACCACTCGCACGTCGACGAGGTGGCCGATGTCTACGCCGGGCTCATGGGACCGATCATCGTCACCGCCCGGGGCATGGCCCGTCCGGACGGGACGCCGAAGGACGTCGACCGGGAGTTCGTCGTGAACTTCACCGTGATGGACGAGAATTCGAGCCCCTGGCTCGACGCCAACATCACCCGGGCCGGCGAGCCCAGCACCGTCAACCCCGAGGACGAGGGCTTCGTCGAGTCGAATCTCATGCACGCCATCAACGGCTTCGTCTACGGCAACCTCCCCGGTCTCACCATGAACCGCGGTGAGCGGGTCCGCTGGTACCTGATGGGCATGGGGACGGAAGTCGACCTCCACACGCCCCACTGGCACGGCAACACCGCCGAGGCGGCCGGGATGCGCACCGATGTGGTGAACCTCCTGCCAGCCAGCATGATGGTGGGCGACATGCAGCCCGACGCCCCCGGCGAGTGGCAGTTCCACTGCCACGTCGCCGACCACATCACCGCCGGGATGCAGGCCCTCTACGAAGTGCGCTGACGCCTGACGATCAAACCGTCAGCCCCGCGGGATCTCCTTGACCGCGTAGGTCTCGATCACGTCGCCGGCCTTCAGGTCCTGATAGTTCTCGAGACCGATACCGCACTCGTAGCCGGACTGGACTTCACGGACGTCGTCCTTGAAGCGCTTGAGCGAGGCGATCTCGCCCTTCCAGATCACGACGCCTTCGCGCAGGAAGCGGACCTTGGAGCCTCGGGTGATCGTGCCGTTGCGGACGTAGCAGCCGGCGACCTTGCCGATCCGGGGCACGGAGAAGACCTCGCGCACCTCGGCTTCGCCGGTGACGACCTCTTCGAACTCGGGCTTGAGCATGCCCACCATGGCGGCCTCGATGTCCTCGAGGGCCTGGTAGATCACCTCGTACAGCCGGAGCTCGACGCCTTCCTGCTCGGCCATCTCCCGGGCCTTGCGGTCGGGCCGCACGTTGAAGCCGATGATCGTGGCGTTCGACACATTGGCCAGGTTGACGTCGGACTCGGTGATGCCACCCACCGCCCGGTGGACGAAGGCCAGCTTCACCTCGTCGCGCTCGAGCTTGCGGAGCGATTCCGTCAGCGCTTCGAGCGAACCCTGCACGTCGGCCTTGAGCACCAGGTTGAGCGTCGTGACCTCGCCTCGCTGGATATGGGCGAAGATGTCCTCCAGCTTGGTGCCGTGCGAGAACGTCTCCCGGCCCGCGAGACCGGCTGCCCGGCGGCGCCGGGCGCGGGACTCGGCCACGACCCGGGCGGTCCGGTCGTCGGGGGCCACCCGCATCTCGTCACCGGCGTACGGCACCTCGTCGAACCCGAGCACCTGCACCGGCACCGACGGCCCGGCCTCGGTCACCTGCTGGCCGTTCTCGTCGAGCATGGCCCGCACCCGACCCCAGGCATGCCCGGCCACGATCGGGTCACTGACCCGAAGCGTGCCCTTCTCCACCAGCACGGTGGCCACCGGGCCCCGGCCGGGGTCGAGGTTGGCTTCGAGTACGAGACCCCGGACGGGGGCCTTGGGGTTGGCCCGCAGGTCCTCCACGTCGGCTACCAGCAGGATGGCCTCGAGGAGATCGTCGATGCCGAGGCCCTCGAGGGCCGACACCTCGATCATCATCGTGTCGCCGCCCCACTCCTCGGGGACGAGCTCCTGCTCGGTCAGCTGCCGGCGCACCTTGTCGGGGTCGGCGTTCTCCCGGTCGATCTTGTTGATGGCCACCAGAATCGGCACTTCGGCCGTCTTGGCGTGGTTCAGCGCCTCGACCGTCTGGGGCATGACGCCGTCGTCAGCCGCCACCACCAGCACCACGATGTCGGTGGCCTCGGCGCCCCGGGCCCGCATGGCGGTGAACGCCTCGTGGCCCGGCGTGTCGATGAAGGTGATCTTCCGGCCGTTCCTGACCGTCTGGTAGGCACCGATGTGCTGCGTGATGCCGCCGGCCTCACCGGCCACCACGTTGGTCTCCCGGATCCGGTCGAGCAGCTTCGTCTTGCCGTGGTCGACGTGGCCCATGACGGTCACAACCGGCGCCCGCGGCTCGAGGAGCGACTCGTCGTCTTCGTCGTCATCGTCCTCGAACAGCTTCTGCAGCTCGAGTTCGGCCTCCATGCCGGGCTCGACGAGGATCACGTTGGCGCCGAGCTCCTCGGCGATCAGCTCGATCATCTCGTCAGGCAGCGACTGGGTGGCGGTGACCATCTCGCCGGCCATCATCAGCATCCGGACGATGTCGGCCGGTGTGCGGTTGAGCTTCGGCGCGAGGTCCTGGATCGTCGTCAGGCGGGGGACGACGATCTCACCCTCGGGGACCGGGGCATCGGCCGGCGTGTAGCTCGGCAGCTGGGTCGGTGTCAGCTCTTCGCCGCGACCGCGCTTCTTCTTGCGCCGGGGCCGCTGCTGCGGACCCGGACGGCCACGACCGGGGAACCCACCGCCGGGGCCGCCACCGGGACCACCGCGACCGGGGAAGCCTCCCCCGCCGCCACCGGGGCCACCACGGCTCGGGAAGCCACCGCC
>JBFLYK010000018.1:0-126471 GCA_040756995.1 Actinomycetota bacterium | reverse complement strand
GCCGGGGGCTCCCCCGGGTGGGGGGGCCCCCCGGCTCTTGCTTCGCCCGGGCCGCCCCGGCGTTCACGTCCGCGGGCCTGGTGGACGAGGGTAAGGACCGACGGCCGGCGACTCGTGCTGCTCACCGTGGTTCCGCAAGCAGGCCCCGGCGAGAGGACGCCGAGATCCGGCGCGCCGTCAGGGAGATGGAGCGCTGTCGCGCCGAGGGCCACACCCCCGAGGAGCGATGAGCCGATGAGCGGGCACCGATCCTGACAGGCGATCAAAGCCACCCGCCTCAAGTCTCCGGAGGCCCGCGCCGCCTACGTACAGGCCGGCCGGGAAATCGACCGGCACCAGGAATGTCGCGGGTCTGGCCGCCGCCGACGCGGACGAGCGAGCCTCAACGGCCCGGCGGTCATGGACCACCGGGCCGTCGGGTTTCCTCGGGAAGTGGCGCTACTTCGAGCACAGGGTGGTGGCGACGGGCGCGGCCGGTGTGCCCGATACCGCGCCCACGACCGGAGCGGCCGGGGAACAGACCTCTTGGGGGAGAGCGCCGGCGGGGGCGACGGAAGCGGTGGGTGCGACGGAAACAGCGTACGCGGCACCCGGAATGGTGATGCTCGCGATGGCGACGACGAGAGATGCGACACGCTTCACTGTGATGTTCTCCTCTGCGTCGACGATGACACCGACCAGGACGTCTCATTCGTCCCGGTCGTCCCGAACTGACGACGGAACCACCCGCGTTCTTCGCCCGTTGTTGCCGGCGACAACGGTCACCGTGATCGGGGGTTGCGCAAAATCAGGGCGGTGGGGGCTGCCATGACCGGTCCCTGGGGTCGTTCTCGTTGGGGCTGCATTCTGGCTGGGACCGGTCCCTTGTCGTGACGGAGGTCCCCGGCTCATCTGGGCGCTCGACACGGGCCAAACTGTCGATCGCAACCATGCAGAGGGGCGGTGCCCCGCCCCGGGGCCCGCCCGGGGCATAGGGGAGGTTGCGGCGGGCGGGCCTGCGCCGGGACGGGACCGACCCAAGAATGGCATGGAGACAACCGGCATCACCAAGCTGTTCGGTCAGTGGTCCTCGCGCGCGACGCGGTCGATCCTGTCAGCTTCCAGCGCCCCGCCCTTGTTGCACAAGGTGAGCGGGCTCAACAGCGGTGAAGGTCGACCCGTTGGGGCGGGAAGAGATCGATGCAACCGCAGGGGACCGGCGGCCCCCGAGCCGGCCGGAGCGGGGACCCCGTAGCGGCGGCTCGTGGCGGCGGAGCCACGGCCTTCCCGGCTACGGTCCAGCCGCCCCAGCCGGTGCATCCACCATGTTAGCGGCTACGGCGTCTGGTTCCTTCCGCGGCGAAGAGCAATCAGGAACGTCGCGTGCACCGAAGCAGAGCGAGCCCGCCAAAGACAGGGGCGGGCTGCTTCGAGCCGCCCTGGGAGGTGCCGGTCTGCCGTTCGCCGGGCCGGGCCGGGGCAGCGGTGCCGGCGGGGTTGTCCTTCATGACATCAACGGTCGAGGAGCAGCGCCGCCTGGGGACCGGAGTCGGGTTGTCGGCCCGGTATCCAGGCGAGGACCGACCCGTCCGGCTTGAATCCTAAGGTTTAGACTCTTAGTCTAGAGGTGGATGGCGTGGGTTGGCCGCAGGCCCGGGCCCAGAAGCGGGCGGGCGGATGAGCGGCTGGTTTCGTCCTTTCCCGATGAGCTGGCAGGGTTCGACGCTGCTGGGCCGGGCTGGCCGTGCCTGCCGTGTTGGAATGGCGCTGCCTCATCACGGCCGATTGGTCCCGCCGCTGGGTCGTGGCCGCCGAGGGCGCCCATCTCGGCCTGGACGGGCTCATCCGTTCCGGCCCGGTGGATCGCGCTGGGCGGCTGTTCATCCTGGGCGGCGACCTCGTGCAGCACCGGGTCTCCCCGCCCATTGTGGACCTGTCGTCCGGGTGCACCCCATTCCACCGACACTCCTGGCGGTACGGAACCGCCGCCACGCCGGCGGCCCGCCTGGTATCGCGCTGGGGCCGGCCGGCCCTTCCGGCAGGTCCGCCCCCAGGAGGTCACCGCCGCCGGATTTCTCCTCTTTCGTTGAGAACGAGCACAGTAGGAACGCCACCATGTCCGTCGAGTTCCGCCGCATCCCGTTGACGACCCGGTTCTTGGATCCCCGCCGGGGGTTCGAGCCCGTCGAGGTGACCCATGAGGTGCGCTTCGATCCCCTCACGGGGGCCGTCTGCCGCATCGCCCATTTCCCGCTGCAGCCGCCCGGGACAAGCGAAGACGGAAAGGATGGCGGCGGCGGCGCCGCTTCGGATCCGTCGCCGCCGTGTCCGTTCTGTCGGCCGTGGGTTCACACCGTCACCCCCCGGTTCCTTCCCGACCAGCACCCCGCCGGGCGCCTGGAGCGGGGCGATTGTGTCCTGGTGCCGAACCTCAGCCCCTACGACCAGCACTCGGCGGTGGTGGCCGTCGGTTCCCGCCACCGGGTGGCCCCCACGGCGCTACGACCGGCCGACCTCGCCGACGCCCTCCTTCTCGTCGGCGCGTTCCTCGAGACGCTCCCCGCCGGTCAACGGCACGGGGCCGTGGGGTGGAACTATGGCCCGGCGGCGGGCGCCAGTCTGGACCACCCCCACTTGCAGTGCGTGGCCGGTCCCCGCCTCCCCCATGGACTGGCCGTCGAAGTCGCCGCCGAGACCCACTACCAGGAGCGCTGCGGCGGCTCCTTTTGGGGCGATCTGGTGGCCGCCGAAGCCTACGGCCCACGCTGGCTCGGCCGCCGGGGTCCCTGGTCAGCCCTGGTCGCCTTCGCTCCTCGGGGCCTGTTCCCCGACGTCCTGTTCGTCGCGCCGGGCCTCGCCGATCTCCTTGACGCGCTGCCCCCGGCCGTCGAGGCGCTGGCCATACTCGTCGCCGACGTTTCCGCCGCATTGGCCAAGATGGGCGTGGGTGCCTGGAACCTGACCGTACTCCCCACCCTCGCCGCCGGACAGCCACCAGGGGCGCTGCGCGCCCGGCTCGTTCCCCGGCTCCATCCTGTGCCCGGCACGGCCAGCAGCGACATGACCTGGATCCAACTCGGCCTCGGCGAAGCCGTCACCGCCGCGTGGCCCGAACGATGGGCCGAGCAACTCCGGAACCTCACCTGGAGCCTGGCCGACACTCCCGCTGATCACACCCCGCCGGTCGGCGAGACGACCCAGACGGCGCACCCAGCCAAGGAAACTCACAGGACTCCGTCGTCTCTATCACCGGGCCATGGCTGCGCGCGGCCGCGTGTGTCGAGCAAAGCCGGTAGCTACGATCAGGGCCGCTTCCGGTGAGTCCGTTGCGCAACAGCGGATCACGGGACCCGACGCCGGACGAGGAGGTTCCTATCATGAAGGACAGATTCGGGGCGGTCCGGCGCACCGGGCCGATCGCCTTGTCCGTGTTCGTTGGGGCCGTCACCGCCACGCCGTTCCTCGCCATCTCATGACGACGGCCCCGAACGGGATCGAGCTGGGGCATGTCGTCCTGTACGTCCGAGACCTCGACGCCAGCCGGGCGTTCTATGGCGACGTCGTCGGTTGGCCGGTTGTGGCCACCATCGACCTGGAGGGCACGCGGGCAGTTGTCTTCTCCGGAGGGCGCACCCACCACGAACTGCTGCTCATCGAGGTGGGCGCGAGCGCCGCTCCGGTTCCCAGCGGCCGGCGACTCGGGATGTACCACTTCGGGATCAAGATCGGCGACACGGACGACGCGTTGCGGGCCATGCGGGACCGTCTCCACCGCCATCACGTCACCGTGGTGGGCAGCGGGGACCACACCATCACCCACAGCCTCTACGTCCTCGACCCCGACGGGAACGAGGTGGAACTCTACGTGGACGTGGGCGACGTCGACTGGGCAGCTCACCCCGAACTCACCATCGCGCCAACCCGTCCACTGAACCTCTGACTCGATGCGTGCCGGCGGCGGTTGCCTTCGGTCGGGGCGGGTGGGCAGCCGGCCTCGACGACGAGAGAGCGCCCGGGTCGCGCCGGGCCTGCGCCGTACCGGCCGGTGGGTCGCCTCCAATGCTGAAACTGTTGCCGTCCCGGGAGACCGGGCCGACGCCCGGAAGGACGAAGGTACACCCCGACTCGACCACCGGCCTGAAAGCGGGTCTTGGCCTCGCCCTCAGGGAATTGCGGCAGTGGCGGAAACCTTCGATTTCGGTGACAACCCGGAACCGCAGGCCATCCCGCGGGGGGCCTGCGGTTCCGGGTGCTGCACTGCATTGCACTGCACAGGCTGGGCGCCGTACCACCAGCGGGATGGACGGTACGGGGTTTGGTGAGTTACCGGCCGCCCAGCAGGCCGGTGATCTTGCTCGGGACGGGCTTCCGATCGGGCGTACCGTCCGCGCTCGCTGCCCGAGCGGGGAGGGTCCCGGCCGCGCCGTGCGCATCGCACAGGGCAGCGGTGCCGGCCCGCGGTTGCGTCGTCCTGGGCATGGTCCTCGTTTCCTCAACCTGCGGCCACGATGCTGGCTGTTCGGCCTGCGAGTGCGAAACGCCGTCGCAGGCCGAACAACTTCGCGAATCGGTGCCCAGGGGATATTTCGACGGGAGCGGGTCGACTCCCTTTGCTGTGGATCTGACCGTGAGGAGCGGGAATCGTGGAGCTGGAGTCGGGACGGGGACCGTGCGCTGGTTTCGGTTCGTTGCTCCTCACCGAAGCTTCTGGACGATGCGCTGGCGTGTTTCCAGCGAGGGGATGCGTTCGGCGCTGGCGACGACCAACCGCCGGTTCGGTCAGTAAGACAAGGGGGCGCAGGCCGATGGGTGATCCGCTGCACTTGTTCCTCGGTGCCGTATGGCAAGTGGGCCGGGAACGGGACCTACCGGATCTGGTTGACGATGTCCTGGCCCGCTTCTGGACGCTGCTTCGAGAGGCCCAAGACGCCGAAGTGGACCTGCGGGACGACACCCCAGCCGACGCCTTTGTCTGCGACTGGGGAGTCGCCGACGGCTGAGTTCCGCGCTGTTCTCCCCGCCGGTGGTGCCCGGGGGGAGAACTCTGCCGTGGCCGGATCGACGATCCGGTATCCGCCGGCGGGGTATGGACCCAGTACCGGCCCTCGGAGCTGGTGGTCGGTGGCGAGGAGAGCTTCCGCGACTCCGGACACGGGCACCTGCCACAGCCGCCCGGAGCATGGTGGCGTGTCCTCCTCTCGCCGGACCACGATCATCCGCAATAGGGTGCTCCTCGACCACTTCATCACCGGGAGGATCGAGTTGTGAACATCCTGGTGGCCCTCATGGCGATTGCTGCTCTCGCGGCCACGGTCTGGGCGGTGGACCGAACCATCCAGGTTCCCATCAGTACGGCCCGGCAGCGGACTTCGCGACTACAAAGACGCCCGGTCTACCTTGGTCGGGACCGCGCCTTCACCCGGGGGTGTGACGCGGATCATGCTGTTGTCCGCCACGGCCGAGCGCAGCCGGGACCGGGGGGTCTTCGAGCTGTGGGGCGCGTCCAGCGCCGTCGCCTGCGCCCTCGCCCTTAGCTCTGACGAGCGGGCGCGCCGGCCGCCGGCGATCTCGTTGGCGATGGCTCGGTCCTCACTGCCGGCCCCGCTGTTCGGTTCTCGACCCTCCCGGAGGTTCCGTATCGTGCCCACGGCATTGGTCACCGGCGCCGCCGAGCGGATCTCCGACATGGTGATCGCGCTCAAAAGCGCTGGATTCGACATCATCGCCGCCGAGAGTGACATGGCCCGCCTACCGCCTGGGCTGGCCGAAGTCGACTGCTATGTCCAGCTGCCCTTCGAGGCCCTTGCCGCCAACGATGACCGCCGCCGGGCCGGTTCCGTGGTGGCCCAGAGCATGACCGCCCGCTTCGACGCCGCCGCGCACGTCGCCCCCATGCTGACCACCAACGCCCGGGTTGTCCTGGTTGGCGATGCAGCCGACGGCGCGCCGCCACCCGACCTGCGGCTCGTCCGGGTCCTGGTCGAGGCGGTCATCGCCGACCACGGCGCCGACAACGTCCGGGTGTCCACCATCGACGGCGCCCCGTCTTCTGATGCGATCGTCGCCGCCGCCCGACTCGAACCCCGCTCATGGACGACCTACGCGACGATCGAACGTCGTCTCGGCTTGGCCGACCGGCGCCACCGCATCATGTCCCCGAACGGTGCGGCCTCACCCTCATCGACATGAATGAACCGCGGTCAGCTTGCCCTCCTGGTCACGTTCGGGGCGGCGATGGACCCCCGCGAGGCGTTCTGTCCCCGGTGCGGTAGGAGGTGACCGGCCGGCGCTGCGTCGTCTTCGGCTCCGGGGCGGTGGCCCGGGGGCGAGCGGACGCGCTGGTCGAAGCCGGGGCGACGGTGACCGTTGTCGCCCGTCCCCCCGAAGACGGCGACCTGGCCGGCGCCTTCCTGGCCGTGGCCGCCACCGGCGACGCCGCCGAGAAGGCCCGTATCCACGCTGAGGCGGAGCGGGAGGGCGTGCTGCTCAACGCCGTCGACGATCCGGCCCCCTGTCACTTCGCCGTGCCGGCCGTGCTGCACCGAGGCGACCTCACCGTGACCGTGTCGACCGGGGGGCGGGCGCCGGGGGTACGCCCGCCGGCTGCGGGACGAGCTGAACCGGGCCGTCGGCCACGAGTACGGCACGCTCCTCGGCCTGATCGGCAGCGTGCGGGCCGAGCTGCGGGTGCAGCGGCGGGGCGCCGGGGACGGCGCCGATGTGCGGGTCACCAACCGCCAGAACATCGTCTTCCGCGGGCTCGACCAGCGCCGAGTGAGCCGGCTGACGGCCCTCCCGCTCGGCCCCCACGTCGCGCACCGCGCATCGGGGGATGAAAGCGGCGCTCGCCAGCTCACCAACAGACCTTCCAATTCCGGCGCACGCCGGGAGATGAACGCCCGTTGCCCCAAGTCGGTGGCGTCACGGTCGGCGGTTTCCCAGATCTCTGCTTCCCGGTGCTGCGTTTGCTGTAGCGTGAACTGTTCGCCTTGCGAATGGACGGACGCCCGTCCTGCTGCTCGAAGACGTCCACAAGGTCTACAACCCGGGACCGTTGCAGGTGCACGATCAGCTCAGCGCGACGACGGCCCGGGCGAAGTGGTCTCGATTGGGCCCGAGCCTCGTGCACCATCGGATACAATACCCACATGAGCACAGAGCCCACATTGGTCGAGCTGGATTCCCGGCATCGGGCGGCGCTCGGCCGGCTCGCTCGGCACGCCCGCTATCTGGCCGAAGTCGACGAGGACGGGATCATCACCCTCACCCCGGCGGTCGTGGTGTCCGCCATCGAAACCACCCTCATCGCCCGCCGCCCCGACCTGTTGCAGCCGGCCGATCGGTCCAAGCTGGTGCGGGTTGTGGCCGACCGCCGGCATGCCGGCTGAACTCCAGGCCACCGAGGAGGCCGCCACCGCCCTCGAGGCCCTCCGGGCCGACGCCACCCACCCAAAACTGCGAGCCGCGGTGGAGGCCGCCCTCGCCCGCCTCGAAGACGACCCCGGAGAGGAAGCCAACCGCAAGATCCGCTTCTCCGTCCCGTTCCTCTGTGGCATCAGAGCCCGAGGCGAGGAAGACTGGATCATCCGCTGGGAAACCGACCCCGACGACAGCCTGGTCGTGATCATCAAATACCTCGGCCCGGCCTCGTTCCGCTAATGGGGGGTCGAAGGGCGGCGCCCCTTACTCCTCGCCGCCACGGGCCGCTCACCCCGCCGGGCAGCGGCCGAAGGGTTGACTGGCGGGGTGAGCGGCTCGACGCGCCGCCCCACCCCAGAAGGAGGTCGCCGACCGGTTGGCCATGGCGCTGCTCGAGGGTCACGGCGCCGACGGGGGCACCGTCAAGATCGACATGGAGGGCGAAGCGCTGGTCCTCGGATGAGAAACCGTTCCGCCGTAAGGGTTTCTGACCCGTCCAGGTCGGCGGCCTTCGTTTCAGGGACGGCCACGGGCAGTGGTCCGCCACCGGGCGGCCGGGCCGTTGCATGATGCCCGATCATGGGGTCGGACCGGAGGACGTTCCTGCGCAGCCTCGTCGCCGTCAGCGTCGTTGCCGCCGGCGGGTTCGGGCGGGCCGCTCGGGCGCTGGGGCGGGCGCCGTCCGGGATCCGGGTCGCCGTACTGGCCGTGCGGCCGGCGCCGTCCGCCTACGGCGCCGGCGGTGGAGCGTTGCAGCTGGGGGAGGTGGGCCTTCCCTTCCCCACCACCCATGTCGGGCTCCAGTGGCAGGGGAGCGAGGCCGACCTGATCGAGATCTGCTGGCGGGTGGCCGGGGAGTGGGGGGCATGGCGCCGCCTGCCGATCTGGGACGATGCCGGGGACCCCGACGCCGGCCTGGTCGCCACCGGTCTGGTGCGGCCCCAGCCGGGCGCCGGCCGCCTCGGCGTCCGCTGGTCCGCCGGCGCCACCGATCCGCAGGTCGTCGCCATCGACGCCGGCGTCGATCCTGCGCCGCCCCTGCTGCCGGCGGCCGACCCCGAGCGGATTGCGTACCGTAACGGTGCGTCTTCCGCTCAGGCTTCCCGTCCCGCTGGCGCCGGTCGGCAAGCGCGTCCGAGGCGGGTGGCCAACCGGTCGGAATGGCAACCGGAGATCATCACCCGGGCCGGCTGGGGCGCCGACGAAGGCCTGCGCAAGGGGAGCCCGGAGTTCGCCCCGGTCTCGAAGCTCGTCGTGCACCACACGGTGACGGAGAACAACGACCCGGACCCGGCCCAGACCGTGCGGGCGATCTACGCCTACCACACCCGCGGCAACGGGTGGAACGACATCGGCTACAACTTCCTCGTCGACCAGCAGGGGCGGGTGTATGAAGGGCGCTTCGCCCGCCGCTACGGGCCGGGTGAGGCGCCCACCGGCGAGGACGAGCGGGGTCGCGGCGTCGTCGGCGCGCACGCCCGGGGGGTGAATCCGGGCACGGTCGGCGTCGCTGTCCTCGGCGATTACTCCGGTGGCGTGGTACCGCCCGGGCCCGCCCTCGACGGGCTGGTCAAGGCGCTGGCCTGGAAGGCCGCCCGCCACGACATCGACCCCGGGGGGACGGCGCCGTTCACGGCCAGGGACGGGGCCCGCCGCACCTTCCCCAACATCGCCGGCCACCGCGACGTCGACGACACCGGCTGCCCCGGCGGGCGTCTGTACGACCGGCTGCCTGCGATCCGCCAACGGGTTGCCGACACCATCGGCGCTCCGGCCGCTCCGCCTCACCCGCCGCTGCCGGAGTTCGCCGGTTTCTGGGTCGCCAACGCCGACGGGCGGATCCGGGCGTTCGGTGACGTGCGGTCCGCCGGCGACCTGGCCGGTCAGACGCTGGGTGGCCCCGTTGTCTCCCTGGCGGCCACGCCGGCCGGGCACGGCTATTGGATGCTGGGCGCCGACGGCGGCGTGTTCGCCTTCGGCGACGCCCCCTTCCTCGGGTCGTCGGTCGGTAGGCTCCGCTCACCGGCCGTCCATCTGGAGCCGACCCCGACCGGGAAGGGCTACTGGGTGCTGTCCGCCGCCGGGGAGGTGGTCCCGTTCGGGGACGCCGCCCTGTGGGGGCAGCTCTTCCCGGTGCCGGTGAACACCGTCGGCCTGGCGGCCACGCCCACCGGGCGGGGCTACTGGATCGCCACCGCCGACTCCCGGGTGTTCGCCTTCGGCGACGCGCTGCTCGCCGGCACCGCCGGATCCACCCTGGCGGCGGGCGGGATGGAGGGCGCCTCGACCAGGCCGAGCGGTCCGATCGTGGCGATCGCCGCCTCACCCGACGGCCAGGGGTACTGGCTGCTGGGCCGCGACGGCGGCGTCTTCTCGTTCGGGGTGCCGTTCTACGGCAGCGTCGTCGAACGCCGGCCCTACGAGAAGGCGGTCGATCTGCGGGCCACCGATTCGGGCGCCGGCTACTACGTGACCGGCAGTGACGGTGCCGTCTTCGCCTTCGGCGACGCCGACCCCCGTCGGGAACAGCCGGCTGGCGGGCCCGACACCGTGGTCGACGTCGCCTTCCGCCCGACCGCCGGCCGCCCACCGGCGCCGGCTCCCGGCCCACCGGGGGTCAGGCTGGCCAGCAAAGGCCTCCCCGTAGTTCCCGGCGCCAGAGCCGGTGGTGACCATGAACGCTTTGGCTGCTGACCACGCCGGGGTTCATCCGCCGGTGGCCCACCTCAACTCACCGTCGCACACCACCGTTGCCCGAGATCACCGACGCCGGTGGTATGGCGGTCGTCGAGGAAGCCACCCGGGGCGGCGGGCCGGGCGGCGGACACGTTGACGCCGCCCGGGTGCCCCCCGAGGCCAGGGCGGGAGTGCCAGGCCGCTGATTTCGGACGGGTGGCGCCACCACCGGCCGGCCAGTGACGGAACCCGGACGGCGCGGCTGACTGGGTCGGTGCACATGCCGAAACGATACGTCGACGAGGGGGTCGGCAGGCCGCGACGCCCGGGCTCCCGCCGGCTCCCCTGTCCACCTAAATCCTCAGTTCGCTTCCTACGATCCGTGTCGTCAACCACCAGCCGAGGGCGTCGGGCTCCGTCGGCCGGAAGGGGGTGTTCTCGTGGGGTCGTCTCGGGCGCCACTTGACGGCGAGTACAGAAGCGAAGCGGCCGCCAGACCCAAGAGGGCCAGAACCGAGATGAACTCCGATGATCAGCGCAGCGATGATTCGTCGGGTGCGTCGAGACTTCATTCAGAGCTCACCCCCTGGATGGCTGGGCACCGGGATCGGCGGGCGCCCGCCCTCGTGCATACCCAATGACACCCGGTGGGCGCAGGCGGGCACTGGCGACGACCGCACGCCCACGAGACAGATCCGCCCCGCTCATCCCCCATTCCCGTGTTGGCCGCTGAAACCGTCAGAGGACCGGTCGTCGTCAGGATCGCCCTGGATGCCGAACTGGTCGTCGCCACGGTCGTGTCGGCGTCTGGTGTCGACACTGTGGCCGACGTCGTGGCCGGCATCAAGTGGGTCGTCGACCACGGCGCCCGGGTGGTCAACCCCAGTCTCGACTTGCCGGCCATGAGGTTCGCCGGCGCTTGGAGGGCCTCGGGGCCGCCCCGGAGGGCGGCGGGATCGACGGTGCTGGCGGCCGGGAGCATCTCGGCGAGGTGGCGGGACAGACCGCTGTTGAGGATCGACCCGAAGGCGGCCACCCCGAAGGCGCCGCCCATCGACCGGAAGAAGGTGCTGGCCGAGGTGGCGGTGCCCAGGTCATGATGAGCGACGGCGTCTTGGACGGCCAGGACGAGGACCTGCATGACCAGCCCGACGCCGAACCCGACGACGACCATTGGCCAGCACCTGCTGGGAGCGGCCGGTCTGGGCACTGAGGCGGGACAGCAGTACACCCCCACGGTCAGGATGGCGGTGCCGGCAACCGGGGACGCCACGCGGGGCTACTTCGGCGCCCTGATCGCCGAGCGCCGGGCCCGGCCCGCGACAATCTCCTCGGGCATCTCGTGGCCGTTCGCGACGGCGTGGAGGGGCTGTCGGAGGACGAGCTGATGGGGACGATCACGCTCATCTTCGTCGCCGGGTTCATCACCACCTCCACCCTGATCGGCAACGGGCTCGTCGCGCTCGCCCGGCATCCCGGGGAGACGGACCGGCTCTGGACGCAGCCCGGCCTCGTGCCGGGCGCCGTTGAGGAGATGCTGCGCTACGACGCCCCCGCGCAGTTCGACCGCACGGTGCTGGCCGACACCGAGGTCAACGGCCGGGCCCTGCCAGCCGGTCGCGGCGTCGTCGTCCTCCCCGGGGCCGCCAACCGTGACCCCGGGCCCTTCCCCGACCCCGACCGCTTCGACCTCTCCCGCCGCGACGCCCATCTCCACCTGAGCTTCGCCTGGGGCCTTCACCACTGCCTCGGCGCCTCGCCCGCCTCGCAGCGACGCTGGTGTTCAAAGCCTTGATCCGCCGTTTCGCCCGCGTCGACGTCCTCGACCTCGACCCGCCCCGCCGTCCGGGCGTCGCCTTCCGCACCCTGGTCCGCCTGCCGGTGCGGGTCACGGCCCGCTGAACCCACCCAGCCGCCGCATACCCCGGCGGCGGCCACAGCTGCAGTCAGCGGCGAGCAGCCAGACGCCGCAGGCCCGGGCGGGGGTTTCGCGCTCGTCAGGCGGGGAACGGGGCTCCGCTGGTGATGGGTTCGAAGGCGGGGCTCCTGACGCGGTCGATCCAGGGGCTGTCGTGGAGGGTGGTTCGGTAGACGGTGAACCAGGCAAAGGCGTGGATCATCGCTTTGCTGTGGGATGCCGGCAGGGTCGGGTCCAGTCGGGCCCATGAGGTGTCGATCATGGATCGGGCGTCGGTCAGGCAGGAATCGAGGGCGCCGCACTCTTCGATGACGGTGATGCAGTCACGGATCCGGTCGGGCTGGTGGGGGAGGCTGCCGAGCTGGTCGCGCAGAGCGACTCGATCGGCGCCGGGGAGGAGCGCCACGGCTTTGGCGACGGGCAGGGTGACCTTTCCGGCCCGCAGGTCGTCGCCGACGGCTTTGCGGTTCTTGGCCGTGTCGGGTGGGCGGAGGTCGAGGACGTCGTCGACGATCTGGTAGGCGAGGCCGAGAGCGCCGAAGAAGTCACGCAGGCCTTCTTCGAGGGGGGCGGGGGCGTCGGCGAGGATCGACCCGATGGTGGCGAGGCTGCGGGCGAAGGCGGCGGTCTTGAGCCGGTGGGCGGCCAGCACCCGGGTTTCGACGAGGGTGGGGTCACCGGCGGTGACGGCCTCGTCGAGGACTTCCCAGTGTCCGGCGATGTCGAGGGCCTGGCCGATGTGGGCGGCCCGCATGGCGTCGAAAGTAGGTTTCGTAGATCTTGACTCGCTGGACGTCGCTGACGGCCAGGTCGCGCAGCACCCGGTCGAAGGCGAAATAGGCGGCGGTTCCGGCGTTGATGGCGTGGGCGATGCCGTAGCGGTGGTGGGCGGTGGGGACCCCACGGCGCAGTGGGGAACCATCTTGGATGTCGTCGATGATCAAGCTGCCGGAGTGGATCAGCTCGATGGCGCCAAGCAGCGGCCGGTACCGTTCGACGTCACCGCCGGCGAGTTCGATCGCCGCCAGGAGCAGGAACCCACGCCACGACTTGCCGCCGGCGTCGACGATGTGACGGACGGGTTCGACGACGAAGTCCTGGACCTTGCGGGTCGAGATGCCTCCCAGGGCGGCGAGGGCGGCGCCGACCAAGGACCCGACGGTCGAGCCGGTGACCTGATCGGGGTAGAAGCGCCGCACCTGGCCTTGGGTTTCGTGGCCGACCCGGCCCAGGTACCGCTCGATGTCGGTGACGACCTGCGCGGGCAGCACCTCGACGAAACCGACGCCGCGAACCTCGTGTCCTCCCATGACGCCGATCACGTCGACTCGTCCCTCCCAGAACCCCCGCCCGGCCGAAAGCGTCCGGCACTCCTGGTCGGGAAACACCGCGGTCAGGACCAGGTCGGTGTCCCGGAACGCCGTCCGCAGCCGCCAGCGGGTGGGGTAGGAGTTGAATGTCCGCACCGAGGTCCATTCGTCGGACCCTTCGAGCCGGGCGTCCTCCAGCTGGACCCGTTCGCCGTTCGGTCCCACGGCGATGGCCGGCGCGTCGCGGGTGGTGCGCACCCCGGTGTGGACGTCGACGTCGAAGACGCTGTAGAGCGACACGTCCCACCCGTTGTCCAAGACGACTCCCGCCCAGTCCCAGGCCGCTTCGCTGGTCCCCAGCCCCCGGTGACGCTGGCGGGGTTCACCGCCGAACTCGTGGTCGTACCAGGCGGAGCCGCCGGCGAGGGGTTTACGGTCCCCGTCCACCAGGATGGTGCCCTGGAGGCGGCAGCGGGGGATGCAGTAGTAGAACATCCCGTCCCGGTCGTCCTCGTGGGTGCCCCGGACGATCCCGTCGGTGCCGTGACGAACCGGGCCCTTGCTCGGCGTCAGCGTCACCGTCAACCCGTGGCGGCCGGCGACGTCGATCACGGTGAGCTGGTAGTTCCCGTCCTCGTCCTTGTGGAACCGGCCGCTGTTGCCGTAGCGGAGATCGAGCCGGTCGGCGGCGACGCTCACCTCGCCCAACAGTCGACGGTCGGGCAACGGCACTTCGCCGGACTCCATCACCGCCAACAGCGCCTGCCTCACCCGCCAGTCGGTCACGGTGTCGGACGACAAGACATCGCGGGCGGCGTCGATGGTGGCGGCGTCGGCGAGGGACTCGTGGAGGTAGCGCTTCCGGGCGACGTCGACGATCGCCCAGCTGGCCGTGTGCGAGTCGACGAGCCGGTCCGCCTCGTCGAGGGTCGCCGTCCGGAAGAAGGCCACGAAGGCTGAGAACTGCCCGCCATCGGTGGTCCGCAGGTGAAGGTTGAGGTACCACCACTCCGTCCCCGACGACGCATGAGGCAGGTCATCGACGCTCAGATCGAGGGTCCTGGTGCCGGCGGGCCAATCGCTGTGATTCATGCTCGACCATGACGGTCCAACCGCTCCGGTTATTCACTCCGAGTCCCCGAGTGTGCGACGACCCGGCCCTCCCCCGATACCCATCGACCTGGCCGAAACCCCCGAGGTCCTCATCGCCCCGTAGCAGCCCGTGGTGGGCAGGCGATCCGCGTGGTGCCCCTTGCCGCTCCCGGTGACCCGGCGCGATCATGACCACCAGTGGTGAAGGACCACCACTCGGCTGGGGCGGACGGCTCGGGAGAGGACCGCGACGCGCATCGGCTGTCGCTCGTCTCGCTGTTCTCCCGGTGAAGCTTCCGCCGCGCCGAGGCCAGGTGTCCGGATCGCACAGGAGGGGGGCAGCACGGTGACCCGACGCCGACAAGACCACAGCCAGCCAGCAGGGCAGGCCGAACAGACCGAGGTGGTGCGGCGCTATCTGGCCGCACTGCAGCCCCGCAGCGGCACCCCCGACCCCCGCGTCGGGTCGGAGCAGCCCACCGGCGACGACCGGGACTTCCCCGTCCTCGAAGAGGCCTTCGTGGAGGTCGCCGCGCACTACAGCCGGGCAGAGCACCTCAGCTACGCCGCTTGGCGCGCCACCGGGGTATCCCCCTCCGTCTTGGGTCGCGCCGGAATCAGCCCCCGTCGCAGATAGGCCGCAGCGGCGGGTCTGCCCCGAGGGCGTCGCGGCCAAGGTCGATGTCTTCAGGCGGACAACGCCCGGGTGATCGCCGCGGCGGCGGCAAGAACGGCCAGCACCGCCGGTGGGGCGGTGTGGGCGGCGGAGTCCCGGACCCGGAGGTGGAAGATCACCGCCCCGACGAAATAGGCGGCGAGGCCGCCGAGGGCGGCCACCCCAAGCCAGGCAGCGGCGAGGCCGGCGAAGGCCCCGGCGGCGCCGGCGCACTCCAACAACGGCAGCGCGGGCCGCAACCCTGGAGGGGTACGGACCCGATCGAGGGTGTCCATCACCTGCGGATGGCGGGAGACCTTCGCCACCGCCGACACGGCTGCCACGACACCGACCAAGCTTGTCAACACTGCCGTCACCACGAACATCCGGCTTCCTTCCGACCCGTTGCGGTCTTCTCCACCGGCCCGTTGCGACCGCGGCCACGACGGTGGTAACCAAGCGGTCGGTGTCCCACCGACGACTCCCGACCACGAGTGGGTGGGCAAGCCCTGCTCGAGTGCGGCGGTGCAGCAGGGCATCGCCGTACCCCCCGAGGAGGCCACAACCGGCGCAGGTGAGCTTCTCACGATTCAGGCGTCGCCATGGTAGGAGAGCTTAAACTCTACATCTAGATGCAGAATCGTTGAGACTTGGCGAGACCAGCTCGGCTGGCTGGTCACCGATCTGATCGTCAGCGGTCTAAGCCCCGTCCCGCAGCGGCTGAGAGCGGGGGCTTCCCTTCGGCCGACACTCGTCGGCGGACTTCGGCGGGGTCATGCCGCCGGCCGACCCTACTCCGTCGCCGCCGACGGTGACTCCGGCGAACATCTCCCGCAGGGTGGCGAGGGCGCTGGCCCACGCCGCGTTCTCTTCCTGGCGGCGCCGCTCGAGATTGTCGCTGACCACCGCTCTGGTCTCCTCGAGGACTGTCCGCCACCAGTGCAACTGCTCGGTACGCCCCGATCGTCGTCGTGCCACGGTCCGGCCTCCCACTCGCCCGGAACCAGCCTCTTCAGCCCATGTTGAATGGTTGGCGGGGATAGGCCGCCACCCTCTCCTCGGTCAACGTCATGTCCAAAGACAGCATTGAAGCTTCGATTGGAACATCCACCCCTCCTGCCTCAGCCCGGGCGGCGAGAATCATCCGCGGCAGGGCTGCTCGTTCCTAGACTGAACCTGAACTGAGCTGATGTTCCCGTCGCCCACGGCCGTGGAGGATGCTGGTGCGAACGCTGCCTGCTGCCATCGTGACCAATGAAGCAGTGATGGCCGAGACGTTCGCTGCGCGTGGCTTCGTCGAGACGCGGATGGAGGATCTGGCTGAGGCGACGGGGGTGCCGAAAGCGACGCTCTACTACCACTTCGGCGGGAAGGACGAGGTCCTGGCCTGGCTGATGCGCTCCATGCTCAGCGCAGTGGGCGAGGCGGTGGCCGAGGCGGCATCGGGTCGGGGGGGCGCCCGGCGGCGCCTGGAGGCGGTCGTGCGGGCCCAGCTGCGGGTGATGGCCGAGCGTCCGGCCTCCTGCCGGATCCTCATCGCCGACCTCGGCCGCGCCGCCCGGATCCCTGAGCTCGCCGAGGCGCTCGGCCGGGCCTTCCACGCCCCGGTCCAGCGCCTCCTGGCCGACGGCGCCACCGACGGGTCCTGGCGCAAAGTCAAAGATCCCACCACCGTCGCCTCCTCCATCTTCGGAGCCGTGGTGATCCCAGCCCTCGACACCCTCATCGCCGGCGAACCACTCGACCCCGACCAGGTCGCCCCACCCATCCTCCGGTTCATCTTCACCGGCCTGATCGGACGCTGACCGCCAAGCGAAACGCCCGACGGCCCGAACCTTCGCCGGTCACAATGGCATCGCTGCGGGGTTGGCCCGGTGGGCTTCTCGTCGGACTCCTGGTTGGTTCGACGCACCTGGAAGCAGGGTCGCGTGTTCTTCTTGCTGGAGGATGGGGATGTTGCGTCCGTGGCGAGAGCGTGGACCGACCTGGCCGAGCCTGACGTGTTCGTAACCGTGACGGCTGGTCGGAGTCCGTTCCGTGTCGAGGACGCGCTCGCGCTGGCGGAGCCGGTCGGGCGGGCTCGGCCAGAGTCCCGTGCGGGTCACCGCTGGCGCTGCGTCGCCTGGTTGTGGCCGCGGACGGCGAGGAGGTTGTCGTAGCGGGCCAGGGCGGCGCGGGCGTCGGGTCGTGAGGACGAGGGGTCGTCGAGGAGGTTCCGGAGGGCTTGGGCGAGGTCGGCAGCCTGGTCCTTCCACCGCTTCGAGGTCCGGTGGACGCCGTCGGGGGTGGTGGGGTCGACGCCGAGCGCCTGGAGGGTGCGGCGGAGGCGGGCGGCTTCGGCCCGAGCGGCGAGCGCGGTCTGTTGCCAGTGGCAGCGATGCCAGCCGCTGAGGACGCCGGCTGGGAGTTCCCTGTTCACGTCGCCCTCTTCCCTCGAGGAGCAGTCGTCGGTCTCGAGTGCCCGCCGAGGTTGGCCGTCGAGCCCGGTCCCCGTCCGGATCTTCTCCCGGAAGCGGTCACGGCCGCTGAGGGTGACGGTACGGCCGTGGTTCGGTCGGCGAGGCCATCGGGGTGAGGCGCATCGGGGCGGTCGGCGTGTCGGTCGGTCCGCCTGCCGACTGCGGTGGCAGATGGCGAAATGGGCGGGGGAGCCGATGGTCCGGATTCGAGAACTGATCCGTCCCGGAAGACGGCCCACGCCCGCCGGAGCCGGTCATCGAGGGCGCCGCCGGCCGGGGAGCCGGCCAGCCAGTTGCTGATCGTGACCAGGTTCATGCCCACGTAGAGTTCGGCCAGCTGACCGGCGGGCACATCAGCGCGGATCTCGCCCCGGTGCTGGCCGTCTTCGAGGAGGACGGTGAGGGGCTCATAGGCCCGTGCTTGCCATTGCGCTTCGCTCCAGCGGCCGAGGAAGAACTGGGTGTGGCGGGCCAGGAGAGCGGCGAAGTCCCGGTCCCCGGCGAACGCCCCGGCGAAGGCAACCCCAACCTCCTCCAGCCGCTCGGCCGCCGGGCGGTCGTCGTCTTCGGCGTCGTGGTGGAGCAGCGTGGTGATCCGGGCCAGGAGATCTCGGGCGGCCGCCTCGAGGACCGCTTGCTTGGTCGGGAAGTGGTTGAAGAAGGTCCCTTCGCTGATCCGCAGCCGCTCGGTCACCTCCCGGACCCGGGTGGCGTCGAACCCCTGCTCGCGAAACAGGGCCACCGCCGTCTCCAGGATCGCCCGGCGTTGCTCCTGCTTCTTTTCCTCCCGCAACCCCATCCGCACCCGCCTTGTTCACTGCAGCGACACGAATCTTGAAGTCACCCTAGCAAACGCTGGTGTTGCACTGTCGTTGACGTCACTTCATCGCCGCCAGACAGCGACACCTGGCCGAAGGTGCCTGATGGTCAAGGGCCTTCGGTACGCTGATTGTTCGCATGCCGAAGCGTGCCACCGCCAAACCGGCGCCGGCGGCCGCCCCGGCGCCCCTCTCCCCCTCCGGCCGTCGCAACGTCCGGGAGGAGATCTACGCCGCCGCCATCGCCTGCTTCGAGCGTCACGGTGTCCGGCGCACGCTCATGGAGGACGTCGCCCGCCAGGCCGGCGTCTCCCGACCCACGATCTACTACTACTTCCCGGACAAGGACGCCCTCGTCCTCGAGGTGATCGTCCGCCAGGTGCGGGAGATCCACCGCCGGATCCGGGAGCGGATCCGTCCGGAGGACGGGCTGGAGGCGATGATCGAGGCGTCACTCACGACCATCCGGCTCTCGGGGGAGAACCAGTACCTCCAGCTGCTGATCCATCCGGACTCGGCCGGGCTCACCGCCCGGCTGGCCGAGTCCGACATCGTCATGGGCCTCCAGCGGGAGGTGTGGTATCCGATGCTCGAGGCCGCTCGGGCCCGGGGGGAGCTGCGCGGCGACCGGGACTTGGACGACATCATCCGCTGGATCACCTTCCTGGAGTTCTCGCTGATCACCAGCGGGGAGGTGTTCGGGTTCTCGGGGGAGGCCGACTGCCGCGACGGGCTGGCCGCCTACCTCCTGCCGGCGCTGCGGCCCTGACCGTACGGGCCGGGCCGTGCGACGCGCCCACCCTCACCCAACCCGACCACCCCCGCCAACCCGACCAGGGCGTAGTCGCCGTGGCGGCGGCTGAGCTCTCGCCGGCGTCGAGGGTCACCCGTCGAGCGGGTTGGTCCAGCGCAATCCGCTCCATCGTGCGAAGTCTCGGTCGGCGGAGCAGACCGTGGCGCCGTGCTCGATCGCAACCGCCGCCAGGTGAGCGTCACTCGTGAGGTTCCCGGCCGTACCCGATGACTGCAAGAGCTCGCGGAGGAGACGGGCGTGGCGTTCGGCCGGCCCGATCACCGTGGCCGTCGGTCGCGCCAACCAGCCGTCGAGGATGTCGATGGCTTCGGCCAGCGTCAGCGGGTGCTCGAACACCCGAGGGTTGGTGGTCAGCCGGAGGAAGGCCAACAGCACCGCCCAGGTGAAGGCGAAGGTCTCACCGCCCGACAATTCGGCGTCGAGCCACCCCTTGGCCGCCTCATGGTGCGGCGACAGGTCATCGACCGCGTAGATCAGCAGGTTGGCGTCGGGGACCTTCACTTCCGCAACTCGAGCCGGCGGATGAGCTCCTCATCCTCCATCGCCGAGGCCACGGACAGCGCCTTCGTCAGGTCAATCCCCGCCCGGAGGCCCAACGGGCGAGAAGGGGTTTCGTAGCGAGCCGGGGACGCATCCTCGTCCCGACCGAGACCCGCCCGGATCGCCCGGTTCAGCGCTTCCTTGAAGGAGATGCCCCGCTCTCGCGCCACCCGCTTCAGCCACGCCGCGACGTCGTCGTCCAGCGTCACCGTCGTTCGCATTCGCACATCATAGCATCACACTCGATGCTATCACGATGCTTCTCCCTGGACGAGAGGCCACCGCCTGCGCCCAGCCAGGTGGGCCGAATGTCCGGTCAAGAGGAGGGAGACGACCAGAGACTGCAAATTTGTTTTACGGGTTGCCGTGCAGGAGCAGGATGGTGCGTGCCGACGGGTGACCGCCGGGCGCCGTGTCGAGGTAGGCCATGTGCCGGTCGAACACCGAGGCGAAGTGCTTCTCCACGACGCGCTCCCTTCCTTGTCGACCTCTGTTGCTCCGTTGGTCCTACAGCACGATCTCGGCCAGCGCCCGCAGCAGCGGGGGCGGGCCGTTGACCAGGAGCGTGGTGACCACGCCGGCCTTCCACGCTTCGAGGTCGTCGCGGACCTTCTCCGGCGGGCCGATGAGCGCCATGGCCTCGACCATCGCGGTCGGGACGGCGGCGATGGCGTCCTTCTTGTTGCCCGCCAGGTACAGCTCCTGGATCTTGGTGGCCTCGGCTTCGAAGCCGGCCCGGGCGATGGCCTCGAAGTGGAAGTTGGCCCCCCGGGCCCCCATGCCGCCGGCGTAGAGGGCGAGATAGGGGCGGATCATGTCGGCCGCCGCCTCCACGTCGGGATTGATGACGGCCGGTGTGAGGCAGACCACTTCGAACTGGTCGGCCGGCGACCGCTCGGGCGCCCGTTTGGCGAAGCCCTCGGCCAGGCGCTCCCGGTACCAGGCGTCGTCCTTCGGGGAGTAGAGCATCGCCACCCAGCCGTCGGCGATCTCGGCCGCCAGCGAGATGTTCTTCGGCCCTTCGGCGCCGAGGTAGATCGGGATCTCCGGGCGACGGGGATGGATCGTCGACCGGAGCGCCTTGCCGAGGCCGGTCCCGCCCGGGTAGGGCAGCGAGTAGTGATCGCCGGAGAAGGCCACGGGCTCCTCCCGGGCGATCGTCCGGCGCAGGATGTCGATGTACTCCCGGCTGCGGGCCAGCGGCTTCGGATACGGCTGGCCGTACCACCCCTCCACCACCTGCGGCCCGGAGGCACCGACGCCGAGCAGCAAGCGCCCTTCCGACAGGTGGTCGAGCGTCATGGCCGCCATACCCAGCGCCGTGGGTGTCCGGGCCGGCATCTGGCAGATGCCCGTCCCGAGCTTGATGCGGCTCGTGTGCGAGCCGTACCAGGCCAGCGGGGTGAGGGCGTCGGAGCCGTAGGCCTCGGCCGTCCACACCGAGTCGTAGCCGAGGCGTTCCGCTTCGAGCAGCATGTCGAGCGTGCCGGGGGGCGGGCCGGCGGACCAGTAACCCATGCCGAGTCCGAGCTTCATGCCCCGAAACGTACTGCGCTTCCGAAGTCAGCCCGGAAAGTGGCAGGCGACGGGGTGTCCGGCGCCGCGGTCGACCAGCTCGGGCCCGGGTTCGGCGGCGCAGATGTCCTGCGCCTTCCAGCAGCGGGTGCGGAACCGGCACCCCGACGGCGGGTCGGCCGGACTCGGCGGATCGCCGGCCAGCACGATGCGGCGCCGGCGCCGCCCGGGCTCGGCCACCGGGGCGGCGGATAGCAGGGCCTGCGTGTAGGGATGCTGCGGCCGCTCGTAGACATCCGCCGCCGGCCCCATCTCCACGATCCGGCCGAGGTACATGACCGCCACCCGGTGGGAGATGTGGCGCACGACCGACAGGTCATGGGCGATGAAGAGGTAGGCCAGGCCGAGCTCGGTCTGGAGGTCGGCCAGCAGGTTGACCACCTGCGCCTGGACCGACACGTCGAGGGCCGACACCGGTTCGTCGAGGACGAGGACGTCGGGCTGCAGCGCCAGCGCCCGGGCGATGCCGACCCGCTGGCGTTGCCCGCCGGAGAACTGGTGGGGGTAACGGTTGGCATGAACCGGTTCGAGGCCGACCCGTTCGAAGAGCTCCTCGACTCCCCGGCGGGCGCCGCCCGCCGGCGCGGCGTCGGGATGGATGTGCCACGCTTCGGCCACCGTGTCGCCGACCGTCATGCGGGGGTTCAACGACGCGAACGGGTCCTGGAACACGATCTGGATCCGTCGCCGCAGCGAGCGGAGGCGCCGCTTGTCGAGGGCGAAGATGTCCTCGCCGGCGAACAGCGCCTGCCCGGCCGTCGGCTGTTCGAGCCGGAGCAGCAGCCGGGCCAGCGTCGACTTGCCGCAGCCCGACTCCCCCACCAGTCCCAGGGTCTCGCCCCGGGAGACCTGGAACGAGACGCCCTCGACGGCCCGCACGGCGCCGACCGCCCGCCGCAGCACCGATCCGCCGGTGAGCGGGAACTCCTTGGTGAGGCCGACGGCCTGGAGGATCGGGGTCATCGACGAGATCGGATCAGCCACCACGGCCGACCTCCTCGGACCGCCAGCAGGCGGCGGCCCGGCTGGCGCCGGCCGGGCGCTCGACTTGCGCCAGCGGCGGGCGTTCCACCCGGCAGCGCTCGACGACATAGGGACAGCGCGGGTTGAACGGACAGCCGGCCGGAATGCGGGCCAGGGACGGCGGAGCCCCGGCGATCGGCCGGAGGCGTTGGTCCCGGCCGGACTGGCCCCGGGGCACCGAGGCCAGCAGCCCTTCGGTGTACGGGTGCGCCGGTGACGACAGCACCGCGTCGGTCGGGCCCGTCTCGACCACCCGGCCGGCGTACATCACCGCCACGCGGTCGGCGGTCTCGGCCACCACGCCGAGGTCGTGGGTGATCAGCAGCAGGCCCATGCCGGTCTCGGCCCGGAGGTCGTCGAGCAGTTCGAGGATCTGGGCCTGCACGGTCACGTCCAGCGCCGTCGTCGGCTCGTCGGCGATCAGGACCTTGGGATCGAGCGCCAGGGCCATGGCGATCATCACCCGCTGGCGCATCCCACCCGAGAACTGGTGGGGGTACTCCCCCACCCGGGAGGCGGCGGCCGGGATGCGCACCCGCTCCAGGAGCTCCACGGCCCGCCGGCGGGCCTCCCGCCGGGGCAGCCCCCGGTGCACGCGGAACAGTTCGCCGATCTGGAACCCCACCGACCACACCGGGTTGAGCGACGACAACGGATCCTGGAACACCATGGCCAGGCCGCTGCCCCGCACCCGGCGCCGCTCCTCGGCCGAGGCGGCCAGGAGGTCGGCGCCGCCGAAGAGCACCGAACCGGCCACCACCCGGCCCGGCCGTTCGATGAGGCCCATGACCGCCTGGGCGGTGACGCTCTTCCCCGACCCCGACTCGCCGAGGATGGCCAGGGTCTCCCCGGCGGCGAGGTCGAAGCCGACGCCGTTGACGGCCGAGACGACCCCGTCGGCCATCGGAAACTCGACCGTGAGGTCCCGCACGGACAGCACCGGCGCCTCGACGCCCGTCGTCGTCGCCGTCGTCGTCATCGAAGCCGGGGGTCGAAGGCGTCGCGCAGGGCGTCGCCGAGGAGGACGAAGGCCAGGACGGTGAGGCTGAGAAACAGCCCGGGAAACAGGAGCAGGTGCGGCGCGGAGAGCAGCCGGGGTTGCGCCGTGGCGATCATCAGCCCCCAGGAGATGGCCGGCAGCTGCAATCCGAGGCCCAGGAACGAGAGCGTGGCCTCGGCGGCGATCACGATCCCCACCCGGATGGCGCCGTAGACGATGACCGGCGCCAGCGCGTTGGGCAGGATGTGGCGCCACATGAGGCGGAGGTCGCCGGCGCCGAGCGCCCGCGCCGCGGTGACGTACTCCATGTCGCGCACGGTCAGCACCGCCGAGCGCATCAGCCGGGTCATCGTCGGCCAGCCGAAGATGACCAGCACGAACGTCAGCTGCGGGAGGCCCTTCCCGCCCAGCACCGACAGCACGACGACCGCCCCGAGCAGCGTCGGCAGGGCGAACCACACATCGGTCACCCGGGCGATCAGCGTGTCGACGACACCGCCGTAGAACCCGGCCAGCGTGCCGAGGACCACCGCCACCAGCGCCGTGCCGGCCACGGTGGCGATCCCGATCGTCATCGACACCCGGGCGCCGTGGATGACCTTGGCGAAGTAGTCGCAGCCCTGGAGGTCGAAGCCGAACCAGTGGCCCCGGCTCGGCCGCAGCAGGCTGTTCGACAGGTCGCAGGCCCGGGGATCGGCCCGGGTGAACAGACCGGGCACGATGGCCATCACCGTGAAGACGGCGATGAGGACGGCCGAGCCGATGAACAGCGGGTTGCGGCGCAGCTGGCGCCAGGCGTCCGACCACAGCCCGGCCTCCCGAACGGGAGCATCGGACACCGAATCGGGCGGTGGCGCCTGCATCGCCGACATCAGCGGTACCTGATCCGGGGGTCGAGCACGGCATAGAGGATGTCCACCAGCAGGTTGGCCAGGACGAAGATCAGCACCAACGCGGTCACGATCCCCACCACCGTGGCGTACTCCTGCGTCTGGATGGCGGAGAACGTCGCCTGGCCGATCCCCGGGAGATTGAAGATCCCCTCGGTCACGATCGCGCCCGACAGCAGCGAGCCCAGGTCGACACCGAGGAACGTGACCACCGGGATCAACGAGTTCCGCAGGGCGTGCACCCCGACGACGCGCCGCTCGGGCAGCCCCTTGGCCCGGGCGGTGCGCACGTAGTCGGCCCGCATCGCCTCGATGAGACTGGCCCGGGCCAGGCGGGCCACGTAGCACAGCGACAGCGAGCCCAGCACGACCGCCGGGAGGAAGTAGCTCCGCCATCCCTCCCGGATGCCCACCACCGGGAACCAGCCGAGCTCCACCGCCAGCAGTTTCTGGGCGCAGTAGCCGAGGACGAAGACGGGGATCGCCACCACCACCGTCGTCGACACGAGCACGAGGGTGTCGAGGAGCGACCGGCGGCGCAGGCCGGCCACCACCCCGGCGATGAGGCCCAGCACCGCCTCGAAGGCGAAGGCCAGCAGGGCCAGCCGGATCGTGACCGGGAAACGCTGCTTCATGATCTCGCTGACCGGCCGGCCCCGGAAGTTGGTCCCGAAGTCGCCGGTGGCCAGGCCGCCCACGTACTTGCCGTACCGGACGAGCAGCGGATCGTCGAGGTGGTAGCGCTCCCGCAGCTCGTCCCGCACCGCCGGCTCCACCACCTTCTCGCCGGCCAGCGCGTCGATCGGATCTCCGGGAATGGCGTAGACGAGGGCGAAGATCAGGAAGGTCGCCCCGAAGAAGACCGGCACGACCTGCAGCAGGCGCCGAACGACGTACCGAGCCACGCGCTAGCCGACGACCTGCACGTCCTGGACCCGGATGCGGCTGAACGGGTCGATGGCCACGTGGCTCACCCGGTCGCCGTGCACCGCCCGGGTCATCCCGAACCACAGCGGGATCAGCGGCATGTCCTCGAGGATCACGTCCTCCGCCGCCTGGTAGGCGGCGATGCCGGCCGGGATCGACGGCGCCCGGTCCCCTTCGGCGATGCGCCGGTCGACCTCGGGGTTGGCGTAGCCGGTGCGGTTGGTCGGCGCTCCGCCGG
Source organism: Actinomycetota bacterium (assembly GCA_040756995.1). GTDB lineage: Bacteria > Actinomycetota > Acidimicrobiia > IMCC26256 > BP-133 > BP-133. The sequence goes on along the minus strand of JBFLYK010000018.1, from coordinate 101,138 downwards.
TGTACAGCGGTGCGATGTAGGTGTGGGGACTCGGGTAGTCCATGAGCCAGCTGGAGAAGAACGGCCCGGTGACCTTGCGGGCCTTCACCAGCGACAGGAACTGGGCGAAGTCGAGGACCTCGAAGCGGATGTCGGTGATCCCGAGGTTGGTGCGGAGCATGTTGGCCACCGCCTCCATCGCCGGCTGGTTCTCGGCACTGGTCGAGAACCACAGGTGCAGCGGGCCGCCGAAGCCCCCCGCCGCGGCCAGCAGCTCCCGGGCCCGGGCCGGGTCGTAGCGACAGTACCGGCAGGCGTCGGGCCGGGAGCCGGGCACCACCGGATTGATGACGGACGCGGCCGGCTCGCGGCTCCGGTCGTAGATGGCCTTCACGATCGCCTTGCGGTCGATGGCCAGCGAGATGGCCTGGCGAAGCTCCTTGCGGGCGAACCGCTTGTCCCACAAGGGGAACCCGAGGTAGTAGAAGGCCGAGGTGCGCCGCTCGATGAAGCCCGACTTGAACTCCGCCTGGGCGGCGGCCACCTGCTCGGGCGGGATGTCGTGGGCGACGTCGATGTTGCCGGCCAACAGGTCCTCGTAGCCGCCGCCCGGCTTGGAGTAGATGCGGAACTCGACGGCGTCGGCCCACGCCGGTGTCCCCTTGTAGGCGGCGAAGCGCCGGAGGCGGATGAACTCGTCGTGGCGCCAGCGGCCGTCCATCTCGAAGGGGCCGTTGCCGATCGGGGCCTGCTCGTAGGCCTTGATGTCGCGGTAGGCCGCCTGCGGCATGGGATAGAAGGCCTGAAAACCGAGGAGGACGGGGAACTGGCTGAAGCTGTCGGTGAGCTGGACGGTGAACGTCGTGTCGTCGACCACCCGCAAACCGGTCATCTCGTCGGCGGTCGGCGGGTTGGCCTGGAGCGCGGCGTAGCCCTCGACCTTGTTGAAGTAGGTGGAGTTCCCGTTGGCGTTCGGGGCGTAGGCGGCGAAGTTCCAGGCGTCGACGAACGAGCGGGCGGTGACCGGTTCGCCGTTGTGGAAGGTCCAGCCGGGCTTGATGCGGATCGTCCACCGCCGCTGGTCGTCGGAGTGGATCGACTCGGCCATGGCGTTGCGGGGCTCCGCCGTCCGCAGGTCGTACTCCACCAGGCCGGTGAAGAGGGCGGAGAGGATCTGCCCGTCGCGGGTGGTGGTGGCGTTGGCCGGCACGAGGTGCTCGGGCTCGGAGGCCGACACCACGAACGCCCCGCCCCGCCACTGCCCGTCCGGCAGCCGCTCCCCCGCCGCCAGACTGGTCCCGCCCCCGGGGGAGCATCCGGTCAGGCCGCCGATCAGGAGGGCGAGCGCGACCGCTCCGACTCCCGGCCGACCCGCCCCCCGGCGCCGCATCCCCAACACGTGCCCACCATACGTGCCGAGGGCGGTGCGATGTCCGACCCCGGAGCGTGGCTCAGCCGGCCCGGCGGGCCCGGCGGGCGATCTCACCGGCCGCGCCGGCGGCCAGGATCCGGGCCGACTGGAGCCGGTCCCAGGCCAGGGCGGCCCGGGCGGCGTTGGAACCGCAGGCGCCGTGGACCCCGCCGCCGGGATGGGCGGACGCCGAGCCGAGATACAGGCCGCGGATCGGGGTCTCCGCCCGGGCCAGCCCGGGGATCGGCCGGAAGATCAGCTGCTGGTGCAGCTGGGCGCTGCCGCCGTTGACCGCCCCGCCGACCAGGTTGGCGTCGGCCGCCTCCAGGATCGGGGGCGTCGCCACGTAGCGGCCCCGGATCCGTGACCGGAACCCCGGGGCGAGCTGCTCGATCTGCGCCTCGATGCGGTCGGCGAAGGCCTCGGCCTCGGCGAAGTCCCACAGGCCCTTGAGCTCCCCGCCGGCGTCGCCCCGGACCTTCTGCGGGACGTGGGTGTAGGCCCAGGCCGTCTCCGTCCCCGCCGGGCTCCGCGTCGGGTCGGCCACCGCCATCTGGCCGATCACCAGGTGGGGGCGGGCGGGGATCCGGCCGATCATCAGGTCGCACGACGCCTCGATGAAGTGGTCCATGCCGTCGGCCAAGTGGACGGTGCCGGCCCGCCGGGCGTCCTCGGCCGCCCAGGGGATCGGCCCGTCGAGGGCCCAGTCGACCTTGACCGTCGAGTTGTCGTACTGGAAGCGGCGCAGGTCGTCGAGGACCCGGCCCGGGAGATGCTCCGGGCCGACCATGTCCCGGTAGAGCGCCGGCGCCCCGACGTCGGCCACCACGGCCCGCCCGGCCGTCACCTCGTCGCCCCCGGCAGTCACCACGCCGACCGCCCGGCCGTCCCGGACCAGGATCCGGCTCACCCGGGTGTCGCACACCAGCCGCCCGCCCCGGGCCTCCAGCCGGGCCACCAGCGCCGCCGTGAGCCGTCCGGCGCCGCCCTCCGGCACCGGGAAGCCGACCTGCTGCCCCAGTCCGCACAGCAGCCACCCGAAGAGGCTCGACGCCGAGCTGTCCGGCGCCAGGTCGGTGTGGAGCGCGGCGCCGGTCAGGAGCAACGGCGCCCCGTCCCCCGAGAACTCCTCGTCGGCCAGGCGCTGCACCGGCAGCAGGGCGAGGCGGCCGAACCGGGCCAGCCCGGCGGGGCCGAGCCGGGCCGCCATGCGGACGCCGGCCCGCACCGGCGGGAACGGCGTCATGAGCGCCTCGACCAGCGGCCCGCCGACCCGCTCCCACAGGCCGTAGAGCCGCCGCCAGCCGTCGCCGTCGCCCGGGTCGGCGGCGTCGAGCGAGGCGCAGGTCTCGTCGAGGTCCATCGACAGGACCGGGCAGCGCCCGTCCGGCAGCGGATGGGCGAGAACCAGCGGCGAGCGCCGCCACCGCAGGCCGTAGCGTTCGAGCCCCAGGCCGCCGATGACCGGCGACGCCGCGCCCAGCGGGTAGAAGGCGCTGAAGCGGTCGTGGACGAACCCCGGCTCGGTCAGCTCGCCGCTGCGGACGGCGCCGCCGGGGTCGGGCTCCGCCTCCAGGACCACCACGCTCCAGCCGGCGTCGGCCAGCAGGTTGGCGGCCACGAGCCCGTTGGGCCCGGCTCCGATGACGACGGCGTCAGCCTCGGGGCCGGCCATCACACCGGCCTCAGCGGCGGGTGCGGGACTCGTGCCGGCTCTCGGCCAGGCGCTTCAACCGGCGGAGCGTCTCGGCGTTGCGCAGCTTGACCAGCGGGTCGAAGGCCGGCCACAGCAACCGCATGGGGCCGCCGGCCGGCCGCTCCTCCATCCGCACGACCGTGCCCGCCCCGGCCTCGGTCAGCTCCAGCGTGACGACTCCATGGCCGACGGGGAGGGCCCGGACGTTCATCACCAGCCGTCGGGGTTGGGCAGCCTCCAGTGACACGGTCTTGTCCTTCACCGCCAGCGGCCCGAACCCGACGGTGTGGTGGAACTCGCTGCCAGGACTGGGCCAGCCGGGGTCGTGGCCGCGGACGTCCTTGTTGCCGACCACCCACTCCTCGTAGGACGGCGGATCGGCCAGCACCTCCCACACCGCCGGCGGTGGCGCCTCGACCGTGATCTCGTTCACCGACATGGGGCACCTGCGCAGTGTGTCAGAACGGATATCGCAAAAGCCGCTACCCGCTCGGCGCCCACTGCAACCCAGGCCCGTTCCTGCCGAATCGAGTGTCGGGGGCCTGCCGTCGGGGTAGCTCCCGGTTGACGGTCCGGAACGATGTGCGCCGAGGAGGACGCCGTGAGGGACGAAGGCATCGTGCTGACCGACCGGGAGCGTGAGGCGCTGGCGGGGCTGGCGGAATCGATCGGGGATCCCTGGCTCGCCCGCCAGCTCACCGGTCAGGACGGACCGCCCCCGCCGCCCAAGCGGCGGCTGGCCGGTCTCGGCACGGCCCTGTTCCGGGCCACCGCGGGCTGGATCGGCCTGCTCCTCCTCCTGGCCGGGGCGGCGCTTACGGTTGCGACCTTCGTCCATTCGACCGTGGTGGCCTCGTTCGGTCTGGTGGTCATGGGCTTCGGGGCCTGGCGAGTGGCGGTCGAGCGGGTCGACGCCCTCATCCTCCGGTGGACCGGGCGGCGAACTCCGCCGGGCGCGCCTCCGGCCCCGCCTCACACACCGCCTGCAGCGGTGTGATCGTGGCGTAGCCGGCGGCGATCAGCGCCGCGTCGGTCCCCGGTTCGTATTCGGCGTCGATCTCGGCCAGGGCCACCTTCACGTAGCCCTCGCCCCGTTCCGCCACGTTGGTCTGCACCGCACCGAAGCGGGCCAGCCGGGCCTCCTGGAAGCCCTTCACCTCGTCGAGGGGGATGTTGGGGGCGTTGATGTTGAACACCGCCCCCGGCTCGGACCGGAGCAGCGTGGTCAGCGTGCGGCGGGCGAACTCGGCCGCCGTGTCCCAGCAGAGTCTCGACCGCCGCGACTCCGGCACCCCGGCGCCCGACACCGTGCGGGTGCGGACGTTGAGCGACACGGCCATCGACCGGGCCCCGAACGTCGAGGCGGTGAGCGCCGCCCCCACCGTCCCCGAGTGGAGGACGGCGTAGCCGGTGTTGGGCCCGCTGTTGATGCCCGACAGGACGATGTCGGGGGCCGGCCCGAACGCCCCCCGCATGGCGGTGAGGGCGATGAACGCCGGCAGCCCGCCGACGGCCAGCACCGTGCAGGTGTCCTCCAGCCCGGGCAGCGATCGGGGCTCGACCACGAAATGCCCGTCCTCCTCGACGGCGGTGATCGAGGCGCTGGCCCCGCTGCATTCCTGCATCGGCGCCGCCACCACCACCTCGAAGCCTGCATCCAGGGCCACTCCGGCCAACACCCGGAGGCCCTCGCTGCCGATGCCGTCGTCGTTGGTGACCAGGCACCGCCAGGGGCGGCCTTCGTCGGGGGGCCGGAGAGTGTCCTCCGGCACCGCCGTCCGCCGGCCCAACTCCTCGAGTGAGACCTCCTCTTCGATGCTCATGCAGACCTCACTTCTTCTTGAACCTCCCGCTCTTCGAGTTCGATGTGGTCGGCCAGCCGCTCGATCTCCCGCCGGTCGCCGGTGGCCAGCCCCCGGCGGGTCACGTTGAGGGCGGCGGCCGCCGCCCCGAGGCGCAGGGCCTGCAGGATGTCGAAGCCCTTGGCCAGCCCGGCGGCGACGCCGGCGGTCATGGAGTCGCCGGCGCCCCGGTGGTCGACCACCTGGAGGACGGGTGGGCGGATCGTCAGGATCGCCCCGTCGACCAGCGCCAGCGCCGGCTCTTCGGCCCGGGTGATCAGGACGTTGTCGGCGCCCTCGTCGTGCAGGGCGAACATCGCCCGGATCAGGTCCTCCTCGCCGGCCGCCTCGACCCGGCCGTCGTCCTTCAGGTCCTCGTGGCTGACCTTGAGGACGGTGAGGCCGCCGGCCAGGGCGCATTGCAGGGGCTCGCCGGAGAGGTCGGCGATCACCGCCTTGCCGTTGGCCCGCAGGTCGGTGGTCAGCCGGCAGTAGTGGTCGGCCGGGATCACCGGCGTCTCCCAGGGGCCGGGGCCGGCCAGCACCGCCACCTCGGACTCCAGGCCGCCGAGGAGGGCGGCGCCGTAGAGGTTGTCGAGCTCGTGGCGGCCGAGGGGGTCGGGCGGCGACTCGGCCACCGTGACCCGCTCCCCCTTGCGCCGGTCGTGGATGTAGGTCCCGTTGGAGCCGACGGTCTCGATGGCCCGGACCCGGATGCTGGCGTCCTGGTCGGTCAGGGTGCGGACGACCCGGCCGCTCTCGCCGCCGAACGGCCCGCACAGCGACACCTCGACGCCGAGGTTGGCGATCATCTGGGCGACCCAGAACCCCTGGCCGCCGGCGTGAAGATGGATCTCGTCACCTTCGCTCCCGGCCTCTACCGTGACGGTCAGGAGCGGATCGGGCGCGAACACGAAGGCACGTTCGGACACGTTGGCGACGTACCCAGGAGCAGTGTCGAGGAAGCCTCCGGTCGGGTAGGAGGACGCTCATGACGACGATGAGAGTGGTGCCGATGGCCCCCAACGAGTTCGGCGTCGAGGTGGAGGAAGGGAACCAGATCAGCGGACACCGGGTCCGGCTGCCGGAGGCGTTCCTCGACGACCTGCTGCTCAGCGACGTGGACCAGGAGCTGATCGTCCGGGAGACGATCGATTTCCTGCTGGAACGGGAGCCACACACGTCGATCCTGCCGGAGTTCTCACTGGAGGACGTCAGCCGCTTCTTCCCCGAGTTCCCCGAGGAACTGCAGCGCCGGTTGACCTAGCTGGCCCGATCAGGGGGTGCCGATGGGGGTTCGAACCCAAGTAACCCGGTTCCGGGACCGACGGCACGCCGGGCAGGCCCTCGGTTGGCGGCTCATCGACGCCGGCGTCCTCGAGTACTGCCCCGAGCCCCGGGTCGTGCTGGGCCTGCCCCGGGGCGGCGTGCCGGTGGCCGGTGAAGTGGCCCGGATCCTGGCCGCTCCGCTCGACGTGTTCCTCGTCCGGAAGCTCGGGGTTCCCGGCCAGGAGGAGCTGGCCATGGGGGCGATCGCCAGCGGCGGCGTCAGGGTCCTCAACCAGCCGGTCATCGAGCGGCTGGGGGTCAGCCCCGAAGAGGTCGAGGCCATCGCCCGCCGGGAGGCCGAGGTGCTGGCCCGCCGGGAGCGGGCCTACCGCGGCGACCGCCCGCCGCTCGACGTGAGGGGCGGCAGCGTGATCCTGGTCGACGACGGCCTGGCCACCGGGGCCAGCATGCGGGCCGCCCTCCAGGCGCTCCGAGCCCAGCAGCCGAAGGCCATGGTGGTGGCCGTGCCCGTCGGATCGGTCGACACCTGCCGGGCGCTGCGGGACGAGGCCGACGAGGTGATCTGCGTCCGCATGCCGGCCCGGTTCCTGGCCGTCGGCCAGGCCTACGTCGACTTCTCCCCGACCACCGACGAAGAGGTCAGCGCCGTCCTGGAGCGCCACGCCGGCGTCTCCGTCAAATCTCCACATCCTGTCTGAGCGCTCTCCGCGCGCAGTTCCCTATCCTCCAGATGTGGCCAGAGTCGTGGTGATCGAGGACGAGGAAACCATCGCCGCCGCGGTCGCCGCCCGGCTGCGGAGCGAGGGCTTCGAGGTCGAGGTGGCGGCGGACGGGCCGTCCGGCGTGGCCCTGGTCGAGCGGTCCCGGCCCGATCTCGTGGTCCTCGACCTCATGCTCCCGGGCTTCGACGGTCTCGAGGTCTGCCGGCGGATCCAGAAGGACCGGCCGGTGCCCGTCCTCATGCTGACGGCCCGGGATTCGGAGACGGACCTGCTCGTCGGCCTGGCCGTCGGCGCCGACGACTACCTCACCAAGCCGTTCAGTCCCCGGGAGCTCGTGGCCCGGGTCCACGCCATCCTCCGCCGCGTCGGCCGCGCCGCCGAGACGGCCTCCGCCGCCGACCCCGCCGGCCGGGTGCTGCGCCTGGGCCGGGTGGCCCTCGAGCCGGCCACCCGCCGGGCGACCCTCGACGGCGAGCCCGTCCACCTCACGCCGACCGAGTTCGACATCCTCGCCCTCCTCGGCGGCAAGCCGGGGGTGGTCTTCACCCGGGAGCAGATGCTGGCCGACATCTGGGGCTACCGGGACGGGTTCGGGGCCCGCACCGTCGACTCCCACGTCCAGGCCCTGCGGCGCAAGCTGGGAGCGAGCGTCATCCGCACCGTCCACGGCGTCGGATACGCGGCGGGAGACGACGAGCTCTCTTCTCCTGGGGGACACCCCCCGACCCCCGGGCGAGCGAACGGACCGCAGTGAATCCGATCCCCCGCCGGCCGCTCGATGGGCTGCCGTCGATCAAGTGGAAGCTCGGCACGGTCATCGTGGCGGCCGTCATCGTGACCGTGATCGTGGTCGACTTCGGCGTCCGGGCCGGCGTCTCGCCGGTGCTGTCGGGCCTGGCCGCCGGGAGCCTGGCGCTGCTCATGGTCCAGCTCCTGGCCCGGGGGATGACGTCGCCCCTGCGGGAGATGGCCTCGGCCAGCCGGGCCATGGCCCGGGGCGACTACGGCCGCCGGGTGACCGCCAGCTCCCGGGACGAGGTCGGGGAGCTGGCCCGGGCCTTCAACCAGATGGCGACGGACCTGGCCGAGGTCGACCGGATGCGCCGCGACCTGGTGGCCAACGTGTCGCACGAGCTGCGCACCCCCATCACCGCCCTCCAGGCGGGGCTGGAGAACCTGGTCGACGGCGTCGAGCCGCCCGACCCGGACCGGCTGCGCACGATGCTCAAGCAGGCCGAGCGCCTCGGCCGGCTGGTGACCCAGCTGCTCGACCTGTCCCGGCTGGAATCGGGGGCGATCCCGCTCCAGCGGAGCTCGTTCGAGGTGCGGCCGGTGCTGGAGGACGCAGCCGACGAGTCCCGGCTGCATGCCCCTCATGTGCAAGTCTCGGTGTCGGTGGAGGAGCCAGGGCTCGTGGCCGACGGTGACCCGGAGCGGGTGCACCAGGTGGTCGCCAACCTGCTCGAGAACGCCATTCGGCACTCACCCACCGGGGGGAAGGTCGAGGTTCGAGCCCGGCCCGACAAGGGGCGGGTGGCGATCGAAGTTCTGGATGAGGGACCAGGGATCCCCGAAGAGGAGGCGAGCCGGGTGTTCGAACGCTTCTACCGGGCCGACACGGCCCGCTCGTCGAGCGCGGGAGGGGCCGGCCTCGGCCTGGCCATCGCCCGCTGGATCGTCGACCTCCACGGAGGCGACATCCGGGCCGAGCGCCGGGCGCCGACGGGCTGCCGGATGGTCGTCCTGCTGCCGGGAGCGGCCCGGTGACGTTCCACCGGGGAACCCAGGTCCTGACCGGCGAGGCGGCGGTGCTCGAGGCGCTGCGCCGCATCCAGCGGGGCGAGATGGTCCTCGTCTCCGACGGCCCCGACCGGGAGGACGAGGCCGACCTGACCATGGCCGCCCAGTGGGTGACGCCGGAGGCCATCGCCTTCATGCTCCGGCACGGCCGGGGTCTGGTCTGCATGCCCTGCGACGGCGGCCGCCTCGACCGCCTCGGCATCGGGCCGATGGTCACCGAGGCGGGCTGCGACACGGCGTTCACCGTCTCGATCGACCACTCCAGCGTCGGCAGCGGCATCTCGGCCGCCGACCGGTCGGCCACGATCCGGGCGGTGCTCGACCCCTGGTCCGGCCCGAGCGATTTCGTCCGGCCCGGCCACGTCTTCCCGTTGCGGGCCCGGGAGGGCGGCGTCCTGACCAGGACCGGCCACACCGAAGCGGCCGTCGACCTGGCCCGCCTGGCCGGCCTGGCGCCCTGCGCCGTCATCTGCGAGGTCCTCAACGACGACGGGACGATCGCCCGGGGGCCGGAGCTCGACCGCCTGGCCGCCGACCACGACCTGGTCCGGGTCACGATCGAGGACCTCGTCGCCTACCGCCGCTCGCTCCTGCGCCCCAGCGTCCGGGTGCCGGTCGTTTCGTAACGTTTCGTTACGCGACGACCGTTACGGCGGCAGTGCCGGGGGTGTCGGTCTAGCCGAGGACCCGGCGGCGGAAGCCGTCGACGCCGAGCCAGCCGAGGACCAGGAGGAAGGCGGCCAGAGCGGCGTAGATGGCCGGAGCGGGCATGTGGGCGACCGGCGTGAGGGCCATGCGGAAGCCCTCGCTCATGTACACCAGCGGGTTCACCAGCACCGCGACCTTGAGCCAGGGGATCGGCGTCAGGCGGGCCCAGGGGTAGTACGTGGCGCCGAGGAACGTGATGGGGATCACGATCACCGAGAACATGAGCGGCACCTGCTGCGGCTGGACCCGGGTGCCGAGCGCCAGCCCGAGCGCCGCCCCGGTAAGGGCGGCCAGCGGGGCCACGGCCAGCAGCGCCGGCCAGCTGACATCGAGGTGGACGTCGCTCGTGGGGACGACGGCCGCCAGGGGGAAGACGATGGCGCCGGCGATGAGCGCCTGGAGGGCGCCGGAGACGATCTTCTCCACCGCCACCCCCCACACCGGCAGCGGAGACAGCACACGGTCCTCGATCTCCCGGGTGTAGCCGAACTCCCGCACCAGCGGCAGGGCGACGGCCTGGATGCCCTGGAAGATCATGGCCGTGGCCACCACGCCCGCCACCAGCATGGTCGAGAACTCGGCGGCGGCGCCCGGCCCGCCGACGGCCTGGCCGATCCGCGGGAACACGTAGGTGAAGACGAAGAGCAGCAGCAGCGGCTGCATGACCGTGCGGACGACGAAGATCGGGAGCTCCTTGCGCAGGACGGCGAGGTCCCGCAACAGGAGCGCCCGGAAGGCGGTGAGGGCGGCGGCCCGCCGGGGACGGAGCGCACTCGTGTCGATCAATCCCGGAGTTCCTTGCCGGTGAGCGTGATGAACACCGCTTCGAGGGTCGGCTCCGTCACCGACAGATCGGTGACGGCGAAGCCGTTGGTCTCGGCCGCCGAGAAGATCCGGGGCAGGGTGCGGGCCACCGGGCCCGACACGTAGAGGAGGACGCCGCCGTCGGTGACGTGGGCCGAACGGGCGCCGTCCATGGCCGCCAGCACGGCGGCGAGGCGGCGCAGGCTGCCCGGATCATCGCCGCCCTCGGCTCCGACCCGGACGATCGTGTCGGCGCCCAGCGAGCGCTTGAGCGCGGCCGGGCTGTCGAGGGCCAGGATCCGGCCGTGGTCCATGATGGCCACCCGGTCGCAGAGCCGGTCGGCCTCCTCCATGTAGTGGGTGGTGAGGAGGATCGTCTGGCCGGCGGTGTGGAGCTCGGAGAGGAGCTCCCACAGGGCGATGCGGCTCTGGGGGTCGAGGCCGGCGGTCGGCTCGTCGAGGAACAGGATGCGGGGCCGGTGCATGATCGCCCGGGCCACCATCAGCCGCTGGGCCATGCCGCCGGAGAGTGTGGCGACGTTGGCCTTGGCCCGGTCGGCCAGGCGGAACTGCTCCAGCAGCCGGCCGGCCTCCTCCGTCGCCTCCTCGCCGTCCATCCCGAAGTACCGGCCGTGGAAGTACAGGTTCTCCCAGACCGTCAAGTCCCGGTCGAGGGTGTTCGACTGGGGCACGACGCCGATGACCTGCTTGGCCCGCGACGGGTCGGCGACGACATCGACCCCGCCGACCAGCGCCCGGCCCGAGGTCGGCACGACCCGGGTGGTGAGCATGCCGACGGTCGTGGTCTTCCCGGCGCCGTTGGGGCCCAGCAGCCCGAAGACCTCGCCGGCCCGGACCGACAGCGCCAGGTGGTCCACCGCCGTGATCGGTGCGACACCACCCCGCGCGCCGTAGGTCTTGGTGAGCCCGTCGGTGCGGATGACCTCCACCGCGCCGGGGGCGCCGGCCGCCGGGCCGTCCTGCCCGTCGGCGGGAACGGAGGGCGCGCTGAGGTCGTCGAGAGGCCGCGTGTACATCTGTTCTTGCTTCGACCCCGGCGCCCCGCCGGTCAAGGGCGGCCTGACCGGGTTGGGAAATATCCACCCGTTTCGGAGGGCGTCCCGCTACGGTCGGTTGCGCCCATGGCTCGTTTCCGACGCGTTCTCCTCGCCCTCCTGTTCGTCTCCGGCAGCGCCTGCGGGACGGATCTCCTGCGGGTCGAGACGATCAACCCGGCGCCCACCACCACGTCGTCGACCACCACGACGACCCGTCCCCGGCCCAAGCCGACGACGACCACCACGCGCCTGGCGACGTCGACCACCGCCACCACCAAACCGCAGCCGAAGGCTCCACCGTCGACCGTCGCCGCCCCTCCGGTGACCCAGAAGCTGCCGGCCACCGTCCCGGCCCCGCCGACGACGGCCGCGTCCCCGCTCACCGGCCTGCCGATGGACATCGTGCGCGCCCGCCGGCCCGTCCTCGTGGTCAAGATCGACAACGCCCCCAACGCCCGCCCCCAGATCGGACTGAACCAGGCCGACGTGGTCTTCGAGGAGGGCGTGGAGGGCGGCATCACCCGCTTCGCCGCCCTCTTCCACTCCCAGGACTCCAAACCGGTCGGGCCGGTCCGCTCGGCCCGCTCGACCGACATCCGGGTGATCAGCGCGCTGCGCCGCCCGCTGTTCGCCTACTCCGGGGCCAACGCCACCTTCCAGCGCTACGTCCACGAGGCGCCGCTGGTCGACGTCGGCTTCGACGCCCATCCCGACCGGTACCACCGGGACAGCGGGCGGCCGTCGCCCTACAACCTCTTCTCGGAGACGGAGAAGCTCTTCGACCTGGCGCCGGACGGGGCGGTGCCGCCGCCGGCGCTGTTCGCCTGGCGCTCGCCGGGAGAGGCGCCTTCCGGCCCCGGTGCCCGCACGGCCAGCCGGGCCCGGGTCTACTGGCAGGCCCACCGCCTCACCGAAGCGATCTGGGAGTGGGACGCCACCGCCAAGGGCTGGCGCCGGACGCAGAACGGCGAGATCCACGTCGATGCCGCCGGGAAGCAGGTGACGCCGGCCAACGTGGTTGTCCAGTTCGTGACCTACCACGACACCGGGCAGGTCGACAGCACCGGCACGGCCGTGCCCGAAGCCGACGTGATCGGCGAGGGCGACGCCTGGGTCCTCACCGGAGGCATGCTGATCCCGTGCCGCTGGTCCAAGCGCTCCGACACCGACATCACCCGCTACACCGACGCCTCCGGCGCCGAGGTGAAGCTCACCCCGGGCAAGACCTGGGTGGAGCTGGTCCCCCCGAACCAGGCCGAAGCCGGGTAAGCGCCGCCGCCCGGCCGACGGCTCCTGCGTTCTGGCGTTCGTTTACCGGAATACAGCGGAAATCGAACGCCAGAACGGCGCAGGCTGCGGCATGACCACAGTGGGCTCTGCCGCGCTCGCCCTCTACCGGGATTGCGAGGTCGTCGACATGCATGTCGAGACGTTCGTCTGGACCCGGATCTTCCGCTACGACTTGACCGCCGCCCATGGGCCGGGGCTCCTGCGCGCCCGCTGGTTCGGCCAGGCCGATCTGCCGCGCCTCAGCGAGGCGGGGCTCTCCGCCGTCGTCCTGTCAATCGCCACGAACCCGGCCCGCCGGCCCGGGGCCCGCACCTCGACGTTGCTCGCCAACCTCGACCGGCTGCAACGCTTGACCTCCACCTCACAGTCAACGCCAATCTCAAGCGCAACCTCAGGGTCGACGAAACGGCTCACAATTCACCTGGCCGTCCAGGGTGCGAACGCCTTCGATCGCCCCGACGACGTACGGCTCGTGCCGGCCGGGACGCTGCTGCGGGTGACGCTCATGCATCTGACCGACTCGTTCCTCGGGGCGACCTCCTCACCGCTCGGGCGGAGCCGCGGTCGGGGCGGTCTGACGGCCACCGGCCGGGCGATGGTCGAGGCCCTCGACGAGCGGCGGATCCTGGTCGACCTCGCCCACGCTTCCCGCCGGACGTTCTTCGACGCCCTCGAGGTGCTCGACGCCTGTAGCCCGGCGCGGCCGCCGGTCGTGACCCACACCGGTATCTCCGCCGTGCACCGGTCCTGGCGAAACCTCGACGACGAGCAGATCCGGGCCATCGCCGACCGCGGCGGCGTGATCGGGATCATGTACCACCGCGGCTTTCTCGGGCGGCCCTCCTGGAGGGTCGGCGCCGAAGCGATCGTCCGCCACCTGGAGCACACCATCGCCGTGGGCGGCGAAGACGTCGCCGCCCTCGGGAGCGACTGGGACGGGATGATCGTGACCCCCCGGGACATGCCCACCTGCCTGGAGCTCCCCGTCCTCGTCGAAAACATGCTCGCCCGAGGCTGGCCCGAACCGAGGATCCGCCGGGTTCTCGGAACGAACGCCCTCCGGGTGATCGCCGCCACGCGCCCCTGACCCCGCCGCAAGCCCGGTCGAGACCGCAACCGGTTGCGGTTTGACCCCAAAAGCGGCATCCAAACGCAACCGGTTGCGGTTTGGCGTGAGGACGCCGAAATTCGTGAGCGTCGCCCCTGGCTGCGCCAGCAGACTGACGCCCCATGGCAGAGGACACCGGACCTGAAGACCGCGCTGATCAGGATTGTGCCGATGAGCGGGTGGCGGAGGTCGCGGAGAGTCAGGAAGGGGCCATCAGCCTTCGGCAGCTGACCGAGGCGGGGCTTTCGATCCGGGGCGTTCGCCGGCGGGTGCGGTCGAAGCGCCTCTCCGTGACGGCGGCCAGATCGGTGTTTCGCCTGCCCGGGAGCCCGATGACTTGGCAGCAGGACCTGTGGGTTGCCCTTCTGGCCAGCCCGCCGGGCGCGCTGGTGTCGCACATGAGCGCCGCCGCCCTGTATGGGCTGGCGAAGGCGCCGAAGATTCCCCATGTGACCGTGCCCCGGACGGCCTCCGGGCGCAAGGGAGGTCTGGTGGCTCACCACGCGACCGTCGGATGGCCCGATCGCTGCCGAGTCAACGGTTTCCCGGTCACACGCATCGGCCGCACGATCGTGGACTGCGCCGCCCTGCTCGACCAGGACGCCCTGAACTCGCTCGTCGATGCAGCAATTGGTCGTGGGCTCGCCACGATGCCCCGGATACGGGCGGCTCACGACCGCGCCGGACCGGTCCGAGGCGGGGAACTGCTGGCCGAGGCGCTGGGCCCCTATTCCGGTGGGGTGCCACCCCGGAGCGTCAAGGAAGCGCACCTCCTGCGTCTGTTCCGCCAGTGGGGCCTGCCGGCCCCAGAGTGTCAGTACGTCATCCGGGACCACGACGGGCGATTCATCGCCAAGGTCGACTTCGGATGGGCCCCATGGCGGTTCGGGCTGGAATACGACGGCGACGAGTTTCACGGTCCCCGCCGCTGGAAGCACGACGACGATCGCCAGGACGAGATCGAGGCGGTCAGCTGGCGGATCGAGCGGGCCGACCGCTTCGATATCCGCCCATCAGCGACGCGGCTACGCAAGCTGCTGACCAGTGTCCTGTGGGAACCACCCGCCCTGCCGCCATCCCTGCCGCAATCGGCCTGACGCTTCAGATCTTGCCCGAACCGCAACTGGTTGCGGTTTGACCCCAAAAGCGGCATCCAAACGCAACCGGTTGCGGTTTGGACGGGACCGTGAGCGGGGTCAGCGCGTCGCGGCCACCTTTCGAGCCAACGGAGCCGACGTCAGACCCGCATCCGGAGGCGGCGTTCGGCGGGCCCGTCTTCGGACGGGTCTGTGCCGGACTCGCCGCGTTCGGCGCGGCGGAGGAGGCGGAGGATGCCCTGGCCGAGGACGTCGATCTCGGTGGAGGAGAACTGCTCGCCGCCGAAGCGTTCGATCGTCTCGGCTTGGCGGCGGAGAATCCGGGCGTCCTGGGCGAAGATCAGCCCCGCGACCGGCGGGATGACCGTCCTGATCAGGGCGTGGGGCACCCGCAGGGAGAAGGTCACGGCGGAGTGGAGGCGGGTGTCGGTCGGCGTGACAGGCGTGAGGGCCGACGTCACCAGCAGGTGGTTGTCCTCCAGCCGGTATTCGACCTGGGCGATCGACGGCAGGATGAAGCGGTCCCAGTGCTGCACCACTCCCCCGCCCGGGGCCAGCAGCCGGCCGGCCACGCCCGGCGGCCGCGGTTCGCCGATGTACTCGGCCTCGATCCGGTCGGGCCCCGACCGCACCACGACGTCGATCTCCACCGGCTCCCGTCCGGCGCCCCGGAACAGCCCACCGTGGAGGAAGGCGGTATGGGGAACGTCCAGCGCGTTCTCGGCCACCGCGTGCACGGTGCCGGCCGAATGCAGCGATCGGCGCACCGTGTCGTAGGCCGGGTCCTCGACGCAGGGAAAGCGGAACGGCGGGCCGCCCGGAGGCGGTTCCGCCGAACCGGGATAGACCCAGACGAACCCGTCCTGCTCGACGCACGGCACCGACTCGGCCGCCCGCCCCCGGCGCGTCGGATCCTCGGCGCACAGTCCCGGGATCGCCCGGCAGGCGCCCGTTCCGTCAAAGCGCCAGCCGTGGTAGCGGCACTCCAGCAGCCCGTCCCGCAACCGCCCGAGCGACAGCGGCACGTTGCGGTGCGGGCAGCGGTCGACCATCGCCGCCGCCCGGCCGTCGCCGTCCCGGAAGAGGCAGAGCGGGGTGCCGAGCACGGTCCGGGCCAGCGGCCGGCGCCGGCCGAGTTCGGAGGCCAGGCAGGCGACGTACCACTCGTCGGGCAGGTCGACGGCCGACGTGCGCCCGCTGGACGGTCGAGGAGGCACGGCCGGACGTTACCGGCACACCGGCGGGGCGGGGAGGCACAGCCGGTGTCGACTGCGCGCTCCCCATCCCCCCTGGCCCCGCCGGAAGGTGAGGGACCTAGCGGTTCTGCGGCGGCGGGGCGCTGCCGCCCGAGCCGGTGGGGCGCATGCCCGTCTTCCCGGCGTCGTCCATGTCGGCACCGGTTTCGTCGCTGGCCGTGGTACCGGTCGACATTCGCTTGTTCTTGTTCTCGGTGCCCTCCGGCTCCTCGCGCTCACCCATGTGCGGGTGATGGTCGGTGTCCTCGCCGTAATAGGGCTCGTTCTTCTGACCCATGACGTCTCCTCGGATTCGGACGGGTTGCATGCCTTTGCGGCACTTGTACCCGCCGGCCCCGAACGGCATCCGCGACCGCCCGCTGGCCGGGTTTGCCAGGCCTGGCGCTGCGGTACGCGGAAGGCATGTTCACCATTACGCGCCTGCTCGATCCCGAACCCGTCCGGGACTTCGCCGCCTACCGTTCCGCCGGCGGCGGGCGAGGGCTCGCCGCCGCCCGCAAGCTCGGGCCAGAGGCGGTCATCGAGGAGGTCATCGCCTCCGGGCTCCGGGGGCGGGGCGGCGCCGGCTTTCCCACCGGACGCAAGTGGGCCACGGTGGCCGCCAACGACCCCCAAGGGGTGCGAGCGTCCGTCGTCGTGAACGGCACCGAGGGCGAGCCGGGCTCCTTCAAGGACAGGATGCTGCTCCGGCGCAACCCCTATCGCGTCATCGAAGGGGCCCTGATCGCGGCCGAGGCGCTGGACGCCGACCCCGTGGTCATCGCGGTGAAGGCTTCGTTCGAGCGGGAAGTGCACCGGCTCAACCTCGCCCTCGACGAGATCGCCAAGGCGGGCTGGACCGACCGTCAGCTGGTCCTGTTCGAGGGGCCTTCGGAATACCTCTACGGCGAGGAGACGGCCCTCCTCGAGGTCGTCGACGGCCGCGAGCCCTTCCCCCGCATCGCTCCGCCCTTCCGCCACGGCGTCGACGACGTCGGGCCCGACCCGGTGTCGGCCGCCGGCTCCGTGCTGGCCAGCCCCGGCGGACAGACCCCGGCCGCCCCGACGCTGGTCAACAACGCCGAGACGCTGGCCAACATCCCCGGCATCCTGGCCGAGGGCGCCCAGTGGTTCCGTCAGGCCGGCACCGACGAATCACCCGGCACGGTCATCTGCACCGTCTCCGGCGGTGGGCGCAGGGCCGGGGTGGCGGAATTCGAGATGGGCACTCCCCTGAGGGAGGTCATCGAGACGATCGGCGGCCCAGGCGCGCCGATCCGGGCCGTCCTCTCCGGCGTGGCGAACCCGTTCCTCCCCGGCGACCGGCTCGACACGCCGGTCACCTACGAAGCGATGCAGGCCGCCGGCACCGGTCTCGGCGCCGCCGGGTTCCTCGTCTTCAGCGAGGCCGACGACCTGGCCGCGGCCGCCGCCGGCGTGGCCCGCTTCCTGGCCGTGGAGTCCTGCGGCCAGTGCACCCCCTGCAAGCAGGACGGCCTCGCCATCGCCGAGATCCTCTCCCGCGTCGTGTGCGGCCAGCCCCAGGCCGACGACGCCGAGGAGCTCGCCTCCCGCGTCACCACCGTGGGCGACGAGGCCCGCTGCGGCCTGGCCGGTCAGCAGCAGCGCGTCATCGGCAGCCTGCTGGAGCTGTTCCCCGACGCCGTGCGAGCCCACTTCGAGGACGCCGCCGTCCCCGACGACCCCGTCCTCATCGCCCCCCTGGTCGACATCACCGACGACGGACGGGCGATCATCGACGAGCGCCACCGGGCCAAGCAGCCGGACTGGACCTTCGATGAGATCTACTCCGGCCAGGCCCCCGCCGACCGGCTCGACCAACGCCTCCAGGAAGCGGCCACCCGCTGACACGCTCCAGGCCCGCCTACTAAGGTCCGCCTGACGCGGCAAGACCGATGTAGGAGGTACGGAAGTGCTGCGGCGCTGAGCCCACAACCCCATCGCCCGGTCGGGCGACCAGGACCGCAGCGCCGCCCCTCGCCTCTAGCGTCGGCCCCGGTGGCTGCGGTCGAAGAGACCGATAGGAGGCCACCGTTGAGCACCCATCTCGACGCGCTGGAACGTGTCATCACCGACGTCGTCGCCCCGGCGGCAGCGACCACCGACGAACAGGGCGCCTTCCCGGCCGCGGCCGTCAAGGCCCTGGGCGAGGCCGGCCTTCTCGGCCTCACCATCGGTCGAGACGTCGGCGGCGGGGGCGGCGGCCTGCGCGACGCCGCCGAGGTCGTCCTCCGCCTGGCCGGCACCTGCGGATCGACGGCCATGGTCGTCCTCATGCACTACGCCGCCACGGCGACCATCGAGGCCTACGGACCGGCGGACGTGCGCCGGGCCATCGCCGATGGGCGCCACCTCACCACGCTGGCCTTCTCCGAGGCCGGTTCCCGGTCGCAGTTCTGGGTGCCGGTGTCCACCGCCTCGCCGATGGGCGGCACGGTCGTGCTCGACGCCACCAAGTCGTGGGTCACCTCCGGCGCCGAGGCCGACAGCTACGTCTGGTCGAGCCGGCCGGTCGACCCGGTCACCGGCCCCATGACCCTCTGGCTCGTGCCGTCCACCGCCGAGGGCCTCGTGAAGAAGACGGGCGGCTTCGACGGCGTGGGCCTGCGGGGCAACGGGTCGATTCCGGTGAAGGCCGAAGGTGTCCGTGTTCCGCTCGACGCCCGCCTCGGCGGCGACGGCGAAGGCCTCAACATCGCCCTCGGCACCGCTCTGCCGACGTTCCTCGTGCTCTCCGGCGCCTTCAGCCTCGGCATCCTGGAGACGGTGACGGCCACGACCGGCGACCACCTGGCCGGCACCCGACTCGAGCACCTCGGCGAGACCCTGATCCAGCAACCGATTCCCCGCCACGACTACGGCCGGCTCCGGCTGATCACCGACCGGGTCCGGGCCTTCGTCAGCGACACGCTGACCGCCCTGGAGACGGGCCGCCCCGACGCCCAGTTGCGGGTGCTGGAGGTCAAGGCGCTGGCCGCCGAGGACGCCGCCACCGGCACCGACCTGGCCATGAAGCTGTGCGGCGGCGCCGCCTTCCGCAAGGAGACGGGCATCGAGCGGCACTTCCGCGACAGCCTGGCCGCCCGGGTGATGGCCCCCACCACCGACGCCCTGCTCGACTTCGTCGGCCGGGCGATCTCCGGTCTTCCGCTGGTCGGGGCGCTGCAGTGATGGCCGGGTCCGACACAGTTCTCATGGGCGCGGTCGCCTATGACCCCAAGGTGGTCACGATCTGGGACGGCTTCCGCCGCTGGTTCGCTGAGCGGGGACTCGACTTCGACTACGTCCTGTACTCCAACTACGAGCGGCAGGTCGAGGACCTCCTGGCCGGCCGCATCCACGCCGCCTGGAACTCGCCGCTGGCCTGGGTCCGG
Organism: Actinomycetota bacterium; assembly: GCA_040756995.1. Taxonomy (GTDB): domain Bacteria; phylum Actinomycetota; class Acidimicrobiia; order IMCC26256; family BP-133; genus BP-133. The sequence continues at coordinate 81,704 of JBFLYK010000018.1, read as the reverse complement.
GCCCGCCGCCTCGGCGAGGCGCAGGGCGTCGGCGTGGCCGCCCTGACCATGCGCGACACGGACTGCGACCTGACCACCGTGGTCGTGGTGCGGACCGGGTCGGGCATCACCGAACCGGCCGATCTCCGGGGCCGGCTCGTCGGCGTCGGCGCCATCGACTCGCCCCAGGCGACGCTGCTGGCCCTGCACCACCTCCAGCGCCTCGGCCTCACGCCGGGCAGGGACTTCGACGTCCGCCGCTTCGACGTCGGCGTCGGCCTCCACGGCGACCACATCGGCGGCGAGCGCGACGCCGCCGCCGCGCTGGCGGCGGGCGAGGTCGACGCCGCCTGCATGATCGACGCCAACCACCTTCTCTTCACCCGGGAGGGGACGCTGCCGTCGGGCGCCACCCGGGTGCTGACCCAGACCGGCCCCTACGACCACTGCAACATGACCGTGACCGACGCCGCCCCCGAGACGGCCCTGGCCCGCTTCCGGGATCTGCTCCTGGCCATGGACTACGGCGATCCCGGCGTCCGCCCCCTCCTCGACCTCGAGGGCCTGAAGCAGTGGAAGCCGGGCCGGACGAGCGGCTACGGGGCGCTGGAAGCGGCGGTCGACGACCTCGGCTTCTACGACCGGAACGGAGCGATCACCGCTGGGTCCGACTATCGACCTTGAGGACCTCGGCTTCGACCGCGGGGCCCACGTCCTGATCGCACGGGCCCTGGCCGGCCTTGCCCCGGGCGACACGCTCGCAGTGCGAGGCCGGGACCCGCAGCTGCGGATCCATCTGGCGGCCTGGGCCCGGGGTCGGGGCCACACCGTGAGCGGGGAAGACGAGCTCCTCGTCACCAAGGGGACGGCCGACGACGCCCGCTGGCGGGGTGCCGTCCGGGCCGGGGGCCGGGGGCCCGACGGCATCGTCGCCCGACCCCCCGCCACCTGGGGCCTGGCCGCCCGGGGCGCCCTGGTGGAGGACGGCGGCCCGCCGTTGCCGCAGGCCGATCTCGACCGCCGCGACGAGGTGTGGGCCGACATCGTCCCCAGGCTCTACGCCCAGGCCCTGGCCGGCCAGTGGGATCCGGCCACCGCCGTCGACTGGAGCGCGCCGCTCCATCCGGACCCTTCCGTCGAGGCGGCCGTGGTCCAGGTCATGACCTATCTGATCGAGAACGAGCAGGCGGCCCTCGTCGTCCCGGCCCGGTTCATCGCCCGGGTCCATCCGCATTTCCGGGAGGTCGTCCAGCTCCTGGCCGTCCAGGCCGCCGACGAGGCCCGCCACGTCGAGGTCTTCACCCGCCGGGCCGAGCTCTCCGGCGCTCCGCTCGGCACGTCCGGCGCCGGGGGACGGGCGTCGCTCCAGACGCTCCTCGACGAAGGCGACTTCTCGCTGGCCGCCTTCCTGCTCTCGGTGCTCGGCGAGGGCACGTTCCTCGACCTGCTGAGCTTCCTGGAACGGCACGGCCCCGATCCGGTGACCCGCCGGGTCGCCCATCTCGCCCTGACCGACGAGGCCCGCCACGTCGCTTTCGGTGTGGCCCACCTCGAGCACCGCATCACCACGGAACCGGAACTGAAAGGCCGGCTCCGAGCGGCGGTGGAACACCGCCACGACGTTCTCGCCTCCACGGCCGGGCTTCACGCCGGCGTCTACGACGCCCTCCTCGTCCTGGCCGCCGGGGCCTGGACGCCGGAGGCGATCGCCACCGGCTGGGACCGGGTGCAGGAGCTCATCGCCGCCATGGACGAGGGCCGCCGCCGGCGCCTGGCCCGCCTGGGTTTCCCGCCCGACGAGGCGGCCGAGCTGTCCGCCCTGCACACCAGGAACTTCATGTAGTTCGCAGTGGAAAAAGCAGGGTTCAACCGGCCTTCAGCCGAACAGTCTTGATGCTCCTTGAAGGTCCCTTCGCGGACCGTTGCAACAGATCTGCCGGGTTTGCGCCGGTATGGAAACCAGGCCCCGGAAGATTTGTCGGTGGTCGTCTCTACCGAAAAGGGAGAGACCTTTCGCGCGGCGAATTGGAGCCCTGGCGCGGGCCAGAGCCGATGGTCCCAACCCCCGCGTCCCCCCACTCCCCGAACAACGCGCCCGTCCCGCCCCGGATCGGGCTCGTACCCGAAAGGTGACCGCATGTTCTTCGAGCGATCGACCGGCCGGCGTTTCCGGCTGCGCGCGACCCTCGCAGTGATTGGCCTCGTGGGCTCCTCGCTGGCGCTCTCGCTGCCGGCCCGCGGCGCCGAGTTCGCCCAGCCGGACGACGACGATCCGACCGAGCTCTACGTCCCCAAGGCCGGATACGTCTACGACGCTCCCCGCCCGGCCGGCCGCCTGACGCCCGCCACCGGCGCCCTGTTCGGGACGCACTCGGAGGAGATCGGGAAGAAGCAGGTCCCCGCTCCGACCCCCCGGAACCCCGACAAGATGGTCACGGTTCCGGCCGAGGACGAGGACCAGGGCATCTACAAACTCGAGCAGGAACTCGGGCGCAAGCTCGACATCAACAACCACTACACGACGCCGTTCGAGTTCTACCTGAACGAGAAGAACGCCGGCCGGCCCGTCCAGCTCGAGATCTACGAGCAGCACGACCTGAAGAAGGACCGCATCACGCTCGTCGGCTGGTCGTGCGGTGACAGCCTCAAGATCGCGGCCGGCGAGCTCGACGCCGCCATCGACGCCGCGGCCGAGGCCTTCAAGGCCTACCCCCGCGAGTTCTTCATGCGCTACTGCTGGGAGATGGACGGGCAGCGCGCCGAGAAGCGCAGCCTGGTCCACAAGCCCGCGGACTTCATCAAGGCCTGGCGCTACATCTACAACCGGATCGTCAACGTCCACGGCGTCAAGAACGTGATCTGGGTGTGGTGCGCCAACGCCAACGGCTACAAGATGAAGGACCCGTTCACCGGCGGCCAGATCCCCGCCCCGCAGTACTACCCCGGTGACGACGTCGTCGACTGGGTCTCGGCCGACGGGTACAACTGGCACGGCTCCAACAGCGAGAACGGGCGAGACGACTACCGGGACTTCCTGGAGATCTTCGACGAGTTCATGAAGTGGGCTCGGGAGCCCGACGCGGCCCGCAACAAGGGCGCCTCGACGAAGCCGATCATGATCGGCGAGTACGGCTCGCAGGAGCAGCAGGACGGCGGGGCCAAGAAGGCCATGTGGCTGCGCAAGGCGCACCAGACCGTCATGCCCCGCCCCGCCGGCCTCAGCCCCGACCAGGACAAGTGGAAGGGCGCCTACTCCGACATCCAGGCGATGGTCTACTACGACATCCCCGGCAAGTCGGCCGACGCCGAAGGCGGCTGGGCCGTGCGGACCACGCAGGCGTCCTTCGAGGCCTACAAGGAAGCGGCGCTCGACCCCTGGTTCAACCAGATCAGCACGCTGACGTGGGGGCCCTACACCGGCGGCGGCAACCCCGGCGGCAACCCGGGCGGCGACCCCGGGCCGACCACCACGCCGACCACGCCGACGACCACCCAGCCCATCGTCAAGAACTCGGCGGGCCGCAACGGCTACTGGATGCTGGGTGAGGACGGCAAGGTCTTCGCCTTCGGCCAGGCCAACTTCCTCGGCGCCCCGACCCTCCCGCCCGGTGTCAAGGCCACCGACCTCGAGGTCAGCCCCACCGGGAACGGGTACTGGATCGTCGACAGCGCCGGCAACGTCTACGGCTTCGGCGACGCCCCGGTCCTCGGCGGGATCCAGGCCGGTTCGCTGGGCGCCGGCGAGACCGTCACCAGCCTGTCGGCCACGCCAGAGGGCAAGGGCTACTGGATCTTCACCAACAAGGGCCGGGCCGTCCGCTTCGGCGACGCGATCTTCCACGGCGACGTGTCCCGGGTGCAGCTGGCCGGGCCGGTGCTCGACTCCATCCCCACGGCGACCGGCCAGGGCTACTACATGGTCGCTTCCGACGGCGGCATCTTCGCCTTCGGTGACGCCGTCTTCCACGGCTCGATGGGCAACACGAAGCTCAACAAGCCGGTGCAGTCCCTCGTTCCCGACCCCGACGGCAGCGGCTACTGGCTGGTGGCCTCCGACGGCGGCATCTTCGCCTTCAACGCCAACTTCAAGGGCTCGCTCGGGAACACGAAGCTCAACAAGCCCATCACCGGGATGGTGCCGTACGGCGACGGCTACATGATGGTCGGCGAGGACGGCGGCATCTTCAACTTCTCCAACAAGCCCTTCGACGGCTCGCTCGGCGCCTCGCCGCCGGCCCGTCCGATCGTCTCCGTCTCCGTCCTTCCGTGATGGCGCACCACCGCCTGACCTCGAACCAAGGAGCGACCGTGCGTAAGCGCTGGACCGGCCTGGCCACCGCCCTGGCGCTGGTGTCCTCAGCCCTCGTCCTCAACGGCACCCTCGGCGCCCAGGCGAACCACCCCGGGGGGACCTGGACCCTCTACGCCGCCGGCGACATCGCCGATCCCGACAGCCCCGGCGACGAGATGAACGCCGCCATCATCAAGGCCGGCATCGACGCCGACCCGGACCACACCCGGGTGCTGATGCTGGGCGACGGGGCCTATCCCGACGGCAGCATCGACACCTACAACCGGGAGTACGGCAAGTCCGACGGCTGGGGCCAGTTCAAGGACAAGACGTACCCCGTCCCCGGCAACCACGACTACGGCACCCAGATGGGTCCGGCCAACGCCGGCTACCGGCTGTACTGGGACGAGCGGCTCAAGGAGATGCAGGCGGCCGGCGGCCAGACGCTGACCGACCAGAGCGGCTGGTACTCCTTCGAGCTCGGCAACTGGCACATCATCGCCCTGAACTGGGCCTGCGGTGAGCCGAAGCCGGGCGCCACGGTCAAGGGCACCGGCACCAGCTGCAGGGAGGACGGGCCGCAGGCCCAGTGGCTGGCCGCCGACCTGGCCAAGGCCAAAGCCAACAACAAGCACATCATCGCCATGTGGCACGGCGCCCGGTTCTTCACCAAGAACGACAACGGCACGCCGGACAAGGCGGCCGACGACCCGGGGGGCAACTCCAGCGACGCGGCCAAGACCAATACCTACTGGAAGATGCTCCACGCCGCCGGCGCCGAGATCGTCCTCGGGTCCCACCACCACAACTACGAGCAGTTCGACCGCATGAGCGTCGTCCAGCCGGCCGACGCCCCGGCTGGAGACGACCAGGGCCAGATCGACCCGACCGGGCCGCGGTCGTTCGTGGTCGGCACCGGTGGTGGCCAGTTCCACTCCTTCAACCCCGACGCCGGTGTCCCGGCGGTGGGCAGCAAGGCCCGGATCGAGAAGCGCTTCGGTGTGCTGAAGCTCGTCCTCGGCGAGAACGACTACTCGTGGCAGTTCATCGCCAGCGACAAGCCGGGCGGCGAAGTCCTCGACCAGGGCTCGTCGGCCACGCTGAAGACCGTCGCCGGCAGCGGCGGCACCACGACCACCACGACCGGCGGCGGTGGAACGACCACCACGACCGCGCCCGGCGGGGTCGTCAACCCGACCAACCGCAAGGGCTACTGGATGGTCGGCGCCGACGGCAAGGTCTACCCCTTCGGCCAGGCGGCCCGTCTCGGCGACGCCGGCGTCACCCCGGGCACGCAGGCGGTCGACCTTGAGCCCACGCCGTCGGGCGACGGGTACTGGGTCGTCGACGAGGCGGGGGCGGTGGCCCGCTTTGGTGACGCCCTCTATTACGGCGCTCCCGACAGCGTGACCCTGAAACCGGGTGAGAACGTCACGAGCCTCTCGTCGACGGCCACCGGCAAGGGCTACTGGATGTTCACCAACAAGGGCCGGGTGCTGGCCTTCGGCGACGCCACCCACTACGGCGACGTGTCGAAGACCAACCTCAACGCCCCGGTGCTCGACTCGATCGTGACGTCGACCGGCAAGGGCTACTACATGGTGGCGGGTGACGGCGGCATCTTCGCCTTCGGCGACGCGGCGTTCTACGGCTCGATGGGCAACACCAAGCTCAACAAGCCGGTGCAGTCGCTCGTCCCCGACGCCGACGGAGTGGGCTACTGGCTGGTGGCGTCCGACGGCGGCATCTTCGCCTTCGAGGCTCCGTTCAAGGGCTCGCTGGGCAGCGTGAAGCTCAACAAGCCCGTCACCGGCATGGTCCGCTACGCCGACGGCTACCTGATGGTGGCCGAGGACGGCGGCATCTTCAACTTCTCCAACGAGCAGTTCCTCGGCTCACTGGGCGGCAGCCCGCTGGCCCGGCCGATCGTGTCGGTGGCCGCCCTCGGGTAACAACCCGGACAAGCGTTTCGCCGGCGGAACCCCAGCGGCGAGGAAACCGGGGTTCCGCTGGCGAACTTTCCATCCACAACAGACCGGGACGTGGAGGGACGGGTATGGCAGAGCCGCAGAGTGGAAACGAGCCGATTGGCGGCCACCCTGAGAGCGTCGACCCGCCCTGGTTCCAGGAGCTGGTGCGGCGGGCCTTCGAGCGGGAGATGCGGCGCTACCAGAAGCTCGGCGCCGACGCCGACGAGAGCCTCGAACGGGCCATGTGGTACGTCTTCGATCTGCGGAACAACCTGACCGAGCTGTACCAGGCCGGGGCGGCCGGCGCCGACGAGGGCTGAGGCCCGCAGCGCCGAACACCCCGGAAGCCGCCGCTAGCCTGCGGCCCCGATGGAACAGCAAGTCGATTCTCACGCCCCGGTGCTCGCCTTCCGGGGCGTGACTTTTTGCTTCGACCCCGACCGGCCCGTCCTGGCCGGGGTCGACTGGGAGGTCGGCCCGGGCGAGCGCTGGGTGGTGCTCGGCGCCAACGGCTCGGGGAAGACCTCGCTCCTGCGCCTGGCCGGCGGATGGCTGTTTCCCACCGCCGGCACGGTCGACGTCCTCGGCCACCGGCTGGGGCGGGTCGACGTCCGCAGGCTGCGGCGGCGGCTCGGCTACGCCAGCGGCGCGCTGGCCTCGATGCTGCGCCCGTCGGTCACCGCCCTCGAGGTCGTCATGGCGGCCAAGCACGCCGCCCTCGAGACGTGGTGGCACACCTACGACGACGCCGACCGGTCCCGGGCCCGGTCACTCCTGGAGCGGATGGGCTGCGGACAGCTGGCCGACCGGGCGGTGTCGACGGCCAGCGACGGCGAGCGCCAGCGGATCCAGCTGGCCCGGACGCTGATGGTCGACCCGGACCTGCTCCTCCTCGACGAGCCGACCGCCGGCCTCGACCTGGGCGGCCGGGAGGCGCTGGTCGGCCGCCTGGCCGAACTGGCCGCCGCCCCGGCGGCGCCGGCCACCGTTCTCGTCACCCACCACACCGAGGAGATCCCGCCCGGCTTCAGCCACGCCCTGCTCCTGCGGGCCGGGCGCGTTCTGGCCGCCGGCCCGCTCGACGAGACCCTCACCGCCGAGGCCCTGTCGGCCTGCTTCGACACCACCGTCACGCTGGAGCGCCGCGCCGGGCGCTTCATCGCCCTCGCCACTCCGGAGGCGGTCCTGACCATGAACCGGCCACGAATGAGCTATCCCCCCGCCCCCCGCCAGGACATCGTCGAGGAGATCCACGGCCACACCGTGGCCGACCCCTACCGCTGGCTGGAGGACGCCGACGACCCCGCCACCCGGGCCTGGTCCAAGGCCCAGGACGAGCTCGCCCGCCCCTACCTCGAGCGCCGGCCGGGCCGCGACGGGTTCGCCACCCGGCTCCGGGAGCTGTCGGTCGGCCTCGTCACCCCGCCGACCCTGCGGGGAACGAAGACCTTCCTGCTCCGCCGCCACCCCGACCAGGAGCACGCCGTGCTGGTCGTCCTCGGTCCCGGCGACGACCCGCTGACCGGCGGGCGGGTGCTGATCGACCCCAGCGCCCTCTCCGACGACGACACCATCACCCTCGACGGCTGGCTGCCCTCCCCTGACGGCCGGCTGCTCGCCTACCTCCTGTCCGACGCCGGCACCGAGGAGTCGACGCTGTCGATCATGGACGTCGACACCGGAGCGCCGGTCGACGGCCCCATCGACCGCTGCCGCTACAGCTCGCTGGGCTGGACGGCCGACGGCGCCGGCCTCTACTACGTCCGGCGCCTCCCGCCCGGCGACGTCCCGGCCGGCGAGGAGGCCTTCCACCGTCGGGTGCGTTTCCACCGGCTCGGGGCCGACCCCGAGACCGACGAGCTCGTGTTCGGCGACGGACGCGATCCCACGGCCTACTACTCCGTCGACGTCTCCCATGACGGCCGGTGGCTGCTGCTGGCCGAGCACCTCGGCACCGCGCCCCGCAACGACGTCTGGATCGCCGACCTCGCCTCGGCCGACGGGCACCGCCGGCTGGTGCCGATCCACGAGGGGCTCGACGCCGTCACCTACCCCCACGTCGGGCCCGACGGCCGGCTCTACCTCCACACCAACCTCGGGGCGCCCCGGTACCGGCTGGCCGTCACCGATCCCGCCCGGCCCGAGCCCGAGCACTGGCGGGATCTCCTGGCCGAGGACGACAGCGTGCTCACCGACTGGTGCCTGCCCGACGACCACGTCGTCGCCGTCCGGGCCCACCACGGTGTGAGCCGCGTCACCGTCCACGACCGGACTTCCGGCGCCGTCCTGTCCCAGGTCGCCCTGCCCGGCCTCGGCGTGGCGTCGGTCACTGCCCGGCCCGAAGGCGGGACCGACACGTGGATCGGGTACCAGGACTTCACGACCCCCAGCCAGGTCTGGCGCCACGACCTCCCGACCAACACCACCGAGCTGTGGGCCACCGCCCCCGGCTCCCCCAACCTCCCGCCGATCGTCACCGACCAGGTCGGCTACCGGTCAGCCGACGGGACCGAGGTCCGGATGTTCGTCATCCACCGGGAGGACGTCGACGCCGCCTCCGGCCCCCACGCCACCGTCCTCTACGGCTACGGCGGGTTCCAGGTGTCCCAGGTGCCGGCCTACTCGGCCACCGTGGCGGCCTGGGTCGAGCGGGGCGGGGTCTGGGTGGTGGCCTGCATCCGGGGCGGCTCGGAGGAGGGCGAGGCCTGGCACCGCGACGGCATGCGGGAGCACAAGCAGCACTGCTTCGACGACTTCATCGCCGCCGGCGAGGCGCTGATCGCCGCCGGCTGGACCGACCCCGACCATCTCGGGATCTACGGCGGCAGCAACGGCGGCCTCCTGGTCGGCGCCACCCTCACCCAGCGGCCCGACCTCATGGGGGCGGTGGTGTGCTCTGCCCCGCTGCTCGACATGGTCCGCTACGAGCGCTTCGGCCTCGGGCGCACCTGGAACGACGAGTACGGCACCGCCGCCGACCCGGAGGAATTCGGCTGGCTCCTGTCCTACTCGCCCTACCACGGGGTCCGGCCCGGCACCGCCTACCCCGCCGTGCTCTTCACCGTCTTCGACAACGACACCCGGGTCGATCCGCTCCACGCCCGCAAGCTGTGCGCCGCCCTCCAGCACGCCACCAGCCGCAGCCCGGAGGAGGCGCCGATCCTCCTCCGGCGGGAGGAGAACGTCGGCCACGGAGGCCGCTCGATCACCCGGACGGTCGGCCTGGCGGCCGACATCCTGGGCTTCTTCACCGGCCTGATCGGGACGAACGCGGCGTAAAGGGTCGATGAACCCGGTACCTTCGTAACATGCTGAAGTTCCTGCTCCGCAGGTTCGCCAACTATCTGGTGCTGGTGGCCTTGGCGACCTGCGCCGGGTACTTCCTGGCCGCCTGGAGCCTCAACGCCCGGGCCAACTACGAGGGCCGCAACCCCCGCCCGTCCCAGGAGTCCATCGAGGCCAAGCTCAACGAGCTCAACCTCAACGACAAGACCCCGGTGGTCGATCGCTTCACCCGGTGGGCCGGCAATTTCATCCAGGGCGACATGGGCAAGACGATCGACGAGCGGCCCCTGTGGGAGGAGATGAAGCGGCGGATGGGGGTCAGCCTCCGGCTGCTGTTGCTCGGCTCGATCATCGGCGCCGCCGCCGGCGTGGCCATCGGCGCCCTCGGGGCGGTGAAGCAGTACTCCTGGTTCGACAACGGCTCGACCGCGCTGTCGTTCGTGCTCCTGTCGACCCCGGTGTTCGTGCTGGCCGTGCTCCTGAAGGTGGCGGCCAACCGGTACTGGAACCCGTACATCCCCGACGACTGGTTCCTCCAGCTCAGCTTCGTCGGAGAGAAGACGCCGGGTCTCTCCGGCAGCACCTGGACGCTGCTCAGTGACCGGCTGTCCCACCTGATCCTGCCAACGCTGGGCATCGTGCTGTCCCAGATCGCCTTCTACAGCCGCTACCAGCGCAACTCGTTCCTCGACGTGCTGGGCGCCGACTTCCTCCGCACCGCCCAGGCCAAGGGCCTCCGCCGGCGGACGGCCCTCATCAAGCACGGCCTCCGCACGGCGCTCATCCCCATGGCCACGTTCTTCGCCTACAGCTTCGGGCTTCTTCTCACCGGGGCGGTGTTCACGGAGAAGATCTACGGGTGGCACGGGATGGGCGAGTGGTTCATCGACTCGATCAACAAGAACGACGTCAACGTGGTGGCGGCCGTGATCGTGTTCTCGTCGGTGCTGATCCTCCTCGCCGGCCTCATCGCCGACGTGCTCTACGCCGCCCTCGACCCCCGGGTCCGGATCCGGTAGCCGGCCATGGCCATCGTCCACGAGCCGGAAGTCGTCACGCCCGAACGGGAGGAGACCCACGAGGTCGTCAGCCGGGGCCGGCTCGTCCTCCGCCGGTTCCTCCGCCGCAAGACCGCCGTCGGCGGCCTCGTCGTCCTCGTCTTCCTGTTCCTCATGGCCTTCGTCGGCCCCCACCTCACCAAGTGGCACTACCTCGACCAGGACCTGGTGAACGCCCTGCAGGGGCCGTCGACCAACCACTGGTTCGGGACCACCCAACTCGGCCAGGACGTGTTCGCCCGCACCATGCAGGGCCTGCAGAAGTCGCTGGTGATCGGCCTGCTCACGGCGTTCTTCTCCACCGGGACGGCTGCCGTCGTCGGCGCCTGCGCCGGCTACTTCGGGGGCTGGGTCGACCGGATCCTCATGTGGATCGTCGACCTGCTGCTGGTGCTGCCCTCGTTCCTGATCATCGCCATCCTCTCGCCGCAGTTCAAAGGCGAAAGCTGGCTGCTCTTCGTCGTGCTGCTGGCCGCCTTCTCTTGGATGATCACGGCCCGCATCGTGCGGGGTCTGACCCTGTCGCTCCGGGAGCGGGAGTTCGTGCAGGCGGCCCGGTTCATGGGTGTGCCGTCGCGCACCATCATCTTCCGGCACCTGCTGCCCAACATGTCGTCGTTCCTCATCATCGACGCCACCCTCAACGTCGGTGGCGCCATCCTGGCCGAGGGTGGGCTGTCGTACTTCGGGTTCGGCGTGCAGCCGCCCGACGTGTCGCTCGGCACGCTGATCCAGGAGGGGACCCCGTCCGCCCTGACGTTCAGCTGGATCTTCCTCTTCCCGGCCGTCCTGCTGATCATCGCCGTCCTGTCGGTCAACGTCATGGGGGACGGGCTGCGCGACGCCCTCGATCCCCATTCGGCGGCGGCCAAGGCCCGTACCCGAGTCAAGTGAACGTCGAACTCCCCGCCGAGACGCCGACCGGTCGCCTCGCTCCCCCGACTCCGGGCGCGGTGCTCGAGGTCCGCGACCTGCGCGTGTCGTTCCCCAGCGAGAGCGGGACGGTCAACGCCGTGCGGGGTGTGAGCTACGCCCTGGCCCCCGGCGAGGTGCTGGGGATCGTCGGCGAGTCGGGCTCCGGCAAGTCGGTCTCCTCGCTGGCCATCATGGGCCTGCTGCCGTCGTCGGCCCGCATCACCGGCTCGATCCTCTTCCGGGGGCGGGAGCTCCTCGGCCTGCCCGACCGCGAGTTCTCCGAGCTGCGGGGCGAAGGCATCTCGATGGTCTTCCAGGATCCGCTGTCGGCCCTCACGCCGGTTTACACGGTGGGCGACCAGATCGCCGAGGCGGTGCGGATCCACCGCGACGTGGGCAAGAACGAGGCGGCCCGGCAGGCCCTCGAGCTGCTGGAGCTCGTCGGGATCCCCAACCCCAGCCAGCGGTACCGGGCCTTCCCCCACGAGTTCTCGGGCGGGATGCGCCAGCGGGTGATGATCGCCATGGCCATCGCCAACGACCCTGACGTCATCATCGCCGACGAGCCGACCACGGCCCTCGACGTCACCGTGCAGGCCCAGATCCTCGACGTGCTGAAGACGGCCCAGGAGGCGACCGGCGCGGCGATCGTGATGATCACCCACGACCTCGGCGTGATCGCCGGCTTCGCCGACCGCGTCATGGTGATGTACGCCGGGCGGCCGGTGGAGACCGGCTCGGTCGATGACATCTTCTACCGGCCCCGGATGCCCTACACCCTGGGTCTCCTCGGCTCACTCCCCCGCCTCGACCGGGCCGAGCGCCAGCCGCTGACCCCGGTGGAGGGCAACCCGCCGTCGCTGGTCGAGCTGCCGCCGGGATGCCCGTTCGCCCCCCGCTGCCCGATGCGCCTGTCGGTCTGCCTGGAGCTCGAGCCCGCCCTCGACCCCACCCGGCACCCCGGCCACCGGGCCGCCTGCCACCGCCACCCCGAGATCGAGGCGCAGAACCTCACCGCCACCGACGTGTTCCCGGCGCCGGTGGCCGGCGAGCCGCCCATCGCCCGCCGCCCCCGCCAGGAGCGGACGGCGGTGCTCGAGGTCGAGGGCCTCGTCCGCCGGTTCCCCCTGACCCGGGGGGCGGTGTTCCGCCGCGTCGTCGGCACCGTTCACGCGGTGGACGGCATCAGCTTCGACATCCGGGAGGGCGAGACGCTGGGGCTCGTCGGGGAGTCGGGCTGCGGCAAGACGACCACCATCAACGAAATCCTGTCGCTGGTCCGCCCCCACGACGGCCGCATCGCCGTACTGGGACGGGAGACCAACAAGATCGACCGGGCCGGTCGGCGGGACGTCAGGCGCAATGTCTCGGTGGTGTTCCAGGACCCGATGGCCTCGCTCGACCCCCGCCTGCCGGTGGCCGACATCCTGGCCGAGCCGCTGCGGACCTACGGCGTCCCCAAGGAGAAGCGGGCGGCCCGGGTCCGGGAGCTGCTGCGCCTCGTCGGCCTCGGTCCCGAGCACGCCTCCCGCTACCCGGCAGAGTTCTCCGGCGGGCAGCGCCAGCGGATCTGCATCGCCCGGGCCCTGGCCCTGGAACCGAAGCTGATCGTCCTCGACGAACCGGTGTCGGCCCTCGACGTGTCGATCCGGGCCGGGGTCATCAACCTGCTCGAGGAGCTGCGGGAGAAGCTCGGCCTCTCCTACCTGTTCGTCGCCCACGACCTGTCGGTCGTGCGCCACATCGCCAACCGCGTGGCGGTCATGTATCTGGGGCGGATCGTCGAGATCGGCGACGTCGACCACGTCTTCGACGCCCCGGCCCACCCCTACACGCAGGCGCTGCTGTCCGCCATCCCGCTGCCCGATCCCCACCGGGAGCGGGAGCGGCGCCGGATCGTCCTCCAGGGCGACCTGCCGAGCCCGGCCGATCCGCCGTCGGGCTGTCGGTTCCGGACGCGCTGTCCGCTCCACGCCGCGCTCTCGGCCCAGGAGGCGCAGCGCTGCATCGACGAGGACCCGGCGCTGCTCTCCCAGGGCGCCGATCACGGCGCCGCCTGCCACTACGCCCAGGTGAAGACGGTCCTCTGAGATCGTCCTCTGAGGTCGATCTGAGAAGAGTGTCCGGTTTCACCCCTGGTGGCCGTACCTACACTTGTCGGATGCGACGCAGAAGCATCGTGGCCCTCGTGACCGCCCTCGGTCTGCTGTCCGGCGCCTGCGCCGGAGGCGGCGACAGCGAGGAAGGCGGCCGGACGACCGGCGGTGAGGCCACCGCCAACGACATCAATCCCGTCGACCGTGACGCCCTGGCCGATGGCGGCACCCTCCGGTGGTCGATCACCGGGATGCCGGCCAACTACAACAGCGGCGAGCTCGACGGCACCAACGTCGACACCTCGGCGGTCGTCGGCGCCCTCCTGCCGACGATGTTCGATTTCGACGCGAAGGCGCAACCGACCGTCAACCCCGACTACCTCGAATCGGCCGAAGTGACCGCCACCGATCCCAAGCAGGTGGTGACCTACAAGATCAACCCCAAGGCGGCATGGGACGACGGCACGCCGATCACCTGGGCCGACTTCGAGGCCCAGTGGAAGGCCCGCAACGGCACGAACCCCGCCTACCGGATCTCCTCCTCCAACGGCTACGAGCACATCGAAAGCGTCGTCCAGGGCGCCGGCGACCGGGAAGCGGTCGTGACCTTCCGCCAGCCCTTCGTCGACTGGAAGGGGTTGTTCAGCTACCTGTACCCGGCGTCGACCAACAACGACCCGGCCGTCTTCAACGACGGCTGGAAGGAGAAGCCGCTCACCACCGCCGGCCCCTTCCGGCTGGAGGCCATCGACCTGACCGCCCAGAGCATCACGCTGGTCCGCAACGACAAGTGGTGGGGCCGGCGGGCGAAGCTCGACCGGATCATCTACCGCGTCATCGCCGCCGACGCCGAGATCGACGCGCTGGTCAACAACGAGATCGACTTCATGGACATCGGGCCCGACGTGAACAAGTTCCAGCGGGCCTCGCAGGCCTCCGGAGTCACGATCCGCAAGGCGGGCGGTCCCAACTTCCGGCACATCACGATCAACGGCGCCAGCGAGATCCTGAAGGACCAGAAGGTCCGCAAGGCGCTGGCCCTGGCGATCAACCGGGAGCAGATCGCCAAGACGCTCCTGGGCCCGCTCGGCGTCGACCCGGAGCCGCTCCAGAACCACATCTTCATGGCCAACCAGAAGGGCTACAAGGACAACGCCGGCGACCTGTCGACCCACAACCTCGAGGAAGCCAGGCGGCTCCTCGACGAGGCCGGCTGGAAGGTGGAAGGCGACATCCGCAGGAAGGACGGGAAAGACCTCGTCATCCGCTTCGTGATCCCGAGCCAGGTGGCGTCGTCCCTCCAGGAGTCCAACCTGGTCATGGCCATGCTGAAAGAGGTCAGCGCCAAGGTCGACATCGTGACCGTCCCCTCGGCCGACTTCTTCGACAAGCACATCATTCCCGGCAACTACGACTTCACCGTCTTCTCCTGGCTGGGCACGGCCCTGCCCATCAGCTCGGCGAAGTCCATCTACGCCCAGCCGACACCCCGTCCCGACGGCAGCCTGGACATCAAGCAGAACTACGCCCGGACGGGCACTCCGGAGATCGACGCCCTCTTCGACCGGGCGACCGCCGAAGTCGACGAGCAGAAGGCGATCGACCTGGCCAACCAGGCCGACGGCCTGATCTGGGAGCAGGTGCACTCGCTGACGCTGTACCAGCGCCCCGAGCTCATCGCCGTCCGGGGCAAGCTGGCCAACTTCGGGGCGTTCGGCTTCGCCTCCACCCGCTACGAGGACATCGGGTTCGCCAAGTAGGCCGGGGACTACGAGGCCGGGAGCCCCCCTGAGCTCCCGGCCTCGTGCCGTGTCCGCCCGCGCTGGCGGTCTTGTGGTGAATGCGCGCTAGCTGCGCCCGGCGAAATCGCCGCGGATCACGATCCGCTTGGCGGCCGAGCCCGGCGGGTGGCAGGCGAACAGAGTGAGCGTCGCCGTCGGCGTGGGGTTCACGATCCAGACGTCGGTCGGCTTGACGATCTCCTGCCTGGTCATCTTGTAGGTGTAGGTGCCATCGGGCATGACGAAGATGATCTCGTCGCCGGGCACGAGCTTGTCGACGTTGCGGAACGGATGGCTGTGCGTCACCCGGTGGCCGGCGAAGACGGCGTTGCCGAGCTGGCCGGGCATGGCGCTGCCCGGCCAGTGTCCCGGCCCCTTGTCGACGACCGTGAGCGTCACGCCCTCGTAGACCGGGTGCACCAGGCCGATCTTGGGGATGCGGATCTCACCGATCTTGACGATCGGGGTCTTGGCCCGCTCGTTGACCGGCGGGGGGACGGGCTTCGTCCGGGGCGCCGGGGCGGCCTTCACCGGGGCGGCCGTGGTGACGGTCGTCGACGGGACCGGCAGGTCGGCGAAGACCTCCTCGGCGGCCAGCTCCGCCGCCGCGGCCGGCGCCGCCCCGGCCACCGCCTGTACCGACCTGCCCTGATCGACGGCCACCAGGACGCCGCTCATGAGCACGACGAGGATCAGCGCGGCCAGGATCGGCACGCTCGGCACTGCCCAGAGCCGGCGAGGGCGCCGGGGGGAGATCGGCGCCTCGCCGGTCAGGGGCTCAGCGGGTGGAAACAGGGCGTAGAGGAGCTCGGGCGACCCGGAGGAGAGGGACTCGGACCGGCCCGGCTCCCCGGGGGGCGGGGAGGTCGGCACGGTGAGGTTGTTCGCCTCGGCGGCCCCCACACCTGCCGGCGCAACGCGACTGCAACAGGGGGGAACGTATGTGCGTTTTCGCCCGATCGGGGAGATCGCGGGGAACCGCGGGGCTTCGCCGAGCGACCATCGGCGCAAAAGGGTGCGTTCCCCTTACGTTAGAGCACTCTGACAGGTATCGTTAGGTAGCCCTAATGACTTTGCCGGACCTCGACCTTGTGCCAGCCACCACCACCGCCACGACGGCCGCGGCGGCCACAACATCGGCCCCGGCCGTCCGGGTGCCACACCGGATCTTCGATTTCGCCATCGTCGTGGGCGCCTGGGCGCTGGTGGTCCTCGTCGCCTCGGTCTTCCCCCGTGCCGACCCGCAGCTGGGCCGGGCGGCGCTGTTCATCCATCTGGTGTCGATGGCCGTGGGGTTCGGCTCCGTCGTGCTCGTCGACGTCTACGGCCTCCTGTGGCTCCTGGGCCACCGCACGCTCTCCGAGGTGATCGGCCTGGCCGCCGTGGCCCACACCGTGATCGCCGTCGGGGTCGGCGGGCTGCTGGCCAGCGGGATCGCCCTCCGCCCCGACCTCGACACCTCGGTCGCCCGCTTCAAGATGGTCCTCGTCCTCGTCCTGATGCTCAACGGCGTGGCCGCCCAGCGGGCGCTCCACCGGATGCGCCGGACGCTGCCGCCCGACACCCGGGGCGCCAACATCCCCTGGGCCGGATTCCAGCGGGTCCTGGCCGCGGCCCTGATCTCCCAATCGACGTGGTGGGGTTGCATCGCCATCGGCTTCATGACGAACGCCAACCGGCACTCCTGATAAAGAAGCGCCATGCAATTCGGCGTATCGATGTTCCCCACGCGGTATTCGATCGGTCCGGCGGAGCTGGCCCGGGCCGTCGAGGAACGGGGCTTCGAGTCCCTGTTCTTCCCGGAGCACACCCACATCCCCACCAGTCGCCGCAGTCCGTGGCCGGGCGGACCCGAGTTGCCGCCGGAGTACCGCGAGACGCTCGATCCGTTCCTCGCCCTCACGGCCGCCGCCACGGTCACCGACCGCATCCTGCTGGGAACGGGCGTGTGTCTGGTGGTCGAGCGG
This sequence comes from Actinomycetota bacterium, assembly GCA_040756995.1. Lineage (GTDB taxonomy): Bacteria > Actinomycetota > Acidimicrobiia > IMCC26256 > BP-133 > BP-133. The sequence continues at coordinate 64,362 of JBFLYK010000018.1, read as the reverse complement.
GACCCGATCACCCTGGCCAAGGAGGTGGCGACCCTCGACCTCCTCTCCGGCGGCCGGTTCCTGTTCGGCGTGGGCGGCGGCTGGAACCGGGAGGAGATGGAGAACCACGGCACCGACCCGAGGCACCGTTTCGCCGTTCTCCGGGAACGGGTTCTGGCCATGAAGGAGATCTGGACCAGGGACGAGGCGGAGTTCCACGGGACCTACGTGGACTTCGACCCCATCTGGTCGTGGCCGAAGCCCGTCCAGCGGCCGCATCCTCCCGTCCTCGTGGCCGGCAACGGGCCCGGGACCCTCGACCGGGTCGTCGAGTACGGCGACGGCTGGATCCCGATCCCGGGGCGCGGCGCCGTCCCCCTCGGCGAGGGCACCCAACGGCTGCGGGAGATGGCCGCCGAGCGGGGCCGGCCGCCGATCCCGGTGAGCGTCTTCGGGGCCCGTCCCGACCCCGAGGTTCTCGACCACTACGCCGCGTCGGGCGTCGACCGCGTGCTGTTCAGCCTCCCGCCGGTGGAAGCCCCAGAAGCGTTCAAGGTCCTCGATACTTACGCAAACCTCGCCGAAACAAACCGTTCATAAGAAATCGCAGCAAACCTGTCGCGAGGTCTTGACTCCGCGCCCCGGACGTTGATTAGGTGGACGCACCGCTAACGCACGCGCAAGCGCAGCAGAGCGCTTCGGGCTTGGTGGGACCGTAGGGAACCGACTCCTCACCACGAAGGAGGTTGGAACCGACGATGACGGCTTCTAGCGAGGAGGGAACTCCGCCCCGCTAGACAGGCCGGCCGATTCACACCGATCGGCTGGCCTGAGATACAGGTCCAGCCGCCGTCCGGGAACGACTCTTTCACGGAGCTCCGGGCGACGGTCCACCTGAACAGCAAGATCCCATGCAGCGGCCCCGGCTCAGCGTCGGGGCCGTTGCGCGTCCGCCCCCGCCGGTGCACCTGTAGGGTCGGCAGCCATGGGACCTCAGTTCATCTTCACCATGCGCGACCTCCGGCGGTTCTACCCGCCGGACCGGGAAGTTCTGGCCGGGATCAACATCTCGATGTTTCCCGGGGCCAAGATCGGCGTCCTCGGCGCCAACGGCTCGGGCAAGTCGTCGCTGCTCAGGATCATGGCCGGGGAGGACGACGGCTACACCGGTGAAGCCCGCCTGACCCCCGGGTTCACGGTCGGCTTCCTCCACCAGGAGCCGACGCTCGACCCCAAGAAGGACGTGCTCGGCAACGTCACCGACGGGGTCGGCGAGATCAAGGCGCTCCTCGACCGGTACAACGAGGTCTGCGAGGCGATGGGCGACCCCGACGCCGACTTCGACAAGCTCCTCGCCGAGCAGTCGGAACTCCAGGACCGGATCGACGCCGCCGGCGCCTGGGACCTCGACCGCACGCTGGAGATCGCCATGGACGCCCTGCGGCTCCCGCCGGGCGACGCCGACGTGACGACCCTCTCCGGTGGCGAACGGCGCCGGGTGGCCCTGTGCCGGTTGCTCCTGGCCCGCCCCGACCTGCTGCTCCTCGACGAGCCGACCAACCACCTCGACGCCGAGTCGGTGGCCTGGCTGGAGCGTCACCTCCAGGACTACCCCGGCACGGTGGTGGCCGTGACCCACGACCGCTATTTCCTCGACAACGTCGCCGGCTGGATCCTCGAACTCGACCGGGGGCGGGGCATTCCCTGGGAGGGGAACTACAGCTCGTGGCTGGAGCAGAAGCAGCAGCGCCTGGCCATGGAGGAGAAGGCCGACAAGCGCCGCCAGCGGACGCTGGAGCGGGAGCTGGAGTGGATCCGCATGTCGCCCCGGGCCCGCCAGGCCAAGGGCAAGGCCCGGCTGACCAGCTATGAGCAGCTGGCGGCCGAGGCGGAGGCGTCGGCCGGCAAGCCCGACAAGCTGGAGATCGTCATCCCGCCCGGCCCCCGCCTCGGCGACGTCGTGGTGGAGGCCGAGAACCTCACGAAGGGCTTCGGCGACCGGCTCCTCATCGACGACCTGTCCTTCTCGCTGCCCCGGGGCGGGATCGTCGGCGTCATCGGCCCCAACGGCGCCGGCAAGACCACCCTGTTCCGGATGATCACCGGTGCCGAGCAGCCCGACGGCGGGACCCTGCGGGTCGGGCCGACGGTCCAGCTGGCCTACGTCGACCAGAGCCGGGAGACGCTCGACCCGGACAAGACCGTCTACGAGGAGATCACCGGCGGCGTCGACAACCTGGTCGTCGGGGGACGGGAGATCCACGGCCGGGCCTACGCCGGCCAGTTCGGCTTCAAGGGCACCGACCAGCAGAAGCCGACCGGGTTGCTCTCCGGCGGAGAGCGCAACCGGTTGCACCTGGCCAAGACGCTGCGCTCCGGCGGCAACGTCCTGCTGCTCGACGAGCCGACCAACGACCTCGACGTCGACACGCTGCGGGCGCTGGAGGACGGGCTGCTGGCCTTCCCCGGCTGCGCCGTCGTCATCAGCCACGACCGCTGGTTCCTCGACCGCATCGCCACCCACGTGCTGGCCTTCGAGGGCGACTCGCAGGTGCGCTGGTTCGAGGGCAACTTCTCCGATTACGAGGCCGACCGGAAGAAGCGCCTCGGGGCCGAGGCCCTCGAGCCGCACCGGATCAAGTACAAGCCGTTGGTCCGGTAGCGTCGCGCCCGTGGAACAGCACCTGCGTCATCTGCTCGACGAGCTGTCGGCCGCCATCAAGCGGTCGAAGCACGACGAGGAACGGGAAGAGCTGACCCGCCTCCACCAGGAGGTGGAACAGCGGCTCGAACGCACCCGGCAAAGCGAGCACACCGGGCTCGTCGACTCGTTGGAGAAGGCCGAGATCCAGTTCGAATCCGAGCACCCCACACTGGCCCAGTCACTCCGCCAGGCGATCCAGGCCCTGTCGTCCGCCGGCATCTGAAATGAGTGGGGGGCCGGAGCCTTCCGCTCCAACCCCCCACCGCCCCGGCGGCTTGTCTGACGAGTTCTCCGCCACAGTTGTCAGACCAAGGTCTGCGCAGACGACTCCGCACGTGCGGGCCTCGGTCGCCGCTGCAGTCGGCGAGTGTCCGCCGTGGTCTCCACCACCACCGCTTCCATCGCTCCCGCCGCCGTTGACGATCTCCAGAACAGTTCGCCGGGAAAAAGGTTCATTCCTCCCGAAATGGACATTTTTTTCAATCGGGACGAACGGCCCGAAGGGTTCAGGGGCCGACGGTCGGGACCGACATCGTGGCGCCGACCGGGAAGCGGGCCCGGACGGCGAGGCCGCCGCCGGGACGCGGCTCCGCCCACACCGTTCCCTGCAGTGACTCCACCAGCTGGGCCACGATCCACATGCCGAGCCCCGTCGAGCGGTGCGGCCCGTACGACGCCGACTTCTCGAACGCCCGGGGAGCGAACTCGGCCGGCATGCCCGGCCCCCGGTCGAGGACCGACAGCTCGATGGACCCGTCTCGCCGGGCCAGGCTCACCTCGACCGACTCGACGGCCGGCGAGTGCTTGTTGGCGTTCTCCAGCAGGTTGGTGAGGATCCGCATCATCTTGTCGCCGTCGGTGTGCAGGAGGTTGAGGTCGTCGTCGATCGACGACAGCAGGCGGTCCGCTTCCAGGCCGGCGGCGGCGCCCGCCGAGTGCACCAGGTCGGGCATGTACACGTCGGCCAGCTCCACCCGCCGGTCAGCTCCCAGTGACTCCCGCACGGCGACTTCCCGCACCTCGCCGAGCATGGCCGAGAGGTGCCGGGCATGGCGCTCGATCAGCCCGGCCAGGTCGGCCCGTTCCTGCGGGTCGAGGTCGGCCGAACGGCGGGCCAGCGCCGTCGACAGCGCCTCGATCGAGGCGATCGGCGTCCGGAAGTCGTGGGCCAGGGCGTGGAGGAAGTCCCGCCGGGCCTGGTCCACCCCTTCGAGGTGGAGGCGCAGCCGGTGCTCCTCGTCGAGCCGGCGGTGCTCGGCCTCCGCTTCGGCCTCCGCCTCGGCCCGGGCCTGGCGGGCGAGATCGGCGGCCCGGGACAGCACGCCGACGAGGAGCGCCACGGCGATCATCAGCCATGACCACCAGGCGGCGTCCCGGATCCGGTCGTTCCACGGCACCGGTGGCTCCGGGACCCAGAGGATGGCGGCCGACAGTGACGTCGCCATGGCCGCGGCGACGGCCAGCGACCGGGCCAGGTCGAAGCGGATGGCGGCGGTGATCACGACCGTGATGGCCACGGGAATGATCGGGCTCTCGGCCGCGCCGGTGACCGCCGCCGCGGCGGCGACGAGGATCCCGCTCAGGGCCGACAGCGCCCAGGCCGTCCAGAGGTTGGTCTCCCCCCGGCGGGCGTCGCGGGTCGTTTTCAGGAAGGCCAGCCAGGCGTAGACGATGCAGGTGGCCAGGACGATCCACGCCGCCCGGGGGTAGGGCACGCGGTCGCGCTCCCCGACGGCCACGATGACCGCCATCGACATCGAGATGGCCAGGCGCACCCAGGACACGAACCGCTCGGCGGCCACCCGGCTGTCCCGCACCGCCCGCTTCCGGCGGCGCCGGTCGGTGGCGTCGGCCCGCGCCGGCTCCGTCCCCGCGGCCTCGACGGTCGCGGCCTCGGTGGTCGCGACGTCAGGAGCCGCCGATCGCGGGCGTTCCGTCCCGAGCACCGACCCTCCCCCTGGTCCCGTGCACCGCCGTTTGCCCTCCTACTCTAAACAGGTGCCCGACCCCGCGACCGTCCTGGCCGTCGACATCGGCGGCACGAAGCTGGCGGCCGGGCTCGTCGGCGTGCCGGACGGGCGCATCCTCCGCCGGGCCACGAGGCCCACACCGCGCTCCGATGACGCCGACGCCGTCTTCGCCGCGCTGGTCGGCCTGCTCGACGAACTCGGCCCGGAGCGAGGCGGGGCCAAGGTGTGCGGCATCGGATCGGGCGGCCCCATGAGTCCCGGCGGAGAAGAGCTCACGCCTGTCCACATCCCCGCCTGGCAGAACTTCCCGCTCCGGCGGCGGATGGAGGAGGCCACCGGGCTGCCGGTCTTCGTCGACAACGACGCCAAGGCCGTGGCCCTCGCCGAAGGGTGGGTCGGAGCCGCCGCCGGGGTAGGGGCCTACATCGGAATGGTGGTCTCAACCGGTGTCGGCGGCGGGATCGTGCTCGACGGGCGGCTGCTCGACGGGCAGGCCGGCAACGCCGGCCACATCGGCCACGTCGTGGTCGAGCCGGGCGGCCGGCCCTGTTTCTGCGGCGGCCAGGGCTGTCTGGAAGGCGAGGCGTCGGGCCGGGCCATCGAGGCCATCACCGGCCGGCCGGCGGCCGAGGCGTCACCCGAGGTGATCGAGCGCACCGGCCGCCTCGTCGGGCGGGCGGTCGCCTCGGTGGCCAACCTGCTCGACCTCCGGCTGGCGGTCGTGGCCGGGTCCGTGGCGCTCGGGTTCGGGGGCCGGTTCTTCTCCGCCGCCCAGGCGGAGATCGACGCCCTGGCCCGGCTGGAGTTCTCCCGGGGGACGATCATCCGACCGGCCGGGCTCGGCGGCGACGCCCCACTGGTCGGGGCCGCCGCGGTCGCCCTGTACCGCCTCGGCCGGCTTCCTTGTTGACGGTGAGGATGATGCTCCAAATCGTGGCGGTTGGCGCGCCCGCGACTCACGGACCGCGGCGCACGATCCCAGTGCCCGTCCCCGAGTTTGCCTACGATTCCGCCAGGCTTTGCCAAGAGGGGGCGGGGATGCCAGTAGCTCTGATGCCGGGCCCGACCGCGGCGGCTCAGCGGTCGTGACGGTTCCGGCCATCCCGGCGACACCGTCCGCCTCCACCGGCGTCGAGACCGACGTCGGTCCGGTTACGTCGCCGCCCGCACCCCGACGCCGGTCCGTCCCCTGGGCGGCCCTGGCCGTCGCCCTCGCCGTCGCCGGCGGCGTCGTCGCCCGGTTCGTGGCCGACTCCCACCTGTGGCTCGACGAGGCGCTGACGGTCAACATCGCCGGCCTTCCGCTGTCGCAGATCCCGGAGGCCCTCCGCCGCGACGGCTCCCCTCCCCTGTACTACGTGGTGCTCCACAGCTGGATGGAGGTCTTCGGGACCGGCACCATCGCCGTGCGGGCGCTGTCCGGGCTCTTCTCCGTGGCCTGCCTGCCGCTGGCGTGGCGGGTCGGCCGGCGGGTCGGCGGCCAGGTGGTCGCCACCTCCTTCCTGGTCCTGCTGGCTCTCTCGCCCTTCGCCGTCCAGTACGCCACCGAGGCCCGGATGTACTCGATGACGATGCTGCTGGTGCTGGCCGGGGGCCTGGCCCTGGCCAATCTGCTCGAGCGGCCGTCGTCGCGGGGGCTCACCGCCGCCGTGGCGCTGATCACCGGCGCGCTGCTCCTGACCCACTACTACGCCCTCTACACCGTGGCTGCCGTCGGCGGCGTGCTCCTGTGGCACGCCTGGCGGGGCGAGGAACGGGCGGCGGCCCGCCGGGCCTTCCTGTCGATGGTCGTCGGTTCGCTGCTCTTCGTGCCCTGGGTTCCGAGCTTCCTGTACCAGGCGGCCCACACCGGCGCGCCGTGGGGCGACACCGGAGACGGGGTGCGGACGGTCATCGACACGCTGGGCGTGCTCGTGTCCGGCTACCGGGACGCCGGGCCCGTCCCCCTGCTCCTGGCCGTAGGGCTCATCGCCCTGGCGGTCTTCGGCCGGGCCGTCGGGCGGCGGCGCTTCGAGATCGACCTCATCGGGCGGGAACCGGGCCGGACGCTGGCGCTGCTGACCTTCGGCGGCCTGCTCCTGGCCGTGGCGGTCAGCGACCTGACGAGCCAGGCCTACACCCCCCGCTACGCCTCGATGGTCTTCCCCGGCGTGGTGCTGCTCCTGGCCGTGGGCGTGGCCTCGTTCGGCGATGCCCGGCTCCGGGTCACCGCCCTCGTGGTCATGGCCGGCCTCGGCGTGGTCGGCATCAAGCCCGTCATGCAGTACGAGCGCACGCAGGCGGCCGCCGTCGCCCGTCACCTGCGGGCGGCCGCCCAGCCGGGCGACGTCGTGGCCTACTGCCCCGACCAGCTCGGCCCGTCGGTGAGCCGTCTCCTGCCCGACGACCTCGGGCTGACCCAGCTCACCTACCCCAAGGCGCACGGCCCGCAGTTCGTCGACTGGGTCGACTACCCCGACGCCATCAAGGCCGCCCCCGTCCTGCCCTTCGCCCAGATGCTGCTCCAGCAGGCCGGGCCCGACCACAACGTCTGGCTCGTCTGGTCGGTCGGCTACAAGGGTTTCCGGCAGCGCTGCGGCCAGCTCCTGCAGGCGCTCGGCGGCTACCGCACCTCGGGCGACACGGTCCGGATCCGATCGTGGGCTCCCGAGAAGATGGGGCTGATCCGCTTCGCCCCCGGCGAGCTCTACGAAGGGCCCTTCCGGCAGCGCTGCCTCCGGCCGCCGGGCTGCTAGGACCCGGAGCTCACGCCGCCGAGAGGTGGCGGACCAGGCGCTGGATGGCGCCGAGGTAGAGCCCGTAGCGGGCCCGCAGGCGGTCGGCCGGCCAGTCCGGGGGCAACAGCTCGGCGGGCAGGAGCGGGTCGGTGCGCAGATGGCGCAGCGTGGCCGCGGCGGCGGTGAACACCGCCGCCGCCCACTCCGGCGCCTCGGCCACGAGATCACCGGGCTCCACGGGGCCGGCGGCCAGGAGGGCGTCGCCCCGGGCGGCCCAACCCGACAGGTCCCACAGCTGGGCGGCCAGGGCGGCGGGGTCGTCGTCCGGCACGGCGGTCATCCAGCGGACGGGCGCCTCGGCCGGGAGCGCCACCGCCGGCCGGCCGAGGTTGTCGGGCCGGAGCCAGACCCCTTCCCGCCACCGGGCGAAGCGGGCGTCGGCGAAGGTCCGGCGCAGCTCGATCCGTTCCGCCGCCGCCCGGCCGGTGCTGACGACGACGGCCATCCGCCAGTCACCCGTCCAGGGCAGGGCGGGCGGGTCGAGGGCGTCGTCCTGGGTGCGCTGCCGGGACAGGAGCCCTTCCCCCACCAGGCGGTAGTGCCCGTCCTCGGCGGCCAGTTCCCCCGCCGCCACCATGCGGGACAGCGCGACCCGGGTCGTGCCGGGGCTGATCCCGAACCGGCCGCACAGCTCGACCAGCGCCGCCGTGGCCAGCCGGGGCGGGTGCGTGCCGAGCAGCACCGAAGCCACCACCGACCGGGCCGACAGCGGCCGCAGTCCCAGCGCATCGATATTACGTTCTTGCATCGCCTGGTTGATTTTCGTAATATAGGGCCATGGCCGCCACTCGGGAGCTTCACCTGCCTCCCCCGACGCACACCATGCTGCCCCCTCCCGAGCTGCTGCCGGCGGTCCTGCCCACCGACCGCCTCGGCGCCAAGGGGGTCGCCCGCCCCGACCTGCGGGCCCGGTACCGGAAGATCCCCAACGCCCGCAACGCCGTCACGGTCGTCTCGGCGCTGCTGCAGACGGTCGGCGTGGTGGTCGCCGCCGGAGTGCTCAACACGTGGTGGGCCTACCTCTTCGCCTTCCTCGTCATGGGCCGGGGCCACTGCCAGCTCAACATCCTCGGCCACGAGTCGGCCCACCGGCTGCTGTTCTCCCGCAAGTGGTGGAACGACCAGATCGGCCGCTGGCTGCTCGGCTACCCCGCCCTCCAGGGCACGCTCAGCTACCGGCGGGCCCACATGGCCCACCACCGCGACGAGATGGGCCCGGAGGAGCCCGACGCCGGGCTCTACGCCGGCTATCCGATCCCGCCCGACTCGTTGCGCCGCAAGCTGACCCGGGACCTCTTCTTCATCTCCGGCTGGAAGAACCTCCGGGCCCTGGCCCACGCCGCCGCCAAGCGCGAGCCGAGCCCGGGCCGCACCGAGGCCCGCCAGGTCGTCGCCGTCCAGGTCGTGATGTTCGCCGCCACGCTGGCCTGGGTGCGGCCCCTGCTCTACCCCCTGTGCTGGCTGGCGCCGTGGATGAGCCTGTGGAAGGTGTCGAACCGTCTGCGGGCCATCGCCGAGCACGGTGGGATGACCCGCAGCGACGACCGCCGACTCACCACCCATCACGTCCGGCAGCGGCCGCTGGCCCGTTTCCTGTTCGTGCCCTACAACACCGGCTGGCACCTGGCCCACCACGTCGACATCGCCGTCCCGTTCCGGAACCTGCCGGCCTTCCACGAGGAGCTCGTCCGCTCCGGATGGGTCGTGCCGGAGCTGGAGTATCGGAGTTACTGGGCGCTGTGGCGCAAGCTGGCCTCCGGCGAGCGGAGGGAGCGGGCGCAGATGCCCCGTCCGGCGCCGGTCGGTTCCGGGGGCAGCTTCATTCCTGGGTGAATCTCAGCCACTCGGGGCTACGATCCCCCGCCATGTATCCCGGACATTGGGCCCAGGTCACCCCCGACAAGCCGGCCGTCGTCATGGCCGGCACCGATGACGTCGTCACCTTCCGCGAGCTCGACGAGCGTTCGATCCGCCTCGCCCGGGTCTGGCACAACGCCGGCCTCCGCCCCGGCGACAGCGTGGCGCTGTTCCTGGAGAACCAGGCCCGCTACTTCGAGGTCGTGTGGGCGGCGCTGCGGTCGGGCCTGCGCTTCACACCGGTCAACCGGTACCTGACCGCGTCGGAGGCCGCCTACATCGTCAACGACTGCGACGCCGCGGCCTTCGTCACCTCGACGGCCATGGGCGCCGTGGCCCGGGAGCTGGTCGACCTGACGCCGGGGGTCAAGCTGCGACTGTCGATCGACGGTGTCGTCGACGGCCATGACTCCTACGAGGACGCCCTGGCCGGCGTGTCGGCCGACCCGCTCGACGACGAGCCGCTCGGCCAGCTCATGCTCTACAGCTCCGGCACGACGGGCCGTCCGAAGGGCATCGTCCGTCCGCAATCCAAACAGTCGATCAGGGACGGGTTTCCGCTCACCGGGGTCGGTGCGCTGTTCGGCATCAACGATCAGAGCACGTACCTCTCTCCCGCACCGGTGTACCACGCCGCGCCGCTGGGGTTCTGCCTGGCCACCAACGCCCTCGGCGGGACGGTGGTGCTCATGGCCCACTTCGATCCGCTCCAGGCGCTGGCCGCCCTGGAGCGTCACCGCTGCACGCACAGCCAGTGGGTGCCGACGATGTTCTCCCGGATGCTGAAGCTCCCGGAGGAGGACCGCACCCGCTTCGACCTGTCGGCCCACAAGGTGGCCATCCACGCCGCCGCCCCCTGCCCCCGGCCGGTCAAGGAGGCGATGTTCGAATGGTGGGGGCCGATCATCTGGGAGTACTACGGCGGCTCCGAGCTCAACGGTCTGACGCTGGCCAGCCCGCAGGACTGGCTGGCCCATCCCGGCACCGTCGGACGGGCGGTGCTCGGCGTCATCCACATCTGTGACGAGGAGGGCAACGAGCTGCCGCCCGGTGAGCCCGGCCTCGTGTACTTCGAGCAGGAGAGGCGCCCGTTCCACTACCACAAGGACGAGCAGCAGACCCGGTCCTCGGAGCATCCCACGCACCCGAACTGGACGGCGTTGGGCGACGTGGGGTACGTCGACGGGGACGGGTTCCTGTACCTCACCGACCGGGCCACGTTCATGATCATCTCGGGCGGTGTGAACATCTATCCCCGGGAGATCGAGGACGTCCTCGTCATGCACCCGGCGGTCGAGGACGTCGCCGTCATCGGCGTGCCCAATCCCGACATGGGGGAAGAGGTCAAGGCCGTCGTGCAGCTGGTGCCCGGCCGGGAGGGGACGCCGGAGCTGGCCGAGGAACTGATCGCCTTCACCCGGGAGCGCCTGACCCACTACAAGTGCCCGAAGTCGGTCGACTTCGAGCCGCAGCTGCCCCGGCTGCCGACCGGGAAGCTGTACAAGCGCGTCCTGCGGGACCGCTACTGGGGCGACCGGCCGAACCGCTTGGCGTAGGCGACCGCGGCCAAACGCAGCAGATTTGTCGATCTTGTGACGACGACCGGCGGGTGCAGGAGGTGACCGCCGGTCGTTGAACTTGTTCAGCGTTCAGTCAGTGTTTCGGCTGGGGCGGCCGGGACGTCACTCCCCCCGGAGACGCCAATGCCAACCCAGTCGCTCCGGCGCGTTCGAGCGCGCCGTATGTGGTTCCTGGCCGGTCTGGCCAGCTTGCTCGCCGCTACGTCCCTCACGCCCGGTGCCACTCCGGGCGCCACGGCCGTCGCCGCCTTCCAGAAGGACGCCGGCGGGAAGGTGCTCCCGCCCGAGTCCGGCACGTGGGTCGGGACCTACGAGGATCACAGCGGTTCCCAGCTCACGAAGATGAACCGGGTCCTCGCCCTCGAGGACCTGCTCGGCCGGAAGATGGACATCGACCACAACTACACCCACTGGAAGTCGAAGTTCCCCGGCTGGCGGGAAACGTGGGACATCCAGCACGGCCGGGTGCCGTTCGTCTCGTGGGCCAAGGAGTCGACGTCGGCCATCAACTCCGGCCGCTACGACAGCATGATCCGCCAGCGGGCCCGGGACGTGAAGGCGTTCGGCCATCCCATCCTCCTCGAGTGGTTCTGGGAGATGGACGGCAACCGCAACCGGCACATCGCCAAGTCCCCCGCCTCGTTCATCGCCGCCTGGAAGCGGATCCACCGAATCTTCGACAAGGCCGGCGTGACCAACGTCTCGTGGGTCTGGTGCCCCAACGCCTGGGGCTTCAAGACCGGCGAAGCGCAGAAGTGGTACCCCGGTGACGAGTGGGTCGACTGGATCTGCGCCAATGGCTACAACTGGGCGCCGGGCCGCAAGGGCGACGAGTGGCGCTCCTTCCGCTGGGTGTTCCAGGCCTTCTACGAGTGGGCCAGCCAGCGCGGCAAGCCGCTCATGATCGGCGAGTTCGGTGTGCAGGAACGCAAGCCCGGTGAGAAGGCGCAGTGGTTACGGGAGGCCGCCAACGTCCTGCGGGACGAGTTCACCGAGATCAAGGCCGTCGTGTACTTCAACGTGAAGAAGCGCTACGACTGGCGGCTGCGGACCGACTCCGCCCGGGGTGCCTTCCGTTACCTGGGCAAGGAGCTCCGGGCCTCCGGCTAACCCATGTGCCGGAAGGCGACGGCGGCTTCGGGGGTCAGCACCCGGAACCCGATGCTCTCCTCCAGGAACAGCTCGACGAAATCACCGTCGTGCGAGAGGTAGCCGAGGGCCATGTCCTCGCCGCAGGTGAGCTTGAAGTCGTCGCCCCGGATCGACATGACGACGGCACCGTCCACGGCCGGTGCCCAGTGGACGGGACCACCGAGTATCAGGCGAAGGTGCTCCAGCACCGGATAGCCGCCGTACTCGGTGGTCTCGATCACGCCCGTCCAGCAGCGGGGGCCGAGCACGGCGGCGTAGGGCCCGTCGATGCCGGCTTCCCGCAGCGACGACACCGCCCGGGCCACCAGCTGCGGGTACTCGGCGTAGTTGTCGTCGATCTGGATCGGCGGGAACGTCGACGCTTCGGCGATGCCGGTGATGTGGGCGTCCTTGAACCCCGAGAAGACGATGTGGTCCTCGGCGAGGGCCGCCCGCTTCGCCGCTTCGACGACCTTGGACAGGTCCGGGTCGGGCCGGCCCCGGTCGATGTCGTCGATGTCGGCCTGCGACATCGTGAACCGGTGGCGGAGCTCGACCAGCGGCTGCACGACGCGGATTCCGGCTTCGACGCCGTCGACCGGCCCCTGAACCCGTTCGAGGCGGCCGAGGCTGTCGGCCGAGTAGTCCCAGCCGTGGGGACCGGAGAAGTCCACGAGCTGGCGGGCGGTCAGGAAGGTCTTGAGGGTACGGCGTGCTTCCTTCTCGATCTCTTCCCACGCCCGGTCGGAAATGGGAGCCAGTTCCCGGTGCAGACGACTCATCGATTGCTCCTTCCGCGCAGGCTGCCGATCCCGAGGCTCGCTCCGTGGCCGGCCGGGGTTGCCGCGCCGTTGCCTTCGGCTTCGACCTTCTCTTCGATTCCGGTGATCGGCTCTTCGGTGAACAGGTAGAGGCGGAGGAAGTGGTCGAGCTCGGGGTCGCGACGGCGGAGCCATTCGAGCGTCATGGCGGCGTGCTCCTTCTCCTCGTCGCGGTTGTGGGTCAGGATGGCCCGCAGCTCGGGATCCCCGGTGGCGTCGATGCGCTGGTCGTACCAGTCGACGGCCTCCAGCTCCTCCATCAGCGACACGATGGCCCGGTGATGCTCCTTGGTCTGCGGCCGGAGCAGTTCCTCCGCCTCGTGGAACTCTGTGCTGTTACTCGCCATGCCGGTTGGGATACCCGGAACCTGGGAGGGTGAACCGGCTTTCAGGAGGCGCAGACGGTGCCGGAAGCGGGCGGCCGCCCGTCGACGAGGTAGGCGTCGGCCAGCCGGCGGACGCAGGCCGAGTAGTAGTAGGCGACGTGGTCCGCGCCCTGGCGCAGCACGAGGACGCCGCGTTCCAGCTGGCCGGCCAGCGCCTCGGCCCAGGCCTGCGGCGTGGCCGGGTCGCCGGTGGTGCCGACGACGACGATCGGCGGCGCACCGGCCGCTTTCGTCGGCTTCGGTTCGAGCGTGGCCGGCACCGACCACATCCCGCAGGACAGCGCCGCCCAGGTGAACACCGGGCCGAACACGGGGGCATGGGCCTTGGACGCTTCGGCCAGCGGCGGGTAGGCCTCGAGCTGGCGCGGCGCCGGGTGGTCGAGACAGAGGATGGACTGGCGGGCGTCGGCGGCGTTGGTGGCGCCGGCGTTCTGGTAGCTGCTGGCCAGCGTGGCCAGCGGTGAGCCGTCGCCGCGCTCGGCGGCGGCCAGGGCGTCACCGAGCGACGGCCACTTGGAACGGGCGGTGAGCCGGCTCATGATGCCGTTGACGAAGGTGTCGACGCCGACGATGCGGTTCTGTGAGGCCTTGAGCGGCTGCCGGCGGATGCGGTCCATGAGATCGAGCAACGCCTGGGTGCGGTCGGGGTTGGCGGGGCGCCATTTGCAGGTGGCGGTCTTGTCGCAGTAGGCGAAGAACGATCGGAGGGCGGCCTCGAACCCCTTGGCCTGGGCCAGGGTCATCTGGTCGAGGGTGAGGCTGGGGTCGATCGGCCCGTCGAGGAGAAAGGCCCGGACCCGCTGCGGGTAGCGGTCGGCGTAGACGGCGCCGATGAGCGTCCCGGCCGAGTGGCCGATGAAGGTCAGCTTCTCTTCGCCGAGGGCGATGCGGATGCGCTCGAGATCCTCCACGGTGCTGTCGGTGCCGACGTGTCGGAGCAGGTCGCCGCTCCATTTGAGGCACGCTTCGCCGACCGCCTTGTAGGCCTCGGCCAGGATCCGCTGGTCTTCGGGGTTCGTCGGCGCCGGGTCGATGGTGGAGCCGCCGCCGTCGCCGCCGCCTCCGCCGGGTTGGGCGTTGGGATCGGAGCAGCGGACGGGCGCGCTGCGCTGGACGCCCCGGGGGTCCCACGAGACGATGTCGAAACGGTTCTGGAGGGTGGCGGTGAGGGAGCGCAGCTCGTTGGGCAGACCGCTGACGCCGGAGTTCCCCGGCCCGCCGGGATTGATGAGCAGCGAGCCGATGCGGGCCGCCGGGGCGCGGGCCGGCTTGCGGGCCAGAGCCAGGGTGATGGTCGGCCCGTTGGGGTCGGCGTAGTCCCGGGGGACGGCGAGGCTGGCGCACTGGAGGGCGCCGCAGGCCTTCCAGCTGAGGCCGCCGGGTGAGGTGGGGGGCGGCGCCGGTGGTGGCGCCGGCTTGGCCGCGGTGGTGGAGGCGGGGGCGGCGGTGGCCGTCGTGGTGGAGGGGGCCACCGTCGTGGTGGTGGTCGCCTCGGCCGTGGTCGTGGTGGTCGGGCCGGTCGTGACGGACGCGGCCGCCTTGTCCTTTCCGTTCCCGTCCCCGGAGCACGCCGCGCCCGCCACGAGGGCGGCAGCCACCAGCAGGGGGGTCAAGCGGTGCACGGCTCCACGGTACAAGCGGCGACGGCGCCGTCCGGTTCAGGTCGGTCAGACCGGCCTCCCCTAGGCTGCGTGCGTGCCTGATTTCGCCGATTCGACGACCACCGAGCTGGAGCGCAAGCTCGTCCCCCTGCGGTGGGCCTCGCTCACCGAGACGATCACCTACTGCGTGCTCTTCTACTTCTGGGTGACGGGCAACCGGCCGGGGCGGCTCCTCATGGGCTCGGTGCACGGCATGATCTTCCTCGCCTTCGCCGCCATGGTCCTCGGCGTGCGGGCCGACATGCGCTGGACGTGGAAGTACGCCATCACCGTCATCGTCCTCGGCCCTATCGGCTCGCTGATGGTCTACTCCCGGCTTCGCCGGGAGGGCGTGCCCAGCACGACCTGAGAGCCGGCTGTGCCGGCCGGTCGTCGGAGCGGTGCAACCCGGTCGTAGCCCGCTCAGGTTGAGGCGGCGGCCCGCCGATAAGGCGGCAAATGCGCCGCGCCGCCGCTTCCATCCTCGTCACGATCGGCCTCGTCGCCGCCAGTGTCGCCTGGTGGGCGTTCGCCGCCCGCTACACCGTGCTCGATGTCGACCGGTCCGAGCGGATCGCCGACACGCTGATCGGGCAGCCCGTCATCCAGGACGCGGTGGCCGAGGGCCTGGCCAACGCCCTGCACCAGGCGTTGCCGCCCGGTAGCCCGATCTCGCCGGACGAGATCGACGCCGTGGCCCACCGGGCGCTCGAGGATCCCCGGGCGATGGCCGCCCTGAAAACCGCGGTGCTGCGTTCCCATCAGCGCCTCGTCGGCCAGTACGACGGTCCCGTCACCGTCGACGTCTCCCCCATCGCCGATGCCGGCCGCGACGCCCTGCTGGCCGCCCGCCCCGACCTGGCCGGGTCGTTCCCGGCCGCGCCGTCGCTGTCCGTCGATCTGCCCACCCGGCACCTGCCGAAGCTCGGCTGGCTCCCGGAGCGGACCCGGGAGCTGTTCGGCCTGGCCGCGCTGGTCGCCGTCACGCTTCTCGCTCTCGGCATGCTCACGGCCTCGGACCGACCGAAGGTGCTCTCCCGGGGTGGCCGCTGGGCCCTGCGGGCCGGCGTCTTCTGGGCCCTTTTCGGTTGGGGGCTGCCCTACCTCATGACGAAGCTCGGCGAACCCCGTCTCGCCGCCCTGGGCGCCATCGCCGTGGCCGCCGTCGGCCCGATGATCGCCCCGGCGGTATTCCTCTTCTGCGCCGGCATCGGCGCCCTGCTGGGCGCCCGGGCCTGGCGCCTCGGCCTGGCCGCCCTGCCCCCCGCTCCCCCCTCCGGCGGCCCGAGGCCCATCCCGGACCCGGCGCCGAGCCTTTCGGGTTCGACGAAATAGGATGCGGCCGTGGGGGAGCGGCCGCTGGGGTGTCCGGCATCGGATGTCGATCTGTGGGCGGACGACGTTCTGCTTGATCCGTATCCCGTCTTCGCCGAGTTGCGGGCACTGGGACCCGTCGTGTGGCTCGAGCGGTACGGGGTGGCCGCCGTGCCCCGGTTCGAGCCGGTGCAGGCGGTGCTGGCCGACTGGCGGCGATTCTCGTCGGCTCGGGGCGTGGGCCTGGACGACACCCTCAACTCGTACCTGGGCGAGAACACGATCTGCAGTGATCCGCCGGCCCACGACCAGTACCGCAAGCCGCTGGTCGAGCAGCTCTGGTCCGACGCCTTGGCCGACACCGTCCCCGAGGTGCAGGCGACGGCGGCGCGCTTCGCCGAGCAGGTGGTTGAAGCGGGCTGCTTCGACGCCGTGGCGGATCTCTGCCGGCCGTACAGTCTCACGGTGGTGGCCGACCTCCTCGGGCTTCCCGAGGAAGGGCGTGACGACTACCCGGCCCTCGCCGAGCGGGCCTTCAACATCTTCGGCCCGCCCGGCGAGCGGGCGACCGACGGGTTCCAGGCCGCGGCGGAGATCGCCAGCCGGGCCCTGGGCGCCGAGGCGGACCGCCTTCTTCCCGGCCGCCGCGGTGCGCAGCTGTGGGACATCGGCCTGCCGGGGCTCATCGTCACCTACACCTGGCCGGGCATCGACACGACCGTCAACGCCCTCGCCAGTGCCGTACTGCTCTTCGCCCGGCACCCCGACCAGTGGGACGAGCTCCGGGGTGACCGGGCGCTGATCCCGACCGCCTTCAATGAAGTCCTGCGGCTCCACTCCCCCGTGCACTACTTCACCCGGCACGTCACCGAGGAATGCGATCTGGCCGGCGTGCCCCTCAAGGAAGGTACGAAGGTGCTCGTCATGTACGGCTCCGCCAACCGTGACGAGCGGCGCTTCGACAACGCTGACGCCTTCGACATCCGGCGCCACGGTCCGGGTCACGTCGCCTTCGGCCGCGGCGTGCATCTGTGCGTCGGCATGCATCTCGCCCGCATCGAGGCTCACTCGCTCCTGGCGGCGCTCGCCGACCGGGTGAACCGGTTCGAGGTGACGGGTGAACCGCGCTGGACCGTCAACAACACGCTCCATGGCCTCGGAGCTCTGCCCATCCGCGTCGTTCCCGCCGCCCGGTAGCGGTGGTGGTCTCCGCAGACGTCGCGGCGGCGCTGGCGCAGGGAAAGCCGGCCGTGGCCCTGGAGTCGACGGTGTTCAGCCGGTTGGGATTGCCGGCGCCGGCGGGCGGCGAGGCCCGCCGGCGGGCCTACGAGGCCATCATCGAAGCCGGGGCGGTTCCGGCGTTGACGGTGGTCCTCGACGGGGTCGCCCGCGTCGGGGTGGAGGACGACGAGCTGCCCCGGGTGCTGCAGGCCGAGCGGAAGGTCGGCGAGCGCGACCTCGCCGTGGCGGTGGCGCAGCAGTGGCCGGCGGCGGCGACCACCGTCTCCGCGTCACTGGCGCTCGCCGCCGCGGCCGGCATCAACGTCTTCGCCACCGGCGGCATCGGCGGCGTGCACCGGGATTTCGCCGAGACCGGCGACGAGAGCGCCGATCTCCTGGCCCTCGCCCGGAATCCGGTCGTCACCGTCTGTGCCGGAGCCAAGTCGTTCCTCGATCTGCCGAGGACGCTGGAGCGCCTCGAGACCCTCGGCGTGCCCGTCGTCGGGCTCGGCACGGACCACGGTGAGTTTCCGGCGTTCTGGTCCCGCCGGAGCGGGCTGCCCGTGCCTCACGAGGTGGCGACCCCCGAAGAGGCGGCCGCCGTGGCCCGGGCCGCACGGCAACTCGGGTGGCCGGGCGGGGTGCTCATCGTCACGCCCGTCCCCGAAGCCGACGAGGTCCCCTTCGACGAGCTCCGGCCGATCATCGACGCCGCCATCACCGAAGCCACCGGCGCCGGCGTCACCGGCGGCGCCGTGACCCCGTTCGTCATCGACCGGATCGCCACTGCCACCGGCGGCCGCACCGTCGAAGCCAACCTCGCCCTCGTCGAGCACAACGCCGCCGTCGCCGCGGCCATCGCCGCCGCGCTCCTCGAGGAGGCCTGAGCCCGGAACCGTTACGGCGTCAGCAGGTTGAACGGCCGGTCCCAGATCCGGACGTAGTCGACCAGCTGATAGGCCGGAAACCGGGTCGCCGCCGACGGTTGCGCCGAACCCCGCAGACCGACCTGGAGATTGAGCAGGGCGTAGAAGGGGCCACCAGCGGCCATCTCGCCGGCACCCGCCGTCGTGCGGGCCCGTTCCACCCCGTCGACGTACCAGACGATCTCGTCGGGCGACCACTCCGCGCCGAAGACGTGGTAGTCCTCGGAGAAATCGGGACCCCGCCAGCGATGGGTGTCCTGCCGGTGACCGGAGCCGTCCCGCCAGTGGTTCGTCATGATCACCGTGTCGGGCCGGTGGCCGCCGACCTCTTCAACGTCGAGCTCCGGAGGCCACGACTCGTCAGCCGGCTTGCCCCAGAACGCACTCCACAGCCCCTGGCCGGCCGGCACCCGGATGCGGGCCTCCCAGTAGCCGTAGAGCTGGGCGAACGAGTGCTTCGTGTGCAGGCAGGCGCCGCTGTAGAGCTTGCCGTTCACCGGCGCCGGCAACCGGTCGGCCCGCTGCAGCAGCGCACCGCCCTGCACCACCACGTTGGCAGTGGGGTCGCACCAGGCGGCGAAGTTCGCCGCCGTGTCGCCCCACCCGAACCCGTTCGACCACTTGGACGGGTCGATTCCCGCTCCGTCGAACTCGTCGGAGAACGTGAGCCGCCAGAAGCCGCCCTGGGAACCCTGCGGGCGGACCAGCACCGGCGGCGGATCGACCGTCAGGGGCCACGCCTCCCGCACCGGGACCGCGCCGGCCCCCGCCGCCACCAGCAGCAGCACGACAGCCATCGTCAGGCACCGGACGGTTCGCCCCATCGGACCGTCATGATGCCCCGGCGCAACCCGACGAGCCACGTCCTCACCCATCCAGGTGTGAATCATTCACCGGCCTTCCACTAAGAATCCCCCATGAGTCGCTTCCCTTGGGGCACCGACATCGTCCGGCGCGAGGACGGCATTCCGTTCCTCGTCTACGAGCCCCGCCGCCGCAACGCCGCCCAACTGCTCGACGACGTCCGCCACTGGGGCGACCGGGTCCACCTCATACGGGGCGACCAGCGGGTCACCTACGACGAGTTCCTCGACCTCGTGCCCCGGGCGGCGGCGGTGCTGGGCGACCACGGCGTCGGCCCCGGCGACCGGGTGATGCTGCTGGCCTTCAACTCCGTGGAGTGGATCGTCGGCTACTGGGCCACGCTGGCCGCCGGAGCCGTCGTCGTGCTGGCCAACCCCTGGTGGAGCGAAGCCGAGCTGCAGCACGCCCTCGGCGTCGTCGACGTCGCCCTGGTGCTGGCCGATCCCCGTTCCGCCAAGCTGGTTCCCGCCACCACACCCGTCCTGGAGCTCGAGGACATGGCGGCCCAGACCCGCGGCCACCAGCCGCTGAGCCCGCCTCCGGCCCTCGCCGGCGAGGACGAACCCGCCATGATCCTGTTCACCTCCGGCACCAGCGGGCCGCCGAAGGGCGCCGTGCTCCCCCACCGCTCGGTCATCGCTCTCCAGCACATGCTGCTCCACGTCACCCGCCAGCTGCCCCACACGCTGGGCCTCGACTTTCCCCGCGAGGTCGCGCTCCAGACCGGCCCCCTGTTCCACATCGGCGGCGTGCAGGCCCTCGTCCGCCAGCTGCTCCTCGGCGGCACGCTCCTGTTCCCCAAGGGCCGCTTCGACCCCACCGAAGTCCTCGACCTGATCGAAGCCGAGCAGGTGCACCGCTGGGGCGGCGTCCCGACCATGGTCAACCGGGTGCTCAACGATCCGTCGATCGAGGGCCGCGACCTGACCTCCGTCAGAGCGATCTCGCTCGGCGGTTCCCCCGTCCCACCGGAGCTGGTGACCCGCATCAAGACCCGCTTCCCCAACGTGGAACGGGGTGTGTCGCAGGTCTACGGCCTCTCCGAAGGGGGCGGGACACTGACCGCCGCATCGGGCCGGGATCTCGTCGAGCGGCCGGGCACCGCCGGACGGGCCCTGCCGCTGGTCGAGCTGCGCATCGAACGGCCCGACGAAAAGGGGACGGGCGAGGTCGTCGCCCGCACCCCAACCCAGATGCTCGGGTACTGGGGCCAGTCCTCCGACGGCACGATCGACGACGACGGCTGGGTCCACACCGGCGACCTCGGCCACCTCGACGACGACGGCTACCTGTTCATCACCGGACGGGTGAAGGACCTCATCATCCGGGGCGGGGAGAACATCGCCGCCCCCCATGTCGAGAACGTGCTGCTGCGCCACCCCGAGATCCGCGACGTGGCCGTCTGCGGCCGGCCCGATCCCGACCTGGGCGAGATCGTCGCCGCGGCCGTGGTTCTCGACGCCGGCAGCACCGTGACGGTCAACGACCTTCGCACCTTCGCCGCCGAGCACCTCGCCTATTTCGAGCTGCCGGAGTCGTGGTGGCTGCGGACGGAGCCGCTGCCCAGCAACGACGTCGGCAAGGTCCAGAAGCGCCGGCTGCTGGAAAGCTGGCCCGAAGGCGACGCGATCGTCGACGACCGGGCGAGCCGCTAGCCCGCCGGCCGCCTACCGCAGGAACACCGGCAGGCCGTCGAGGCCCCGGAGCACCACCCGGTACGTCCAGTGGAACTCGTCCAGCGGCACGGCCGGCCGCAGCGCCGGGAAGCGCTGCAACAGTGACCTGAAGGCGATCTCGCCCTCGAGGCGGGCCAGCGGCGCGCCGAGGCAGAAGTGGAGGCCGTGCCCGAAGGCGACGTGGCGGTTGTCGGTCCGGCCGATGTCGAGCCGGTCGGGCTCGGCGAAGTGGTCGGGATCCCGGTTGGCGGCCGCCACCACCACGAGGACCTGCTCGTGGGCCGGGATCTCCACACCGCCGATCGTCACCGGCTCGGTGGTCATCCGGAAGGTGGTGTGCTGGACGGGCCCGTCGTAGCGGAGGAACTCCTCCACCGCCGCCGGCACCAGCGAGAGGTCGCTCCGCAGGCGGGCCAGCTGGTCGGGATGGCGGAAGAGGGCCACGAGCCCGTTGCCGATCAGGTTCACGGTGGTGTCGTGGCCGGCGATGATCAGCAGCCAGGCGGTCGAGAGCAGCTCCTCCTCGTCGAGGCGGTCGCCGTCCACCGAGGCACTCAGCACCGAAATCAGATCGTCGGCCGGCTCGGCCCGCTTGGCCGCCACCAGGTCGCCGAGATAGGCGTAGATGGCGTCGGCCGCCGCCCGGGCTTCGGCATCACCGGCCGGGGAGATCGGCGTGGCGAACACGGCGTCGAACCACGCCCGCACCCGGGGCCGGTCCTCCACCGGCACACCGAGCATCTCGGAGATCACCGTCATCGGCAACGGCAGCGTGAAGGCGGCCACCAGGTCGACGGATTCCCCGGCCGGCACCCGCTCGAGGTCGTCGAGGAGACCGTCGACGATGGCCTGCACCCGGGGCCGCAGCGCCGCCATCCGGGAGGCCGAGAACCCGCCGCTGGCCAGGCGGCGGAGCCGGGAGTGGTCGTCGCCGTCGGCGGACAGCATGTGATGGGCGAACAACGGATGGGCGAAGCCGGCCGCCACGATGTCGGGCCGGACGGCCAGCGCCTTGCCGATGTTCTTGGCCAGCCGGGGATCGAGCAGCGCCTGGCGGGCCTCGTCGTAGCCGGTGACGATCCACGCCGGGCGGCCGTCGGCCAGCACCACCGGCCGGACGGGCGCCTCCCGCCGGGCCTCGGCGTAACGACGGTAGGGGTCGTCGCCGTCCGGGCCGGAGAAGCCGGCCCAGCCGGTGATCACCGTCTCAGGTGAGGGCGCTGGGATCGGCGGGGACATCGACGGCGTGCTCCTGGAGCGCTTCCAGCGGCACGATCTCCAGGGCCCGCTCGTGGGTCGAGGCCAGCACCACCGGCGCCGCCACACCGTCACGGTGGGCCCGCAGCCAGTTGATGGCCGTCACGCACCACCGGTCGCCGGGCACGAGCCCCGGGAAGTGGTACTGGGGCATCGGCGTCGTCAGGTCGTTTCCGATCCGGCGCTGGTGGGCCAGGAACTCGGCCGTCACCACGGCGCAGATGGTGTGGCTTCCCAGGTCGTCGGGGCCGGTGTTGCAGCAGCCGTCGCGGTAGAAGCCGGTGAGGGGATCCGTCCCGCAGGGCTCGAGCTCGCCGCCGAGAACATTGCGTTCGGTCACGGCCGCCAGTATCGCACCGGCGGCTGCGCTAAGCATTCGTGAATGGAACCCCAACTCGAGCCGCCGGGGACGGTCGTCTTCTTCCACGCCCACCCCGACGACGAGGCCATCTTCACCGGAGGGACGATGGCCCTGCTGGCCGCGGCCGGGTGGCGGGTCGTGCTGGTGGTGGCGACCGCCGGCGAGCAGGGCCTCACCTCGGCGCTGATCGGCCCCGACGTTCCGCTGGCCGTGCGCCGGACGGGCGAGACGGCCCAGGCCGCCGAGCTCCTGGGGGCGCAGCGGATCGAGTTCCTCGGCTACCACGACTCCGGGTTGGGCGGCCCGGACGGCCCGCGGCCGGTCGGCGCCTTCGCCGACGCCCCCGTCACGGAGGCCGCCGCCCGGCTGGCCGGGATCCTCGCCGAAGAGCAGGCCCGGGCCCTGGTCGGCTACGACGCCCGCGGGATCTACGGGCACGTCGACCATGTGCAGGTGCACCGCGTCGGCCTGGCCGCCGCCGCCGAGGCGGGCGTCCCCACCGTCTACGAGGCGACCGTCGACCGGGAGTACCTCCACTTCGTGGAGACCCACCTCGTCGTCGAGGCCACCATCGCCACCCAGCCGGAACGACAGCCCGGGGGTTGGCGGACGTCCCCGGAAAAAACCGTCGGTCTCGGCCTCGCCGCCGCGCCGCTCGGTCTGTCGACCGTCGAAGTCGACTGCACCGTCGACGTGCGGCCGGTCCTGGCCACCAAGCGCCGGGCCATGGCCGCCCACGCCAGCCAGATCCCCGAGACGTCATCGGCCATGCGCCTGCCCGACGCCGGCTTCGCCGCCGTCTACGGCTACGAGTGGTACGCCCGCCGCGGCCCAGTGGGCCCGATCGACGAACTCGGCTAGGTCGCCGGCGTGGCGCCCGGCGCCAGCCGGGGCCGCCCGTTCTCGAAGGACAGGCGTCCGATCCACAGCGAGCGGGCGCCGCCCGCCTCGTAGCCGACCTGCGGCGGAGTCCAGGCGTGGAAGGCGAGACGCCATTGACCGCCGGCATCGATGAACACTTCGGCGCCCCCCGGGCCGGCCATGCCCGGCGCGGAGGCGAGCCACGGCCCGTCGGCCGTCTCCTTCCGGAACGGGCCGAGCGGCGTCGCAGCAGTGGCGTAGCCGATGGCGTAGCCGTCGGACTCCCACCAGCCCCCGCTGTAGAACAGCACGTAGCTCTCCCGGGGAACACCGCCCGACCTCCCGGGATCGCCGATCCGGGCCAGCGACGGCGCCTCCACCAGCGGATCCTCCCAGGCGGCGTCGTGGCGGAGCAGCTCGACCGGTGGGCCGGCCAGCGCCCGGCCGTCGCGTTCCAGCGGGGCGCCCCAGAGAGCGGCGGTCCCGCCGATGGCGTTGTCGTCGCTCTTCCACAGCAGATAGGCGGTGCCGTCGGCGTCCACGAACGGACTCGGGTCGATCGACCCGCCCCGGTCCTCCTGGAAGATCAGCGGCCCCTCCGACCGGTCGACGAACGGGCCCGCCGGATCCCGGCCGGCGGCCACCGAGATCGCCTGCCGCCCGGCGGCCTCGTACCGGACGGCGTAGTACAGCCGGTATCCGCCGTCGCGCTCCAGCACGGCCGGCGCCCACGTCCGGCCCCACCCGGCCCACGGCGGAAGCCGGGGCAGGGCGTCACCCCGGTGTTCCCAGTGCGCCAGCTCGGCGGACTCCATCACCTGGACGTTGATGTCGCCGGTCTGGGTGCCGTAGGCGAAGTACCGGCCGCCCGGCGCCGGCAGTACGAACGGGTCGGGGAAGTCGCCGTCGTAGACGGGCGGCGCCGCCCGCCGCTCGGAGCGCAGCACGACGCGTAGCATCCCCCGGATGACCAGCCCCCTACACGTCCGTGCCGTGGTCCTGCCCGAGGCCGAGGAACGGGATCTGTGGGTCGTCGACGGGCGGCTCACCTCCGAACCGGTCACCGGAGCCGAGACGGTGGCCTCGAGTGGCTGGGTCCTCCCCGGCCTCGTCGACGCCCACTGCCACATCGGCCTCGCCCCGTCGGGGCCGACGCACGAGCCCGACGAGCTCCGGACCCAGGCCCGGACGAACTCCGGCGCCGGTGCCCTCCTGGTCCGCGACGCCGGATCCCCCGCCGACACCCGCTTCCTGGACGACGAACCACAAGCCCCCCGGATCATCCGCTGCGGGCGCCACATCGCCCGCCCGAAGCGCTACTCGCCGAACACCGCGCTGGAGGTGGAACCCTCCGAGCTCCCCGAGGTCGTCTTCCGGGAGGCGAGCGGCGGCGGCGGGGCGGCGCTCGGCCGCGACGAACCGTGCGGCGAAGCGCACGCCTGGGTCAAGCTCGTCGGCGACTGGATCGACCGGGGGGAAGGGGATCTCACGCCGCTGTGGCCGGCCGACGCCCTCCGGGCCGCCGTCGGCCGGGCCCACGCGGCCGGCGCCCGCGTCGCTGTCCACACCTTCAGCGAGGAAGCGCTCCCCGACCTGATCGACGCCGGCGTGGATTCCATCGAACACGGCACCGGCCTCACCGAGCACCTGATCGCCCGGCTGGCGGCCAGCGGGGCGGCGCTCGTCCCGACGCTGATCAACATCGACAACTTCCCCGGCATCGCCGACTCCGCCCGGGCCAAGTTCCCCCTCTACGCCAGCCACATGGAACGGCTGCACGGCACCGCCCGGGCCCGGGTGCGGGCCTCGTTCGAGGCCGGCGTGCCGATCTACTGCGGGACCGACGCCGGCGGCTACGTCCGCCACGGGCGGGTGGCCGACGAGATCCTCGCCCTCCACGAGGCGGGACTGCCGGCCGAAGCGGCCCTGGCCGCCGGGTCGTGGGCCGCCCGCCGCTGGCTCGGCCACCCCGGCCTCGAGGAGGGTGCCCCCGCCGACCTCGTCGTCTACGACCGCGATCCGCGAGCGGAGATGGGCGTCCTGCGCTCCCCCCTCCGCATCGTCCTGCGGGGCCGGATCCTGGCGTGACCGCCGGTCCCCGGGCACGGCGGCGGATCCCACCGGCGGTGATCGTGGCCGTCGCCGCCGCCCTGTCGCTGCCGGCGGTGATCCCCTTGCTCGTCCGCAACGACTGCGGCGAACCCGTTCTCCGCTCGGCCGTGCGGGACAAGTCCCACTACCACCACATCGACAACCCGGCCGACCCCCGCGCCGAACGGTCGATCCTGGTCCGCAGCTGCATCACCAAGGCCCGCAACCGGATCTGGCTCAGCGCCGTCGAGCTGACCCCGGTGGTGGTGGCCGCCGTGTGGTTCCTGTTCATCCGGCCCCGGGACGGATAGCGGCACGGCTCCGCCCTCCTGAGCGACGCCATCGGGAACTACACCTCGCTGGGCGGCTACGACTTCGCCGCCGCCGGGCTCCCGTCGACCTTCTCCGTCACCGGCCCGTCCGACCGCACGGCGCCGAGGCTCGTCGACCTCACCGTCACGCCGGAGTCCCTCGACAGCAGCGGCTCGGCGCAGACGATCACCGTCACCAGCCGGGTGACGGACGACCTGTCCGGCCTGGCGGGCCACGGCTCCGGCCTGCAGCTCTCCCTGCGCAGCCCGTCCGGGCGCCAGGGTCTGTGGAGCTGGAACTCGACGCGCCTGTCCGGTTCGGCGCTCGACGGGGTGTGGCAGCAGACCATCACCGTGCCCCGGGACGCCGAGCAGGGTCGCTGGACCATCGGCCTGTTGATGACCGACCAGCTCGGCAACGCGCGAAGCCTCAGCGCCGATGACCTGGCCGCCGCCGGGCATCCCAATGGCTTCGACCAGACCGGCGTCGGTGACACCGTCGCTCCGGTCCTGCAGTCGCTGACGTTCACGCCCGACCCCGTCGACACGTCGGCCCAGGCCCAGCCGGTGACCGTCGCCGCCCGCATCACCGACGACCGCAGCGGCGCCGCCGCGGCCAGCGTGGCCATTTCGTCGCCGTCGGGCCGGGTGACGGTCTCCGCCAGCCTCAACCGCGGAAGCGGCACCGACCTCGACGGCCAGTGGCAGGGCCGGGTCACCCTTCCCCGCCTGTCCGAGGCCGGCACCTGGCGGGTCAACGTGCTCTATCTCTCCGACGCCGTGCAGAACCGGGTCACGCTCACCGCCGGCGATCTCCGCGCTGCCGGCATCACGGATTCCTTCCAGCAGTCGGGGACGGACGACACCACTCCCCCCGAAGTCGTGGGTGTCACGGTGAGCCCGGCGTCGATCAACACCGACGACGCTTCCCGGATCGTCACCATGAGGATGCGCCTCACCGACGACCAGGCGGGACTGCCGAGCAACCATGGGCCCTCCGTCGCCCTGAAGAGCCCGTCGGGCCGCCAGTACGTCAACGGGTCCTTCAGCCGGGTCGGCGGCAACGCCACCGATGCGACCTATGAAGCCACCTTGACCGTCCCCCGCTACAGCGAGCGGGGAACGTGGACCGTCCACTACCTGACCGTCAGCGACAACGCCGGCAACTTCCGGCCGGTGGCCGCCGCCGACCTCGCCGCCGCCGGTTTCGCCTCCGGCTTCGAGCAGACCGGAGTCGGCGATACCGAGGCGCCCGTCCTGCGGGCCGTGGGCGTCACCCCGGCGGCGATCGACACCTCCGAGGGGTCGGCTTCAGTGGTCGTCACCGGCCGCGTTACCGACGCCCTGGCCGGCACGGCCGCCGGCGGCACCGCGGCCGAACTGACCTTCAGCAGCCCGTCCGGGAACCAGAAGGCCATGACGTACTTCGGCATGCCGGCGTCGGGGACGCTCCGGGACGGCACGTATTCGTCCCCCCTCGGCCTGTCCCGCTACTCCGAGGCCGGCCGGTGGACCCTCACCGAGGTCAGGCTCACGGACGCCGTGGGCAACAAGCGGACGATGACGGCCGCCGACCTGGCCGGGGCCGGGATCACCGCGTCGTTCGAGCAGACCGGTGATGCGACGGCGGCCGATGTGCGGGCGCCGGTGGTCGCGGCCCTGTCGGTCGAACCGATGGCCGTCAACGTCGGCACTTCGGCCCAACGGGTCACGGTGCGGGCCCGCATCACCGACGACCGCTCCGGGGTCGCCGGTTGGGGCGAGATGGCCGTCTTCACCAGCCCGTCGGGGATGCAGACGCTGCACGCCTCGTTCAACGACGCGACCCGGGTGTCGGGGACGGCCCGCGACGGCGAGTACGTCGCCGAGGTCATGGTCCCGTACCGGGTGGAGCGGGGGCTGTGGCCGCTCAAGGTCAAGGCCACCGACGCCGCGGGCAACACCGTCACGCTCGAGGGTGCGGCGCTGGTCGACCTCGGCGTGTCCGCCGGGCTCGAGGTGCAGATGGAGCCCGAGGCGCCGGGGGCGCCGACGTCGGTCACCGCGTCGGCGGGCGACCGGTCGGCCGTGGTGACGTGGCGGCCGCCGACCGACGACGGTGGTTCGCCGATCACGTCCTACACCGTGTCGGTCGGCAGCGGCGGGGCGGTCGTCAGGACCGAGACGGTGGACGCCTCGGTGACCAGCCTCGAAGTCGACGGCCTGACCAACGGCACCACCTACACCTTCACCGTGACGGCCACCAATGCCCGGGGCACCGGGCCGGCGGGGCAGTCGAACGCCACGACGCCGGCGACGGTGCCGGGCGCGCCGACGGCGGTGACGGGCAGTGCCTGGCTCGGTACCGTCAATCTGGGGTGGCAGGCGCCGGCCAGCGACGGCGGGAACCCAATCGTCTCCTACGTCATCTCGGTCCGCAGCGGTGGTTCCGAGGTCGGCACGCGCACGGTCGCCGCGCCGGCCACCGGGACCGTCGTGGAGGGACTGGACAACGGCACCGCCTACACCTTCACCGTCACCGCCGTGAACGCGGTCGGCGCCGGCCCCGAGTCGGAGCCGTCGGAGCCGGTGACGCCGGTCGACCGGCCGGACGCGCCCACCGGCGTGACCGCGACGCCCGGGAACGGCTCGGCCACGGTGTCGTGGACGCCCGGTGACGACGGTGGCTCGCCGATCCTCTCCTACACCGTGCAGGTGTTCCTCGGCACCACCATCGGCCAGGAGGTGACGGTCGAGGCGCCGGCAACCTCGGTGGTGGTGGACGGGCTGAGCAACGGCGCGGCCTACACGTTCTCCGTCTCGGCCAGGAACTCGGTCTGGGGCAGCACCTGGTCGGCGCACTCGGCGCCGGTTACGCCGGCCACGACGCCGGACGCGCCGACCGACGTGGTGGCCGCCGCCCGGGACGCGTCGGCCGTCGTGCGCTGGACCGCTCCGGCGTTCAACGGTGGTTCGGCGCTGACGGGCTACACGATCACCGCCCATGCCGGCGACACCGTGGTCAAGAGCGTCACCGCCTCCAAGTCGGCGACCCAGGTGACCGTGACCGGTCTGGACAACGGCGTGGCCTACCGGTTCACGGTGGCGGCCTCGAACGCCGTCGGGGTCGGGGCGGCCTCCAGCCCGTCCGCCGAGGTGACGCCGACCGCGCCGCCGCCGTCGTCCTCGACAACCACGACGACGACCACGACGAGCTCGACCACAACGACGACCACCGCGCCGGTGTCCACCACGACGACGACCACCACCACGACGGCGCCGCCGGTCAACGTGGGGGCCGCCAAGGCCCGGTCGGGGTACTGGATGGTGTCGGCCGAGGGACGGGTCTACGCCTTCGGGGAAGCGCCGCATCACGGCGAGCCGCGGGCGCAGCTCGGCAACGCGGCGGCCGTCGACCTCGAGCCGACGAAGTCGGGCAACGGGTACTGGGTGCTCGACGACACCGGCCGGGTCTTCAACTACGGCGACGCCCGCTGGTTCGGCAACGTCAACCCGACCCGGCTGGTGAGCGGCGAACGGGCCACCAGCCTGTCCCGCACGGTGTCGGGCAACGGGTACTGGGTCTTCACCAGCAAGGGCCGGGTGCTGACCTTCGGTGACGCCGTCTCCTTCGGCGACGTGGCCAACGTGGCCCTCAACGGGCCGGTACTCGACTCGATCGCCACCCCCTCGGGCAAGGGCTACTACATGGTCGCCTCCGACGGCGGCATCTTCGCCTTCGGTGACGCCAACTTCCACGGCTCCATGGGCGGCCAGAAGCTCAACGCCCCGGTGCAGTCGCTGGTGCCCGACGGTGACGGCGAGGGGTACTGGCTCGTCGCCTCCGACGGCGGCATCTTCGCCTTCAACGCACCGTTCCGGGGTTCCATGGGCAGCCACCGGTTGAACCGCCCGGTGAGCGGGATGGTGCCGTTCGGGAACGGCTACCTGATGGTGGGCGAGGACGGCGGGATCTTCAACTTCTCCGACCGTCCCTTCCTCGGCTCCCTGGGTGCCACGCCGCCGGCCCGCCCGGTGGTCGCGGTCGCCGTGCTCGAGGTCTAGCCCCGCCGGACGAGCTTCCGATGCTCACGACAGTGGGCCGCCAGGTACCTCGCTCTTCGGTGCGAGGTACCTGGCGCGCGCCTACCTGCCCCGCTCAGCACGGGACGTCCGATCTATCGTCGGCGTTCATATCTCGAGGACAGCGACCGAGGTGATGGGTCTCGCCGGAGGGTTGGCCCCGAGGCTGCCCTTGAAGCTGTTGGGGTCGCCGGAGAAGTCGAAGATTCCCCCGTCCTCGCCCACCATCAGGTAACCGCTCCCGGCCCGAACCATGCCGGTCACCGGCTTGTTGAGCCTGGTGCCGCCCATGGAACCCTTGAAGCCGGCCTGAAAAGCGAAGATGCCGCCGTCGCTGGCGACGAGCCAGTAGCCCACACCGTCCGAGTCCGGCACCAGGCTCTGGACCGGGGCGTTGAGTCTCTGACCGCCCATCGAGCCGTAGAAGTTGGCGTCGCCGAAGGCGAAGATGCCACCGTCGGACGCCACCATGTAGTAGCCCTGCCCGGATGGCGTCACGATGGAGTCGAGCACCGGCCCGGCCAGGGCTACGTTCGCCACGTCGCCCAGGAACGGCGCGTTCCCGAAGGTCACCACCCGGCCCCGGCTCGTGAAGATCCAGTATCCGCCGCCGCCGGAAGTGGCCGACAGGCTGGTCACCTTCTCGCCCGCAGCGAGTTTCGCCCGCTCCACGTTGCCGTGGAAGACCGCATCGCCGAATGTGTACACCCGTCCGAGGTCATCGACGATCCAGTAGCCGTTCCCTGATGGCGTCGGCTCCAGATCCACGGCCGTTGCCGAGCCGACCGGAGCGTTGCCGAGGTTCTTGGCGTCACCGAAGCCGTAGACCGCGCCGTCCGAACCGACCATCCAGTACCCCGAACGGCTTCCGGTCGTCGTGGGCGGTTGAGCCGGCGGCGCCGGTGGGTTGGTCGGCGGGTTGGCCGGCTGGACGATCGGCGCGACCGTGTAGGGCGTCGAGGCGGACGGTCCGATGCCGGCCTCGTTCCGGGCTGCGACCGTAACCGTGTAGGTACCGGGCGAAAGGTCGGGGAGCACTGCAGAGGTTGCGTGGGCCGCGACGGACTGTGTCTTGAGCGTCGACCCGCCCGATGCGACGGTGACGACGTAACCGGTGATCGGGGCTCCCCCGGTACCGGCGGGGGCACTCCAGCGAACGGTGACTGCAGTCTGGGACGTTGCGATCGCCAGGTCACGGGGGGCGGCGGGCAGGGTCCTCGGTGTGCTGGGCGGGGTCGCCGTGGCCGGCCCGAACCCGACGGCGTTCCGGGCCCGGACTGAGAACGTGTAGGGCACACCGTTGACAAGTCCGGCGACGGCAACCGACCGCTGGTTCCCCGCGACCCGGTAGGTGGCGCCGCCCGGCGAAGCGGTGACCTCGTAAGCGGTGATCGGAGACCCGCCATCCTCGAGCGGCGCTTTCCAGGTGACGGTGACGGCGCGGTCGGCCGGCGTGGCCCGAACGTCTTCGACGGCGGCCGGGGTGGTAAGCAGTCCGAACGGCCGCACCGCGACGAGCCCGGCCCACGATTGGCTGACCGTGACGATTCCGGCGATGAAGAGCCGACCGTCGGGAGCGACGGCCAAGGCCGTACCCGTGTCGTTGCTTCCGCCTTCGGTAAAGTCGATGTGGAGCCGGCCGTCTCCGTCGAGCGATTCATCGAGGGAACCGTCCGGGTGGAGGCGAGCCAGGGCGAAATCGCCCCCATAGCTCGTGATTGCAGTACCGGCGATGACGATCCGTCCGTCGGCGGAGAGGGCAGACGCCTCGGCGTAGGCGGGCGGAGTGCTCACCCAGGTCGATTGAGGGAACGAGATGGTGGTGCCACCCGATCCGGCGAAGGTCACGTCGTCGGAACCGTCAGTGTTGTAGCGCCGAACGGCGAAAGCGCTGTAACTGGAGCCACTGGTCCAGCCGGTCGCGACCACCTTTCCGTCAGGTTGGAGCAGCACTCCGGTAGCGAAGTCGTTGCCCCCGAGGTTGCTGACCACGATTCCGCCCCCGAAATCGTCGGCGAGAGCGCCATCAGCGGTGAGCTTGGCCACCACGAAGTTTGAGTCGTATCCCCCGTCGGAGACGGAGCCAGCGAGGAAGATGGAACCGCCCGGGCCCGTGGCGATGGCATGGGCGACGGCGCCAACGCCGGGGGCCGGGATGATCGTCGCGCCGTCACCGGCGAAGGTGGTGTCGAGCGACCCGTCGGTGTTGTAGCGGGCGATGGAGAAGCCTCCACTGCCCCACCCGGCCACCAGGATTCGCCCGTCAGGCTGCAGCGTGAGCGCCCTCGGCGCGTCGTGGCTGGATATCGACGTCAGGGTCACCCCGTCGGTGCCAAACTCGGGGTCGAGGGCCCCGTTCGGAAGGAAGCGGGCCACCGCGAAACCGTTGCGGCCGCCGGCGTAGGCCGAGCCGGCCACGACAATCTTGTCGTCGGCTTGGACGGCCCCCGCCTCCCCAGGCGACGACACGATGGTCGAGCCGGGCTGCGGATCACCGAACTGGACCCGTGAGTTGCCGGACGCACCAAAGGTGTCGTCGCGGCTGCCGTCGGGCAGGAAGCGCGCCACCAGGAAGTGGTCGCCGACACCGGCGATGGACTCCGAGCCGATCACCACGACTCTGCCCTGACTGTCGACACCCACGGCCTTCGGCTCGGCCGTGCCGGACGTCGAGAGCGTGGCTCGCCCACCGCAGTTGAAGCTGGCGTCGAGAAACGTGTTGCGGGTCACGGCATGGAACGTGACGGCGCTGAGATCCACACTGTGGTGGGCCGGACTCTGGGCGCCGGCCGGGTCAACGGTCACGGTGCCGTCGCTGTGGTACGAGGCGATGTTGCCCTGCCGGTCGGTGAGGTCGATCCGGTCGAGTTGGTAGGCGCCAAGCTTGGCGTCACCGCCGAGCGGGACGGTGACCACCTGCGGGCCGCCCGTCCATGTCGCGGAGGCGACCGGGGTACCAGGCTGGTTCCCGAGTATCCCGGACTGGTCGACGAAGGTGAAGACCGCCTCGACGAGCCCGCTGCCGGCGTCATCGGCGGCGAAGGACACGACTGCTGTCTGTCCGGCGGAGAGGCAGAGGGGCGTGGTACGCGTCACGGCTTCCAGGCTCGGAGCTGTGACGTCGCCGTTGGGGTTCGCCACGTCGAAGTCGAGGGTCGAGAGCGCGAATCCGTGGCTCGTTGGCCCCGTGGCCCCGGACGGCGTGGTGACCGCCTGCCCGTCCGGGAAGTAGCGAACCGCATTGCCGGCGAGGTCGGAAACCGCCACCTCGGTGAGGGTGTAGTGCCCCCCGGGCCAGTACTGCCCCACGGTACCCACGGCCTCGCCGGAAGCGCTGGTCGAACTCAGTGTCCGAATGGCCCCGGCCGGGTCGCGGAATCGCACCTCGACGGTCCGCACTCCGCTGCCGCTCTCCGCCACCTCGTACCGCACCGCGAGGCGATCGCCCGGACGCAGTTGGCCTGAGACGGTGGAGCTGATGGCCAGAAAGGCCGGCGCGACCGAATCGGTCTGGGCTTCTGCCGCCTGGACAGGGGCAGAGCCGGCAACGATGCCAACCATGACTATGACGGAGCACAACCGCGCAATGGCGGCGTTGATTCGACGGCGGTGAAGCATTGGACTCCCCTACTGGCGGCCCGGCTGTCTGCCCCCGGATGTGGGGCGATGGGCGGGCGAAACGTTCAACCTGTTTTCGGCGATCAAAGGCGCGAACTGAACTTGGAGGCATCTTCCAGGCGCATACCAAGCAAAGCGCTCGGAAGAGCCCTAACGTCTGCGCATCAGAAAGGGGGAGCCACACGCAATGACCTCGACCACGGATCCCGAGTACACACCGACTTACACGCTGGACAACGCCTGGCGGGCGGCCCGGGAGCGGTTGACGCTCCTCGAGGCGGCCTGCGACCCGATCACGGAGCAGCATCTCGACAAGGTCGGGATCCGGCCGGGGTGGCGCTGCCTGGAGGTCGGAGCCGGGGCCGGGTCGGTGGTCCGGATGCTGTGCGACCGGGTCGGGGCCGAGGGGCGGGTGCTGGCCGTCGATCTGGAGCCGGCGCTGCTGGCCGATCTGTCGGCGCCGAACCTCGAGGTGCGCCGGCTCGACGTGGTGGCCGACGAGCTGCCGGAGGCGGCGTTCGACCTGGTCCACACCCGGGCCGTCCTCATGCACATCCCCCAGCGGGACGACGTGCTCCCCAAGCTGGTCCGGGCGCTGCGGCCGGGCGGCACGCTCCTGCTCGAAGAGGTCGACATGAGGTGCGCCTTCGAGCCCGACGACATCTTCCGGCGGTCGCTCGACGCCATGTACCGGCCGATCCTCGAGGCGAACGCCGGCATGGATCTGTTCTGGGCCGGCACGCTGCCGGACCTCCTCGGACCCGCCGGCCTCGTCGACGTGCAGAGCACCCGGAACCGGATGACGTTCACCGGTGGGTCGGTCCTGGCAGAGTTCTTCCGGGTCACCTGGCTGCAGTACCTCGAGAGCCAGCCGTACACCGACGCCGAGCGGGCGATCCTCGAGGAGTGCCGGGCGGCGCTCCTGGAGCCTGGCGGGTCCTACACCGCCTGGGACGTCGTCGCCGCCTGGGCCCGCCGGCCCTGACCGCCAGCGGCGACCGCTCGGGGACAGAAGCACCACATCCCGACAATCCGGGTGTCAGAGGTTGGGAGAGCTGAGCCCGTCCTCAGCCGGACGGGTTTCACGCCGATGAGGACGCGTGCTTCCTGTGGACGCGGACCTCACTCCCTCGGCGGACCACCGCTGGCTGGCCGTCGGCCAGTCGGGGGACGCTGACGCCCGCCAGGCCGGACAGCGGGCCACCGCCGCGGCGCTCGGCGGCCGCCCCGATCCCAAGCTCCTCATCGTCTTCTGCTGCGAGGCCTACGACCTGGCGGAGCTCGTCGAGGGCATCCGGGCCGCCGCCGGCGACACGCCGATGATCGGCTGCTCCACCGCCGGGGAGATCTCCACCGGCGGGCCGGGCGACGCCGGGGTCGTCGTCACCGCCCTCGGCGGGCCAGGCTTCGACGTAGCCACCGCCGCCGCCGACGCCGCCGACGGCCGGCTGCGCCAGGCCGGCGCCGAGGTCGCCGCCTGCCTCGACCGGCTGCCTGACGCCAACCCCGTCCCCGACCCCGAGACCGACCGCGGCCCCGACGCCCATCCCGCGCCCGGCGCCGACGCCCACCCCGCGCCCGGCGCCGACGCCGGCGCCGCGATCGCCGACGCCCCTGCCGGCAAGTCGCACCGGGTCCTGTTGCTCCTCACCGACGGCCTCGCCGGCGACCAGGCCGAGATCGTCCGGGGCGCCTACCGGGTCGTCGGCGCCGAGGTCCCTCTCGTCGGCGGCTGCGCCGGCGACGACCTCCGCATGGCCGGCACCGCCCAGCTCCACGACGGCAAGGTCCTGCGCCACGCCGTCGTCGCCGCCGCCATCGCCTCCGACGCCCCGCTCGGCATCGGCGTCCGCCACGGTTGGCGCCGGGTCGGATCCCCCATGGTCGTCACCCGCAGCGAGGGCAACCGGGTCCACCTCCTCGACGACGCCCCGGCCCTCGACGTCTACCTGCAACGCCTGCAGGCGCCCCCGGCGGCCCATACCGACCCGCAGGCCTTCACCCGTTTCGCCATGACGCACCCGCTGGGCCTCAGCCGCCGCAGCGGCGAAGAGGTCCGCTTCGTGGCCGGCGCCGACTTCACCGACCGGTCCATCGCCTGCATCGCCCAGGTCCCCCAGGGCGGGCTGACGTGGTTCATGGAGGGCGACGACGACTCCGTCCTCGACGCCACCGACGCCGCCTGCGGCGACGCCCTGGCCGCCCTCGGCGGCCGCCCACCCCTCGGCTTCCTGGCCTTCGACTGCATCGCCCGGCGGGGCGTCCTCGGCGAGGCCGGCATCAGCCGGGAGGTCGACCGCATCGCCTCCTTCGCCGCCGGCGCCCCGGTGGCCGGCTTCTACACCTACGGGGAGATCGCCCGCACCCACGGCATCAGCGGCTTCCACAACCAGACGCTGGTCGTGCTGGCGGTGGCCTGACGGTGCCCGTCCGCTCCGAGTGGCACGGCCAGCAGCTGGCCGAGTTCCTGGCCGCCGTCTCGGCCTACGAAGACGAGGCGGCCGCCGTCGACGGCGCCGTCGAGCGGGCCGCCGAGGCCATGGAGGCCGAGGTCGCCGCCATCGTGCGGGACGGGTCGGTGCTGGCCTCGGTCGGGTTCCGCGACGGGCACGTCCCCGCCGCCGCCCTCGTAGCGGTCGCCGCAGGCGGTGCGGCCAGCGCCGTTCCTGGGCAACGGCCGTCCGCCGCCCTCGCCGCCGCCGCCGCCGCAGGCGGCGGGGCCACCGGCGTACATGGGCCACACGCGTCCGTTGCCGGTGAACGCAGGGCGGGGGCCGAGGCTCCCGCCGGGGGAGCGACCGGTGCGCCGCCCGTCCGGTTCCACGTGCCCGGTGTCGGCGACTGCGCCACCGCCGTTGTCCCGGTCGACGGCGCCACGACGCTGCTCGTCGCCCGCTCCGGCGACTCGTTCTCCTCCGACGAAGCCCTGCTGCTGCGGGGGATGGGCCGGGTGCTGGCCCAGGCGCTGCGCATGCTGCGGGCCCTCGACAACGAACGGACGCTGCGCCACCAGGCCCTGGCCCACATGGAGGAGAACCAGCGGTTGCTGGCCGCCGTGCAGGAGCGCCAGACGCTGCTCGAGCGTCTCTTCCGCATTCAGCGCTCGATCTCCCACCGCCTCCCCATCGGCGAGGTGCTCGACTCGATCACCGAAGGCGCCGCCGACCTGCTCGGCGACGACACGGCCAGCCTGCGGATCCTCGACGAGACCGATCCCAACCACACCCTGCTGCTGTCGGCCGTCGGCATCGACCCCTCGGTCATGCGCACGCTGTACCGGGCCCGGATCGACCAGGGGGTGAGCGGGCAGGCCATCCTGCAGGGCCGGATCGTGGTCGCCCACGACTACGACGCCTTCCCCCAGGGGCACCGGGCCCTAGCCGCCCATGGTGTGCGCTCGGCCATGGCGGCGCCCGTCTCCCGCAACGGTCAGGTCGTCGGCAGCCTCCTCGTCGGGAGCTTCACCCCCCGCACCTACTCCCCCGCCGAGCAGGAGGTGCTCCTCGCCTTCGCCGAGCACGCCTCGCTGGCCCTCAACGACGCCGCCGCCGTGGACGGGATGCGCCGGGCCTTCGACGACGCCGTCCACCAGGCGACCCACGATCCATTGACCGGCCTGCCGAACCGCAGTCTGGTGCTCGACCGGCTCGGCCAGGCGCTGGCCCGGTCGGGGCGGACGGGCGGGCGGGTGACCGTCCTCTTCGCCGATCTCGACCGCTTCAAGGTCGTCAACGACTCCTTCGGCCACTCCGTCGGCGACCGGGTGCTGCTGTGCATCTCGGAGCGGCTGCGGGCGGCGGTGCGGGCCCACGACACCGTCGGGCGGCTGGCCGGCGACGAGTTCGTCATCGTCTGCGAGGACCTGTCCGACGGCGAGGCCCTCGAGCTGGCCGAGCGGGTGGCGGCGGCCGTGGCGGAGCCGATGGAGATCGGCGGGCGGGAGAGCGTCATCACCGCCAGCATCGGCATCGCCCACGCCGAGCCCGGCACCGCCGCCGAGGACATGCTGCGGGACTCCGACGTCGCCATGTACGGCGCCAAGGAGCGGGGCCGGTCCCGCATCGAGCTGTTCGACGCTGACATGCGCCGCCGCATGATCGACCGGTTGGAGATGGAACGGTCGCTGCGGGGGGCCATCGGCGCCGGCGAGCTCCGGATCCACTACCAGCCGATCGTCTCCTTCGAAGGCTGGGAGGTCATCGCCGCCGAGGCGCTGGTGCGGTGGGAGCATCCGGAGCGGGGCATGATCTCGCCGGCCGAGTTCGTTCCGCTGGCCGAAGAGAGCGGGCTGATCCTGCCCCTCGGCCGCTGGGTGCTGCACGAGTCTTGTCGGCAGCTGGCCCACTGGCGGGCCGACGGCCGGCCCAACCTGCGGGTGACGGTGAACCTGTCGGCCCGGCAGTTCGCCGATCCGGCCCTCATCGACGTGGTGGCCGAGGCGCTGGCCCGGGCCGAGCTGCCGGCCGACGCCCTCTGGCTGGAGATCACCGAGAGCGTCCTCATGGAGGAAGTGGAGGCGACGGCCGACACCCTCTACGCCCTCAAGCGACTCGGCGTGCACCTGGCGGTCGACGACTTCGGGACCGGCTACTCGTCGCTCAGCTACCTGAAGCGCTTCCCAGTCGACTCGCTCAAGATCGACCGGTCGTTCATCGACGGGCTGGGGACCGATCCCGAGGACGGGGCCATCGTGCTGGCCATCGTCAGCCTGGCCCAGGCCCTGCGGCTGGGAGTGGTGGCCGAGGGTGTCGAGCACTTCCACCAGCTGGAGGCGTTGCACCGCCTGGGATGTGACGCGGTGCAGGGCTTCCTGCTGGCCCGGCCGGCGCCGGCGGACGGGCTGCCGCGGCTGGCGGCGCCGGCGTTGCTGACGACGTCGGTCGGGTAGCGCCGCTCCCGTCGGCCCTCTGGCGCCCGACAGGGAAGGCACTCGTCACTCAGCCGCCGGCCTCGAAGGTGAGCCGCCAGTGGGTGGCGGCCATGGCGTCGACCGTGATGGTGAGACGGTCGGCCAGCGGGCCGGGCATCAGCTCGCAGAACGTGTCGGACAGCGTGCCGTAGTACCAGAGGTGGTCGTCGGGCGTCTTGCCCGGGAAGCGGTCCCACAGCTCGAGGCCGAAGGTGTCGAGGTCGGCGGCGATGGCCTGGGCGTTGTGCAGCTTGTCGCTGCACGACACGAGCAGCGCCGGGTCGCCCTTCGGGAGCTCCCGCAGATGGTTGAGGTACTGCTCCTTGCGTTCCCGCCAGCCGCCCTTGCCCTGCCCGCCCGGCACCCGGGCGTCGGTGCAAGCCAGCACCATGCGGAGGACCTCGTCGCCGAAGAGCTCTTCGATGACCGGTTCATGCTCAGTGCCGCAGTCCTCCACCGTGTCGTGGAGGAGGCCGGCGATGGCCTGATCCTCGTTGCCGCCATAGGTGAGGACGATGGAGGCCACGCCGAGGAGATGGCTCAGGTAGGGCACGGCCGTCCCTTTGCGGGGCTGGTGCCGGTGGGCGGCGGCGGCGTAGAGCAGCGCCTGGTCGAAGCGTTCGCCGAGCACGAGAAAGTCGTCCCGGCGGGTGCTGGGCGCCGGGCAGGGCCGGGCCCCGAACCGGTCCATGAGCGCGACGAATCCGAAGAGGGCGGGACTGTCCATGGGCCCATGCTGCCACCGTCACCGCAGTGACAGTCCAAGCGCGGCACGTGGGAACGACGGCCGTCCGGCTTCGGCCGTACCGTCGGCATCACGGCAACAGCGCGACCACGAGGAGGATCAGCGATGCGCACCCCGACGAAGAAGTCGAACGGCTCCTGGTACGACACCCCGCTCGGTCGCCTCTACGGAGGCGAAGCCCGCCGCCGGGCCCAGCCCACGGTGGCCGAGGCCGTCGCCGAGCTCACCCGCCGCCATGGATGACGCCGGCCGGACCCGTCACCCGAGAACCCCGTCCGCCGCCCGGCGGCACCCCGACCGCTCCCGCCCGACCTTCGACCCGGCGCAGACGGCGCTCGCCTGGGCCCTCGCCACCGGCCCCGGCCGGATCCCGGTCCTGTAGCCGCGTCAGCCAGCCAGCGGCCCTCCGGCCAGGTCCTCCCAGTCGTCGGACGCGCCGGGGTGGGCCAGGAGGACGGCGCGGGTGACGGCGGCGGTGCCGAAGCGGGATCGGACGTCGTCGAGGGCGGCGTCGATGGTGCCGTGGCCCGCCGGGCCGGATTGCTGGCGGCGCTCGAACGGGAGGATGAGCTGGAGGGCGTCGTTGTCCTCCAGATTGGCCACGGAAACGCCGACGAGCGTGATGCCCTGCCGGTGGATGAGGGGGGCGGCGGCGCTCAGGAGCTCTCGGGCCACCTCGAGGATCGTGTCGGTGCGGTCGGTGGGTTGGGGCATGGTGTGCGAGCGGGTGGTCCGGGTGAAGTCGTCGAAGCGGAGCCGCAGGACGACGGTGCGGCCGACCCGGTTGGCGGCCCGCAGCCGGCGGGTGACCCGGTCGACGAGGCTGATGAGGACGGCCTCGACGGCCTCGGGGTCGTGGCCCCGGATCGCCCGGGACCGGCCGAGGGCGCTCTGCGCGCCGATGGAGCGCCGGCGCCGGCCGCCCTGGACGGG
Organism: Actinomycetota bacterium; assembly: GCA_040756995.1. Classification (GTDB taxonomy): domain Bacteria; phylum Actinomycetota; class Acidimicrobiia; order IMCC26256; family BP-133; genus BP-133. The sequence goes on along the minus strand of JBFLYK010000018.1, from coordinate 24,368 downwards.
GCGCGGGTCGCGGTTGTGGGCCAGGGCGTGGAGGTGGCGGCCGGCCGCCGGCCCGAGCATCGACACCAGCACCGCCTCGGGCAGGGCCGCCACCTCGGCCACGGTGGTGATGCCCCGGGCCCGCAACTTGGCCGAGGTGACGCGGCCGACGCCCCACAGCCGTTCCACCGGCAGGGGATGGAGGAAGGCCAGTTCGTCGTCGGGGGCCACGACCAGCAGGCCGTCGGGTTTGGCGACGCCGCTGGCCACCTTGGCCAGGAACTTGGTGCGGGCCACGCCGACGGTGATGGCCAGCCCGACCCGTTCCCGGACGGTGGCCCGGAGCCGCTCGGCGATCCGGCGCGGCGGGCCGGCCAGGCGGCGCAGGCCGCCGACGTCGAGGAAGGCCTCGTCGATGGACAGCCCCTCGACGATCGGCGTGGTGTCCTCGAAGATGGCGAACACCGCTTTGCTGGCCTCGACGTAGGCCGAGAAGCGGGGCTTGACCACGACGGCGTTGGGGCACAGCCGGCGGGCCTGGGCGCCGCCCATCGCCGTCCGCACGCCGAAGGCCTTGGCCTCGTAGCTGGCGGCCAGAACCACGCCGCCGCCGACGATGACCGGCCTTCCCCGCAACCGGGGCTCGTCCCGCTGCTCCACCGAGGCGTAGAAGGCATCGAGATCGGCGTGCAGGATCGTGGCGCCGTCCCCGGCGCCGGCTGCCTCGACATCCACGAACGTATGTTCGCATCTCGGTATGACAGCGACAATGGGCCTGGGCAGCACGTTCGGCGTTCATTGGTAACGCCAGGTGTTACGGAGAAGCGCCGGACCGCAGGCGGCCGTCCGGGCCGGCGCGCCGGCGCCGGGCACCGGCGTTCTTCTGTCACGACAGGTGTGACATATGAACGCCGGACCGGGGCGGCGGTCGGGCGGGCGGGGCGCCCGGCACACCCGTCCCCTTTGGGTGCGCCATGATGGGCGGCGTGCACGGCCCGGCCGATCCGGAGCGGGCTCGGTGGGCGGCTTCGGAGCTGGCCGACCGAGGGGTGACGGCGGTCGCCCTCACCTACGTCGACAACGCCGGCATCACCCGGGTCAAGGCGGTGCCGGCCGGGCGCCTCGTCGAGGCGTGCACGGCCGGGGTCGGGATGTCGCCGGTCTTCGACGTCTTTCTCGTTGACGACTCGGTCACGACATCGACGTACATCGGCGGGCCCGTCGGCGACCTGCGGCTCTATCCCGACCTCGATGCCCTGACCCGGCTGGCGGGTCAGCCGGGGTGGGCGTGGGCGCCGGCCGACCGCTACACGCAGGAAGGCGACCCCTACATGGCCTGCCAGCGGCTCTTCGCCGACCGGATGGCGAACGAGGCCGCGGCCCGGGGACTGGAGCTGAAGATGGCGTTCGAGGTCGAGTGGTTCGTCGGCCGCGACAACGAGGACGGGCGCAGCCCGGGGGACGGCACGGCACCGGCCTGCGTCGGTCCGGCGTACGGCATGGCCCGGGTCGCGGAGCTGTCGGACTACATCCGGGATCTCCTTGTGGTGCTGGAGGAGCAGGGCGTTCCCGTCGACCAGTTCCACCCCGAATACGCCGCCGGGCAGCTGGAGCTGTCGGCCGCCGCCGCCGATCCGGTCGGTGCCGCCGATCGGCTGGTGCTGCTGAAGGAGACGATCCGGGCCGTGTCGCTGAAGCACGGCCTGCGGGTGTCGTTCGCTCCGGTGGTGGTGGCCGGGCAGGTCGGCAACGGCGGCCACCTCCACCTGTCGGCGTGGTCGGAGGGCCGCAACCTCTTCACCGGTGGGGACGGTCCCTACGGCCTCACCGACCGGGGGGAATCGATCCTGGCCGGGCTTCTCGACGCCCTGCCGGCGCTGTGCGCCATCGGGGCGCCGAGCGTCGCCAGCTACCTGCGCCTCGTGCCGCAACGGTGGTCGGCGCCGTGGCAATGCTGGGGCCGGGAGAACCGGGAGGCGGCCCTGCGGCTGGTGACCGGCACGGCGCCGGTGGCGGCGACGGCGGCCAACGCCGAGCTGAAGTGCTTCGACCTCAGTGCCAACCCTTACCTGGTGGTGGGAGCGGTGACGGCCATCGTCGCCGCCACCGCCGACGAGGACCGCAGGTTGCCGGACGAGATCGCCGTCGATCCCGCCGTCCTGCCGCCGGAAGAGCAGCCACCCCGGTTGCCGACCAGCATCCTGTCGGCCGTCGACTGCCTGGAGAAAGACGAGCGGCTCCGGGCGGCGCTGGGTGATCCGCTGTTCGAGGCGTTCGTCGCCGTCCGCCGGGCCGAGGCCGACCTGTTCGACGGCTGGACCGACGACGAGGTGGCCGACGCCACCCGCTGGCGCTACTGATGACCGCCACATCGGCGCTCGGGAGTCGGGCCGCCGTCCGGCCGACGTGACGGCGGAACCGGGCGCCGACGGGCCCGGTGTGCTGGAGGACCTGCCGCTGGTCGACGGGCACTGCCATTCGGTGCTGGGCGGCGAGCTCGATCCGGCCGCCTTCGCCCTGGCCGCCACCGAAGCGGACGCTGCTCCCCTGCCCGGAATCTCCTTGCTGGACGGGCCGCTGGGGCTGGCGATCCGGCGCTGGTGCGCACCGCCGCTCGACCTGCAGGTCGGACTGCCGATGGACCGGTACCTCGCCCGCCGCGCCGAACTCGGCGCCGACGAGGTGCGCCGGCGGTTGCTCGGCGCGGCCCGGCTGTCCCACGTTCTCGTCGACACCGGCCTCGACGGCCCGGAGCTGATCCCGCCCGCCGATCTCGGACGGGCCGCGGGAGCCGAGGTCCGTGAGGTGGTACGCCTGGAGCGGGTGGCGGAGCATCTGGCCGACGAGGGCGTGTCGGCCGACGGGTTCGCCTCCGCCTATCGGGAGGCGCTGGCCAGGGCGACCGTCGACGCCGTGGCGACCAAGTCGATCGTCGCCTACCGCGTCGGCTTCGACATCGACTTCGCCCGACCGACGCCGGCGGAGGTGCGGGTGGCGGCCGGGCGCTGGCTGGCTCGGACGGGCCCGGCCCAGGGAGGCCCGGTCCGGGGCGGCACGGCCGGGGCGGGCCCGGTCCGGGAAGGCACGACCGGGCCGGGCCCGGTCCGTTCGGACCCGGCGGGGGCGGGCCCGGGCCAGGGCGGCCCGGCGGGAGCGGGACGGGCCCGGCTCGACGACCCTCTCTTACTCCGGTTCGTGTTGTGGTGCGCGATCGATCGGGGACTCCCGCTGCAGATCCACACCGGGTTCGGCGATCGGGACCTGCGGCTGGCGGCGTCCGACCCGGCGTCGCTGCAAGGGTTCCTGGCCGCGGCCGAACCGAGCGGCGTGCCAGTCGTGCTGCTGCACTGCTACCCGTATCACCGGCAGGCCGGTTGGCTGGCTCAGGTGTTCCCCCACGTCTATGTCGACGTCGGCCTCACCGTTGGGCAGGTCGGCGCCCGGGCGGACGCCGTCCTTGCCGAATTCTTCGAACTGGCGCCCTTCGGCAAGCTCCTCTTCTCCACTGACGGCTACGGCCTTCCCGAACTCTTCCTGGTGGGAGCCGCCCAGTTCCGCCACAGCCTCAGCCGCCTCCTCACCGCCTGGGTGCATGACGGCGCCATGCCGGCCACTGACGCCTCCCGGGTGGCGGCGATGGTCGGCCGGGACAGCGCCCGCCGCCTCTATCGCCTCTAGCGCGGCGCCTGGGGCAGCGTCACGGTCTGAGGTTGGGACCAGCGTCGCCGCCGGCAGCAGGGCGGCCGCCCCGTCAAGGCGCCGCTCGCCCTTCTGGCCGTTAAGGGTCTTCCCGCAATACCCGGCACTATGCGCTCCCGTCCCAGAGGGGCTGTGCCGTGGTTATCCACTTAGGTTGTCGATAACCACGACGCATCGCTTCCCGGATGTGATCGATACCGCGGGGAACTTGCCTGACGACGACCAGCGCTGTGTTCCGCAAAGATCGTTAATGGGCGGCCAGCCGGACGGGTAGGCGCCGTGGGCCCCAGGTTCCGGGGCTGGGTTCGAAGACGCCGGCGATGAGGGTGCCGCAGGCGGGGCAGCGGCCGTCGTTTGTCAGGTGGTAGCCGTCGAGCCGGTACCAGTCCCGCTCGATGAGCGCTGTGGCGCAGGCCGGGCAGAACGTGGTGTCGCCGTCCCGATCGTGCACGTTGCCGGTGTATACGTACTGCAGCCCGTTGCTGAGGGCGATGCGTCGCGCCCGGCGGAGGGTCTCGGGAGGAGTGGGCGGCCGGTCCATCAGCTTGTAGTCGGGATGGAAAGCCGTGAAGTGGACGGGAACGTCGGCGCCGAGCTCCTCGGCGATCCAGCGGGTCTCGGCGTCGAGTTCGGCATCCGAGTCGTTGAGGCCCGGGATCAGCAGCGTGGTGATCTCGAACCAGACCGCCGTTTCGTGGCGGAGATAGCGCAGCGTGTCGAGGACGGCGCCGAGCTGCCCGGCGCAGGTGTGGCGGTAGAACTCCTCGCTGAACGCCTTGAGGTCGACGTTGGCGGCGTCCATGTGGGCGTAGAACTCCGCCCGCGGCTCGGGGCACACGTAGCCGGCGGTGACCGCCACCGCCTTGAGGCCGGCCGCCCGGCAGGCGTCGGCCACGTCGATGGCGTACTCGTGAAAGATCACCGGGTCGTTGTAGGTGAACGCCACGCTGCGACAGCCAAGCCTCGCTGCCGCGGCGGCCAGCGCCTCCGGCGACGCCGCGTCGGCCAGGGTGTCGATCTCCTTCGACTTGGAGATGTCCCAGTTCTGGCAGAAGCGGCAGGCCAGGTTGCAGCCGGCCGTTCCGAACGACAGCACCGAAGTCCCGGGAAGGAAGTGGTTGAGCGGCTTCTTTTCGATCGGGTCGACGCAGAACCCGCTCGACCGGCCGTAGCTGGTGAGAACGACCTCGTCATCGATTCGGGCCCGCACGAAGCACACACCCCGTTGCCCGTCACGCAGCTTGCACGCCCGCGGGCAGAGATCGCACTGGATCCGCCCGTCATCCAGCCGATGCCAGTACCTCGTCGAGACCGTGTACTCATCCCGGGTGAGCGATCCCGCCCCCATCAGCCGCGAACCTACTTTCGACCGACGAGGTTGAGCACGACAGTGGCCACCACCGACAGCACGAGCCCCGTCGCCAACGGGACGTAGACGCTGAAGTTGCCCCGGCGGATGTGGATGTCGCCGGGCAGGCGGCCGAGTCCGAGGTGGCCGGCGGCGAGGAGCACGACACCCACCGCGGCGATCAACAGACCGATCACGATCAGCAAGCGGGCCGGGTCCTGGAGCATCGCACCCGAGCATAACGACGGCCCGACCTGGACCGGTGTCGTCGCGCCACCGGCCGGAAGGGCAAGGCCGGCTCATCGCCTTCTCGACCCTGCCCTTCGCCGGATCCCTCGGCGAGAAGCCGCCGGCGTCGTGCTGGTAGTGGCGGCGTCAGCTCTTCTTCAAGGCCACCGCGGCGGCCACGGCCGCCACGGCGATGATGGCGACCATCAAGATGTTCACCCAGAGGAAATTGCTTTGGGCCGCAAGAACCCCCTGCGGTGCCAATGTGGAGAGCAACACTGAAATCAGCTCCCCTCCTATCTCTACTGCTGTGAATACTGGAAGGATACCCCTGCGCCCGATCGATTACGCCGTCGGATTCACCCCCGGCGCCGCCTGCATCAGCGGCCAGGGCTGGTCAGCTCCGGGGTCCGACTGAGCCGGCAACGGCCGGCAGTCGGGGGTCCTGGCGCTCGGTACTCTGGCGGGACGAACGGCAGCGAGGGGGTTCGCCATGGAAGTGCCGACTGGTCGTCGCCGATTCGCGTGGTTCACGTTGTTGACGCTGGTGGTGCTGGGGGCGGGTTGCAGCGATTCGGAAGAGCCGTCGGGTGAGACCGCCGAGTCCACCACCACCTCGGCGACCGCCGCTCCCACCACGCAGACGTCGGCGCCGCCGAGCGCGGCGGACGAGGCCAGGGTGCGGACGGTGCTGCTCAAGGCGGGGGATCTGCCACCCCGGTGGGTGGGCAGCGGCGAGATCAGCCCGCCGACGGACGACGATCCCGCGGCCGAGCAGCTGGCCGCCGAGTGCTTCGGGCTGCCGCAGGCGGAGCTCGACAAGTTGACCGCCGACCTGGAGTCGCCGACCTTCACGTTCGGCGAGGCCGAGATCAGTTCCAACGCCTACACCGCGGCCGCCCAGCCGATCGTCGATCAGTACCAGGCGGCGCTTGTGAAGGACGGCACGCGTTGCCTCGGCCGACTGTTCACCGAGGAGTTCACCAAGGACCTCCCGCAAGGGGTGACGCTCGGGCCGCCCGACATCCGGCGGACGGGACCGGCGGCAGGCGGCAACGGCTCGAAGTTCACCTTCGCGGTGACCGCCACCAACCAGGCGACCGGCGAGCAGCTCAAGATCTCCGGCGGCTACAGCGTCGCCAGCGTCGACCGGCTCGTCATCGAGACCAGCCTGATCACCCTCGGCGGCGATGCGCCCATCGGCGCGCTCGACACGGCCACGACCGCCCAATACCGGCGGGCGACCCCCAGCTGACCGACGCGCCGGTCGCCTTCGACCGCGAGCGGCGTGTCAGCGGGAGCGGCGATCACCAAACGCCGGTGGGGCCGGTCTTCACTCCGTGGGGGCGGCGGCGTGAGAACGCCGAATGAGGCTCAGCCCGGACGGGTTCCAGCCGGTCGGTGGCGTGTCAGTGGCCTTGCCGAGCAATGTGCCCAGCAGGTCTCGGCGGGCGGTGGCGGACGGATGCCTCGCCGATCCCGGAGGCAGGCGCGCAACGGTCGGCGCCGGACGGGCCGGCGTGACTCGAGCAGCGGCCGAGGCGGGAAGGGTAATTCGGACCAGCGGAGCGGCGACCTTCGAGGTGGCCGGACGGGGCGAGCCGACTCCCTCCTCGGCGGGCGTGACTGGAGCAACGGCAGAGGCGAGGGAGGGAATTCGGACCAAGGGAGCGGCGAGTTTCGAGACCTGGGTCACCGCACAGTCGATGAGCCCTTGCAGGTCGAGCTGGGAGGATGTCTCGGTGCCGGGCAGGTAGCGGATGGCGAAGCCGTCGGAGCTCCGGCCCGGTCTCGTCACCGTTCCGGCGACGACCGGGCGGCCCTGGCCGTCGACTCCGGCGCCGGTCACGTCGAGTTCCGAGCCGGCGAGCGGGGTCTTCACCATTCCACCGTCGCCGAAACCGGCGTCGAGCGAGCCGTCCTTGCGGAGGCGGGCGGCCAGGACACCCCGTTCGCCGGCGCCGCCCTGACCGGTCTCCTCCGCCTCGAAGATCCCGCCGAGCACGACCCGCCCCAGCCCGTCGATGGCGACGCCCCGCATCGCGGCCGCGGTGTCCGGGGCGATGACCACCCCGCCGTTGCAGCCGAAGGTCGGGTCGAGGAGGCCGGTGTCGGTGAGCCGCACGGCCACGGCCCGCACCGCACCGGTCTCCGTCCGCTGGGAGCCGGCGGCCACGATCTTGCCGTCGGGTTGCACGGTCATGTCCTGCAGTTCGAGGGACGATCCGGCACCGAGGAGGACCTCGCCGTTCTCGCCGAAGCCCTGATCCCGGGTGCCGTCGGATTCCAGACGGATGAAGCGGGAGAGGCCCGGCTGCACGGTCAGCATCACGATGTCGCCGTCGGCCGCGACCGCCAGTGCCGCGTCGGAGGCGCTGCGGTCGAGGAGGGTGAAGCCCGCTCCGCCGGCGAAGTCGGGATCCACGCTTCCGTCCGGTTGGAGCCGGACGACGGCGATGCCGTCGCCGCCGCCGGCCGGCCCGGCCAGCAGCACACGCTGGTCGGCCTGCACCGCCACGGCGTCGACCCGGGGACCGGGCAGCCGCCCGTTGGCGCCGGCCGATCCGCCCGGGCCGAAGACCGTACCGTCGACGCCGAAGGTCGGATCGGGCGACCCGTCCGGCTTGAACCGCCGGACCACACCGAGCTCCGCGCCGTCGCGCCGTTCCAACCCGGCCGCCACCACCGATCCGTCGGGCGCCGCAGCCACGTCCCGATCGTGCGAAGGATGCGGAGAAACGTCGGTGCGGCCTCGACCACCGAAGCCCGGATCGGGCCGCCCGTCGGCCGCCAGCCGGGAGACGACCCCCGCCAGCACGCTCCCGGGCCTCCGGTCCACCGTCCGGCCCGCGGCCAGCACGGCGCCGTCGGGCATCACCGCCACGCCCGACCAGTGGTCGTAGTCCTCGTACACGTCGGCCACCACAACGCCGTCGCCGCCGAGGGACGGGTCCGGTATCCCGTCCGGGGAAAGGCGAACCAGGGCCAGGTCCGCCCCGTCGCCCGGGGTGCTGGTGGCGGCCAGCACGATCCGTCCGGCAGCGTCCACCGCCACCGCCGACGCTTCGTCGCGGTCCCGTCCACCGGTGTCGAGCAGCATGAACCCCGCCGGGGAATGGTGCAGGCCGCCGAACGCGGCATCCACCGTGCCGTCGGGCCGCAGCCGGGCCACCAGCACGTCGGCGGTTGCGCCGTCACCCGTCCCCGCCGCCGAGCCGGCCACCACCACCCGGCCCTGCGGATCGAGACCGATGCCGAGGCCGATCTCCGAGCGGTCGGCGGCACCGAGCACCGCTCCACCGCCGGCGAAGCTGCCGTCCACCGCACCGGTGGGTAGATGGCGCCGGACGAACAGGTCGACACCCCGCCCGTCGACGCGGGTGCCGGTCACGATGAACCGGCCGTCGGTCTGCACCGTCAGTGCCGCCGGGATCTCGATGAACTCCCCCACCGGCCCGAGCTGCAGGCCTTCGTCACCGAAACGGCGGTCGACCTGACCCGCCGGCGTGAAGCCGAGAAAGATCTGGGCCGTGCCATAGGAGCTGTCGGTCACCCCGGCGACGACGATCCGGCCGCCCGGGAGCACACCGACGGCGAACGGAATCGTGCTCTCCTCCTGGTCCTCGAAGGCGAAATCCTCCGTGTCGAACAGGTCGATGGTGACCGAACCGTGGCGACCGAACGTCGGATCCATCGCGCCGTCAGGGGTGAGACGGGCGACCCACAGCTCCTGTTCCCCGGGCTGATCCGCCCGGCCGTAGGGGGCCGTCCGGCCGGCCAGCACCACGGCCCCGTCGGGCTGGAGGGCCATGGCCAGCACCACTCCGGCGCCCAGCCGTTCCCGGTAGATCCCCCGCCGACCCCCGTCACCGAAGGACGGGTCGGGCCGGCCGTCCTGGTCCACTCGCCGCACGATCGGGCCGTGGCCCTCCACGCCACCGAGCAGCAGCTTGCCGTCGGGCTGCGCCAGCACCACCTGGATCTCCATGCCGCCGGCGCCGCCGTCACCGGGGTCGGCGTTGGTCGTCGGCCGGGCGGGATCGAGCGCGCCCCGTTCGTCGAAGTGGGCGAAGAGCGCCGGACGGGCCGCCAGCCGGCCGTAACCGTCGGTCGGCCCCTCCCCCGCGTCGCCGACGACGAGCGCGCCGCCGTCGGGCCGCAGCACGAGACCAACCGCCGTCTCGTCCGCCAACGCGCCGTCAACGAAAGCGATGCCACCGGTGCCGAACGACTCGTCGACGTGCGGACCCTGGACGCTCGACGCCGGATCGGAACCGGCCAGCGGCGTCAACGCCGCAACCAGTGAGACCAGCAGGCACAGGAACCACCGCCGGCGGGGCGCGACACGCTGCGCTGCTCCATCCATCGGGAGAACCCCCACCTGCCTGTGTGGGGACCATTCGCCCTAAACGGACACCATTCCTGCCGGCGCCGGCGGCCGGCGCCGCCACCGGCGCCGGCCCGTCACACCGCCCCGAACAGATCAGCCGCCGGCCACCACCCGCAGAATGCCGGTCATGCCCAGCTGGTAGTGGTCGTTGATGCTGCAGAAGTAGCGGATCAGCTCGCCCGACTTCTGAGTGATGGTGGCGGTGATGGCGCCCTCCCCACTGCGGGAGCGGACGGAGCCGACCCTGGCCCCTTCCGCCGAACCGTCCTCGAAGCGCACGTTGTGACCCGGGCACTGCTCGAACGAGTCACAGGAGCCGGGGCCGACATCCCGGTACACCCAGCGGACCGTGGCCCCTTCGGGAACGTCGACGATTCCGGCCGGATTGTCGGACCCCGCCACCGGCCCCGCAGAGGTGCGCAGGTAGCCCACGTCGGCCGGGCTGCAGGTCGTGGCGGCGCAGTAGCGGAAGTTCGACATGGTCAGCTCGACCGCATCGGAAGCGGCGGCGGCGGGAGCGGCCGCGGCGGAAGTGACCGCGTCCGGAGCGGCCTTACCCTGCGCGTCGCCGATCGCCGGACCGGTGAGCACCAACACGACGGCCGGCACCGCCGCCTTCAGCGAGAGCGAAACGCCGTTCATCGCATACCCCCGTCGTGCTCGCCGGCCGGGGTCTCCGAGGCGTTGGCCGGGTTGTTGATCAGCGGACGGCCAGCGGCCTCCCAGCCCTTCATGCCGCCTTCGAGGTGGGCCACCTTGGTGTAGCCCGCCCGGAGCATCTCCGCTCCCGCTTCCTCCGACATCGAGCCGGAACGGCAGTAGAGCAGGATCTCGCGGTCCTTGTCCTGCGGCAGGCGGGAGTCCTCCATGATCTTGTCGTAGGGGATGAAGGCGTCGGTCCGCTCGAGCTCGCCCTCATATGGGATGTGGACGTTGATGACCATCGCCTCCTTGTTCTGCATGCGATCGGCGAAGGCGGCCGGGTCGAGCCGGACAAAGGCCGCCTCGGTGCCGCCCGGTGTCTGTTCCACGCCCCGGGCGGTCGACCGGCCACCGTCGTCTGAGCTGCAGGCCGAACCGAGGCCCAGCACCACGGCGGCCAGTAAAACTGTTGCGACGCGAACGATTCGCATGTCGGCACCTCCCCTTCCTCGACGACCGTCGAGGCTACCTGCCATTCCTACCCACTCCGGGCAAAGCGCCATCGGTACGGCTATACGCTGCGGTGACGTTCGATCCCAGGTCCTCCGCTCCCCCGCCGTCGGCCGAGGTCCTCGGCGACCTCGCCCGCCGGGTGGCCGACGCCTACCCCGACCTGTACGCCCATCAGCGGTCGGGCGTCGCCTTCCTGCTGTCGCGCCGGCGGGCGATCCTGGCCGACGACATGGGCCTGGGAAAGACCCGCCAGGCCATTGTGGCGGTGCGGGAGGCGGCGCCGGACGGGCCCTACCTGGTGATCTGCCCGGCCGGCGTGCGGCTGAACTGGCGCCGGGAGATCCACCTCGTCGAGCCCGACGCCGACGTCCACGTCGTGACCGGGGGCGGCGCCTGGGAGCCGGGTCACCGCTGGACGGTGATCAACTACGACCTCCTCGGCCGCCTCGAAGCCGAGCTCCACTCGGTCAACTGGGCCGCGATCGTCGTCGACGAGGCCCACTACATCAAGAACCGCAGCCAGCGTTCCGCCCGGGTGCTGCACCTCCTCGGCGTCGGCCGAGCCGGCGCCGGCATCGGCATCGGCCGAGGCGCCGCCGCCGGTGACGTGAGGCCCGGTCCGAGGGTCGCCTACCTCCTCACCGGCACGCCGATGGCCAGCCGGCCCCGGGACCTCTTCAACCTCCTCAAGGCCGTCGAGCATCCGCTGGCCCGGAGCTTCTACGCCTACGCCGTGCGCTACTGCGCCGCCCACCACAACGGCTACGGGCTCGACTCCACCGGCGCCTCCAACGTCGGGGAACTGGCCCGCATCGTGTCCGGCGTCCTGCTGCGCCGGACGAAGGACGAAGCCCTCGACCTGCCGCCCAAGGTGCGGACCTGGCTGCCGGTGGAGGTCAACACCAACCGGGCGGCAGCGCTCGAGGCCCGGGCCCTCGACTACCTGCGGGACCATCCCGCCCGGGTCGGCCCGACGTGGGTCACGTTCCTCGGCATGCTCAACCGGGCCCGGCACGCCCTCGGCATGGCCAAGGTCCCGGCCACCGCCGAGCTCGTGGGCGACATCGTCGACGCCGGCCACAAGGTCGTCGTCTACAGCGGCTACACCGCCGTCATCACCGGACTGGCCGAGCGGTTCGGGGCCGCCGCCGTCACCCTCACCGGGGCCGACAGCCCGGCCCGCCGGCAGGCGGCGGTCGACGCCCTGCAGACCGACCCGTCCGTCCGGCTGCTGCTCGGCAACATCCACGCCGCCGGTGTCGGCATCAATCTCACCGCCGCCACCCACGTGGTGTTCAACGATCTCGACTGGGTGCCGGGCAACCACTGGCAGGCCGAGGACCGCATCTACCGGATCGGCCAGACGTCGACCGCCTTCGCCACCTACCTCTACGCCCCCGGCACGCTCGACGGCTACGTCGCCGCCCTGCTGGAGGAGAAGGCCCGCACCATCGGCGTCCTCGAGGCCGAGGCCGCCGACCGGGCCACGCTCCTCGACCAGGTCGTCGAGGGCGCCCTGACCGGCTGCGCCCCCGACGAACCTCCCGCCCGAGCGATGACCGCTCCCCCGAACACCACCATGGGCCTCCTGGAGGAGACCCTCGACCTCCTGGCCCGCAGCACGATCGCCAGCCCGCTGGCCGACCCCGACGCCGGCGAGCGGCGCATCACCGTCCCGAGCCGCAGCCAACCGGGCCGGTTCTACACGGTGATCGTGGCCGGTGGTGTCGTACGCTGCGACTGCCCCGGCTTCTCCTACCGGGGCAACTGTGTCCACGCCCGGGAGGCCATCGATTCGTGACCGACATGCTGTCGCGGGGGGCGGTTCGCAGTGAGGACGGGCGGCCCCGTTGCCCCTGGGCCGGCAGCACGGCGGAGTACCGGGCGTACCACGACGACGAGTGGGGCCGGCCGGTGGTCGACGACGTGCGCCTCTACGAGAAGCTGTGCCTGGAAGGGTTCCAGAGCGGCCTGTCCTGGCTGACGATCCTCCGCAAACGGGAGCATTTCCGCCGGGCCTTCGCCGGGTTCGAGCCGGAGAAGGTGGCCGGCTTCGACGACGGCGACGTGGCCCGGCTGCTGGGGGACGCCGGGATCATCCGGCATCGGGGCAAGATCGAGGCGGCCATCGCCAACGCCCGGGCGACGCTGGCGGTGCAGGCCGACCGGGGTTCGCTGGCCGCCCTGGTGTGGGAGTACGAGCCGGTCCGGCGGGGGCGGGCGGTGCCCGTCCGCCTCGGCGACCTGCCGCCGCAGACGCCGGAGTCCGTGGCCCTGTCGAAAGCCCTGCGCCGCTACGGGTTCCGCTTCGTGGGCCCGACCACCGCCTACGCCGCCATGCAGTCGCTCGGTCTCGTCAACGATCACCTCAAGGGCTGCCACGTGCGGGCGGCCTGCGAGGCGGAGCGCCGGCAGCTGAAGGCCTTCCGGTAAACGGACAAACCGGCTTCAGTTCCTTCCCGGTCTCGACCGATATGTCGGTGACGCCAGGAAGGATCCACGGAGTGCCGCAGCCCGCCGACAGATTGCATAACCGCCTGCGCCGGTGGCTGCCCCGGGGCCGCATGCTGCCCGATGCGGTGTGGGCCCAGCGCCACCGCGGCATCCTCACCTTGCTGTGGCTGCATGTCCCGGCCCTGTTCCTCTACGCCCTCGTCCGGGGGCAGAGCGTGGCCCACAGCTTCTTGGAAGCGGGGGCCGTGGCGGCCTTCGCCGCCGTGGGCAACGCCCTGCGGGCGGAGCGGCGGCTTTCGACCGTGGTCGTCTCCCTCGGCCTGCTGACCAGTTCGGCGGTTCTGGTGCACCTCTCCGGCGGGCTGATCGAGATGCACTTCCATTACTTCGTGATCGTGGGAGTCGTGGCGCTCTACCAGGACTGGCGGCCGTTCCTGATCGCCATCGCCTATGTCGTCCTCCAGCACGGGGTGGCCGGTGTCATCGACCCCACCGCCGTCTACGACCACGCCGGGGCCATCCGGAACCCCTGGCAGTACGCCGCCCTCCACGGCTTCTTCATCCTCGGTATGAGCGGCACCGGACTCGTGTCCTGGCGGCTCAACGAAGCCCTCCTGCGCGACAGCGCCGATCGGGAGGAGCGGCTGGCGGAGGCGCAGGCCGTCGCCCGTATCGGCAGCTGGGAGCTCGACCTGGCCACCGGCCGGCAGGTGTGGTCCGACGAGCTGTACCGGTTGTTCGACGTCGACCCCCGCACGGCCGTCGTCTCGGCGAACAGCATGCTGGACCGGGTGCACCCCGACGACCAGCAGGTCCTGGCCCGGTTGCGGGCCAGCTTCAATTCCGGGACCCCGTCCGCCTTGGACTTCCGGATCATCCTCGCCGACGGGTCAGTCCGGTGGGTCCACGCCCGAGGAGCGGTGAAGGAATGGCGGGGTGGGACGCCGGCGGTCATGTCGGGCACGGTCCAGGACATCACGGAGCGGAAACGGGCCGAGGCCGAAGTCCTCGACACGCTGTCGCTGCTCAATGCGACCCTCGACTCCACGGCCGACGGGATCCTCGTCGTCGACCTGGACGGGCGGATCCGCAGCTTCAACCGCAAGTTCGTCGAGATGTGGAACGTTCCCGAATCGGTTCTGGCCGCCGGAGACAACGAGCGGGCGTTGAGCTGCGTGCTGTCCCAGATCAAGGATCCCGAGACGTTCCTGGCCAAGGTCCGCGAGCTCTTCGCCCAACCGGAGGTCAACAGCCACGACCTGATCGAGTTCCGGGACGGACGAACGATCGAACGCTACTCCCAGGCCCAGCGGGTGGACGGCGTTCCCGTCGGCCGGGTGTGGAGCTTCCGCGACATCACCGAACGCGTCCGGCTCGAGCGGGAACTGGCCCATCAGGCCTTCCATGACTCGCTCACCGGCCTCGCCAACCAGGCGCTCTTCGCCGACCGGGTGAGGCACGCCCTGGCCCGGGCCACCCGGCACCAGACCCACCTCGCCGTCCTCTTCATCGATCTCGACGACTTCAAGACGGTGAACGACAGCCTGGGCCACATCGCCGGCGACGCCCTCCTCATGGCCGTGGCGGAACGGCTCGGAAACTGTGTGCGGGCCACTGACACCGCCGCCCGGCTCGGCGGCGACGAGTTCGCCCTCCTCCTCGAGGACTTGCACTCGGAAGACGAGGCGACGGCGCTGGCCGACCGGCTGATCGCCACCATCAACGAGCCGTTCCTGATCGCCGGGCGGGAGATCGTCGTCGGCGGCAGCATCGGCATCGCCTTCGACGACGTCGGGACCACCACCGGGCAGCTGCTGCGCAACGCCGACATCGCCATGTACACGGCCAAGCGGGGCGGGAAGCGGCGGTACGCGATCTTCGAGACCGAGATGCACACCGCGGCGGTGGACCGGCTCGAGATCCAGGCCGACCTCCGCCGGGCCCTCGACCAGCGCGAGCTCACGCTGCAGTACCAGCCGATCGTGGCGCTCAACAGCGGACGGGTCGTCGGAGTGGAGGCACTGGTCCGGTGGCGCCACCCCGAGCGGGGGCTGCTTCCGCCGAACACATTCATCCCCATCGCCGAGGAAACCGGGCTCATCTGCGAGCTCGGCCGGCAGGTGCTGGTGGAGGCGTGCATCCAGGCCCGCCGGTGGCAGCAGCTCCGGCCCCAGGATCCTCCGCTCAGCGTCAGCGTCAATCTTTCCCCGCGACAGCTGCAGGACGACGACCTGCTGGCGCACCTGATCGAGGCACTCACCGTGTCGGGCCTCGATGCCTCGAGCCTGATCCTCGAGATCACCGAGGGCGCAATGCTGCACGACACCGAGGCCATGATCGACCGGCTGCTCAAGCTCAAGGAGCTGGGCGTGAAGGTCGCCCTCGATGACTTCGGAACCGGCTACTCCTCGTTCAGCTACCTCCAGCGGCTCCCCATCGACGTTCTCAAGATCGACCGCTCCTTCATCGGGATGCTCCAGGACGACAAGAAGTCGACCCTGGCCCGGGCGATCGTGTCGCTGGCCCACACGCTCCACATGGTGTCCGTGGCCGAGGGTGTCGAGACGGCGACGCAGGCGGAGATGCTGGGCCGCATCGGCTGCGACCTGGCCCAGGGCTATCACCTGGCCCGGCCCATGGACGCCGCCGCGGTCGACGCCGTGCTGTCAGGGGAGGATCACCGGTCGGTGGCCGGCCAGCCGCTCTGAGTTGCTCCTCCGTTCACGGAGCTGCCGTACCGTCGGGCATGGTCACTGAACTGTCCCGACGGCAGTTCCTGGGGAGGACGGGTTTGCTCTACGGAGCGGTGTCGGCCGGGCCGGTGCTCTGGCGGCAGCCGGCCTCGGCCTTTAGCGCCGTGCGTCCGCAGGCGCCCCGCGTCGGCTGGGGGGCGGACCCCCGCACGACGCTCACGGTGTCCTGGGCGACGGACGGGCCCGTCCGCAACCCGGTGGTGGAATTCGGTGTCGACGACGGGTTCGGGCGGCTGCTGGCGGCCGAGACCAGGACGGTGCCGGGCTGGGGCATGCACTACCACCGGGCGACGGTGGACGGGCTGGAGCCCGGCCGACCCTACCGGTACCGCATCCGCCACGACGGCGCCGTTCCCACCCGGGCCCGCACGGTGCGGACGGCGCCGGGTGCCAGCGCCGTGGGAAACGATGGCGTCGCCGCCGGCGCCGCCGAGCCGTTCACCTTCGCCGCCTACGGCGATCAGGGGACGACGGCGGGGGCGGAACGGATCTTCGGCGTGCTGGCCGCCGCCGCTCCGGCCTTCACCTTCTGCCTCGGTGACCTGTGCTACGCCGATCTGTCGGGCGGCGTCGCGCCCGCCGGCCGGGTCGACCACGAGGCCTGGGACCGGTGGCTGCGCATGGTGTCGGACGCCACGGCGTCGTCGGCCGCGGTCCTGCCGGCCGTCGGCAATCACGAGATCGAGACCGGCATGGGCGGCTGGGGCTACGACGGGTTCCTGACCCGCGTCGCCTTGCCCGGCAACGGTCTGGCCGGGCTGCCGACGACGTGGAGCGCCCGGTGGGGCAACGTGGCGCTGGTGGCGGTCGACGCCAACGACGTCAGCACCGAGATCACCCGGAACAACGGCGTGTCGGACGGCGGGCAGGACGGGTGGCTCGATCGGACGCTGGCCCGCCTCCGGGCCGACCTGGAGGTCGACTGGATCGTCGTGGGGTTCCACCACTGCGCCTACTGCACCAACACGTTGCACGGCTCCGACGCCGGCGTCCGGCGCTGGGTGCCGCTGTTCGACCGCTACGAGGTCGACCTCGTCATCAACGGTCACAACCACTGCTTCGAGCGGACGCACCCCCTGCGGGCCGGCGTGCCGGTGGCCGAGGTGCGCTCCGGCGGCACGTGGGCCTCGGCCGGCGGGGTGACGTATCTCTGCGCCGGCGGTGGTGGTGGCCAGACGTTCCCGATGTCGGCCGCTCCGATGTCGACCGTGACCGTCGAGGGCGGTGCCCGCGTTCCGGAGCTCGCGCCGTGGTCGGCCGCCCGCTACAACGACCATTCCCTGCTGCTGATCGATGTCGACCCGTCCGGCTCCGGTGGGACCACCACCCTCACGGTGCGGGCCGTGACTGCCACCGGAGCCGAGTTCAACCGGGTGACGTTGCTCCGCCGCCGGTCAGCCCTGCACCCGCCGGCGGCGCCAGGCGGAACCGGCGACGCCGGCCGTGAGACCGGCCAGAGCGCCGAAGGTCAGCGGTGGCAGGTTGGAGCCGCCGGAGGACGGGCCTGACGCGGCGAGCTGGGCCGGGGCGGCGGGAGCGGGATCGCCGACGAGGACGACGCCGTTCATGCCGGGGTGCAGGTAGCAGGCGTACGGGTACGTGCCCCGGCGCAGGAATCGGTGTTCCGCCGAGCCGCCCGGGGTGATCTCGCCGGGGACGGCCCACTGCGTCCCGACCACGACGTGGTTGATCTGGTCGTGGTTGGTGAACCGGACGGTGGCGCCCTCCTCGACGGCCAGCACCGCCGGCCGGAAGCAGTTGCGCTGCATCTCGACCTCGGTGCCGGCCATGGTCTCGGCGCTGTTCGGGTCGGCGTGGCAACCACCGCCGGCTTCCGCCGGGGCGAACGGCATGGCCGCCAGGAACAGGGAAGAGAGCAGCAGGGTTCGTTGCACGCGACCGTTCATGCGGTGCCTCCTTTTGTCATCCCCTCCTACACCGGCCGGGCCCGATCGGTTCCCTCAGCGCATGGAGGCGGCGATGGCCAGCATCTCGTCCTTGCCGAGCCGGGATTCGATCCGGGTGATCACGCCGTCGTCCTCATAGAGCAAGACGTTGGCGGTCAGGCGGGCCGTGTCCTCCCGGACGTTGCCCTGCGGGTCGAGGTACAGCACGACATGGGCCGGCTCGGGGAGCCAGAAGCCGCGACGGCCGTCCACCGAGATGGCCTCGACGACGCCGGCGGAGCCGAGGAACTTGCCCATCACCGCCGTGTCGACGCGGCCGCGGAACTGCGACACCAGCAGGCCGACGCCGGTCGACCGCACCTCGGGCAGCCGTTCCTCGGGGCGGTAGATGGACGAGACGACGGTCACCGGGCCGCCGTCGTCGACGTAGACGCCGTCCGGCGTGCCGAAGCGGGACGGCTCCTGGAGCGGGAAGTCGACGAGCGTTCGGGCCTCGTCGAGGCGGACCGGCCGACCCAGCCGGAGGCGCTCCCCTGGTTGCACCGGTGACGATTCCCGGCTGAAGAGCACGCCTCGCAGGCCGAACAGGTCGGCCACCGCCTCCCGCGCCGGGGCCGAGAAGCCGAGGACGGACAAGGCGACCAGGACCGCGGCGCCGGCCGACGACAGGACGAGCCGGCGGCGGGGAGCGGCGTACCAACCGAAGCGGCGCCGGGACGCCGCCGGTTCGGCCAGACGGCGGCGCACCGCCGTGGCGAGGTGCGGGGCGGCCGGATAGTCGAGGTGGTCCCCGAGATCACGCAGGGCCCGGTCGAGATCAGCCAACGGACGCCTCCGAGGATCGGGCGGCAGGGTCGTCGGGTAGGGCTTGGCGGAGCCGGCTGAGCGCCCGGGCCAGGCGGGACTTCACCGTTCCGGGACGGCACGCCATGGCGGTGGCCATCTCCGCTTCGGACAGGCCCACGAAGAAGCGGTAGGCCAGCGTGAGGCGGTCACGCTCCGGCAGGCCGCTCACCGCCCGGACCAGGTCGGCCCGGCTCAGCGCACCGAGCACCGCCTCCTCCGGCGAGCGCTCGACGGCCTCGCCGCCGGGCGGACGCTCCGCCAGCCGCAAGGCGAGGCCGGCCCGGCGGGCCGCGCTCCGCCGGTGGTTCCGGGCCTCGTTGGCGACGATGCGCAGCAGCCACGGCCGGAACGGGCTGCCGCTACGGAACCTCCCCAGGGCGCGGAAGGCCTTCACGAATCCCTCCTGGGCGGCGTCTTCGGCGTCGGGTCCGGCGATGACGTAGGCCACCTGCAGAGCGGCGCGTTGATGGAGCACGACCAGACGCTCGAAGGCGTCGAGGTCGCCCGCCTTGGCCTGCTCCACCAGTTCCGTCTCGTCCAGACCGCCCTCTTCGTCCGCGACCCCGCCCTTCGGTGCTCGCGATGTCTACACCGCGGAGCCGCCGATGGTTCCCGCCACCGATACCGTCCCGTCGGCTGCGTAAGTTTCGATGGAACTGTGAACGTGGCCACCGGGGTGCTGATCCTGGGGCTGCTTTCGCTCGTTTCGGTGGCCGGGACACTGGCTGCTCCGGCCCTTCTCGGGGAGCCGTTGCTCCTCATGGCCTTGAGTCCCCGGCTCCCCTTCCTGGCGCTGGCTGCTCCTCGGGTCGGGCTCATTCCCTTTGTGGTGGTGGGCACCATGCGGCTCTGCCTGGCTGATCCCTTCCACTTCCGGCTCGGGCGCCGGCTGGCGTCATCCTGTCGCCACCGCGGTCGCCTCGGGGCCCGGCTCGTCGGACACCGCTTCGCCCGTCCGGCGTCGGCGGCGGCCGTGGTGCTTCGGCCGAACGGCCGTCATCTCGCCCTGGCCGGCGCGGTCGGGCTGCGGGCCCCGCTCGTGGCCGCACTGGATCTGGCCGGGACCGTGCTCTATCTCGCCGGCCTGCACGGCGTCACGGCTCTGGTCCACTGACCGGGGGACGCAGGAATCTCGTCGCCCGCCGAGAATTGGCAATTGGGACTTATCGGGCCCACGTGTTGGGGGAGGAATCCATGCGTCGTCATCAACTGTTCGCGGCCGCCGTGTCCGCTGCGCTGCTCTTCGGCGCGGCGTCACCGGCCATGGCCAAGCCCGGGAAGGGTCAGGCCAAGGGTCACAGCAAGCCGGCCAAGGTCAAGGCGGGTCGTATCAACGGCGGTGGCGTGAGCTTCGGCGGAGCCGAGTTCTCGGTTCAGGCCCGCGCCCGCCAGCCGAGGAAGGGCCACTTCCACTACACCCGGACCGACGGCTCGCTCAAGGTCCGGTGCAAAGGCGTGGAGTTCACCCCGATCGCCTACATCCAGCCCGGCCCGCCCGGAGCCGTCGTCACCGACAGCTGCGTGGAGATGGTCGGCTCCCGCCGTACGCCGATCTCGGTCGAGGCCACATTCTTCGACCACGGCCGGACGGGCGACGTGGCCAACATCACCTTCACCCGTCCGGACGGCACGACCGTGACCGACAATGGCGTGATCCGCGAGGGCAACGTCCACGTCCGGTAGAGCGCTTGCGTCCCGCCGGGCCGCACCGCCGGTGTGGCCCGGCGGTGTCGCGCTCGGGTCCGGGCGTTCGACGGGTTCAGCCGTTCAGGCGGTAGCGCCGGCGAGCCGGGCGGTAGCCGTGACGTCTTCCATTTGGTGTGCAGGGCTGCACCGGACGCGAGAACGCCGGACCCCTTCTCCTACCCCCAGCCATGAATGATCAGTTCACGATCCGGTGGCGGGCTTCCTGCTCAAGTAGACAGAACGGTCGTTTGCTCAAGCGGTCCAGGTCAGCCGGTCGTCGATCTTTCCCTGCAGCATCACCGATGCCGGCTGCACCAGAAGCCGCCACGGCTCGAGACGCAGGCCGGCGAAGCGAGCCGACGTCGGCCCGTCCGACCAGACCGGGATGATGGCCGGGTCGTAGCCCAGCGGTTCCGGGCTGTCGGCGAATCGCCGCCACACCTCGGCGCGGCCCTCGTCGTCGGTGATCCACGACGAATCGCAGTCGGCGGTACACGTGTCGTGCTCGGGAGTCCAGTAGGTGACGGAGACGGACCGGTTCTGCGCCAGGTGCGCGCCCTTCGGCGACGTGGGGTCGGTGGCGATCCAGCCGACGAGCGCCGCGCCGTCCCACTCCCAGATCGGGTGCAGGATCCGCGTGCGCGCCCGACCCTGCGGGTCGACGGTGGCGACCGTGGCCCAGACGATGCGGTGGGCCATGTCGACGAAGGCGGGAGCCACCTGTTCGAGCTCAGCCATGACTCCGGATCCTGGCGCAATTCGCAGGACGCTGTCACACCCGCCCGCTAACGTTCCCCCCGGCTCGTCGCCGGCCGCACGGCGTCCTCCCCGATCCAGCTCCACCCCGGAGGTCGCCTGTGTCCCGCGTGATCCCGTTCCCCGCCCCGGCCACCGCCCCCGCCGACGAGTCCTGCCTTCCTTCGTTTGCTGCCGTGGCCACCGCGGCCGACGACTGCTGCCGCGATTCGTTGCCGGTTCCGCTTCACGACGCCGTGGCCGCCGTCCGCCGCCGATACCGCACGTTCATCGCCGCCGCCGGGCGCTGGGCTCTGGCCCGGGGCGTTCCCCTTCCCGCCGACCACGTCGCCCTCTGGGCCGCAGCCGCCGACGCCACTGGATGCGCCGACGACCTCGACGACACGACGGGCCCCTGGCGCGCCTCCGACATGCCCCACTTCCTCGACAGCATCGCCGCCTGGTGCACCCTTGCCGGCTGCTCCCCGCCCGCCGACCTGGCCGAATCGCTCTGGCACCTCTACGGCTTCCTCGCCGCCACCGGCCGCCTCCATCCCGACAGCGACTCCCTCCACGAGCTGCGAGCCGCCGTGGTCGTTTTCGGAACTTTCGACCGATTGCGCCCCATCTCGCTGCCGCCCGGCCCAACCGCGGCATAGCCGGGCCCAGAGCTTCCGCCGTCCAACGAGGCCGGCATGGAATACATCAACCTCAATCAAGATGAGACCCACGCGCTCCTGCAATGCCTGATCAGAGCCCATGACCTCGCGAGGAGTACGGATAACCTTGACGTAGTTGCCATGGCGGAAGCCGGTATGGACATGCTCATCGACAAGTGGGAGAGAAAGAGCGATGACTGACCAGGGCGGCGAGGAGAGGGACTTCGTGACCGAGGCGCATGCCCGCGGTCTGCTGACGTTCTTCGATGTGGCCACGCTCCTCGACCTGCGGACGACCGAAGTCCTTGACCTCATGCGCGATGGTCACATCGAATCCGTGCGCGTCAAGAACAAGCCGTGCGCCTCTCTTCCCGCCCTCGACGCCTACCGGCGCCGGCGACTGACCCAGCGGCCCGGAATTTCCTAGGGGCCGTCAGTCGTTGGAGCGCAGGACGCGGTCCACGACGGTCATCCAGCGGGTGAGCTCGGTGTCGGTCGGGGTCGGCGAGGGCGTGGCGCTGGAGGCCGGCCCGCCGGCGTGGCGGCGGCGGTAGCGGCGGGCGCCGGCCTCGTAGGCCACCATCACCACGGCGATGAGTGCGGTCAGGGCCAGGACCGGCAGCAGGGAACCCCGCGTGACCACCGCCGTGACGACGGCGACCATGCCGAGGAACTGGTAGTCGACCATCAGACGGCGACCTTCGGTGTGCGGGGGGCGCGACGAGGCAAGGGGGTTGTCCTCCTTCGGCCGGCGGCGGGGGTTGCGGCGGCCCGAATTTCGCTGCCCCGGAGATTCGCCATCCGGGCCGTGACCTCCCACCGCCCGGTGTTGCAACCCTGTGACAAAGCTGCCGGCCGGACTCAGCGGGCGAGGAGCGCCTCCATGGCGGTGCGCACGGCACTCACCCGCACCGCCCGGTGTTGCAACCTGTGACAAAGCCGGCGGCCGGAGTCAGCGGGCGAGGAGCGCCTCCATGGCGGTGCGCACGGCGGTCACTTGCTCCGCGGTCAGCGGCGACACGAAGTGCTCACGGATCGCGGCCAGATAGGCGGGGGCGGCCCGGCGGAACACCTTGCGGCCCTCGTCGGTGATCACGGCGTAGGCCGACCGCCGGTCGTCGGGGTTCGGCTGGCGCTCGGCCAGTCCGGCGGCGACGAGCTCGTCGACGATGCGGCTCACCCGGCTCCGGCTGAGGACGGCCGCCTCCCCCAGTTCCTGCATCCGCATCCGCCGGCCCGGCGCGGCGTTGAGCTCGAGGAGCACGTCGTACCAGCCGAGCGGGAGGCGGGCCCGGGCCTCGAGGTCGGCCTCGATCCGCCGCACCACCGCGGCATGGGCCCGCAGCAACGCCGACCACGCCTGGATCCCCTCGTCGTCCCGCCACTCCCCCGCTCTCGCCATGGCAACCATCGTAGCGTCGGAATTTATGTGCGTGCGCACGCATTCTTATGGTACGGTCACCCCGACCACCCAGCCAAGGAGGCACGACCCATGACCGCGACCATCAGCCGCGACGAACTGCACCGCCGCATCCAGCAGGGCGACATCACGGTGCTGGAGGCGCTGCCGACGTCGTACTGGGAGGCGGAGCACCTGCCCGGTGCCATCGCCTTCCCGATCGACGACATCGACGGCCAGGCCGCCCGGCTCCTGCCCGACAAGGCGGCGGCCATCGCCGTCTACTGCTCCAACGCCGTCTGCAACAACTCACACGTGGTGAGCGAACGGCTGGCGCAACTCGGCTACACGTCACTGTTCCGCTACACGCAAGGCAAGCAGGACTGGATCGAGGCCGGTCTCCCGGTCGAGTCGGCCACGCCGGTGGCCTGACCCCCGCCCTGCCGAACTGGCGTTCCTTTTCCGCTATATCCCGGTAAACGAACGCCAGAATGCCTGCAGTCGCCTGCCCCTGTGAACTGGCGTTCCTTTTCCGCTGTATCCCGGTAAACGAACGCCAGAACGGTGGCCCATCGGCCGCAGAGCCCGGTTGAGCACTCACGGGCTCTGCGGCTGTCTGGGTTCCCTCCGAGCCGGCGTCAGCCGGCGGTATTGCCGAAGGCCCGTTCGTCTCCGTCGACTGGAACGGCCCGGAGGGTCGGAGGGTGGCGCCGGATGATCCGGCGAATATCCGTCGTCTTGAAGCTGGCCACCCTCTCGGCCCAGGAATCGATGGAAGCCCTACTCCGCCCAGAATGGAAGAACGTGGTGAGCGGCCCCTCCTGCACGTAGGCGTTGGCCCCGAGGATTTCGACCACCTCGCCGTCGGCGAGGACGATGTCGTGGATGACATCTCGGGCGCCGGGGTCGCTCTCCACCCGTCCACCATAAAACGCCCACCCTGTGGATCATCAGGGGGCAAATCTTGTGGACAACCTGTGCGGAACCCCCCTCCGCCTGTGCACCCCACCTTGCACGTGAATCGTGAGACACCTCGACCATCCACCTTCTGAGCAGGTGGGCGAGAGAGGGTCTGACCATGGCACCGACGAAGTCGAGCCTCAATGGCCGGGGCAAGCGCAAGGCGCTGG
>JBFLYK010000017.1:0-127667 GCA_040756995.1 Actinomycetota bacterium | reverse complement strand
GTCGACCCGCAGTCGTTGCCGCCCTTGTCGCCCGGGTCGGCGGCCGCCGTGCCGGCCGCGTCATCGCCCGAATCCTTGGCCGCGGTGGTGGCGCCGCCATCGCCCTTGACCGCCAGGGCGGTCGAAGGGGCGGCCGCCTTGCGGGCCGTCGCGCCGGAGCCGTCCTTCTCGGTGGTGGTGGTCGTCGAACCCTTGTCGCCGTCCTTCTCGGTGGTCGACGTGGTCGAACCCTTGTCCCCATCCTTCTCGGTGGTCGACGTCGTCGAACCCTTGTCGCCGTCCTTTTCGGTGGTCGAGGTGGTCGAACCCTTGTCGTCGTCCTTCCTGGTCGTCGACGTCGTCGAACCCTTGCCGTCGTCCTTCTTGGTGGTGGGGGTGGTCGGCTCGCACTTGCCGGTGGTGGACGTCGTCGACGACTTCGCCGGCGCCAGCTCACGCCCGTCGTCGGGCGCCGCGCCGGCCGCGGTGTAGACGAGCATCCCGATACAGGCCACGGCCAGCATGGCCGGGACTCGCTGTCGGTGGGTTCCAAGCGCCATTTGGGAGACCTCCGGCCGCGGAGGAGCCGCGGGCGTTCTCGGGGAGGAAGAGCGAAGCAACCGGACTGTCCGTTACTCCCGTCATCAAATTGTCATGACGTTTTGGGCGAAACGTCCGGAGTCCTGTTCGCCGCGGGCCCGCCCGGCTCCTGCCTCAGAGCCGAATTACGTCACTCCGAACCGGACGGCGCCGGGTGGTCGCAGGTCCGTTTGCCCCGGGCCGCCCGGGACTGGCCCGGGACCCGGGGCCGGCTGGCCACGACCTCGGCGAGGATCGCCAGGGCCACTTCCTCCGGCGTGCCGGCGCCGATGTCGAGGCCGGCCGGAGTGCGGATCCGGGCCGCCGCCGCGCCGTCGAGGCCGAGGCCGGTCACGACGCCCTGACCCCGGGCCCGGCTGGCCACCAGGCCGATGTAGGGCACCTCGGCGGCCAGCGCCGCTCGCAGGGCGGCGTCCTCACCGGGACCGCCGTGCGAGGCCAGGACCACGGCCGCCGCCCCGTCCACATCCGAGGGGTCGAACGGCTCGATCTCGTAGCCGACGGCCGCCCCGACGCCCGCCACCGCCCGGGCGATCGGCGTGTTCCCGAACACCAGTACTCGCGGCGGACGTGGCGCCTGCACCTGATCCTCCCCCGACATGGGCCGCAAGTCTGCGTGAGCCGCGGCCGGCCGGTCCAGCCGCGGCTCTCGCATCTAGCTCGCCATCCCCACGATCGGGCTGGCCAGCTTCACGTTTCCGGTCGAGCCGTGGAACCCGGCCGAGCCGAAGGAGAAGATCCCGCCGTCCGACGCCACCAGCCAGTAGCCGTCGCCGATCCGGGCCCGGGCCATGCCGACGATCGGCTTGTTGAGTGGCTTGGCGCCCATCGAACCGAGGAACGTGGCGTCGCCGAAGGAGAAGATGCCGCCGTCGGAGGCCACGAAGCGGTAGCCGTTGCCGGTCGACGTGCGGTCCATGCCCACGATGGGCTTGTTCAGCTTCACGTTTCCGGTGGAGCCGTGGAACTTGGCGTCGCCGAAGGAGAAGATGCCGCCGTCCGACGCCACCAGCCAGTAGCCGTTGCCGCTGGCCGTCGACGCCATGCCCACGATCGGCTTGTTGAGCTTCTTGCCGCCCATCGAGCCGAAGAACTTGGCGTCACCGAAGGCGAAGATGCCGCCGTCGGAAGCAACGAACCAGTAGCCCTTGCCCGACGGCGTGGCCGTCATGCCCACGATCGGCTGGGCCAGCTTGACGTTGCCGGTCGAGCCGTGGAAGGCGGCGTCGCCGTAGGAGAAGATGCCGCCGTCGGACGCCACCAGCCAGTACCCGTTGTTGCTGGGGGTGGCGGCCATGCCGACGATCGGCTTGGCCAGCTTGGTGGCACCGGCCGAGCCGGCGAACGGCTGGTCGAAGGCGAAGATCCCGCCGTCGGCGGCCACGAACCGGTAGCCGGGGCCGGAGGCCTTCGGGCCGCCGGGGTTGCAACCGATGCAGGGCGTGCCGCCGTTGGGGTCCACCCCCGTGTCGGTGCAGGTCACACAGGGCACGGCGGCGTCGGCCCGGGCGAACCAGTCGTAGACGCCGTTGCCGTCACCGTCGACCATGTTGCTGGCCCGGGAAGCCCAGACGAGGGTGTGGCCGTCCCCGGAGATCTTCGGCATGTAGCTGGCCCCGTTGGGATCGCCGTTACCGGTGATGCGGCTGACCGCTCCACCCTTGACCACGAAGACGTCGTAGGTGCCGTTGCCGTCGCCGCCGACCAGGTTGGCGGCGTCCGACACGAAGGCGATCACGCTGCCGTCGTGGTTGATCGTCGGGCGCCGGTTGTCGCCGCTGGCCGGCGTGTTGATCTGGGTGGTGGTGTTGGCCGCCAGGTCCCGCAGGTAGATGTCGGTGTCGGGGTTCTGGTCGGCGCTGGTCCGCGGCATGTTGCTCCTGCCGCCGACGACGAACACGACCTTGGAGCCGTCCCCGCTGATCTGGGGCTCGTAGCTGTCACCGTCGGTCTTGACCGGCTGCGGGTCGCTGTTCATCGACGCCTTGACGACCGAACCGTCGGGCCGGGCGACGTAGACGTCGGTGTAGTTCGGGATGCCGCCGACCGGGTCGTCGGCGTTGTTGGGCGTCATACCCGTCTGGTCGGAGAGGAAGGCCACCGACCCGTCGTCGGCCACCGAGGCGGCCCAGCTGGCCTTGAAGCCGGGCCGCCGGGGGCTGCCGGCCGCCTCGGGCATCATCGTGGAGACCATCTCGATGTTGCCGCTCTCCATGTGGAAGCGGAACACGTTGGGCCGCCCGCTGCTGGTCGGCTGGATGCTGGCGAAGTCGCCGGCGGAGTCGAAGGCCACCCAGTGGCCGTTGGGGCTGATCGACGGGCGCTGGGCCGGCAACGGCGACTGGCCCACGCCGGGCTTCTCCGACAGGCGGCGGGTCTCACCCCGGGCCCGGTCCCGCACGAAGATGTCCATCACCCCGTTGGTGTCGCCGGGAACGAGGTTGCCGGCCTCGGAGGCGAAGACGACGAACCGGCCGTCGGCGCTCATGACCGGCGAGACGCTGGCACCGTCGGCCTGCCCGCCGCCGGCCGCCACGCTGACCCGCTCCGTCCTGCCGGTCCCCCGGTTCCGGATGAAGATGTCGCCCACCCCGTTGGTGTCACCGGGTACGAGGTTCGACGAATCGGAGGCGAAGGCCACCAGGTTGCCGTCGGCCGACACCGCCGCCGGGGCGTCCGGGGCGGGGGCGAACGAGTCGGCGTCGCGGCGGGCGTCGCCGGTGGCGTAGACGCTGACCCGGATGACCCCCCGCGACATGAAGCCGCTGTCGGTGCTGCCCAGCTGGCCGAGGAACACGTCGCTGGCGCCGTTGGCGTCGCCGGCGGTGAGGTTGTCGGCCGTCGACTCGAAGACGACGAGATTCCCGTCGGCGCTGACCGAGGGGAACACGGCCGGGCCGTTCGCCACCTCGTCGCCCAGGACGCTGACGATGGCCTGGCTCGGGTTGTGGACGAAGACCTGGGGCTCGAGGTAGCGGTTGCTGCGGGAGAACGGCGCCTGCGAGGAGTAGACGACCGCCCCGCCGGAACCGAGCGTGGCCCACACCGGTGGAACGTCGCCGCCGCTGCGGCAGGGGCAGTTGGCGTAGATCGTGGGCTGGGCGCCGCCCTGGGTCGAGCTCTGGTAGATGTCGCCGATGCCGTCGTTGTCGAAGCCGTCGGCGATGAAGATCACCTTGGTGCCGTCGGCGGTGATCGACGGGAGGTAGGCGTTGGCGCCGCTGGTCAGCGCCAGGGTGCTGGGTGTGGCACCGAGCGTGCGGATGAAGATGTCGTCGCCCGGGGTCTGTCCGGCGGCCAGGTTCGAGGAGTCGGAGGCGAAAGCGATCTTGGTGCCGTCAGCGCTGATCGTCGACTCGCCGCTCCGCCCGTCACCGGCGGCGCCGTCGGGGGCGGCGCTCACGAGCTCGGTCTTGTCGCTGCGGGCGTAGACCTGCTGGCCGCCGGCGCCGGGTACGAGGTTGCCGGCCACCGACGTGAACGACACGGTTCCGTTGTTGGCCACCGAGGCCGAGAAGCTGTTGCCGTCGGCGCCGCCGCCGGCGGCCGGGACCGAGGCCAGCCGCAGCGTCTTGCTGTCGACGTTGTAGACGAACACGTCGACGACGGGGCCGTTGGCGTCGCCGTCGACCAGGTTGTTGGCCGAGGACTCGAAGGCGATCCACTTGCCGTCGGGGCTGATCGACGCCCCGAGGCTGTCGCCGTTGCCTTCGCCGCCGGGGCCGACGCTGATGCGGACGGTCGAGATGACCGACGGCCGGACGCCGGGGTCGGACGGCGTGGACGGCTTGCCCGGGTTGAGGGTGGTGAGGAAGACGTCGACGCGGCCGTTGGTGTCGCCGTCGACGAGGTTGCTGGCCGCCGAGGCGTAGACGATCTTGGTGCCGTCGTCGCTGATGGTGCGCTTGGTGCAGCGCCGGGAGTTCAGGCCGGAGCAGGCCAGCGAACTCCCGGTGTCCGGGGCGCCGTTGCGCTCGGCGGCGTTGCCGGTGGCAACGCTCACCCGCTCGATGGCCCCGACCGGCGTCGCCGATCGGGCGTCGAGCATGCCCGGGCCGGCGGCGAGCCCCGCCACCAGCAGCAGTGTTCCAGCCAACCCCAGCCGGCGGCGCCCGGAGAGCCTGCGCCCGTTGGAGCCGATTCCTCGCCTCATTCTTTACCCCCAGCCTTTCGCCGACGCCGTCCGTAGGGGACGCGCGGATCGGCCCGATCGCCGAGCCATACGTCCTGCTGTTCGACGCCAAGGCGGTCATTCCTGCCAAACCGGACGAAGGCTCCGAGTGTTCGCCAAAACGTCGCTTTCCCGACGAACCTGCCGGACAGGGTGCCGCGGCCGGGTCAGGTCTTCTGCCAGGTCACCCGGCGGGCGCTGTCATCGCAGCGGTAGGCGGTGCTCTCGAGGGCGGTGTCCTGGCTGTCCTTGGCGGCTCCCGCCGCCGCTGTCGGGGGGATACCCCCCGTCCCCCGGGCGGCCCGGCAGGTGAACGGGGGCAGCCGGAAAAACCGTGGCCCGGCCACCGGGTCGTGCCGTTCCCGGGCTCGCCGGACGAGCGCCGAGGCCTCGGTGCAGTCCAGCCCCGAGGCGGTGATCTCGCCGGCCACGTCGTCGGAGTGCGGCGTGAAGCCGATCGGCGGACACCGGGTCGGGGCGGTCGACGGAGCGGCCGGCTTCGGGTGCTTCCTGAGGGACCCGGCCACCGCCTTGAGGCCGGCGGCGTCGAGGTCGCCGTCGACCGTGACGACGAGGTCGCCGGTGATGCCCCATAGGTGCGGGACGGCGGCAGCGGCGACGTACAGCTCGCCGGCCAGGGACGGGCGGCCCTCGAGGGGAAGCGACACCTTCGTCGCCGGCAGCTCGACGCCTTCACCGCCGAAGGGATCGGACCACACCTGGCCCTCCTGCCTGGCCTTCGGGTCGCCGTTCTCGGGCCGGAGCGTCACGGTGAACGAGGTGCCGCCGGGCCCCCGCCACCGCAGCGACGTCACCCGGGCGGGGGCGGGGTTGAGCGCCTCGGCCCCGGTGTAGAGCTGCTTCTTGGCGTCGAACAGGACCTCGTCGAGCTCGAAGCCGGCGGGGACCGAACCCGGGACGAGGATGTCGTAGCCGGCCGCGGTGGCCAGTTCGTCGAGGGTCATGGCGGAGAAGCCGTGGTCCTCGGTGGTCACCTTGGCCGTGGCCGGCGGGTCGGGGCGGTAGCGGGACCGGTCCTCGGTGGGGCGGGATTCGATCGACGTGGCCCCGAACCGGCGGGTCTCCTTCCCCCGGGCCGACATGACCTGGAGGAGCAGCGCGCCGCTGGCCTGGTCGACATCGGCCACGACGTGGTCTTCGGGGGCCTCGCCGCCGAGGACGTCGCCGACCATCGGCCCGTCGTAGTGCCAGGCCGGACGGCCGTGGCTGGTGATCGTGGTGACCCGCGGGT
The DNA here is from genome assembly GCA_040756995.1 of Actinomycetota bacterium. GTDB lineage: Bacteria > Actinomycetota > Acidimicrobiia > IMCC26256 > BP-133 > BP-133. The sequence goes on along the minus strand of JBFLYK010000017.1, from coordinate 121,665 downwards.
CGCCTGCCCGGCCGAGGGCCCGCACCAGCCGGGCGATGGGATGGTGCGGCCCGTCGGTCAGGCCGTGGTGGTCGGGCCCACCCGAGGCCAGGCCGGTGACGAGGTTGACCGATTCCTGCAGGTCGGCCTCGGCCTTGCTCCACTCGTAGGCCCGGCCGCCGGCGGCGTCGTAGGCGAGGTCGCGGTCACCGTCGTCGGCCGTCATCCGGAAGCTGGCGCCGTCGAGGCTGACCTCGGCGTGGAAGCGCTCGGGCGGCGGCGGCGGGCCCTCCTGTCCGTCGCCGGCGAAGGTGCGGGTGTAGGCGACGGCGACGGCCGCCGGCGGCGGAGGCCCGGTGGTGGTCGACGAGCCGGCGGCCGAGGAGGTCGTCGGCCCCGCCCCGGTCTGGCCCTCGTCCGAATCGGCGTTGCAGCCCGCCCCGAGAACACCGAGCGTGCAGACCGCAAGCGCAAGCAGACCCTTATTGCGAAACGTTTGCTTCAATCTCGGCCTCCGTCTACGGTTCCGCGGCATCATGGCTCATCGGATCGGCCCCCGGTTCCTTCTGGCCGCCCTCCTGCTCGCCGCCACCGCCATGGCCTGCGGAGACAAGGAGGAGGGGCCCCGGGCGGAGTCCGGCGTCTCCGCCGGGACGAGGCTCAAAGTCGTCACCACCGTGGCGCCCATCACCAACATCGCCGCCAACGTCGCCGGCGATCTGGCCGACATCGAAGGGGTCGTGCCCGAAGGCACGAACTCCCACACCTTCGAGCCGGCGCCGAGTGTGGCCGAGCTCCTCTCGAAGGCCGACCTGATCTTCATCAACGGGCTGTCGCTGGAGGAGCCGACCAGGAAGCTGGCCGAGGCCAACATGAAGTCCGGGGCCCGGATCGTCGAGATCGGCACCGAGGTCCTGCCGGAGTCGGAGTGGATCTTCGACTTCTCCTTCCCCCGGGACGAGGGCAAGCCCAATCCCCACCTGTGGACCGATCCGACGTTCGTCAAGAAGTACGCCGAGGTCATCCGCCGGGAACTGGCCGCCAAGGATGCGGCCAACGCCGCCGCCTACCAGCGGAACCACGACGCCTTCGCGGCGCTGATCGACGAGTTCGACGGGGTGATGCGGGCGTCGTTCGCCACCCTGCCCCGGGAACGGCGCAAGCTGCTCACCTACCACGACGCCTACGCCTATTTCGCCCAGACCTACGACTGGGAGGTCATCGGGGCGATCCAGGTCGAGAACTTCGAGGATCCCAGCCCCCGGGAGGTGGCGGCGCTCATCGATCAGGTGAAGGCTACGAAGGTGCCGGCGATCTTCGGCTCCGAGGTCTTCCCGAGCCCGGTGCTCGAGCAGATCGGGAAGGAAGCAGGCGTGAAGTACGTCGACGTGCTGCGCGACGACGACCTGCCGGGCAAACCCGGTGATGTCGAGCATTCGTGGCTCGGCTTGATGCGCTTCGACTACGTCACGATGGTCGAGGCCCTCGGCGGTGACGCCTCGGCGCTGAAGGCCTTCCCGATCCGCAACGTCGCACCGGACAGGGCCGTGTATCCGCAATGACCGGGCCGGACGGCGCCGAGCTCGTCCGGCTGGAGCGGGTGACCTGCCGGTACGGTGCCGAACCCGTCCTCGTCAACGTCGACCTCACCGTGGGCCGAGCGGAGTTCGTCGGGGTCGTCGGGCCCTCGGGCTCCGGGAAGACCACGCTGCTGCGGACGCTGACGGGCGCCCTGGCGCCGCTGGTCGGCACGGTGCGACGGCGGCCCGGCGTCAGCGTGGCCTACGTGCCCCAGACCGAGACCGTGAACTGGAACTTCCCCGTCACCGTCGGCGAGTGCGTGCTCATGGCCCGGGGCGGGCGGACGCTGCCGTGGCCGAGCGGGGAGGAGCGGGCCGAGGTCAGCCGGATCCTGGAGCGGTTGGGTCTCGGCAACCTGGAACGCCGTCACATCCGCCAGTTGTCGGGCGGTCAGCAGCAGCGGGTGTTCATCGCCCGGGCACTCCTCCGCCGGCCCGAGCTCCTCCTCATGGACGAGCCGACCGCCGGCGTCGACGTCAAGACACGACACGAGATCCTCCACCTGCTGCACGAGCTGAACACCGACGGCCTGGCCATCGTGCTCACCACCCACGACCTCAACGGGGTGGCGGCTCACCTGCCGCAACTGGTGTGCCTGAACCGGGAGGTGATCGCAGCCGGCAAGCCGGCGGACGTGCTCACGCCGGAGGTGCTGGAGCAGACGTACGGCGCGCCGATGGACGTGCTCGAGCACGCCGGGATGCCGCTGGTGATCGACCGCTACGAGCCGAGCAACGTGGTGGCGCTCCCCCGCCGGGATCGGGAGGCCGGATCGGCATGAGCGAGTTCCTCCGGCCCTTCGAGTTCGAGTTCTTCGTCAACGGCCTGATCGTGGCCACGCTGGCCGGCGCCCTGTGCGGCCTCATCGGCGTCTACGTGGTGCTCAAGGGGATGAGCTACATCGGGCACGGCCTGTCCCACGCCATCTTCGGCGGGTTCGCGGCCAGCGCCCTGCTCGGGGTGAACTTCTTCCTCGGAGCCGGAGCGTGGGGCTTCGCCGCCGCCATGATGATCAACGGGGTGACGCGCCGGCGGGCCATCGGCTCCGACGCCGCCATCGGCGTCATCACCACGGCATCGTTCGCCATCGGCGTCGCCCTGATCAAGCGCTACGGGAGTGGCGGGAAGAACCCCGATTCCCTCCTGTTCGGCCAGATCCTCGGGGTGAGCGACGCCGACGTCTGGCTCCTGGCCGCCGTGACGCTGGCCGCGGCCCTGGTCGTATTCTTCCTCTACCGCCCGTTGCTGTTCTCCACCTTCGACCCCGAGGTGGCCGACGTCTCCGGCGTCGGCACCGCCCGGGTCGACGCCCTGCTCACTCTGGTGCTGGCCGCCTCGATCCTGGCCACCATGACCGTGCTGGGCGTCACGCTGGTGGCCGCCACGCTGGTCATCCCCGCCGTCGTGGCCCGGATGCTCACCGACTCGTTCGGCCGGATGCTCCTCCTGGCCACGGTGATCGGCGCCCTGTGCGGCTTCGTCGGGATGAACCTGAGCTACCACCTCGACATCCCCTCCGGGCCGATGATCGTGCTCACCGGCTCGGCCCTCTTCGCCATCGTGTTCGTCGCCACCGGCCGCCGCGGCCTGCGGCGGGCCGGCGCCATCCCCCGGGCCGGCGAGCACGGCTAACCGGAGGCGGAGGACGCCTTCCGGGATTGGGATCCCTAGTACCGTCCGGCCCATGGCGCTCGCCACGTACAAGGACCTGGTCATCGACGCCGCCGACGCCCGCCGGCTCGGTGAGTTCTGGAGCCGGGCGCTGGGGTTGCGGCTGGACGAGATCCCGGGCCAGGCCGACGTCGTCCTGCGGGGCCGCACCCCGGCCCACACCGTGTGGATCGACCAGGTGCCAGAACCGAAGTCCGTGAAGAACCGAGTGCATCTCGACATCCACACCGGTGACATCGCCACGCTCACTGCCGCCGGGGCGACGGTCCTCAACGACACCGACTTCCGCTGGATCGTGATGGCCGACCCCGAAGGCGGCGAGTTCTGCGCCTTCGTCCGGGAGCAGCCGCCGGAGGACCTCCTCTACGAGATCATCGTCGACTGCGCCGACCCGGAGGCCGTGGCCACCTGGTGGGGCCGGGTCTTCGACATGAAGATCGAAAGCCACGACCACGACCTCGGCGCCTACTTCAGCTTCGAGCGCCTCCCGGGCACGTCGTTCGAGGGGATGTCGTTCGTTCCGGTCCCCGAGCCGAAGACGGCCAAGAACCGGGTGCACTGGGATGTGAAGGGCTCGACCGCGGCACTGCTCGAGGCCGGCGCCCGGATGATCCGCCCGGCCACCGACGAGCCGGAACCCAACCGGGTCTGGGACGTCCTCGCCGACCCCGAGGGCAACGAGTTCTGCGTCTTCCCGACCTGACTTGAGCGGGATCGACCGGTCCGTCTTCGAATGGTTCGTGCAGCATCGGGAGTCGTGGCTGACGACCATCATGCAGGTCGTCACGACCCTCGGCGGGTCGGCGCTGCTGATCCCGCTCGTGATCGGAGTCGGGGCGTGGTGCCGGTGGCGGGGCCGGAGCTGGCGGCCACTGGCCGTCCTCGGCGCCGTCTATCTCGGCGCCTGGGCGGCCTCGAACGCCATCAAGGCGCTCACCGACCGGGCCCGCCCGCCGGCCGACCTGGCCATCGGGCACTACGACAGCCCGGCCTTCCCCTCGGGCCACGCCACCCACGCCGCCGCCGTGTGGGTCGCGGTCGCCGTCGTCGTGGCCTCCACCACGGCCGGGCGCCGGTACCGGAGCGCCATCCGGGCCGGCGGCGGCTCGATCATCGTGCTGGTCGGCCTCAGCCGCCTCTACCTCGGGGCCCACTGGCTGACCGACGTCCTCGCCGGCTGGGCCCTCGGCGCCCTCTGGGCTCTCCTCGTCACCGGATGGTGGTACCGGGAATCGGTGGAGCGGGCCGGGCCGCACCCGGGCTTCAGTCGGCGTAGAGATCGTCGATGACGGCCGCGTACTTGGCGGCGATCGGCTTGCGCTTGAGCTTGGACGTGGGAGTGAGCTCGTCGCCGACCGGCGGGAACCGCCGAACTGAGCGCTGAGCACCGGCACCGGCCCACCGTGGGCCAGGATGGGGACGTGTCCGTCCCGCAGCCGGCCGTCGACGCCCCGGGTCCGGCGGTGACCGCCAGGCGGGGTGAGCTGCGCGTCTATCTCGGTGCCGCCCCGGGAGTGGGCAAGACCTACGCCATGCTCAACGAGGGGTGGCGGCGGAAGTGCCGTGGTGCCGATGTCGTCGTCGGGTTCGTCGAGACCTACGGCCGGAAGAACACCGAAGCCCAGCTCCGGGACCTGGAGGTCGTCCGCCAGAAGCGGATGGAGTACCGCGGGGCGTCCTTCGAAGAGATGGACGTCGACGCCGTGCTGCGCCGTCGGCCCGAGGTTGCTCTGGTCGACGAGCTGGCTCACACCAACGTCCCCGGCTCCCGCAACGAGAAGCGTTGGCAGGATGTCGAGGAGCTCCTCGACGCCGGCATCACCGTCATCTCGACCGTCAACATCCAGCACCTCGAGTCGCTGAACGACGTCGTCGAGCGCATCACCGGGATCCGGCAGCGGGAGACGATCCCTGACGCCGTGGTCCGCCGGGCCGATCAGGTGGAACTCGTCGACATGACCCCCGAGGCCCTACGCCGCCGGCTGGCCCACGGCAACGTCTACGCCCCGGAGAAGATCGACGCCGCCCTGGCCAACTACTTCCGGGCGGGAAACCTCGGCGCCCTCCGGGAGCTGGCCCTCCTGTGGGTGGCCGACCAGGTCGACGTGGCTCTCGAGCAGTACCGGGAACGGCACGGCATCACCGAGCCGTGGGAGACGCGGGAGCGGGTCGTGGTGGCGCTCACCGGCGCGCCGGGGACCGAGGTGCTCCTCCGGCGGGCGGCCCGCATCGCCGGCCGGGTCCGGGGTGAGCTGCTCGGAGTGCACGTCCGGAGCGAGGAGGGCCTCCTGGATCCCCCCGGCGGCGGGCTGGACGAGCATCGCCGGCTGCTGGAGGAGCTGGGGGGCCGCTTCCACGAGGTGGCCGGCGGCGACGTGGCCGCCGCCCTCCTCGACTTCGCCCGGGCCGAGAACGCCACCCAGCTGGTGCTGGGTTCGAGCCGCCGGTCCCGCTGGATGGAACTCACCCGGGGATCGGTCGTCAATCGCGTCGTGCGGCTGTCGGGGCCGATCGACGTCCACGTGATTTCCCACGAGTCCGGCCAGGAGCCTGTGCCGGGACCATCTCCGGCGGAGCGGTCACGGCGACGACGGCGGTCGGTGCTGCCCGCTCGACGCCGGGCGCTGGGCTGGCTCCTGGCCGCCGGAGGCGTCCCGCTCCTCACCGTCCTCCTGGTGCAGCAGCGGACGGAGCTCGAGCAGCAAAGCGTGCTGGTGCTGTTCATGGCGCTGGCCGTCACGACCGCGGCCGTCGGGGGAAGCCGGCCGGCCTATCTGGCCGCCGTCGGCGGTTTCCTCTCGGCCAACTGGTACTTCAGCCCTCCCTACCACCACTGGACCGTGGCCGAGGCGGAGCACACGCTGGCGCTGGGCCTGTTCCTGGCCGTGGCCGCCCTCGTCAGCCACTTCGTCGATGCGGCCGCCCGCCGGGAGCTCGACGCCGCCCGGGCCCAGGCCGAGGCCCGGACGCTGGCCACGCTGGCCGCCACCACCAGTGAGGACGATCCGCTGCCGTCGCTGCTCGGCCACCTCCGCGAGGCCTTCCGCCTCGAAGCCGCCGCCATCCTCCGCCGGGACGACAGCGGCTGGTCGGTGGAAGTGACGTCGGGCGAGCCGCCTCCGGCCCGTCCCGAGGAAGCCGACCTGGTCGAGCCGCTGCCGCCCGACGGCGTGCTGGCCCTGGTGGGCGACAGCTTCGCCGCCCAGGACCGGCCCGTGCTGAAGGCCTTCGCCGCCCAACTGGCCGCCGGACGGGAACGTCGGCGGCTCCGGGCCGAAGCCCGGCGGGCCGGGCAACTGGCTGAAGCCAACGAGCTGCGGACCGCCCTGCTCCAGGCGGTGTCCCACGACCTGCGCACTCCCCTGGCGTCGATCAAGGCCTCGGTGAGCAGCCTCTGCCAGCCCGACGTGGTCTGGTCAGCCGACGAGACCCGGGAGTTCCTCGACACCATCGCCGAGGAGACCGACCGGCTCACGACCCTGGTCACCAACCTCCTCGACATGAGCCGGATCCAGGCGGGCGCTCTCCAGCCGGCGCTCGACGCGGTGGGCCTGGAAGAAGTGGTTCCCGCCGCCCTGGCCAGCCTCGGCCGGCGGGGAGACGCCGTCGACGTCGACCTGGACGAGACCCTGCCGCCGGTGCGGGCCGACGCCGCCCTCCTCGAGCGCGCCCTGTCCAACCTGATCGACAACGCCGTCCGCTTCACACCGCCGGAGCGGCGGGTCCGGGTCGAAGCCGGCGTCTTCGCCGACCGTGTCGACGTGCGGGTGGTCGACCGGGGCGTCGGCATCGCCCGCCTCGACCGGGAGCGGATCTTCGAGCCGTTCCAGCGCCTCGGCGACCGTCACGCCGGCGGCGGCGTGGGACTGGGGCTCGCCGTCACCCGGGGGTTCGTCACGGCCATGGGCGGCACCATCGAGATCGACGACACCCCCGGCGGCGGCGCCACGGTGGTCATCAGTCTGCCGGTGGCCCGATGACCGCCGGCGGGGCGGCGGCCGGGACCGGGGCCCGGATCCTGGTCGTCGACGACGAACCGCCCATCCTGCGGGCGTTGGCCGCCAACCTGAAGGCCCGGGGCTACCAGGTCGACCTCGCCACCACCGGCGAAGCGGCGCTGGAACTGGCCAGCCGGCACCCGCCCGACGCGGTGGTCCTCGACCTCGGGCTGCCGGGGATCAGCGGCCTGGAGGTGATCAACGGCCTCCGGGGGTGGAGCACCGTCCCGATCGTCATTCTCTCGGCCCGCGAGGCCCAGGCCGAGAAGGTGGCCGCCCTCGACGCCGGGGCCGACGACTACGTCACGAAGCCGTTCGGCATGGACGAGCTTCTGGCCCGGCTGCGGGCCGCCCTGCGGCGGGCGGCGCCGATCCAGGAGGCACCGGTCATCGAGACGCCCGACTTCCGCATCGACCTGAGCGGCAAGCGGGTGGTCGGGGTCGCCGGCGAAGTCCGCCTCACACCCATCGAGTGGCACCTGGTCGAGGTCCTGGCCCGCAACGCCGGCAAGCTGGTGTCGGCGCGCCAGCTCCTCGAGGAGGTGTGGGGCCCGGCCTACGAGAAGGAGACGAACTACCTCCGGGTCCATTTCGCCCACATCCGCCGGAAGCTGGAGCCGGAGCCGTCCCGACCGCGGTACTTCATCACCGAAGCCGGCATGGGCTACCGCTTCGAGCCCGGCTCGACGCGCTAAGAATCCGCTAACGCCGGGCCCACCCGGGCATCCGCCCCGGTACACCGGATCCGTGGACGATCCTGCCCCCACCGCGACATGCCCGAAGCCGGCACCGCCCGACGCCGGCGATGCACCGGACCGCAACCTTCCCGTCTACTCGATTCTCAAGCGAGTGCTGGTCGGGCGGCCCCTGGCAACGCATGAGCAGGAGCACCAGCGGCTGCCGAAGATCATCGCTCTGTCGACGTTCTCGTCGGACCCGATCTCGTCCACCGCCTATGCCACGGAGGAGATCCTCTTCGTCATCGCCGTGGGCAGCTCGAGCCTGGCGCTCGGGCTGTCGAAGCTCATCCCGATGTCGATCGCCGTGGCGCTCCTGCTGGCCATCGTGGTGGCGTCATACCGCCAGACGCTCTTCGCCTACCCCAGCGGCGGCGGCTCCTACATCGTCAGCCGGGACAACCTGGGCGAGTACCCCTCCCTGGTGGCCGGGGCGTCGCTCCTCGTCGACTACGTCCTCACGGTGGCGGTGTCGATTTCGGCCGGTGTGGCCGCCATCATCTCCCTGCCCACCTTCCGGCATCTGTCCGAGTCCCGGGTGCTCATCTGCCTGATCCTCATCGCTGTCCTCACGCTGGCGAACCTGCGGGGCCTCAAGGAATCTGGCCGGCTGTTCGCCGCCCCGACCTACATCTACATCCTGTCGCTCGGGGCGCTCATCGTCTTCGGCTTGCTCCGCTACTACTTCGGCGACGTCGACACGGTGCCCTTCGACCCGGAGCGGGCCGAACACATCAAGCAGACGGGCGGCACGCTCGGGCTCTTCCTCATCCTGCGCGGCTTCTCCTCCGGGGCCATCGCCCTCACCGGCGTGGAGGCGATCTCCAACGGCGTCCCCGCCTTCCGCCGCCCCGAATCCCGCAACGCCGCCATCACCATGACCGTGATGGGCTCGCTGCTCGGATCGCTGTTCATCGGCGTCTCTGTCCTGGCCAATCGGCTCCAGCCCTATCCCACCCATGACGAGACCGTCATTTCCCAGATGGGCCGGGTGGTGTTCGGTTCCGACAACCCGATCTACGTCGTGCTCCAGTTCGCCACCGCCGGCATCCTGATCTTGGCCGCCAACACCGCCTACGCCGACTTTCCCCGCCTGTCGTCGATCATCGCCCGGGACGGATTTCTGCCCCGGCAGTTCGCCAACCGGGGCGACCGCCTGGTGTTCTCCAACGGCATCCTCTTCCTGGCCGGGGCGTCCGCCGGGCTCATCGTCGCCTTCGGTGGCGTCACCAATGCCCTCATCCCGCTGTACGCAGTGGGCGTTTTCACCTCGTTCACGCTGAGCCAAACGGGAATGGTCATGCACCACCGCCGGGAACGGGAGGAGGGCTGGAAGCGGGGCCAGGTGATCAACGCCATCGGAGCCACGGCGACGTTCGTCGTGCTGCTCATCGTCGGCATAACCAAATTCAAGGTCGGTGCCTGGCTGCCGATCGTCGTGATCCCCGTCATCATCGCCTTCTTCAAGGGCGTCAACCGGCACTACACCCGGGTGTCGACGGCTCTGGCCGTGCCCCCCGGTTGGCGGCCGCCCCGCACGAACCAGACCATGGTCGTGCTCGTTGGCAGTGTGCACCGAGGTGTCCTCGAAGCCCTGACGTACGCCAGGTCCCTGAACCCGAACCACCTCCTCGCGGTGAGCATCGTCACCGACGAGGAGGAGCAGGAACGGCTGCAGCAGCAGTGGGAGGAGCACGGCATCGACGTCCCGGTCGAGTTCGTCTATTCGCCGTACCGGGAACTGACGAAACCGGTGCTGCAGTTCCTTGACAGCCTCGACCAGCGCTGGCGGAACGACACAGTTACCGTGCTCATCCCCGAGTTCGTCGTCACCCGCTGGTGGGAGCAGCTCTTCCACAACCAGAGCGCCCTGCTCCTCAAGGGCCGGCTGCTGTTCCGCCCCGGGACCGTGGTCACGTCAGTGCCGTTCCACGTTGAGCGGGTCGAAGATCGAGACGACGCAAGAGTTGGGCGTTGAGGGCCACGACGATGGTCGACACACTCATCAGCACGGCACCGATGGCGGGTTGAAGCGTGAAGCCGGCCCAGGCCAAGGCTCCGGCGGCGAGGGGAATGGCGAAAATGTTGTAGCCCGCCGCCCACAGCAGATTCTGGAGCTGCTTGCGGTAGCTGGCTTTGGACAGCCGGATGACGGCGGTGACGGCGCGGGGGTCGGAACTGGCCAGGATGACACCGGCGGACTCGATCGCCACGTCCGTCCCGGCGCCGATGGCGAGGCCGACGTCGGCGCGGGCCAGGGCGGGGGCGTCGTTCACCCCGTCTCCGACCATGGCGACGGACAGGCCCCGGGCCTGGAGTTCGGCGACCTTGGCGTCCTTGTCCTCCGGGAGGACCTCGGCCATGACCTCGTCGAGATCCAGGTCGGCGCCGACGGCTTCCGCGACCTGGCGGGCGTCGCCGGTGATCATGACGACCCGGCGGCCCATGGCCTTGAGATCGGCCACGGCCTGGCGGGCTTCGGGGCGCACTTCGTCCTCGAGGGCGAAGGCGGCGACGACGCCGTCCTTTCCGACCAGGTAGAGCACCGCCGCGCCGCGGGACCGCCACTCGTCGGCCTCGGCCGCGATTTCGTCGGGCTCGGACAGGCTGCGCTCCCGGAGCAGGGCGGGGCCTCCGACGGCCCACGGCTGGCCGTCCACGACGGCTTCGACGCCCCGGCCGGTGAGCGATCGGAACTCGGTGGCGGTGGGCCGCGGGCCGTGCTCGGTGGCGGCCCGGGCGATGGCGCGGGCGAGGGGGTGCTCGGAGTCCGCCTCGACGGCCCCGGCGAGGGCCCACGCTCGCCTGTCAGCGAACCCGTCGGCCGTGGTCACGCCGACGACCGCGTGTTCGCCCTTGGTCAGGGTGCCCGTCTTGTCGAACAGCACGGCGTCGACCGTGCGCATCCGCTCCAGGGCGATGCGGCTCTTGACGAGGATGCCCTGGCGGGCGGCCAGCGCCGACGACAGCGACACGACCAGCGGAGTGGCCAGACCGAGGGCGTGGGGGCAGCTGATCACGAGCACGCCGACCGTGAGGAGCACGGCGGTGTCGACGTCACCGGCGGCGGTCCACGCCGCGGCGGTGATCACCGCGGCGGCGGTGGCGACGTAGAAGAGGAGGGCGGCGGCCCGGTCGGCCAGTGCCTGGGCCCGGGATTTCGACGTCTGGGCCTCGGCGACGAGCCGCTCGATGCCGGCCAGAGCGGTGTCGTCGCCGACGGCGTCAACCCGGACCCGGATGGAGGAGTCGGTGGAAACCGTGCCCGCCACGACCCGGTCGCCGACGCTCTTGGAGACAGGTCGGGACTCGCCCGTGATCATCGACTCGTCGAGTTCGGCCGACCCTTCGACGATTTCGCCATCGGCCGGAACGCGACCGCCGGAGCGGACGAGCACGACGTCGCCGGGAGCGAGCTGGTCGAGGCCGACGATCTCCAGGGCACCATCCGCACCGACCCGCTCGGCCTCGTCGGGCAGAAGAGCGGCCAGCGCAGCCAAGGCGTCCTGGGCCTGGCCGAGCGCCTTCATCTCCTGCCAGTGGCCGAGCAGCATGATGGTGATCAGCGCCGCCAGCTCCCACCAGAACTCCTGGTCGAACCAGTCGAGGCTGTAGGCCAGCGACGCGGCGTAGGCCACGGTGATGGCCATGGCGATGAGGAGCATCATCCCGGGCCGGCGGTCCTTCGCCTCGGCGGCGCCTCCGGCCAGGAACGGCCAGCCCGCCCAGAAGAACACCACCGATCCCAGAACCGGGCCGACCCAGTCCATGCCAGGGAAGTCCAACTCGTAGCCGAACCACTCCATGACCATGTGGGAGGTCACGACCATCGGGATGGTGAGCAGAAGACTCCACCAGAACCGGCGTCGGAACATGGCGACGTGATCGCCGTGACCCCCGTGACCGTGCGCGGCATGGCCGTCATGGCCACCGTGCCCGACGGCGTGATCGCCGCCGTGACGGGCTTCGGCGACGGGACTCGTGGCCCCATGGCCGGGATGATCATCTGCGGCTGATCGAGTGTGGGTGGCGGTGTCGTGAGGTGTCATGGCGGGCTCCACTGTCTGTGCGATACCCCGGATCGGTCTTTCTGACCGCCGTCGCTGTGCATACTATACCCCCCTAGGGTATCTGGCGCACGCGCGCTACGAGGTCGTCGGGGCGGACCTGGGTGTCGCAGGTCAGTCCGGGCCCGGCACGCTCAGCGCGTCACGCAGCACGGCCAGGCGCTCCGGAACGACGCGGTACCAGGCCCACTTGCCCCGCTTCTCGCGGGTGACGAGCCCGGCGTCGGTGAGGACGCTCAGGTGGTGGGAGACGGTCGGCTGACTGCGGCCCAGCGGGCCGATGAGATCGCAGGCGCAACCTTCGCCGCCGGGGGCGTTGGCGATGAGGGACAGAAGCCGGAGGCGGGCCGGGTCGGCCAGCACCTTGAACGCGGCGGCCAGCTCGGCGGCCTCGTCCTCGCCGAGCGTCTCGGTGAGCACCGGCTCGCAGCAGGCGGCGATCGCCTTGACGTCCATGATTCGTCCCTTCCTCCCGGTCGTTGCCCCCGAAGAACATATTGACACACGTCGATGTTCCGGTATGCTGCCCTAAACACATTGATATCCATCGATACGTCGGTGGTTCCCGAGGAGGTTCCCATCCGTGTCTCGAGTGCAGCTTGCCCTGAACGTGTCCGACGTCGACGCCGCCGTTGAGTTCTACTCCCGCCTGTTCGGCGTGGCTCCGGCCAAGCGCCGGCCGGGCTACGCCAACTTCGCCATCGACGAGCCCGCCCTCAAGCTCGTCCTGATCGAGAACGCCGACTCTCCGGCGACGCTCAACCACCTCGGGGTCGAAGTCGGCTCCTCCGGGGACGTCGCCGCCGCCCAGGCCCGGCTCTCCGGCGAGGGCCTCGAGACGGCCACCGAAGAGGGCGTGAGCTGCTGCTATGCCGTCCAGGACAAGGTCTGGGTCTCCGACCCCGACGGCGCGCCGTGGGAGATCTACACCGTCCTCGCCGACGCCGACACGCTGGGCCGCAGCGCCGTCGGGAACGAGGGCGACGTGTGCTGCGCCGGCGCGCCCACGACCGCTCCCGAGGCCGGAGCGGAGCCGGCTGACGTTCCGGCCGGGCTCGGCTGCTGCTGAAGCAGCCGTCAGCGCGGGGTCGTCGCGACGCCGAGTTCGGCGAGGAGGACGCGGACTCGCCGCTCGATCTCGTCGCGGATGGGCCGGACGGCTTCGATGCCCTGACCGTGCGGGTCGTCGAGCTCCCAGTCCTCGTACCGGGTCCCCGGGAAGAAGGGACAGGCGTCACCGCAGCCCATGGTGACGACGACGTCGGCCGCCCGCACGATCTCTTCCGTCCAGGGCTTGGGGAACTCCCGGGCGATGTCGATACCCACCTCGGCCATGGCGGCCACGGCGGCGGGATTGACCTGCGAGCCCGGTTCCGAGCCCCCGGACCAGGCCTCGGCCCGGCCACCGGCGAGATGGTTGAACCAGCCCAAGGCCATCTGCGATCGACCGGCGTTGTGGACGCACATGAAGAGCACGGTGGGCGGATGGTCGCCGTCCTTGGTCTCGACCCGGGTCAGCGCCTCGAGCCGCTGACGGGCGAGCCGCTCGGTGGCCTCGCCCAGCGCGGCGGGGTCGTGGGGCCGGGAGGACAGCCGCTCGTAACTGTCGACCACGAACCGCGAGACCGTCCCGCCGTCGAATGCGCCGCCGAACTCCCGGGTGAGCGCCTCAACGGTCGCGGCGACGGAGGGGGGCAGGTCGGCGAGGTCCAGGTCGGCCATGGGCACTCCTTCTCAGGGTTCGTCGCGGGGGACGACGATCCGCTCGGCTTCGTCGGGCAGGGTCGGGTGCAGGAAGAGGGCGAGGGCGACGGCGGCGGCCGCTCCGGCACACTGGGCCACGACGAACGCCGGGACGGACGACGGGCGGATGCCGGCAAAGCTGTCGGTCAGGGTCCGGGCGATGCTGACGGCCGGGTTGGCGAAGCTGGTCGACGAGGTGAACCAGTAGGCGGCGCCGATGTACGCCCCGACGGCGAACGGTGCCGCCGCCGTCCGCCCGGAACGGACGACTCCGAGGATGACGGTGAGGAGCCCGAAGGTGGCGACGATCTCCCCGAGCCACAGCCCCCCACTGCTGCGGGTATGGGTCGACCACTCGACGGCGGGGAGGTCGAACATGAGGTTGGCGATGATCGTGCCGGCGCACCCGCCGGCGACCTGCGCTCCGATGTAGGCCAGCGCCCGTGCCGTGTCGATCCCGCCGAGGAAGCGGTCGGCCAGGGTGACGACGGGGTTGAAGTGCGCTCCGGACACCTTGCCGAAGGCCAGGATCAGGGCCATCAACCCGAAGGCCGTGGCGATGGAGTTCTCCAGCAGTTGCAGGCCTTCGTCGGTCGACAGCCGCTCGGCGAAGATGCCCGACCCCACGACGATCGCCACGAGCAGGGCGGTACCGACCGCTTCGGCCACGGCGCCCCGGGCCACCGACACCGCCGTGGTCTTGGTCGGCGGGGAGGCTTCGTCAACGGCCATCGCCGAGCTGCCTTTCGGTCTCGCCGCCGGTCAGCAGCACGGCCGGCGGGTGGTACCCGGTGCCGGAGCAGCGCCGGCGATGTCGATGAGCTGCCGCCCGAGTTCGGTCAGGGCTTCCGGCCGGAGGCGGTAGTAGGTCCAGTAGCGATAGCGCTCCGTCTCCACCAGTCCGGCGCCTCGCAGGACCCGCAGATGGTGGCTGATCAGCGGCTGCGGCGCGTCGAGCGCTTCGACCAGGTGGCAGACGCACATCTCCTCCTGCCCGAGGAGGGTGAGGATCCGCCACCGCAGCGGCTCGGCCACCGCCCGGAGCCCATCGGGCGGCCCGGCCAGAACTAGATCAGTATCCATTGATACGGATCATCGCATCCGGCCCCCGCCGGCACAACCGAACAGCAGGTGAACAGCGGGACGGGCCGACTACCTCTCCAGGTGGCGGGCGGCGTCAGCCCAACCGGCGCGGCCCAGTTCGGCCACCTCCGGTGTCGTCATGACGGCACCGGGGCCGGGCCGTCCGTCGACCCACTGTTCGAGGTGGGCGAGGGAGCAGAACAGATTGGCGCCGGAGCAGAAGTCTTCGACGAGATGGCGAGCTGTCGTCTCCGGATACCACAGCACGGCATCCGGCACGGGTTGCGGCTCGCCGCCGATCAGCACCACGGTCAGTTCTGTCCCGCAGGCCGGGCACCTCGTGATGGCCCGGGCGTCGATGCCGAGCGCCGCCGGGATGCCGACTGCGTCGAGGGCGCACCAGGTGTTGACCACGCCGCCGTCGTGTTCGATCCGGTGCGAAGTCGGCCGTTGGGCGAGGCCGTGGACGGCGATGAGGCGACCGTCGCCGGACAGCTCGATCCGGCCCCGGGTTCGGAGGTGGTCCACCGCCTGGCGGAGCACCGTAGGGTCGCCCGGGACGAGCTCGCCGATAAGCACCATCCGCCCGGACCAGAGGGCACGGAAGCCGTGGAGGGCGATCCGTCGGACGGCGTCGGCGACCGAGCCGTCGAGATCACCGTCGTCGAACAGGTCGAGTGCGGCCTCTGTCACGCCCCCTCCATGGCCCGGCGCACGATACCGAGCGGCCCGCCTGGGCGTATCGCCGGTCATCATCGGAGTGCCTCGATGAACTGCTCGACCGTGGGAGCACCGCTGTAGCCCAGCTCCGTGCGGTACAACCGGCAGGCCAGGGCCTCGACGTCCGTGCCCTCGGCGAACGGGTCCCGCCCGCTGATGAGGATCGTCGGCGATCCACGCATGCCCAGCCGTGCAGCCTCCTCGCTGGACCGGACCTCCCGCTCCCGGATGACCGCCACCCGCTTGATCTGAGACAGGGCGGCCGCGAGGTGGCGACGGGCGAGCGGACGGTTCGGACAGTCGGGGACGTAGAGCAGGTCGATCTCCATGGCGCTACGGTAAAGCTTCCAGCGCACTGGAAGGTCAAGACGACATGCGCATCGGCGAACTCGCTCGGCAGTCCGGGCTCTCCACCAAGACCATCCGGTATTACGAGCAGATCGGTCTGCTCTCCGCCCCCGTCCGCACGGCGTCGGGCTACCGCGACTACGACGACTCGGCGCTCGAGCGGCTCGCCTTCGTCCGCGCCGCCCAGGCGGTGGGGCTCTCGCTCGGCGAGATCCGGGGCATCCTGGCGCTGCGGGATGACGGGGAGACGCCCTGCGGGCACGTCCTCGACCTCCTCCGCGCTCGCTCGGCGGAACTCGACCGGCGCATCGCCGAACTCCGACGCCTCCGGGACGAGTTGGGCCACTTGGTCGAGCGAGCCGGGGGCCTCGACCCCGCCGACTGCGACCCCTCCCGGGTCTGCCACCTCATCGGCTCCAGCCATGTCAGGCTTAGTTGACAACCTCGCCCTCGTGACCGCCCCTGAGCCGGCCTCCGAGATCCTCACCGCCCCCGGCGTCGACCTGGCCGCCCTGGAAGAGGCGACCCGCCGCCAGCTCCGCCGAGCGGCGCACCCCAAGAAACGGGCCGGTTAGCGCCGCCGGGGTGTGGTGGGCGAGGGGGGACTTGAACCCCCATGTCCTTGCGGACACAGGAACCTGAATCCATCAATAACGGTCTAACCAGGACTTTTGCTCCCGCCTAGTGTGCCAGAGTCCGTGCTTCACGCCCTCGTCGGCGCGGTTCGTGTGCCAGAGGTGTGCCAGAGATCGGAATTTCGCCGGAGCCCGGAGCCGCCCCCGGCGACCGCGACCACCGCTGCAACGGTCCGTTCTTCTCCATTCGTGCGAGCTGGGTATTCGGCTCTCAGCTCGTCTCCCGGGTCGGCTCGTGGAGCAGAGCCGTCCTGCGTCGAGGGTCCTTGAGGACGGCGGCCATGTCGTCTGCAGCCATGGGCGGGGCGAACCGATAACCCTGGCCGTAGCCGCAGCCGAGGGAGCGGAGCACGCTCAGCTGCTCGGCAGTCTCGATGCCCTCGGCGACGACACGGAGATTGAGCGTCTGCCCGAGCTTGACGATGGCATGGGGCAGGGCGGCGTCTTCGGGACTGCGTCCCAGGGTGGCGACGAAAGACCGGTCGATCTTGAGGATGTCGGCCGGGAAATGGCGCAGGTAGCTGAGCGACGAGTAGCCGGTGCCGAAGTCATCGATGGCGAGGCGGAAACCCACTTCCTTCAGAAGCCGGAGTTTGTGGATGGCGACATCGGGCTCGGACATGAGGAGGCTCTCGGTGATCTCGATGACGAGACAGGTGGGGTCGAGCCCGCAGACGCTCAGGGTCTGCTCGATGTCCTGCACCAGGTGAGGGTCCTGGAGCTGGCGGGCCGAGAGGTTGACGCTCATATGCAACCGTGGCTCGAGGTTGTGTTCGGTCTGCCAGGCAGCCGCCTGCCGGCACGCTTCCGAAAGGACCCATCTCCCGATCTCGATGATCATCCCCGTCTCTTCCGCGATGGGGATGAACACCCCGGGCGACACCACGTCATGTCCCGCCCGTCTCCAACGGATGAGCGCCTCCACGCCCACCAGGGAGGTGTCGGCGAGGCGCACCACCGGTTGGTAGTGGAGGAAGAACTCTCCCGCAGCCAGGGCCCGGCGGAGGTCGGCCTCCAGGCTGAGCCGTCCAACCACGGCGGCGTGCATCCCGGCTTCGAACAGTGCGTAGCGTGCCTTGCCCTGGGCTTTGGCCATGTACATGGCCAGGTCGGCGTTGCGCAGCAACTCATCGGCGGTGTGCTCGCCCGGTTCGCCGGTGGCAACCCCCATGCTGGCCCGGGCGAAGACTTCGTGACCGTCGACGAGGAAGGGGAGATCCAGCGCCACCCCCACACGCTGGGCGACCCCGACCGCATCGTCGGCTCCGGCATCCTCGAGGAGCACCGCGAACTCGTCGCCTCCGAGGCGGGCGACGGTGTCGGACGGCCGGACCGAATCCGCCAGGCGCTCGCCCACGGCGGCGAGCAGCCGGTCGCCGGCGGCGTGGCCGAGACTGTCGTTGACCGTCTTGAAGCGATCCAGATCGAGAAAGAGGACACTAACGGGGGGCCGGCCCCGCCCACCTTGGATCAATGCGTGGGCCAGCCGATCGAGCAGGAGCGTCCGGTTGGGCAGGCCGGTGAGCGGGTCGTGGAGCGCCTGGCGGGTCAGTTCGGCTTCGAGGTGTTTGCGTTCCGAGATGTCGCGCACGAAGGCATTGAACCCGTAACTGGTCCCGATCCGGGTGGCCCACACGGTGAGCTCGACCGGGAACTGCCGGCCGTCCCGGTCAAGGGCCCGTAGCTCCAGGCGGTGGCCGAGCAGTGCGCTCTCCCCGGTGTTCAGGAAGCGCTGCAGGCCCCCCCAATGAGCCGGCCGGAGATCTTCGGGAATGATCAGATCGGCCACAGGCTGACCGATCACCTCCTCCCGGGCCCAGCCGAAGGTCGCCTGCGCCTGGCGGTTCCACTCTGTCACCCGTCCGGTGTCGTCCATTCCCACAAAGGCTTCCCCCGCAGTGTCGATGACCGTGCGGATCCGCTCTTCACTGGCCCGAAGCGCCGCCTCGGCCCGACGCCGCTCCGCCACCCGGGCGAGCTGGCTCCCGATGTGGCGGGCCAGCTCGAGCAGCGACTCGTCCGGTTCGAGCGGCTCAGAGAAAAAGAACTCCAGGACGGCCACGACCTTCGCTTCCGCCAGCACGGGAACACCAAGAGCGGCCCGCAGCCCCACCAGACGGGTGGCCGCCGCCCTGGGGAAGTGCGCCTCGACGGTGACATCGGGCTCCCAGGCGGGTTCTCCCGAGACCGCCACCCGTCCCGGTAGGCCGACTCCCGGCGGGAGATGGGTCTCTTCGGTGGCGCGTCGGAACGGACCGAACCGCTCCTCATCGTCCAGGTGCCAGATGTCGGCCGGCACCAGAATCCCCTCGGGGTCGGGCAGGTAGGCGTGGCCCACGGGCCAGCTGGTGTAGGCACAGACCTCGTCGATTGCCCGCTGGAGCGCCTCTTCCACGGTCCGGGACTCGTTGGCCGCCATCGCCACCCGCTGGAGGAGTTGCAGAAACGCCCGTTCCCGGCGTAGAAGGGCCACCGCCTGCCTGCCCTCGCCCAGGTCCCGGGCGAGCCGGGCCTCCGCTCGGGTGCGCTCGAGAGCCCGCCCCGCCTCAGCGGAGAGGACCTCGACGGCCCGCTGGGAGACCCGATCCAGCCCCGCTCGGGGAGTGTCCCACATCACCACCACCGCTCCCAGGAAACCGCCTTCGCCGGGGAGGGGGATGAAGACGGCCGAGGCGGCCGGAATGAGCCGGGCCAGGTGAGGGGAGATCACCGGCGACAACGGGAAGTCGGCTACGAAGAGCGTCTGGCCGGTTCGCACCGCCAGGCCGGTCCCGGTGGGCTCGCTGGCAGCGTCCACCACCGCCTCGCCGAGCGGCAGGGGAATGTTGCGCTGGCCATAGCTGACGAAACGCGACGATCCCTGCTCCTCGGCAACCATCACCTGGACCCGATCGGCGCGGAGAAGTTCCATGGCGAAATCGGCCGTCATGCCGGCGGCCTCACGGGCCGCGCCGGCCCGGGCCAGAGTCGTCGTCGCTTCCAGCAGCCGCTCCATGCCAGCCACCGCCATCCGCACATCGGCCTCGGCGGCCCGGAGCCGGTCGGCGACCCAGGCACAGCCCTCGCCGAGCGTCACGAACAGGGGCATGACGAGGAACACCGTGGACAGCTCCGCCGCCGGGCGACCCGCGGCCGCCAGCGGCAACAAATAGGAGGCACCGGCGGGGGCAGCGAAGCGGAGGGAGGTCCACCGGGGCTGGCTCAGCCCGATCCACGCGAACACCAAAGGAAAGGCGACGTCGTAGGTGTACGGGTCCAGACCGCCGAAGTGGTTGCCGGCGGCAATGAGCACCAGCGCGGCCGGAACCAGGGTCCAGCGCATCGCCGCCGCACGCCACCGCGGCCAGGAAGCCCGCCATGCGCCGACCCCTACCGCCACGGCGGCGATGGTCACCACCCAGAGCGCCTGACGGTTCCCGCCCTCGGGCAGCATCCATGCCGCCGATACAGCCGTCGTCGCTCCGGCGACCAGAAAGAAGATGCCAGCGAGCCGACCTACGAAACCGGGTGACAGGGCTCCGGACGCTTCTGGATCATCGGGCACGAGGGAACTCACCCCCGCTTTCTACCCTGGTACCGCCGGCGAAGCATCTGGATCGTCGGGCCGCCAGGACAACGATGATTTCAGCGCACGATCGAGGCGTTTATAGACGCGGGTTCGCCTCGAGGGACCGCGCAACCGGGTCCGCGCAAGCGGTTTCGGGATCCCCGATCCCGGCTCCTATCGTCCGCGGGCCTACGGTCCAGCGGCGGAGGTGGCGGGGCCCAGCCGCAGACGCTTGCGGGCAGTTGGCCAGCGGCCTCTGGGCGAACGGTTGCGATTCCGGTCGTCGGCCGAAGGCGCGACCGTCGCGAGGAAGGCGAAGAGGCCTGCGAGCACGGCGAGAACGAGCGGCGAACGGGCTGCGGCAAGGATGAAGCCGCCCCGCGGGAGCGTCAGCCACGCCCGACCGAGGACATCTTCGGGACGGGGCCGCCAGAGGTCCCGTTCCTTCTTGTTGTCCCCTTGGAGAACGTAGCCCGAGGCGTCGCCTGCGACGATCCGATGGATCACGACAGGGCGACGACCGGTGCTCTCGTCCGGCACGCGGAACGCGACAATGTCCCCGATGTCGTACGCCGGGGCGGCTCGGACGATGACGAGGTCACCGGTCCTGTAGGTTGGCTCCATGCTCCGGCCCGAGACCACAACGTAGGCCGCCGAGCCTCCAAGCGCGAGGGGACGGAGCGCGACGAGCCAGCCGACCGCGAGAACGAGGCTGAGCAGGAGGGCGATCACCCGGGGTACGCCCGCTTCGACCGGCGACCACGGCCGGGACATCGCAGTCGCGGTCTCGCGCAACCGGGAGTCGGGCGGGAGGGCATCCTGCGACCGCCTGTCCGCTGGCAATAGATCTCCGTGGTCGTTCATCGTCGCCCTTCAATGGTCCGACGGAGTCACGGGTAGTACGTCACGGTGAGAATCGGGCGGCTGGAAGAGGTGGCTTCTTCCCGGGCCGCGAACCCGCTCTCGAGCGCGGTGGATTCGCTCTCGGTCGCGTCGCTGATTCGCCAGCCCTCGTTGGTCACCATTCCCTGCACGAACGCTTCCACGTCGGCCTTGACGCTCCACTCGACGATGGCGCCCGCCGTCATGCCCGTTACCGCCGACGATGTGGCGGGCGCTGCGACCGACGGTTGAGTGCTCCATGTCACCGTGTCCTCGGTCCACGCCGCCGACGCCCGGTGCACCTCGTAGGTGCGGCTCACAGTTGGCGGCGACGTGAGGGTGAGCCGCAGTGCGGCGGTGCGGATTGAGGCGTTGGACGGAATCGAGCAGGAGGAGAGATCGAAGCGCAGGACGGCACGGCGGTTGGCACCGGCCGCCGAGCGGACGAGGAGAGACGTGCTCGTGCCGTAGTTGCTGGCGTTGGCGTCCTCGGAGACATAGGTGTCAGCAGCGGGTGCCAGGCTGCACGTGGTCGGCGGGACCTGGGAGGCGGCTCTGTGCGAGGTGAGCCGTTGCGTGGCTACGGCGAGCGAGGCGGCGTCGGCGCGGACGAGCGGAACGAGGGCTATGGAGGCCAGCAGGAGCCACAGTCGTTGCCGGCGGGGGTGGCGAAGCAGGGGGCGGCGCATCATGGACCCGTGATCGAGACGTGGTAGGCGGCCACGTTGTCAGCGGCAGCGTTCGGGGAAACGGGCAAGGTGAGCGTGCTGTCGGTGGTGTCGGCGTCGGTCGGGATCGTGGTCGCCGCGGCCGAGGCGACGCTGGCGTTCGTCGTGTCGACGAGGGTGACCGCCAGGCTGCCGCCCTCGCACTCGGGATCGGCGATGCCGCCGATGGCGACGTGGGTGACGGCCCCGCCGGACGTCGTGTAGGTGATTGTCACACCATCGGCGTCACAGGCAGCGAGGGCGGAACCGCCGGCGGCGAGAGTGCCCGACGACAGTCCTCCGAGCGTGGCCGCCGAGGCGGTCAGGGCCCCCGCAGCGGTGGCGGCGGCGAGAAGGAGGAGCGGGATTCGTCGACTCATGGATGCTCTCCAGTGATCGGCCCGGGGGTGGATACCCCCGGGCCACTCTGCGACGTTGACCTCAGAGAGATCAGCCGGAGATGACGACGTGGATGCCCTGGACGTCCTCCGCCAACTTGTTGGTGGCGAGGAAGTCGACGGTGTCGCTCGTGTCGGCCGGGGTGGCAGTGGAGTTGACGGCGACTGTGGCCGTCACCTCACCGAGAGAGGCGTTGCTCGCCCCGACGAGGGTGATCTTCATCGACTTGCCGTTGCAGGCGTCGGCGATGCCGGCGACCGTAATGTCGTCGACCTTGTAGCCCGCCGCCGTGGTGGTGTTATAGGCGGTGGTGTAGCTGGTGGAGACGCCGTTGGTGTCGCACGAAGCGACGGTGACGTCATCGGCACCGAGGCCGGTGCTGGTGATGCCACCTAGTGTCGCCGCCGAGGCGGTCACACCGGCGAACGCGGTGACACCGACGAGGACGCCGTAGACGAGGCGCTTCTTCATGGTCATTTCCCTTTCGGTTCGGTAGCCCGGCTGACCCTGAGGGCCCCGTGGCTTTGCGTCCCCGGGTCGCCCCGGGTTTGCCCTTTTCGTTCGAAGCCGGAGATTCCGGCATGATTGGTATCGGCAGTCACGGAACGGACCTTGAGAGAACAGCTCGAGGCGCCTTGTCCTGGGGATGAAATCGCCGGGTAGCGGAGATCGACGCCGCCGCTGCACCGGCCGGAGCAAATGAGGCTGGCCTAGCCGCGTTCGGCTTCGACTCCGGCGCTGTGCGGGCTGAGCCCCAAACCGTCCGTTCCGCCAGCCATCGGCCGGCGTACGCTTGAGCCCCCCTTGAGGAGCGCCAGCAGATCGGCCCGGGGAGTCGGGCGGGCGTAGAAGTATCCCTGCGCCATGTCACAGTCGAGCCTTTGGAGTTCGTCGGCTTGGCCGCCGCGCTCGACGCCTTCGGCAACCGTCTGCAGTTGCAGCGTCTGGCCGAGACCGAGGATTGCCCGCGCCAGAGCGCCGTTCTCGCCTTCCGACTCGAGGTGATCGATAAAGGACTTGTCGATCTTGAGGATGTCGACCGGAAGCCGCTGCAGCGAGCTCAAGGAGGAGTAGCCGGTCCCGAAGTCGTCGATGGCGAGCTGGATGCCCAGGCGTTTCAGTTCGGTGAGGCGAGGCACAGTGTCGTCCAGCCGGCTCACCACAACGCTTTCCGTGATTTCGAGGATCAGCATGGCGGGGTCGAAGTCGGTCTGTTGGATCACCCGCTGCACCTTGCCCACAAAGTCCGGATCCTCAAGCTGGCGGCCGGACACGTTGACGCTCAACCGGAGCCCGGGCTCGGCCACGCCGGCCTGTCGCCATCCCTGAATCTCACGGCACGCCGTTTCGAGGACCCACAGGCCGAGGGGCACGATGAGGCCTGATTCCTCGGCGACGGGGATGAACTCCGCTGGCGACACCATGTCGCCGCGGCCGGGATGGTGCCAGCGGGCGAGCGCTTCCACCCCGCTGATGCGGCCGGAGCGGAGGTCGATGATCGGCTGGTAGTGCAGCGTCAACTGGTCCGTACCGAGGGCCTGAGACAGGTCGCTCTTGAGCTGGAGGCGTTCTTTGACGGCGACGTGCATGCCCCCTTCAAACAGTGTGTACGAACCCTTGCCGTTGCTCTTGGTGATGTACATCGCCACGTCGGCGTCGCGGATGAGATCCTCAACGGCGACGCCGCCCGTTTCGGCAAGCGCAATTCCGAGGCTGGCCGAGACCGGGAAAGCCCGCCCGTCGAAGCTGAAGACGCCGCCGAGCTCCTCGAGGATGCGCTCGGCCACGTGCACCGCATCCTTCGGATCGGCGAGATCCTCCAGGAGGATGGCGAATTCGTCGCCACCGAGCCGAGCCAACGTGTCGGACTCCCGGGTACAGCGAGCGAGTCGGTCGGCGATGTTGACCAGCAGTGCGTCACCCGCCCAGTGGCCGAGGCTGTCGTTGATCGACTTGAAGTCGTCGAGGTCGAGGAGCACCAGGCCGAAGAGCCGTCCTGAGCGCTGGTGGCGGACCAAGGCGTGGTTGAGGCGGTCGGTCAGGAGCGCCCGGTTGGCCAAGCCAGTGAGCGGGTCGTGGAACGCCTGGTGTCGCAGCTGGTCCTGGATCCGGCTGAGTCCGGCGGCCATGTCGTTCATCGCGACCGCCAACTCGGTCGCTTCCCTCGCGGCACATGGCTCGACGTCGACCGGCCGGTCGAGGTCGCCGTCCCGGATGCGGCCTGCCGCTTCACGGAGACCAGAGAGCGGTGACACGACCCGGCGGGACAACCGCCGGCCAGAGAGAAGGCCGGCGCCCAGCGCGGCGAGCACCATGGCCACCAGGATGGGCGGGACGATCGCCTGCCGGCGGTCCGCCTCACGGACATGCTTTCGCCCGTCGGCCGTCACGGCGACGAGACCGTCAGCCATTGTGTCCTTGATGATGCGCAGCCGGTTCCAAACCGTGTCCGCGTAGGGATCTTTTCCGCCGGCGAGCCCGGCCGCCACAGCTCCAGTTCCCCAGAGCCGGCGGGCGGCGCCGACCTCCTCGGCGATGCCGGACCAGTGCTGCTCAGTGGCCTTCGCCACCGAGTCCAGGCTGTGGGTGGCGGCGGAAAACTGAGCGAGGCGGGAGCGGATGTCGCTGTCGACCTCGTGGAACCGGCGCCAGTTGTCCTCGAGGACCAGCGGGTCTCCCACCTCGTAGAGGATGACTCCGATCGGCTCCTCCGCCGACAGGAGGGACCGTTCGAGGGTTGCCAACCCGCCCACTTCTGCTTCGAGGTGCGAGATCGTCTCGCGGGCGACGTTCCGTTGAAAGCTCGACAAGGCGAGGGCGACGACGCCGATGGTCACTGCGATGGCCACATAGAGGACGACCATGCGGCGCCAGGTGACTCGGATGCTGGGAGAGGGACGGACGCTCGGGAGAGAGGATGGCCGCCGAAGGAGCGGGAAGCTGATCGCCACGGTTCGTCTTTCTGTTCGGTAGCCCGGCTAGCCGCTTGGGCCCCGTGGCTTTGCGTCCCCGCCTCGCGACGGGTTTGCCCTTTCGTTGTCTTCCGATGATCGAGCCGGGTTCGAACTGGATTAAGCGGATTCGTCGCCGCCGAGGCAGGAAGCTGCGCATTTGTCCAGTTCGCCGGAGTCCTGGACCGGGCCGTCGACTCCCGACGGCCCGGTCCAGTGCGGCGATCATCGAAACCGGTGAGGCCGGGGATTGCTCAGCCTCCGGGACTCCCGCGCCGCTACGGCCGTCCCCTCGGCGTTCCGCTCGGTTGGCCACTCGGCGTCTCCACCGGCGGGGCGGCGGGGGCGGTCTGCGGCTGGCCGGTGGGAACTTCCTCCGGCTGGCCGCTGGGGACGTCATCGGGCTGGCTGGGGGTGTCGTCCGGCTGGCCGCTGGGGACGTTCTGGGGCTGGCTGGGGGTGCCGTCGGGCTCGCCGCTGGGGACGTTCTCAGGTCGGCCCGCAGGGACCTGGGCCGGGATGCCGCTCGGAGGCTCCACCGGCCGGTACTGATCGACCGTCGACCGGCCGGCCGGCAAGGTGGCGGGCAGGTGGTCAGCGGCCGGTGTCTGACGGGCCCGGTCGAGACCCTCGGCACCGGGCTCATCGGGAGCGCCCGCCTCCGCTCGCCGCTCCTCGCCCAGCTGGCGGGTTTCGTCCGCGATGACGGAGCCGTCCACCCCCGGTTCGTCGTCCCGGGCGTCGTCGCTGACCCGGTCGCCGAAGTCGGCGGGGTCGGCGGCCTGGTCCGGGAAGTGGAAGGGGGTCACGGCGTTGGCAACCCCGGCCACGGCGTGCTGAACGGGTTCGGGGAGAACCCCGGCGGCAGCGCCGCCGGTGACGCTCGCCGCCGCCATGGTCAGGCCGACGCTCGCTTTGGCAGCAAGGCCGGCGGCACTCAGTTTCGCCGCCAGGCCAGACAACAGGCTGGAAATCATGATCTTCCTCCATTTCGGTAGCCCGGACACCTGACGTGAGGCCCGTGGGCTTTGCTTGCTACCGTCGCCGGCAGGTCGCCTTTTCGATGTCGGTGAGAGCCGGGTGCGGATCTCGAACTGGTAATCGCCGAACCTTCCGGCCGGGATACGGGTCCCGAGCCGATTCTCGGCGCTCCCTCACCGTTGGTCGGTGAGAGACCTGGGCGGCAGGGTCTGGAGCATCGTTTAGAGGCACAGGGCGGGAGTGGTGGCGGTCACGGCGACGATCGTCGAGGTCCACGAATGGGCGTAGGCATAGACCTTCCAGGTGTAGGTGGTGCCAGTGGCCAGCCCCGTCTGGGTGCTCGTGGTCGAGGTGCGCGGCGTGACAACGGCGGTGGCTTCGACGGTGAGGTCCTGCCAGCGCTCGACCTTGTAGCCCTCGGCGAAGCCGGAGGGGGTCGCCGTCCAGGACAGGTCGGCCTTAGCCAAAAGGTCGAGCAGACCGCTGCAGCCCGTCGCCACGGTAAGGCCGCTGACGGGCTCCAGCGTGGCGGTGGAGAGGCTATGGCTCGCCGAGACGGACCCCGCCCAACTCCCGAATGCCGCGCGCGCCATCACCAACATGACGAGCGCGACCGGTGCGGCCAAGCGGCGCGCCCACCGAGGCGACGAGGGGTTCACCGATGGAAACCCGTGACGTCCACGCCGTAGGCGGTGGGGTGGTCGCGGTCGCGGTTCCGGCTGGTTCCCGCCGCTCGGCGGTTCTTCAGGGGCCGGCTCGCCTGGGGGGTCGTGGGCACGACGAGGACGATGCCTGGGTCTGGCGTAGCAAACCGGAGCATGGCCTCGTCGTCGCAGTTCCGCCGTTGGTGGCGGTGGAGATCGGTCAGCCATAGCGCCAACAAGAACGCCGGCAGGCCCCAGACCAGCAGGACCCGGAGCGGCCATACCCGCAAAGCATGCATGACGCGGCCGAGGCCAGGGACGACGGCCCGCACCCGCCAGGCCGGCTCGGTCTCGAGCCGGGCGAGCCACGGATCGGGGGGGCCGCATTGGCGTCCCCCTGGGTTCGCACCACGGGATGGTCGCCTCCCTCCACGATCTCCACCACCCGATGGGTCACCACCCGGCGATCCCCCACCGGGATGTTGTAAGTGATGACGTCGCCAGGGCGGATCTCGGCGGGTGGGACGGGGATGACGATGGCCACCGACCCCTCCGGCATCGTGGGTCGCATGCTGCCGGAGAGGACAGTGAGGGTCCGGTACCGGCCAGTGTGAGGGCCGAGGCCAACGAAGCCGAAGGCGACCAGCGAAACGCCGGCCAAGCCGAGAGCGGCGAAGCGGAGACCACGGCGCAGCAGGGAAAGCAGGAAGAGAAGCATCGCCCGCTCCTTGGGAAAGGACGGCCGGGACCGCACCCTTGAGGCACGGCCCCGGCTACTGTCGCCCTTACTTGGCGCCGCCCGCTCGCTGGGTACCGGTGAAGGTGTACTCGATGGTGGCGGACTTGGTCTGGAAGGTGTTGTCGGCGGTGCTGGGCAGATCGACGGTGACCACCATGTCGTCGGTGTTGCCAGCTGTCAGGGCGCTCAGGTTCGAGAGGGCGAGCGACGAGCCGATGATGGCCCGGCGGGCCAGCACCGTTGTCCTGGTGCCGGCATTGTCGCCCGCAATGAGCGAGTCGCACGTGTAGGTGTACGGAGTGAGGGCCGACTCCGTCCAACCCAAGGCTCCGCCGCACTTCTCGATCTTCATCTGCAACCCGTTGGTGGCATTGGTCGACAGCACGGTGTCCGGATCGGTGGTGGTGTCGACGGTCCCCAGGGTGATGGACGCCAGATTCTCGTTGCCCGCAGTGTTGGTGAGCTTCACCCTGCGCTGGAGCGAGTCACCGGGGACCAAGCTGGTGGCGCGGATCGTGAGGCGGTTGTCGGCGGACCCGGCCGCGCCCAGGGTGATGGCGACCGTCCCGGAGGAGATCGATTGCGCGGCGCTCGTCGTGCTGGTGAACGTGGCGAAGGTGCCGAGGCCCGCGATGCTGGCGGTGGCGCCGATGGCGATGAGAGACAGGAGAAGGTTCCTGGTGGAGCCGCCCAGGAAGCGGGGGGTCATGGCTCTCATAGCGGTTGCCCTTTCATTCGGGAGCGTGGCGACCATCCCGCCCGTGGCGGATTAGGCCCATCGCTTTGCGTCTCCGGGTTTCCCCGGGTTTGCCGTTTCGTCAAAGGAAGCGTGGCGTCGCCCGGTCAAACAGCCCCTGGACGCAGCCATCGCCACCAGCGTGATCGTCGAGCAGGTCCCGAAGGATACGGGGGGCCCAGCTCGACGCCAGGAACGCTGAGCTTTGCGCCGTTGATGCCGAAGCGGCGCGGGCGCCGCTACCGGCGGCCGCTGGGGATGCCCGCCGGCCGGGTGGTCGACGTGGTTGCTGGCTGGGTCGTGGGCGGTGTCTCGGAGCCACCGCCCGAGCCCTCTTCGGGCGCTCCGGCGGGAAGGTCACCTGAAGGTGACGGGGTGTGCTCCGGCTGGCTGGTGGGGACACCGCCCGGCGCCGGGGCGCTGCCGGGCTCGGTAGTCGGTGTATCCCGGGGCTGGTCGGCCGGCGCCTCGCCAGGGGCGCCGGTGGGAGCATCGGCCCGGGGGTCCTGATCGGCCGGGGCCGGCCTGGGCTGCACAGTGGTCGGAACCGAGCCGTCGGCTGGGGCGCGGTCCGTCTCGTCGAGGCGGGGGGAGCTGGTGTCGATCGGAGCGTGGCTGTCGGGTGGCTGCCGGCCCGGCTCCCCCTGGTGCTCGTCCGCGGGCGGGACCGTCTCGTCGATGGTCAACGGCGACTCGGAACCGGCGTCGTCGCCGCTGTCCGGGTCAAGGCGATGTCCGACGTCGCGGCGGTGATCGGCCGGGTCGGGGATCTCGAATGGGCTGACGGCGCGGACCACGCCGGCCACGGTGTGCTGGAGGGGATCGGGGAGAACGCCGGCGGCCCCGGCGGCGGTGACACTGGCGGCGGCCAGGCTGAAACCGAACGCCGCTTTGGCGCCGAAGCCGGCGGTTCCCAGCGGCACGGTGAGAGCGGAGAGCAGACGAGGCATCAGCCGGGGTCGGCGCCCGGCCCAGCTCGAGCGCCGCTGGCCGGGCCGGGCGGCTTGGCTGGCGGATGTCGGGGCTACGCCGCCATGGTCGGTGGTCGCCACGCCCTGGGCGAGGACCGCGGCCAGCGCTGCCGACGGGCGCGGCGGCGGCGAGGCGGCCGCGGACCGCAAGTCAGCCACGAAGGCTGCGACCGCCGAGAGGTCGTCATCTCCCACTCGTTGTCCGGTGAGGATGAGCTCCACGGTGGTGTCGTCGAGGGGGCGGGGCGTGCGCATCTCGTCCTCGTAATCGTCGGAGACGTTCATCGGGATACCCCCTCCCGGGTGAGTTGCTTCCGCAGCGCCGCCAACGCCCGGTGCTGGAGAGCCTTGACTGCTCCTTGCGGCTTCCCCAGGGCGGCGGCGGTCTGCTCCACCGACAGGTCGGCCAGGATCCGCAGGGTGAGAACGTCGCGCTGGTCGGGAGTGAGTTCCCCGAGCAGGCGCCGGATCCGCTCGGTGCCCAGGTTCGCCAGGGCGGCATTCTCCGCCGACGTCGCGTCGCGGGTTGAGGGCTCGTCCCCACCGGCGGCATCCAGCGGCGCGACCTCCGGTCTTCGGGCCCGGATCCGCCGGTGGTCGACCACCCGACGGTGGGCGATGGTGAACACGAAACTGCGGAACTGGGCCTCGGTACCGGAGAACGTGTGGAGGCGGGCGAAGACTCCGAGAAACACATCGCTGGTGGCGTCTTCGAAGTCGGTCACGCCCTGAGCGCGCAGGTAGCCGGCGACCCGCCCGGCGAGCGCCTGGTAGAGGCGAGAGGCGGCCCACCCCGCGCCGGCCTGCGCCGCGCTGAGCACGGCGTCGAAGGTCTCGGGGGTGAAGCGCTCGTTCCCAGCCGGTTCCGTTGCGTTGGCCATCGTCGTGATCTTCGGCATCTGACCGCCAGGGCTGAACCGCCCCCGGGCCGCTGAGATGCTCGGTGACACGACTCGGTGTGATGCCCCGAACCGCGGGTACGGCGGCGGAGAGGGCGAGGGCCGTATCCCCGACGGCCTCCCATCGATCGCGAGTTCGTCCGGGCCATCGGGTTGCGAAAGGGTCCGCCGCTACAGATCGCCAATTGATGCACCGATAGTCCGGTTGTCAGCGAAAACGGCAAACCCGTCGCGAGGCGGGGACGCAAAGCCAAGGGACCCACGAGGTCAGCCGGGCTACCGAAGGACAAGGAGTTCGAGACTCGCCGTATCCTCCAGTGTCCCCTCGTCCCGGGAAATCCGCCGTGACCAGCGATTTCGCGGCTGAAGCGTGGATTCCCGTGATGCCTCGTGCCGCCTCGTTCTGCGACGTGCGTTGACAAATCCGTTGACAAGAGGGGCCGACGGCCGGGTTCTACCGTTGGGCTGTCCCCGGCGCCGGCGAGCTCGCGATCGTGACGAAACCCGGAATGAGGAATCGGGGGGACGAGTGGCGGCTACTAGAGCCGGGCTTGCAGTCGTCGGCGCAGTCGGTCGAGCAGACCCCCGGGCTCGATGGTGAGCGTCTTGACCAGGTGGACGATGGTGCCGGTTTCCTCACCGGAGTCGAAGTCGACCCGGTCCATGACGGTGCGCATGATGGCTACGCCGCGCCCTCGGGGTGACAGCGGGTCGGGCATGACGCCCCGCAGCGCGGCGGCGTCGAAGCCGTTCCCGGTGTTCTTCACGCTGATGGCGCAGTGCTGTTCGTCGATCTGGACCCGCACCTCGTATGCGTCGTCGAGGGCGGCGTGCTCGATGACGTTGGTGCCCGCCTCGCTGAGAGCCAGGCAGATGGCTTCGACGCAGTCCTCGCTCTCCCCGAAGGACCGAAGCGCGTTCTTCACGACGCTACGGATGAGTCCGACCGTCTCGGCGTCTTGCGGGAGGCACACCGCCACGTCGAGGAGCATGGCCGCCCGTCCTACCTGCCGGTCAACCGGTCCTCATCACCCTCAGGTCGATGCTCGCCCTTGAGCATCGCCGAGACACGCTGGTGCGTAACCCCCAGCCTCCGGCCGACGCGCCGGCGCGACTCGCCCTCCTCGCTGAGACCAACGGCCAGCGTCCGGCCGAGGCGTGCGGTCGCCCCGGTCAGACGCCGTGCGCTGCGCCGGAGCAGCTCGAGGAGCCCCGGCATCGCCTCCCGGTCGAGGATCGATGCCCAGGACCATCCCCGATCTCGTTGACGCTGCATGGTCCGAGCGCGCCGGGCGACCCGCCGCTGATCGTCGGCAACCTCGTCAGCGGCGGCTGCGACCTCTTCCAGAGTGGAGTCCATCGCCTCTCCCGTCGACACCGCCGAGAATCGGTCGCCGCGCGCCTACCCGGCAACCTCGGTTGCCAACCGCCGCACCTTGCCCCTCCTCGAGGCAAGGAAGAATCTTGGTTGGGAAGGATTGATGCCGGGTAGCGGCTCGCGGCCTACGGCCACGGGGGAGGGATTCGCCGGTGCCCGGTGAGCTATGCCCGGCCGGCGACCCTCCCTCCGGGGTCATCGCTCCGGAGGGTGATTCGGGCCGTCCAGGGAGTGGAAATCTTGGCGGCGTGACAGTGCCAGGGAAGCCCGGCGCCCGTGGAGCGGGGATGAGGTCGGCGCCGCCATGGCGGGGCTGTCCCGACGGGCATCGGCCACGACCCCTTTCTCCCCTGATCGACCACCGTGACGCTGGCGGCCGGGAGGGGTAAGAACGCCCTTGCCCCCGAGCGGTGGAAGGGATGCTGTCCCGAGGTCGCAAGACCAAAGGAGAGGGCCTCGGAAGTCACTCGGGGGCTTTTCGCGCCTCGGCTGGGCTTTCGTCAAGAGCGCCGGACAGGTCGACCCGCAGGACGCCGTGCCAGTCGTCGACGGTCATGTGGCGGAGATTCGCTTCGCGGGCTGCCATGGCGGAGGTTCACCGCGGTCCAGGATTGGCGCTCGCGTTCTCCCGCCACGCTGCGGCGGGAGACGCCGGGGGCGGTACTGCTAGAGGCGTTGGCCGATCCCGGCCCCTTGAAGCTGCTCTCGGCTGACCTCGCCGCCTTGGCAGCAGGCAGCGACCGTGCCGTCCACCACCACGGTGGGGACCCTGGTGACGCCGTACTGCCGGGCCTGCTCCAGCCCCGATTCCCGCACGTCGTACACCGAAACTTCACAGTCGGGGCAGGCCAGTTCCTGCACCAGTTGCACCGCGTGGTCGCAGACGGGGCAGCCGGCGGTGAAGACCTCGACCGGTCGCTTGGGAATCTTGATCGTCTCCTTGTCTGGGTACGGTGCGACGGTAAAGGGTTGCCCCAGGGGCAAGGTCAAGGATTGGAGAGCGGACGTTCATGGCCGATGCCAGCATCACGGTCGGAGAGGCGGCCCGGCGGGCCGGGGTGAGCCCCAAGGCGGTCCGTCTCTACGAGGCGAAAGGCATCCTTCCGCCGGCCGAGCGCACCCGGTCGGGGTACCGGACCTACAGCGAAGGGGACGTCCAGGTGCTCCGGTTCGTCCGACGAGCCCGAGCGCTCGGGCTGCGCCTCGAGGAGATCGGCCGGATCCTCGACCTCCAACGACAAGGCGCCCAGCCCTGCGGCACCGTGGTCCAACTGCTCGAGGGCCACCTGCGGGACATCGACCGCACCATCAGGGAACTGCGAGCCCTTCGGAAAGACCTCGCCACCGCCCTCGACGTGGCGAAGTCGACCGCCGAGCGGGGCGACGAGGTCGTCGTCTGCCCGATCATCGAACTGCCTGCCGACGCCGAGCACTGACGCAGGACCGCCGGCGGCTGCTCGCCCTCCGCCCGATCTCGGGAAGCGCGCTCGTCGGACGGCACGGTCACAATCCAAGGTCGATTCCAGGGCCGGCATCGGGGCCGGGCAACGGGGGCGGAGCCATCTCTGCCACCCGGTCGAGCCATGCCGGCTGGTTCCGTCGGGGAGGTGGCCGCACGAGCGACGCATCCCGGGCCGTGGTCCGGGCTGCCGGTTCGGCCACCTCGGCCAGTTCGGCGTCGATCGTGCGAAGGCGGGAGTCGGGCCAGTCGTGATCGGCGTCCCACCGCGGGCGCTGGGCGAGCTCCGGCCGGAGCGCCTCGACGGCTTCCTCCCAGCGGGCGATCTTCGCTTCGGCCGTCCGGAAGTCGTCGGTGAATGCCTTGATCTGTTCGACGGTGGAGCGCTTCACCTCGCGGCCTTTGCGGCGGACCTGGGAGAGGGATCCGAGCTGGCCGAGGCGTTGCTCGGCCGCTTCGAGGCGGTGCTGCGCCCAGTACAACTCTTTCTTGGCCGAGGCGAGGGCCAGTTCGGCTTGGCGGAACGCTGGGCGCCGGTCGGGAGGGCGGTCTCGAAGGAGCGCTCGGAGTTCGGCCCGTTCGGCGAGGAGGCGCTCGACGCGGCTGGGGGTGTCGTGGATGGCGAACCCGGTGTCCGGCATCCGGCGGAGCGCGTCGAGCACCTTGCGTTCGGCGGGGCGCTGATCGGCGAGGACGCCGCCGTGGTCGATCTCGGGGAGCCGGGCGACGTTCCAGGTGTGGGTGGCGTGGCGGCCGCGGCTTTGGGCGGTGTAGCCGGTGAACCGTTCGAGCGCGGCGGTGCCGAGGAGGTGGACCTGGGCCCAGGTCCCGCCCTGAATGCCGTCGACGGTACGGGCCCAGGCGTGGGAGCAGTTGGGGCTGCCGTCGGGACGGTGACCGGCGACGAACGGGGCAGGGAGGGTGACGGCGATGCCCTGTTGGTTGACGCCGTACAGCCCTGCGGCGTCGACGGCGGTGACGGTGACGACGCTGCCGTTGTGGAGCCGCTGTCCGTTGGTCCGGAGTGTGCCGTGGACGAGGACGCGGTCGCCAGCGGCGTAGCGTCGTTCGCCGTTGCCCCAGGCGGGTCCGGCGAGTTCGGGTCCGTGGATCTGGCCGTTGGCGTGGAGGCGTGTCCGGATGCGGTCGGCGAGGTCCTCGCAGTCGGCGTGGGAGACCGCCAGCGCGACTACTGCGGCCGGGCCGTGGCGGGCCATGTCGGAGACGACGGCGTCGGCGAGGGCTTCCCGGGTGGCGTGGGGGGAGCCGAGGTCGTGTTCCCAGCCGTGCGCTTTGCGGATGGCCTGGCTGGTGGCGACCAGTCCGGAGCGGTAGCGGGCGAGCGCTTGTCGCTCGGCCGGTTCGAGCTGGCGGCGGTTCTCGGTGAGTTCGGGTCCCGGGATCCGGCCTGTGGCAGCGAGGTGGGCGAGTTCCTGGCCGAGCCCACCGGCCCGGACTGACTGGGCCTGGTGCGGGTCGCCGAGACACCAGATGGCGGCGCCGGGGCTGGCGGCGACAGCGGCGAGGACGATCTCAGCGTCGCTGGTCGCCACCTGGGAGACCTCATCGAGCACGACGACGGCCTCCGCGGGAACCGTGGCGCCGTCGAGGGCGAAACGGGCGATGGTCGTGGCCGGGATCCCGGCCTGACGGAGTTCGCCGGCGGCCTGGTTGGTGGCGGCCAGGCCGATGATCGTGTGGCCGGCGGCCGAGGCGGCGGTGGCGGCGGCGTGGACGGTGGTGGTCTTGCCGAACCCGGCGGGGGCGATCAGCGAGCACAGCGCTTGTCGCGATGAGCACAGCGCTCGGACGGCGGCGGCTTGGTCGGCACCAAGCCCTGGTGCGGCAGCGATGGCCTGTTCGACAACGGTGGCGGGACGGGGTCGACGGTGGCCCGGGAGAGCTCGTCGAGGAGATCGAGGACCCGCCGTTCGAGGAGCAGGTGGTCAACGGTCGAGTACTGCGGAGACGTCCGGCCCGTGCGGTCGGCGAGGAGCACAGCCTGTTCCGACTCGAGGAACGCCCGGGCGTAGTCCTCGATGGCGTCGACGGTCAGGCGTCCGGCGCCGAAGGCGGCGACCCGTTCGACGACCTGGGCTTCGTTGAACCGGGCCCGCCGGGCACAGAGCCCCTCGTCGGGTTCGATCAGGGCGTCGACGAGGTCGTCCCACTTCACCGGGGGCTGCAACTCGGGAACGGTCCAGCCGCAGCTCTGCGCCTCGAGCGCGTGGCCGGTGGGCAGCCCGATGGCGTCCGCCTCGGTCTGCCATCGTTCCCGGAGGACCTCCGGGGTCAGGGACCCGTCCTTGCGGGGCCGGGTGGCCAGCGAGGCCGCCTCGTCGGCCCGCATCCGCCCGGCCGGGTCGGGGTTCTCCGGGCCGGCGCCGGCCAGGTACTCCTCGATGGCCACGGTCCGCTTGGAGAACGTCCGCAGCCATCGGCGGTTGAACCCCTCGATTTCCCGGCAGCCGTTGCGGTCCGGTCCCGACTCCACCCCGAGCTGGCGGGTCAGGCGACGGCGCAGCTCCTCCTGATACACCGAGCCCGCGGCCTTCCCCCACTCGTAGAGCGGCGTGGCGTCGAGGGCGGCGAACGTCCCGTCCGGCCGGCGCCCCAGGTTGGCGACGACACAATGGCTGTGAAGCTGGGGATCGCCCTCCCGGCTCGACCGGTGCACGAAGGCCGCCGCCGCCAGCCCAGTGGTGATCCGCTGACGCTGCCCGTCAATCTGCAGACGAGTCGCCCCGGCCCGCCGCTCGAGGAAATCCAGAGCGACAGCGACCGCCTCGACGTGGGCGATGGACGCCGCCGAGGCAACCTCCGGCGAGGCGAATGCCCACAGCAGCGATACTGACTTCGGCGCCGAGAAGGTCACGTCATATGCGGTCACCGTCCGGGGCCGACCCCGGGCGGGGAGTAGCTCGATGTCCGTGGTCGGGTCCCGGCCGAGGAGCAGGGCCCGGAGCTGGTCATGCTCGACCACCCCAGCCAGGCTGAGCTCGGCAGCCAACCCGCCCTGCCACACGCCAGGGGCTTCGCCGGCGCCCATGTAGTAGTCGTCAATCCCGAGGGCCACCTGGCCGATGAGGTACTCGGCGTCAGCCAGGTTCGTGATCGTCAACACGTTCGCGACTCACCGAACGACGCGTCGCCCTGACGATCACGATCCTGACTATGCCCTCGTTCTCCTCGCGACCCGGTGACCCGATCCTCCGACGCGAGATCGACGTGGTCCCGACCGACGAACGACCGACAGACACTTGCCATTGACAATGGCGAAAGTTGCCCGGCGTCGCCGTTCAGAGCGTCGTCGCCGGTGCGATGTGCTCTCTCCGTGTGCAGCTCCGCCATGAGCGGGCAATCGACACACGGCCGGACCGCAACCGTCGGAGCGACGACGTAGACCGACTCGACGAACCGGCCTGTGATCGCGTCACGACGGTCGAGCCGCTGGACGAGCCCGGCGGTTCGCAGCCGGCCCAGACAGCGGGCCGCTGTCCCCGGGGTGATACCGAGGTGGTCGGCGATCATGCGGACGCTCGTCCGGGCCGTCCGGCCGTCGTGGCTGAGGCTCGCCTCGAGGCTGACGTCGAGCAGCACTGCCCACGCCGTCGTGCCGTGCTCCCGGATGAGGGCGCGGCTGCCCGGCCCGGTGACGACGACCGCCGATGAGCGACGGGTCGGTTCAGGCGGCATGACTGCCGTCGGCATCGCCGTCGACGAGACGCTCCAGGCCGCGCCGAGGCACGACGATCCGCCGACCGAGCCGCAGCGAAGGGAGCTCGCCCCGAGCCACGAGCTCGTACGCGTGCGCACGCGAGATGCCGAGCGCCGCAGCAGCCTCGGCCACCGTCAGGACGAGCCGGTTGTCACTGTGCAAGTGGTCACCTCCGAGAACGGGGCCCTGGCGAGCCATCACCAAGGACTGGCGGATGAACACCGGAAACGCGACGGGCGGCGCGTCGACCGGGTGGCGAG
This sequence comes from Actinomycetota bacterium, assembly GCA_040756995.1. GTDB lineage: Bacteria > Actinomycetota > Acidimicrobiia > IMCC26256 > BP-133 > BP-133. Next base: position 84,832 of record JBFLYK010000017.1, on the reverse strand, counting down.
GGGAGTGTGCGATGGAGGCCTGAACGCGAACCTCAACGCTCGGCTGAACGACCGTCTGAACGAGCAAGAAAAGTTCCCCGGGACCGTCGTTATCGCGCGTCGACTCGGGACCGAACTTGGGCCCAAACTCGGGACCAAAGTCGGGGCAGTCGGGACAGTCGGGACCTGCGACGATTCGCCCCGATTTGTCCGATTCAACGGCGAGCGGCGCTCAACGCGAACCTCAACGCCGCCGCTTCGGGCGTTCAGACCTGGACGGCCATCGTGGGAAGCCGCGGTATCAGCCCGCGTGACTCCGGACGGCCACCGAAGGGGCCGTAGGGACCGTGAGGGCGGTGTCATGCCGCCACTCGAGCACGAGCACCTTGGACGAAACCTTGGTCAAGAACTGGGACCGAAACTTGGTCCACACCTTGGCCCACACCTGGGACCAGCCGATTTGTCCGAATTTCCGCCGGCTATGACCGGCAGAGGTTGACCGCGACCTTGCACGAGAACTTGCGCGGTCACTTGAGCTTGCCCACGGAGTCGACGACCCTCAGAAGTCGGTTATTCAGTGGCCCGGTGGCCGGCGTCGTGGAAATGGCCGTCGGAGGGTCCGTACGAAGCGGCAGACTGGTGTACCGGAGGTGCTCGTGTGACACCGCGAGGAGGTGGCGATGGAGATTTTTCCGGGAGTGTCCATGGATCCGAACATCCGGTTCGGCAAGCCGTGCCTCACGGGGACGCGGATCGACGTCGCCACCATCGTGGCTGATCTCGGTGCAGGCGAGACGTTCGAGAGCGTGCAGGAGGCGTACAGCCTGTCGAGGGAGCAGGTCCTGACCGCCTTGCGGTACGCCGCCCACTTGGCGGCCCACCTCCCGCCGGCGGTCAGCGAAGCGTCGTGAAGGTTCTCCTCGACGAGAACTTCCCTCTCCAACTCCACCGGCGACTTGTCGCCGATGGCCCACGACTGCGAGCACATCATCGTGCTCGGCCAACGCGGTCTCTCGGATACGGCGATCCGGGCCCAACTCGTCAGTGAGGACGACCTCGTCTTCGTCACCCAGGACAGCGAGTTCGAAGTCCTTCCGGCAGGGACCAGGGCAGCCGTGGTGATCTCGCGAATCCCGCAGCGACTCCCCATCGCTGAGCGCGTCGAGCGGTGGGCACGCGCACTCGACGGCTTCCTTAGCCAACGGCCATCCGGCCACCTCTTCGAGATCCTCCCGGACGGCCAACTCGTCGCGCTTGAAGAGCGGCGTTAGGCCAGCTTCTCCGCCGCCCGCTTGCAGTCGGGCGAGCAGTAGGTGCGGGGGCGGCCACGGCCGGGATGGGGCGGAATCGGGCCGCCGCAGGACGGGCAGACCGCTTGACGCTCGGCCAGTGCGGTCGCCCGTTTCCGTCGGGCGGCCCGGTACCCAGTGGTCCTCCGGTCAGTCGTCGCCGACACGCCAACGGCGAGCTGCTCCCGGGCCCGGTAGAGGATCGCCTGGCCGCTGACGCCGAAGATCAGCTCGTCGATCCGCTCGGCCATCGCCCGATCCTTCTCCGGGCTCAGACGGCCCCGGTAAAACTGGGCGGCCACCGTCGGGAACCCGCCGCCGCTGGATGGGCTGCCGGTCTTCCTCGAGTGGCCGAGCCGGTCGGCGACCAGCTCCTCGGGGAACCCGTCCTCGACGAGGGCGGTGTGCATCAGGCGGCGGAAGTCATGAAATCCGTAGAGGTCAATGCCGTGTCGCCGGCACAGCCGCTCGAAACGGACGGCGGTCGTGTTCGGGATCCAGGCGGCGGAGCCGCCGATCTGATCAGAGAAGCAGAAGCCGTACGGATCGAGCGTCTCCCCGCCGGCCCCCCGGACCAGGCCGAGCTGTTCCTCGTGGAGCAGCCGGAGCAACCCCATCGACACCGGGCCGAGGGCCAGCGCCCTCGGACGCTTGCCCTTGGGAAGCGGCTTCACCCGCCACTCCTTTCGGCCCGTCCCGACATTCGTCTCGTAGACGATCACCTCGGACAGCAGGATCACGCTCTCGTCCCGGTCCACCCGCTCCCACCGCAGGCCGTGGAGCTCGCTGCGCCGCCCACCGGTCGTTGGCAACAGGGCGCAGTACGTCGCCATCCGGAGGCCGAAGGCCGGGTCGGCGAGCGCCGCCTGGACGACCTGGAGCGGCACGTTGACCGGCGCCGGTTTCGGCATGGCGGCGACGAGCTCCTCGTCGGTCGGCTCCAGCGTCTCGACTGACCGGAACGCGTTGTAGGGCAGCCACCGCTTCCGCACCGCCCAGTCGAAGGGCCCCACGCCGGCGGCCCGGATCCGCTTCATCGTGGCGATCGACAGCGGCCCGCCCGTCTTCCGGTTGCCAGTCTGCCGGAGCTGCAGCAGGAGGCGCTCCACGAGGTCGATGTCGTTGGCCTGGTCGGGGGCGAGCTTCCACAGGGGCTGGTAGTGCTTCCAGTCCCGCTCGAACGTGTCGAGGGTCACGCCGTCCCACTTGCCGGCCAGCACCTTCATTTCCGCGTACCTGTCGAAGAGCTGCCGGACGTTCTCGGGACGGTTCGCTCCCGGCTTGTCGGGACGGACGCCCCACAGGCGGACCCGGAGCTCGTTGCGGGCCAGTACGGCGTCGCGCAGCGCCTCGGCCGGATCGTCGCTGTGACCCCGTTTGAAGTGTCGTTTGCCGGCCGGGCCGATGACCCACACTCGCCAGCGACCGCCGTCGGCAATCTCGACGCCCTTCTCGTCGTCGCCGGCCTTCCGGACGGCGTCGGCCCGGGCGCGCTCCAGCGGCCCGAGCATCTCCGGCAGGCTCAGGGTGAGGTGGGCGGGGTTGCAGCAGGCCGGCTCCTTGCAGGTCTGACCCACCCGGCCGTTCTCCGGGATCGGGCCGTTAGCTAGGTGCCAGGCGACCCTGTGGGTCCGCTCCCGGCGGCCGCCGACCTTGACGATGCCGTAGCCCTCGCTGGTCGTGCTGCCGGTCCACAGCCAGCAGTCCGCGGAAGTCCGTTCTAGGCGGGCCCAGAACCGCTCGGCGAATCCGGGAGAGGTGGTCGACATGGCGGCCTCCGAAGGACCACGGTCCTGCATCCGTGCACCCTTCCGCCCGATGGTACACGGTCGGTACACGGTGGCGCAGGAAACCGCCGGTTTCTGTGCCAGCTCGCTCGAATTTCTCCGCCGCCAGCACACACGCGAAACTTGCTGTGACCAGCATCTTCGACGCGAACGCACCGCAACAGCCCTTGTGACACAAGGAAAGAGCAAGAAAAAGCCCCCGGCCAGGGCTCTGACCAGGGGCGATGCCGGTGGTGGGCGAGGGGGGACTTGAACCCCCATGTCCTTGCGGACACAGGAACCTGAATCCTGCGCGTCTGCCAATTTCGCCACTCGCCCGGGCGAAGCTTCGAGAGTAGCAGGAGGGTCGGTCCGGACCGGCGGTCAAAAGGGTCGAATGACACCTCTGTAAGTGGTCGACGGAGCAGGCCGGAGGCCGCCGGTAGTATCCGTCACGTGGGTTTACACGGGTTCGAGCGCCGGCTTGAGGCGCTCGTCGAGGGGGTCTTCTCCCGGGCCTTCCGCAGCGGCCTCCAGCCCGTCGAGATCGGCCGCCGCCTGGCTCGGGAGATGGACGATCGCCGCACGGTCGGCGTCCACGGCCTCATCGCGCCCAATTCGTTCCGGGTGAAGCTGTCGGAGTCCGACCGGGAGCGCTTCGAGGCCTTCGAGTCGACGCTGCTGCGGGAGCTGGCCGACGCCGCCCGGGCCCACGCCCGCGACGAGGGGTACGGCTTCCTGGGGCAGGTCATCGTCTCGGTCGAGACCGATCCCGCCCTCGGCCCCGGCCAGTGCGTCGTCGACGGGGAGATCAAGGCCGATCCGGACGGGCGGGTCGGCACGCTGGTCACGGCCGACGGCCGGCGCATCCCGGTAGCCGACCGGCCGGTGGTGATCGGCCGGCTGTCGAGCTGCGACATCCCCCTCGGCGACCCCCAGGTGTCCCGCCGCCACGCCGAGGTCCGACGGGACCCGGAGGGCTTCACGGTCTTCGACCTCGGCTCCACCAACGGCACGGTGGTCAACGGCTCACCCGTCCGGGAGCGGCGGTTGTCCGACGGCGACGAGCTGCGGATCGGCTCGGCCACGATCCGCTTCGAGACCTCCTGAGGGCGGCGAAGGCAAGGTGCCCGAGGCGATCCTCACGATCCTCAAGTTCTGCTTCCTGGGGCTGCTGTATCTCTTCCTCGCCCGGGTGGTGCGGGCCGTCTACCGGGAGCTGTCCCCCGACCGGCCGGTCGACGTCAGCGCCAACGGCCGCTTCGGGCGGGGCCAGGGCCGGGGGGGCAAGCGCTCCGACGCGCCGTCGAAGCCCTACAAGCTCAAGATGATCGAGCCCGCCACCTCGCAGATCTTCCCTCTCGGGGAGGAGGTCACGATCGGGCGGGCCCCCGGGTGCTCCGTCCCCCTGGCCGACGACACCTACGTCTCCCAGCTCCACGCCCGGATCTACATCCGGGACGGGAAGCCGTTCGTCGAGGACCTCGGCTCCACCAACGGCACGTTCCTCAACCGGGACCGGCTCAGCCGGACGATGCCGCTGCGCCGGGGCGACAAGCTCCAGATCGGGCACACGGTGCTGGAGATCGTGCAGTGAGGTTCGCCGAGGGGTACCGCACCGACGTCGGCCGGGGCCGGCCGGAGAACGAGGACAACCTCCTCGTCGACCGGGAGCACGGCCTCTACGCCGTGGCCGACGGGATGGGCGGCCACCGGGCCGGCGAGGTGGCCAGCGCCACCGCCATCGAAACGCTCAAGGAGGCCTACCTCGGCGGGCGCCAGCTCGACGAGGCGGTGGCGGCGGCCAACGCCGCCGTCTTCGCCAAGGGCGCCGACGACGCCTCGATGCGGGGAATGGGCACCACGCTCACCGCCATCGCCCTGGAAGGCGAGGCCACCGCCCTCCTCGGGCACGTCGGCGACTCCCGCGCCTATCTCATGCGGGGCGGCTCGGTGACCCAGGTGACCGACGACCACTCGCTGGTCGAGCAACTCGTGCGGGAGGGCCGCCTCACGCCGGAGGAGGCCCAGAACCACCCCCAGCGGGCCATCATCACCCGGGCCCTGGGGATCGACGCCGAGGTGGAGGTGGACACCTACCGGATCGACCTGCGGCCCGGCGACCGCCTCCTGATCTGCTCCGACGGGCTGACCAACATGCTGTCGGACGACACGATCGCCGCCACGCTCCGTCGCCACGCCGATCCCCAGCAGGCGGCCGACACGCTGGTCGACATGGCCAACCAGGCCGGCGGCGACGACAACATCACCGTCGTCATCCTCGACGCCCTGAGCGACGGCGGCGGCGGCGCCACCGCCGCCCCGCAGGGCGCGCAGGCCCAGGAGGCCGGCCCGGAGCCGGCCACCGCCGAACCTCCGGACGCCCCGGTCGGCGGCCGGCGGGGCGGTGTCCGGTCCCTGCTCCTCTGGGGCCTCCCGATCGTGGCGGTCATCGGCATCGCCGTCGGGGCCGTGGGCTGGTACGCCCGGCGCACCTACTACGTCGGCCTGTCGGGGGACCGGGTCACCTTGTTCAAGGGCGTGCCGGGCGGCCTGCTCGGCTGGGAGCCCACGATCGACCGCCAGACCGAGCTCACCGTGGCCAACCTCACCCCGGCCGACCGCGCCGACCTCGAGAGCGGCCACCGCTTCGCCAGCAAGGCCGACGCCGACCGGTTCCTGGAGCGGCTCCAGCAGACCCACGAGGCGATGGCGGCGTCGACCACGACCACGTCGCCGCCCTGTCCGCCGGGTGAGTCCTGCCCCCCCGTCTCCGCCGATGGTTCTCCGCCGCCGGCCACCACGGAGACGTCCCGATGAGCCTTCGGGCGGCCGGCCGCGCCGACGCCGGCCGGGCCGACGCCGGCCCCGAGGCCGCCGCCCGCCGCTCCACCGAACTCGGCCTGGTCGTCCTGGCCGTGATCCTGGCCGCCGGCGGGTACGTCCTCACCGCCCTGGCCAAAGGCGCCGAGCTCCCCGCCGACCTGGCGCCGTTCGCCACCGGGGCCGCCGCTCTGGCGCTGGGCGCCCACGTCGCCGTCCGCCGCTACGCCCCCCGGGCCGACGGCACCCTCCTCGGCCTCGCCGTCCTGCTCAACGGCCTCGGGTTCGTGACCATCGCCCGCCTCGACCACGACCTGGCCCGCTACCAGTCGCTGTGGACGGCGGTGGCCGTCGGAGCCTTCGTCGCCACCCTGGCCGCCGTCCGGCGCATCCGGGACCTCGAGCGCTACCGCTACACCTTCGCCCTCGTCGGGATCGCCTCGCTGCTGCTCCCCGCCATCCCCGGGATCGGCCGGGAGATCAACGGCGCCCGCCTGTGGGTCCAGCTCGGCCCGTTCAACTTCCAGCCCGGCGAGGCGGCCAAGGTCACGCTCGTCATCTTCCTGGCCGCCTACCTGGTCGAGAAACGGGAGCTGCTGTCGACGCCGACCTGGCGGGTCGGGCCGGTCATGCTGCCCGATCCCAAGCACTTCGCCCCCCTGCTCCTGGCCTGGGGCAGCTCCATCCTCGTCATGGTCCGGGAGAAGGACCTCGGCTCGTCGCTGCTGTTCTTCGCCGTCTTCCTGGCCATGCTCTACATGGCCACCGCCCGGGCCAGCTACGTCGGCATCGGCGCCGCCCTGTTCGCCGTGGGGGCGACGATCGCCTACCAGATCTTCGGCCACGTCCAGGACCGGGTCACCACCTGGCTCGACCCCTGGCCGTCGGCCCAGGCCCAGGGCTTCCAGCTCGTCCAGGCCCTGTTCGCCTTCGGCTCCGGCGGGTTCGCCGGCACCGGCCTGGGGCTCGGCAGTCCCGGAACGATCCCCAACGCCTCGACCGACTTCGTCTTCGCCGCCATCGGCGAGGAGCTCGGGCTGATCGGCACCACGGCCGTCCTGGTGGTCTACCTACTCCTCGTCGGAGCAGGCTTCCGGATCGCCCTGCGGGCCGAGCAGCCGTTCCTCAAACTGCTGGCCGCCGGGCTGACCACGATCCTCGGCATCCAGACGTTCATCATCCTCGGCGGCGTCACCCGGCTGATCCCCTTGACGGGCATCACGATGCCGTTCGTGTCCTACGGAGGATCGTCGCTGCTGGCCAACTTTGTCATCCTGGCCCTGCTGCTGCGGATCTCCGACGAGGTGGCCCGCCGGGCCGAGTCGGACGGGGCGGGCCGGTGAACCGCCAGATCCGCCGGGTGGGGATGGTGGTCGTCGTCTGCTTCGTCGCCCTGTTCGTGCAGGTCAACTACCTCCAGGTCATCCGGGCTGACAGCCTGGCCAACGACACCCGCAACGTCCGCGCCGTCAAGCGGGCCTTCTCGGAGCCCCGGGGGGAGATCCTGACCAGCGACGGCGTCATCGTGGCCCGCTCCGTGCCGGTCGACAGCCAGTTCGAGCGGCTCCGGACCTACCCCACCGGGCCGCTGTTCGGCCACGTCAGCGGCTTCTTCTCCTTCAACTTCGGGGCCTCGGGCGTGGAGGACGCCTACAACCGTGACCTGAGCGGCCGCCATCCGGATCAGCAGTTCCGCAACCTCGGCGACTGGCTCATAGGGAAGGAGCGGACGGGCGACGCCGTCCTGTCGCTGTCCAACGTGGCCCAGGCGGCGGCCCGGGAGGCGCTCGGCGACCGCCGGGGGTCGGTGGTGGTGCTCGATCCGGCCACCGGCGAGGTCGTGGCGCTGTGGTCGAACCCCTCCTACGACCCCGGCCCCCTGGCCGACCACTCGACGAAGAAGGCGCAGGAGGCCTTCGACGCCTACACCGCCGACCCCGCCAATCCGATGCTGGCCCGGGCCTACCGGGAACGCTACCCACCGGGTTCGACGTTCAAGGTGGTGACCGCCGCCACCGCCATCGACACCGGCACGGCCACCATCCAGACCGGCTATCCGGCGCTGCGGTTCCTCGATCTGCCCCAGTCCGACAAGCAGCTCCGGAACTTCGGCGGCAGCAGCTGCGGGGGGACGATGGCCGAGAGCTTCCGCCGGTCGTGCAACACCACCTTCGGCCGGATCGGCCTCGACCTCGGCGAGAAGCTGGTCGACGGGATGAAGGCCTTCGGGATCACCGAGGACGTCCCCTTCGACCTGCCCGAGGCCCGCAGCGCCGGCCCGGCCCCCGGCACGTTCGAGAAGAACAAGCCCAGTTTCGCCAACGCCGCCATCGGCCAGGGTGACATCGCCGTCACCCCGCTGCAGATGGCCACGGTGGCCGCCGCCATCGCCAACGGCGGCGTGCTGATGGCGCCCCACGTGCTCCGGGAGATCCGGGACGCCGACGGGCGGGTGGTCCGCCGGATCGGGCCCAACGAGTGGAAGCGGGCGGTGCAGCCGACCACCGCCGCCGCCCTGACCGAGATGATGGTCGACGTGGTGAGGCGGGGGACGGGCACCGCCGCCGCCGTCCCGGGTCACACCGTGGCCGGGAAGACGGGCACGGCCGAGGCGCCGGGCGGCCCCGACGGCACGGCGCCCCATGCCTGGTTCATCGGTTTCGCCCCGGCCGAGGCCCCCCGGTTCGCCATCGCGGTGATCGTCGAACGGGGCGGCGATCTCGGCGACGAGGCGACCGGCGGCCGGGTGGCCGCCCCGGTGGCGGGGAACGTCCTGGCCAAGTTGCTGACCCTGCCGCCGGCCCCGCCACCTGCCCCCCAGGGTGAGGAAAAACCAACCACGACGACAGCCGGGCCTCGCCCCGGCGGACGGTAGGGTGCCCTGAGATGCCGGAACAGCGGGTCTACACGAACCGATACGAGATCGTCCGGCACCTGGCCCGGGGCGGCATGGCCGAGGTCTACCTGGCCCACGACCAGCTTCTCGACCGACGGGTGGCGCTCAAGGTGCTGTTCCCGGAGTTCGCCCGGGACCCGGCCTTCGTCCAGCGGTTCCGGCGGGAGGCCCAAGCCGCTGCCAACCTGAACCACCCCAACATCGTGGCCGTCTTCGACTGGGGCGAGGAGGACGGGACGTACTTCATCGTCATGGAGTACGTCGAGGGTCGCAGCCTCCGGGAGGCGATCCAGGCCGACGGGCCGCTGTACCCCAACCTGGCCGCCGACCTGGCGTCCGACATCGCCGGGGCGCTGGGCTTCGCCCACCGCAGCGGCGTCGTCCACCGGGACGTGAAGCCCGGCAACATCCTGCTGACTCCCCAGGGGCAGGTGAAGGTCACCGACTTCGGCATCGCCCGGGCGGCCGGCACCAGCGAGGGCCTGACCCAGACCGGCTCGGTCATGGGCACGGCCACCTACTTCTCCCCCGAGCAGGCCCAGGGCCTGCCGGTCGACGCCCGGTCCGACGTCTACTCCCTCGGCGTCGTCCTCTACGAGATGGTCTGCGGCGTCCCCCCGTTCAGCGGGGAGAGCCCGATCTCGGTGGCCTACAAGCACGTCCGGGAGGAGCCGCCCCGGCCGACGGTGGTGAATCCCGACGTCCCGGTCGCCCTGGAGAACATCATCCTCACGGCCATGGCCAAGAGCCCGGAGAGCCGCTACGCCTCCGCCGACGACATGCGGGCCGACCTGGCCCGTTTCCGGCGGGGGGAGCAGACGGCGTCGGTGCCGATGATGGCCGTGCCGGTGTCCGGCGCCGACGTCACCGTCGTCAACCCCCGGATGGACCAGGTCTACGACCGCACGACCGTCGGCACGGTCGTGCCCTCCCCGACGATTCCCACCGCCCCGAGGCGTTCGGCGGCGCCGTTCGTCCTGGTGCTGATCGCCCTCCTGGCCGTGCTGCTCGGGCTCGGCTACCTCCTGGCCAGGCAACTGGCGGGCGACGGCGGTGGCGGCGACCTGGTCGAGGTCGGCAACTACGTCGGCCAGACGGAGAGCGAGGCGCGGATCCGCATCGAGGAGCGGGGCCTCAGGGCCGACGTCATCACCGAGGAGAACGACCAGATTCCGGCCGGCGAGGTCTTCGATCAGAGTCCGCCGCCCGGCACCAAGCTGGAGAAGGACGAGGCCGTCACCCTCCGGGTCAGCGCCGGAAAGGGCCAGGTCCGGGTTCCCGACGTCACCGGCGAGACGCTCGACGACGCCCAGCAGCGGCTGGCCGACGCCGGGTTCCAGTACCGGGTGCTCCAGGAGACGAGCGACACCATCGAGGCGGGCAAGGTGACGAGGACCGACCCGCCGGCCGGCTCCCAGGCGGAGAAGGGCTTCGTCGTGAAGCTCTACGCCTCGTCGGGCAAGGAGCAGGTCGAGATCCCCGACGTGTCGGGTCAGAACCCGGTCGAGGCGTCCAACGCCCTCGGCGCCCGGAGCCTCAGCGTGGAGGAGGTCCCCCAGCCCAGCGACACCGTCGAGGAGGGCACGGTCATCGGGACGAACCCGCCGGCCGGCACGAGGGTCGCCAAGGGAACGAAGATCCAGCTGATCGTGTCGTCGGGCCGGGAACAGGTCCGGGTGCCCTACGTGGTCGGGCTGAGCAGGACCGACGCCACCAACGAATTGCAGGCCGCCGGGTTCCAGGTCGTGGTACGGGAGGTCACGGTGCTCGACCCGAACAACGCCGGCCGGGTGATCGCCCAGAGCCCGACCGGCGACTCCCGGGCGGCCAAGGGGTCGACGGTGACGATCAGCGTGGGCAAGTTCGCCGGCGGCGGGACCAGCAGCACCAACAGCAGCACCACGACGACCACCGGCTCGTTGTTCCCGTGACGCCCGGCGCCGGAGCCGGCGCCGTCGCCGCGCCGATCGCCCGGTGGTACGGCCGGCACGGCCGTCACGACCTGCCGTGGCGGGCCACCCGGGACCGGTGGGCGGTGCTGGTCAGCGAGGTGATGCTCCAGCAGACCCAGGTCGCCCGGGTGGCCGCCGTCTGGCCGGAGTTCATGACCCGCTTCCCGACGCCGGAGGCGATGGCGGCGGTGCCGGCCGGCGAGGTCATCGCCGCCTGGGGCACCCTGGGCTACCCCCGCCGGGCCCGGCGGCTGTGGGAGGCGGCGGGGCGGATCGCCGCCGCCGGCTGGCCCGACGACCTCTCCGAGCTCCCCGGTGTGGGCCGCTACACCGCCGAGGCGGTCGCCGCCCAGGTGGACAGCCACGACGCACCCGCCATCGAGACCAACATCCGCCGGGTGGTCGAACGGCGGGCCGGCCGCCCGCTGTCGCCGTCCGAGGCGGCGGCGGCCAGCCGGGCCGCCGGCCACCCCCTGACCGGCCGGGAGCGCCTCCTGGCCCTCATGGACATCGGCGCCCTGTTGTGCCGCCCCCGCGACCCCCGCTGCCCGGAATGCCCGCTGGAACCCGGCTGCGCCACCGCCGCCGCCCCCGACCGGATGGTCTTCGCCGCCCCGCTCCGCCGCCGTCCCCGCCAGGCCGCCTACGAAGGTTCGTTCCGCCAGCGCCGCGGCCGGGTCCTGGCCGAGCTGCGGGCCGGGCCCCGCCCGTCCGCCGACCTGGATGCCGCCGCCCTGGCGACGCTCGTGGAGGACGGCCTGGCCGCCCTCGACGGCGCCCTCGCCCGCCTCCCCTGAACTGGCGTTCCTTTTCCGCCATATCCCCGGAAAACGAACGCCAGAAGGAGCCCACCGCACGCTCTTCACCAACTGGCGTTCCTTTTCCGCCATATCCCCGGAAAACGAACGCCAGAACGGTGGGGGTGCGGGGTCAGGCGGGGGCGGCGGGAGTGAGGGCCAGGAAGTTCTCGAGGAGCTTGTGGCCGCCGTCGGTCAGGATCGACTCCGGGTGGAACTGGACGCCCACCACCGGGAGCTCCCTGTGGCGGAGGCCCATGATGATCCCGTCCTCCGTCTCGGCGGTGACCTCCAGGCAGTCGGGGACCGAGGCCCGCTCGACCACCAGCGAGTGGTAGCGGGTGGCCTCGAAGGGGTTCGGCAGGCCGGCGAAGAGGCCGTCGCCGGAGTGGCGGATCATCGAGGTCTTGCCGTGCATGACCTGGCCCGCCCGCACCACCTGACCGCCGTAGAGCTGGCCGATGCACTGATGACCGAGGCAGACGCCGAGCACCGGCACCCCCCGGCGGCCGAACTCGTCGATGGCGGCGTTGGACACTCCGGCATCCTCCGGGCGGCCGGGGCCGGGTGAGATGAGCACCGCGGCCGGCTCCAGCTCGACGAGCTGCGCCAGCGTCGCCTCGTCGTGGCGGTAGACCAGCGGGTCGGCCCCCAGCTCCCCCAGGTACTGGACGAGGTTGTAGACGAACGAGTCGTAGTTGTCGATGACGAGGACGAGACCCATCGGAGATGACCGTACCGTCCGGTGGCGTCGCCGGCGTCCCAGGCGCCTATCCCGCCCGGGCGAAGCGGACCTTGGAGGTGCCGGTGTAGGCGGGAACCGACACCCGGTCCCGGGCCTCGACCTTGAAGCCCAGCTTGAACCGGTCGGCGTCCTCGGCCAGGCGCTCCACCAGCGGATCGCCGGTGAAGGCGGAGTGCAGGTTGGCCCCGATGGCCGTGAACCGGAACGGCGGGGAGTGGACCGTGCCGTTGATCAGCAGCGTGTTGCCCACGCACAGGATGGCGCTGGTGGGCACGACCCGCTGGCCGTTGACCGCCAGTGCCTCGGCGCCGGCGGCCCACAGCCCGTTGGCCACCGCCTGCACGTCCTGGGAGTGGATGACCAGGTCGTTGAGGTTGCCCGAGGGCGATTCCCGCTGCGACGAGTCGTCGAGGGTGACGATCAGGCCCGGCCCCTCGGCGGCCACCAGGCCCATCCGCTGGCGCAGGGTGGTGAGCGCCGCCGACGGCCCGGTGGGCTCCTCAGTCCGGGCCTTCTGGATGTCGGCCACCTGACGGCGGAGCTCGTCGGCCGTGAAGCGCAGCTCCGAGGAGCGGCTCTGCTCGGCCCGGATGAGCGCCGCCAGCCGTTCCCGCTCCGGCGCCCGGGCGCTGACCTGACCGGGCAGGGGGTTGAGGTGGCCGGTCATGAGCAGGAAGCCGACCAGCGCGGCGACTGCCAGGGGCCCGAGCCGAGTCCGCACTATCCTCGACCCATGCCTCGGTCGAAGAGCAAGCGGTCGCGGTACACGCCGCCGCCGCCGAAGAAGGCCCCGCCGAGCCCGCCGTGGGTGCCCGTCCTGATGTTCACCGGCTTCGGCCTCGGCGTCCTCATCATCATCCTGAACTATCTCAATCTGCTGCCCGGCGATGCGAGCAACGGCTACCTGTTCCTCGGGCTGGGCTTCATCACCGGCGGCTTCCTGCTGGCCACGCAGTATCGCTGACGCCTAGTACTCGCCGCCCTCCACCACGAGGTTCATGTCCTCCCGGCAGTGCCGCGGGGCGCCGGGGATCTCGTCCTCCGGGGCGGCGGTCATCGTCACCTCGGTGCCGCACACGGTGCACCGGTAGCGGTAGTTGACCTTGCGGAGCCGCCCGATCTCCGGTTCCGCCGGGGGCGGGTGCATGAACGACCGCACGATGAACGTGCCGGTCAGGTAGATGCAGAAGAAGGCCACGATCGCGATCAGGACCTTCAGGGTTGTCCACAGCATCGTGACCTCAGATTAACGATCCCGGCCTCCCCTGCCGCCTCAAGGAGCCGGTCCCCGCCGCCGAAGAAAAGGTGCGTAACCGCTACCGGCTCGGAGGCGGCTTGACTTCGTCCGCGACTCGAACCCCCTTCGGGGACCAGTTTCTGGGAATTCTCACCGCCGCTCAGGAAGGCGGGGAGTGGGCGGTCGCGGCCCTCTACCGGTGGCTCCACCCCTCCGTCGTCGGCTACCTGCGGGCCCGGGCCGGCGAAGACGCCGAGGACCTCGCCGCCGAGACCTGGCTGGCCGTGGCCCGGGGATTGCGGGGCTTCTCCGGCGACGAGAGCGCCTTTCGGTCGTGGGTGTTCACCATCGCCCACCGCCGCCTGGTCGACCATCACCGGGCCACGGCCCGGCGGCCCCGCACCCGGAGCCTGACCCCCGGTGACCACCAGGGCGGCCCGGCGGAGGAGGGGCCCACAGCCGACCCGCCCAGCCCCGACGACCCGGCGGGGGAGACCATCGACGCCCTGACCAGCGACGAGGCGATGCGCCGCATCCTGTCGCTGCTGCCGCCCGACCAGGCCGAGATCGTCCTCCTGCGGGTGGTGGGCGGGCTGCCCGTCGACGATGTCGCCCAGATCACCGGACGCCGGCCGGGGACGGTCCGGGTTCTCCAGCACCGGGCGCTGCGCCGGCTGGCTGACCGGCTGGAGCGGCCGGAGGAGCTGTGTAACGCCGATGGATGAACGATCGATTGCCAGAGGGATGCGTCCGAACCGCCATTCCCTCGACGAGGACAGCGCCTCCCGGCTGCTGCAGGGAGCCGTCCCCGCCGACGACGCCCCTCCCGGCTATGGACCGGTAGCCGACCTCCTCGCCGCCGCCGCCTCCGTGCCGGCGATCGACGAGGACGCCGGCGCCCCCACGATCACCGCCATGGTCGAGGCGATTCGGGCCAGCGCCCCCATCCCCGAGACCTCCGGAAGGAGATCGATGATCGGAAAGCTCTTCGCCGGTAAGGCCCTCGCCGCGGTGGCCGCCGTGGCCCTCACGGCCGGCGGCGCCGCCGCCGCCACCGGCACCCTCCCCACGCCCGTCCAGGGCGCCGTGGCCGACGCCGTCAGCCACATCGGAATCGACCTGCCCGACAACCACGGCCAGAGCAAGAAGGCCGACAAGGCCGAAGGCACAGACGACACGACGTCCACGACAGGCAAGGCCAAGGGCCGGGGCGACGACGACCCGGCCGGTGACGACGCCAACAAGGGCCAGGTGATCTCCGGCATCACCCACGATCCTGCCCTCGACGGCCAGCCCAAGGGCCCCACGGTCTGCGCCGTGGCCAGCGACGGCCGCTGCCGGGCCGGTGAGGACCACACCTCGAACAGCGGCCCCGGCTCGGCCAACCGCGGCCAGGGCAGCAGCAACTCGGGCCGCCACGGCGGCGACGACCCGGCCGGCGACGACAACGGTGATGACAGCGGCACCACCACGACGAGCACGAGCACGACCGTGACGACGTCGGAGAGCACCACGTCGACGACCGCCGACGACAACGGCGGTTCCGCCAACAGCGGTTCCGGCAACGGCGGTTCGGGCAACGGCGGCAAGGGCAGCGGCAAGGGCCGCTCAGGCGGCAGCGACGACGACTAGCGGCCCCGGCCGCCGGCGGGCCGTCCGCCGGATCTGATCTCCCCCACGCGAAAGCGGGGAGCCTTCCCCAGGGCTCCCCGCTTTCGTGCGTTTGTGCGTTTGCGGCCGGGCGTCAGCCCAGGCGCTCGATGATGGTGGCGTTGGCCATGCCGCCGCCCTCGCACATCGTCTGCAGGCCGTAGCGGCCGCCGGTGCGCTCCAGCTCGTTGAGGAGGGTGGTCATCAGCTTGGCGCCGGAGCAGCCGAGCGGGTGGCCGAGGGCGATGGCGCCGCCGTTGACGTTGACCTTGGTCATGTCGGGGTGGTGCTCCTTCTCCCAGGCCAGCACCACGGAGGCGAACGCCTCGTTGATCTCGACGAGGTCGATGTCGGACAGCTGCAGCTTGGCCCGCTCCAGCACCTTGTCGGTGGCCGGAATCGGACCGGTGAGCATCGTCACGGGGTCGACGCCGGCCAGGGCGAAGGTGTGGAACCGTGCCCGGGGGCGCAGGCCGAGCTCGTTGGCCTTCTCCTCGCTCATGATCAGCAGGGCGGCGGCGCCGTCGCTGATCTGCGACGAGTTGCCGGCCGTGACCTTCCCGTCCGGCTTGAAGGCCGGCTTGAGCGTGGCCAGCTTCTCCACGTTGGAGTCGGGCCGGACGCCCTCGTCCCGATCGAACACGCCGCCGTCGGCGCCGGTCACCGGGATGATCTCCTTCTCGAAGCGGCCCTCCTCGATGGCCCGGGCGGCCCGCTGGTGCGACTGCACCGAGTAGGCGTCGAGTTCCTCCCGGGAGAGGTTCCACTTGTCGGCGATCATCTCGGCCGAGATGCCCTGGGGAACGAGGCCGCCGACGGGCGCATAGCGTTCGTTGAGCTTGTTGCCGAAGGGCAGTCCGGGGCCGCTCATGACCGTGGCGCCCATGGGTACCCGGGTCATGACCTCGACGCCGGCGGCGATCACGATGTCGTTGGCCCCGGCCATCACGGCCTGGGCGGCGAAGTGGGCCGCCTGCTGGGAGGAGCCGCACTGCCGGTCGATGGTCGTGCCGACCACCGACTCGGGGAAGCCGGCGGCCAGAGCGGCGTTGCGGCCCACGTTGAGGGCCTGTTCGCCGACCTGCATGACACAGCCCATGATCACGTCCTCGACGAGGGCGGGGTCGAGGTCGTTGCGGGTGACGAGCGCCTTGAGGGTCTCGGCGGCGAGGTCAACCGGATGCCAGTCCTTGAGCTGGCCGTTCCGGCGGCCTACGGCCGTCCGGACGGCGTCGACGATGACGGCGGTCGGCATGTGGCGACTCCTGTGGTCCCACGACCCGGGCGGGTCGCTCCGTTCTAGACCGATCGGTCAAGAAGCAATGGTAGGGGTGCACGTGGTTCCAACACGAAAGTGTCCCCTACTCCTTCCCACCGCTGGAAGCCCAAACCGGATTGGCCCTTGAACGGCACCGGGTATGCGGCTCGGTGACGACAACGAACCGTGACCGAGCAACGAGGAGTGACGCCGTTATGGCCACCATCGAGGAGTCTGTGGAAGTCGAGGTGCCCGTCCGCACCGCCTACAACCAATGGACGCAGTTCGAGGAGTTCCCCCGCTTCATGGAGGGTGTCGAGCAGGTCCGCCAGCTGAGCGACACCAGGGTCCACTGGGTGGCCGACATCGCCGGTCAGCGCCGCGAATGGGACGCCGACATCGTCGAGCAGATCCCCGACGAGCGGATCTCGTGGTGCAGCACCGAAGGGGCGACGAACTCCGGCGTCGTCACCTTCCACCGCCTCGGCAACGACCGGAGCAAGGTCATGCTCCAGATGGAATTCGAACCCGAGGGCGCCATGGAACAGGTCGCCGACAAGCTCGGGATGGTCAAGGCCCGGACCAAGGGTGACCTGAAGCGGTTCAAGGAGTTCATCGAGTCCCGGGGCCGCGAGTCCGGCGCCTGGCGCGGCGAAGTCCACCAGGACCCGACGCTCTGACCGCAGGCACTCGGGGGCCGCAGGCCCCCGGGTGTCTACTTCTTCGCCGACTCGAAGTAGGGGTTCTCGCCGCTGGCGTGGTCGGTGACGTCGACGACCCGGGTGATCTCGGGGACCTGCTCCTTGATCACGACCTCGATGCCCTGCGTGAGGGTCACGCTGGCCATGCCGCAACCCTGGCAGCCGCCCGACAACCGCAAGAAGGCGGTGCCCTCCTCGACGGCGACGAGCTCGGCGTGCCCGCCGTGGGAGGCGATGCTGGGGTTGATCTGCTGGTCGAGGACCTGCAGGACCCGCTGGGCGACGTCACCGCTCAGGTCGGCGGGCGGACGGGCGCCGGCGCCGGCGCCGGCCACCCCGACGGCCGGGCTCGGGCTGTTGGGATTGTCGAGGACGAGCCCGCCCTCGATCGGGTCGCCCTGCACGTCGAGCGTGGCGCCGCGCACCTTGTCGACGGAGAAGGCGGGGATGACGACCGACAGGTCGTCGTGGCGCTGGACGACATCGGTCGGGCCGGCGTAGTCCAGCGGTTGGAAGTACATGTCGTACTTGTACTTCCCGTTGGCAACACCAGCGATCTCCAGCCACAGGGCGAGCTTCTCGGGCTCGTCCTCGTTGGCCCGGACCCGCAGAACCTTCTGGCGGGCCACCTCGGTGATGTTGAGGACCATCTCGGGAACGGCGTCCTCAGCCATGGGCGCTCCCAACGTTTGTCGTCGCAACCTCGTTGTCGACCGTGAACCGCCATGATACCGGGCGTGTCCCGCGTGCTGCTCCTGCTCCCCAGCGGTACCTACAAGGCGCCCGACTTCCTCGACGCCGCCCGCCGGCTCGACGTCGACGTGGTCGTGGCCTCGGAGACGGAACAGACCCTCGCCGACGCCATGGGCGACCGGGCCCTCGTCGTGGACCTGTCCGACCCGTCCGGATCGGCCCGGACGATCACCGCCCTGGCCGCCCGGCTCCCGCTCGACGCGGTCCTGGCCGTCGACGATCAGGGCCTCCTGATCGCCGCCCTGGCCGCTCGCGAACTGGGCCTGCCCGCCAACGATCCCGAGGCGGTCCGCAGAACGCGCGACAAGGCGGCGATGCGCGCCGCCCTCGACGCCGCTCCCGTCCGCCCTCCGGTCGACGCCGGGGGCCCTCCGCCCCTTCTTCAACCGGCGTTCCGTGTGGTGGCGCAGGACGGGGACGTCGTGGCCGCGGCCGAGGAGGTTGGCTGGCCCGTCGTCGTGAAGCCGGTCTCCCTCTCGGCGAGCCGGGGCGTCATCCGGGCCGACGATCCGGCCGGCGTCGCCAGGGCGGTCGCCCGGGTGCGGGCGATCCTCGACGGGGACGGGCATCCCGGCGAGGAGCCGCTTCTGATCGAGCAGTACGTGCCCGGCGACGAGGTGGCCGTCGAAGCGCTCCTGCGAGGCGGGGGGCTCGAGGTCCTGGCGATCTTCGACAAGCCCGATCCTTTGACCGGCCCGTACTTCGAGGAGACCATCTACGTCACTCCGTCGCGCCTGCCGGCGGGGATTCAGGAGGCGATCGGCCGGTCGGTGGCGGCCGCCGCGGCGGCCATCGGCCTGAGCGAGGGCCCGGTCCACGCCGAACTGCGGATCGATCCCGAGGGCCGGCCGTGGACCCTGGAGCTCGCTGCCCGGACGATCGGCGGCCTGTGCGCCCGGACGCTGCGGTTCGCCGCCGGCGTGACCCTGGAGGAACTCGTCCTCCGCCACGCCCTCGGCCTGCCCGTCGACCCCCGCCGGGAACGCCCGGCCGCCGGCGTGATGATGCTGCCGATCCCCCGGGCCGGGCGGCTCGTGGCCGTCCACGGCCAGGAGGAAGCCCGGGCCGTCGACCACATCACGGCCCTGGAGATCTCGATCCCGCCCGGTGGGCGGGTCCGGCCGCTCCCCGAAGGCGACCGTTACCTCGGCTTCCTCTTCGCCCGGGCCTCCACGCCCGCCGAAGTCGAGGACGCCCTCCGCACAGCCCACGCCCACCTCGACATCGAGATCGAGCCGACCTGACCACCCCTGTCCGCCGATCACGGGGCGAGCGGCGGAAGCAGCGGCCGATAGGCTCGTCGGGCATGCGGCTGCTGCTGGTGTCGACGTATGAACTGGGGCATCAGCCGCTGCACCTGGCCGCGCCGGCCGCGGCCCTGCGGGCGGCGGGCCATGAGGTCCGGACGCTCGACACGTCGGTCGAGTCGTGGACCCGGGAGCCGGTCGACTGGGCCGACGCCGTGGCGTTCTCGGTGCCGATGCACACCGCCATGCGCCTGGCCATCCGTGCGGCCGCGTCCGTGCGGGCGGTCCGGCCGGAGTTGCCGATCTGCCTCTACGGGCTCTACGCCACGGTCAGCCGCGACCTGACGCTCGGCCCGGGTGGCGTGGCCGACCATGCCATCGGCGGCGAGTACGAACGGGAGTTGGTGGCGTGGGCGGACGCCTTGGCCGGGCCGACAACCTCACTGCCGGCAGGCCGGACCGTGATCGACACCGGCCGCCGACGGCCGGTCGGCCCGCCCGATCGGGAAGGCCTCCCGCCGTTGGACCGGTATGCCCATCTGGCCCTCGCCGGCGGAGAGCGCCCGGTCGGATACGTCGAGGCGAGTCGGGGGTGCCTGCATCGGTGCGGGCACTGTCCGGTGCCGGTGATCTACGACGGACGGATTCGGATCGTGCCCGAGGACGTCGTCCTCGCCGACATCGAGCGCCTCGTCGAGACCGGGGCCCGGCACATCACCTTCGGCGACCCCGACTTCCTCAACGGGCCGCAGCACTCCCGGCGGATCGTGACGGCCATGCACGAGCGCTGGCCGGAGCTGACGTTCGATTGCACCGTCAAGGTCGAGCACATCCTCCGCCACCGGGAGCTCTGGCCGGAGTTCGCCGCCGCCGGTTGTCTCTTCGTGGTCAGTGCCTTCGAGACGGTCCACGAGGAGACCCTGACCCGGCTCGACAAGGGCCACACCGCCGCCGACGCCGCCCTCGCCGTGCAGTTGCTCCGGGAGTACGGGATCGAGATCCGGCCGTCGTTCCTGCCGTTCACTCCCTGGACCACCGTCGACGAGGTGGCCGACATCGTCGACTTCGTGGCCGCGCTCGATCTGATCCCGAACGTCGATCCGGTCCAGTACACGATCCGGCTGCTCGTGCCCCAGGGCTCGCTGCTCGAACCGATGCTGGCCGCCGAAGGCCGGCTCGGGCCCTACGACCCGGAGCGGTTGACGTGGACGTGGACTTCCGAGGACCCGTCCGTCGACGAGCTGCAGACGCGCCTGACGGCGCTCGTCGAAGGCGCCCAGACCGCCGGCGAGCCCATCGCCCGGATCTACCGCCGCGTCCAGCAGACGGTGTGGATGGCGGCCGGCCGACAGGCGTCCGGTTTCTGCCCGCCGCTCCGGCCGGTCAGCGCCCTGATCGAAGGGAGGCCACGGCTCACCGAGCCGTGGTTCTGTTGAGCGGAGCCCACCGAGGGCCAGTTCGGCCCTCTCCAGGACGTGTAGCTAGGGAACCGGGGCGCCCCAGATCGGGAACCAGCGTGTGAGGTCGGCTTCCAGCGGTACCTCGTTGCCCAGCGCCGCCTGGAGCTGCAGCTCCTTCTGGTTGTCGCGCCGCTCGCCACCGCCGGGTTCGGGCACGAACGGATAGAACGTGCCCCGCTTGAACAGATAGACGAGGTAGACCACGTCACCGCCGTCGCCCCGGAAGGCGAAGACGGTGGCCAGCAGCTGCTGGTCGAAACCCCGTTCCGCCAGTGACGAGTTGACCATGTGGACGCTGGTCACGAGGTCGCTCAGGTCGGGGTCCCGGACGATGATCCAGTGGTACCCGTAGGAGTCCTGGTGCTGGCTGATCTCCGAGCCGGTGTCCTTGGCCGACAGGGCGAGGAGCTCGTTGATCTCGGTGCAGGTGGAGGTGAAGTCGTAGGCCGAGGCCGGCTTGAAACACACCGCCGCCGCCCCGGCCGACGTCAGCCCCATCGACGCCTCGAGCGTGATGGCCGCCCCGGGCACGGCGAACAGCGCGTCGAGGTTGGCGCGCTTCGGCTTCGTGCGCCCCAGGATGGAGTCGAGGAACTTCACCAGACCAGCCTCATGCGGGGCGGCCCATCTGCCGTTCCAGCTCGGCCAGCTGCTCCAGGCGCCGCTCCAGGGTCGGATGCGTCGAGAACAGCGACGAGATCGAGAAGCCCGGGGCGGCGGCCGGGGTGAAGAAGAAGGCGTTGAAGGCTTCGGCGGCCCGCAGGTCGCGGGTCGGGATCCGGCCCATGGCCCCGGTCACTTTGACCAGCGCCGACGCCAGCGTCGACGGCGCCCCGGTGATGACCGCCGCGCCCCGGTCGGCCGACAGCTCCCGGTAGCGCGACAGCGCCCTCGTCAGGATGAACGAGATGGCGTAGACGATGATCGACACCAGGAGAATGACCATCCACTGAAGGAAGGCGTTGTTCTCCCGGTCGTTGTCGCGGTGGCCGCCGGTCATCCCGGGCCCGAACCAGAACATCGATCGGGTGATGAAGCCCGCCACCACGCCGAGGAACCCGGCGATCGTCATGACCGCCACGTCGCGGTGGGCGACGTGCGACAGCTCGTGGGCCAGCACCGCCTCGAGCTCGGCGGGCTCCAGCCGGCGCATGATGCCGGTGGTGGCGCAGACGACGGCGTCCTTCGGGCTCCGTCCGGTGGCGAAGGCATTGGGGACGTCACTGTCGGCGACCGCCACCCGCGGCTTCGGCATGTCGGCGAGGGCGCAGAGCCGGTCGACGATGCCGTGCAGCTGGGGCGCCTCGGCCGGCGACACCTCCCGGGCGTTCATCGAGAACAGGGCGATCTTCGACGAGAAGTAGTACTGGGCGAACAGCAGCCCGCCGGCGATGATCAGCACCACCCCGGCGTTGACGCCGGCGGCGAACAGCCCGGCCATGACCGCCACGTACAGCAGCCCGAGCAGGAACATCACGAACACCATGCGGGCGGCCAGCCCGGGATCGCGGGGATAGCCCCGCCCGGTACTCATCGCGTCATCACTATCCCGGGATCAGGCCTTCGTCGGAGAGGAGCTCTCGCACCTCTTCGAGCGTGGCGTCGGTGGCGGGCAGGATGAGCTCCGAAGGGCCGATGTAGTCGTCGGCCACCGGCTTGCCGACCTGCCGGACCTTGCCCACCAGGTCGACGAGGGCGGTGCGGAACGCCTCCTCGTCGCCCTTCTCGATGGCGGTGATCAGCAGCTCGTCGAGGTCGTTGAGCTCCGCCACGGCGTCGGACGGCACCTCGAGCTGGCCCTCGCCGAGAATCCGCAGGATCACTTGGTCTCGCCTCCCGATGAGATCTCCTTGGGGGCCGGGGCGCCGGCGCCCAGCTCGGCCTTCATCCTCGCCAGTTCGGCGTCGACCGCGGAGCCGGCCGACAGGGCGTCGAGCTGGGCCTGGATGTCACCGCCGGGCGAGGCCGTCACGTCGTCCAGCGCCCCGGAGGCGAGCAGCTCGTCCACCGCTCCGGCCCGGGCCTGGAGGGTGGCCGTCTTGTCCTCGGCCCGCTGGATGGCCAGGCCGACGTCGCCCATCTCCTCGGAGATGCCCGACACGGCCTCGCCGATCTTGGCCTGCGCCTCGGCCGCCGTGTAGGTGGCCTTGATGGTCTCCTTCTTGGTGCGGAACGCCTCGACCTTGGTCTGCAGGCGCTGCAGGGCGAGGGTGAGCTTGTCCTCCTCGCTCTGGAGCTGGGCCCGCTGGGTGTCGAGGGAATCGAGCTGCTGCTGTATGCCGGCCCGCCGGTTGAGGGCCTCGCGGGCGAGGTCCTCCCGGCCGGCGGCCACCGCCTGGCGGGCCTGCCCCTCGAGCTTGTCGGCCGACGCCTTGAGCTGGGTCGTCTGGAGCTCGAGCCGCTTGCGGGAGGTGGCGACGTCGGCCAGGCCCCGCCGCACCTTCTGGACCATCTCCAGCTGCTTCTCGTAGCTGTAGTCGAGGGTCTCCCGCGGATCCTCGGCCTTGTCCAGCAGCTTGGACGTCTTCGCCTTCATGACTTCGGAGAACCGCTTCATGAGTCCCATGACCGCGAAACGTAGTCCTCCTCGCCGGGGGCCGCGCCCGCAGGCCCGGGGGTTCGGGGGTGTCCCCCGGAAAGAAGAGCTTTCAGCGGGCGGGTGGGCGGCGCAGATGCACCCGGAACGTCGACCCCCGCCCGCCCGGGCCGGGCTCGTAGGCCACCCGCCCACCCATCGCCTCGGCCAGCCCCCGGGCCAGGTACAGGCCGATGCCCGAGCCGGGCCGGGTGAACAGCGTGGGCACCGCCGCCGGCGGGACGCCGGGCCCGGAGTCGGTCACCACCAGGTCGATGCCGTCCGGTTCCTCCCACGCCTCGACCATCACCGGCGGGGCGCCGTGGTCGAGGGCGTTCTCCACCAGGCTGGCCACGATGAGCTCCAGCCGCCGGCCGTCGGCCAGCACCTCCAACCCCTCCGGCACCTCGACCTCCACGTCCGACGGATCCTCCAGCGCCGTGAGGGCCGCCTCCACCGCCCCGAGGACGTCGGTCGGCCGCAGCGTGAGCCGCAACGAGTGGGTCTCGAGCCGGGACACCTCGTACAGATCGTCGGCCACCCGGCTGATGCGCTCGGCCTGCCGGCGGATGGACGCCCCCGTCCGCCGGATCCGCTCGACGGAGAGCTCCTCGGCGTAGGCCTCCAGCGTCACACCGAGACCGAGAATCGTGGTGATCGGCGAGCGCAGGTCGTGGGTCACCATCGCCAGGAACTCGTGACGGGCCCGTTCGGCCTCCCGCACCGCGGTGACGTCCTGGACCACGCCCTGGTAACCGACGATGTCCCCGTCCTCGGTGCGGGGGAACGTGACGACGTGGAACTCCCGGCGGACGCCGTCGGCCCGGAGCGCCTCGAACGTGACCTCGGCCTCTCCCCCTTCTTCGGTGGAGACCGAGTCGAGCCGGGCCAGGGCCTCGGCGCCACCCTCGCCGAGCACCTGGAAGATGTGCTCCAGCCGGGCGCCCTCGAGCTCCAGCCGCGACTGGCCGACCATGGCCTGGAGGGACGGGTTGGCGTAGGACAGCCGGCCGGTGACGTCGAGCTCGTAGATGCCGTCCGACGACTGCTCGACGACGTGCTCGTAGCGGGCCCGGTCGTTCTCCTCCCGGCCGATGACCGCCGACCAGTAGCCCTGGGCCAGGGCGTCGGTGAGTCGGTCCAGGGCGGGAAGCACCCGGGTGAGCAACAGGGCCAGCGCCTGGCTCGACCCCTGGCCGCGGGCCTCGGCGATCTCCACCGCCGTCTGGACCACGAGGTCGCGGGAGATCCGCAGCACCACCAGCAGCTGGGGCAGCGGGCTGCCGGCCCAGGCGGCCGAGGCGCCGACGTCGCGCAGGTCCTCGACCAGCGAGTCGTCGACGTCATCGCCGGCCCGGGTGACGGCCAGGATGGCGTCGAAGCGGGCGGTGGACTGCTCGATGAAGCGCTGCTCGTCGTCGGCCGTCCACAACGCCGTCTCCGGCATCGCCCGGCGGAAGATGTCGAGGGCCCGGCGGGCCATCTCGCCGCTGCGGCCCTCCAGCGCCTCGAGGAGCTCGGTGGGATCGGCGTCGTCGGGGACGAGGATCGCCGAACCGCCGTCGGCGTTGCGGGCCAGGAAGCCCTTCAGGTCGGAGACGGAGAACGACGGGCCGTTGCCGTCCTCACCGCTGACCTTCAGGTAGCCGGCGGTGGCCAGGGCCCGGACGGCCTCGACCGGCAGGCGGAGGAGGTCGGCCGCCTCGGCCAGGTCCATCACCCGCTTGCCGGTGCGCTCGGCGATGGTGGGCCCCCTTTCGGGACGGGGTGGTACGGATCAAGCGGCTTTCCAGGCCGAATTGGCGTCGCGGCCTGACACCCGCCCTTCTGCCTTCAGCTTGAGCAGGTGGGCGAGGACGGACCGGCCGGCCATGTCGTGGAGGGCCTCCGGGACGTCGACGTAGATCTTGGCCACCAGGTCACTGATCTTGCTCGGTCCGGCTGAGAGGATCTCGAGAATCTGCTTCTCCCGCTCGAGCCGGTGGGCGACGTACTCGGCCAGGATCGCCTTCGGCTCGTCGAGGACGTCACCGTGGCCGGGACAGAGGCGGGTCAGCCGCCGCTTGCGGAGGCGCTCCAGCGACTGGAGGTAGGCAGCCATGTCGCCGTCGGGCGGGTTGATGACGGCGGTCGAGCCCGACAGCACGGTGTCGCCGGTGAAGAGCACCCGCTCCTCCTCCAGGAAGAAGCAGAGGTGGTCGGAGGCGTGGCCGGGAGTGTGGAGGACCTCGAGGCCCCACTCGGTGCCCTCGATGACCTCCCCGTCCTTCGCCTTGCGGTCGGGGGTCCAGTCGGCGCTGGCCGACTTGGGCGGGCCGAAGGCCACGATCTCGGCGCCGGTCGCCTCCTTGAGCCGGCGGACCCCGGCCGAATGGTCGATGTGGTGGTGGGTCACGAGGATCCACCGCACCCGTTCCCGCATCGAGGCGCCGACGATGGCTTCGATGTGGCCGGCGTCGTCGGGGCCGGGGTCGATGACGGCGACCTCGTCGATGCCCACGAGGTAGGTGTTGGTGCCCGGACCGGTCATGAGGCCGGGGTTGGGAGCGACGATCCGGCGCACCAGGGGGGAGAGGGCGCTGGCCACGCCCGGCGTCAGGTCGGGCATAGGGACTCCACGAACTCGGCCACGGAGGAGCAACGGGCCAGCGCCTCGAGGTTGGCGATGGTCGGGATGAGGAGCAGGATCTCGCCGTCGGCGCCGCGGGCCAGGGCGTCGGCCGGTGCCGTCCAGATCGACTCGACCGTCTCCGTGGCGTCGTGGGAGACGATCTGGCTGGGCGGCACCTCGGCCACGAAGAAGCGGGTGTCGAAGCGCCGGGCGTTGCCGCGGTGCGGCGGGGTGATCCAGTGCGACACGTAGTGGACGCCGGACAGGTCGAGCTCGAGCCCCTCGGGTTCCAGCACGGCGGCCAGGGTCGTCGCCCCGCTGTGGACCTCCCGGCGGTGGCGGGCCAACCGGGCGGCGCTCCATTCGTTGGTGGTGTCGAGCCATTCTCCGGTGTCGGCGTGGCGGGCGAGCAGGATTCCCGCCTCCTCGAAGCACTCCCGGGCGGCCGCCACCCAGTAGGCCAGGCCGCCGGAGGGCAGGCCGAGGGCGGCGCTGGCCTCGGCGTCGGACGGGCCGGCGCCGATGGGCGTCACGAAGTCGGCCTCGTCGACCCGCCCGCCGGGAAACACCCAGGCGTCGGCGGCGAACACCGCCTCGGGATGGCGCCGCAACATGAGCACCTCGAGCGACCCGCCCCGCCCGGCGCCGGCGTCCCGCACCAGCATCACGGTGGCGGCGGGTTGCACCTCGACGTGCGGCGCCGGCTCGCTCATGACCTCAACATTCTAGGGGGGCGGGCTCAGGGCCCTCCCAGGCGGGTGCGAGTCCCGGAGGCCCGGGGGGCCTACCATCGTGTCCATGCGTACCGAAGCTCCCGAGGAACGGCCCGCCGCGGCTCCGAAGGAGACCCGCCGCCAACGTCGGGCCAGGATCGCCTCGGACGAAGGACGGTTCGGCCAGCGGATCCTGCCCAGGACCGTCGTGGGCGTGGTCGTGCTCATGCTGGCGGCGGCGATCGGCTTCGCCTTCGGGGGGACGATCCTCTTCGCCTACTACCAGCACCGGACGGACAAGCTCGAGAAGACGGTCAACAAGTTCGTCGCCGGCTTCGAGGAGCGGTTCAACAAGGCGATCGAGGACATCGACAAGGAGACGGAAGACGCCAAGGTGCAGGTCCGCAAGGAGATCGAGCCGATCAAGGAGCTGCGGGCCTCCGGGGAGACCCTCCGGTCGCTGGTCGACCAGGTGAAGGACTCCGTCTACCTGATCGAGACCCAGGACGAGTTCGGTCGGCCGCAGGCCGGCTCGGCGTTCGTGGTCACCTCGGACGCCGAGAAGTCGTACCTCGTGACGTCGCTGACGGTGGTGAAGGCGGCGACGCGCCGGCCGGGCCCGCCGGTGACGCTGCGGAAGGGGAACGAACGGATCGAGGCCACCCTGTGGACCTGGCAGGAGGAGCGGGACCTGGCGCTGCTCATCGTCAACAAGGGCAGCCTGCCCCGGGTGAAGTGGGCCCCGGCCGACCAGCCGCCCCAGTACGGCGAGCGGATCTTCGACGTGGCCGGCGTCGGTGGCGCCGGTGGGTCGATCACCCAGGGCTTCGTGGCCGACGTGTCGGCGGCGGGGATCATGCATGACGCCGCCGTGACCGGGCCGTTCGCCGGCGGGCCGATCCTCAACTCCAAGGGCGAGGTGCTCGGCGTCGGCGCCCCCGGCTACACGCCGCTGGGGTTCACCTCCGACCGCGTGACGTTCGCCCCCTACATCCGGGCGGCCTGCGAGAAGATCCTGAAGTGCCCGGCCGGGGCGGCCGACGCCGGCGGGGCCGGCGAACGCCGGTAAGCAGGGCCGAGAACTCGAGTGGGCCGGCTCAGCGCCGGCCCACTCTTCTAATTTCCGGGTCCGAAGCGGCTCCGGAACGTCGTCGTTGTCGTCGAGCTACTTCGTCGGAAGCCGAACGTCGAGGTCGTCGTGGACGACGCCGACGCCCGGGTGGTCGAGGTGGTCGGAGGCGCCGTCGTCGTCGTGGTCGTCTCCTCCACCACGGGCGGGGCGGTCGTCGTGGTGGTCGGCGGGTTCACCTCCGGCAGCGGAGCGCTCGGGAAGTAGGTCATCCCACCGGGGATCCCGAGCACATCATTCCGACCACCAAGGTCGAACCCGCCCCGGGCCTCCCGCTTGGCCTTGTCGGCCAGCGACTCGATCGGGGCCGGCTGGGTGAACTCCGTCACCGGGACGCCCCGCATGGCTTCGACCATGTAGTTGTGCCACAGCCGGGCCGGCCAGCTACCGCCAGTCACCGTGCCGACGCCCCGCACCCCCCGCATGGCGATGTTGCCTTCCTTGTGGCCGACCCACACCGCCGTCGACAGGGTCGGCGTGTAACCCACGAACCAGGCGTTCTGGTACTCCTCCGAGGTTCCCGTCTTGCCCGCCGCCGGCCGGCCGATCTTGGCCGCCGTGCCGGTGCCGCCCTCGATCACGCCGGTGAGGACCTTGTTCATGTTGTCGGCCACCGGCTCTTCCAGGACCCGGGTCGTCCGGTCCTGCTGGGTGTTGTCCTCCAGCAACGACCCGTCCCGGTGGGTGATCTTGAGGACGGGCGTGGGCTCGGCCCGCAGGCCCCGGGCGGCGAACACCCCGAAGGCCGACGACATGTCGATCGGGGAGACCTCCTGCGTGCCGATGGCGATACCGCCGAGGGCCTTGTCGGGGTCGATACTGGTGATGCCGAGCCGCTTGGCCACCTCGGCCGTCTGCTTGATCCCCACGTCGACGATGAGTTGCACGAAGACGGTGTTGATGGACGCCGCCATCGCCCGGGCCAGTGTCGAGGTGCCGAAGCCGCTGTCGCCGTAGTTGCAGACGGGCTTCTGGAAGCCCCGGGGCGTGATGCAGGACGGGCCGGGATAGGTCTTGGCGGGTGCCACGCCGGCCTCGAAGGCCCGGGCCAGCACGAACGGCTTGAACGAGGAACCGGCCTGACGGCCCGAGCCGCCGCCCAGGCGACCGAGGGCCAGGTTGACCTTCGACTCCTCCCAGTTGGTGCCGCCGACGACCGTGCGGACGAAGCCCGTCTGGGGCTCGATGGCGACGAGCGCCGCCTCGGGGTCCTTCTCGGCCGGGAACGTCTTCTTGAGGAGCTTCTCGGCGTGCTCCTGGAGGTGCGGGTCGAGGCTCGTCTCGATCCGGAGGCCTCCCCGGTAGACCAGATCGGGGTCGTACTTCTTCACTTCGAGGAGATAGATCCGGACGTAGTCGAGGAAGTAGGGGTACTTCCCGACGACCCCGGGAGGCGGATAGATCTTGGGCCCCGGCCTGACCTTTCCGGCGCTGTCCTTGTGGGAGTCGGCCCTGGCCTTGGCGATCTCCTCCGGTGACGCCAAGCGGTGCCGCTCGATGAGATCGAGCACCTCGTTGCGGCGACGCTCGGCCGGCCCCGGGTTGCTGCGGGGCGAGTAGAGGCTCGGGGCGGGCAGCACGCCGGCGAGGAGGGCGGCCTCCGACAGCGTCAGGTCCCTGGCGTTCTTCTTGAAGTACGACTGGGCGGCCGCCTGCACACCGAACACCGAGTCGCCCATGTACACGGTGTTGAGGTACTTGGCGAGGATCTCCTCCTTGCTCATGACCCGCTCGACCTGAGCGGCGATCAGCGCCTCCTTGGCCTTGCGGGTGATCGTGCGCTCGCCGTCGGTGTAGAGGTTCTTCGCCAGCTGCTGGGTGATGGTCGAGCCGCCCTGCTTGAGAGAACGATGGCGGACGTCGGCCCAGAACGCCCGGACGATGCCCCGCCAGTCGACGCCGGAGTGCTCGTAGAAGTTCTGGTCCTCCGAGGCGATCACCGCGATCTTCATCGTCTCGGGGATCTCCTCGGCCGGGATGACGACCCGCTGCTCCGCTTCCTTGAACTCGCCGATGGGCGTGCCGTCCACCGCGTAGACGGTGCTGATCCGGGAATCGGCCTGCGGTTTCTCCTGGGGCAGCGAGGCCGGGAGCGGCATGAAGAGGTAGGTGGCCAGCGCCACGCCGGCGGTGGCCGGCGGGACGATCAGGATGGCGGCCAGGCTGATGGCCAGCCACTTGAAGAACGTCCGGGGCCGGGGGAGACGAAGCCGGGGGAGACGGGGGCTCATGGCCCGAAAGCCTACGCTTGCCGTTGTGGATTCCCGACGCGCGCTGCCCTCCGTGACGAAGGTCCTCGCGGAGTTGGGCGGTTTGCCGCACGGTCTGGCCGTGGCCGTCGCACGGTCGGTGGTCGACGAGGCGCGGGCCCGGGCGGAGGCCGGTGAGACGGTGGCGGAGGAGGCGGTGCTGGGCGAGGCCCGCCGCCGCGCCGCCGAGTTCGGCCGGTCGCTGCTCCAGCCGGTCGTCAACGCCACGGGGGTGATCGTCCACACGAATCTCGGACGGGCGCCGCTCGGTGCCGGCGCCCTGGCGGCCGTGGCCGAGGTGGCCGCCGGCTACTCGAACCTGGAGTTCCGGCTCGACCGGGGTGTCCGGGGCTCCCGCCAGGAGCACGCCGGCGCTCTCCTGGCCCAGGCCTGCGGCGCCGAGGCGGCGCTGGTGGTGAACAACAACGCCGCCGCCGTCCTGCTGGTGCTGGCCGCGCTGGCCCGGGGCCGGGAGGTGATCGTCTCCCGCGGGGAGCTGGTCGAGATCGGCGGCGGGTTCCGGGTGCCCGACGTGATGGCCGAATCGGGGGCCCGCCTGGTCGAGGTCGGCACGACCAACCGCACCCGCCGGGCCGATTACGAGCGGGCGCTGACGCCGGAGACGGCCCTGATCCTGCGGGTCCACGCCTCGAACTACCGGATGATCGGCTTCGTCGAGTCGGCGCCCGTCGAGCAGCTGACCGGTCTCGGCCCGCCGGTGGTGGTCGACATCGGCTCGGGCCTCCTGGACGAGACGACACCGTGGCTGGCCGAGCGGCCGGCCTGGCTGCGGGACGAGCCCGGCGCCCGCCAGTGCCTCGCCGCCGGCGCCGCCCTGGTGACGTTCTCCGGCGACAAGTTGCTGGGCGGCCCCCAGGCCGGTGTGATCGCCGGGCGGGCGGACCTCGTCGCCACCGTCGCCCGCCACCCGCTGGCCCGGGCCGTCCGGGCCGACAAGATGGCGCTGGCCGCCCTGCAGTCCGTGGCGCTGGCCTATCTGGCCGACGACGGCGACGCGGTTCCGCTGTGGCGGATGGCCGCCACCCCTGTCGCCGTGTTGCGGGAACGGGCCGAGGCGCTGGCGTCGTCGGTGCCGGCGGCCAAGGTCGTCGACACGGAAGCGGTCGCCGGCGGCGGCTCGCTGCCCGGCCTGACGATCCCGTCCTGCGGAGTGGCAGTGGAGGTCCCCGACGCCGACGCCGCCCTGGCCGCCCTGCGTTCCTCCGGCATCGTCGCCCGGGTCGACGCCGGCGCCGTGATCTGCGACCTCCGCACGGTCGACCCGTCCGACGACACGCGGCTGGCGGCGGCCCTCGGCAAAATCACGGCGTGACCGCGTCGATGCGCGTCGTCGCCACGGCTGGGCACGTCGACCATGGAAAGTCGTCGCTCGTCCTGGCCCTGACCGGGACCGATCCGGACCGGTGGCCGGAGGAGAAGACCCGGGGCCTCACCATCGACCTCGGGTTCGCCTTCACCACCCTGCCGTCGGGTCAGGAGCTCGGGTTCGTCGACGTGCCGGGCCACGTGCGGTTCCTCAAGAACATGCTGGCCGGCGTGGGGGCGGTCGAGGCCGCCATCCTGGTGGTGGCGGCCACCGAGGGGTGGATGCCCCAGAGCGAGGAGCACCTCCGGATCCTCGACCTGCTCGGCATCTCCCACGGGCTCGCCGTGATCACCAAGGCCGACCTCGTCGACGACGACCTGCTGGAACTGGCCCGCCTGGAGGTCGAGGAGCGGCTGGCCGGCACCGCCTCCTTCACCCCCACCGCGGTGCTGGCCGTCGACTCCCGTTCGGGCCGGGGGTTGGACGAGCTGCGGGTGGCCCTCGACGAGATGCTCGCCTCCGCCCCGCTGGCCGCCGACCGGGGCCGGCCCCGGTTGTGGGTCGACCGCGTCTTCGCCGCCAAGGGCGCCGGCACCGTCGTCACCGGCACGATGGCCGGCGGCACGCTGCCCCTCGACGCCGAGGTGGTGATCCTCCCCGGCCGCAAGCGGGCCCGCGTCCGCCACATCGAGAGCCACCACGAGGAACTGTCGGCGGCCGGTCCCGGCCGCCGGGTCGCCCTCAACCTGGCCGCGATCGACCACACCGATCTGGCCCGTGGCTCCGCCGTCGTCCTGCCCGACCAGTGGGTGGTGACCTCGGTGGTGGACGCGGCCCTGACGGCTCTGCCGGAGGTCGAGCTCCACCAGGGTCTCTACAAGGCCTACATCGGCTCGGGGGAACACGACGTCCGGCTCCGGCTCATCCGCCCGTCGGAGGAGCCGGGCGCCGAGACGACCGGCCGCGCCCGCTTCGGCCGGCTGCGGCTCGACGTCCCCCTTCCCCTTCAGCCCGGCGACCGGATCGTGCTCCGGGACTCGGGAAGCCAGACCACGGTCGGAGGGGCCGAGGTGCTCGATGTGTCGCCGGTCGGGCGGGCCCGGCTGGCGGCCGAGCGGCTGCCCCTCCCGATCGGGCCCAGGATCCTCGCCGGGCGGCCCTGGCTGCGGCCGGCGGAGATCGGGCCGCTGGCCGGGGTGGGGCCCGGCGAGGCCAAGCAACTCGCCGAGGACCTGGAGCGCTCCGGTGCCGCCCGTCCGGCCGGGGAGCACCTCGTGGCGGCCGGGGTCCTGGCCGACCTGCGGCGCCGGGCCCTCGAGCTCGTGGCCGAGTACCACCGCAAGCAGCCCCTCGAGCCGGGTCTCGACCTGCCGGCCCTGGCCGCCGCCCTCGGCCTCGACGCCGCCCGGGCCCGGGCCGCCCTCGAAGGCACGGAGGGCCTGGTCGTGGAGCAGGGCCGGGCGCGGCTCAGCACCCACCGGGGGCGGGTCGCCGGCGAGCCGGAGGCGCAGAAGCTCCTGGCCGCCCTCGACGCCGTCCCGTTCTCGCCGCCGGCGCCGGCCGAGGTCGGCGGGTCACCGGAGATCGTCCGCGGGCTGCTGCGCGAGGGCCTGCTCCTCGATCTCGACGGCACCATCTTCACCGTCGCCGCCATCGAGAAGGCGCGCCACGCCATCCGGGAGGGCCTGGAGCGTCACGGCTCTCTCACCGTGTCCCAGGCCCGCGACATCCTCGGGTCCTCCCGCAAGTACGTCCTGGCCATCCTGGCCCACTTCGATGCCGAGGGAGTGACCCGCCGGCGGGGAGACGAACGCTTCCCCGGCCCGAGGTTGGGGACTTAGGCGCTAGCCGGCCCGGGCAGCCAGCTTGGTCTTGCGTTCGAGCTCGTTGAGCCCACCCCAGATCCCGTGGGGTTCACGGATCCGCAGTGCGTAGTCGAGACATTCGCGGCGCACCGCACAGGTCTTGCAGATCGCCTTGGCCCGCTCCTCGCGGAATTCCTTCTCGTCTTTGCGTTCGAAGTGGCTGGGGGGGAAGAACAACGAGCTGTCGGGTCCCCGGCAGGCAGCCCGCAGCTGCCACACCTCTTCGAGCGTCCGCGCGCTCCCGAACATGGTTCCTCTCTCGCTGAAAAAGCTGGCCGGGCGGCGGGGTTCCGCC
The DNA here is from genome assembly GCA_040756995.1 of Actinomycetota bacterium. GTDB lineage: Bacteria > Actinomycetota > Acidimicrobiia > IMCC26256 > BP-133 > BP-133. The sequence goes on along the minus strand of JBFLYK010000017.1, from coordinate 51,515 downwards.
GGCTCGCGGCTCGGGAACCTATCTCGGCCGACCCCCCCAGACAAGGGTGCAAATCGGCCTTGTTACAGACGGTTCACACCACGTCACAGACGGTCTAGACCTCGGCCGGCGCGTCCCCCGGTTCGACCTCCAGAACGAGGCGATCGACGGCCACGACGCGCACCGGACCGCCGGCGGAAACCGGTCGTCCCCGGTGGGTACGGGCCCGCCAGGGAGCGCCCCGGACGGTGACCACCCCGTCCGGATTCAGCTCCGTCCGGGCCTCGCCGAGCTCCCCGATCATCGAGTCCCGACCGACCGTCGGGATCGAGAAGCGGTTCCGCACCGCCACCGTCATGCCCCCCAGCATGAAGATGATCTGCCCGACGAAGATGACGACGATCAGCCACAGCGGCACGTCGAGGGCCGACGACCCACCGAAGAGCTTGAACGCTCCGGCGAGGAGCCCGACGACACCGACGCCAGTCCAGAACCCCTGGTGTCCGGCCTGGACGTCGACGGCGAAACCGAACGTCGACAGGAGGAGGAGGCCCATGGCCCACCAGGTCACCGGCAGGTGCGAGGCGCCGTAGAACGCGCCGGCCACCGCCAGCGCGCCGGTCGCTCCCGCCAGGCCGATCCCGACCGTGAAAAACTCGAAGACCATCAGCCCCAGACCGACGATGAGCAGCAGGAACACCACCGAGGGGCTGATCAGCGAGTGCTGGACGTTCTCGAAGGTGCCCGGCTTCCGGAAGCTCACCGGCTGGTCGACGCTCTGGCGGGGCCCGTCCTTGGTGTCGACCTGCTTGGCCGTCGAGAGGCGGACGGGCCCGGCGGCGGTCGGCACCTCCTGGCCGTTGAGCGCCACGATGACGTCGCCGAGTGTGGGGGCGACGGCGTCGATGGCGCCGTCCTCGGCGGCCTTGGACCCGGAGACCCTGCGGTCGTCAAGGGCGTTGAAGCGAGCGGAGGTCCAGGGATCCACCGGCCGTGAGCCGGGGTCGGCGTTGAGCAGGACGCCGCCCTCCGGAGACTTCCCGTCGAGCCGGAGAGGGACGATCGGCCCCAACCGGGCGCTCGGCGACGCGGCGGCGAAGGAGGCGGAGGCCACGAGCGCCGCCGCGGCACCGCCGGCGTTCGCCTTCCCCGGCCCGACCCAGGTGGCGATCGGCACCTTGGAGGTGCGGACGGCGTCGATGAGTTCGAGGGGATCGGTGTCGAGCGCGCCCTTGGAGTTGATCTGGAGGATCACGACCGAGGCGCCGTTGGTCTGAGCGCGGCGGATCGAATCCTTGATGAGATCGGCCACGACGGGGTCGATGGCCCCCTCCACCTGCACGACCTCGATGTGCCGTTCGGGGGCGTCGGCCGCTCCGGCCGCGCCGGGGGTCGCGGCCCACGACAGGGCCACGGAGAGGAAGGCCAGACAGGCGAAGAGCGGGCGTCGCACGAGGTGTCTCTACGATTGAGGGCAATGGAGCTGGCCGAATGGTGCTCCTCGTCCCGGGTGATCATCCTGGCCGGGAAGGGCGGAGTGGGCAAAACGACGACCGCCGCCGCTCTGTCCGTGGCCGCCGCCCGGGCGGGCCGGACGGTGCTGCTCGTGGAGCTGGAGGGCAAGTCCGGGCTGGGCTCGATGTTCGGCGTGGCCAACCTCGACCGGGAGCAGGAGGTCTATCCCGGCGTGACCGTCCTGCCGCTGGCCGCCGACGAGGCGCTCCTCGAATACCTCGAGACCCACGGCCTCGGGCGGATATCGAAGCGGCTCGTCGGCAGCGGCGCCCTCGACATCGTGGCCACCGCCGTGCCGGGGATGAAGGAGATCCTGGTCCTCGGCAAGGTCAAGTCGCTCCAGCGGGCCCGGGCGGCCGACGTCATCGTGGTCGACGGGCCGGCCGCCGGCCACGCCGTCACCTTCCTTCTCTCGCCCAAAGGCCTGCTCGACGCGGTGCGGGTCGGGCCCGTCCTCACCCAGGCGGTGGAGGTCACCGAGATGCTGGCCGACCCCGACCGGGCGCAGGTGCTGCTGGTCACCCTGCCCGAGGAGACGCCGGTCAACGAGACCGCCGAGACCGCCGAGGCCTTCCTCGACCGGATCGGCATGACCCTCGGCCCGCTGGTGGTCAACGGCCTCTACCCCGACCGGCCCATCGACGGGCTGACGAGTCCGGAGGAGATCCGGGCGGCGGCGGAGCAGGCCGGCGTCGCCGTCCCCGACGGCGAGGTGGAGCACCTGGCCCGGGCCGCCCGCTTCGTGACCAGCCGGCGCCGACTGCAGGAGGAGCAGCTCGCCCGGCTGGTCGAGCGGCTCCCCGAGCTGCCGCAGGTCGTCCTGCCGTTCATCTTCTCCTCGGACATCGGACCGGCCGAACTCGAGGTGCTGGCCGACGCGCTCACCGCCGGGGTGAGCGCCCTGCCGGTCGGGGCGTGAGCGCCCCCGACCGGCCCGCCGGGCCCCCGGCCCGGCGGGCCCCCGCGCCCCCCCGCCCCCGGGGCGGCGGGGGCCCTGGCCCGGCTGGCCGCCGAGCAACCGATCATCGTGTGCTGCGGGAGCGGCGGGGTGGGCAAGACGACAACGGCCGCCGTCCTGGCGCTGGCCGGCGCCCGGGCCGGCCGCAACGCCGTGGTGGTGACCATCGACCCGGCCAAGCGGCTGGCCAACGCCCTCGGCCTCGACGCCCTGTCCGATACCGCCCACGAGATCGACCGGACGCTGTGGGACCCCGACGGTGCGGCCCCCGCCGGCGGCCGCCTGTCCGCCCTCATGCTCGACACCAAGTCGACCTTCGACCACCTCGTCCTGAAGTACGCCCCCGATCCGGTCCAGGGGGAGCGGATCCTCGAGAACCGCTTCTACCGGAACATCTCCGGGGCCCTGGCCGGCACGCAGGAGTACATGGCCATGGAGAAGCTCCATGAACTCCACGACGAGGGCGGCTACGACCTGATCGTCATCGACACCCCGCCGACCCGCAACGCGCTGGACTTCCTCGACGCCCCGGCCCGGCTCACCCGCCTGCTCAACAACAGGCTGTTCCGGCTGGTCATGGCCCCCACCCGGGCGTCGTTCCGGGTGGCCAACATGGCGCTCCAGGCCTTCTTCCGCTCCGTGTCCAAGGTGATCGGGACGGAGGTGGTGGAGGACCTCGTCCTGTTCTTCCAGGCCTTCGAGGGTATGGAGGACGGGTTCCGGCAGCGGGCCCAGCGCGTCATGGACCTCCTGGGCGACGACGCCACCGCCTTCGTGCTGGTCACCGCCCCGGCCCGGGACGCCGTCTCCGAGGCCGGCTACTTCGCCGAGCGCCTCGACGCGGCGGGCCTGCGGATCAGCGGCCTGGTGGTGAACCGGATCCACCCCGACTTCGGGGGGGTCGTTCCCGAGCCCGACGGGCGCCGTCCGACCGGCGGGGGCGGGCCGGCCGGCGCCCCGCTCGACGAGCTGTACGCCAACCTGGCCGACTTCATCGAGCTGTCGAAGCGGGAGCGCGGCCATCTGGAAGGCCTCGAACGGTCGGTCGGCCGGGTGCCGGTGGTGAAGGTGCCGTTGCTGGAGGTGGAGGTGTGCGACATCGCCAGCCTCACCGAGGTCGGCCACCACCTGCTGGGAGCCGCTTCGGGCGACTCGGCGGGCGGCGGGTAGCCTTCCCGCCATGCCGACCATCGTCGCCGCCAGCGACGCCGCCTGGGTCCGGGACCATGTCCGGGCCGCCCTCTGCGGGCCGGGCTTCGAGGTCATCGACGTCGAACGGGGCCGCGACGTCCGCACGGTGGTGGCCGAGAAGCACCCCGATCTCGTGATCGTCGACCTCCAGATCGGCAACATGGGCGGCATGGCCGTGGCCCTCGACCTGCGGCTCGAGGAGTCGGGCGGGCGCCTCCCCCACGTCCCGATCCTGCTCCTCCTCGACCGGGAAGCCGACAGATTCCTGGGCCGGCGTTCCACGGCCGACGCGATGCTCGTGAAGCCGATCGACGCCGGCACCCTCCGCCGCACCGTGAAGACCCTCCTGGCCGCCGAAGAGCAGCGCAAAGCCGCCGAAGCGGCCGGCGACCAAGAAACCCCTGCCGGCCTCCAGGAAGAGGTCGGCTAAACTCGGACCCTTCGGGACGTAGCGCAGCTTGGCAGCGCGCAGCGTTCGGGACGCTGAGGTCGCGGGTTCAAATCCCGCCGTCCCGACTCAGACAGAAGCGCAGCGCAGGGCCGGTCTTCCGCCGGCCCTGTCTCGCGTCCAGATCCGTTCCATCGCCCGTCCCACGCGGGCCCACACGCGATCGCGATGGATCGCCCGGTGCCTGAGCGCGACCGGTCGCGATTGAGGCCCCATAAGGGCCCTGGGCGCGACCGGTCGCGCTGAGGACCCTCGCCCAGGGAGGCGGGCCGGTGCTCGTGGAGTTCGACCTTCACCCTCCCGGGTCGAGCGGGACGAGCTCCTCCCGGGCCAGGGCGGCGCCGTAAGCCGCGGCCGTCCGAATACCCGCCGCCATCAGGGACGGGTACTGGGTCGCCGGCCCTCTATGGCACTTCGGCTGCGACCCACCCGGTCCGGCAGCCGTCGCGGGAAGCCTCTGACCAACGGAGACGACGCACATCTGCGGAGGTTTTGCGGAGAAGCAAGGGTTCCGTCGGGACCGGTGGAATCATCTGGATATGGATCCGTGGCTCGACCTGGAGGAGCCACCTCGTCTCTCGGCGCGAGCCCACCGGACCATCACCTCCTGGTGTCGGCCATTCGGCTGCGACCGGGGGTAGACGTGACTCTCAATCTCAGGTGCTTCGCCGTCTTGGCCGTAATCGTCCTCGGGTTCGCGTGCATCCCGCTCCGCTGGCGTCTTGGCGGCCCATCGTTCCTTACGGCATGGATCCTGCCCGGGGCGTCGACGCCTTCGACTACTGCGTCGCGGCCTACATCTCGCACTTGCCGGAGTAGCGCCGGCTCGACGGTGCTTTGCCGGCGCAGGCCACCGGTCCGCACACAAACGCGGTTGCGAATCGTCCAGCGGTCGGGGACCATCGGAGGAGGCACTCGGCCAGCGGACGCGAGCGAGAGGAGGTCGGCGCGTGTTGTAGGTGCCTGACCGTCAGGCACGGAGGGAGCGCCCCCGTGTCCCGCACATACAACACGATGCCGCCTTGGGCGCAGGTCGCCCATCGGGCCGGTCGCCGCTTGCCGGCCGACTGGCGTGAACCGATCCATGACTCCACGACGCCCGCTGCACCACGAACCTCCCGCCGGGCCACTGGCCGGTGGGCCCGCCAGCGTGCCCTCGCAAACCAACTTGGCGGATGGCCGCCGTTTTACGGCCCCGGACCGCTGGGCGGGAAGTGGGGCGTCGGCGAGGACGCTCGCCGAGCCAAGCGTGCCGCCCGCCGGGCCGACAAGGTTGCCCTGGCCCGCGGCGACTGGGATGTTGCGCCGCCCCGCCCTCGTCACTCGGCCCGCTGGGACCGCTGGTGACGCGCCACCGACGTCCGGACAATGGCTCTGACTTGCTGATCAGCTCATGGACGTCCGCTCAGAACCGCCGGGGCCGTCTCGGGACGCCGCGGGCGAATCTCTCGGCGTTTCACGGAACCCAATGGCCTTTGCGGCCGTCTCACCAGGAGTGAGCGGGGCGGGAGGAACATGATGCGTCGCGGCGCCATCAAGCCTTGGATGCTCGTCGTATCCACGGTGCTGGCGGCAGCCTGCGGCGGAGCCGAGGTCGCCGTCCAACGCGACAGCGGCGAGCCGGTAACTGGGCCACGAACCCGAGCCGGAACTGAGAGTGCGCAGTGGCAGACGGCGGCGACCATGCCCCTTCCGATCCGCTATCCGTGGGAGCATGTCTCCACTGGCCAACGCCTTCTCTTTTGGGGCGGGGTCACCCATGCACCGGACGAGAAGGGCTACGACTTCTCCCTCGGCTACCCCCCGGGATATCCGGGGTACCTCGGAACGGCGGTCGTGGACGGCATGGCTTACGACCCGGAGGCTGACCGTTGGGAGCGCATCCCGCCGGCCCCCATCCCTGCACTCGGCTTCGAAGCCAGCGCGGTCTGGACCGGTCATGAGTTGCTGGTGTGGGGGCCCGTACCCGGGACGCGGAGCTCCGCCGGCGCCTTGTATCACCCGGCGACTCGACAGTGGCGGCAGATGGCCGCGCCGGGCCGCCTGGTCCTCGGCCAGGGTATGTGGGCCGACGACCGGTTCGTCGTGCTCGGCTGGGACGCTGACCGTCGGGTTATCGCGGAGGCCTACCGGCCCGACACAGACCAGTGGACCCCACTGCCTGCTCCACCTGTCCGCGACTATCAGGGCCTGCTCGCCTGGACCGGCCCCGAAGTGATCGCCACTGACGGCTACGACATGCACGACATCGTGCGCTGGGCGCCCGGAGACGCACAGTGGCGCCCGACCGAACCTGGGCCGGACGCCGACCGGGTGGTACATGCAAGCTTCGCCATCTCCGGCCGCTTCGTCTTCCAGTTCGGCCGCAGCCGCCAAACAGAGCCCCCGACCGACATGCTCGGACCCGAACCCGGGATGGCCGTGTACGACATCCACGCCGACGACTGGTGGGAGGCAGCCGAGCCGCCGGGTGGAAAGGACCTCCGGGCTGCCTACAGCATGTGGCTCGACCGGATGATCTACCGACCCGCACCTGAGAGCTCCGAAGCCTACGCATACGACCCGGAGGCTGACCGGTGGAAGCCCGCCTCTGTTCCGCCTCGTCGCGACCGTCCCCTTGTCGCCGATGACGCCGTGTGGTCGCTGACGGCGCCCTCACATCCCGACCCTGGACAGCCGTACGTCCCTGCCACGCTCGAGCGCTACGGCCTCGAGTAGCAACGGCTCGCGGAGCCGTCAGGTTGAGCGGCCTGTAGCCCACGAATCGTCCGGAGGGCCGCCGACGTCCCAGGTGATACCGGGCTCGCCGCGGTAGCGGCAGTACGTGCCGGTGACGATCGTCCGGTGGAGATGGCCGGCCAGCTCGGGCAGGGGCGACTCGAGTTTGCCGATGGCGTCGCGGACCCGGGCGGCCACCGCCTTTCGGGCCCGTTCGGCCGGATGGTTGGCGAACTGGCGGACCCGGCCCTGCACGCCTCGGACCCGTCCGAGCTCCTCGAGCAACGCCTGCCGCTCGGCCTCCAATCGGGCCGACCGTTCGTCGTCGTGCTGGCTGGCCGCCTCGGCCGCATCGGCCTCGAGGTCGGCGAGACGCATCCGGTAGGCGTCGAGCGCGCGGCGGTCGGCGAGGGATCCTCCGGGTCCGGACCGGTCAGCGGCGTCCATGAGGTCGAGCACGTGGATTTCGGTCCCGGGCGTGGCCAGGAGCCGGGCGATGTCGGCGAGGCCTTTGGTGTGGGGCACGACCGCGTTGACTCCCCCGAAGGTGACGTGCCAGACGCCGCCACGCCGGCACATCGAAGCAGTCGGCGCGGGTGCCGCGGCGATCGACTGGACCGCGGCCAGATCCCGGCAGGCTTCGTCATACCAGCCGGCGGCGCCGAGGCGCTGGTAGGTCTCGCTCGCCTGCTCCAGCAACTGCCGCGACCGGTCGGCCTGATCGAGCGCGGCGGCGAGGAGGCCGGCCGTGTGGGCGTGGCTGCCGGCGAAGGCGACGACCGCGCCGTTGACACCGCACGAACCGGCCACCGGGGCGAGGTCGTCGAGCAGTTGCGCACACACGTCCCGGTCGCCGAGGGCCACGGCGGCCTGGGCCAGTTCCCGCACGAACACCGACCACAGGTAGGAGCGGTCCGCTCGCCAGGTCCCGAGGTCGACGACCGCCGCGACGTGGTGCCGGGCCGCCCCCAGGTCGCCCGCCCGGGCGGAGAACCCGGCGGCGACGGCGTGGGCATGGATGGGCGCACCCGTCCAGTGGGCCACGGCGTCGGCGGCGAAGGCCCGCAGTTCGTCCGCCCGACCCCGGCCCCGCACCAACTCGAGGCGCTGCGACATGCGGACGTTGCCGGTGTCCGGTTCGCGGATGCGATCGCCGAGCACCGCCGCGTGCTCGATGCGCTCGTCCGCTTCGTCGAGCCGGCCGTGCAGCATGGCGAGGCAGGCCCGCCTGGTCTCGGCCAGATAGCGGTGGAGCGGCTGGCGCAGGCGGTCGAGGATGACCAGGCAGCCGTCGAGGGCGGCCTGGAAGGCGGGCGAACCGTGCTCCAGCAGGGCGTTGGCCAGCAGGAGCAGGCCCTGGGCGTGGCGCTCGTCGTCGCCGGCGTCGAGGGCGACGGCGATGATCTCCCGGGCGATGTCAGCTCGTTCGACCTCGGTGCCCGCGGTCCAGAGCACGTCGTGGCGGGCCAGGAGGCAGGCGGCCAGCGTGGCCGGATCGCCGGCCTGTCGCCCCAGTTCCAGGGCCCGTTCGCTCAAGGGTCCGGCCCGGGGACGGTCTTCCGCCACCGAGTGCTGCAGTTCGCGGGCCAGCGTGGCGGTGAGCTGCGCCTCCCGCGCCGGGTTGGCGCCGGCGACGACGGTGAGGGCCCGGTCGAGTTCCCGCACGATCTCGTCCCGGCGGACGGCGAAGCGGGCCCCGAGTTCGGCCGTGGCCAGCGCCACCCTCGCCGTCCGGTCGGGGTCCTGCATGCGATCGGCGACGTCGCGGGCGGCGCGCAGCAGGCCCCGGGCGTCGAGGGTGCCTCCGGCGCGGGCGAGGGCGTCCGCTTCGGCGACGAGGACGTCGAACAGCTGGTGGTCGGCGAGGTCGACGGCCGCCTCGGCGAGACTGGCCCGGAGGCGGCGCAAGTGCCCGGCGGCCTCGGCGAAGGCCAGGGCCTCACAGTCGGCCGTGGCCGCTTGCAGGGCCCATCGAACGGCCCGTTCGGGCCCGTCGAGCGGAACGGCGGCGATGAAGTGCCGGGCCAGTTCGGCCGGCGCGGCGGGTGCCGTCCGTGCCGCCCGTTCCTCCAGGGCCGATCCGATCGCCTGGTGCAGCGCCACCCGGCGGGGGGGCTCCAGGCGGTCGAGGATCGTCTCCCGGAGCAGGTCGTGGGCGAAGCGGAGTCCCTCGCCGGTGGGCGTCAGCACCCCGGCCACGACGGCGTCGCGGGCGGCGACCTCGACGGCGAGCGGAGAGGTGTCGAGAGCGCGAGCGGCGACATCCGGCCGGAGGCCGGTGCCCAGGATCGCGGCCACCTCCAGCACTGCCTGGGTCGGCCCGGGGAGCCGGGCCATCCGCCGTTCGATGACATCGCGGACGGCGGCCGGGATGTGCTCGACGTCGCCATCGGCGTGGCCGGCGAGAAGGGCGACTTCCCGCACGAAGAACGGATGACCGCCGGTGCGCCGGTGAATGGCATCGGCGGTCGCCCGGTCGACGGTTCGTCCGGTCAGGCGCGCCACCAGCTCTTGAGTGGCCTCGGCGTCGATGCCCTCGACGTGGACGTGCTCGCTGTGACTGACGAGCGCTCCGAGCACCGTCCGCGCCGAGGCATCCAGCTCGTTGTGGCGGTAGGCACCGATGAGGCAGACCCCCGAACGGTCAGCGGCCCGGGCGACGAAGTCGAAGAGGGCCAGTGACGACGCGTCGGCCCACTGCAGGTCGTCGAGCACGACGACGAGCCCCCGGTCCGACGCCAGGCTGTCGAGCAAGCGGCTGGCGGCATCGAAGAGCAGGAGCCGGGCACGGTCGGTCAACTCGCCGTGCGAGGCGTCCCCGAGCCCCGGGACGATCGTGGCCAGCAGCGGCGCGTCGTCGCCGGCCAACCGGCGCGCCTGCTCGGACCCGATCTCCCGCACCAGCCCGTCGAGCGCCTGGGTCCAGGGCCAGTAGCCCGGCGCGCCCTCCACATCGAGACACGTGCCCCACCCGATCCGGGGCCCCTGCCCGCCCTCCTCGGCGACGACGGCCCGCAGCAGGGACGTCTTGCCGACGCCGCCCTCTCCGGTGACCATCACCGTCACACGCTGACCGGTCAGGGCCCGCCCGACCAGAGCGCCGAGCCGGTTGAGCAGCTCGTCGCGACCAACCAGCGAAACCATCCCGCCGCGGGCACCCGGGGATTCGGACACCGCCCCATTCTCGCTGTCGGGTGGGCCGTTGTCGTCTGGCGAACTGCCAGGCCGAACCTTCCGCGATCAGCCCTCGATCTGGCGCCCAATGGTTCGAAGAGGTTGGTCGAGACGAGGAGGAAACCCATGGCCTGCGACCCTGTCCAGTACAAGACCACCACCCGCCGGCAGTGGGAGGACGCCGCTGAGGCCTGGCACCGCTGGGGACCGAAGCTGGAGGAATGGCTCGGCCAGGCGACCGAGCGCATGCTCGATGCCGCCGGTGTCGTGGCCGGTGCCCGAGTGCTCGACGTGGCGGCCGGAGCCGGCGGGCAGACGCTGGCGGCGGGCCGGCGGGTCGGCGTCACCGGCTCGGTGGTGGCCACCGACATCTCGCCCACGATCCTCACCTACGCGGCCAAGGCCGCTGCCGAGGCCGGACTGACCAACATCGAGACCATCGAGGCCGACGGTGAGGCGCTCGACTCCCTCCCGGCGGGGTCGTTCGACGCCGTCATCTGCCGGGTGGGCCTGATCTACTTCCCCGACCAGCAGCGGGCCCTGGCCGGCATGCGCCGGGCGCTGCGGGACGGTGGACGCATGGCGGCGGTCGTCTACTCGACCCCCGAGCGCAACGAGTTCTTCTCCGTTCCGGTGTCGATCATCCGCCACCGGGCGCAGCTCCCTCCCCCGCAGCCCGGCCAGCCGGGGCCGTTCAGCCTCGGGGCACCGGGGGTCTTCGAGGCCGCGCTTACCACGGCGGGCTTCTCGGATGTGACCGTCGAGGCTGTTCCCGCCCCGCTGCGGCTGCCGACCGCGGCGGAGTGCGTCCGGTTCGAGCGGGAGTCCTTCGGGGCCCTGCACCAGATGCTCGCCGGCGTGGCGGAGGAGGACCGGCCGGCGGTGTGGGACGAGATCCAGTCCGCCCTGACCCGCTTCGAGACGCCCGCCGGCTTCGTCGGCCCCTGCGAGCTCCTCGTGGGCTCCGGAACCAAGTGAAGGGGGACGTCATGAACAGACTGCAGAGGAATTGGGTCATGGCGATGGCCATGGCCGGAGTGATGCTGTTCCACTCGCCGGCGGTGTTCGCCGGCGGTGTCGGGCAGCATGACGTCGCCCGGGTGGAGGCCGCCAAGGCGGGCGTGGCCGATCTCGTCGACACCAAGACGAACGGCCCGGCCGAAGTGACGACCGGCTTCGTCTCGATCGCGCCGGGCGGCCACACGCCGTGGCACTACCACCCCGGTCCCCACCTCGTCATGGTGAAATCAGGGACGGTGCGCGTCTACGAGACGGACTGCACCTTCAAGACGTACGCCGCCGGCCAGGGCTTCTACGACGCCGGCCCCACCGACCGCCCTCACATCCACACCGCCTACAATGCCGAAGCGGCCGGCGACGCGGTGCTCGCCATCACGGACATCCGGAATGACGACAAGCGGCTGACCATCGCCGCCGATCCGCGGCCAGGTTCGTGCTTCGCCTCGACGGCCAACGGGATCGGCAACCTCGGCGTCACCCGCACGGAAGACGCCAAGGGGACCGTGGCCGACGGGGTTGCGGTCGCGACGAAGACCGCCACCGAAGCCGTCCTGGGGCACATCTCCATCGGCCCCGGCGGCCACACGGCCTGGCACCACCATCCGGGTCCCCACCTCGTGGTGGTGAAATCCGGGACGGTGCGGGTCTACGAGACGGACTGCACCTTCAAGACGTACGCCGCCGGCCAGGGCTTCTACGACCCCGGCGCCACCGACCACCCTCACATCCACGCGGCGTACAACCCCCAGGCGACCGGCGAGGCGGTTCTCGCCGTCACCGACCTCCGGGAAACCGACAAGCGGTTGGCCATCGCCACGGAGCCGCAGCCGGCTTCCTGCTTCGCGGCAGCCGGTGCGGCTGCGGCGCCGGCTCTGCCCGCCTCCGCCTCGGAAGCGACCGGGTCGGCCACTCTCCCCCGCACCGGAGCCGGCGGGCCGCCCTTGGCACTCGCCGTTCTGGGCCTCGGGCTCGTCGCGGTCGGCGCCGCCGCTCGCCTCCTCCTCGGTGGAAGTGGTCGCCGGCCGTCGCTCGGCTGAACGAGATGTCGACTTCGAAGGTCGTCGCGGCTGCGGTCCAGGCGGCACCGGTGTTCCTGGACCGCGACGCGACGATCGAGAAGGCCGCTCGCCTGATGGAGGAGGCGGCGGCCAACGGCGCCGGGCTGGTCGTCTTTCCCGAGGCGTTCGTGCCGGGGTATCCGGACTGGGTCTGGCGCACCACCCCCTGGTCGGACCGGGACTGGTACGAACGGCTCTACGACCAGGCGGTCGAGGTCCCCGGCCCGGCGGCGGATGCCCTGGGGGCCGCGGCCCGGGAAGCGTCCGTGTACCTGGCGATCGGCGTGAACGAGCGCCAGGGCGGGACGCTCTACAACACCCTGTTCTTCTTCGCTCCGGACGGGTCGCTGCTCGGCAAGCACCGGAAGCTGATGCCGACCGGCGCCGAACGCCTGGTGTGGGGTCAAGGCGACGGCTCGGGTCTCGTGGTGTTCGACACGCCCTTCGGCCGGCTCGGCGGGCTGATGTGTTGGGAGAACTACATGCCTCTGGCCCGGGCGGCGCTGTACGCCCTGGGCATCGACATCTATCTCGCCCCGACCTGGGACAACAGCGACGTCTGGGTGCCGACGCTCCGCCACATCGCCAAGGAGGGCCGGGTCCACGTCATCGGGGCCACGTTCTGCATGCGGGGCTCCGACGTCCCCCGCGACCTGCCGGGGGCGGAGGAGATCTACGGCGGCGACGACGACTGCATGGCCCGGGGCAACACCACGATCTGCGGCCCCGAGGGCGACATCCTGGCCGGCCCGCTCGAAGCCACCGAGGGAATCGTCTACGCCGAGATCGAGACCGACCGCGCCCGCAAGGCCCGTCGCCAGTTCGACCCGGTCGGTCACTACGCACGCCCGGACGTGCTGCGCCTCGTGGTCGATCGCCCTTGAGCAGGACGCGGCGCTCGGCGGGTCAGGCCGGGAACTGCCGCTGCCAGGTCCGGCCGCCGTCGGAGGTGGCGATGGTCAGGCCCGGGTCGGGGTCGTCGACGGAGAGGGTGGAGCCAACGAGCCAGCCCTTCGTCGTGCTCACGTAGCCGGCGGCGCGGGGAATGAAGCCCTTGACGGGGACGGGCCGTTCCGGGGCAAGCGCCTGTCCTCCAGCGGTGACGGTCATCGTCGTGGCCGGTTCCTCGAGCAACGCTTCCCGCGCCACTGGGCGATGTCCAGCAGGACCGTCCCGGCTGGCTTCGTCGGCCTTACGAAGTCCTCGCGGGCTCCGGTCCGCTCATTGGAGAAGCAGGGCGCGGGTGTCCCGCTCGACCTTGCCCAATCCGAGGTCCCGGGCGGTCGCCGCGGCCTCGACGAGAAGAGTCCGGGCCCGCTCGGCATCGGCCGGTTGGCCCCGCACGAGCAGCATGCGGCCCCATTCCAGCTGCGTGTGGGCGGCCAGGCTCCGGGCGCCGATGCGGGACTCGATCTCCGTCGCGTCAGCGAAGTGCCGCTCGGCGTCGTCGAAGTGCCCGAGGCCGCTGGCCAGGAGGCCGAGTTCGTGGGCCACGGGCCAAAGGGAGAAGGAGATCGTGACGGTCAGCTCCGACCGGTTGGGCAGCAGGAGGTCGTAGAGGTCGGCCATCGCCTGCCGGTCGCCGAGCAGCACCGCCGCCCGGCTCAGGAAGCCGAGGGTCTGGAACCAGTTGTGGTTCCTGGGAACCAGGGCGAAGTTGTCGGCCCGGAGTTCGTCCACGATCGTCCGGGCTTCATCGAGGTGGCCCATCTCGGTGGCAAACCAGGCCTTCCCGGCCCTGAAGACGACCAGGGAGCGTCTGGCCGCCGCCAGCGCCAGTGCCTCGTCGAACCGGCCCTGCAGCGGTCCGGCGATGCAGGCGATCGAGCCGTCGTGATAGACGCCGCTGTCCGGCTGCCCGGCCGCCTCGCCGAGTCGCCGGGCCTCGCCGACGAGCCGCCGGGCCTCCTCCGGATGGCCGGTCAGGCCGGTGTGGTGGGCTTCCTCCATGGCGGCCAGCCAGCGCAGGACGGGCTGGCCGAGTTGCTCCGCCACCTGCCGGCAGCGTTGCATCCCCGCAGTAGCGCGTTCGATGTGGGCGAGCTGGAGGTTCGTCAGGAACACGGCGAAGCCGGCCTGGAAACCGACGACCGGATCTCGCGTCTCGGACGCCAGCCCCTCCAGCTCGTCGGCCAGCGCCGCCCGCTCGGCCGCTCCCGCCGGGTCCCAGATCGGCAGCCAGACGCGGGCGATGGTCTCGGCCAGGGTGACGGCATCGCCGAGGCGGCGGGCAATGGCCAGCGCCTCCCGGCCGACCTCGTGGCGCCGCAGGTCGTTCGCCCAGTACAACTCGCTGGCCAGCGAGCCCAGAAGCCGGGCCCGCACTGCGGTGTCGGCCGGGCCGATGGCGGCCAGCGCCTCTTCGAAGGCCACGACCCGGTCGGTGTCGACGCCCCCGAACCGGCTGAACATTCCCCGCTGATTGGCCAGCGCGGCCCGGGCGACGGCATCGGCGTTCCCGAGCCGCGCCGCCAAACGGCCGGCCTCCAGGAGCGTGTCCCGGTGCGCGGGGTCGCCGGCCCGGCGTTGCGCCTCGCCGAGCGCGATCAGCAGCTCCAGGCGCCGGCGGTCGTCGCCCGGTCCCGCGGTCACCTCGAGCAACCCCAGTGCCTGCTGGTAGTAGCCGACCGCCTCGTCATTGGCGAGCTGAGCGAGGGCCCGGTCACCGGCCCGGACGGCGTAGTCCACCGCCCGGGCGATGTCGGCCGCCCCCTCGGCGGCCCGGGCGTAGTGGTGGGCCAGCGCCGGGAGGTGTTCGCCGAGGTCGGCGGCGTGGGCCGCCTCGATGGCCTCGGCGACTCTGCGGTGGAGCGTCAGCCGCCGGGCCACGGTCAATCCGTCGTAGAGCGTGGCCCGGACCAGAGCGTGGGCGAACCGACCCCGGGGGACCGGACCGGGCACCTCCACGACGAGGCGGGCGGCCACGGTCTCGTCCAGCCCCTCAAGGACGGCATCCGGACCGCGGCCATCCGCCGGCGGATCCGGCCCGGACTCGTGCGGCGGACCAGCCACCGCCCGGAGCAGCGCGAAGTCGAACTCCGGTCCGATGACGGCGGCCACGGCCAGCATCCGGCCTGCGCTCTCGGTGAGGCGCGACAACCTCCGCCGCACCACGTCCCGCACTCCATCCGGGATCCCGACCTGCTCGGCGAGCGGGCGGGCCCGCCAGCGCCCGTGCTGCCGCCGGACCGCCCCGGTCTCGACCAGATGCCGGAGGAGTTCGGCGACGAAGAAGGGATTGCCGGCGGTCTCGTCGTGGATGACCCGGGCCAGCGCTCGGTCGTCGGCGTCGAGGACATGACCGGCGGCCGCCTCCATGAAGGCCTCGACACCGCGGCGGTCGAGGCCGGCCAGCGAGATCCGCACGGTCCGGCCCTGGCGCCGCAGGTCGGCGAGGGTCTCGAACAAGGGATTGTCCCGACCCAGGTCGGTATCCCGAAAGAGGCCGACGATTAGGAGCCGCCGGGGATCGGCGGCCTGGGCCACATGACGCAGGAGCAGCAGGGTGGGCTTGGCCGCCCACTGGAGGTCGTCGAGCAGGAGCAGGACGGGCCGGTCGGCCGACATCGACGCCAGCCAACCGGCCACGGCGTCGAACAGCCGGTAGCGCTCGGTCTCCGGATCCGAGCGGAGGGGCGGGACGAGATCCGGGGCCCGCCCGAGGAGGTCGGGCAGAAGCCGGACGAGTTCGCCGCCGTGCCGGCCCAGGCTGCCCGGGAGCGCTTCGGCCGGGGTGTGCTCGACGGCGTGGCGGAGCGCTTCGACGAACGGCTGGTAAGGGACGGCCAGGTCCTCGTCGCACCGTCCGGCGAGGACCACCGCCCCGGCGGCATGCACCCTGCCGGCCAGTTCCGCCGCCAGCCGGGTCTTCCCGATCCCTGGTTCGCCGCCGATCAGCGCCACCTCGGCCGCGCCGCTCGCGGCCCGGTCCCAGACCTCCTGCAGCCGCTTCAGCTCCTCGTCCCGACCGACGAAGATTCGCCCCACGTCGGTCAGCAGACTCGGGACCGGCACAGTGGACGGCCCCGGCGGAGCCGCCGCCAGCTCCAGTTCCGGCTGGTGGCGCAGGATGGCCGTTTCCAGGCGTTGGAGCGAGGCATGCGGCTCGATCCCGAGGTCGTGGCGGAGCGCGGTCCGCAGCTCCTGGTAGGCCCGCAACGCCTCCGCCTGGCGGCCGGCCCGGTACAGGGCCAGCATCCGCTGGCCCCACAGCCGCTCCCGCAGCGGGTGCGTCCGGGTGAGCGCCTCTAGCTCCGGCAGCACGTCACGGTGCCGGCCCCGGGCGAGGTCGGCGTCGATGCGCTCCTCCAGCGCTGAGAGGCGCGTCTCCTCCAGCCGGCCGGCCGCCACGCGGGCGAACAGGAAGCCGTCGGCCAGATCGGCCAGGGCCGGGCCCCGCCACAGGCCGAGGGCTTCGGAGAACGTCGTCGCCGCCCGTTCGTGATCGCCCCGCGCCGCTTCATCTCGCCCCCTCGCCACCAGGGCGGCGAACCGGGCGGTGTCGAGCTCAGCCGGCCCCACCCGGGCGAGATAGCCCGGCGCCCGGGTCACCAGGAATCCCTCTCCGCCGGTCACACCGAGCGCCTTCCGCAGACGCGACATGGTGACGCGCAGCGTGTGGATGGCCCCGGGGGACGGCCGGTCGCCCCAGATGTCGTCGATCAGCCGGTCCGACGAGACGACCTCGTTGGGCGACAGCAGCAACAGCGCCAGGAGGGCCCGCTCCCGGCTCCCGCCCAGCGTGACGGTCTGGTTTCCCTCGACGACCTCGAGAGGACCGAGGATCCGGAACTCCACCGGACAGAGGCTAGGGGGCAGGGTCCGGGGCCGTCCTTGGTCTGTGATCGTTTTGTGATCGCCTCCCGTCAGGCTGTGCCCCGGCGCCGGGGGTGCCGCGCCAGTCGGGAGGCGCGATGCGAAACAAGTGGAAGGACCACATGGCCGACCCGTCGGAGGACGTCGCCATCGACGTGCTGCCGGCCAGCAACGGGGAGTACGTGCCCCAGGACCCTTCGCCGGCGCAACGGCGCATCATGGCTTTGCAGAACGAGAAGATCGAGGAGGTCCGGCGTAGGTTCGGGATGAGCCGCCGCCAGTTCGTGCGAACGGCCGCCGCCTACGCCATCGGCATCTGGGCGGTCGACGTGGTCACCGGCGGGAAGTGGGGCCGCTTCGCCTGGGCGGACGGCACGAGGACGACGGCGGCCTGCGACCTGGAGAACCCCGGCTCGCAGCTCGCCAACCTGCCGGGGGAGTTCATCCTCGACACTCAGGGTCACGCCGTCGACTCCAACGGTCGCTGGCGCGTCGAGAACCCCGGCTTCGTCTACGTCCTCACGCAGTGGACGTCCCAGGCGATGGGCGACTACCCCGGCTACGAGGACGGGCCCCGCGGTTTCGGCGCCGGCGAGATCGACCCGATCGAGAACCTGAGCCGGTACCACTTCTTCAAGGAATGCTTCCTGGACTCGTCGACGACGGTCAGCCTCCTCACCTCCCTTCCCGGCCTGCCCGACGCCACCAATCCCTGTCCCGTCAAGTTCGCGGCCGAGACCCGCGACCTCGCCAACGCGCTGGCGGGCGGGACGGAGCGCTGCTTCATCCACACCTTCAGCCAACCGAACCGCGGCTTTGTCGGGCCCGGCGTGACGCCGCGCCACCAGGCGGAGGACTTCGCCTGGATGGAGAGCGTGGCCGGTCCGCTCGATGTCCGGGGCTGGAAGCTCTACTGCGGTCTGGGAGACCCGACCCCCAACGTGAACGGGTACTGGCTGGACGACGACAACGGCCTCGCCATCATCGAGTACATCCGGAACCTCCAGCAGAAGACCAACCGCCCGGCGGTCATCTGCGCCCACAAGGGTCTGGCCTTCAACGGAATTCTCGACTCGGCCAAGTTCTCGCCCCGGGACATGGGCGTGATCGCCCGCATGTTCCCCGATGTCACGTTCTTCACCTACCACTCGGGCTACGACGGCGAGCTGCAGCGGCCCTATCCCGGGGACGACAAGGTGAACTCCTCGAACCGGGGTGTCGACGCCTTCATCAAGAGCCTGCGGGAGAACGGCGCCGATGCCCGGCGCCACATCCCGTCGGGGCTCGAGCACGGCAACACGGCGAACATGTACGCCGAACTCGGGACCGCCTGGTGGAACGTGATGAACGACGCCGATCAGGCCACTCACCTGCTGGGCAAGCTCATCACCTACGTGGGGCCGCGCCGGATCGTGCTCGGCACCGACTGCGTCTGGTACGGCAGCCCGCAGAGCCAGTACGTGATGATGCGCGCCCTGCGATTCTCCGATGCTGCCAAGGAGCTCTACAACCTGCCCTACGGTCTCGACGGCGACCGCTGGGATCCCCGCCGCAATGCCCTCGACGCCACCTCCTACATGGCCGACAACCCGGGGGTCGACGGCTGGCCGGTCGACGCCCGCTCCCACCCGGAGCGCAGCATCCGCCACGGCATCATGGGCCGCAACGCCGCCGAGTGCTACGGGCTCGACCCCGACGCAGTGGTCAAGGCGATGAGCTGCGACGACGTGCAGGCCCTGCGCGACGCCTACGTCCTCAACCCCGGGACGCCGCAGGAGACGGCGCCGCTGCGGGGCAACACGATCATGGGCCCGCGCCACCGGCGCGAGTTCTGGAGGATGGTCCGGTCCCCCGACTACAGCCCCTGAGGGAGGGAGGAGATGAGACGGGTATTGGTTGCTCTGGTCGCTCTGGCCGCGGCGGTGATCCCCACGACCCCGGCCGGCGCGGCGGGCCGGTTCGGGCCGGGCCAGTACCAGGCCGGGCCGGCCGGCGGCGACCCGACGACGTACCGGCACGCCGACCCGGCCACCGGGGCGGTGGCCATCGGCCAGGTGAATCACCGGCAGGCATCGGCCGTCTGGTGTATCGGGGACGGCCCGCGGGCCACGCTGCTCGTCTCCCAGACGGCGACCGAGGGCGTGGACGCCGTGTCAGTCGACTACTCCGAGGCGGTCATGTCCGAGCATCCGGTGATCGACGTGCTCGTCACGGGGTCGGAGAGCGACTGGCTCGGCCACGGCAACGCCTTCGGCCCGATGGCGGCGGGCCGCGGCACCATTCGCATCCCGCTGCGCAAGGCGGCCCAGGCCGGTGAGGTGGTGACCGTGATCTTCGGACTCCAGGTCCACGGCGGTTGTCTCGGTCACCCGACCTTCGCCGGGCTGCAGGGCAGCCGGGTCGTCGAAGGGGCCCGGGCCGTCTTCACGTCGGTGACCATCGGATGAGTTCATGAGCGTGATCCCGACCCGCCGTCTCCGCACGTTGCTCGCCGCCGCATCGATGGCGGCCTTCGCCCCGCTGCCGGTGGCGACCACGGCGGGCGCCGATCCGATCACCGGCCAGGACCACCCGGCGGAGGTGATGGCCGTCTTCGGGTGGCGGTACCTGCCGAGCACGGTCACCATCATGGAAGGCGAGACTTTCCGGTTCGGAAACTACGACTTCGCCCCCGGCCCGGCGGGCGGCCTCGGTGGCCACAGCCTCGACGAGGTCGTCCCCGGATGTACCGCGCCGCCCTACACGAAGAACAACGCCGGCACCGGGGAGACCTGTCCGCACCCCCGCTTCAGCAGCGGGCGCGTCGACCACGGCCATGTCCGCCGGGTCGCCGGAGCCGACGAGCTCGAACCCGGTACGTACGAATTCATCTGCCAGGTCCACCCCTTCATGCGCGGAACGCTGGTCGTCCAACCCCGGCGCTCGTGAGCGCCCTCGGGCACCAGGTCCGGCCGCCGGGCGCCACCGGTGTCAGCGGCAGGACGGTGCCTCGGGCCGGGAACGGAGCCAGTCCACCATCCGGTCGGTGCCGGCCAGGCCGTTCTTCGTCAGCATGAAGGTGTGGCCGGCGTCGCGGACGATGTCGACGGTGACCGACGGCGACTGGACGAACTCGCTCTTGTGCATTTCGGCGTACTGCGGCTCGAACAGCCGGTCGCCGTCGGAGAGCTGGATGAACACCGGCACCTTGACGTTGCCGACGACGAAGCGGGACGGCTGCTTCCCGATGCTGAGGATCTCTCCGCTCGGGGTGAGCACCGCCGCCCTGGTGTCGGCCGCCACCACCGCCGGGTCGGCGCTCTCGTTGTAGAACATCCAGGCCCGGTGCTCCGGCGTGCCGAGGAAGTACTCGTAGTCGTCCTGGAGGGCCCGGGGGATGTCGCCGGTGAAGAAGTCCTTGGCGATCTGGTCGGACGGGCGGTGATGCCAACCGAGGGCCATGATGGCGTCGACGCCGCCGAACAGGCCGGCGGTCAGTTCGGTGGCGCCGGCCCCGGCCGAGTGCCCACCGAGCACGACGTGGCGGAAGCCCTGCGCCCGGAGCTGCTTGACGATCTGGTCGGCCATGCCCGCCATGGCCTCGTGGCTCACGCGGTGGCCGTTCTCCAGCTTGCTCTCGCCGTAGCCCAGCCGGTCGATGGCGAAGACGGCATAGCCGGCCTGGGCCAGCTTCTGGGCCACCGAGTAGCCGGGGAAGTCCCACGCCTCCTTGGTGTAGGACAGGCCGTGCATGAGCAGGATCGCCGTCGACGAGTCGCAGAAGGTGTCGTAGCGGTAGCCGGCGATCCGCCGGGGGGCCCCGCCCTCGGTCGGGTTGGTGACCGTGAATTCGACCGACCGGCGGAGCAACCCGACTCCCCGGGTCTGCGCCGGAGCATCACCGGTGACGGCGAACCCGGCGATGGTCACAACCATGCAAACTGCGACGTGAAGTATCCGGCGCATGGTCCCTCCCCCGAACCGCGACGTGGTGACCCAATGGTACGGCCCGGACGGTGGCCACAGCAGGCGCGCGAAAAAGCGCCGGAGGCTCAGCCGTAGTACCCGTTCCGGCGCGTGGTGGTCGTGGTCGGCGGCGGCTTGGTCGTCGATGTGGTGGACGGGGCGGGCCGCCTGGTCGTCGACGTCGTGGCCGGCGGACGCGTCGTCGTGGTCGACGACACCGCCAGCCGGCTGGTCGTCGTGGTGGGCGGCACCGCCGGGCGGCGGGTCGTCGTGGTCGTGGACGACGACGTGACGACCGGTCGGGTCGTCGTGGTGGGCGGCGGCGGCGTCACGGCCGTGGGGCGGCCGTGGCAGGCGCCGCTCCCCGCATCGGTGAAGGTCCGGCCCGCCTGGGGCAGGAAGCGCCAGTCGTAGCCTCCGGGACGGAGGTTGAGCCTGAGTACGCCGAAGGTGCTGGCGTTGCGCACCTGGCTGTTGGCCTTGACGCCGCGGAACCCGTAGCGACCGGCGCCTCCGGTGCCGACGACGAACTGGCGGATGCCGTGGGCCGGGTCGGCCTTCGCCCAGGGCGTCTGGGGGGCGAACCGCTCGTACACATGGGCATGGCCGGAGAGCACCACGTCGGCGCCGTACTCGTAGAGGGCGTCCCAGAACGGACCGACCGCGGCCCAGTTCCCGTGCCGGTTGTCGGAGGAGAAGCGGGGGTGATGCCAGTAGGCCAGGGTGCACTGCTGCGAGTGGGCGGCGAGGTCGGCCCGCAGCCAGCGCTCCTGCTCCGAGCCCTTCCCGCACCCGACATGGGCACAGTTGCTGTTGAGCACGACGACGTGCCAGCTCCCGAGGTTGTAGCTGTACCAGCCCTTGCCCCGGGGCCCCGCCTGCGGTCCGAAGTAGTTGAAGTATCCGGTGGCGCCGCGGGTCCGGTACTCGTGGTTGCCGACGGCGGGACGGGTCCGTCCCTTGAACCGACCCCACGTCGGCCCGTAGCAGTTGGCGAACTGCGCCGCGCTGCCGTGGTTGTAGACGTTGTCCCCCAGCGTCGCCACGGTGCCGCCGGTGGCGGCCACCAGCGCGGCGGTGATCGAGTCGCCGGCGTGGCCACAACCCGCGATGTCACCCGCCGCCACGAGCACGGCGTCGAGCGCCTTCGCCGGTCGCACTTCTCCCAACCCCGCCCAGATCACGGCCAGAACGGCTACCAGGCATACGGCGCGACGACGGAGGAACGGTACAGACCCCAGCAAATCCCCCATACCGCTCACCAGTATGGCATCGATCCTCAGCTGTTTTTCAGCAGGCAAGCCCGCCTGAACTGAGCCTGACAGCGCCCGGCCGGTTCAGACCCGTGTCAGCGGGGCTCCCGGACGATGGGGCGCATGGCCAACCCCCTCCGAGACGCCGTGCTGATCCTGATGGTCGCCGCCGCCCTGTTCTTCAC
This sequence comes from Actinomycetota bacterium, assembly GCA_040756995.1. Lineage (GTDB taxonomy): Bacteria > Actinomycetota > Acidimicrobiia > IMCC26256 > BP-133 > BP-133. The sequence continues at coordinate 29,256 of JBFLYK010000017.1, read as the reverse complement.
CGGCTCGGCCATCTTCGGCCTCGGCCGCCGGCTTCCTCCCCCGCCCGACGTTCGCTCCACGCCGACGACGCAGGTCACGCCGGACGTGGAGCAGCTGCCCTAGGTCATGTCGAAGATCTCGTGTTCCTCGGTCATGAAGATGGTCGAGGCGGCGTGGTCGATGAACTGCCGCTCGTCCTCGAGGAGCATCTCGTAGGCCGCTGAGCCCTCGGGGGTGGAGGCGCCGGCCACGAGGTCGTCGAGGCTGTCCCACCACACCTCGGTGATGCCGTCGTAGGTGGGGCTGAGCCCCCGACTCTCGGCGAACGCCTGGTTCAGCGGCGTGTCGAGCGCATGGCTCTGGACGTAGCGCCGGGCCCGGATGTCCTTGGCGACGTTGGTCACCTTCGGAGCGTGGACCTCCAGCCAGTACCGCCGGAACTCCTCGGGCGACAGATCTGCCCGGCGACGGATGACGTAGACGAGTTTGACCATGGGGTCATGTCTAGCCTGGCCTCGGCGGTGAGGGGGAGGGGGAACATGAACGACGGGCGGGGCGCGACCTACCGCACGCTGGAGGAGCAGGCCGGGCGGCTGTCGGAGGCCGAGGAGCGCTTCGAGCGCCGGCGGAGAACCGTCGGGCTGTTCCTGGCCCCGACCGCGTTCCTGCTTCTGCTCGTCCTCCCGCTCGGGCTCACCCGGCCGCAGCAGAACCTGTCGGCCGTCCTCGGACTGGTGTTGGTGCTGTGGATCACCGAAGCGATCCCCATCCCGGTTTCGGCGCTCCTCGGCGTGTGCCTGTGCGTGATGCTCGAAGTCACCGACGACCCGGACGAGATCTTCGCCAGCGTCTCCAGCTCGACGGTCTTCCTCTTCATCGGCAGCTTCATCATCGCCGAGGCGATGCTGGTGCACCGGCTCGACCGGCGCCTGGCGTTCTCCGTCCTCAGCCTGCGCTTCGTCGGGAACTCGACCACCCGGATCATTCTCGCCTTCGGGCTGATCGGCGCCCTGACGTCGCCGTTCATGTCCAACACCGGGGCGGCGGCCATGATCCTGCCGATCGCCATCGGCGTCATGACCAGCGTCGGAGGACTCATCAGCGGGAGCGCGACCGGCGAGCAGGATCCGTCACGGCTGCGGTTCGGGGCGGCGCTCATGCTGGTGATCACCTACAGCATCACCGTCGGCGGGCTCCTCCTGCCGATCGGCAGCCCGCCCAACCTGATCGGCCGCGACCTGGTCGAGAGGGCCACGAACGAGCCGATCACCTTCCTGGAGTGGTTCCTCATGGCCCTGCCGATCGTGGCCGTGATGTTCGTGGCCGTCATCGTCGTCGTGCTCGCCCTCAACCGGCCCGAGCTCAAGACCGTGCCGGGCGTCGAGGCCTACGTCGCCGAGGAGAAGCGGCGCCTCGGGCCCATGACCCGGGGCGAGCGCAACACCCTGCTCGCCTTCGCCCTGGCGGTCGTCGGCTGGTCGCTGCCCGGGGCAGTGGCGCTCTTCGCCGGTGACGACTCGGCCTTCTACGCCGACATCAGCACCGTGCTCGACGAAGGCGTGGTCGCCGTCCTCGCCGCCGCCCTGCTGTTCGTCCTGCCCGTGTCCTGGCCAGAGCGGCGCTTCACGCTCACCTGGAGCGAGGCGGCCCGCATCGACTGGGGGACCGTCCTGCTGTTCGGCTCCGGCATCGCCCTCGGCAGCCTGATGTCCCAGACCGGCCTGGCCAAGAAGATCGGCGAGAGCCTCTCCGACACCCTCAACGTCTCGAGTGAGCTCACGATCACGATCCTCGTCGTGGTCATCGCCGTTCTCATCTCCGAGACGACCAGCAACACGGCCAGCGCCGCCATCGTCGTGCCGATCGGGATCTTCCTCGCCCAGGCGGTCGGGGTGAACCCCGTCGTCCCCGGGCTAGCCGCCGTCTTCGGCGCCAACTACGGCTTCATGCTTCCGGTGTCGACCCCGCCCAACGCCATCGTCTACAGCTCCGGCTACCTGCCGATCACCCGCATGATCAAGGCCGGGGCGGTGTTCGACGTGATCGGGGCGGTGCTCTGCGTCGGCGGTGTGGCGATCATGGCCCGGCTGATCGGCCTGACCGGCTAGAAGGACGGAATGGACGTCAAGCTGCGACCCGGAACTCCCGCCGACGCCGAGGCCTGCGGGCGGATCTGCTACGAGGCCTTCGCCACCATCACGGCCGCCCACGGCGTCCCCTGCGACTTCCCCTCGGTTGAGGCGGCCACCGGCCTCGTGTCGGCGCTGCTGGCCCGCCCCGGCATCTTCGGCGTCGTGGCCGAGGCCGACGGCGCCGTCGCGGGCTCCAACTTTCTCGACGAACGTGCTCCCATCGCCGGGGTCGGGCCGATCACCGTCGACCCCTCCGTCCAAGACGGCTCGATCGGGCGCCGGCTCATGGCCGCGGTGCTGGACCGGGCGGCCGAACAGGGCGCCGCCGGCGTACGGCTGGTCCAGGGCGCCTACCACACAAGGTCGCTGGCGCTGTACGCCAAGCTCGGCTTCGAGGTCCGGGAGACGCTGGCCTGTCTGCAGGGCCCGCCGCTCGGGCTGTCGCTCCCCGGCCGCTCGGTGCGGCCCGCGACGCCCGCCGACCTCGAGGCCTGCGACCGCCTCTGCCGGGCGGTCCACGGCCACGACCGCTCCCCGGAGGTCTCCGACGGGATCGCCCGAGGCAGCGCGTCGGTCGTCGAACACGACGGCCGGATCTCCGGGTACACGGCCGGCCTGTCGTTCTTCGCCCACAGCGTGGGCGAGACGGTCGATGATCTCAAGGCGCTGATCGGAGCGGCCGCCGAGTTCGGCGGGTCCGGCATCCTCGTCCCCATGCGGGAGGGCCCGCTGTTCCGGTTCTGCCTGGACAACGGGCTGCGGGTCGTCCAGGTCCTGACGCTCATGACCCGGGGCCTCTACAACGAACCGCAGGGCGCCTGGCTCCCGTCCATCATGTTCTAGCTAGGGGCGGCCGTGGCAGGAGCCGCTGCCCGAGTCCCGGAAGGTCCGGCCGGCCGTAGGGATGAACCGCCAGTCGTAGCCGTCCGACTTCAGCGTCAGCTTGAGGACCCCGTGGGTGTTGGCGTTGCGCACCTGGCTGTTGGCCCGGGGTGAGCCGAACCGGTAGTGGTTGCCGCCGCCCGTCCCGACGACGATCTGGCGGATGCCGTGGGACGGGTCGGCCTTGCCCGACGGCGTCTGCGGCGCGAAGCGCTCGTAGACGTGGGCGTGGGCCGACAGGACCAGTTCGGCGCCGTAGTCGTAGAGGGCGTCCCAGAACGGCGCCACTTGGGGATGGTTGCCGTGGACCTTGTCGGAGACGAATCGGGCCTGGTGCCAGTAGGCGAGCGTGCACCGGTTGTTGTGCTTGGCCAGGTCGGCCCGCAGCCACCGCTCCTGCGCCGAGCCTTTGCCGCAGCCGACCTTGCCGCAGTTGCCGTTGAGGACGATCACGTGCCAGGAGCCGACGTTGTAGCTGTACCACCCCTTGCCCCGGGGCCCGGCCCGGCTCCCGAAGTAGTCGAAGTAGCCGTCGGCGCCCTTCGTCCGGTACTCGTGGTTGCCGATGGCCGGGCGCGTCCGGCCCTTGAAGCGGCCCCACGTCGGGCCGTAGCAGTTGTCGAACTGCCTGTCCGAGCCGGAGCCGTAGGCGTTGTCGCCCAGCGTGAAGACGGTCCCGCCGATCGACCCGATCAGCCGGGCGGTGGCGACGTCGGCCGCCGAGTTGCAGTTGGCGATGTCACCGGCCCCGACCAGAACGGCCTCGGCGGCCTGTCCCGGAGTCACCCCGACGAAGCCCCACCAGACGACTGTGAAAGCGGTGACCAGCCGGATGGCGCGGCTGCGAGAAACCCCCAGAATTCCCCCCATAGCGCCTCATAGTTCGACAACCGCCCAACAAACCCCCTTTCGCCGTCCCCACCGTTTGGCAGGACTTCGCCAAAGGCTTCCGGTCGCGTCACCGCCACCGACCATCGGGCCACCTGGTGGACGAGGCTTAAGATCCGGCCATGGACGACGCCCGGGCTGCAGTCATCGTCAAGGACCTGGTCGAAACGCTGCGGGCGCTCATCCGGCGCCACGGCGTGACCTATCCCGAGTACCGGCAGGCGGTCCGCTTCGTGGCCGGCGCCGCCGAACGGGGCGAACTGCCCCTGATGCTCGACGTGCTGCTGGAGAGCACCGTGGACGAGGTCAGCGGCGGTGGGCCCGGGGCGACCGACAGCAACGTCGAGGGGCCCTTCTTCGTCGCCGGCGCACCCGAGATCGCCGCCGGCGACGACGGTCTCGCCCGGCTGCCGATGCGGGCCGACGAACCGGGCGACCGGCTGCTCTTCGCCGGGACCGTCCGGTCGACCGGCGGGCAGCCGCTCCCGGGCGCCGTGCTCGATCTCTGGCAGGCCGACGCCGCCGGTTGCTACTCCCGGTTCGCGCCCGGGCTGCCGGAGTGGAATCTGCGGGGCCGCGTCGCCACCGGCGCCGACGGCCGGTTCGCCGTCCTCACGGTCGTGCCACACCCCTATGACATTCCCGGCGAGCCGCACACGGCCCGGGTCCTCGGATTGCTCGGGCTGGAGCCGCACCGCCCCGCCCACATCCATGTGAAGCTGGAAGCAGCCGGGCATGCACCGCTCACGACCCAGGTGTACTTCGCCGGCGACCCGTGGCTCGAGCACGACGTCGTCGGCGGCGCCCGCCCGTCACTGGTCACGAAGCTGGAACCGGCCGCGGGGCCGGCCGGCGCCGACTGCACCTGCCACTTCGACTTCACGCTCGCCCCGGCGGCGAGCTGAGCGCCAGGAAGGTCGGGCCCGTGGACATCGGAGTCATGGTCGGGGGCAACGGGCTGTCGGGCGTCGTCGCCGCCGTGCGGGAAGTGGCCGACGCCGGGATCCGCCGGGCCTGGGTGCCGCAGGTGTTCGGCGTCGAGGCGCTCACCGCCATCGCCGTCGCCGGTCGGGAGATCCCCGGCATCGAGCTCGGGACGTCGGTCGTGCCCACCTATCCCCGCCACCCGTTCGTGCTGGCCGGCCAGGCGCTCACCACCGCCGCGGCGCTCGGGCCCGGTCGCCTGCACCTCGGCATCGGCCTCTCCCACCAGGTCGTGATCGAAGGGATGCTCGGCATGGCCTTCGAGAAGCCTGCCGTCCACATGCGGGAGTACCTGTCGGCGCTGCGGCCGGCGCTCGAGGGCCAGCCCGTCGACGTCAAGGGCGAGACGCTGCGGGCGACGACCCTGATGGGACCGGTCAGGGTCGACGACGCCGGCCCCGTACCGGTGCTGGTGGCTGCTCTCGGCCCGGCCCTCCTCCGGGTGGCCGGCGAGCTGGCCGACGGCACGCTGACCTGGATGGCAGCTCCGAAGGTGATCGGCGAGCGGATCGCCCCCGCCATCACCGCCGCCGCCGAGTCGGCCGGGCGGCCCCGGCCCCGGGTCGGGGTCGGGCTGCCGGTAGCCGTGACCGACGACGTCGACGCCGCCCTGCAGCGGGCGACGGCCTCCTACGCCGTCTACGACACGCTCCCGTCCTACAAGCGGCTGCTCGACGAGGCGGGCGTCGACGGCCCGGCCAGCGTGGCCATCGCCGGCGGCGAAGCCGAAGTCGTCGAACGCATCCGGGCGCTGGCCGACGTGGGCGCCACCGAGTTCCTGGCCTCACCCTTCGGGAGCCGGGCCGTGCGCCAGGAGACGCTGCGGGTGCTGGGCCAGCTGGCCCGGGAAGGCGCCGGCGCGCCGGGCGTCAGCTGACCGTCACGGTCATCTTCATGCCGGCCTGGTAGTGGCCGGTCTCGTGACAACCGATGATCAGCGCCTCGCCCGCCTTGTCGAAGGTGTGGGTCAACTCGCCGGTCTCCCCCGGGATCACCTTGATGGCGTCATGGCCGTCGTGGTCCTCGCCCTCCCGCATCTCCTTTTCGTGCTCGGCCTGGGCGGCCTCGTCGCCGAGGAAGGCGTCGTGGAGGGTCTTGCCCTCGTTGCGGAAGACGAACTTCACGGTCTCGCCGGCTTTGACGTCGACCGACGCCGGCTCGTAGGCGAACTCCTTCATCACCACGTCGACCGTCCGGCTCGGCTCGGCGGTGCTCCCCCCGTGCGACTCACCATGGTCGGAGCCGCCGCAGCCGACGGCGACGAGCGCCAGCACCACGGCGGTCATGAACCCGAAAGATCTGCGCATGCACCATTCCTAGCGCGCCGATGCACCGCCGATCAGACCGCGCCGAGCGACTCCAGCACCTGCTCCGCGGTGTTGGCCATGCCGAGGGCGTTGGGGTGGACGGGGCTGGCCGGTGCGGTCGGCACGAACCCCTCGACCCACTTCCGGCCGGGCAGGCGGCACACGTCGTGCCCGACGCTCGACGAGTACGTGTCGACGAAGGTGGCTCCGGCCCGGGCCGCCTCACCGGCCAGCATGGCATTGAGCCGGCCCTGCACCGTGCGGAGCCAGGCGACGTCGCCGGCCGCGACCGGCATCAGCGGCCAGCAGCCCGGCCCGTCGGCCGGAAGGATGACCGGGTAGCCGACGACGAGGATCCGGGCGGCGGGCGCCCGGCCCCGGATGGCGGCGAGGACGGCGGCAACCTTCGGCGCCGTGGCGTCGATGCGCCGGCCGAGCTCGTCCCCGTTGCGGTGGTAGTGGTCGCGGCAGGGAGCGGTGATGGGAAGCACCGCGCTGCGGACGGCGCAGGTCACGATGATCTCGCCGAAGCCGATGTCGTTGCCGCCGATCCCGAGGGTGACGAGGTCGACGTCATCGCCGAGGGCGTCGAGCTGGGGCCCGTTGGTCAGCCCGCCGGGGAGCGGCTGGGCCTGCGCCATGTGGTCGGTGGTGGCGCTACCGCAGCTCACGTCGGTGAAGCGCTCCACCCCGAGCGCCGCCGCCACGAGATGAGGATAGTTGTGGTCCGACCGCCCGCAGGCGCCCGACTCGGGGAGCTGGTTGGGGATCCCGGGCCCGGCGGTGTACGAGTCGCCGAGCGCCACGTAACTGGTCGGCCGGGCGGAGTCCTCCGCCCCGGTCGGGAAGGCGGTGGCCGGCCCGGCCAGGGCGGCGAACAGGCAGGCGGCGACGAACCCCGTCCTCGGACCTCGCCGCTTCGTGATCGACCCCAGCCCCACGATCGAACACTACCGCTCGGTAATCGTCGGGCGGTGGCGGTTTTCCGGCCCCGCCTTTTCTCGGACGGTGGCCAGCGTCTAGTAAGGGTGCCGTGAGCGTCGACCTCGAGCTGGCTGCCGCCGAGACCGTCTACCGGGTCCTCTCCGACGACGGGTCCGAGCTGGTCGCCGAGCCGCCCGCCATCGCCGACGCCGAACTGGTGGCGGTCATGGCCGAGATGGTCAAGGCCCGGGTGGCCAACGGGCGGTTCTTCTCCCTCCAGCGCCAGGGCCGGGCCGGCACGTACGCCCCGATCGAGGGCCAGGAGGCGGTCGTGGCCGGCGCCGCCGCCGCCCTCGACCCGGCCCGGGACTGGGTGCTGCCCCAGTACCGGGAGGCGGTGGCCCTCGGCCGCTACGGCCCCGAGGTGCTGAAGACCTACGCCCTCTACCAGCGGGGTCACCCGGCCGGCGGGCACTTCCCGGCCCCGATCCGGGTCTTCCCGATCCAGATCTCGCTGGCGGCCCAGATTCCTCACGCCCTGGGTCTGGCCTGGGCCATGCAGCTGAAGGGCGAGGCCGGCGTGGCCTGTGTCTTCTTCGGCGACGGCGCCAGCTCGGAGGGCGACTTCTACGAAGCGGGCAACTTCGCCGGGGTGCTCGGCGCGCCGGTGCTGTTCCTCTGCGTCAACAACGGCTGGGCCATCTCCACGCCGCTGCACCACCAGACGGCGGCCGCCAGCTTCGCCGCCAAGGCCACCGCCTTCGGCTTCCCCGGAGTGCGGGTCGACGGCAACGACGCCCTGGCCATGATCTCGGTGGTGGCCGCCGCCCGGGAGCGGGCGGTGACCGGCGGCGGCCCGACGCTGATCGAGGCCGTCACCTTCCGGATGGGCCCCCACACCACGGCCGACGACCCGAAGCGCTACCAGGCGCCGGAGGAACGGGCCGCCTGGGAGAGCCGCGACCCCATCCGCCGTCTCCGCCGCCACCTCGAAGGTCGGGGCCTGTGGGACGACCAGCGCCAGGCGGACGCCGTGACCGCCGCCGAGGCCGAGATCGACGCCGCCTGGACCGCCGCCGAAGCCACCCCCGTCTCGCCCGACCACTTCTTCGAGCACGTCTACGCCGAACCGACGCCGCGGATGGTGACCCAGCGGGCGGAGCTGCGGGCCCGGCTCGGCCTCGACGACTCCTCGTCTCCTACCGGGGCCTGAGCCATGGCCGTCATGACGCTGGTCGAGGCCATCAACCACACCCTCCATCAGGAGATGGAGCGGGACGGGCGGATGCTGGTCTTCGGGCAGGACGTGGCCCGCAACGGCGGCGTCTTCCGGGCCACCGACGGGCTGCTCGACCGCTTCGGTGGGAAGCGGGTGGTCGACACGCCGCTGTCGGAGGCGGTGATCATCGGGACGGCCGTCGGCCTGGCCGCCGAGGGGTTCGTGCCCGTGCCGGAGATCCAGTTCCTCGGCTTCTCCTGGCAGGCGTTCCACCAGCTGGGCGGGCAGCTGGCCCGCCTCCGCTACCGGTCCGACGGCCGCTTCGACTGCCCGGTCACGGTGCGGGCGCCGTTCGGCGGCGGGGTGCGGACGCCGGAGCTGCACTCCGAGGCGCTGGAGGCCCAGCTGGTGCAGTGCCCGGGGCTCAAGGTGGTGCTGCCGGCGTCGGCGGCCGATGCCAAGGGCCTGTTGGCGTCGGCCATCCGGGATCCCGATCCGGTGATGTTCCTCGAACCGTTGAAGGGCTACCGGCTGGTGAAGGACGACGTCCCCGAGGGCGAGCACCTCGTCCCGCTGGGGAAGGCCAACGTCGTGCGGACGGGTGACGACGTCGTACTGATCGCCTGGAGCGCCCAGGTGGAGGTGGCCCGCAAGGCGGCGGGAGTGCTGGCCGACGAGCACGGCATCTCGGCCGGCGTCCTCGACCTGCGGACGCTGGTCCCGCTCGACATCGAGGCGATCGTGGCCGCCGTCGAGCACACCGGCCGGGCCGTCGTCGTCAACGAGGCGCCCCAGTCCGCCGGTTTCGCCGCCGAGGTCGTGGCCACCATCTGCGAAGAGGCCTTCTACTCGCTGGAGGCCCCGGTGGCCCGGGTCGGCGGCTACGACGTCCCCTACCCGGTCGGGATGCTGGAGGAGCACTACGTCCCCGACCCGGCCCGGGTCGTCGCCGCCGCCCTCCGCGTCTGCGGGGAGGGGGCCTAGTGGGAAGGGTCGAGTTCGCCCTCCCGGACGTCGGGGAGGGCCTGGAGGAGGGCGAGATCGTCTCGTGGCTCGTCCACCCGGGCGACACGGTCGCCCGGGACCAGCCGCTGGTCGAGGTCCAGACCGACAAGGCGCTCGTCGAACTGCCGTCCCCGGTGGCCGGCCAGGTCGTCTCCCTCGCCTTTTCGCCGGGTGACATCGTCAAGGTCGGCCAGGTCCTCGTCGTACTCGAGGACGGCCACGGCGGGGACACCGCCCTCACCCCCGCCACGCAGCCCGAACCTGTACCGCCCGCCGCCCAGCCGACCGACCCGGAACCCGGCCGAGCGCCGGCGCCGATCCGCCGGGTGTCAACTCCCGGTGTCCCGGCCCCGGCCGGCCCCTACGTCGACTTCCCGGACGTCAGCGAGCTACGCGCCGCTCCCGCCGCCCCGGCCGCCGGGAAGCCCGCCGCCGGGGCGAAGCCCGGTGCTCTGGCGATGGGCCGGCCGAAAGCCGCCCCCGCTGTCCGCAAGCTGGCGCTCGACCGCGGCGTGGACCTCTCGACCGTGACCGGCACCGGGCCCGGCGGCCGCATCCTCGCCTCCGATGTCGAAGCCGCCGCCCGCGCCGCCGTAGCCGGCGTTCCCGACCACGACATGAGCGGGGCCAGGGACGCCGGTTCAGCCGCCCCGGCAGCCGGCGTTCCTGAGTTCCCGACGCCTGATCCGAGGAGCGCCGCTTCGGCCGCCTCCACGAGGACGGCCGCTGACGGGCTCGGGTGGATGGAGCCGGGCCGGCATCCGCTCCGGGGGATCCGGCGGGTGACGGCCGAGGCGATGGCCCGCTCGTGGTCGGAGATCCCGCACCTCACGACCATGGACGAGATCGACGCCACGGGCCTCCTCGCCGCCCGCCGCCGGCTGGCCGAGGCCGGCATCGACACCACCATCGGCGCCCTCCTGGTCGCCGCCGTCGCCCGGGGCCTGCGCCGCTATCCCGTCCTCAACGCCTCGCTCGAACTCCCCCCGTCCCACGCCGGCGGGGACGAAGGCGATCAGAGTCCGGGTGCCTCCGGGGCCGGGACCATCGTGATCCATCCCGACTGCAACATCGGCCTGGCGGTGGCCACCGCCGAAGGTCTGGTCGTTCCGGTGATCCGCCAGGCGGACCGGCGGACCCTGCAGGACCTCGCCGCCGAGGTGAAGCGCCTCACGGAGGCGGCCCGGCATCGGCGGGTCGCGGTCTCCGACCTGCGGGACGGGACGTTCACGATCTCGAACTACGGCGCCCTCGGCGGGCGGTTCGCCGCGCCGCTCATCCGGCCACCGGAGGTCGGGAGCATGGGCTTCGGCGCCATCCGGCCCCGGCCATTCGTGGTCGACGGCGAGGTGAAGGCCCGGCCGACACTGCCGTGGTCCCTGTCGGCCGACCACCGGCTGATCGACGGCGACGTCGCCACGGCCTTCGCCGAATACGTGACCGGCCTGCTGGCCGACCCCGTCGCCCTTCTCGCCGAGCTGCTGGGGGCAGGCAGCTAAGTGGTCGTCGGCGAGGTCGCCACGGGCGTCGATCTGCTGGTCATCGGAGGCGGGCCGGGCGGCTACTCGGCGGCGCTGCGGGCGGCGGCCGCCGGCCGCACGGTCACGCTGGTCGAGCGGGACCGCATCGGCGGCGTGTGCCTCAACGTCGGGTGCATCCCGTCGAAGGCGCTGATCCATGTCGCCGACACGGCCGGGCTGCCCGACGAGACGGCGGCCATCGGCGTCGACCTGCAGGCGTCGGTCGACCTGAACCGGGCCCAGGCCTGGATCGGCGACGTGGTCGGCCGGCTCACCGGGGGAGTCGAGCAGCTCCTGCGCGACGCCGGCGTCACGCTGGCCACCGGCACCGCCCGCTTCGCCACCGCCCGGCGGGTGGCCGTGACCCGGGGCGATGACGCCACGTTCTACGAGTTCAACTCGATCGTGCTGGCCACCGGATCCCGGCCCGTCGGACTGCCCGGCCTGCCCTTCGACGGGGAACGGATCATCGACTCCACCGGCGCCCTCGGCCTCCGCCGCGTTCCCCGCCGGCTCACGGTGGTCGGCGGCGGCTACATCGGCGTCGAGCTGGGCGGCGCCTTCGCCAAGCTCGGCGCCGAGGTCACGATCATCGAACTGGCCGACCAGCTCCTCCCCGGCATGCCGCTCGGCCTGGCCCGCACGCTGGAACGGGCCCTGCGGGCCCGGGGTGTGGCGATCCGCCTGGGCACCAAGGTCCTGGGGCGAGACGGCGACGACCTGTTAGTCGAAGGCCCTTCGGGCGAAGCCCGCCTCCCGATCGGCGCGGCGGACGGTAAAGAAGCGGAGACAGCCCACCCAGCCGGCGACGGCTGGAGCGAGGGCGGACGCGGCAGGCTCAGCGGCGCCGGATCGGAGGGCGGAAGCGGCGGAGGCCACGTCATGGGCGGTCTCGCCGCCCGGGGCTCCGGTGAACCCGGCGGGATCCTGGCACCGAGCGAGACCGGCGAGCCGCCCGAAGGCGTCGTGATCGTGGCGGTGGGCCGCAAGCCGAACACCGACGCCCTCGGCCTGTCGCAGGCGGGGGTACGCGTCGACGCCGACGGTCGGATCGTTGTCGGCGCCGACCGGCGGGCGGCCAAGGACGTCTACGCCATCGGCGACATCACTCCGGGGCCGGCGCTGGCCCACAAGGCGACGGCCGAAGCGGACGTGGCCGTCACCGCCGCCGGCGGCCGACCGGCGGCCTTCGATCCGGCCACGATTCCGGCCGTCGTCTTCTCCGATCCGCAGGTGGCGACCGTCGGGCTGACCGCCGAGCAGGCCGCCGAGGCCGGCGCCGACGCCACCACCTTCCGGTTCCCGCTCTCAGCCTCGGGCCGGGCGCTGGCGATCGGACGCCCGGACGGCTACGTCGAGATCGTGGCCGAGCGGGGCGGTGGACCGACCGGCGCCGCTGTCCTCGGCGTCCACATGGTCGGGGCCGGCGTCGCCGAGCTGGCCGCCGAGGCCGCCCTGGCCGTCGAGATGGGCGCCACCGCCGAGGACCTCGCCCTCACTATCGCTCCCCATCCCACCCTCTCCGAAGCGCTGGCCGAAGCGGCGATGGGCGCTCTCGGCCGTCCTCTCCACGTCCGGCGAAGAAGGGAGCCGTAGCGCCGATGCCTGCCTACGTGATCGTCGAGATCGACGTCCAGAACCCGGACGGCTACGCCGAGTACTCGCCGCTGGCCACGGAGTCCGTGGCCCGCCACGGCGGGCGCTTCCTCGTTCGGGGCGGGAAGAACGAGGTCTGGGAAGGCGAGTGGGCCGACCGCATCGTGGTCCTGGAGTTCGAGGACCTGGACGCCGCCCGCGCCTGGTACTTCTCCGACGACTACCAGGCCGCCGCCGCCATCCGGCACCGCCACAGCCGCGCCCGCATGATCGCCGTCGAAGCAGCGACGCCCACCTAGAACTGGCGTTCCATTTCCGCCATATCCCGGTAAACGAACGCCAGTTGCCGCCGCCCGGCCGCCACCGCCCAATTGGCGTTCCATTTCCGACATATCCCGGAAAAGGAACGCCAGTTCGGCACCCGCCAGCGGGCGGACCGCCGCTAAGCGCCGATCATCACCTCGGCCATCTGGACGGCGTTCAGGGCGGCGCCCTTGCGGAGGTTGTCGCCCGTCACCCACAGGTCCAGGCCGCCGGGCTTCGACGGGTCCTCCCGCAGGCGGCCGACCAGGACCGGATCGATCCCGGCGCCCTCCAGGGCCGTCGGCGCGCCGTCGCCGCCGTCGACCAGCACCACACCGGGCGCCGAGGACAGCAGCTCGACCGCCTCGGCCTTGCTCACCGGCCGGGAGAACTCCAGGTTGGCGGTCATGGCGTGGCCCACGAAGACCGGCACCCGCACGCAGGTGGCCGTCACCTGGATCGAGTCGTCGTGGAGGATCTTGCGGGTCTCCCGGACGAGCTTCCACTCCTCCGAGGTGTAGCCCGCCTCCTTCACCGACCCGGCCAGCGGGATGACGTTGCCGGCGATCGGTTTGCTCCACACCTGCCCGGCGGGCAGCGGCCCACCGGCGCCGGCCCGGCGGTACGACTCCCACTCTCCGGCGCCCTTGGTCCACTGGTCCTCGAGCTCCCGCATCCCCGGCTGCCCGGCCCCGGACACCGACTGGTAGCTCGACACCACCATCCGCCGGAGCCCGGCCGCCCGGTGCAGCGGCGCCAGCGCCGTGACGAGGACCATCGTCGTGCAGTTGGGGCAGGAAGCCACGCCCTTGGGCAGGTCGGCCAGGTCCTCCGGGTTCACCTCGGCCACGACCAGCGGCACGTCGGGGTCCATCCGGAAAGCGGCCGAGTTGTCGACCACCCGGGCACCGGCCCGGGTCGCCTCCGGCACCCACTCCACGGCCAGCGGGTCGTCGACGTCGACCACGACGAGGTCGAGGCCGTCGAAGCACCCGGGCCGGAGCACCTGGCACACCACGTCGCCACCGGCGAACGGCAGCTTCCGCCCCTCCGACCGGGGCGAGGCGTAGGCCCGCAGCTCGGCCACCGGGAACGACCGCTCCTCGAGAATCCGCAGCATCTCCCCGCCGACGAGGCCGGTGGCCCCGACGACGCCGATGCGGACGGGCGACACCCCGGGGCTCATGCCGGCACCCCCGATCCCTCGGCCAGTCCGAAGGCGTCGTGCAGGGCCCGCACCGCCTTCTCGACCTGGTCGGCCCGCACGACGCACGAGATCCGGATGGTGCTGGTGGAGATCATCTCGATGTTCACGCCCTCCCGGGCCAGGACCTCGAACATGGTGGCGGCCACGCCGGGGTGGGTCTTCATGCCGGCCCCGATCAGCGAGACGCGGGCGATGCCGTTGTCCTCGTCGAAGCCCGTCGCGCCGAGTTCGCCGAGCAGCCCTTCGATGACCTTCCCGGCCTTCTTCAGATCGTCTTTCGGCAGCGTGAAGGAGATGTCGGTGATCCCGCTCTTGCTCACGTTCTGCACGATCATGTCGACGTTGACCGACTCGTCGGCCAGGGCCCGGAAGACCCGGGCGGCGATGCCGACCTGGTCGGGCACGCCGGTGATCGTGACCTTCGCCTCGGAGGTGTCGTGGGTGACACCCGAGATGATGGCTGCCTCCATGGACTCGTCTTCCTCTCTCACCCAGGTGCCGGGTTCCCAGGTGAAGCTGGATCGCACGTGCACCGCCACTTTGTGGTTCCGGGCGAACTCGACCGACCGCAGGGCGAGCACCCTGCCGCCCGTTGCCGCCATGTCGAGCATCTCCTCGTAGGACACGGCCGGCAGTCGCCGGGCGTCGGGAACGATCCGGGGGTCGGCGGTGTAGACCCCCGTCACGTCGGTGTAGATCTCGCAGGCGTCGGCGCCGAGGGCGGCGGCCAGCGCCACGGCCGTGGTGTCGGACCCGCCCCGGCCGAGCGTCGTGACGTCGAGCGTGGTCGACACCCCCTGGAAGCCGGCCACGACCACCACGTTGCCGGCCTGGAGCGCCTCGGTCAGGCGGTGGGCCCGGACCTCGAGGATCTTGGCCTTGCCGTGGACTGTGTCCGTCACGATCCCGGCCTGCGATCCGGTGAACGACACCGCCGGCACGCCCATGTCGATGAGCGCCATGCACAGCAGCGCCATGCTGATCCGCTCCCCGGCGGTGAGCAGCATGTCCATCTCCCGGCCGGCCGGCATGCTCGACACCTCGCCGGCCAGGCGGACCAGCTCGTCGGTCGTCTTCCCCATGGCCGACACGACGACGATGACATCGGAGCCCTGGCGGCGTGTCCGGGCGACGTGGTCGGCCACCGCCCGGATGCGGTCGGGGTCGGCCACCGAGGTGCCGCCGTACTTCTGAACGACGAGGGCCATCAGATGCTGTGGTGGAGGATTGTGCTGGTCATGGCCTGATCGAGGGTACCAGCGGTCCCCCCCTGAACCGCCTGTCGATTTAGACTCCCGGCCCATGCCGGATCCGAAACGGGAACGTAAGCGCCAGAACCGGGCCGCCGGGCGGGCCGCCCAACTCGAAGCCGCCCGCCAGGCCAAAAAGAAGCAGAGCACCATCCGCTTCGCAGTGCTGTTCGGGCTGGCCGTGGTGCTGGCCGTCCTGGCCGCCGCCCTCTTCAGCGGCGACGACGACAAGGAAACCACCGCCGCCGACCAGACGACGAGCACGACCAGCGGCGAGACCACCACGACGACGGCGAACCCGGCCCTGGCTGCCATCCAGTGCAACGACACCAAGCCGAGCAACGAGCCCACCAAGGAGCGGTGGAGCTCACCTCCGCCGATGGAGATCGACCCGGCCAAGAAGTACACGGCCACGATTGACACGTCCTGCGGCAAGATCACCATCGATCTCGACGCCAAGGGCGCCCCGAAGACCGTCAACAACTTCGTGTTCCTGGCCAAGAAGAAGTTCTACGACGGACTGACCTTCCACCGGGTGGTCAAGGACTTCGTCATCCAGGGCGGCGACCCCGAGGGCACCGGCTCCGGCGGTCCGGGCTATCAGTTCGAGGACGAGCTGCCCCGGGACGGCTACAAGCTGGGCTCCCTGGCCATGGCCAACTCGGGGCCCAACACCAACGGTTCACAGTGGTTCATCGTGACCGGTCAGGAAGGCACGCAGCTGCCCAACAACTACTCCCGCTTCGGCATGGTGACCGGCGGCCTCGACGTTGCCCAGAAGCTGGAATCGTTCGCCGATCCGCAGCAGAAGCCAACCCGGCCGCTCTACATCTTCAGCATCACGATCAAGGAGGGCTAGGCCGTTCGGCGCCGCTCAGCTGGGCGGCAGGCCGTCGACGGCCGAGTCCGGCCCGTAGGTGGCGACGTCGTCGTGGGCCGGCCCGTAGAGCGTCACCGACCCCTGGCCGGCCACCCGCCAGCTCCCGTCCGGATCCCGGATCAGGGCGGTCTGCTCATCGACCCCGACGAGGACGGCACCGTCGGGTCGCAGCTCCATCGACCGCTCCCGGAGATGGGCGGGGGCGGTGTCGTGGTGGGGGAAGATCGGCATGTTGGCCAGCAGGCCCAGCCCCACGGTGTAGGCCCCGCCCCGGGGGTCGACCATCGGGTCGCACAGCACCATGGCGCCGGCCGACGAGGCGGCCAGGACGGCGCCGTCGTTCCAGGCGTCGAGCAGCGCCTGCCACAGCCGGGAGCCCTTGAGGACGGAGCGCAGGTGCATGGGCGATCCGCCGCCGATGTACACGAAGCGTGACGACCGGACCACGGCGGCGTTGGTCTCGTCCTCCGCCTCCGCCCGGCCCAGCACCATGAGGCCGGACACGTTGGCGCCGAGGTCCTCGAAGTAGCGGCGGGCGGTCTCGACCGCCCGGCCGGGGTTCTCGAAGGCGGCCGCCGTCGGCAGCACCAGGACCTCGTCGGTGCCGGCGGCCTCGAGGAGCGCGGCGTCGAACTTGCGGCAGCCCTCCCGCCATTCCGCCCCGCCGACCAGGGCCAGCGTGCCCGTCGCTTCGTGATCCATGGCGGCCGAGCCTACCCGCCGTGATTTCGGGTGCTCCCCAGCCGACCGCCCGACACAATGTGGTCGTGTTCGAACGCTTCACCGTCGAGGCCCGCCGGGTGGTGGTCGGCGCCCAGGAAGAGGCCCGGAGCCTCGGCCACAACTACATCGGCACCGAGCACGTCCTCCTTGGCATGCTCCGACGCGACGACAGCGGAGCCGCCCGGCTCCTCGAGGGATTCGACGTTCCGGTCGACTGGGCCCGGGAGAGGCTCGTCGAGATCATCGGCCGCGGGGCCGCGACGCCACCGGAGCACATTCCGTTCACACCCCGGGCGAAGAAGGTTCTGGAGATGTCGCTCCGGGAGGCGCTGCACCTCGGGGACAACTACATCGGCACTGAACACATCCTGCTCGGGCTCCTCCGGGAGGGCCAGGGCGTCGGCGCGCAGATCCTCGCCGAGCGCGGCGTGACCCTCGCCGCGGTGCGGGAGAGCATCGAGAACGTCGCCACCCCCCGGGAGCCGCCCCCCGGGGAAGAAGAGGACCCGCGTTACGTGACTCCCGGGACGGGCGAGCGGATCGAGATCGGCTTCGAGGAGCGGATCCAAGCCGGCACGGTGGAAGCAAGCCAGGAGATGATCGAGATTCCCGCCGAGCACTTCGCCCGGCTCGTGGCCGAGGTGGCCCGGTTGCGGGATCTGCTTCGTCACCACGGCATCGATCCTGGTGAAGACGTGCCCGGTTTTGGGGAGGAATGACGGGCGCCGGTAGCCTGACCGGCATCTTTTGACCGGTCGCACGGCGAGGGGAGCGCACCATGACCATCAAGCGTGTCGGGATCGTCGGCTCGGGGACCATGGGTTCCGGGATCGCCGAGGTGGCGGCCAAGAACGGCTTCGAGGTGGTGCTCCGCAGCCGCTCCCAGGAGGGAGCCGACGGGATGATCAAGGGCCTCGAGAAGTCACTGGGCAAGCAGGTCGACAAGGGGAAGCTGTCCGAAGCCGACCGCGACGCCACGCTCGGCCGTGTCCGGGGCGTCACCGACCTCGGCGAACTCGCCGAGTGCGACATCGTCATCGAGTCGGTGGTCGAGGACCTGGCGGTCAAGAAGGAGCTCTTCGCCGACCTCGACAAGATCTGCGGCGAGCACGCCATCCTGGCCACCAACACGTCGACGCTGCCGGTGGTCGACATGGCGGTGGCCACCAGCCGCCCCGGCCAGGTCGTCGGCATCCACTTCTTCAACCCCGCCCCGATGATGGGCCTGGTCGAGGTGGTCCGGGCCATCACCACCGCCGACGAGACGGTCGACGCCGCGCTGGCCTTCGCCAAGGCCTGCGGTAAGGATCCGATCGAGGTGCGCGACGTCGCCGGCTTCGTCGTCAACGCCCTGCTCTTCCCCTACCTCAACTCGGCCGTCCGCCTGCTCGAGCGGGGCGTGGCCGACCAGGAGGACATCGACGCCGCCATGAAGGCCGGCGCCAACATGCCGATGGGCCCGTTCGCCCTCATCGACCTCGTCGGCGTCGACGTCACCGTGGCCATTCTCGACGCGCTCCACAAGGAGAACCCCGACCCCTACCTGCAGCCGGCGGCGCACCTCCGCCGCATGCTGGCCGCCGGTCGCCTCGGGCGGAAGACCGGTCAGGGCTTCTACGACTACAGCAAACGATAAGAAAAACCGGCGGAGCCAAATGGCGCTCGCCGTTGTGAGCAAAGAGAATGGATAGCGTGCCGGCCCGCGACAAACCCTGGGTGATGCGAACGTACTCGGGGCACAGTTCGGCCCGGGCGAGCAACGAGCTCTACCGGCGAAACCTGGCCAAGGGTCAGACGGGCCTCTCGGTGGCCTTCGACCTTCCCACCCAGACCGGCTACGACCCCGACCACATCCTGGCCCGGGGTGAAGTCGGCAAGGTCGGCGTGCCCGTCCCTCATCTCGGTGAGATGCGGGCCCTCTTCGACGGGATCCCCATCGAGGAGATGAACACCTCGATGACGATCAACGCCACCGCCGCCTGGCTGCTCGGCATGTACGTGGCGCTGGCCCGGGAGCGGGGCGTCGACCCGGCCAAGCTGGCGGGCACGACGCAGAACGACATCGTCAAGGAGTACCTGTCCCGGGGGACGTACATCTTCCCGCCCGGCCCGTCCTGCCGGCTGACGGTCGACACCGTGGCCTACACGGTGCAGCACGTCCCCAAGTGGAACCCGATCAACGTCTGCTCCTACCACCTGCAGGAGGCGGGGGCGACGCCCGTCCAGGAGATCGCCTACGCGCTGGCGACCGCCTGTGCCGTTCTCGACGCCGTTCGTGAATCGGGCCAGGTCGAACCCGACCGGTTCCCCGAGGTGGTGGGCCGGTTCTCGTTCTTCGTGAACTCGGGGATCCGCTTCATCGAGGAGATCTGCAAGCTGCGGGCCATGGGCCGGATGTGGGACCGGCTCTGCCGGGAGCGCTACGGCGTGACCGACGAGAAGCTGCGGCGGTTCCGCTACGGCGTGCAGGTCAACTCCCTGGGCCTGACCGAGGCGCAGCCGGAGAACAACGTCCAGCGGATCGTCCTCGAGATGCTGGGCGTCACCCTGTCGAAGTCGGCGAGAGCCCGAGCGGTGCAGCTGCCGTGCTGGAACGAGGCGCTCGGCCTGCCCCGGCCGTGGGACCAGCAGTGGTCGCTGCGGATGCAGCAGGTGCTGGCCTACGAGACCGATCTCCTGGAGTACGGCGACATCTTCGACGGCTCCACGGTCATCGAAGGCAAGACCGCCTCGCTGGAGGAGGCGGCCACCGCCGAGCTGGAGTGGGTCCTCGACGGCGGCGGCGCCTTCGCCATGATCGACGAGCTGAAGGGCCGGCTCGTGCAGTCGCACGCCGAGCGGACCAGGAAGATCGAGAGCGGCGAGATCGCCGTGGTCGGGGTCAACGCCTTCACCACCACCGAATCGTCGCCGTTGGAGCAGGCCGACGAGGGCGCCATCCTCGTCGTCGACCCGGCGGTGGAGGCCCAGATCGTCGAAGCCCTCAACCAATGGAAGGCAGGGCGCGACGCCGGCACCGTCGAGCGGGCGCTCGACCGGCTGCGGGAGGTCGCCGCCGGCTCCGAGAACATCATGGAGGCCACCATCGCCCTGGCCGAGGCCGGGGGGACGGTCGGCGAGTGGGCCGGCGCCCTCCGGGAGGTCTTCGGCGAGTTCCGGGCCCCGACCGGCGTCAGCGGTGTGGTGTCGCCCGACGCCGAGGCCATGGCCGCCGTACGGGAGACGGTGCGGACCATCGCCGCCCACGGCGGCCCGCCCAAACTCCTGGTCGGCAAGCCGGGGCTCGACGGCCACTCCAACGGCGCCGAGCAGATCGCCGTGGCCGCCCGCGACGCCGGCATGGAGGTCGTCTACTCCGGCATCCGGCTGACGCCGGCCCAGATCGCCCAGGCCGCCGCCGACGAGGACGTCGACGTCGTCGGCCTCTCCATCCTCTCCGGCAGCCATCTCGAACTGGTGCCGGAAACCGTCCGGCTCCTCCGGGAAGCGGGTGTCTCCGCCCCGGTGGTGGTGGGCGGGATCATCCCTCCGTCGGACCAGGCCAAGCTGACCGAGGTCGGCGTGGCCCGGGTCTACACGCCCAAGGATTTCCGCCTCACCCAGGTGATGGCCGAGATCGCCGACCTCGTTCTGGCTGAACGTACTGGGGAGAAGCAATGAGGTACCGGCGTCTCCGGCCGCTGCCCGCTTCCGGGCGGCTCGCCCTCTCGTTGGTCTGCGCCGTCGCCGCCACGCTGGCGGCCGGCCTCGCCTTCCTGGCCGGGGCCGTGGCGCTGGGCTCGACCGCCTGCGGCACCGCCGCCATCTCGCTGGCCCTGGCCGCCGTCCAGTGGCGCACGATGCGGGCCGCCCGGGCGGCCGACGACGTCGACGAGATCACCATCGACCTCCGCAACCCGATTCCCCGGCTGTCGACCAACGATCCGGTGACCGGCCTCGTCGACAAGACGTTCTTCCGGGTGACCCTCAGCCAGCGGGTGGCCTCGGCCCGCCGCCACCTGCAGCCGCTGTCGCTGGTCGTCTTCGAGCTGGACGGGTTCGAGCGGGCCCGGCCCGAGCGCCGCGACCAGGCGCTGCGCCTGCTCGGCAGCGCCCTGCGCCGGACGCTGCGGGAGTGCGACACCGCCTGCCGTTACGGCGACGCCGCCGTCGCCGCGCTCCTCGAGGACACGCCGGAATCGGGCGCGGCGGCCGCCGCCGAGCGCGTCCGCAAGGCGGTGACGATGAGCCCCACGGGCCGGTCGTTCACGCTGTCGGCCGGAATCGCCTGCTACCCGAGCCACGCCCTCGACGCCCACGACCTGCTGCGGAGATCGGTGCAGGCGCTGGCCGCGGCCCGCGCCGCGGGCCGCGACCGGGTCGAGATCGCCGGCGTCGACTGACGATCAGACGTAGAGCTTTTCGATTTCGTCGGCGTACTTGGTCAGGACGCCGCGCCGCTTGAGCTTCATCGTCGGGGTGAGCTCGTCGGAGTCCGGTGGCCATTCGGTCGGCAGGATGGCGAACTTCTTGATCTTCTCCACCTGGGAGAAGCGCCCGTTCGCCTCCTCGACGCACCGTTCGACCTCGGCCCGCACGTCGGGATGGGCGGCGAGGTCGGCCAGCGACGAGAACTCGATGCCCCGGGACTTCGCCCACGCCGGCGCCACGTCCGGATCGAGGACGATCAACGCCGTCATGTACGGCCGGCCGTCGCCCACCGCACAGGCCTGGCCGATCAGCGGGTAGGACTTGATGGCCGCCTCGAGGTTGGCCGGCGAGATGTTCTTCCCGCCGGCGGTGATGATCAGCTCCTTCTTCCGGTCGACGATCTTGAGGTAGCCGGCCTCGTCGACCTCGCCGATGTCGCCGGTGTGGAGCCAGCCCTCCTCGTCGAGCACCTCGGCCGTGCGCTCCGGGTCCTTCAGGTAGCCCTGGAAGATGTTCCCGCCCCGGAAGCACACCTCCCCGTCCTCCAGCAGCTTCATCTCCTGACCGGGGATCGGCGGGCCGACGGTCCCGGGCCGGATCGTCCGGCTCCAGTTGCTGGGCCCGGTCACCTCGGACAACCCGTAGACCTCGGTCATCGGAACGCCGATGGCCAGGAAGAAGTCGAGCACCGGCCGGGGGATCGGCGCCGCGCCGGTGATGGCGATGCGGATCTGGTCGAGACCGACCATGGCCCGGATGTTGGCGAAGGCGGCGGCGTCGACTTGCTCCCAGGCGGCGGCGAGCTCCGGCGGCAGAGGCTGGCCGGTCACCCGCACGGCCGCCGCCTTATGCCCCACCTCCAGCGCCCGCTCGAACCCGGCCTTCTTCTCGGGATCGGCGGCCGCCGCGGCGGTGATCCCGGCGTGGATCTTCTCCCACACCCGGGGCACGCCGAGGAAGTGCTCGGGGCGCACCTCACGCAGGTAGGACGCCAGCTCGGTCGGCTCGGGGCAGGTCGTGACGTCGGTGCCCTCCCCGATGTGGATGTAGTGGGTCAGGAGCCGCTCGGCGATGTGGGCCATCGGCAGATACGAGACCTGGCGCCAGCCGGTGATCGATTCGCCGGTGGCCCGGACCATGCTCTCCAGCACCCAGCACAGGTTGTAGTGCGAGATCATCACGCCCTTGGGCGGCCCGGTCGTCCCCGAGGTGTAGATCAGTGTCAGGAGGTCGTCGGGGCGGATGCGGCCGGCGGCCTCGCCCAGATCGACCGGGACGGCGCCGGCCACGTCGGCGAAGGAGATCACGTCGGGTCCGGCCAGCCCGTCCGGGTCGTCGATGACGATGAGGTTGCGCAGCCCGGAGAGCTCGCTGCGGACCTTGAGGAACCGCTCCAGCATGCCGACGTCGCCCACGATGGCGGCCGTCGCCTCGGAGTGGTTGGCCAGGTATTCGATCTGCTCCGGGGCGGAGGAGTTGTAGATCGAAAGCGGCGTCGCCCCGGCCAGCAGGGCGCCCATGTCGGCGTAGTGGAACTCCGGCCGGTTCCGCATCATGAGGAGCACCCGGTCCCCGGGCCGGACACCGAGGTTGGCGAGGCCGGCGGCCACCCGGCAGGCGCGCTCGGCGTACTCCGACCAGGTCAGCGACTCGGTGGCCGTCTCACTGCCCGGAGGACGCCAGCGGAGGGCGACGGCGTCGGGCCGGGCCGTCACCGTGTCTACGAACAGCGACGGGACCGTGCGCCCGGCGACGACCGCGTCGATGTCAGTTCCCAAAGACCCCATGCTCTCCCCTCTCCAGAGCTCCAGCAGCGCAGACACTAATCCACAGCGTTGTCCACAGTGCTCTGGAAAACCTGGGCATGGCGCGGAATACTGAACGCGCCCGTCCCGAGGAGAACGTTGGGGCGCCCAACGCCCGGGCTTCTCTACTCAACTCCCCTCGGGGCGGGTTTTGCGCGCCCTGCCCCGTGTCGCGTCAGGCCCGGTGGCGGCGGCTCAGGCGGCCGGCCAGGCGCCAGGGACCCCGGGTGTATCCGGCGCCGCGGCCCGAGAGGCGGGCGGAACGGATCCAGGCGTCGACGCGGTCGGCGTCACCGGCGGCGGCGGCCGCCGCGGCGGCGGCCCGCGCCCGTTCCTCGGCGTCGATCACCGCCAGGGCGGCGACGATGGCCGCCACCTCCTCGGGCGTCGCCCCGGCGGGGACGCTGGCCAGATGCCGTGAGGTGGCCACTACAGCGGCATGTTCCCGTGCTTGCGCTGCGGCAGCTTCTCCTGCTTGGTCCGCAGCATGGCCAGCGACCGGCACAGCACCGCCCGGGTGTCGCTCGGGTCGATGACGTCGTCGACGTAGCCTCGCTCGGCGGCCACATAGGGGTTGGCGAAGCGCTCGGTGTACTCCTCGACCAGCTCGGCCCGGCGGGTCTCGGGGTCTTCCGCCGCCTCCAGTTCCTTGCGGAAGATGATGTTCACCGCTCCCTGGGGGCCCATCACGGCGATCTCGGCCGACGGCCAGGCGAAGGCCAGGTCGGCGCCGATCGACTTGGAGTTCATGACGACGTAGGCGCCGCCGTACGCCTTGCGGGTGATGACCTGGATGCGGGGCACGCTGGCCTCGCAGTAGGCGTAGAGCAGCTTGGCGCCGTGGCGGATGATGCCGCCGTACTCCTGGTCGGTCCCCGGCAGGAACCCGGGGACGTCGACGAAGGTCACGAGCGGGATGTTGAAGGCGTCGCACGTCCGCACGAAGCGGGCGCCCTTCTCCGAGGCGTCGATGTCGAGGGTCCCGGCCAGCACCTGCGGCTGGTTGCCGACGACGCCGACGACGTGCCCGTCGATGCGGGCGAAGCCGGTCACGATGTTGCCGGCCCAGAAGGGGAAGACCTCCATGAAGTCGCCGTCGTCGACGACTTCGGTGATGACCTTCTTCATGTCGTACGGCTTGTTCGGCGAATCGGGGATCAGGTCGATCAGCCCGGGGCAGGCCCGCTCCGGGTCGTCGTCAGGGGCGACGTAGGGCGGATCCTCGAGGTTGTTCGACGGCAGGAACGACAGGAGGTAGCGGACCTCCTCCAGGCACTGCCGCTCGTCCTCGTAGACGAAGCTGGCCACCCCGGACTTCGAGGCGTGGGTCATGGCGCCGCCCAGCTCCTCCTGGGTGACGTCCTCGCCGGTGACGGCCTTCACCACGTCCGGCCCGGTGATGAACATGTGGGACGTGCCCCGGACCATGAAGATGAAGTCGGTCATGGCCGGCGAGTACACGGCGCCGCCGGCACAGGGGCCCATGATCACGCTGATCTGGGGGATGACGCCCGACGCCTTCACGTTGCGGTAGAAGATCCCGCCGTAGGCGGCCAGGGAGACGACACCTTCCTGGATGCGCGCCCCGGCGCCGTCGTTGAGCCCGACGAACGGCGCTCCGACCGACTCGGCCAGGTCCATGACCTTGTGGATCTTCTCGGCGAAGACCTCGCCGAGGGCGCCGCCGAAGACGGTGAAGTCCTGGGAAAACACGAACACTTTGCGGCCGTCGACCGTGCCCCAGCCGGTGATGACGCCGTCGGTCAACGGGCGGGTCTTCTCGATCTCGAAGCCGTGGGCCCGGTGGCGGGCCAGCATGTCGAGCTCCACGAAGCTGCCGGGATCGAGCAGGACCTCCAGCCGCTCCCGGGCGGTCATCTTCCCGCGGGCGTGCTGGCGCTCGATGGCCTTGGGGTTGCCGGCGTGGAGCGCCGCCTCCTTGAGCCGGGTCAGCTCCTCGACCCGCTCCCGGAGCGGATGGGGGACGGGCTCTGCGACGCCGCCACCCTCGTCACCCCGAAGCGCCCGCGCCTCGGCCTGCTCCTGGATCTCCGACTCTTCGATCGCCATGGCCTCCCAGGCTAATGGGACGGCCTGGTCACGCCCTATTTCTGGACGGTCACCATCGTGAGCTTGAGGCCCAGCGCCTTCTGCGCCTGGTTGATCTGGGGGACGATCCGGGTGATGCCCACCGTCCCGAAGTCGACGCCGTTTTCGTCGAAGCCGATGCCGTGGATACCGGTGGTGACCAGGACGCCGACCGCCCGGCCGTCGTCGGTGATCACGGCGCTCCCCGAGTCGCCGGGGAGGGCGATGCCGGCGGCGTAGACGTGATCGGCGTTGGGGAAGCCCATCGCCACCGCCGATCGGGCCGGCAGGGCGGAACCGATGGCCACGCCGTTGCCGAAGTACCGGAGGACCTTCGGCCCGTCGCCGATGTCCTCGTTGATGCCCGTCGGGCCGCCGTAGTTGCACATCTCGGGGCTGGCCTCGACGCCGGGGTCGAGCCGGATGAGGGCGAAGTCCTTCGGGTCCTGGAGGATGGCGTAGGCGAACTCGCCGAAACGCTTCCCGGTCGAGTCCTTGGCCGCCGGGCCCTGACCCTTGGGCCAGGTCTTCTCGCCGACGTTGTCGCCCGCCACCGGGCTGTCGGTGGTGAGAATGCAGTGCCCGGCGGTGCCGATGAAGCGCTCCTTGTCGGGCGTCTCGAACAGGAAGTTCAGCGTGCACAGCCCGATCTCACTCTGGAGCTCCCCGCCCGGCCGCACGCCCGGGCAGGTGCCGACCCCGACCGGCAGGCTGCCGTCGGCGGTCGGGACGTCGATCAGCGAGCACTTGGCGCCGCCGAGGGTGAACGAGTCGGCCGCCGGAGCCGTGGTCGACGAGGTCGCCACCGGTGACGGGCCCGATCCCGCCGAGGCGGCCAGGGGCATCACGCAAGCCGACAGCACCGCCAACACCGGCATCAGCACCGAACGCCGCATTGCGACCCCCCTCTTCTGCTCAAACGCCCTACTTCAGACAAGACCGGAAAAACCGCTGTCGCATTCGCTTCGACGTGCCGGCAATCCGGACCTGCTTAGGGCTGTCTTGAGGTTAGTGCGGGGTCGCCGGCTCCTCGACCAGCTCGATCAGCGTGCCGAAAGCTCCCTTGGGGTGCACGAAGGCCACGGTCGTGCCCCGGCTCCCCGGCCGGGGCACCTCGTCGATCACCCGGTGGCCCTCGCCCTTCACCCGGTCGAGGGCGGCGGCGCAGCTGTCGACCCGGTAGCCGACGTGGTGCATGCCCTCGCCCTTGGCGGCCAGGAACTTCGCCACCGGGGAGTCGTCCCGGGTCGGAGTGAGGAGCTGGATGTAGGAGTCGGCGACCTTGATGAGGGCCTCGTCGACCCCGTCCTTCTCGATCCGCTCCCGGTGGACGGGCTCCACCCCGTAGGTGGACCGGTAGTACTCGATCGCCGCTTCGAGGTCGTGAACGGCGATGGCGACGTGATCGATCTCGGTCAGCATGGGCTCGACTCTACTGAGGGCGGTTCGGCGACTACGAGTGGCGCCGGAAGACGTTGATCTTGTCCTCGCCGATCTTCTCCCGCAGCTCCGGGTCGGTGATCCCGAGGCCCTCCTCGGGGGCGAGGCAGAGCACCCCGATCTTGCCCTCGTGGAGGTTGTGGTGGATCTGCATGGCGGCCTCGCCGGTCTCCTCCAGCGGGTAGACGGCCGAGAGGATCGGCTGGATCTTGCCCTGGCAGATGAGCCGGTTGGCCTCCCAGGCCTCCCGGTAGTTGGCGAAGTGGCAGCCCTTGATGGTCTTGAGGCTCATCCACAGGTACCGGTTGTCGTACTCGATCATGTAGCCCGAGGTGGCGGCGCAGGTGATGACCGTGCCGCCCCGGCGGGTGACGAAGACCGAGGCGCCCATGGTGTGCCGCCCGGGGTGTTCGAAGACGATGTCGGGGTCGCCGCCGGTCAGCTCCCGGATGCGCTTGCCGAAGCGCCGCCATTCGGCCGGGTCCTGGGTCCGCTCGTCCTTCCAGAAGCGGTAGCCCTCGGCCTTGCGGTCGATGACGTGCTCGACGCCGAGCTCGTGCATGAGCTGGACTTTCTCCGGCGAGGAGACGACCGCCACCGGGATGCCGCCGCCGTTGAGGACGTACTGGCAGGCGTAGCCGCCGAGGCCGCCGCTCGCCCCCCAGATGAGCACGATGTCGCCCTGGGTGACCGGAGCGCCGTTGGGGCTGACCAGCATCCGGTAGGAGGTGGAGTTGGTGAGGGCGTTGCAGGCCGCCTCTTCCCAGGTCAGGTGGGCCGGCTTCGGCATCAGCTGGTTGGCCTTCACCACCGTGAGGTCGGCGAGGCCGCCGAAGTTCGACTCGAAACCCCAGATCCGCTGGTTGGCGGCCAGCATCGAGTCGTCGTGGGCCGTCGGGTCCTGGTCGTCGACGTAGTTGCAGTGGATGGTGACCCGGTCGCCCGGCTTCCAGTTCCGCACCGCGGAGCCCGTCCGCAGGACGACGCCGGAGGCGTCGCTGCCGATGATGTGGTACGGCAGGTCGTGGCGCTTGCCCCACACGCTCTCCCGGCCGAGGCGGTCGAGGAAGAGGAAGGTGGGAAGCGGTTCGAAGATCGACGTCCAGACGGTGTTGAAGTTGATGGCGCTGGCCATCACCGCCACGACGGCCTCGTCCGGAGCGAGCTCCGGAAGGGGCACCTGATCGATGTGGACGCTCTTGCGCGGGTCCTTTTCCTCCGAGAGGAGACCGGCGAAGAGCTCGACGTCCTCTTTGTGGACGGTGGCGGCGCGGAACGTCTCGGGGAGAGGCAGAGCTTGCAGCTCGGGTCCGGAGGCGTCGGCGAGGATGGCTTCCAGGATCTCCTGCATGAAGAAATGTTACCCCCCGGTCTGCTTGATATGTCAACCAAATGCTTGACGTTCTTCTATAGCGCATTCTCTGCCAGGGACAAACCGCTCCTACAATCGCGAGTCTCACCGCCGACATAGGGAGCGCGCCATGCCTGGTTCGGTCATCGTCTCAGCCGCTCGTACACCGATCGGGAAGCAGGCCGGAGGGCTCGCCGGCTTCACCGCCCAGGAGCTGGGCGGGTTCGCCATCAAGGCGGCGCTGGAACGGGCCGGCATCGGCGGCGACGCCGTCGACTACGTGATCATGGGCCAGGTCCTCCAGGCCGGCCAGGGGCAGATCACCGCCCGCCAGGCGGCCGTCAAGGGCGGCATCCCGATGAGCGTGCCGGCCATGACCCTCAACAAGGTCTGCCTGTCGGGCATCAACGCCCTCTACGCCGCCGATCAGATGATCGCCGCCGGCGACGCCGAGGTCGTGGTGGCCGGCGGGATGGAGTCGATGACGAAGGCGCCCTACCTGCTGCCCGGCGCCCGCGCCGGCTACCGTATGGGCAACGCCGAGCTCATCGACTCGATGATCCACGACGGCCTGTGGTGCGCCTTCGATGCCGTCCACATGGGGTCGGGGACCGAGAAGTACAGCGGCCAGTACTCGATCAGCCGCCAGGCGCAGGACGAGCTGGCCGCCGCCAGCCACGAGCGGGCCGCCGCCGCCATCAAGGACGGGCGTCTCGCCGACGAGATCACGCCGGTGTCGGTGCCGCAGCGCAAGGGCGACCCGATCATGATCGAGAACGACGAGGGCGTGCGGCCCGGGACGACGGCCGAGAGCCTCGGCAACCTCCGCCCCGCCTTCTCCAAGGACGGGACGATCACCGCCGGCAACGCCTCGCAGATCTCCGACGGCGGGGCGGCCATGGTCGTGATGAGCAGGGCCGCCGCCGAGCGGCTCGGCTGTACGCCGATCGCCGAGCTGATCAGCTACGGCATGGTCGCCGGGCCCGACCCGTCGCTCATGCTCCAGCCGGCCAACGCCATCAAGAAGGCGCTGGAGAAGGTCGGCAAGCAGGTGTCGGACATCGACCTGTTCGAGATCAACGAGGCCTTCGCCGCCGTCGGGATCGCCTCCATGCAGGACCTCGGCATCTCCGACGAGATCGTCAACGTCAACGGCGGGGCCATCGCCCTCGGTCACCCGATCGGCATGTCGGGCGCCCGCATCGTGATGACGCTGATCAACGAGCTCCGCCGCCGCGGCGGCGGGCTCGGTGCCGCCGCCCTCTGCGGCGGTGGCGGCCAGGGCGACGCCGCCCTGATCCAGACGCTGTGACCCTGTAACCCTCGCAACTGGCGTTCGATTTCCGCAGTATCCCGGAAATC
>JBFLYK010000016.1:0-127804 GCA_040756995.1 Actinomycetota bacterium | reverse complement strand
GCCCGACGACGCGAAGGAGGTGACCGTCAGGGGCTAACCCCGAACTCAGCGTCGGCCGCTACACGGCCTCCGACACCCGTGTACGAAAACGCCGGGCTGAGTGTACGGAATCACCGGAATGCGCAGCCGCCCCGCCGGCCGGGGGCTTTCCCGAGATCCTCGCCTCGGCGGTGGATCGCCAGACCACCGTCGCCGGGGCCACGGCGTCACCCTCCGACGCGTCGATCCGGATGGACGGCTGGCTCCAGCAAGCCATCGCCTTCACCGGCGTTCCGGCCAGCTGGGCACCGGCCCTGAAGACGATTGCCCAGCACGAGTCAGGGCTGAACCCGAACGCCACCAACGGAAACGACCCCGTCGGCAACGGCAGGGTCCAGCGGGTAGTCGGACTGATGCAGATGTTGCCGTCGACCTTCTCAGCCAACGCCGCGCCGGGTCACACGGACATCTACAACCCTGTCGACAACCTGATCTCCGCCATCCGCTACATCCAACGGCGCTACGGAGAGCCGAACAACACGCCAGGCCTCCGGTCGATCGCGCGCGGGGGTCGCTACCGGGGCTACTGAGCGCCCGCCTGCTGACAGTGGCGATTGTCGGCGGCCTGATGTGGGCCCAAGGTGTTCGGGTGGTAGGCGGCTACGTTCGGCGAACAGCCGGGACAGCCGGTGACGACCGTCAGCTCTGCGGTGCCGCCTGGCTCGGCGGGGACGGCGCCGTGCCCGAAGGCTCGAGCCCGGGAAGCAACTCCGTCAGCACCCGCTCGGTCTCACGGCAGGCCTGCTCGCAGATCCGGCAATGGTCATGGGCGTCACGATGTTCGGCGCAGGAGTCACCGCATGTCTTGAGCGCCTGCACCGCGGCCGCGGTCTGGGCCCGGGTCAAGTTGGCGTCGTAGCCGGTATGCCGAGAGAGCACCCGGGCTGTCGTCGCGCAGATATCCGCGCAATCGAGGTTGTCGCGGATGCAGCGGGTCAGCGTCGGGAGAATGTCGCTTCTCTCGGAAAGGCAGGCGTCCGCACACGCAGTGCAGGTCTGCGAGCACGCCACGAGCGCGTCGATCGCCCGGGCGAGCGCTTTGGTGTCGACGCTGATGTCCGCCGGATAGGCGTCCAGCATCTGGGCGGCGTAGGTCATCGGCACCTCCATCACATCGATGCGTACTGGGGCCGCGCTACCCGGGTCCGGCTCAGGGCAACCACAGCATTGATGATGGCCATACATCACCCGGATGGGTGGTGCCGGTCAGCCGACCCCGTGGCAGACGTGGCGGAGGGACCGGGTGGGCCGGTCCCTCCGCTGCAGCACCTGACGATCCTTGGTGCATGAATGGGTTCGAAACTACCCCGCTGGCCGGGGTGGTCCGGCGGGACCGGCCGGGTCAGTGGCGTAACCGGACCACGCCGGCCTGCGGTCATCCCGACGATCGTTCGAGGAAGCGCCTGCCCGCTCGGATGGCGCCGCCGGAGCGGGCTGGGAGTCCGCAGGCGGAGGAGCCGCCCCGTCGGGCGGAGTCGACCCATCCGTGGTCCCGTGCTGATGCCCAGTCGGCGGCGGGGACTGATCAGGGCCCGGCTGCTGGTTGGCATCGGGCGCCGCGCTGTCGCCCGGGGCCGTGGAATCCGGACTCGGGGACTGCGTCTGTGGCGCACGCTCAGGCCGCGAATGGTACCGGTGGTCGCCGTAGTACCCAGCCCGGCAGTACCGGTTATAGAAACTCGGGTCGTAGTAGTAAGAGTCGTAGCACTCCTGCTCCCGTTTTCTGGCGCGCCGGTCGTAGCCCGGGTCGCCGGACGGACGGCTGTCGTAGCCATCCCGGTAGCGCCGATCACGCCGGAACTTGTATCGGTAGTCGTCGTCGTCGGGATGCGAGTACCCGCTACGACGGCCGTCGGAGTCTCGCTGCGCCGTGAACCTGTCGTCCTTCGAGCGCTCGTCGGCACCGGCGACGCCCGGTGCTCCAAGGCTTACCACGAGACCACCTGTCAGTAGAACAGTCACCAGTCTGCGCACGTACAACCCCCCTTGCCCTGCTCCCCAACGCCGAAGGCCGGATCATTGGCCCTGACCCCTCGAGCACGCAGCTTAGTCACAAGTCGCTTACAAGTGCGACAACGTGTAGGAATTCCTGCGCCGGGCTTCGCACGTCTCAGCTACCTCTCAGCCGGCGGACGCCGAACCGGTCCTGCGTCGGCCGAGGGCGCGATGTCCGTGCCGGTCACTCTCGCTTGTGGCCCGGAGAACGCTCGACGAGGCATAAGGCAAGCGTGCTGGGGGCCGACTCCCGATCTCGCGATCGGGCGCCGGACGACTTTCGGCGCGTGCGATGCGTGGCCTCTTGTGGCGCAGCGCCTCGGGGCGACGACCTGGCAGGCGCGACGGTGTTCCGAGGCCGAGGCCCGGGTTGCGCGACGGACATACTACAGCGAGTCGGACGCCTGATCACTTCTTCAAGCCCGAGCACCGGATGCGCCATCGTTTGCAAAGAATGACAATGCGTCGTATTTTGCTTACGCCGTGTTCGGTGCAGCGGACCGCCGTCGCACGCGGTGGCGTCGCGACGTCGTTCCGCGATCCGAGCGCGCAGGGTCATGGGGAACAGTGCCGGCCGTTCAACTCCGGTGTCCGGTTTTGGGTGCCAGGTGCCGCTGCCAAGCGACAGCTCGACCTGTGCCAGGAAGCGCTTGTCAGAGAGGCCCGGGGGTGCCCGGGTCACGACAGGAAGGGAGTCGAAGATGCGAGCTGCGAGGTCGTTTGCCTTGGCGGCTGCCGCCCTCATGGTGGCGGTAGTGGTCGGGGGCGAGGCGGTGGCCGAGCGCCACGACGCCGGGCGTACCGGGCATCAGCACGGTGGCTCTGCCGGAGCACAACCCGCCCAGGGAGCGCCCGCCGGGGGAGACGAGGTTGACCGTGACTTCGTCACCGGGATGGTGCCCCATCACCAAGCTGCGGTCGAGATGGCTCAGGTTGTGTTGAACCGCGGTCGGTCGGCCAAGGTGAGGAATCTGGCGCAGTCGATCATCGATGACCAGCAGAACGAGATCACCTACATGAGCGCGCTCGCCGAGGAGAAGTGGGGTTTCCGGCCTGCACGGCAGCGACCCGGTCCGATGGGCGCGCTGATGGGATTGCCGATCACCATGGACATGTCCACCATGGCGGATCACATGAGTCAGACGGCCAACGTCGACCGGATGTTCCTCGAAATGATGATCCCTCACCATGCCGCCGCCATTTCCATGGCCCAGGAGGTCACTGATCGGGGCGCCGACCAGAGGATCGTCCGCATGGCCCGGACGGTCATCAGCTCCCAGGCCCGGGAGATCGCCAACATGCAGCGGATGCTCGACCGCGGCTTCTAGCCGGCCCGGGGCCGGCGCCGACGACGATCAGCAGTCGGCGCCCGAGCCTTGGATTCCTTGACTCCGAGCCGCTGTAGTAGCGCGTCATGGCCGTGAACGGGGCTGATCCAACGAAACGCCGCGGCCGGCCGGTGTAGGGCTCGGGGGTTGTGGCGATAATCTCTTACGTTCAGTCATACTTACGCCGCCTATTCGCGGGTGCTGGGACCCGGGTAGGTCGAAGGAGAAACCCATGGCGATGCCTTCAGTCGTTGCGACATCAGTGGCGGCGCTGCTTACGCTGGGCACGGCGAGTGCTGGCGCCCTTGCCGAGTCGGAGCGGTCAGCTGACAACCATGCCGCACCGGCGTCCGCCCTGACCTCCCCCGGGCCGACGGATGCCGGCGGCCCCGTTCGTCCGGCACAAGCTGAGCGCCGGGTGGACGTCACGATGAAGGAGATGGCGTTCCTCCCGGACACGATCGACGTGAAGGTCGGCGAGACCATCACCTTCGTCTTCACGAACAGCGGCCAGGCAGTTCATGAGGCCTTGATCGGAGACAAGGCGACGCAGGAGGAGCACGCGCGTCAGATGCGCGAACAGGGCCCGGGTCAGCACGAACAGAGTCACCACGGCAGCATCACCGTGCAGCCCGGCCAGACCGGGACGATCCGCTATACCTTCGACCAGCCCGGGGCGCTCGAAATCGGCTGCCACCAGCCCAACCATTACGAGTCGGGCATGAAGGCGATCATCAACGCGGATTGAGGCTGCAGCCCACCGTTACGGTCCTTGTACACCGGCCCAGTCAATGCTTCCGGAACACGACCCCGTTGGGCTTCGAACCGACCGTCACGGTGGAGCGCACAGTCTTGGTGCCCACATTGATGATGCTCAGGGTTCCCGCGGACTGGTTCGTCACGTAGGCGGTGGCGTGGTCGTCTGAGAAGGCGATGCCATGGGCTCCAGCGCTATTGACGACGTCCCCGATCCTGCGATCGCTCGTCGTCATGAGGATGACGACCTTACCGTTGTCGGTGTCCGTCACCCAGAGCTCGTCGTTCGGGGCGGTCGCAGCCATAGCGGGGGTAAAGCCGAGATCGTACGTACGGACAACGCCCATGGTTACGGCATCGATCGCAGTAATCGTCTTGCCGCTTTCATTGTCGACGTACATGACGTTGTTCGCGCCTGGCCAGGCGCCGACCGGCCCTGCCCCAACGGAGATGGTGCGCTGGACGACCTTGGTCGCTGCATCGATCACCGTGACGGTGTTCGACATGCCGTTGGCGACGAACGCGTGGTTGCCGTCGGGCGCGAATGTGACTTCGGCGGGCATGTCTCCGACCGCGATCTCGTTGCGAGTCTCCAGCGTGCTCGCATCCAGTACGAGCACCGAGCCGCGCTTCTTCATCTGGCTCGTCCAGATCTCGGTGCCGTCGGGTGAGAAGATGCCGTTGTGGTTGGGCGCATCCAGGCGACGCCACTTGAGCCTGGCGCCTGTCTTGGCGTCGAGGACCGTGAGAAGTCCCTGCGCTGAACTCGCTCCGTGCTCGCCGTGCCCTGCGCTCAAGTCGACTCCAGGGACCGCCACGACGAGCTTCGAACGATCGGGGCTGAGAGCGACGTGGTGAGGGTACCTGGCGTTCTGAAAGGTCACCGTTCCAGCAATTTCTCCGGTCGTCGCGTTCAACACCGAGAGCGTATTGCTGGCGCCGTTCACGACGTAGACCGCGTCATAGTCCACGTCGAGAGTGCCGGTTGTCGATGGAACCCGCTCGTCGTTCGCGTGACGGCTGCCGACGTGGACGGTTCGAGGGCTCGGAGAGGACGCGTCGGCAGCGCCCGTTGATCCTCCAAGGCCGAGCGCCAGCAACACGAGCACAGCGAGAACGGTGCCGACCCGTCTGGTGCTGGTTCGGCTCCCCATCACTGACCCTTCCGGGATGTTGGAGGAACCAGTCCCGCGCACCAGCCTACGACAAACTGTCATAATGCGCGTCGTCGCCGGGCGGCAGTAAAGAATTCAGCTCGAGCAGGGTGACCCGAGGAGCAGCATCGCCCGGGTGTGGCCGAGCCAAACGCCCACCGCGACCAGG
The DNA here is from genome assembly GCA_040756995.1 of Actinomycetota bacterium. GTDB lineage: Bacteria > Actinomycetota > Acidimicrobiia > IMCC26256 > BP-133 > BP-133. The sequence goes on along the minus strand of JBFLYK010000016.1, from coordinate 122,363 downwards.
ATCGCGGCGGCGACAATGATGACCGGCGTGTAGATGGCTATCCGGCGGAAAATCGTGGGATTGGGCGTCGGCGCCTGCAGCGCGTCAAGCCGTTCCACCACGCCATCGACCCCGCCGAAGGCGGCAACGGCCGGATCCACTACGGCGAGCGCCACTCCAACCAAGGCGTTGCGGACGGTCGACCGGCCGGTCTGATGGCCGCCAGCGGCATCCTCGTCGGCCCACCGCTCCAGCCCCGTCCGAAGCGCCCGAACGCTCCGGCGCACCAACGGGAGCCGGCCAAGCGAAGCCTCCACGGCGGCGGCCAAGATGAGGACACGATGATGGCCGTGGGCGAGGTGGGCTGCCTCGTGCCGGACCACGGCGCCGAGCTCGGCGGGGGACACCACGTCGACGAGCCCCTGGGACAGCACGATCTGCCCGGGACGGCCGCTGACCGACAAGGCGAGGAGGGCGTCGGTGGGCAGCACGACAAGTTCGTACCGGCCATAGGGCTCGTGCCGGCCGAGCTCCGGTTCGATCCGGAACCGCCGTTGCGTCCGCCATGCGCGCACCGCCCCCCGGAAGGCGAGCAGCGGCAGGCCGACCGCGGCCGTGGCGGCGGCCCAGCCGGCTGGGCCCGTCCCGGCGGCCTTGATTCCGAGGATGCGTTCGCAGACGTGGGCCAGTTCGTGGAGCCCGGCGGCCCGGGCCACTGTCGGCAGCGCGATCAGGGCCAGCGCCAGCTCGAAGACGACGGCGCCACCGCCGAGCAGGCCGGCCGAGAGCCGGACCCACTCCGCCGGGGCGAGGCGACGGCCGGGCCGCCGAATCACGAACGGCAGGATGAGGAGGCACAGCCCGCCGAGCAGGAGGACGACCGCCATGGCCGGCTACTTCCCGGCCTCACTCCTGAGCAGGCGGCGAAGCTGATCTCGATCGGTGGGCCGCAGGGTGTCGAGGAAACGGGCCAACACCGCCGGACGATCACTGGCGCTGACCAGCATCTCGGTCATCCTCATCGCCGCGTACTCCTCCCGGGTCTGGAGCGGTCGGTAAACGTAGGCGCGCCCGTCCCGCTGCCGCTCGACCCGCTCCTTCTGCCACAGCCGGACGAGGATCGTCATGACCGTCGTATAGGCGAGGGGTCGTTCGTCGTTCAGGACGGCGTGGACCTCACCGGGCGACAGCCAGCCGCCCTGATCCCACAGCACGCCCATCACCCGGGCCTCGAGCTCGCCCATGGGAAGCTTCTTCTGTACTCCGGCTGCCTTCGCCATAGTGCGAAGCATTGTAGTACTTCGCCGCACCGGGCGCTGCCCGGGGCAACCGGTCGACGAGGGCCCGCCCCTGACGGCTTGGCGGCGGCCTGCGACGTTTGGGAAGGCACGTCGGCGGGCAGTCAACCCTGAGGCTGGCCATCTCGCGGCATACCCTGGGGGGGTTGTACCACATACCCGTTAGGGGTATAGTAGACGCATGCCTGGTTACGAGATGTCGAAGGAGCAGCTCCTGGCTCGGCTCCGTCGGGTCGAGGGGCAGATCCGCGGTCTGCAGCAGATGGTGGAGTCCGACCGGTACTGCGTCGACGTCCTGACGCAGGTCTCGGCGGTGACCAAGGCGCTCCAGAGCGTGGCCGTGGGGCTGCTCGACGATCACCTCCGTCACTGCGTGGCTGACGCCGTGGCGGCCGGTGGTGCCGAGGCCGACCGCAAGCTAACCGAGGCTACGGCGGCCATCGACCGACTGTTGAAGAGTTAGGGAGAGACCGATGAACCGACCCCCGACCGCGGCGCGCCCCGGATCAGGCGCCTCCATGACCGAGCACAGCGGGCACGCCGGCCACCGCAACGTCACCGACACCCTCGTTGCCGGGGGAGCCGCCTCTCCTGTGCACGATGGACACGGCGCCCATGATCGTCCCGAAGCCCATGGCGCCACAGCGGATGGTGGTCGCGGTGCCCGTGGCGGTCACGACCCCCATGCGGGTCACGGCGGCCACGGTGATCACGTCGGGATGTTCCGGCGCCGGTTCTGGCTGAGCCTGCTGCTCACCGTGCCGATCATCGTGACCAGCCACATGATCATGGACTGGCTGGGCTACGACCTCGACTTCCCCGGGATGGAGTTGGTCGGCCCCGTGCTGGGCAGCGTGCTGTTCTTCTGGGGCGGCTGGCCGTTCCTCTCCGGCGGCTGGGCTGAGGCCAAGGAGCGCCGGCCGGGGATGATGCTCCTCATTGCCATGGCCATCAGCGTGGCCTACGCCGCCTCGCTGGCCACCAGCTTCGACCTCTTCGACCTGGAGTTCTGGTGGGAGCTGGCCGCGCTGATCACCATCATGCTGTTGGGGCACTGGCAGGAGATGAAGGCCCTCGGTCAGGCCCGCTCGGCGCTGGCCGCGCTGGCCGAATTGCTGCCCGACGATGCCGAACGGGTCGGCCCCGACGGCGAGCTGGAGACCGTGTCCCTCGACGAGCTGCGGGCGGGTGACGTCGTCCTCGTCCGCTCCGGTGGACGGGTGCCGGCCGACGGCGAGATCGTCGAAGGCGACGCCGAACTCGACGAGTCGATGGTTACCGGCGAATCCCGGCCCGTGGCCAAAGGCCCCGGCGACCGGGTCGTGGCCGGAACCGTCTCGACGGACTCGTCCATCCGCATCCGGGTTGACGCCGTGGGGGAGGAGACCGCTCTCGCCGGCATCCAGCGGCTGGTGGCCGAGGCCCAGTCGTCCCGTAGCCGGGCCCAGGCCCTGGCCGACCGGTTCGCCGCCCTGCTCTTCTACGTCGCCGCCGGCGCCGGCGTGGTCACATTTGCCGCCTGGGCGGCGGTCGGGAATGGCGACGACGCCGTCGTCCGCACCGTGACCGTGCTGGTCATCGCCTGCCCCCACGCCCTCGGCCTCGCCATCCCGCTGGTGGTGTCCCTGTCCAGTGCGCTGGCCGCCCGGGCCGGGATCCTCGTCAAGGACCGGCTGGCCCTGGAACGGATGCGCACCATCGACGCCGTCCTGTTCGACAAGACCGGCACCCTGACCAAGGGTGAGCACGCGGTGGCCGGCGTGGCCGGCGCCGGGCTCAGCGAGCGCGACGTGCTCCGCCTGGCCGGCGGCGTCGAGGCCGACAGCGAACACCCGCTGGCCCGGGCCATCGTGGCCGCCGCCTCGGCCGACGGCTCGGTGGCCAAGGCGTCGGAGTTCCGGTCGATCACCGGCCGGGGTGTAGAGGCCACCATCGACGGGCAGCGTTACGCCGTGGGCGGCCCCGCCCTCCTCCGCGAACGCCACCTCGCCGAGCCCGACGAGCTGCGCGGCCCGGTCGAGGACTGGAAGGCCCGCGGCGCCGCCGTCCTCTACCTGGCCCGGGGCGACGACATCGTCGGCGCCCTGGCCCTGGAAGATCAGGTCCGCCCCGAGGCCAAGGAGGCCGTCGCCGAGCTGCGCCGCCTGGGCAAGCGGGTGGTCATGATCACCGGCGACGCCCGCCAGGTGGCCGACACCGTCGGCCGGGAACTCGGCGTCGACGAGGTCATGGCCGAGGTCCTGCCCGAGGACAAGGACGCCAAGGTCGCCGAGCTCCAGGCCCGCGGCCTCAAGGTGGCCATGGTCGGCGACGGCGTCAACGACGCCCCCGCCCTGGCCCGGGCCGACGTCGGCCTGGCCATCGGCGCCGGCACCGACGTGGCCATCGAGTCGGCCGGCGTCGTGCTCGCCTCCAGCGACCCCCGGGCGGTGGTATCGGTCATCCGCCTCTCATCGGCCAGCTACCACAAGATGATCCAGAACCTCGCCTGGGCGGCGGGCTACAACGTCGTGGCCATCCCGCTGGCCGCCGGTGTCCTGGCCTGGGCCGGGATCACCCTGGCCCCCGCCGTCGGCGCCGTCCTCATGAGCGCCTCGACCATCGTCGTGGCCCTCAACGCCCAGCTCCTCCGTCGCCTCAACCTGCGCCGGCCGGCCACGGCCACCGCCTGAGGAAGGGAACCGCCATGCCGGCCATGTCGGCCGTCGAACGGGCCTTGTGCCGCAGCTTGCCGTGGCGGGCGCTCACCGGACGCGTCGTGCTTCCCTGGGCGCTCGACGGCGTCGCCCTCGCCGGCGAGGTCCTCGAGCTCGGCTCCGGTTCGGGGACCGTGGCCGCCGAACTCCTCAGGCGCTTCCCGTCGATCCGCCTCACGGCGACCGACGTGGATTCCGCCATGGTCGACAGCGCCCGCCAGCGGCTCACGCCTTTCGGTGACCGGGTCGAGGTCCGCCAGGCCGACGCCACCGCTCTCCCGTTCGCCGCTGCTTCGTTCGACAGCGTGGTCAGCTTCATCATGCTGCACCACACCCTGCGGTGGGAGGACGTCCTCGGCGAGGCCGTGCGGGTCCTCCGCCCGGGCGGGCGATTGGTCGGCTACGACCTCGTCAACTCACCGCCTGCCCGAACGTTCCACCGGCTCGACCGGTCCGACCACCGGCTCGCCTCGGCCGATGAGCTCTCGGCTCGGCTGCGGCAGCTGCCGGTCGAAGACGTCGGCATCGACCCCGCCCTGTGGGGCCTCGTCGTCCGGTTCCGCGCCCGCCGCGCCGGCGACCCGCCAGCCGTATCACCCGTTGATTCAGACGAGGAGAGACCATGACCACTACGACCTACCGAGTGACCGGGATGACCTGTGACCATTGTGTCCGGGCCGTGACCGAGGAGGTCAGCAAGCTCACCGGTGTCAGCAATGTTGCTGTCGACCTTCCCTCCGGGGCGGTGACTGTCTCGAGCGACAGCCCGCTGGACGAGGCGGCCGTCAAGGCCGCCATCAACGAGGCTGGTTACGAACTCGTCGGCTGATTCCCGGAGACTCAGCGCCCGATGCTGAAGCCATCGCGATGAGGATCGAGGACCGGCCCCTGCTGAGGCGCGTGGCGATAAACGACGTCGAGCTTGCGTACCGGCTCGGCGGCGACGGCGGGCTAGCGCCTCGAGCGATAGCGGTAGTCGCCGTCGTACCCGGCACGGCAGTACCGGTCATAGAAGCTCGGGTCATAGTAGTAAGCGTCGTAGCACTCCTGCTGCCGTGTCCTGGCGCGCCGGTCATAGCCCGGGTCGCCGTAGTAATGACTGCGTTCATACGAATCTCTGTAGTACCCATATGGCTGCCGTCGATCTCGGCGGTACCGGTAGTCATCCTCGCTGTAACCAGCGCGCTCGTACGAATCTCTGTAGTATCCATATGGCTGCCGTCGATCCCGGCGGAACCGGTAGTCGTCCTCCGAGCGGTCGCCCCGGTAACCGCTACGGCGGCCATCGGAGTCGCGCTGCGCCGCGATCTTGTCGTCTTCCTTCGGACCCTCGCCAGCGCTGGCGACGGCCGGTATCGCAAGGCTCGCCACCAGGGCGCCTGTCAGGACGATCAGCAGTTTGCGCATGGAAACCTCCTCGCCTCGGCAACGCCAAAGGCGGATCATCGGTCCTCACCTGAAGCACGAACCTTAGTCGCAAATCGCTTAAGCAGCTACAAACTGTAGGAATTCGTCGGCGCTTTCTCGCACCTCTCAGCTCGCTCTCAGCTAGCGTCCCCACGCTTTCGAGGAGGAGTACGTCTTCGGCGCCCTCCGGGCCGGCTCGAAAGCATCGGTGAACGGGGCACCGTGTATCACGGCGCAGCGCGGTCGGGGACTTAGGGGCTGCGTTCGATGATCGGACAGACGACCACGTCGTGGCCGCCCGAAAGAGTGGACTTGGCGATCTCCAGGGCTCTGGACAGATCCTTTCGGAGACGGCGCAGCTCCTGCATGGTGTGCTCGATGTCGACCAGGTGGCGCTCAAGCAGGTTGATCACGGTGCTGCACGGCTGGGCGCCTTGGCGCTGGAGGTCGATGATGCGACGGATCTCGTCCAGCCGGAGGCCGAGGGCGCGGGCTCGGCGCACGAATCGCAAGACCTCGATGTCGTCTTCGGTGTACGTGCGGTAGCCGGCGTCGGTGCGTTCAGCGGGCGCGAGGATGCCGCGCGCTTCATGCAGGCGGACGGCCTTGGCGGTGACCCCGGCTCGCCGGGCTGCCTCGCCCACCGTGATACCGGCCCGGGTCATCGGGATTTCTGCCCTCCAGTCCTTGACCTTGCCCTTAGGGCAACCCTTTACGGTCGCACTGTACTGAGCGAAGGAGGTTGTCATGGCGAAGCGACAGGTCGAGGTTTTTACCGCCGCGTGCCCACTGTGCGAGCCGGCGGTGCAGCTGGTCCAGGAGCTGGCCTGCCCGGATTGCGAAGTGACGGTGTACGACCTGCGGGAATCCGGGATGGACCGAGCCCGGGAGTACGGCGTGCGGCGGGTTCCGGCCGTCGTCGTCGACGGCACGCTGGCGCCGTGCTGCCAGAGCGGCGAGGTCAGCCGCGAACAGCTCCTTGCGGCGGGCATCGGCCAGCGGCGCTAACGACCGCCGCGGCCCGACAGCTCGGCGTTCACCCGGTGCGGCGCCGGCGGTGACTGAGGCGCTCATACAGCGCCACGGTTTCGGGATGGAGCGTGTCGTACGGCTCGAGCGCTTCGGCGGCGGCGACGAGTTCGTCCATGACGGCTTCGACCCCCGCCGGGTTCCCGGCCAGGTCGCAGGCCAGCATCCGGTCCCGGAACAGCACCTCGTCGCCCGGCGAGGCCAGCAGCCCTTGGCGGGCGGCCCACTGGGCGAGGTCGGGATCATGGGCTTCGAGGGCGAGCTGGGCCAGGTGGTGGGCGGCCTCACCGACAAGCGTTTCGATCCGGGCGATGAGACCTTCGGCGTAGGCCCATTCGTAGCCCTGTCGGGCGCCGGCCAGAGGGGCGCCTCTGACCAGTTCGAGGCCACTCCGCAGGATCCGCAGGGCGGCCTCGGGGGCGGCGGCGCGGGCGGCGACGAGATGCCGCTCGAGCAGGACGACGTCGGTCGTGACGCGGGAACCAACGCGGTAGATGCCACCGGTGGCGACTACATGGGGGAGGTGGTGACTGCCGTCGCCGGCGGTGCCGAGCCGGGAACGGGCTCGGGTGACGGTGGTATTGAACGACGATTGCGGGGCGCGATCGTCGGGCCACAGCGCCGTCTTCAACCGTTCGTCGTTGAGGCCCTTCGGGTGGGTGGCGAGGTACACCACGAGCTCCACGGCCTTGCGCCGGTCGATCGGTTGCTTGGCGCCTTCGATCTCGACCGGTCCGAGCAGGCGGACCAGGATGTCGAAGTCCGGCTCGACGAACGGTGCGTTGACGACAACGGCGTCGGATCGCTGAACGTAGCCCATGGGGTCCGTGTCGTTGGGCGCCGGGTCGGCCCCGTTGCGGTCGGCGGCGACGGTCAGGATCTCTTCGATGTCCCCGATCTGCTTCGGGGTTGGACCCGTGACCGTCAGCCTGACCCCAGGTGGTGTCACGTCGACCAGGCCGTCGTGGTACCGCAGGGTGCGCCCGGCTTCGACGACGTCGCCGAGGACCACGACCGCCAGGCCCCGGGCTCCGGACCCGGCGAGGGCGAGGAGCTGGGGCAAGGCGTCGGGATCGGCGGCGGGATCCTCGCAGAGGACGACGGTAGGAATCCACCCGTCGGCGGCGGTGGCCCCCAACCGAGCAGCGACGGTGGTCGGGGCCGACACACCGGCCAGCGCGTCACTGAGCGCCGCGGCGCTGGCCTCGATGTCGGGGAGGATCTCGGTCAGGGTACTGGCGAGGCGGATCCGCTCCAGCGTTTGATAGGGCTCGGTGTTGTCGGCGACCAGCACCACGTCGAGGGTGTCGGCCCACAGGCTGGTGGCCACCTCCAACGCCAGGGCGCGGAAGGCGGCCCGGGCTGCGTCCTCGTCTCCGATGAACGCCGTGCAGGCGGTGGATTCGAGGTCGATGAGAACGGCGGAGTCGCCGTGCTGGCCGACGGACACGAGGGCGGGAAGGGGTGCGCCGATGTCGCCCGCATGTTCGTCGAGGTCGCTGTCGGCGACGCCGGAGGGCAGCGTCCAGACCTGACCGCCGGCGCTCACGGTGAACGGTCCCGGTTCAGCGTGTATGGCCTGGTTGAGGAGGATCTCGATGCCTTCGGGACCGACCTGAACGGCGGAGACCGACGGCGGGTCGTCACCTTGCCGCCGGGCGGCGCATCCGGCAAAGGCGCGGAGGGCGAGATCAAGGCGTCCGGCGGGGGACGTGGTGGCGGCTCGACGTACGGCGACCTCGGTGGGAACCGCATCGGCGCTCGGCATCCGGACGGCGCGGTGACGGGGGCGGCGCCGCTGCTGCGCACGGCGCATCCGGTCCAGGGTCACGACGAGCCCGGCGGCCATGAGGCTGGCGCCGAGGACGCCGACGGGGGCACGAGAGCCGGTCGGCTCCTTCGTTGCGCCGGGCGTCTCGTGCTGGGTGCCGGCTGCCGGCTGAGGGCTCGCGGCCTCAGCGACTCCACGAGGGTCGGTGGGTTGGCCGGCCGGGGGAGTGTCGGGGGCCGCGATGGTCGCCGGCGTGCCTCCTGGTGCCGGATCGGGGCAGCGATCACTCGGCGGGGCCTCGGCGCCGGTCTGAGGGGCAGCGGCCCGCTCGGCGGTCGGGGCGGCCGTCGCCGGCATCACCGCCGCGTCCACGCCGCCGGGAGACGGAGTCGCCGGGCTGAGTCCGACCGCGTCGGCGGGAAAGCGCAACGTCCAGCCGGGGCGGACGAGGTTGGGGTGTCGAAGGGCACCGCCGTGGGTTTGGGGGCGTTCTCGGTTGAGATCAAACAGTTCCCGCCAGCGGCGTCCGTCGCCGAGGTGGCGTTCGGCCAGCGTCCACAGATCGTCGCGGGGCTTGACCACATAGCTCGGTGTCGGTGCGGTAGATGTCTCGAGCGCGGCGACGACCGGTCCAGTGGCCTCGGGCACGGGGGAGGGGTTCGGTTCGTGGACGTGGACGATCGGGGCGGTGGCGACGAGCACGGGTGCGGGCGACAACGACCGAGGGGTGACGTGCACGAGGAGGGCCGCGGTGACGACGAGCTGGGCGACCAGCGGCTGGAGGGCACTGGCGAACGGGACGGCTCGGGGCGCCCGGCCGTGCCGCCAGCCGACGAGTTCGGCGGCGATGCAGGCAACGAACTGGGCCCAGGCGAGCCAGCAGATGACCGCGAGGGCCTTGACCAGGAAGCCATCGTCGATGCTCTGCCCGCCCAGCGCGGCGGCGACGTCGTTGAGGCGGGGGAGGGAGCGGGGGAGCGGCCAACCGACGGCGGCCACGAGCGCGGCCGGGACCCCGACCACCATGGTGACGAGGGTCGCGAGCGCGACGACGGCGCGTGTCATGTGGCCAAAGAGCCGTTGTCTGATCATGGTCCCTCCTGTGCCAGCCCACGCACTCCCTGGGCCTCACCGGTCCCGCGCACGGTGACGTGGCCCAACCCGGCGAGGCCGAGAATGGCCAGCGGCTTGGAGAACGACACCTCGACGCGGACGGTGTCGCCGAACACCTGCACCGTCGCCTCGTGGCCGGAGTCGGCCAAGTAGGCCGCCGCTTTCCGCTGCGCGTCGGCCGGGTCGATGGTCACTGGCCCGTCGGCCCGCAGGACGTCGGTTCGGACGGCCTGCGCGCCCGCCCGGGCGGCGGCTTCCGCCTCGTTGATGGCCTCCCGTCGGGCCGCCAGCAGGTAACCGCCGTCGATGACCAGACCAGCCACGAGGAGCAGTGTCGTCGTGAAGACGACGACGAACACCGTGACGGCGCCCCGTTCGTCGTGCGTCATGGCGTCACGCCCCGGAAGGCATCGACGGGTTCGACGAATCGGCTGCTGATGGTCCGCCGGCCGGGGAGACCCAGACCGGTGAGGTCGGCGAGTTCGACGTCGCAGCTGACCGTGGCCGCCACGGTGCCGCCGGGCCGGAACTGGGCGGTGTCGATGGTCACGGCCAACGTGCGGCACGCCACGCCCTGGTCGCTCAAGGTGGCCTCGGCGGCGGCGCGGCCGTCCCGCTCGGCCATCGTCGAACTCCGGGCGAGGGACGCCGCTCGGGCGCTGTCTCGAGCGGCGGCGTCGACGTCGGCGCGCGACGACGCCAGTCGCCCACCGGCCACAACGAAGAGCATCAAGGCGATGAGGACGGGCGTGACCAGGACGAGTTCGACTGCCGCGCTGCCCCGGTCGTCGCTCATGGCGATACCGCCGCGGTGATGGCGGTGAACCGCTCCGTCGGGCTTTCCGCCTCGGCCGTCACAGCCAATCGCAGGCCGGGGACGACCGACGGAGCATGGCCGTGCACTTCGACCCTGGCGGTTCCCAGGTCGCGAAACGCCGTCACCGCAGGGCTCCGCACGATGGTCGGTCCGGTCTCAGCCAGGAAGTGCGTCGCTCGGGCCTGGCCCGCCTCGGCCGATCCGCCGAAGGAACGTGCCGCCCGGACGCCTTCCTGGGCGGCCGCCTCCGCCACGTGGGCGGCGTGGTACCAAAGAGCGAACTGGATGACGAACCCGATGAGCAGCAGCAGCACCGGGGTCACCAGCACCAGTTCGGTGGTGGCGTCGCCCCGCTCGTCCCGCAGTCGTGGCATCAGCGGACGGGGATCTCGTTCGCCCGTTCGGTGACCTTGGCCACGATGATGGCTCCGGCGGTGAGGGCGAGGGCGGCGAAGACGGCGGTGACGAGCACCTTTTCGGTGATCTCCCCCCGTTCGTCGGCGAGCAGCCGGGCCGAGAGCCAGCTGTAGAGGAATCGGAGGTAGGTCAGTTCGGGCATGGGGACTCCTTGTTACGTCGAGAAGTTCAGAGGCCTTGGAGGACTTGGGTGACAGCCGGGAAGCCGAGGAAGAGGACGAACCCGACGAGGAGCAGGACGATCGGCAGCGACATCCGTTCACTGGCCGACTGGGCGGCGGTCTCGACATCGGCCAGGACGCGTATCCGCAGCGCTTTGGCTTTGGCCGCCACCGACGCCTTCACCCGGGCGCCTTCGGCGCCGGCCAGGGCGGCGCTGGCGGCGAGCTCGCCGAGCTCGGGGACGTCGAGGTCGGCGCCCAGACGGGCGAGCCCGTCCCAGGGGGCTTCGCCGCGGAGGCGGGCGTCGCTGAGCGCGGCGCGCAGTTCCCGGAACGGCCAGCCGTCGCCGGTGGCGGCGGCGTCGGTGAGGGCACCTTCGACGCCTTTGCCGCCGGCGAGGGCGACGGAGACGAGGTCGAGGAACGAGCTGAGGGCATGGCGGAAGGAGCGGCGCCGCCGCGCCGCCCGGGCCCGCAGCTCGATGGCAGGGAGGAAGAAGCCGGCAGGAGCGAGCGCCCCGGAGATCCACACGGTGAGCGCGGCGGGGACGGTGAGGCCGGCGGCGGTGATCAACGCAGCGGTGGCCGGTGCCCACAGCAGCGCGATGGCGGCGACCGAGACACGGTGGGCGAGGTGCTCCTCGACGGTCAGCCCGACGATCCGGAGATCGGCAGCGGCGGACCGGCGAATGCGAACCCCGAGCCCGGTCGGGGCCCACGACGCGCCGAGAAGCCGGACGACAACCGAACCCCGTGGCGTGGCCAGGGTCGCGTCGGGCCGGTGCGTTCCGGAGCGGTAGAGGCGCTCCAAAGCGAGAGCGAGCGGCGGGCGGGCCGGGACCAGACCACTGACGATCAGGATCACGCCGACGCCGAACCCCGCTCCGAGGACGAAGACGCCGGTCATGTCGCCCCCTGACGGGCGCCGAGGAACCGTTCCGGCGCCACGAATTCGCTCATGCGTGAGAGCCACCACAGCGCCAGCCCCCACAGGGCGGCGATGAGGCCGAGCACGGCCTGGCCGAGTCCGCTGTCATACGACGCGACGTAGGACGGGTTGAGGGCGACGAGCCCGCCGGCGGTGGCGATGGTGCACGCCGCGATCACCTTGACGGCGGTGCGCATGCGGCCCCGGGCGGCCTCAACCCGCAGGCGCATGGCCGCTTCCTCCCGGGCGGCGACGGCGAGGGTGCCGAGCAGTTCGCCGAGGTCCCGGACGGAGCCGCTGGCCGCCATGGTCAGCGCCGCAACTACTAGGTCGGCCGTCGGATGGCCGAGGTCTTCGGCCAGGGCCGCGAGCGCGACGGGCAGTGGTTCGCGGTAGAGACGCTCGGTGAAGACGACGAGCTCGCTTCGGATGGCGGCCGGGGCCACCGGCGCCGTCGAGGCCAGCGCCGCTTCGAGGCCGCGGGCACCGGACATGGTGTCGCGCAGCGACTCGGCCCAGCAGGCGATCGCCTCGGTGCGGGCCACGGCCCGTTCCCGGGCCGCCCGTCCCCCGAAGAGGTCCGGTGACCACCAGCCGAGGGCGGCGCCGGCCAGCGCTGCGACCGGCCAGCGGGTCGTCACGGCCAGCAGCAGGGCGGCGCCGGCGGCCCATCCGGCTCTGGCCCCGAGGTCCGCCGGCAGCCGATGCCGCCAGGCGGGCCCCGTCCGCTGGGAACGGGAGGCCATGTCGGACCAGCCGGTGACGACGAGCCACAGCCCGAAGCCGACGCCGAGGCCCAACAGGGCGATGACGGCGTTCACTCCCACCACCCGCCCGGACGCAGATGGAGGGCCCGGTCGTAGCCCGCGTCTTCGAGGTCGGCCAGGAGCTCGGTGGGGATCGGCGCCCCCGGCACCGCCCGGCCGTCGGGCCCGGGCCGGAACAGTTCGTTGGTGATGACGGTGGGACCGTCGGCGGCGACCACGTGGCGGACGGAACCGACAAAGCGGCCGTGCTTGGTCTTGGCGATCCACACCACGAGATCGATGGCCGAGGCGGCGAGGAGGTTCGTGGCCTCGAGGGGCAGGCGTTCGGGGGCCTGGACGGCGTAGAGGGCCAGCTTGTTGAACACCGTCGCTGAGGAGTCGGCGTGGACGGTGCACATGGAGCCGTCGTTGCCCTGGCTGAGGGCGTTGAGGAGCGGCACCACTTCGGCGCCCCGCACCTCGCCGAGGAGGACCCGGTCGGGATTCATCCGCAGCGACATGCGCACCAGGTCCGCCGCTGTCACCGCACCGGCGCCTTCGACGTTGGCCTCCCGGACCTCGAGGGCGACGCAGTCGGGGTGCAGTTCCGGGAACCGGTCGAGGCCGAGTTCCAGTTCGGTCTCGATGGTGACGATCCGCTCCTCGGGTGGGATCTCGCTGGCCAGGGCCCGGAGCATGGTCGTCTTGCCCGCCGCGGTGGCGCCGCAGACGAGGAGTTGCTGGCGGCTGCGGACGGCGGCGCCGAGGAACGCCTCGAGGCCGGCGTCGATGACGCCGAGGCGCCGCAGGTCGGCGAGCGTCACTTTCATGTGGCGGTGGCGGCGGATGGCGACGCAGGGCCGGTCGCAGACCCATGCCACGGCGAAGAGGCGGCTGCCGTCGGGCAGCTGGACGTTGAGGGACGGCCGGCTCGGGTTGAACTCCCGCTCCGAGAGCCCGGACCGGCGGCCGATCTCCCGGAGGATCTCGATGAACTCGTCGGTGGAGGACGCCACCGGCGGGCCGGGAACCTTGCGGCCGTCGGCATAGACGAGGAACACCTGGTCGTGCCCATTGCAGATGATGTCGGTGATCCGCTCGTCGTCGAGCAGCGGCTGGAGCCGGCCGAGCTCGAAGAGCCGGTTGAAGACGGCGCTGGCGACCGCCTCCTCCTGGTCTTCGCTCAAGAGGGGATCGCCGGCGGCGAGGCACTCGCCGGCGAAGCGTTCGAGTTCGTCGTTGAGGAACCGCCGGGCCAAGGCCATCTGGTCGTCGCGGTCGAGGGGCGGGTCACCGGCCCGCTGGGCGGCGGCGGTGCGTTGGGCGAGCCTCTGACCCACGGCGGCCCGGAACCGGGCGACGAGGGTCTCGTCGGGGACGGGGACGTGGTTCATGGCCGCGCTCCGGTCCTGCTCGCCGGCAGGCTGTCCATGACGTCGAGGGCGCTGCGAGCGGCCCGCACGATCGTGCTGCGCCGGGTTTCGGCGCCCAGCAGCCGGCGTTCGAGGGCGTTCGCTCCCCGGGGGTCGAACGGAAGGGTTCCCGCCACCGGAATCCCGAGGGCGGCGGCGACTTCGGCCGCCCCGTAGGGCCGGTCACCGACGAGCAGCGCCGCCAGCCGGGCCGCCCCGGCCGAGTGCAGATCGTCGAGCCGGGCGCGGACGTGTTCCACCCCGTCCACGGTGGGTCGCAGCACGACGACGAGCGTGTCGGCCGCGGCGGCCAGGGGGAGTGCCGGGCCGTTCGGATCCCAGCGTCCGCAGTCGACGACCACCGTGCCGGGCCAGGCGCCGAACGCGTCGGCAAGGCGGCCGCCGAGGGCGGCGAGGGCGCTGCGAGCGAGGGCCGGGGACGGAGGGGCCAGCAGGGCGAAAGGACCGGCCGGGAGCGGCTGGACGTGCTCCGCGAGGTCGACCGGCGTGCCGTGCCGGCCGGAGGCGGCCAGCGAGCCGAGGCCCGGTTCGACGGCGAGTTCGCAGCGGGCGGCGAGGTCACCGCCGTCGGGGTCGGCTTCGATGATGAGCGAGGCGGGCAGGGGGCCGGCCGCGACGGCGAGGGCCAGGGCGGCGGTGGTGGATCCCGGCGCGTGCTTGGCGGAGGTCAGGGCGAGCAGCTCGTTCATCGGCCGACGACCACGAGATTGAGCCGTCCGGCGGCGCCGGCGCCGGCGATGAGCGGGGCCGCCGTGGCCGGCAGCTGGAGCGACACGGTGGTGTTGCCGGTGGCGTCGGTGCTGCGGTCGACCGCCACCACGGTGGCGGTGGGCGGGCCGGCGGCGGAGTCGGCGCCGACCACGGCGCCGGCGCCGGAGGCCGGTACGGCCACCAGCGCCACGGTGTCGCCCGGTGCCAGGCCGAGGGGGAACTGGCCGGGCTTGAGGATGGCCCCGACCAGTGCCATGCCCTCGGGGAGCGCGGCGCCGTCGCCGATTTCGGCTGGCGACAGGAGCGTCCCGGGGACGAGCCGCACGGCGGCCGGCCGGCCGAGCACCTGCGAGCGCTGGGCGGCCGGGATGGTCTGCAGCCCGGGGTCGGCCGAGACGTGGACGACGCGCAGGTCGCCGGCCTGGAGGGTCTGGCCGACGTCGACACCGCGGGCCACGGCCAGAACAGCCCGGCGGTCGCCGACCCGCCCGTAGACCACGACGGCGGCGAGGGTGCAGGCCACGAGGATCAGGGCGCCGGCCGCCATGCGGGACCGGTGCCGCGGCCCTCCGGGGGGCGACGCCGGCATGGGGGGCAGGGGTGCGGTGGCGCGGCTGGGGCCGTTGGATGTCACCGTCGGAGACATCGGTCCTCCTATGCAGGGGCCCGGTTCAGGGCCTGGATCTCGGAGACGGCGACGGTGGCCGACGCCGAGCGGCGGACGACGCCGAGGTCGCCACCGCCGGCCACGCCGACCGCCGTCCACGTGACGTGCCACTCGAGGGTGGCGGTGATGGTGAAGGTCCCGGGCTGCCGGAACAGGTAGGTGCAGTCGGAATGCTGGTCGGCTTCGGGACGGGCCGGGTCGTAGGGGGTGCCGGGACCGTCACAGATGACCTCGTCGCCGTTCCCGAGGTTCCACAGCACCCGGTCGGGCCGGGCCATCGTGGTCACGGTGACGCCGTCGATGGTGGCGGTCGCCACCGTCGGATTCCACGCCTGCCAGTTCACCCACAGCCACAGCGGCACGTTGACGACCGCCCCCCGCTCGGGCGGTGGGCTCATTCCGATGGCTGGTTCGGGAAGTGGCGTGTATTGGAGAGCACGGCGGGCCGCGCTTTCCGGGTCGGCTCGCTGCGGGACCCACGCCACCGTGGCCGACGCCAGGCCGTTGGCGTCCACACAGGTCTTCCAGTACCAGGTGCCGGGCCCTTGTCCTCGGGTCGGGCCGACCCCGCTGTTCGACATGTGGTCGGCGATCTCGGCGTCGTTCGGGGTCATGACGTCGTAACTGCAACGGGGCCGCGGGGTGCTCGAGGCGCGAGTCGGCGAGGCGTCGACGGGCTGTTCCACCTGTGCGTCGGCGCCGACGCCGGAGCTGTCGCTCCACCCGTAAGCAGAGGCACGGGCAAACGCCGGTGTCGGCGGGACGACGGCCACCAGCCCCACGCCGGCGACGAGAACGATCAGGCGGCGGTGCACCCGTCCCCCTCGTACTTGATCGAAGCGACCTTCCACACTCCGTCGACCAGGGTGACGGTGGCAGTTACCAACAGACGGCGAGGATCGTCCTTGTCCTGGCGGACTCCGGTGGTCGCGTTGTACAGCCCGGTGCTGTCGCCGTAACAGTCACGCAGTACGACCGTCGTCGCGTCCGCATGCACAACCTTGGGCGCCAGGTCGAGGCTGCCCCGGATGACATTCCCCGCTGCCTTGGCGGCCAGGAACGACTTGCGAACGGCGGCGAGCTGGTCCCCCGTGGCGTGCTCGGCGAGGCGCGGATCCTCGGGATTCATCGGGTCGACGGCGGCGAGGAAGTCCTGCCAGAACGCCCGGTAGGCGGCCACGGCGGCCGCCTGCGGCTCTACGGTGGTCGTCGTCGTCGTGGTAGGGACGGTCGAGGTGGTTGTTGTCCGATTTGCTGCGGGCGACCCGTCCGACGAACAGGCCGCGAAGGCCACGGCGGCGAGGACGCACATGCCCAGCGGGGCCCGCGGTCGGTGGCGGCTCCAAGCTCGGGGGGTCGGTCTCACGTGTCCTCCTCCGGTACCCGGTGGCTCTACTCCACCTATGCGCGTCGCGCCCGGCTGAACGCGACACAGAATCTCGGGTTCGGGGAGGGCTCGTTCAGTTCGGCAGTCATTTCGAGGTGGGCCCGAGCCACTCGACAGGCGGACACCTCGGTGGTGGCGGGTGCCGTGACGACGGGCCGCCGACCTTCATTGCCGGATGCAAACGGTACTGCTCGTGGCCCTCGGAATGGATGCGAACAGTGTGTCGAGATCGCCTGCTTCGTTCCCACGCCCTCGATAACGGTCGAACCGCCTGAACGTGACGAATCGCCCGTAGTGCCCACCTCCGTTCAGGTCTGACCAGAAGAAATCGGCCGGAATTTTCGGCCGTTCAGGGCGGCGTTCAGACCACCGTCCAGACCGGCGTTCAGAGCCTCCTCGGACACTCCGCCGCAGGTCAGCACACCTGCAAGGAGGCTCCGATGCCCCAGCTCCTCGACCGACTCCATGACGAGTGGCGGTACCTCGCCCGTTCCCCCCGGGCGGCCCGAACACTCGCCGACTGGGCCGCGGCTCCGGCCCTCGAGGGCTTCCCCAACCTGGAGGAGATGGTGGCGGCGATCCAGCGCCGGGGCCGGCCGGAGGAGAGCGACCGCATCCTGCTCGCCCTGCTCCGGCGCGCCGCGGTCGACAACCTTGCCGCCCAGACCGTCCTCGAGGCACTCATGCCCGGGCTCAAGTCGCTGATGTCCGCCTACCGACTGACGGGCGAACCCGAGGAGGTGGCCACGGACGTGGTCGAGGCCGCCTTCGAGCGGATCCGCCGCTACCCCTGCGACCGCCGCCCGGCCCGGGTGGCGGCCAACCTCCTGCAGGACACCCGCCAGACGCTCTGGCGGGACGGGCGCCGGGAACACAGCCTCCGCCTGGCCACCGAGCCGCTCACCGAACCGGTCATGAACACTCCCGCGCCGGGCGAGCGCTCGGCGACCGACGAGCTCGTGGATCTCGTCGGCGAGGCCGTGCGGCGCGGTCGTCTCCGCCCGAGTGGTGCCCGGCTGATCCTCCTGACTCGGGTCCTCGACGTCCCCATCGACGAGCTGGCCGAGGCGACCGGCACGAAGTCGCTCACCCTCCGCAAGCGTCGTGTCCGGGCGCAAGCTGCGCTCGCCGCCGCGGCAGCAGCGTGAAGGAACGCCGAACTCGGACTTAGGTTGCTTGGCCGTTGTAGTCGCCGCAGGTGATTTCGGCGAAGAACGTCTGGAGCGTCGACGGCGGGGTGACCGTCGCGGCGGGGGTGGCGATGAGCCGCCCCAACGCTGTGCGAAGCCGGACCCACCGGCCGGGAGGGTCGTCGGGCACTTCCGGCCGGTGGCTGGCATGACACGGGGGAGGCGCCATGAGCGCATCCTCCCCCGTACAGTGCTGTACCACTAGGGCCGAAAGTCACAGACCGGACGACGACCCCGCGCCGGTCTGGCCGTACCTAGTAATGCCCCCGGTCACTGGCGGTAGGGCCCTTCGTCACTTGTGGCCACGCACCCGCGGGCGGCCCTGACGAGGAAGCTGGCCGCGCCGGAGCGGCGTCACCCAGGGCGAGGACACGTCGCCCTGAGAGGGAAACCGGGCGGCGCTTGCTGGGTCGATCGGGGCCGATCGCGCATTTAAAACGGCCATTCGGCCCCTGAACAACCGTTTTCCGGTGTGTCGATCATTGAAGAAGGCGAGCCCGCTCCGCCGGAGCCGCTTTGGCGGGGGCCGGCAGAGGAGGTCCTGACACATGGCGCAGTTTCGGAAGACGAAGACATTCGGGGGTGTGCGGTTCTCAGCCTCCAAAGGTGGCGTCGGCGTGAGCTTCGGCAAGGGACCGTTACGTATCGGTGTCGGTGCCGACGGTAGGGTCCGGCGCACCGTCAGAATTCCCGGGACCGGGATCTACGACACCAAGGTCATTGGTCGGGTCCAGCGGCACTCATCAGAGTCCGAAGCAACGCCGGAGGACGAAGAGCACCCCTTCGTAGTGGAGGCCGACGACTCCCCGCCTTGCACCAGGTGGCAGCGCGCCTACGTCCGCCAGATGCTCAAGGGGAAAGCGGCAGAAATGCCTGACCTCTCCGAGCTGACAATCGGGCAGGCCGAGCAGATCCTGGGCGCCGTCGGGGCCAACCGTCGTGCCCTGTACCGCAACGGGCGGACGTGGGGTGCGAGGAAGCAGCAGAACGACTGGTTGGCGAAGCGTCCTGCCGAATGAGGGAGGCGGTTGATATGCCCGATCACAAGCCGAGCCAAGTACCACCCCCCGTGAATAGCGCGCCGGCGAGCGCGCCAGCCCGAAGAGATCTTGCCATTTGGGCCATCGTCGCCGGCCTAGCGGGTCTGATGTTCTACTTCGTGGCCCTTGCCGGCGTACCGGCCATCGTCATCGGGTCGAAAGCGTGGAACCGCCTCGAGCGCAGCGACGGTTACCGGTGGGTCGCAGCGGGCGGCATCGCGCTCGGTGTAATCGCCACCCTCGCGTGGCTGGGCGGAGTGATGGCCACTGAAGCCTAAAAGGAGCGGGTCCCGGAAGTTGTGGCCCAGCCGGTCCGACGACGCCGAGTGCCTGGTCGAGGAGCAGCCCGCCGGATCGAAGCCCTAGAGGCGAGAAGCAGGGGTCAGCCGTGGGAGAGACAGACGAGACAGGCCGCGACGACGCAGACGAGACCTCCGACACCATGCAGTGCGTCCACTGCGGTACGCCCATCCGATACAGCGAAGACGCCCTCCTGTGCGACCACTGCTTCTTCGACATGTGGTTCAACACCGACGACGAGTACCAGGACGACGCCGACACCTGGGAGGGCACCCTTCTTAAGCGGGCGGCGAAGAAGACCGACGGCTCCACGGCTCGGTGAACCCGACAAGGCCGGATCGATCACGATGCTGCCGCCGAACGCTCCGGACCTGTCGAGGGGACGCGCTGCTGGTCCTTGAGCTCCAGGGCCCAAGCTCGGTCGCGACAAGATCACGCGTCCCGATGACAGGTCGACCAAGTCGCCCGCGAGTCGACCAACACGACGAAATATGGGGTGCTACTGAGGCATTCCGAGGAGCAAAACCGCACGTCAAACGACCCAATGGGTCTCCTGATAGGGCCCAGAATGGGTCTGCAAAACCCTGTACAGCGGTTCAATTCCGCTCGCCGCCTCATGTAGAGGGCTGGTCAGACACCATGTTCCGACCAGCCCTCAATTATTGGTTGAGAGTCCTGGCCCCGCCGGCGGGCCGAACTCGACGGCATGCGCTTGGACTGCGGCCGTGGACGGTTCAGGAAGTTGGCGCGCCCGCTCTGCAGCGATGGATCGCCTCAGCGATGAGCTTTTGGGCGCCCGGTTCGATGGACGGGGGCCGGTGACGCCCATGTCGAGACTTCGTCGGCGACCGCATCACAGAGATCGGCCGCATCGCCCGGGTCGAGCCGCGCGGTGAGGAAGGCACCCATCGCTGTCGCAGCGAGAAGCTTGGCCCGCTTCGCAATCAATTCGGGAGGACTGCCGTTGGCGCCGGCCCCCAGCGCGACGGCGAAGGCCTCCCGGAGACGATCGCGATGAGCGGCCGCCACGCGCGCGACATCCGGGTCACGCCCCCCCAGCTCGGCAATCGAGTTGACCAATAAGCAGCCCCGAGCGGCTCCCGCGGGATCGGCTCGGAAGGACCGGGCGAGGCGCCTGAAGAACTCGACGACCGCGGTGGTACCGCCGCCCGTCTTCGTGAGGCCACTCAGCAGTTCGCCGGTTACCTCGTCGATGTAACGATCGAGCGCTGCGTTGAAGAGGCCCCGTTTGCTGCCGAACGCCTGATAGAGACTGGATCGATTCAGGCCGGTGCGCCGTTCGACGTGGTCCACCGATGTGAGCTCGTAGCCGCGCTCCCAGAACAGGTCGCGCGCCGCTCTGACCACGGCATCCCTCTCATAGCTGCGTCGCCGCCCCATCCTGCGTCCCGTCGGTTGATCTTTCTGAAATGCACAGTCTATTATGACGGTTTCTGAAACGATCAGTCCAAAACTGGAGGGTCCGGGTGTGATGCCCGCTGGCCGTCAGGACGTCTTCGCCACGCTGGTCATGTCTGAGCTTGACGTGCTGATGGGAGTGGCCCGCTCCCTCACTCGCCATGAGGGCGAGGCCGAGGACCTTGTGCGAGAGACTTTGCGTCGGGCCTTCGATGGTATTGACCGGTTTCAGGGTCGACCTCCCCGGGTGTGGCTGCTTACCACCATGCGGACTGCTCGCTCGGGCTATCCGCGCCGTCTAAAGCCTGAGGGGCTTGAATACCCGGTTGCGGTGGGGTTCAGTGACGGCTTCGATTCGGCGGTCTATCACGCGCTCTGCGACTTGCCGCCACGACTTCGAGAGCCTGTGGAGCTCGTCGATCTCCACGAGCTCAGCTACCGGGAAGCGGCTGCTGCGCTCGGCGTCCCGATCCGTCTCATGAGAGCCCGGTTGTACCACGCCCGCCGCCGGATCCGGAGGGCCTTGGAGGGCAGCGGCCCTCACGCTCGGCGACCGGAGTGACTCCGCCGAAGTCCGGTCGCCGAACCGATCAGCCGCCGGAACCGGGGCCGCCGGTCCCTCGTCCGCAGGTCACCGGCTGCAGGTGAGCCGGGATAGCGGTATGGCAGAGCTGCTCGGGAAGAACACCGTCCGCCTTCGGCGCGGGAGCAGCGAATGAAGTCGCGGCTGGAATGGTGAGCACGGCGGTAGCAGCAGTCATGAATGCGAAACGCTTTAGCATCGTCGCTCCCTGTCGGTTCACGGATATGGGACTCGGTGTGCCGCCTGCGTTCCAGGCGGCACACCGGTCTAGGGCTTCAATCGCTGATTGGTTTACTTGCCGGCCGCGACTTGCTTGATGGCGGACCGGATGCGGAAGTACGTACCGCACCGGCAGAGATTTCCGCCCATCGCTTCGTCGATGTCGGCATCGGTCGGGTGCGGGTTGCTGTTGAGCAGCGAGATGGCCTGCATGATCTGGCCCTGCTGGCAGTACCCGCACTGGGCCACGTCGTTGTCGATCCAGGCTTGCTGAACCGGGTGCAGCTTGTCACCCTGAGCGATGCCTTCGATCGTCGTGACGTTCTTGCCCTTCACGGAGGCGACGGGCGTGATGCACGTCCGTTGAGCCTTGCCGTTGATGTGGCTGGTGCAGGCACCACAGAGTCCCATACCGCAGCCGAACTTCAGGCCCTTGACGTCAAGGCGGTCACGGAGAACCCAGAGGAGTTCCTCGTCGTTGTCAGCGTCGACCGAAACCGGGTTGCCATTGAGATTGAAGGTAATTGTGGGCATGGCGATCAGGCTCCGTACTCGTTGAGCGGGAAGTTCCGGGGCTGCTTGCCCGTGGCGCGAGCCCAGGCGTTGGCAGCAGCAGAGGCGGCGGCCGGGACACCCAGCTCGCCGATACCACCCGGCAGGACATTGCTGCTCGGCAGGATGTGGACGCTCATGTCGGGCGCCGAGTCGAACATTCGGGTCCACTTGTAGTCGTGGAAGTTCGACTCACGGGTGGCGCCGTTGTCGACGTGCAGGCCGGCCCGGAACGCCAGAGCGAACCCGTCGTGCGCCTGGCCGAGCAAGCTGGACTTGGTGCCCTCGGGGTTGACGCAGTGACCGTTGTCCACGGCGATGGTGCACGCCGTCATCCGCGGCTCACGGCCGCGAGTGTCGATCGTCATGATGTACGCGGCGATCGACTTGTACTCGTCGTGCATACCGACGCCCTGAGCCACACCGGCCGGGAGCTTCTGGCCCCAGTTGGCTTCCTGGGCAGCTTTCTCCAGCACGGCCACGTGCCGGGCGCTGTCGAGCATGGAGAGGCGGTACTCCACCTCGTCCTTGCCGAGCATCCGGGCGAGCTCGTCCATGATGATCTCGTTGGCGGCGTGGACCTGACCGGAATAGACCACACGCCAGGCGGCGGTGGGCTTGGCCAGCAGCTTCTGCTTCAGCGTGATGCTGGTCGGGCCCGTCTTGTAGAACAGCTTCTGGGTGTGAGCGAAGAAGTACTGGCACGCACCCTCGTTGTTGTACTCGGTGATGTAGCCGGTGACGACGTCACCGAGGCCGTGGCGGAGGTCCATCTCCGGGCAGGCCATACGGTGCTCGAAGCCGACCACATCGCCACCGCTCACAACAGCCTTGATCTTGTGGATCGAGACCGGGCGGGTACGGCCGTGCTTGATGCCCTCTTCACGCAGCCACTGCAGCTTGACCGGCTTGCCGAGGCGCTGCGACACCTGCGCAGCCTGGACATCCTGGTCGTGGAACAGGTGACGACCGAAGGCGCCACCGGCCCGGATCACGTGGTACGTGATCTTCTCGACGGGCATGCCCAGCGTCTCAGCCAGCTGCCGCTGAAGGGTGGGCGGGATCTGTGCGCCACCCCAGACCTCCGCACTGTCGGCCGTGACGTTGGCGACGGCGGCGTTCTCCTCCATCGGAGCGTGCGGCACGTACGGCCAACGGAAGGTGGCCTCGATGCCCTCGCCCGGGTTGGTCAGCTCGTCGATGATCCCATTGAGAAGGTCGTCGATCTGGGCGTCCGACAGGGCGTCCATCGGGCCGGCGCTCCACTTGATCTTCAGCGCGTTCTTCGCCTTCTTGGCGATGCCGAAGGTCTCAGCGGTAACCGCCACGGCCTCGGGAATGAGGTAGTCGGGCATACCCGGAACGTGCGTGACAGCGATGACGCCCGGAATCTTTTTCGCTTCGGAGTCATCGATCGACACCACGGACGCACCGTGCGTAGCGGCCATCGCCACAACGGTCGGCAGGTACTCCTTGGAGGAGAACAGGTCCATGGAGTACGGAGCCTTGCCCTGAACGATGTCGCGGATGTTCTCCCGGACGTGAGGCTTACCGATGATCTTGAACTCGGCGGCCGTCTTCGGCGCAGCGGCCTTGGCGTTGGGCAGCGCCGCCGCTTCGGAGCTGAGCTCGCCGTAGCCGATCTTCCGACCGTCGCGGGCGACGACGAAGCCGTCCTCGGTCCGGAGCTGGCTGACCGGAACGCCGAGGCGGTTCGAGGCGGCAGCAAGGAGCTGCCCCCGCATCTTGGCGCCGATGAGCCGAACCGGGTCCCAGAGAACCCGCACGTTGTGAGAGCCGCCGGTGATCTGGGCGGCGCCCCACTTCTGGTCAGCCTTGCCAAGGGCGACTTCGGTCTTCTCGTAGGGGATATCGAGGTTGTCGGCCACCATCATCTTGAAGGACGTCAAGATGCCCTGGCCAATGTCCTGCTTCGGAACCTCGGCGTAAGCGGTGCCGTCGGGCCGAAGCTCGATCAACAGGTCGTAAATGGTCGGCTGCTGGCTCAGGATGAAGATGTCCGTGAAGTCCTGGGCGTCCGGGAGCTCATCGGTCTTCGTCGGCCAGGCATTGGCGGCGCCGTCCCCAACCCCGAGCTTGGCGGCGACGGCCAGGGTCGGCCCTGCAATCAAAAATCCCTTGAGGACTTTTCGGCGCTCAATGGGAGTGTCAAGCGTGGTCATTCAGGCTCCCTCCACATGATTCGTTGTGCCAGGTTGCTTGACGAACCATTCGCCGGGGCATACTCTGCGAGTAGTCCCAACGCAACTAGGCGGGCTGCGGGCTGGTTAGGTAAGCCAGCGCTCGTTGGTTCGGTCATCTCGTGCGGCCTGACCGAACCACATCGAGATGAATGTCGTCCCGCGGGACTCCGCTTCTGCGATTTGCCATCAACCTCCCCCCGACCTCCGCCGCCAGCGGAAGCGCGACATCCTGAACCGGTACCTCCGGTGCGGCGCAGGTGCGGCATATCAGGTCCCCCTGTTTTGGGACCATCGGAACAAATGTGCCTTTCGGGACACTCTAAGGCAACACTTTTTTGCCGCGGTTCTTCTACGTAGTTGCGCGTCCGACTCCGGAACTCAGTACTGACGGGCGTCTCCGCCGCCAATTGTCAGATTTCTGACATTCCTTCGAATGTCATTTCGCTGACTTTCCGGAAATGAGCGCGCAGTTTTTGCGGTTTCCTCGGCGCCTGGCATCTAGCCCACGGGCGGCAAGTCCGTTGGCGCCCCGTGCTTGGGCTGTGGGGTCCCGGGGAGGCCCGCGAAGGAATGTTCCGCCAACGCTGCGGGTTTCCACGGCATGGAAACGCCGTCGGTCGACCGCGCCTCCTGGATCGCCCGATTCTTCGGCGGTGCCGATCACGCGTCCCTTCCGGCGGAGGACCTCGCAGACCTGGCCGCGGAGCTCCGCGAGGATTGTTACCCCGCCGGCACCCCGTTGTTCCGGGTGGGGGAGGCGCCCACCCGGGTTCACATCATCCTCAGTGGCGCCGTCGAGTTGTCCTGCGTGCTCAAAGGCCGGCAGATCGTTCTTCAGATCCTTCGGTCAGGCGACGTAGTGGGAGACGTGCCCCTCTTCCTCCGGATGACAGAGCCGTGTGACGCCGTCGCCCTTCAGGACAGCCGCATCCTCTCGATCGACTCGCTGACCCTCCATCGCCTGCTCGAACGGCGGCCGCGGCTCGCTTGGCGATGGATGCTTTCGGTCTCGACTCGCCTGGCGGACACCCAGGCCCGATTGGTCGAGCTCCTCGCCGGCGGCCTCGAAGCCCAGATCGCGCTCGTCCTTGTCCGCCAAGCCGAACATGGCGTCGTCCACCTTCGTCAAAGTGTCCTCGCCGAGCTCGTCGGTGGACGACGCCCCAGCGTCAACCGGATCCTGAAAGGCCTCGAGGCCCAAGGGCTGCTCCAGCTGCGGTACGGGCAAATCGAGATCCTCGACGAGGCCGGGCTCGCGGCGGTGGCCGGCCTCAATGGGCAGCGGTCCAGGCCCAAGCAGGCCTCCGGGTCCCGGCACCTATAGCCAGTGGACCGCGACCTCGCCAGTGGATTACTTCACGCGAATGACACCCGTCTTCCAGGGGTGCGGCTCGCAGTGGTACTTGTATTCGCCGGCCTTGTCGAACGTGTGGGTCCACTTGTTTCCCGGCGCAATGAGCCCAGAGTCGAATGACTTGTCATCGGCCGTCGCCGAGTGGGAGATCTGAGCGTCGGTCAGGTCCCATGTGACGCTATCGCCCACCGAGATATCGAGTTCCTGAGGGACGAATTTCCACTGCAGCTGGTCGCGGTCCTTGTCGTCGACCTTCACCACATGGTCCTGGGCGGCTGCCGCGGGCTTCATGCCTTGCCAGACGCGAACTCCGGGAACCGCCACCGCGATCAGTACGGCAACGATCCATATGAACTTGCGCATCTTTCCTCCCCTTGACGTACGTTGCCCATCCCCAGTGCGCGACCGATTGCGGACCACAACGTCCTTCCCTCGACGTCGGTGATCCGTGGTCGCTACGAGCGCGTAGCCTATGCCACACCGCGCCAAAATTCGACAGAATTCTCACGGAGGTCGAAGACTCGTGGAACGATCCGGGTCCGTCGGGCGCAGGCTAATCATGCCCCTGTCTCCCGCTCGTCGGAGGCGACGCGGCCTTCGGCGAGTTCCTGTCCGAATGCCCGAAGGCGGTCGAGTGCATCTCGAGGTGGCGATCCGGCCGAGCGGCGCAGAGCCCGCTTGATCTCCATATAGGTCTCGACCCTCATGCCGCAGAGCACACACATCTCAAGGTGGCGCGTCACCCGTCGGGCGAGAAGCTCATCGAGTTCGCCATCGAGGTACGTCTGGAGCATCTTGCCGACGTCACGGCAGCTGAGTTCTTGCCCTCGCCACCAGCGCAGCCTCATCAGTTCTCCTTCCGACCAGGTAGACCGGCGGCCTCCAAGGCGGCCCGGATGCGGCCCCGGCCCCGGTGCAGCCGGCTCATCACCGTCCCTATAGGGACATCGAGCGTGACAGCCACCTCCTGATACGAGAGGCCGCCGAGGTCGACGAGCTCCACGACGAGCCGAAACTTCTCGGGAAGGGCA
Source organism: Actinomycetota bacterium (assembly GCA_040756995.1). Taxonomy (GTDB): domain Bacteria; phylum Actinomycetota; class Acidimicrobiia; order IMCC26256; family BP-133; genus BP-133. The sequence goes on along the minus strand of JBFLYK010000016.1, from coordinate 95,911 downwards.
CGGAACGCCCGCTCGACGGCGGCGTCGAATGTGCCGCGTAGGACGACTGACTCGGGTTCTTCGGCCGCCGGCGCGGTCGCGCCCGCGGCCTCGGCATTGGAGACCACTTCCGGGCGGCGCCCGCGCGCCCGGTTGGCGTGGGTGTTGCGCAAGATGGTCAGCAGCCAAGCTCGGGGGTGCCGACCGTCGAAGCGGTCGATGGCGCGGTAGGCACGCAGGAGTGTGTCCTGGACGAGATCCTCGGCGTCGGCGGGATGGCGGGTGAGTGACCGGGCAACCCGCAGGAGGACCTCCACCTCAGGAAGCACGTGCTGGGCGAAGATCTCCTGGCGCGTTCGACCCCCGACGGGCTGCTCCACGTCCAGGAAACCCGCTTTCCTCCCGGCGTATTCCGGGGCTTGCATCCGACCGATCCGCTGGAGCAGGTCCGAAATCTCCGGAGAGGCGATGTGGTTTCCTGTGGGCATGGCCGGACTGAAGCCCCCTACGGTTGGACACCCGGCGCCACCGATCAACCTGATCGCTCACGACGGCAGCCGGTGGCGCCTCGCCGATCACGCCGGTCGGCCGGTGGTCCTCGTCTTTCATCGGCACCTGGCCTGACTGCCCTGCCAGGAGCACGTGGTCGCCGTGCGTGACCGCCTCAGCCATTTCGGTGACGCCGTCGTCGTGGCCATCGCTTTCAGCGCCCCAGAGCACGTGGCGGCCTACCAGCGGGAGCAGCTGGCCCCGCTGACGGTGTTGATCGACGAGGATCGGATCGCCTATCGGGCCTACGGGTTGGGCCAGGGATCGGTGTGGAAAGTGTGGGGACCGAAGATCTGGTGGGCCTACCTCAAACTCATCGCCCGGGGGCGGCGCCTCCAGCGGCCCGTCGACGACACGTTGCAGCTCGGCGGCGACTTCGTGGTCGGCCGGGACGGCCGACTCCTGTATGCCTTCCGGTCCGCCGACCCCGACGATCGTCCCCCGGTGGACGACTTGATCGCCGCCGTGCGCCGTTCCCGCTGAGGCAGCCCTAACGCACGCCGCGGCTGTTGTCTCCCGGCGGACTGCCCGGACCGGGCTGCCAGCCGAAGGCGACCTCGCGCCACATGTCCCGGTAGTCGTAGTCGGTGCCCAAGGCGAGGTTGAGCCGGTTGTAGGAGGCGAAGTCGCTCACGAGGTGGACGAGCTGGACGATGCCCTTGTCGGTGAGGCCGATCTTGCGCAGCCCCTCAACGTCGCCGTCCTCGACGGCGGACGGATCGGCGTTCACCGTCTGGGCGAACCGGACGATGGTGGCGAGCCGCTCGTCGTCGACCGCTTCGGTTCCTTCTGTGACGAACCGCCGAACATAGTCCTCGTCCGCTCCGAGCCCGTAGTTGAGGATGGTGCAGAAGGCTGCGGTGCAGTAGGGGCAGCCGTTGGCGCGGGAGACGGTGATGCCCACATGCTGAATCTCTTCCATGGTGAGCTCGCCCGCCTCCCAGAGCACCTTGGTGGCGCCGAGCTTGGCCTTCATGAACTCGGGGAAGTTCAGCTCGAGATAGAAGTGGTTGGGAACCGCGCTCTCCATCTGGGTAACCCACCCGAAGATGGCCTGGATGACAGGGTCGTCGATCTGCTCCGGCTTGACGAGTTCCACCCGTGCCATGGGTACCTCCTTGGTCGGGGGGATTCTCCCGCATTTGCCCGGCCGGTGCAGGAGGACGAGCACAATGAAGCGGGAAGGGGTGCGCCATGACGTCGCAGCAGATCAGCGTCGGGGGAGTCACCATGCGCTGGGAGGAGGTCGGTGAGGGTCCCCCAGTGGTCTTCGTCCATGGCATCCCGACGGGTCCGGCGTTGTGGCGAAGGGTGGTGCCGCTGGTGTCGGGCGCCCGCTGCCTTTCCTGGGAGATGGTGGGCTACGGCCGGTCCATCGGTGAAGGGGCCGGACGCGACATCTCCGTTGCTCGCCAGGCCGCCTACCTCCATGGCTGGTTGGATGCGATCGGTGTGGAGGACGCGGTGCTGGTGGGTCACGACCTCGGTGGTGGCGTCGCCCAGATCGCCGCTGTCGAGCGGCCGGATCGCTGTGCCGGGCTCGTGCTGGTCAATTCGATCGCCTACGACTCGTGGCCCATCCCCAGCGTGAAAGCCATGCGGTCGGCCGGGGCGATGGTGGAGCGGCTCCCCGCCGCGCTCTTCCGCCCCGTCTTCGCGGGCTTCCTCCGGCTGGGCCACGACGACGGAAGCGTTGCCCGCGAATCGATCGCCGCTCACTGGGCGCCCTACGCCGACGCGGGTGGCGCCCCGGCCTTCGTGCGTCAGATCCAGTCGCTGCGCACCGACGACACCTTGGCGGTGGTGGACCGGCTTCCGACCCTGCGGGTGCCTGCCCGGGTGGTGTGGGGAGCCGCCGACCAGTTCCAGAAGGTCCGCTTCGGCGAACGGCTCAGCCGCGACCTCAGCGCTCCACTCACCCGTCTGAATGGCGCCCGCCACTTCGTACCCGAGGACCACCCTGACGCCGTCGCAGAAGCGGTGGTGGCGATTACTTGACCAGGCGGGTTACCCGGCTGTGTTGTGCATGCACGAGGTTGAAGGCGGCGCCGATGAGACCGACGTGACTGAAGGCCTGGGGAAAGTTCCCCAGGCACTCTCCGGTGTCGGGGTCGATCTCTTCGGCGAGCAGTCCGACGTCGTTGGCGCACGCCAGTACCCGCTCGAACAACTCCTGCGCCCGGTCGATCTCTCCGAGGAGGGCCAGGTTGCCGATCAGCCAGAAGCTGCAGATGACGAAGGCGCCTTCCTCTCCGGGTAGCCCGTCGCCGCCGGCGTAGCGGGATACGAGGCCGTTGGTCGAGAGTTCTCGTTCGATGTGTTCGACCGTCGCCCGCACCCGGGGATCATTCGGGGCGACGAACCGTGTCAGCGACAGGAGCAGAGATGAAGCGTCGACGTCGCCCGACCCGAAGGAACGAAGGAAGGCACCGGTGGCGGCGTCGCTGCCGTGCTGGTCGATCCGCTGCCGGATCTGCTGTCGCAGCTTCCGCCAGTGGGCGAGACCGGCGGGAAGGTGGCGAGCTTCGGCCAGCCTGACGGCCCGGTCGACCGCCACCCAGGCCATGGCTTTGGACGACACGAAGTGGCGGCGCGCATCCCGTACCTCCCAGATACCTTCGTCGGGCTCCTCCCAGCGCGCCTCGACGACCTCGACCACGGCGCGCAGGAGATCCCAGAAGACACCGTCGATGTCGCCGCCGTGGCGGTGGTAGAGCCAGGCGGTGTCCAGCAGTTCGCCGTAGGTGTCAAGTTGCAGCTGGCTGGAGGCGGCGTTCCCCACCCGTACGGGTCGGGATCCCCGGTAACCGTCGAGCTCGGCGATCTCGACCTCGGGAACGAGGCGCTCCCCGCCGACGCCGTACAGCGGCTGCAGCTGATCGGCACGCCCTGCCGTCGTCCGCTGCAGCCAGGCCATGAAAGCGTGGGCCTCGTCGGTGTAACCGAGGCGAAAGAGGGCGTAGAGGTTCAGCGCCGCGTCCCGCAGCCAGGTGTAGCGGTAGTCCCAGTTCCGTACCCCGCCGATGGTTTCCGGGAGGGACGTCGTCGGGGCGGCGACGATCGCCCCGGTGGGATGGTTCGTGAGGGCCTTCAGGACAAGGGCGCTGCGCACAACCGCGTTGCGATACGGTCCGCTGTATTGGCACCGATCCGACCACTCCTCCCAGTACTTGATGGTCGCCTCGACCCGCTGGCGGGCGTCGTCCGGCTCCAAGGCCCGGGGCTGCGGCTCGTGGGGGGCCGCGTAGCTGATGGCGACGAAGGCCTCCTCGCCGGCTCGGACTCGGATCAGGGTGTCGCAGCCGCACAGCTCCGACTGCTCCATGCGAAACGAGGTCTGCACGGCGAGCCCGTCCGCCCCGCCGAACACCCTCCCCAGCCGGTCGCCATCGAGCTCGAGCCGGGGAACGGTCAGGCCATAGTCGAACCGGGGGTGAAAGGCGAATATGAGCTCCACCTCGCCAGCCTCACCCCGGATCAGCCGCAAGAGCTGATGATACGGTTGGAGGCTTTCACCGGCTGGTCCGTCATCGCTGCTGCGTACCGGAAGGCAGTCCGTCACCACCAGCACGCCAGCCTCGCCCTCGAACCGTGTTTCCAGCACATTGGTGCCCGGGATGTAGCGCCGGGAGACGCTGTGGGGGCCGTTCGGAGCGAGTCGGACGTAACCGCCCCTCTCCCAATCCAGCAGTCGGGCGAAGACCGGTCGGGCGTCGAAGCGATGAAAACAGCACCAATCGACCGAACCGTGTCGAGACACGAGCGCGGCGGAATGGCAATCGCTGAGGAGTGCGTAGTCCGAGATCGGGGGGTAGCCCTCGAGCCTTGCGAGGGTCCCACTTCGGGGAGTGGCTCCGCGCCTCAAGCCGCTCGGCGCTTCTCCAAGACCCAAAAGGCCGCCGCGCTGGCCAGCGCGTACGTCACGTGGTGCAGTGTCGAACTCCCAAGGGCGAGCGGTGGCTGCTCCTTGGGCGGTGGCGCTACTCCGACTTTTGCCTTTGCGTCCGGCGCCTCCACGCCGAGAACCTTCTCGGCCGCGTCCCGTCCTACGGATCCCGCCATCTCTCCAATGCCTGGTGTGCTCCGACGCGTCTTGGCCATGTCCGGTTCACTACCCAGGTGACGGCGGAGTTATTGGATCCTTCAGGGGTCAGTCCCGAGCAGCCGACGTAGCCTGTCCAGGGCGCCGAGAGGAGGCCTGTGGTGAGCGACTTCCCATCCTGGTTGACGGCCTGGCCGGGACCGGCCACCGGGCCTATGGCGGTCTCCCGAACATGACCCGGGTCGACGAATTGAAGCGGGCCGTCGCCGTGTGCTGCCAGCAGGTGGTCCTGCGGCGGACAGTCCGAATCGCCCTCTTGGTCGGGACGATCCTCTCTGCCGTCAACCAGGGTGGTGTGATCCTCGGAGGTGATGCCAGCGGGGCGACGTGGTTGCGGGTGGCCGCCAACTACGTCATCCCCTTTTGCGTCTCCAACGCCGGTGTCCTCAGCGGCACCCGCACTGCTCCGGGAGGCGGTGGCAAGCCCAGTCCGGGTAGCCCCTCGTAACGCGACGGGGTACCGGCCGGGGGACGGACGCCGACGTGCGGGCGAGCACCCACAGACGGCGCCCGCCTCCGGCCGGGGCGCATGAGGATGCTCCACCGAGGTAACCCGGTTCGACCGCAAGTCATTCCATCGCAGATCTGCCACATCATCGGCCGGGCCGATGACGACCGGATCGGTTATGGGGTCGTTCGTTTTGCCGGCCGGGCGCGGCGGCCGTCGATCTCCATGAAGAACTGGGCGGCCGCTTGGCGGACGGCCATCGACCAGGTGGGATAGGCATGCACGGCTTGGGCCAGGCGGCCGGCGAACATGCCGGTCCGCATGGCCAGTGCCGCCTCGTGGATCATTTCTCCGCCTCGGGCGGCGACCACGGTGGCGCCGAGTACGCGCCCGCCGCCGGCGTTGCCGAGCAGGCGCCGGGGACCGGCAATCAGCTTGATGAAACCCCGCGTGTCACCGGCGGCGATCGCCCGGTCGACCTCGGTCATCGGCAGGTAGGCGACCCGGGCGCCATGGTCGGCAGCCTCGGCCTCGTTCATGCCGACCCGGCCGACTTCGGGAGCGGTGAAGGTCACCCAGGGGATGGCGGAAGGGTCGAAGCGGCGCCGGCCGGTGCGGGAGAGCGCGTTGGCCACGGCGACGCGGCCCATCTCGTCGGCGGCATGCGTGAACTGCAGCATCCCCGTCACGTCGCCGACGGCCCAGATCCCTGAGGCGGTCGTGGCCAAGCGGTCGTCGACGCCAACGAAACCCCGGTCGGTGGCCACCCCGGCAGTGTCGAGCTCCAGACCGGCGGTGGCCCCGTTGCGCCCAACGGCCACCAGCACACGGTCGGCGCTGATCGCGTCGCCGTCGTCGAGGTGGAGCCGGGCGGCGCCTTTCGTTTCCAGTGGCGCCGCCCGGACGACGGAGCGACCGACGCGCACGGCGATCCCCTCAGCGACGAAGGCGCTGGCAATGGCCTCCGACGTTTCAGGCTCCTCGCGGGAGACCAGCCGGGGCAGCGCCTCGATGACCGTGACTTCGGCTCCCAGACGCCGGAAGGCCTGGGCGAGTTCGCAGCCGACCGCGCCGCCGCCCAAGACGGCCAGCGACGCCGGCAACTGGTCGAGTTCGAAGACGGTCTCGTTGGTCAGGTAGTCGACGCCGGCGAGTCCGTCGATCGGCGGCACGGCTGGAACCGTGCCCGTGGCGATCACGATGCGCCGGGAGCGGAAGACCGTCCCATCGACGTCGATCTCATCGGGGGCGCGGAACCTGGCCCAGCCGTGGAGCACCTCGATGCCCTCGCCCCGGAAGACGCCGTCATCCTCCCGAGCCGCGATCGTGGTGATGGCCCGGACGATGGCGGCCTTGGCTTCGTCGAACGACCCGCCCCGGGCGGCCGTCTCGATCAGGGTCTTCGACGGGACGCAGCCCGTGAAGGTGCAGTCGCCACCGATCGCTCCCAGTTGGACCAGCAACGGCCGGGCACCTGCTCGGGCCGCTGCCCGAGCGGCGGCCATCCCAGCTGGGCCGCCCCCGACGACGATCAGATCCCGTTCCCGTTCCACGGACGCGGAAACACCGGTGGCGGCGGGATGCTTCCAGTCGGCTGACCCGTGGGCCACGCGGACGGTCAGTCCACGAGGCCGGCAACGACCTCAACCAGCCCACTGCCGGTGACATCCGGAGGCGTCATGGCGGCGTTCCAGCGGCCCTCGAGGCGGTCCGCCCATCCGGTCATCAGGCCCGCCTGCTTGGCTCCGTGAACATCCCAGGCGTGAACAGCGACCATGGCCAGCTCGGCGGGTCGAAGCCCGAGCTCCGCCGCGGTATGGAGGTACGGCTCGGGAAATAGCTTCCAGCGGCGGACGTCGTCGTGGGCGTCGAGCTCGGCGAAACCCGAGAGGACACCGTCGACCCGTTCTTCGCTTGGTTCGACACCGTGTCGGCTGAGGAACACAGCCAGATTGGCGGCGGCCACGGCCCGGAAAGGCGTGAAGACCGCAGAGGCCGACAAGGCCATGGCGTCGCGTAGGAAGCTGGCGAACCAGTGTTCGAGGGCGCCGGCTGGCAGTCCCAATCCCTGGAGCCGTTGTCGCACCGGCTCGAGCGAAAAGAGCGTCTCGACGACATCGAACGCAACAGCGCGGGGACGTTCAGGCACGGCCGTCATTCTGCCTCATGGGACCCACGTCGAGGGCCAGTGGCCGCGTCCTACCGCGAGTGCCTCGGCCCGGGGCTGTCGTGGCGGAGCGGCACTGATCGAAGCGCACGGGAAGGGAATTGGGGTCCGGCGGGTTTCCAGTGCGGCTGATCCCCCGGCGGGAGCGCAGGCGCGGTTCGGCCGTCGACGAAGGGAAGGGGAGTGGAAGCATGCAGGAATCAGTGATGTCTGGCGATACGGGCTCGCAGCCCCGGCATCGCCACCGGATCGGGTTGGTACTGGCGCTGGCAGTGCTGCTCGTAGGCGCCGCCTGTGGCAACGACGATGAGAAGGCAGCACAAGAGGAACCGGAGCAGAAGACAGCCCAGCTGGCCACCGAGAAGGCCGGGGGGATTTCCGAGGACAAGCTGCCACCGGGTTTCGAGCCCGCCCCGATGGTGACGATCGACGGGCAGCAGTTCAAGATGGACACCATCCCCGGGCACTACTGGAAGGCGCTCGACAACGGCTACGCCGTCGGGTTGCACTTCCAGAGCGAACAGCCCTTCAAGTGGGCCCAGGATGCCGGCGACAACGAGCTGCTGTACCTCGTGTACGCCATCCCTGGGACCTGCAAGGGCCTCAACTTCACGGCCGGCCTGAAGTCGGCCGAGTCGACTCCCGGTGGAGCCCCTCCGCCGCGGTTCGACCACTGGCATGGCCTGCTCGGCGACAAGGGAGCGGGGGAGAAGGGCCACTGGCTGATGCACCTGCCGGTGCGGGACTTCACCTTCGCCGGTATGGCGGGGAACCCCTTCGACGGGAAGAAGATCAGCATCACCAACAACGACCCCTGGTTCATGCCGGTCTGTGAGCCGGCCATGGCGGAGAACCCGGCCATGCAGATGGGCACCAAGTAGGTCCGGCGGATGAGATCGTTCTTCGGATGGGTGCGGGGTGGCCGCCGGCTCCGGCTGGCGGCCGCCCTGGCCGCCGCAATTTTCACGCTCGGAGCCTGCGGCGCTGGCAGCCAGGATGCTGGTGACGCAGGCGCGTCCGAGGCGTCGACGACGTCGACCACGTCGGCGGCTGGATCAGCCGCCGATCCGACTCCAAAGACCGACGAGTTGGTCCAGATGACCGACGCGCTGCGGTTCAACCCCCCCGACATCGTCCTCAAGGCCGGCGGCAAGGTGACCTGGACGAATCCCTCCACTGTGGTCCACAGCGCCACCGGGGACCCTGGCAAGGTCGCCGACGCGAGCCATGTGGAGCTCCCCGCCGGTGCCGCCCCCTGGGACTCCGGCCTGCTGCAAGGGACCGGCTCCTTCACTCAGGTGTTCACGGTTCCCGGCACCTACCGCTACGCCTGCATCCCCCACGAAACCGTCAACATGTTCGGGACGATCACCGTCGTTCCCTGAAACGGCGACACACAGGGTCGTGGACGGGCCCCGGCACGGGAAGGCTGTCGGTCGCTTCTGCTGAGCGGGCCGGGCCGGGAACACACGCCGCGGCTGGCGGGTTTCCTCCGAGTGAGGAGCGGTTGGAGCGTGCGGGGCTTCTGGATCGTCCTGGTTGCCGTGGCGGGGGCGGCGTGCGGTGGGGGCGGAGAGTCGACGTCCCGGCGCGCCGGCAAGGCTGCTGCGCCGGTGTCGCTGGCGACGGTCGAGTCGAGCCCGAAGGAGAACGTGCCGTCCGCCCTCGACAGCGCCGAGCAGGACGGGTTGCCCGACCCGCTCGTCAATCCCTCCGAGATCATCTCGGGCGGCCCTCCTCCCGAGGGCATCCCCCCGATCGACAACCCCCGGTTCCACCCGGCCGCCGACGTCGAATTCCTCAAAGACACCGAACCGGTCCTGGCCTTGCGCGTCGGTGATGACGACCGCGCCTACCCGGTCCAGATCATGACGTGGCACGAGATCGTCAACGACGTGGTCGGGGGAGTGCCCGTCAGCGTCAGCTACTGCCCGTTGTGCAACTCGGCGGTGGCCTACGACCGCCGGGTGGGGAATCGGGTGCTGGACTTCGGTACGTCCGGTCGGCTGTACCAGTCGGCCCTCGTGATGTACGACCGCCAGACCGAGTCGTTGTGGAGCCATTTCACCGGTCAGGCCGTCGCCGGGGTACTGACCGGCACCAAGCTGGAGCTGTTCCCCATGGCCACCGTGTCCTGGGCCGACTGGCGGAAGGCCCACCCCGACGGTCATGTCCTCAGCCGGGAGACCGGCCACACCCGGAACTACGGCACCAATCCCTACCCCGGATACGACGACGTGTCGACCAGCCCCTTCCTTTTCGAAGGGAAGGTCGACGGCCGCTTGGCCGCCAAGACCAAGGTCGTCGGAATCCGTGACGGCGACGCGTCCGTGGCGGTGGTCAACGACGAACTCGTGCGGCGCCGCGTCATCGACGTGGAACTCGCCGGCCACCGCCTGGTTGTGTGGTCCAAACCGGGAACGGTGTCGGCGCTCGACGCGTCATCGGTCGCCGAGGGCCGGGACGTGGGCGCCACCGGCGTGTTCGTCCCCGCCACCGGCGGCCAGGAACTCCACTTCGAAGCGGCCGGCGACGGCTTCCGGGATCGGGAGACCGGCAGCACGTGGGATGTGCTCGGCCGGGCCACCGAGGGGCCCTTGCGGGGACAATCGCTTGAACCAGTCGAGCACGTCGACACCTTCTGGTTCGCCTGGGCCGCCTTCCGGCCGGAAACGACCATCGTTCCCTGACGCATGGAAACCGGCGAGGAACGCCACCCGACTCAGTCCGCCGCCAAGCCCCGGCGCTCCGGGACACCACGTGCGAGCCGGTGACCACTTCCGGCTCGTGGCGCGGACCGTTGACCTGTCAGCCATCAGGCAACCTCCGACCGATCTCAAGGAGCCGCTCCGGCGGGAGGGCACCGACGACCAGCCGATGGACAGGTTGGCTGAGGCACGCCAGATTCACATCGCCCCGGCTGGCCAGCCAAGGCGCATCCCGCTCGTCACTCACCGGGCGGGCGTCAGCGGGCATGGCGAACGCCCGGTCCGAGGCGGCAATGAGCACCTCGCGTCCGTCGACGCGGTAGCGGATCAGGGACACCGTGCGCCCCCCGAGTTCGACCATGTGGGCCGGGGGAAGCGGATCGCCGTTCTGACCGTTTTCCGCCGCGGGGGATATGGGAGGCCCAATGCGCGCCAGTTCAACGAGGGCCCTCACCGGGCCCGGTTCCACTGCGCTCTGGCGACGGAGGAACCATGCCCCGGTGGCGGCGATGACGGCAACAACCACCGCAAGGGCCCCGACCTGGACGCGCCGGCGGTACCTCTTCGATCCGGCAAGGATCCCAACGCGATCGTGCGCAGGTGACCACGGCTTTCCACAGAGCCCCGCCGGGTGCTCAACCCACCGCCGGAGGCGGGTGGCCGCCAACGTGGGTGGCTCCACGTTACCGATTCGCCGCAGCGACGCTTTGATGGCACGGACGGTGGCGAGCTCTTGGCGGCATGACTCGCATTCGAGGAGATGGGCTTCCAGCGTGCGGACGGCGACGGCATCGAGTTCGCCGTCGGCATAGCGAGTGACCGCACGGCCCAGGCGCTGGTGAGCACGAGAACGCATGACACGAGGGAAACCCAGATCCCTCGAGATGGATTCCGGGAACCTGCACGGACGATCAACGGAATTCCACCTGGAACGATGCAATGGCCAATCTGATCGGCATCACTGAATGGGTCTTCACTACGGCGCCCCCGACGCACGGCGAAGACGCCTGTAGCGAACGACGAGGTAGATGGCAACGGAGGCGACGATGGCCGACCACCACAGAAGGCCCGGCAGGCGCAGCGGCCAGTCAGGATCGAGGATGAGGACCACCCCGATGCAGAACAGGCACAGAGCGCTTCGTGACGGAGGCGACGTCGCCACCGGATGACAACGATGGACAAGACGGCGAGTCCGGCCAGGTCGCCGGGATGACGGTCATCGCTTCGACGTCGACGTCCACACCGACGGCTATCCCTACCCATTGCAGGTCAGGCGCGGCTCGTGGTGGGTCGAACCCAATGGCCCTGACCACTCGACCGCGGGTATGGACTTCCTCCTACAACCCCGCGCCGGGCTACAGGGTCGGCTCTTCGCTGCTGCCATGCAGGCCGCGTTCCCATTGGTCCTCCAGCGCATCGTCCGAGGATGGAGGACGGAGAGCGTCGGCCTTCGTACGTGAAGGTGTGGTCGTCGGCGTTGTGCGCCACGATGGTTTCGGTCCCCCGTCGTACACCCGGGATGTTCGTCGCACAGACCCGTCCTGGGCCAGGGCGTTCGGGTCCGGGCCGATCGGCCGGAAATTCCGTCGGCGGACTCTCTTCAGGGGGATGAGCGTTTCTCGGCCACGAGGAGCTGGTAGCCGGCGACGCCGTTGGAGACCGCACCCTGAGCGGCGGCGAGGTAGCCGAGGATCGCGTCGAGATCGAACGTGACGCCAGGAAGGTTGAGGATGGAGATGGCCCGGACCCGGGCCTCGATCTGATCGATCATGGCGCCGAGCGCCTCGTCGTGGGGTTCGGACACGACGGTGGAGAGGCCAGCGGCGGCCAGGAGCGTTTCGTACTCGGTCGCAGGGCGGGCGTCGGCGAGACAGGCGACGTAGCCGGCAAGGGTGGCGAGCTGCGGGTCGAGGCGGGCCGGGTCGAGGGTGACGTCTGTCAGGCCGATGCGGCCTCCGGGGCGCAGCACCCGGGCGAACTCGGCGGCGGCGAGGCTCTTGGTGGGGAAGGTGCAGAAGGCGCACTCGCACACGACAGCATCGAAGGTGGCCTCGGGGAAGGGGAGGTGTTCGGCGTCGCCCACATGGAAGCGGACCGACTCGGTAAGGCCCCGCCCGGCGGCCGCGGTCCGGGACCGGGCCACGGAGGTCTCGCCGAGATCGACGCCGTCGACCTGGACCCCGAACTCTTCGGCGAGCACAAGAGCGGTAGTACCGGGGCCGCTGGCCACGTCGAGGACCCGCTGTCCCGGCCCCAGCCCGAGGTTTCGCGCCAAGTGGCGGGTGAGCTCGACGCCGCCAGGGTGGTAGCTCTCACCGAGGACGAGGGCGACCACGTCCTGCTCGTAGGCGGCGGCGCAGCAGGCCTTCATCGCGTCGGGGCCGGCTGAAGTGAGGAGATCGTCGTTCATGAGAGCCGCTTCCCGGTGTTGGTGGCGTCCCCGGCCGGTCCGCCGTTGCCGTTGCCGTTGGCAGTGGTCTTCGACCCGTAGCGGGTGGTGATCAGAACGGGCTGCAGTTCGCTGGCATTGGGCACGATGGTGGGCACCGGCACGCCGGAGAGCTGCGCCCGGACCTGTTCCCGGTAACCCACCGAGTTGTAGGCGCAGAAGGGAATGATCCGCCCGTCGGGAGTGATCTCCTCGACGCAGCATTTCATGAGCTGCCTGACGTTCAGAGTGTAGGAATCCTGGAAGTCCTGGATGACGAGCATGAACACCTTCTCGGCCAGCGAGTCGAGGACGGCCGGGCTGTCGATGCCGCAGGCCACGCAGCCGAGCTCGTCGAGTTTGGCGTCGGTGAGCGGGCTGCCGGCGAAGGCTGATGCGCTCCACAGCTTCTCGAGCGCCTGGCGGATCGACGCGTCGGGCATGACCCGGTTGGAGAGGTAGTCGAGGTAGTCCTCCACGTTGAGGAGTCGCGTGACCGGGACGACGTTGTCGCCGTCGACGAGGGCGTAGGTGATCGACCGGCAGGTCGGGAAGCAGCAGGGGACGGGCACGAAGTCCGACACGGCGAACCAGTCGGGGAGCTGGTCGGCGAGCGCATGGATCACGTCGGCGTTGGTCACGCGATTGGCCGGGTCGAACGCGATGTGGCGACCGGAGTGGGTAACCGGTTGGAAGGCGACTCCCTTGACGGCCGGGTGGGCCATGCCGAAGCGGACGATCTCGCCGATCTCGTGTTCGTTGAGGCCCCGCTCGATGGCGGCCACCAGGATCACCACCAGGCCGGCGTCGGCGCAGTGGTCGAGAGCCTGTTGCTTGGACGCCCGCAGGTCGCGGCCCCGGATCTCGCGGTGGGTGCGCTCTTCGAGTCCGTCGAACTGCAGGTAGATCCGCGGTTTGGGGTCGATGGCGGCCAGCTCGACCACGAAGCGGCGGTCGTGGGCCAGGCGGATCCCGTTGGTGTTGAGGGTGACGAGCCCGATGCCTTTCTCGTTGGCCAGGCGGATGAGGTCGAGGATCTGCGGGTGGATGGTCGGTTCACCCCCCGAGAACATGACCACCTCTGGTTGGCCTTCCGCCCGGACGAAGGCGTCGAGCGCCGATTCCACCTGCTCCACGGTGAGGGAGAAGCCGTCGGGCTGGTGGCCGGAATCGGCGAAGCAGATCGGGCAGTCCAGGTTGCACGCCGTGTTCACTTCGATGATCCCCAGGCAGGCATGCTGCTTGTGCTCGGGGCACAGCCCGCAGTCCAGCGGACAGCCGTCCTTCGTCTCGGTCTGCGTCTCAAGCGGGATGGTTCCCGGCTTGTTGAACCGTACCGACGAGAGGTACAGCTCGGCGTCGGAGTACAGCAGGGCCTCGAAGGTCCCGTGCTCGCTGCAGCGCTTGCGCAGGAAGACCTTCTGGTCCCGCACGTTGACCTGCCCGTCGACCACGGTCTTGCATACCGGGCAGATGCTCTTCGTGTACTCGAGGAAGACCTCGTCGCGGTCCACCTTCTGTGAAGGGGCGGCGGCATCCCTCGTGGTCATGGGCATTCCTCTCGTTGGCTGAATGATCTTCCCGCCGCGCAGCGCCTGGCCCGGTGAGACGCGGTCACCGCACCCCTGGCAACAGAACGTGTAGCGCTCGTCGTCGTCCTCACCGTCCCAGGTCGACGGGGCTCGTTGTTCATGGCTGCCTGCTCTCCTTGGTTGATGGCGGTCGACAGGCTCCGAGGTGCGGCAGGACCTCATGCTGGTAAAAGCGGAAGAAACCCTCTTGGTCCGGTCCCACCTGGTGGACATAGATCTGGTCGAACCCTGCAGCGGCGAAGCGGGCAATAGCAGCCAGGTGCTCGCCAGGGTCCGGTCCGCAGGTAACCACTCTGGCTACGTCCTCTTCCGTGATGAGGCGAGCAACCTGCTCGAAGTGCTCCGGCTCGGCCAGTTCGGTGAGCAGCGGGCCCGGGATGGCGGCGTTGGGCCACCACGAGTGGGCCACGGTCCGGGCCTCCGCTTCCGTTGGGGCCCAGCAGACATGCACCTGCCCGAGACGGGGCCTGCCGATGCCGCCACCCGCCTCGAAGGCGTCCACGTGACGGGGATCGGGTGTCACGCCGATGAAGCCGTCGCCGATGCGGGCGGCCGCTTCCGCCGCCCGGCGGCTGCTCCCAGCGACATAGATGGGTGGGAGTTCTTCGGGGAGCGTGTAGAGCCGAGCCCGCTCGACGGTGAAGTGGCGGCCCCGGTAACTGACCGCGTCACCTCCGAAGAGGCGGCGGATGACGCCCACCGCTTCCTCCAGCATCTCGCTCCGTACCTCAGTCGCAGGCCAGGCCTGCCCGGTGACGTGCTCGTTGAGGCGCTCGCCGCTTCCAACCCCGAGGAAGAACCGCCCCGGCGCCAGGCAGGCGGCGGTCGCCGCGGCCTGGGCCACCACGGCCGGATGGAGGCGGATGACGGGAGCGGTGACACCGGTACCGCTACGCAGGATCTTTGTCGCTTGGGCGATGGCCCCGAGGACGCCCCACACGAACGGTGCCTGCCCCTGACGGCCCGTCCAGGGGTGGTAGTGGTCCGAGATCACCGCCGCGGCGAAGCCCACCTCCTCGGCCCGCTGGGCGTGGCGCACGAGGTGACCCGGTCCGTGCTCCTCGCTGGAGAGCCAGTAACCCAACTCCAGTCGCCGTCGGGGGACGGTCGCCTCAGCGGTCACCAGATCGCCTGGCGTTGCCTTCGGGGACGTCCTCCAAGCGGACGAGGCCGATGAGCGTCCCGTCCGACCTCGTCACCAGCACCCGGGGCAGCGCACGCTGGCGCAGGTGCCCGGCGAGCTCCGCCAGCCCAAGGTTGGGCCGGTAGGTCGGCGGCCCTTCTTGCATGACCGACTCCACCGATTGGTCGGCGTCAAGGCTCAGGGCCTCGGCCCGCACCATGCCAAGGACGACGTCGCGGTCGTTGACGACCACGCACACGTCCCACTCTCCGATCCGGTTCCCAACCTTCCCGATCGGCTCGTCAAGTCTGCAGCGGGGGACGTCCCCCCGCGCGACAGCGGTGATCCGGGGTGCTCCGGCTTGTGCCCCTTCAGTCGGAAGCCCGGCCGCCATCCAATCGGCCTTGCCGGCGACGTAGTCGTAGACATCGGTGAAACCGAGACTCTCGAGCCGCCACGCGGCTCGGGGACTCATGTCTCACTGGGAGTCCCAGCAGTACACGACGACGGGCCGGGAGGGGTCGAGTTCCTTGCGTGCCACTTCGCCCAAGCGCTTCAACGGGATGCTCAACGCGCCGGGGAGGTGCTCGTTCTCGTATTCCTTGGCGGGAAGGACCTCGACGAGTTGGCCCGAGTCGTCCCCGACGAGGCGTTGGAGTTCGTGACGGCCGATCTCTTGCACAAGGGCCTCCGCTTCTCTGCAGGATCGCTGTTCGGAATCTCCGAGTGGGTGGCGGTCCCTCATGATTGCTACCCAGGCCGGCGGGCGACTAGCACGGCGGGGGAAGGGAGCCGGCATACCCGTGCCGGCGGCGCGAGGCGTTCAACTGTTCACCGTCCCGAGCCGGTGATGCGAAATCCACGATAGAGAGGAAACCCGCGGGCGGCGACCGCCATTCCCCGGCGCTCCATGATGCCTACTCCTCATCGCGAACACGGGCCAACCGGCATGCAGCCCGGCCGATCAGGCCTGGGCCGAGCCGTCCGCAGATTCGTCGTCGAGTCCCTCGGCGGCGAGACGCTCCCCGAAGGCCCGCAGGCGCTCGACCGTGTCGGCTGGGACCGAGGGTCGATGCTCGCGCAGCGTCCGTTTGATGGCCGAGTAGGCCTCAGCCTTAATCCCGCACCGCCGGCAGTCTTCGAGATGGCGTTTGATCCGCTGCGCCATCAGCTCGTCGATCTCGCCATCGAGTAGCGCTGCAGGAGCCGGCCGACTTCCGGGCACATGAGCGGACGCCGCGCCCACCATCTCCGCTCGAGATCATCGAACCCGGCGCTGTCGTCGCCGGGAATTGCCGTGGCCAGCGACTGCCCAGTGGCGGTCATCACGAAGCGTGAGACCTCGAGCCGCTGCGTTGCCGCCGCGAACTCACGCGATCGCCCCGGTACGTGTGCCGGGGCCCGCAGAAGGCAGAATCGCGGGGACGGCGATGGGGCTCGCCATAACCGCGGCCAGCGGGCCGCTGATAGCTCCTACCTACGTTGACGCTCAGCGGAGGAGGAGCAGTGCGTACCATCTGGATTGGAGTGGCGGGTTTCGCCGGAGCAATCAGTCGCTACCACCTCGAGGGCTGGGTCGTCCGTCGCACGAACGGCGCCTTTCCGTGGGGAACACTGGTCGTCAATGTGAGCGGCTGCTTCTTCCTCGGCCTACTGATCACGCTCTTCACCGAGCGCCTCCTACCGCACCCGGACCTGCGGGCCGCGCTCACCATTGGGTTTGTCGGGGCTTACACCACGTTCTCGACCTTTGCCTACGAGACCTTGCGGCTCGGGGAAGATGGCGCTCAGGGACTAGCCGTCGCCAACATGCTGGTGTCCGTGGGCGCGGGTGTCGCGGCCGTCTGGTTGGGGACCGTGCTTGGGAGGGCTCTGTGATGAAGATCGAGGGACAAGGGAAGCTGTTGCGCATCTTCATCGGCGAGTCGGACACCTGGCATGGCAAACCGCTCTACCAAGCGATCGTGCATCGTGTGCGGGAGCAGGGGTTGGCTGGAGTCACGGTGCTCCGTGGCATCGAAGGGTTTGGAGCGAGCAGCCGAATCCACACGGCCCGTATCCTTCGCCTCTCAGAGGATCTGCCGCTCGTGATCGAAGTCGTCGATGCCGAGGAGAAGGTCAACGCCCTCATTCCGATCCTCGACGAGATGATCGACGAAGGTCTCGTGACCGTCGAGAAGGTCGAGGTGGTGAGCTACCGGGCAAGGGCACCCCGGCAAGGCGGCGCGTAACGCCGGCTACGGCACGACGATCAGCCGATCGGCTGAGCCTTGGCCGACACGCTCCGTCACGAAGTGGCCTCAGCGGAGCGGCTCATGGTCGCCAGTGGCCTCCGGTCAAAGGGCCTCGCCCCGGGTGGCTCCCGGGACGAGGCCCTTTCCCCTCGCTGCCCCAGGGAGGATCAGGAGTCGAGCGTGGCGGCGAAGACGATGGGTCGGGCCGGCGGGTTGGCCCCGAGGGAGCCGGCGAAGGGCTTGTCCGAGAACGAGAAGATGCCTCCGTCGGCGGCGACCATCAGGTAGCCGGTTCCGTAGCGGACCATGCCCACGACCGGCTTGTTGAGCTTGGTGGCGCCCATGGAACCCTTGAAGGCGGCGTTGCCGAAGGCGAAGATGCCGCCGTCAGACGCGACCAGCCAGTAGCCGAGGCCGTCTCGGGTGGGAACGAGTGACATCACCGGCTGGTTGAGCTTGACGTTGCCCATGGAACCCCGGAAGACGGCGTCGCCGAAGGCGAACACGCCGCCGTCGGAGCCGACCATGAAGTAGCCCTTGCCCGTGGGGGTCGGGATGGAGCTCTGGATGGCGCCGTTGAGGGTGAGGTTCCCAAGGTCGCCGAACTTGCCGGCGTCACCGAAGGTGAAGACACGGCCTTTGGTGGTGAAGACCCAGTAGCCGGCGCCGGATGGGGTGCGGGAGAGGCTCGTCACCTTCTCGTTGGCCTGCAGCGCTGAGGTGGGGACGCCGCCGAGCTTGGCGGCGTCGCCGAAGGCGTAGACGCCACCCCGGTCGTCCGTGATCCAGTAGCCCTTGGCAGTCGGCGTGGGTTCGATGTGGACGGCCTTCGCTCCGTTCGGCATGAGCCCGCTGGCGTCACCGAAGACGGCGCTGCGGGCGTCGCCGAAGGCGTAGACCTTGCCGTCGTTGCCGAGCATCCAGTAGCCCGACTGGCCTAAAACGGCGACCGGATTGCCACCACTGGCCGGCTGGGTGATCGGCGGGGGAGTGCCGCCGGTCGGTACGACCGCTCCCGGAGCATTGGCCGCGTCGGTCACGGCCCGGACACGGTTGTTACGGCTGTCGGCGATCCAGAGGCTGCCGTCGCCGCGGTTGATCTGGATGTCGTGGAGCATGGCGAACTGCGTCTGCAGAGCAGGCCCGTTCTCGCCCGGGATGAAGGCGCTGCCGCCGTTGGCCCGCTGTTCGAGGATGGTGCCATCACCGGCGATCGTGTCGATGGTTGCTCCGCCCGGGGCGTTGAGCTTGATCCGACGGATCCGTGAACCGTGTTCCTCGGCGACGTAGAGGTTGCCATGGTCGTCGCCGGAGATACCGCGGGGCTTGTCGAGTCGAGCCTTGACGGCGAGGCCGCCGTCACCGTCGCTGCTGCCGGCGAGGTCGTCGGCGCCGAACTTGTTGGCGTCGGCCGCGGCGACGTCACCCACAATGGTCGTGATGATCCGCTGGGTGCTGTTCCCGACCGGCATGGCGATCTTGCGGACAAGGTTGTTTCCGCCGTCCGTGACGTAGATGGTGCCGTCGTTGGCCACCCAGACGCCTTCGGGGTGTCGCAGTTCGGCGTCGAGAGCGTTGCCGCCGTCGCCGCCGTAGTGCCGTTTGCGGTTGGTGCCCGCCACCCGGACGTTGGTTGGCGTCGGGCTGTCGAGGTCGATCTTGCGGATCTGGCTGTTGCCCATGTCGGCGATCCAGAGGGTGTCGGCGCCGTTCTTGGTCGTCATGAAGAGCGACTTCGGCTGGTCAAGGGCGATGGCGAGCACGGGCCCGTCCGGGGTGCCGTCGGTTTTGGCGCAGGCCCCCGGGTTGTTGGGATTCTTGGCGCCCGTACCGGCGTATCGGGTGATGATGCCGGCGGTGTCGACCTTGCGGATGACGCAGTTCTTGCTGTCGGCGATGTACACGTTGCCCTCGGAGTCCACGGCCACGCCGTGCGGCTCGTTGAGTTGAGCGAACTTGGCGTCGCCGCCGTCGCCGCTGGAGCCGGGGATACCGGTTCCGGCGACGAGGTGGACGACGCCGGCCTGATCGATCCGACGAACGCGGTGGTTCAGGGCGTCGGTGATGTACACATCGCCGTTCGGGGCGAAGTTGAGACCCCGCGGGTTCTGGAACTGGGACTCGGTGGCGAGCACGCCCTCGGGGCCGTAGCCACCCTGTTGGTACGCCCGAGTGACTCCACCCATCGTCTGGATCGTGCCGGCAGGACCGCCGGGGCTCGGCGCGGCGTGAGCAGGAACCAAGCCAGGAAGACCTGCGCCTGCCACGAGGGCTGCGAGAAGGAGCGCCGCGCCGCTGGCGCGACGGCGCGACCGTGTCTGACAAGGAAATGACATGTTCATCCTCCGGGGGGAGAGAGGAATCCGCTGAGCTGCCAGGGGATCGCGGCTCGGGGTTTGCGTTTGGTTCAGCAACCGGGACGGACGCGACAGCGGCCGGCCCACGGTGATGGAATACGAGAGATCGGTCCGGATCCCTGTCTCAATGCGCCCTGAACGATGCTGAAGAGCGTTGCTTCTCCGGTGGGGTTCCGCTGACGACGAGGACGGGCCGGTGGGTGCCCCGTACGACGCCGGCGGACACGGACGGCTCCAGGAGCCGCTGGAGGAACCCCTTGTCGTGGCCGCCGACGACCACGGCGTCGACGTCGTGCTCTTCCGCCGCGGCGCAGATGCATTCGACGGCGTCGCCGACGTCCGTGATGACCTTCGCCGGATTCGCGCCCGCCGCCGTCGCCCGTTCCGTGATTTCGGTTTCGTCGAGTCCGCGGGCGGCGTCCTCCCATCCCGGCGGAGGAACGGAGACGAGTCCGAACCCGCCAACGGGCACCCACGGCACCGGTTCCCGGGCGACGCTGATCACGAGAAACTGAACGCCGCGGCCGGAGAACAACCGAACGGCTTCCTGTGCCGCCCGCATTGACACCGCGGACTCGTCGAGAGCCACGAGGACCTTGATCGTCGAGGGGACGGCCCTGCGGCCGGAACCACCGACGCCGGAATCGGAAGGAGAACGGTCCATCATCACTCCTGAACGAGACGATTGGATGCGGCCACCGGCAACGTGTTCCACGCGCTGCGGAACGCCCGCCGAGAGGCGTCACCGGAGTAGTCCAGTGTCGTCCGCGCAGCCGAGCAAGCGACCGAGTCGGTGGCCTTCAGCATCTTTCAGCCCTGCCGGGCGACTCCCGCCGACGCCGGTGGCCATTACAGTCGGTCTGGTGCTCGTCCCGGCCGTCGCGGCTGTCGACGTCCTGACCGGCGCCGCGGGACCCGCCGAACGGACACCGTGGCCCGGATCGGCGGCGACGAGGAGGTCATGATGCCGACAAGTAGCCCCGATTCGACGCTCGAAGGTGACCCGGCGGGATTGTTTCTCACCCCGGCCGGACGGGAGAGTCTGGCGGCCAGGCTGGCCGAACTCGAAACCCTCGCACGGACGCTGCTGCGTCAGCTGGCGGACGGAAATGCCGACGACATCACCGCGGTCACGTACGGGCGCGCCACAGAGGAGATCGTCCGTCTCACCGCCGCGCTCGAAGCGGCCAGATCCGTGGAGGAGCTGCCTCCCGATCCCCGCTGCGTCGTGCTGGGCGACACGGTGACCGTGGGCTACCCGGACGGCGAGGCGAGCCGCTATGTCATCGTCCATCCGCTCGAGGCACCGGTCGAGGAACGGCGGATCTCGTCGGACTCGCCGCTTGGCCGGGCCCTTCTCGGCCGCCACGTCGGCGAAGTGGTCGAGGTCGACGCACCGGGCGGCCGGTACCGCTGCCGGATCGAAAGCGCCGAGCGCCGATGAGCGCCGCGAGTCGCGGTCGACCTGGGCCTGGCACCTGAAGGTTCCTGAAGACTTCAGAGCTGAGCGCTGGCGATACTTATGATCGTTATGTGAATGGTGGTGTGAGACCGCGTTACAGCGGTGGGGATGCACCGAGTCGAGCGATGCTATGGAGGGTCGGCAGGACTCGGTGCACCCCCGTTGAGAGTTTCGACGCGGTGGCCTGGTTCACCACCTCGAATGAGGATCCTTCAGCGAGCTTCAGTGCCGGCCGGCGGTCGTATTGACCGGGCGGGGGCGCACCACTCCCGTCGGCGCCATGGCCTAAGGTCCTTGTTATGCCGGGCGTCGGCGTGCGGCGCGCCGGCGACGAGGGTGGCAAATGCTGGAGACCCTGGCGACCGAGAATGACACCGGATCTGTGCCGGCGGCGGCTCGGGGTTGTGCCGGAGGATGTTCAGGGCAGGACCGCCGATGGTGACCGAGATCCGCCCGACGCCGCAGCGGCCACGACTCTCGCGGGGACGCATCGCGATCGTGGTCGCGCTGGCCGCGGTCGTGCTGGCGCTGCTCTCGGCCCGGAGCGTGGCCGGCTTCTACACCGACTATCTCTGGTTCGACTCAGTCGGGTTCACCGGCGTCTGGAAGGGCCTGTTGTGGGCGAAGGTCGGCCTCGTCGCCCTCTTCATCGCCTTGGCCTTCGGAATCGTGTGGGTCAATCTCTTCATCGCCGACCGGCTGGCGCCACGCTTCCGCCCTCCCGGCCCGGAAGAGGACGCGCTCGAGCCCGTCAACGCCTTCTTCGACCGCCGGCCGGCCCTCGCCCGGGTACTGCTCGCCGTCCTGCCTGCCCTGTTCGTGGGCGGTGGCGCGAGCGGTCACTGGCGGGACTGGATCCTGTTCCGCAACCGGGTGGAGTTCGGGGTCCCCGACCCGCAGTTCGGGCGCGACGTCGGCTTCTACGTCTTCCAGTTGCCGTTCGTCTCCTTCCTGATCGACTGGCTCTTCGGGGCGTTCGTGGTGGCGACGGTCGTGACCCTCGCCGACCACTACCGCAACGGCGGGATCCGCATGCAGGTCCCCGGTCGGCTCGTCGCCCCAGCCGTCCGGGGCCACGTGTCGATCCTGCTCGCCGTCATGGCCTTGGTGCGGGCGGTCAGCTACTACTTCGACCGCTTTGAGCTCACCTTCTCCTCCCGGGGAGTCGTCGACGGCGCCACCTACACCGACGTCAACGCCAACCTGCCGGCCCTCAACCTCCTGATCGCCATTGCGATCCTGGCCACCGTGCTGTTCGTCATCAACGCCCGGCGGCGGGGGTGGGTGCTGCCCGGGATCGCGGTCGGACTGTGGGTGCTGGTGGCGGTGGTCGTCGCCGGCGCCTATCCCGCCTTCATCCAGCGCTTCCGGGTCGAGCCGGCGGAGTCGGTCCGGGAAGCGCCGTACATCGAGCGCAACATCGCCGCGACCCGGGCGGCCCTCGGCCTCGGTGACGTCAAGGTGCGGCCGTTCGCCTACGACGAGCAACTCAGCGCGGAGGCGCTCCAGAAGAACGCCGAGACAATTCGCAACGTTCGGCTCTGGGACCCCCAGGTTCTGCGGCGGACCTATCAGCGCCTCCAGGAGGTCCGCACCTTCTACCGGTTCACCGATGTCGACATCGACCGCTACGCCGTGCGCGGCGGGGTCACGCAAACGATGCTCTCGGCCAGGGAGCTGAACCCCGACAGCCTCCCGTCCGACACCTGGGAGAACCGCCATCTGGCCTTCACCCACGGGTACGGGTCGGTCATGTCGCCGGCCAACGCCGTGACCGCCGACGGCCAGCCCGACTTCCTCGTCAAGGACATCCCACCGCAGGGCGACCCGCCGATCGCCGAGCCGCGCCTGTACCACGGCGAGTCCATCGGCGGCTTCGCCATCGTCAACAGCGGCCGCGACGAGATCGACTACGTCAAGGCCGACGGAACGGCCGTCACCAACCGGTACGACGGCCGGGGCGGCGTCGGCATCGGTTCAATTGTGCGCCGGGCCGCCTTCGCCCTCCGGTTCGCCGACATCAATCCCCTGATCTCGGGTTTCATGACCCCCGAGTCCAAGATCCTCTACATCCGCGACATCCGGGAGCGCGTCCAGACCGCCGCGCCGTTCCTGCACTACGACGCCGACCCTTACCCTGCCCTGCTCGACGGCCGCATCGTCTGGCTGATGGACGCCTACACGACCACCGACCGCTACCCCTACGGTCAGCGGGCCGAACGGGACCGGCTCGGCCCGGCCAGCGGGCTCAACCACGATTTCAACTACGTCCGGAACTCGGTGAAGGTCGCCATCGACGCCTACCACGGCGACATGACCTTCTACCGGATCGACCTCGACGATCCCATCGCTGCCGCGTACGCCAAGGCATTCCCCGAGCTGTTCGCCGGCCCCGAGAAGGTCTCCGACGAGCTGCGGGCGCATTTCCGCTACCCCGAGGACCTCTTCAGAGTGCAGACGAACATGTGGGGCCGCTACCACATCGGCGACCCCAAGGAGTTCTACTCGCAATCCGACCGGTGGAACATCGCCCAGGATCCGGGGACCGCCCGCCCCACGCCGGCTGCCCCACCGGCCCCGGGCCAGCCGGGTCCCGCCGGCCCGCCTCGTGAGGGGCGCATGGATCCCTACTACCTCCTGATGCGCCTGCCCGACGCGCCCAAGCTCGAGTTTCTCATGCTTCAGCCCTTCGTGCCCTTCTCGGAGGACGACAGCCGGCGGGAGCTGTCCGCCTTCATGGTGGCCAAAGGGGATCCCGAGGGCTACGGAAAGCTGGAGGTGTTCGTCATGCCCCGCGACCGCCAGGTCGACGGGCCAGCCATCGTCAACGCCCGCATCAACCAGGAGCCGGAGGTCTCTCAGCTGATCACGCTGCTCAGCCGAGCCGGCTCCGAGGTGCTGCAGGGAAACCTGGTGATCATCCCGGTCGAGCAGTCGCTCATCTATATCCGCCCCCTCTACGTGCAGGCGACCGGGGCCAATGCGGTCCCCGAACTCAAGAAGGTGATCGTCGCCTTCGGTGATCGCATCGCCATCCGCGACACCTTCCAGGACGCCCTCGAGGCCGTGTTCGGCGCCGCGCCGGAGACGCTGGAGGAGGGGCCGGACGGGGACACCACCGGCGGCGACACGACCCCGCCGCCCGGCGATGTCCCCTCCGAGGCGAGGCGGCTGCTCGACCAGGCCGCCCAGGCCTTCGCTGCCGCCGATGCCGCCCTCCGGGATGGCGACCCCGTCGAGTACGCTCGCAAGGTGCAGGAGGGACGCCGGCTCTTCGACCAGGCACGGCAAGCAACGGAGCGCAGCCCGGGAGCGGCACCGCCCCCAGACGGCGGCTGAACGTTCGCAGGCGAGGCGTGAGAATCAGCTGGCGGCGTTGCTCATGACGGCGCCGACCACTCGGCCACCGACCTGATCGAACTGGATCCGGACCTGTTCGACCTCGTCGCGGTCGGTGTGCTTCGCGTCGGCCACGACGACGATCCCGTCGACCAGGGGAGCGAGGGCCAGGGACTCGGAAGCGCCGATGGCGGCAGGAGCCTCGACGATCACGAAGTCGGCAGACCGCCGGCGCTCGGCGAGGAGTTCGCGCATGAGGTCGGACTGAAGCAGCTCAGCCGGGTGGGCCGGCACCGGACCGCTCCCGAATACCCACAGGCGCTCGAGTCCGGCCGGCTCCTGGACCGCCTCCCACGGCGGGACGTCGCCGGCGAGGACGTTCGAGAGGCCCTGCTCGTTGTCGAGGCCGAAGTACTGGTGGAGCTTCGAGCTCCGCAGGTCGGCGGCGACGAGCACGACCCGCTTACCGACCTGGGCCAGGGAGGCCGCCAGGTTGGCCGCGACGGCGGTCTTGCCGTCTTTGCCGGTCGGGGAGGCAACCATGATCGTCTTGAGGCCTTGGCGCTCGGCCATGACCAGTACCCGGGTGCGCAACGCCCGATAGGCCTCGGACGCCGGGCTGTTGGGATGCTGCACGGTGACGAGCGTCGGAGCGGTGTGGCCGTTGCGCCGGATGCGGGGGACGCTGGCCAGCAGTGGGGCCCGCAGGTATTCCTCGAGGTCGATGCGACCCCGGAGCCGGTCGTCGACCCGGTCACGAGCGAAGGCCACCAGGAGCCCCAGGGAAAGACCGACGAAGGCGCCCAACGCCGCGCTGGTCTTAGGTTTGGGGCTGGCCGGGCTGGTGGGCCGGTTGGCGGCAGTGACGATCGTCCCGGTGTCGTCGACGTTGAGCGTGGCCATGTCGGCCAGGATCTGCCGGTACGGCTTGGCCTGGTCCTGGAGGCGCCGGAGGCTGATCTCCGCTTCGACGGCGGCCGAACTGTCCACCGGATGCGAAGCCAAACGGCGGGTGGCCTCGACGATCTGGGCGTTGATCGGCGCCAGCGCAGCGTTCGCGTTGGCGATCCGTACGTCGCGGCTTTCTCTCGCGTCCTGCGCCTTGTGGACCAAGTAGGCCTCGGCCGCCGCCTGGGCGCAGCGCTGCGCCGCCGGCTTCGTACGATCGCTACAGGACACGTCGAGGAACTGCGTCGCTCCGACCACGCTGGCGGAAATCCGCCGCTGCAGCCGTTCGACGGGCTCTCTCGACTGCAACTGTTCCTTGACGATGGTGACGACGGCGACCGACGTGGCGATCTCGCGCTCGGTGCCCATCGCCACCATCCGGCCGATGCCCGCCGGGGTGACAGCCTCGGTCACCGGTCGGACGAGCACCTTGGCGTGCGACTCGTACGTCGACCTCGCCACGACGGTGGCATGCAACAAGGCGAGCGCCATGGCGGCGACCGTGAGCGCGGCGATGGTCACCTTGTAACGAGCGATAACGGCGGTGTAGTCATTCGCCGAACCGGTCGGAGGCGCGGAGGGTGTGCTTTTCACCGGGGGGAGACGCTTTCTCGCGAGGGGACCGAGTGGATGTTCGCACTCCCCTTCGCTCCAAGGTGCTTCTGCCCTTCCGGTCTTCAGCGAACTTCAGCCGGCGGTCGAAGCTTGATGGAAGGCCTTTCGGTTCCGCGGCGCCCCTCGGCACGGCACACTGCAGGGTGATGCATCCGCGCCCGCTCATCGTCTGGATCCGCGGCACGCCGCTGCGACGGGCCCTCACCGCGCTCGCCGGCCTGCTCGCGGTCCTGGCGGTGGGTCTGCTCGACTATGTCACGGGGGCGGGAATCTCCTTCGCCGGGTTCTACGTCCTCGTCATCGTGGCGGTCACCGTGGTCGGCGGTGCGGCTGCCGGGGTGCTGGCCGGGGTGGCCAGCGCCGGCGTCTGGGGTGTGGCCGAGGCGCTGACCGGCCGTTTCGATCCCAGTCTCCCCACGCAGATCGGGAACGGCATCGTCCGGTGCATCGTGCACGTCACCGTCGTGTTCCTCGTGTCGGCTCTGCTGCGGGCCCGCGACGCCGCCCGGGAATCGGAGGCCCGCAGCCGCGCCTTCCTGGCGTCGGCCGCCCACCAGTTGCGGACGCCGGTGGCGGCCCTCGGCACGTCGGTCGAGGCGCTGTTACTGGAAGGTGCCAGTCCCGCTCAGGAGCGGCTCCTGGCCAATGTCGCCACCGAAGCGGCCCGGCTCGGCCGGCTCGTCGGCTCCCTGTTACGCACCGCCCGCCTCGACCAGGGCGAGCCGCTCCAGCCCGAGCCCACCGGCCTCGCCCAGCTCTGCGAGGACGAGCTCGACCGCGTTCGGCAACTCTCGAGCCTGGAGTGGCGACTGACTGTCGAAGCGGGCACACCACCATTCGTCGTCGTGGACCCGCGGGCGACGTCGGAGGCGCTGGGGAATCTCCTCGACAACGCCCGCCGGCACGCCGCCACCGCGGTGGCGGTCCGGGTGGGGGCCGACCGCGGCCATGTCGTGATCGAGGTCCGTGACGACGGCCCGGGGCTCCCGAGTGGTTTGGAGGCAAAGGCCTTCGACCGCTTCGTCACCCTCGACGGCCGGGGCGGGACCGGCCTCGGGCTGGCCATCGCCCGTGATCTGGTTCGCCGCCAGGGCGGGGACCTGACCTATGACCACAAAGCGTTCCTGATCACGCTGCCTCGCGTCGAGGCGGGATCAGCGCCGACGAATCATCGAGGTAAGGTGCCGGACGGGGGTCCGCCGGCTTCGCCCGTTCCGGGGAGCGCGGGCCGCAGGACATAACCCTCGCCGCGTTCGGTGTGAATGAGGCGCCCTCCGAGCGCTTCGAGCTTCCTTCGCAGGGCGCTGACGTGCACCTCGACGAGGTTGCCCTGGTAGCCGTCGAACCCCCAGACGAGCGACAGCAACTGTGTCTTGGAAAAGACCCGTCCCGGCTCCCGGGCGAGCACCACGAGCAACTCGAATTCCGTCTTCGTGAGGGTGAGATCGGTGCTCCCGCGCCGAGCCGTGCGGTTCGCCTCGTCGATGAAGAGGTCGAACACCTGGTAGGTGGGGGAGCTGAGGCGCCCGGCCCGCCGGAGGACCGCCCGTACCCGGGCCAGCAGTTCGGCGACGGCGAACGGTTTGACGAGGTAGTCGTCGGCGCCGACTTCGAAGCCCCGCAGCCGGTCGTCGAGGTTGTCGGCGGCGGTCACGAACACAATTGGTAGATCCGCCATGGCCTTGAGGCGGGTAGCCAGCGCGAAACCGTCGTCCCCCTCGGGGAGGCGGACGTCCAGGATCGCCATGTCGGGATGGAATTCCGCCACCGCGCCGGCGAGGTCGGAGCCGTCGGCGTCGGATCGCACCTCGTACCCCGCCTGCCGCAGCGTGACGGTGACCGCCTCCCGCAGCGACGGGTCGTCCTCGATGAACAAGAGACGCGGCGCGCTCATCCCAGTAGAACCCTACCCGGCTCTGCGGCTGCGACGCCCGGCACCGACACACAGCCCGCCCAGGCTCAAGAACGCACCGGCGAGCGCCACGGCGGGCACGCCACCAGTGGTCGGAAGCCGACCGGACGGCGGTGGGACAGGATGGCCCACCCGGGCGGTTTCCGGTGGCGCCGCCCCCGGCCGCGATTCCGGAACGGCCTCCGGTTCGATGACCGGGACCGGTTCCGGCACCGCCAGAGGCAAGGTTTCCGGCATCGGAGTGTCACCGACCGGTGCGTCGGAAACGGGCACCGCCACGTCAGGTGTCGGGCCGCTGCGGTCCGGTTCGGCGACCACGAGCGGGGGAGAGGAGGTGGGCCCGGGAGACCGACGTCTCGCTGCCGCGGCCGGAGGGTCTCCGGCGGCGTCGGCCAGAGCGAGCCCTGGGCTCAACAGAGCGAGAGCGGCTCCGAGCAGAACGGCCCGGGCCGTGGTGTTGATCCGGCGCTTCAGCATCCCGATGGAGGTTCCGCAAGGAATGTCCGAGTCCTGCCCGGGACGTCCTTTTCGTGTGAACGGTCAGGTTTCTTCAGCGAGGAATTCCGTCCGGGACGCGGTATTTGTTCCGTGAAGGCGGCATCGGATCTGGCCGTGGAGAGGATGGACCGTGTTGTTCACCGTATTCACCCGTTCGCGTCGTTCGTCCATCGCGGTGGCCGTCGTCGCCACCGCCGCGACGCTTTCGGGATTGACGCCGGCGAGCGCGGCGCCGGGCGTGTCCGTTCAGGCTGATGGCGGCACCTGGGGGACGGGGCCGGCAACGAACGGCCGGGCGCAGCTCGCCACTGCGGTCGTGGAGACTGATGGCCGGGCGTACATCGGCGGGGCCTTCACCAAGATGGTGCCGCCCGGTGGCGGGAACAGCGTGAGTCGCAACCGCCTGGCCGCCCTCGACGTGACGCGAAAGACGCTCTTGCCCTGGAATCCCAACGCCAACGGCGTCGTGCGGGCGTTGGCACTCAACCGCTCGAAGGCGGCGGTCTACGTCGGCGGCGACTTCAGCACGATTGGCGGAAGGTCCCGGTCGAAGCTGGCACTGGTCGATCTCGCCTCCGGCAAGGTCGACGCACGGTTCCGCCCGGCGGTGAAGGGCCGGGTCCGCAGCATCGCCCTGACCGGCGAACGCCTGTACGTCGGCGGCGACTTTAGGCGGGTGGGCAGTTCCGCCCGGGCCAAGGTCGCAGCCCTCGATCCGACCACCGGGGCACTGCTCGATTGGAATCCACCGGCGCTGGGCGCGGGCCGCTACCTCGGCCAGACCGGTGTCCCGACGGCCGACGCGTCGGCCGGCAACGTGTATGCCCTGACCGTAACGGCTGACGGCCGCCGCATCTATGTGGGCGGGAACTTCATCGACTTCGCCGGGCAGGGTGGCCTGCTGGTCCTGGACGCCGCCACCGGCGATCCCTTGCCCAAGCAGTCGAAGATCGGGCGCCCGGTCTTCGCCCTCACGGTGTGGCCCGGTGACGGGCGGACCGTCTTCGCCGCGGCCGGCGGGCCGGGGGGTCGGATCTACGCCTTCGATCCCGACCAGCCGACCAAACCGAAGTGGCAGGCCGCCGTCGACGGCGACGCCGTGGGCGTGGCCGCCTCCACGACGCATGCCTATCTGTTGGGCCACTACGACTACATCGTCCCGAAGGGATCGACCTGTTATCAGTACTGCCCGAACGGCACGAGCCGGCGGCACCTGGCGGCCTTCGATGCCGCCACCGGTGCGCTGGACGGGTGGAACCCTCGGGCCAACACCAGTACCGGACCGTGGGGGGCAGCGGTGACCGCCGGCCATCTCCTCGTGGTCGGAGAGTTCACCACGATCAACGGCCAGCGCCGGCCGGGCTACGCCCAGTTCGCCCGAAGGTAGTTAGGGGCGGCCGGTGGACGTCGCCGCCCGCAACGCCCGCTCGAATTCCTGGCCAAGATTCACGATGGCGCCGTCGAGTGGAGCCGGCGCCGGCTCGAAACGCACGACCAACGTCATCCCGCTGGGAAAATGCAGCAGGCCGCCATATCCCACGGTCTGTCCGATCGCGGTGTACTGCTTCATCCCGTCGGTGGTCGTGCCGCAGGGGCAGAGTGCCCACATCGACAGCCCCATGTTCTTGTCGTCCAGGGTGGTGAGCTGCCGAACATCGTCCGCCGGGAGCACCCGGCCCGGGCTGAATAGAGCGTCACCCCACCGGGCGAGATCGTGCAGGGTTGAGATGATCCCGCCGGAGGAGAATCCCGGCCATCCCGGCCCGCCGGGACCGAGCCGTGAACCACGCAAGCCGTGGGCCCGGAAGAGCTGCGCGACGAGATCGCCGTAGGACCGGCCGGTGACCTGCTCGAGGAGCAGCCCGAGATACAGGAAGTTGGTGTTGGAGTAGTGCACCTCAGCGCCGGGGACGCTGTGCAGCGGAGCGGCGACCGCCAACTGGACGGCCTCCCGGGGGTCGAGCGGCCGGGATCCGTCGAACCCCGCCGCCGCGCCATAGTCGATGAGCCCGGATGTGTGTTCGAGGAGCTGGCGGACGGTGATTCGAGTCGCGTCGCCGGTGACGCGGAGTCCGGCGACCGGAGGTACCGGCCGGTCGAGCGAGAGCCGACCGGCCTTCACCTCGTGGAGGACGAGCGCCGTCGTGAAGGTCTTCGTCATGCTCAGTGCCCCGAACTCGTCGTCCGGCTCCAGTCGCGCCGCCGAGCTGTCCTGGTTGGCGGCGCCGGTCCAGATCCGGCCGTGGACCGCGACACCCACCGCTACGGCGTCCACGCCGGTCTGACCGTCCAGCCAGCGGTCGAGTACCTCCTGCAGGTGCGCCTGTGTGGGGTCGACGCGTCCCAGCACGGCGAGGTCTCCAGCCGGGGAGCGCCGCGCTGCGAATGCGTCGTTGGTCAGCGCCGCCCGGAAGGAGGGCGGTCGGGGCGCGCTGAACATCGAGGCGGCTCCGGCCGGGTCGCCGTCGGCCACCGGGACCACCAGCGACGGCACCACAAACGCCAGCGCGGTGGCGGCCGAGGGGACGACCGCCGCCAGGCCGGCCGCTCGGACACGTACCCGGCCGTTCGCTCCACCCCGCCCGCCTCTGGCAGTTCCTGTACGGCGGGCCGCGAGATCCTCGACCCAGCCGAGCGCGGCGACGGCGACAACCGTCGACGCGACGGTGAGGGCGATCACCAACACGGTGGGGACGGGCCACTGCTGCACCACACTCATCCGCGGAAAGCGGTCCGAGCCGTTGAGAATGGCGTAGGCCAGCACGATGGCGGCCGGATGCCAAAGGTAGATGGTGACGGCCCGGCGCGTCACCGCCGAGGTGACACGGCGGGTGGCGGGCCGTTCGGCCACACGGCGGATCGGCCCCTCCGCCGCACCGGCCGCCAGCAGCCAGGTGATACCCGTCAACGCCACGGCGCCGAAGGACTCGTTCACCCCGCCGGCCGGCAGCCCGGCGAAGATCACGTAGACGATCGTTGCCGCGCCGGCGACGACGGCACCGACGGCCAGCCGGCGGACGGGGAGGCGATCGCGGCGACGGCGATAGGCCATGCCGAGCACCACGAACGCACCGTAGGTCAACGTATCGCCGATCAGGACACCCGTCGTACCGGATCCGACCACGGGGAGGCCGGCCCGATTACACAGCTCCACGGCGACGATGGCCAGGCCGAGGATGGGCAGCGTTCGCGCCACCCGCCGGGCAAGGACGGCCAGCAGCGGAGCGAGGAGAAGAACCCACAGGTAGGCCCGCAGGTACCAGAGATGGGTTGACAGCCACCCGCCGTGCCACTCCGACCCGGCCGGGTCGACGAGGGGAACGATCCACGTGACCGCATGCCGCAGCGCGGCCGGGGCCGACGAAAGGACGTTCCAGCCCGGCGGGTCCCGCAGCAGGCTGGCGGCGGCGACCACGGCCCCGTAGACCCACAGCGGAAGGAGCACACGCCGGGTCCGGCGCCGCACCAGCGCCCGGTACGACCCGGGACCCGTGGGCGGCTCGAGCAGGGTTCCGGCCACGAAGAACATGACCGGCATCGCGGCGAAGAACGTCATCCACGATGCGGCGAAGGCATGCCACAAGAGAACGCGCCCGAGGGCCACGGTGCGCAGCAGGTCGAGTGCGGCGTCGCGGCGGTTGTCTTCCGCCTGCCGCGGCGGAGTGACGGAGGGGGCGAGTTCCATGAGGTGGTCGGCCGGCGAAGCGCGTTGCGGCGGCAGCGCGGCCGTGAATGACGCTAGTCAGTCCACCCGGCCGGTCCGCGGTTCCCCGCACACTTCTTCAGCACACTTCAGCTACGGCAGGCTCGCCTCGAGCCGGAACCGCGCCGGGATCCGGGTGGCCTCGTCGGTTGGTAGACCGCCGCTGAGGCCATCGAGGACGGCGCGCCCCCGCCGCTCGCCGCCTTCGTCGGTGCGGCGGTCCTCAGCCGGGCGACGTCGCCGGACTGACGCTTCGGATCAGCTCCAGGGAGCGATCCCCGCGAGCGAGCCGAGCGTCATCCCGATGGCCGCAGACCCCAAGACCAGACCAGTGACGGCAAGAACGCTCCCGACGCGGCCGGCCCGGTCGTCAGCCATCTGGCGACGCGCCTGGTGGCCACATCCGACGGCCACGATCCCGAACCAACCGTGCCCGAGGAGCGCAAAGAGGACCGAGACGACGCCCAGCACGAAGGCGCAGAGGGGCAGATCGTTGTCGGCCAACCACGATCGAACGGTCGGCCGCGGCCTCACACTAGAAGCGTCGGCCGGGCGGTCCGCTCCTCGGTGGTCCCGATGGCCCCCACTCGGCCGGCGGACAGTGGCGAGACGGACCTCGGCGATCATGATCTCCGATTCCATCGCGGGGAACGAGGCGGAGGATACCGCCGCGGCTGCGCCTCCGGCACCGGACCACTCCCTCCGTGCTCCACAGGCCGGACAGTCCTTCCCACTGCTGGGCAGGGCGTTTCCGCAGTCAATGCAGAGGGCCATGACACGTCTCCGTTGGTCGGTCCGCCGGGAACAGCGACAGCTTTCAGCCGTGGACGCGCCGGGATCCGGGTGACATTTTCCGTCGCCGGCAGTGAGATCCCTCCAACCTTCAGGAACCTTCAGGTTCACCGGAGCCCACCGCGTGAGGCGATTATCCTCCGGGCTCCTTCAGGCGCCTTTCGCGGCGCGGACACTGGAATCCTCAGCAACTCTCAGCGTCGGCGCGGGCTCGACAGGCAGGAATCCGATGCCCAGTCCCGTACTCGTAACAGGCGGCTGGGCGTCCTTTCCCCGCAGGGTGCCCAACGCCTCCGGGGCTGTAACACACAGTCCCCGGGAAACCCCTCCTTTCCCCCCGCTAGGCCACGGAGACCTCGCCGCGGATCCGCTGCAGCGAGGTCTTCCGGTCGCATCCTCGGAGAAGCGTCGTGATTGCCTCGTTGATCCCGTTCAGCACTCGCCTTCGGCGCCGGTTGACGGCGGCCGTAGCCGTGGCCGTCACGGCGTTCCTTCCGATCGTGGCCCCCGGCGCTCCGGCCGCCCAGGCGGCAGACGCCTCTGCTGGCACGGCCGGCGGCGGATACTGGATGGTCGCCTCCGACGGTGGCATCTTCTCGTTCGGAACCGCCAAGTTCTTCGGCTCGACCGGCAATATCAACCTGAACCAACCCATCGTCGGCATCGCCGCCACCCCGTCGGGGAATGGCTACTGGATGGTGGCCACCGACGGCGGAATCTTTGCCTTCGGCGACGCCAAGTTCTTCGGTTCGACGGGCAACATCAAGCTCAACCGACCCATCGTCGGAATGGCCGCCACTCCATCCGGCAACGGCTACTGGCTCGTCGCGTCCGACGGCGGGATCTTTGCCTTCGGCGACGCCAGGTTCTTCGGATCGACCGGGGCCATGAAGCTCAACAAGCCGATCGTCGGGATGGCGGCCACCCGGTCGGGTAACGGCTACTGGTTCGTGGCGTCCGACGGCGGGATCTTTGCCTTCGGCGACGCCAGGTTCTTCGGCTCCACCGGGAACACCAAGTTGGCCAGGCCGATCGCCGCCATGGCCGCCACCCCCTCGGGGCACGGCTATTGGTTCATCTCCTCCGACGGCGGCGTCTTCGCCTACGGCGACGCCAACTTTTTCGGGGCCCGCCCGCAGCCCGACCGCAACGTGGTGGCGATGGTCCCCACTTCCGACGGTGTCGGCTACTGGCAGGCCAGCACGACCGGTGAGCTCCTCGCCTTCGGCGGCGCCGCCGATCTCGGGGGCCTCACGAAGGCCCCGAACCGCCCAATCGTCGGCATGACGGCCGCACCGGCCAGCACCACCGGCGTTGCGGACGCGCTGCCCGGTGGCGCCGTCGAAAGCCCGAAAAACCCCACGACGACGACCGGCGGGACGACGATGACCACGAAACCGACGGCGACAACGACGCCGCCGACGACAACAGCCCCGACGCCGACAACGACGCCAACCACGACCACAACGACGGCGACGACGCAGCCGCCCTACTCAGGCCCGACACGGTTCTCCTCCACGGCCCTGGTTTCGTGGGGGACGCCAACCGATCCGAACAAGTCCTTCGTCAATTCCAGCGGCGAAACGATGTACCCGTACTCCCAGAAGGTCTCGGCGATCGTCGAAGTTGGCAACCGGGTCTACGTGGGCGGGGAGTTCACCGACCTGGTCAAGGACGACCGTGACCGCACGCCGTCGGGCCGACCCCTGGCCTACTTGGCCGAGCTCGACACCGACGGCATCCCGGTGCCGGGATCAGCCTTCAACGCCACCGTCAAGCTGGACGGCCCCGTCCGGGCGCTGCACCGCTCACCCGACGGCCGCCGGCTCTACGTCGGCGGCGAGTTCAACCGGGTCAACGGCGAGATCCGCCGCCGCCTCGTCGCCCTCGACACCGCCACCGGACACATCGACCGAACGTTCAACCCGCCTGAACCGAGCGGCTACGTCGCTTCGATCACCCAGTCCGGATGGAGGGTCTACATCGCCGGGGGCTTCAGCAGGCTGGGCACGACCAACCAGCCGCAGCTGGCCGCTCTCGATGCCGCTACCGGCGCGCTCGATCCGGGCTTCACTCCACCGCCCCGCTACCCCGGGCGGTTCGAGGGACACACCGGGAAGCGAAACGACAACCCCACCACGAGCGGCGATCCCACCGGGGTCATCACGTCTCTGCTGGTCACGCCCGACAACAAATACCTCATGGTCGGCGGCAGCTTCCTGCACTTCGGCTACGACCACGATGCCGACCCCGACCACAAACACTCCGGTCTCATCGCGCTCGACCCGGTGACCGGCCGTCTCACCGCCTGGCAGCCGGAACAGAGCCCCAACAGCTCCCGGCCCATCTTCGGCATGACCGCCTATCCCGGTGATCCCCGCACCATCGGGATCAACGCCTCCGTATTGATCTTCACCGCCTCGGGCGGCGCGGGGGGCCGCGTCATCGCCTGGGTTCCCGGCGGCAAGACCACTCAACTGTGGAGAGGCAACATGGACGGCGACGTCATGGGCGTGGCCGCCACCCGGGACCGCGTCTACGTCGTTGGCCACTACGACCACACCGTGCCCGATCCGAACGATCCCTGCCTCGACATCCGCGAACTGTCACCAGGCCACTTCGGCGTCAGCTGCCCTGACGGGACCCCGAGCCGGCACCTGGCCGCCTTCTACGCCAGCGGCGAGATCGTCAACGGGAAGAACACCGGGAAGTCCATCATCGACACCTCG
Organism: Actinomycetota bacterium; assembly: GCA_040756995.1. Taxonomy (GTDB): domain Bacteria; phylum Actinomycetota; class Acidimicrobiia; order IMCC26256; family BP-133; genus BP-133. The sequence goes on along the minus strand of JBFLYK010000016.1, from coordinate 60,226 downwards.
TTCACCGCCCAAGCGGACACCAGTGAGGGTCCCTATGTTGTCGTCCTCGGGGCCAACCGGATGTACGTCGGAGGAAACTTCTCCAAGGTGGCCAGCACCCCGGTCGCCACTGGCGGCAAGCGGGTCAAGCAACCGGGCTTCGCCGCCTACCCGCCGGCGTCTTGAGTCGCACCAGGAGAGTTCGTCGGCCGTTACCGGACTGTGACGTGCAGGGCCTGATAGGCGAGTAGGGCCTGGGCCGGTCCCGCGTCCCACCAGATGTGGTGAGGGACGTAACCGCGGACCGCCCGTAGTGCGGTCGCCAGTTGGTCGGCGAGCTCAGCGGCGTCCAAGTGGCCGGCCGGCGCCGGGGGCGCTACGAACCGAAGCGTCGTCCTTCGCTTCGCCGGTTGTCCGTCGACTGCGGCCGGATCTCCCACACCTGCTCCTCTCGGTTCAGTCATCTCGCCGGCTCACCACCGAACCGGCCACTGATTCGAGGATGCCCACCACTGTCCGCGAACTTCCGTCGGCCAGGTCGCGATCTGATGACGATTTCACCCCGAGCGTCGCTCAGTCTCCGGTTGGCGCTGTGCCCGGTTGCAGCTCGGCGACTTCACCCATGGCGCGCAGTCCGACAGTGAGGGCACGGGTCCCCGTGGAGTGAGACCCGGAGAATCCAGGTTCCCGGCCCGTCCAACGCGACGGTGAAGCAGGAGCGGCACTCGTCGATGTCGAGCCGGTGGTAGGCCGCCCATGGCGCCGGCACCTTCAGGCCCACGGGCGCACCCCGCGGCACACGGCGGAACCGGTGCGCCTCATCGTCGAAGATCCAGGTGAAGGAACAGGATTGCAGCACCTGGAGCCCCGCCCCGTCCGGCCGGCCGGGAACCGCACTGGCCAGATGCTCGACCATCGCCATGTCTCCTTCCTGCAGCACCGTGCAGACGGCCCTCCCAAAGAGGATCCCGCCTCCGGTGCGCGAACAGGATTCCGTTTCGTTGCCGTTCGATGACGACTGCCGCTGTGCGCCCGCATCGGCTGGCGGCTCGATCACAATGCCGGGGAACATTGTGCGGTTCCGGGCGACGGACCCGGGATGGCGCTGTCGACGTATCAGTTCTGCAACATTGAAGCTGAGGCCAGCGACGTCGGCCCACCCGTGGGTATGCCGTGTGCGGACGCAACATGGAGAGGCAACAACATGGAACTGAAACGGATCGTTGTTGGCGTTGATGGATCGCCGGCTGCAGCATCGGCTCTTCGCTGGGCCGCCCAGGCCGCTGGTGGGGATGGGGAGATCGTGGCTGTGCACGGGACGGCCACGGCGCTGATCGCTCAAGCGGCGACCTCGGCGGCCACGGGGTTGGGGTTCTTCCCCGAGCTCGAGGGACGAAGGGAGGAGGCGCAGCGTCTGCTGGAGGGACAATGGCGGGAGCCGGTCGCCGACACCGGAGTTTCCTACCGGGCCGTGGCCCGGGACAGCGACCCGGTGGACGCTCTGCTCGAGACCGCCCGCCAGGAAGGTGCCGACGTCATCGTCGTCGGTCATCAAGGCCCCACCGGGTTCCTTCAGCGGCTTTTCCAGGGGGTGTGCGAGGGACTCATCGATGAGGCGAGGCGGCCGGTCGTCGTTGTCCCTCATAGCCATCGTAGGTGACCCGGCACGAAAGGTATCGGTGCCTGCAATTGACCGGCCCGGGCCTGATCTCAGGGTCGGCTCAGGGCCTGGGTGAGGTTGACGCGGCCGGCACAGGCGCAGTCCGGCTGCGGATCGGCGGTGGAGAGTAGGCGCTGGACGGCTTTCAGCGGGTCGAGGCCCTTGGAGAGTAGGAGGGCCACGGCGCCGGAGATGTGCGGCGTGGCCATCGACGTCCCGGCGAGCGCCCGGTAGGCGTCGTTCTGGCCGGCGACCCAGAAGGTCGACAGGACGTCGTGATCCGGTCCACCTCGACCGTCGCCTCCGGGAGCGGCGATGCTCCACTTCGCATTGCCGACCGGGCTGGAGTAGGGCGCGATGGCGCCGTCCGGGCCGGTGGCGGCGACCACGATGGCGTTGAGATCGCCGTAGTTGGAACTTCCGAGCAAGCCGAGTCCGAGGGGGTTCGTGTTCCCCGACGCCAGAACCGGAACGGCGCCGTGCCGCCAGGCGTACTCCACACCGGAGCGCAGTTCGGACCCCAACAGGCTCGTGATGAGGAAACGGGGATCGCCGATGCTGAGGTTCACCACCCGAGCACCGTGGTCGACAACCCAGCGTATGCCGGCGTTGATGTCCTCGATCGTGCCCGTACCCGCTGGGGACATCACCCGAGCCACCACCAGCTTGGCGTCGGGCGCCACCCCGGCGATTCCCTTGCCGTTCCCGTTGACAGCGGCGGCGATCCCGGCGACGTGCGTCCCGTGGCCATTGAGGTCCTGACCAGTGTCGGCGCAGCGGGCCGCGTCGCCTGCCGAGCCGACGCAACTGGCGTGGGCGACGATCTGTCCGGCGAGATCCTCATGGTCGAGATCGACTCCGCTGTCGACGATGCCGATCCGGACGCCCGACCCCGTCGCCGACGACCACGCCGCCGGGGCGCCGATCTGCGCCAGCGCCCATTGTCTCTCTTGCCGTGGGTCATCGGCCGCCCTCGCCGGAACGGAGACCTGCACCGCGGCGATGATCACAAAAACCAGGACACCACGACCGCGCATCACGACCTCCTCGAGCGCCACATGTCCTGTACCCGGAGCGCACGACGACGAACGGCGGTTCCACGTCACGGTCCGGTAACAGCGAAGTAGAGGACGACCAGGCTGGGTAGAGGCGGAAGGGACCGCACGTCGCGTCGCGCCGCCGCGTAGAGGAGTGACGATGGAGAAGATCGCTTCTGAGCTGCTCGTGGAACGCCTCGTAGCCTGGGGGGTCGACACCGTCTTCGGATTGCCCGGTGACGGCATCAACGGCATCATGGAAGGCCTGCGGCGGCATCGGGACAAGATCCGCTTCGTCCTCGTTCACCACGAGGAGGCCGCTGCCTTCATGGCCACTGGCTACGCGAAATCGACCGGACGCCTCGGCGTCTGCCTCGCCACCTCCGGCCCGGGCGGGATTCACCTGCTCAACGGGCTCTACGACGCCAAGCTCGACCACGTCCCGGTCCTGGCCATCACCGGCATGCAGGCCACCAAACTCCTGGGCACCGGGTTCCAGCAGGAAGTGCACCTGGAGCGCCTCTTCGACGACGTGGCCGGCTACAACGAGATGGTCCACGTGCCCGTTCAGATTCCGGCCCTGGTCGACTTCGCCGTGCGTCACGCCCTTTCCCGGCGGTCCGTGTCGCACCTGACGTTCCCCGTCGACCTGCAAGAGTCGCCCGCCGACCTCGATCCCTTCGAGGGCGGGCTCGGTACCGGCCGCACACCGGAACTGGCTCCCGTGCTGCTCGACCCCCCGGGCGTTCCCCGGCAGGCCCACCTGCGCCGCGCCGCGTCGGTGCTCGACGCCGGTGAGCGGATCGTGATGCTGGTGGGCCAGGGCGCGCTCCACGCCGGTGACGAAGTCGTGGCGGTCGCCGAACGGCTGGGCAGCCCAATCGTCAAATCCCTTCTCGGGAAGGCGGTGGTGGCCGACGACCATCCCCTCACCATCGGGGGGCTCGGGCTGCTCGGTACGCGACCGGCCGAGGAGGCGGTCGAGGGCTGCGACACCCTGTTGATGGTGGGCACGAGCTTTCCCTATACCGCCTACCTTCCCGAGCCTGGGCAGGCCCGCTGCATCCAGATCGACGCCGATCCCATCCGAGCTGGGAATCGCATGCCGACCGAGGTGCCGCTGGTCGGCGACGCCAAAGAGACGCTGGTGGCGCTCCTCCCGTTGCTCCGCCACCACGACGACCGCCGCTTCCTCGAGTCGGCGCAAGCGGGCATGGGGGAGTGGCGACAGGAGATGAAGGCCCTGGAGGACCCGGACCGTGATCCGATCCAACCTCAGTACCTGGCGGGGGTGATCGACCGGCTGGCCGACGACGACGCCATCCTTTGCAGCGACTCTGGGACGATTGCCACCTGGGCCGCCCGGCACTTCCACATCCGGGGAGACCGGCAGTTCTACCTTTCGGGCAACCTGGCCACGATGGCCCCCGGACTCCCGTACACGATCGCCGCCCAGATCGCTCACCCCGGGCGGCAGTGCATCGCCTTCGTCGGTGACGGCGGCTTCGCCATGCTCATGGCCGAGTTTCTGACTGCCTGCCGCTACGGGCTTCCCATCAAGGTGATCGTCAACAACAACGCCCTCCTCGGCCAGATCCTGTGGGAGCAGATGGCCCTCGGCTATCCCGAGTACGGCGTCCGGTGGGAGGACTACGCCGACTTCGCGCCCTGGGCCGAGGCCTGCGGAGGTCTGGGCATCCGGGTCGACAAGCCGGGCGATCTCGAAGGAGCGGCGCGCGAAGCCCTGTCGGTTTTCCGTCCGGCTCTCCTCGACGTGCGGGTCAATCCGGACGAGCCCCCGATGCCGCCCAAGATCCACTACGACAAGGCCAAGGGGTTCGCCCAGTCGTTCCTGCGAGGCCAACCCCGGCGGGCTGCCATCGCCTCGACCCTCTTCCGGGACCGGCTGTCAAAACTGGGCGACGAGAGGGGCTGATCAGCGGCTGTGACGGCGCCCGAGGTGACCGTCGAGCGGCTCGACGTGTCCGTCTACACGGTTCCCGCCGAGGAGCCGGAATCCGACGGCACCCTTGAGTGGACGGCCACCACAGCGGTGGTGGTGGAGGCTCACGGTGGCGGCCGGCGGGGGTTGGGCTACACGTACGGGTCGCCGGCTGCCGCCGTCGTCGTCCGGGAGCACCTGGCGCCGGTGGTGGAAGGCGCCGACGCGCTAGCGGTGCGGGCCCCTTGGCGGTCGATGGTGGCCGCCGTGCGCAACATCGGCCGGGGTGGGGTCGGTGCCACCGCCATCTCCGCGGTCGACATCGCCCTGTGGGATCTGGCCGCCCGCCTCGTCGACGTGCCGCTGGTCACGCTGCTGGGCCGGGCCCACGAGGCCGTGCCGGTCTATGGCAGCGGGGGGTTCACGTCTTATTCGGGCATGCGGCTGACCGAACAGGTGGAGGAGTGGGCCGCTTCCGGCATCTCCCGGGTCAAGATGAAGGTCGGACGGCACCCTGAGGAGGATCTCGGCCGGGTGATGGCGGTGAGGAAGGCCGTCGGTGACGCGGTCGAGGTCATGGTCGACGCCAACGGCGCCTATTCCCGCCGCCAAGCAGTGGGTTTCGCCCACCGCTTCGGCGAACTCGGTGTCGGCTGGTTCGAGGAGCCTGTTTCATCGGACGACCTGGAGGCGCTTCGGCTGGTGCGCGACCAGGCCCCGGGCGGTCTCAGCATCGCGGCGGGGGAATACGGCTGGGATCCCTGGTACTACCGCCCGATGCTTGACGCCGGTGCCGTCGACGTCGCCCAGGTGGACGTGACCCGATGCCTGGGAATCACGGGCTTTCTCGAGGCTGCCGGCCTCTGCCACGCCCACCACGTCCCGCTGTCGGCCCACACGGCTCCGCAGGTCAGCAGCCACGCCTGCGCCGCCGTCGTCCCGTTGGAGCACCTCGAGTACTTCCACGACCATGTCCGGGTGGAGCGCCTGCTGTTCGACGGGAGCCTGGAGCCCCAGGGAGGAACTCTGATCCCCGACACGTCCCGGCCGGGCATGGGCCTTGAGCTCAAAGAGGCCGACGCCAAGCGGTACCAGCGGGATGCATAACGTTCTCGACCGGATCGACGACTTCCAGCGACGCTGCGGGCCTTGCTGATGCTCACTGTGCTCGGCGTGGGGTTCTTTGTCACGTCATTCCTGGGCTGCAACAGCTTGGCGAGAGACACACAGCGGTTTCCAGGCCCATCGAGCGGGTAGCGGCTCAAAACGGTCGGCGCAGGCGGACGGTGGGAGCGCGGAGTGGGAGAGATCGCAGGGCCGCACAGCGGGCCGAATGTCCGGCGGCGCCGCTACGTCGTCCGCGGCAGAGCCGTCGTCACAGCCATGGCCACGTCGGTGGCCTGCGCCGACGGGGCCCCTTCGATCCTCGAGCCTCGCTCGGACGCCGCCCGGCGGGTGGAGGGCCTGTGGTGGCTCATGTTCTGGATCTCGGCGGTCGTCGTCGCCGTCGTCATCGGCTTCATTGCTGTGGCGGTGCGGCGGAGGCGAGCCGAGCGCGGTCCCGTCGACCACCGGGCCGTGCGGTGGGGCGAGCCGTTCATCGCCGTGGCCGGCCTCGGCGTCTCGGGCGTCATTCTGGCCGGCACCTTCGTGGTGTCGCTCCGAGTCCTCGACGCGCTGTCCGATCCACCCGAGCGGCCTGATCTATCCATCGAGGTGGTGGGTCGCAACTGGTGGTGGGAGGTGCGCTACCCGGGGTTCGTGACGGCCAATGAGATCACCATTCCGGCCGGCGAGACGGTTGAGCTGAGGCTGTCGACGGTCGACGTCATCCACAGCTTCTGGGTCCCCCAGCTGCAAGTGAAGAAGGATCACGTCCCCGGCGTCGACAACACGATGTGGCTCGTGGCCGACCAGCCGGGTCGTTACCGGGGTCAGTGCGCGGAGTACTGCGGCCTGCAGCACGCCCACATGGAGTTCGACGTTGTCGCCCTGCCGGCCGCCGAGTTTGACCGCTGGCTGGCCGGGCAGGCCGACCCGGCCCCTGCCCCGGCCGCGCCCGAGGCCGTTCGGGGTCGGGCGAACTTCCTGTCGTCGTCGTGCGCCGGTTGCCACCGGGTGCGGGGCACGACCGCCGACGGTGAGCTCGGACCCGACCTCACGCACCTCGCGTCCCGGGAGACGATCGGCGCCGGCCTCATGCCGCTGACGCCGGAGAACTTGGCCGACTTCGTCTCGAATCCGCAGGACGACAAGCTCGGCGTGACGATGCCGCCCACGGAGATCACCGGAGTGCAGCTGGACGAGCTCGTCGCCTACCTCCTGGAGCTGGAGTAGCCGTGACGACGGTCAAAGACCCCGACTGGCGGGGCGAGGTCACGGACCGCCTGGAAGCGAACTGGGGTGAGTCGCCGGGTCTGGGGAGCTGGATCTCGACCGTCGACCACAAGCGCATCGGGATGCGCTACTTCTACACCGGGATGGTCTTCCTCCTGCTGGGGGGAATCCAGTCGCTGCTGATGCGGGCCCAGCTCGCCGACTCCGAGCTCAAGCTCCTCGACCCCGAGACGTACAACCAGATCTTCTCGATGCACGGCATCACGATGATGTTCCTCTTCGCCATGCCGGTGCTGTCGGGCTTCGGCAACTTCTTCGTGCCGTTGATGGTCGGCGCCCGGGACATGGCCTTCCCGCGCCTCAACGCTTTCGGATACTGGGTGCTGGCGGCAGGCGGGATGTTTCTGTACTCGGCGTTCCTGGTCGGGCGTGCGCCGAACGACGGCTGGTTCAACTACGTGCCGCTGGCGTCGAAGGAGTTCACCCCGGGGATCAACATCGATTTCTACGCCCTCGGGCTTCTCCTCCTCGGAATCTCGACCACCGGCGGGGCGATCAACTTCATCGTGACGATCCTCAAGCTTCGGGCTCCGGGAATGACGCTCAACCGGGTACCGATCTTCGTGTGGGGCGAGCTGGCCATGGCCCTCCAGATCGTCTTCGCCCTGCCGGCCCTGTCGCTGGCCGCCGTCCTGCTGGTCCTCGATCGCAAGTTCGGCTTTCACTTCTACGACGCCGCCGCCGGCGGGGACCCCCTGCTGTGGCAGCACCTCTTCTGGATCTTCGGGCATCCCGAGGTCTACATCATCGCCCTGCCCGGTTTCGGGATCGCCTCCGCCATCATCCCGACCTGGGTGCGCCGCCCGATCGTGGGCTACACGTTCATCGTCGTGGGCGAGCTGGCCGTCGGGCTGGTCGGCTTCGGGGTGTGGGTCCATCACATGTTCGCCGTCGGGCTCCCGAACGTGACGTTCAGCTACATCTCACTGGCCAGCTTCGTCGTCGCCATCCCGAGCGGCATTCAGGTCTTCGCCTGGCTGGCCACGCTCGTGTCCGGCCGGCCCGTCGTCGGCACTCCGCTGCTGTTCGTGCTGGGCTTCATCGTGATCTTCGTCATCGGCGGCGTGACCGGTGTGATGTTCGCTGCTGTGCCGTTCGACCAGGCCGTCCATGACTCGTACTTCGTCGTCGCCCACCTGCACTACGTGCTGGTGGGGAGCGCCCTGTTCCCGATCTTCGGCGGGATTTACCACTGGGGGCCGAAGATGACCGGGCGGCTCCTCGACGAGCGGCTGGGGAAGTGGAGCTTCTGGCTGATGTTCATCGGGTTCAACGTGGCGTTCTTCCCCCAGCACATCCTCGGGCTGCTCGGCATGCCGCGCCGGGTCTACACCTACGAGCAGGGCCTGGGTTGGGAGTTCCACAACCAGCTCTCGACGCTCGGCGCCTTCGTCCTCGGTGCCGGAATCCTCGTCACCGTCGTGAACTGGTACCGCGCCCGCCGTCGCGGGCCGCAGGCGCCCAACGATCCTTGGGGCGGCGAAACACTGGAGTGGTACACGACCTCTCCGCCGCCGCATTACAACTTCGTCACCGTCCCGACGATCCGGTCCCGGGAACCGATGTGGGACCAGCCGGAACTGGCGTCCGGGGCGCAAGCGCCCCACGAGGGGGGCCGAACGCTCCTCGAGGGACATTCCACCTTGTCGACCAGCGCGCTCGACGCCCGCCCCCAGGCCGTCGTGCACATGCCCCATCCCTCACCATGGCCGTTCTACCTCACCGTCGCGCTCCTGGCCGGCTTCTACGCCGTCCTGCTCAACTGGTGGCCGGTGGCGGTCGCCGCCCTCGCCGCCACCGTCGCCTGCGTCATGGGATGGTTCTGGCCCCGGTACGAGACGCAGGAGACCTGAGGTGGCCATCACCGCGGCCAGCACCGCTCCCCAGGCCGAAACCGGGCTGCCGGGCGAAGTGCTGCCCGAGCACGCCGAAGGCCCCCGGGCGTTCGGCTGGTGGGGCATGGCGTGGCTCATCGCCACCGAAGCCGCGCTGTTCGGAATGCTCATCGCCAGCTACTTCTACCTCCGCTTCCGCTACGGGCCGGTGTGGCCCCCGGAAGGCATCGCCGAGCCGGAGCTGCGCCTGCCGCTGATCATGACGGCGATCCTGTGGTCGTCGAGCATCCCCGTCCACATCGCCGACCGGGGAATCCGGGACGGCCGGCAGGGCCGGCTTCGCTACGGCCTGGCCGCCGGGTGGGTGCTCGGCGCCGTGTTCCTCTTCCTGACGGTGGCGGTCGAGTGGCCGGAGAAGCTGCACGACTTCACGCCCCGGACCAACGTCTACGGGTCGCTCTTCTTCACCATTACCGGGTTCCACGCCGCCCACGTCGCCGCCGGGCTGGCGATCTCCGCCTGGACGCAGGTGCGCGCCTGGCGGGGCGCATTCGATCAGACCCGCCACCTGACCGTGCAGAATTTCGCCCTTTACTGGCATTTCGTCGACGTCGTCTGGGCCTTCGTCCTGTCCGCCATCTACCTCTCGCCCAACCTCTGATGAGCATCGGCACCAACTCCGACGACGCGCGACAGATCACGCGGACCGAGACCCGTGGTTCATGGCTGCTGTGGTTCGCCGTCCTCGGCAGCCCACTGGCCTGGGCCGCCCACCTCGTGGTCAGCTATTCGCTCGAGGAGTGGTTCGCCTGCTCGCCGTCGGCCGGCGAACCGGGCGAGATCCTCGGTTTCACCGTCCGCACGGTGGCCATCGCCGTCAATGCGGCGTTGGCGGTCATCGCCGCCGCTTCGCTCATCAGCGCGCTGACCTGTCGCCGGCGGGTGGGGGCCGGGACCGGCGACGAACGGCTCGACCGGGCCCGGTGGATGGCGCTGGCGGCGATCGTGGAAGGCGCCTTGTTCCTCCCGGCCATCATCCTTGGGCTCGTCCCGCCGGCCATCCTCGGCGTCTGCGAGACGGTGCCGTGAAGGGACCGGCCGATCTCCACCGTCGCCGGGACACCCGCCGCGCCGCGGCCATGGCCGCCGGGCTCGCCGCCGTCGCCCTGGCGCTGGCGCCGCCGCTCGAACAGCTGGCGGCCGAGCGTTTCGCCGCCCACATGGGCCAGCACCTGCTGCTCATGCTCGTGGCTGCGCCGCTCATCGCCGCCGCCCGGCCGGTGGCGGTTGCGGCGGCGGCTCTTCCGGCGCCGGCCCGCGACGCTCTGCATCACGGCCTTCCCGGCCGACTCCGGCCGGTGGCGCGCCGGCTGCGCCACCCGCTCGCCGTCTGGTTACTCGGCACGGCCGTGGTGTGGGGCTGGCATGCGCCAGCTCTCTATCAGCTGGCGCTGCGCACCGATGCCGTCCACGCGCTCGAGCACGGCATGTTCCTCGGCGCTGCGGGGCTGTTCTGGTCGCTGGTGTTCCGAGCCGGCCGGGGCGGTGCCGTGGGAGGCGACGCCGCCCGTCCGGCGGCGCTGGCACTGGTCTTCGCCACCGGGCTGTCCAGCGGAGCGCTCGGCGCGGTGCTCACCTTCGCCGGTGCCCCGCTCTATCCCGACCAGGCGACCATCGTGGCCGCGGCCGGTGGTGATCCGCTGGCCGACCAACAGCTGGCCGGCGTCCTGATGTGGATGCCGCCCGGGGTGCTGTACCTGGCGGTCATGACTTGGCTACTGGTGGCATGGTTCCGTGAGCTCGACAGCCGGACGGCGGGCGATCGCCCCGGTCCCGTGGCCGCGGGGAACGCTGTCCGGTGAGGCGGGTGCGGGCCGTGTCGCTCATGGCCCTGGCAGGCGGCGTCGCGGTCTTCGCCGGCTGCCAGTACCTGGGACGCGACGTGTCGCCCTACCGTCCCCCCGCCTATTACCAGCTTCCCGGTATCGCCCCCGAGATCGAGGGTGCGGAAGCGGGACGGGAGCTGTACCTGCGGGACTGCTCGTTCTGCCACGGAAACCGCGGTGAGGGCACGGACAACGGCCCGCCGCTCGACGAGGGCACCAACGGAGCGGCGCTCACCGACTTCATGCTCCGCACCGGGCGGATGCCGATCGACCATCCCCGGGCACCGTCCCGGTCGTCCGAACCGGTCTATACCGCAGAGGAGATCGCCGCTCTCGTGGAGTACGTCGTCTCGGCCTTCCGCCCGCCGGGGCCGCCTGTCCCGGCCGTCGAACCGGCCAGGGGAGACCTGTCGGCCGGCCAGCAGCTCTACGAGCAGTACTGCGCCGCCTGCCACGCCCCAACCGGGATCGGCGGGGCCATGTTGACCCAGCGCGGCCGCGCCACGAGAGGCGGGACGACCGGTGTGCTCATCCCCGGCTTCGAGCATTCCGACGCCATCGAGATCGCCGAAGCGATCCGGACGGGTCCCGGAACGATGCCGGTCTTCGGGCCGGACCTCGTCACGCAGGAGGAGTTCGACGCGCTGGTGCGTTACACGCTGTACCTGAAGGAGCCGGAAGACCCGGGGGGCCTCCCCATCGGCCACATCGGGCCCGTGGCCGAAGGCGCGGTCGGGTGGGTGCTCGGGCTCGGCCTGCTACTGGGATTCATCCGCTGGATCGGCACGAAAGCGGGGAAGGTATGAGCAAGAGCGCCGCACCGGGCGGCCGGGCGATCGCCGGTGCCTTCGTGACCAGCGCCGCCGCCTCGCTGGGGCTGGCCCTGGTCTACGCCAAGGGCGGACAGCCGCAGCTGGAAGGGGCGCTCCTCGCCGTCGCCCTTGGCGGCATCGCCCTCGGCCTGGTGTTGTTCGCTCGGGCTGCACTGCCCGGGGGCCACTTCGTGGAGGAGCGCGACGTCACGCCCAGGGCGGCGGCCGAGTGGCCGGAGGCGGCTGCCGCCTTCGAGGAAGGGGCCGAGCCGCTCGAACGCCGCCGGCTGCTCGCCCGGAGCCTCGGCCTGGCGCTCGGCGCCCTCGGTGTGGCGGCGCTCTTCCCCATCCGTTCGCTCGGCTCCCGCCCCGGCCGCAGCCTGTACCGGACCGACTGGCGGCCCGGCCGACGGCTGGTCACCGAAGACGGCGGTCCTTTGCGGCCCGACGAACTGGTTCCGCACAGCGTCGTTACCGTGTACCCGGAGGGGCACGTGGAATCGGCCGACGCCCAGACGCTGCTCATCCGGCTCCCGGACGAGGTCGAGCCGCCGGGCCCGGACGGGTGGACGGTCGGCGGGCTCTGCGCCTTTTCCAAGATCTGCACGCACGCCGGCTGCCCGGTCGGTCTCTACCAGGCGGCGACCCAGGAACTGTTCTGCCCCTGTCACCAATCGACGTTCTCGGTCCCGGCCGGCGCGGAGCCGACGTTCGGGCCGGCCACCCGGCCGCTCCCTCAGCTGCCCCTCGCCGTCGACGACGCCGGGTTCCTGGTGGCCCAGTCGGACTTCCCGGAACCGGTCGGGCCGGGCTTCTGGACGAGGCCGAAATAGACGATGCTCGGCCGCATCGCCCGCTGGATCGACGACCGCCTCGGTGCCTCGTCGTTCACCCAGCACGCACTCAACAAGGTCTTTCCCGACCACTGGAGCTTCATGCTCGGCGAGATCGCCCTGTACTCGTTCGTGGTGCTGCTCCTCACCGGCGTGTTCCTCACGTTCTTCTTCGATCCGAGCATGGCCGAAACGGTCTACTCCGGTTCCTACGAACCGCTGCGGGGCGTGCGGATGTCGCACGCCTACCGGTCGGTCGTCGACCTCAGCTTCGAGGTGCGGGCCGGGATGGTGATGCGTCAGACGCACCACTGGGCGGCCATTGTCTTCATCGCCGCCCTGGTCGTGCATCTCCTGCGGGTCTTCTTCACCGGTGCCTTCCGCCGGCCGCGGGAGATCAACTGGGTCGTCGGCGTGACCCTGCTGGTGCTGGCCTTCTTTAATGGTTTCACCGGCTACTCGCTGCCCGACGACCTGCTGTCGGGCACGGGCCTGCGCATCGCCTACTCGATCGCGTTGGCCGTTCCACTCGTCGGCACCTGGCTGGCGTTCTTGATCTTCGGCGGCGAGTTCCCGGCTGACGACATCATCCCCCGGCTGTTCGTCACCCACGTGATGCTCGTCCCGGGCCTGATCATCGGGCTGCTCACCGTGCACCTGGCCATCATCTGGCGCCAGAAGCACACCGACTTCCCCGGGCCGGGCCGACGGGAGAGCAACGTGGTCGGCTCGAAGCTGTGGCCGACCTACACGGCCAAGTCGCTCGCCCTGTTCTTCGCCGTCTTCGCGGTCCTCGCCGGGATGGGCGGGCTCGTGCAGATCAACCCGGTGTGGCTCTACGGCCCGTTCCGGGTGGCTCAGGTGCCCTCCCCGGCCCAACCCGACTGGTGGCTCGGGTGGGTCGAGGGGGCATTGCGGATCTTCCCGCCCTGGGAGCTGCGGGCCTTCGGTTTCGAGCTCCCGAACCCCTTCTTCCCCGGCGTGCTCCTCCCGGGAATCGTGTTCGCCACGCTGTACCTGTGGCCATTTTTGGAGGCGCGACTCACCGGCGACCGGGAGCCACACCACCTGCTCGACCGGGTCCGGGACCATCCCGTCCGCACCGGACTGGGGGCCGGTTCTCTGATGTTCGTCGTGACCCTTCACTTTGCCGCCAGCAACGACCTGCTGGCCAAGTGGTTCGACGCCTCGGTGGCCACCATGACGTGGATCTTCCGGATCCTCGTGATCGTCCTGCCCCCGGTGACCGGCTTCGTCGCCTACCGGCTGGCGAAAGCCCTCAAGGTCACCGGGGCGGAACGGCTCGCCGTCGTGCCCCTCAACGCCGTGCTGCACCCTCACCACTACAACTTCGCCGCGCGCCCGAGCCATGAGCAGTCCGAAGCCACCTGAGCCGGAGGGCTCCGCCGCCGTCCTCGAGCTCTACGCCCGTCCGGACGGGCGCTGGCTCTGGTGCTACCGGGAACCGGAGCATGGCGTCGAACTGCACTCGAACCTCGACTTCGCCACCCGGGAAGAGGCCGCTGCCTCCGCCCGCCGGGCCTACCCTGACGTGGCGTTCAGACTCGGTCGGGGGGCTCAGAGGCGACGCTGACGTCCTCCAGCGCGACTCCGGGAACGGCCGGGGCCTGCGGGGCAGACCACCGGAACGTGCGCCATGCCCCAGTGCACGCCCTTCCGGTGCCGTAGGCCGTCGGCCGTTCCCGTTCCTGTGCTCGCGCCCATACTGTTCTAGTGGCGGTTGGTCGCGATCCGATGACCGTCCCCACACAAACGTGTGTCGGGTCGTCGGTTTCTCGGCCGGCGAAGGGCACCCTGGAAATCACTCCGTCGCCGCACTGCGGGCACAGTACCGGATGCGACCACAGCCGGGCTCGCATCTCCTGCGTGAGCGCGATGCCGGCATGGCACGCCGGGCAGTCGAGGACGGGCGCAACGTCGCGATAACGGCGCGGGTGCCGGTCGAGCCACCGCCGGGTAGCCCGGACGGGCCGGGTCGCCGCCTGGGCGATCTGAGCTGGCAAGTTGACTCGAAACATTTCGATCGAGGCCGGTGAGGTCCGTAACGATCTCGTGACATCGTCTCTTCCCGGCCGTGGCCGAAATAATCCCCAGACCGTTTAAGGCCTAAGGCCGGCAGTTGTGACGCGATCGTTACCGGGGTCGGAGGCGCGTCGTGTTGAACGTCGGGTAGCGCTGTCGAAGGACTTGTCAGGACCGTCGAGGAGGGCAGGTGGAATCGACGTTCACACTCTTCAAGGTCCGGGGGATCGCCATCGGCCTGAACTGGTCGTGGCTGCTGATCTTCGCGTTGGTGGTGTGGTCGCTGGCGCAGGCGCTCTTCCCCGCCACCTATCCCGGCCTCGGCGGCACGACGTATCTGTTCATGGCACTGGTTGCCGCCGCCGCCTTCTTCGGTTCGGTACTGCTCCACGAACTCGGCCATGCACTGCGCGCTCAGCGGGAGGGGATGCCCATCAAGGGCATCACCCTGTGGCTCTTCGGGGGAGTGGCGCATCTGGCAGGCTCGCCGCCGAACCCCGGTGCGGAATTCCGGGTGGCGATCTTCGGCCCGGTCATCTCCGCCGTACTGGCGGTCGGGTTCATCGGTGCCGCGTTCGTGGGCGACCAGCTGGGATGGCCGGGCCCGGTGCAGGGTGTCGTCGACTACCTCGGCCGCATCAACGTGCTGGTGCTGGCCTTCAATCTGATTCCGGCGCTGCCCCTCGACGGCGGACGGGTCCTGCGCTCGTGGCTCTGGCGACGCCAGGACAGCTTCACCGCCGCAACCCGGTCCGCCTCGCGCGCCGGGCAGGCCTTCGGGTGGATGCTGGTCGCCATCGGTGTGGCCGGGCTCTTCGGCGGGGGAACCGCCTTCGGCGGCTTGTGGCTCGCCTTCATCGGCTGGTTCCTCATCCAGGCCGCCCGGGCGGAGCGGGAGCAGGCGCTCGTCCGCCGGGCACTGGCCGGGCTACGCGTCGGCGACGTCATGCGACCCCTTGGAGATCAGGCCACCATCGGGCCGGAACGGCCGGCCGGGAACGGCGACCGCGGAGGGCCGTGGTCGTGGCCGGCGCCGGCTCGGGAGGCGGCGTCCCGAAGCGCCACCGTGGAGGCTGACCGTCCGGTCGTCGATGCCATGTCCGTACTCGGCGAGACGGGCGGGCGGGTGGCCGTCATGGACGGTGGCCGCCATGTCGGAACGCTCGACGTGGCGGACGTGGGCCAGGCCCTGGAGCGAGGGCTGGCCCGGCCTCCGGAGCAGCGGCCGGCGCGCAGCGCGGGGATCGCCGTCTGGGTGGTCGTCGGCCTCATCATCGCCGTTGCCGGCTTGGCGCTCTACCGGCCACCCCATGTGGTGATCGCGCCCGGGGAGGCGATCGAGGTCGGCGACGACATCGTCATCGACGGCGTCCCAGTCGACGACCTCAACGGCCGCTATCTGATCGCCACCGTGTCGCTGAGCCGCCGCAGCGCCCTCACCACACTGTGGTCGGCCCTGCGGGAGGACCGGGACGTGGTGCCGGTGCAGCACGTCTTTCCCCCGGGCGTCCGGCCCGAGGAGTTCAGCCGCGTCCAGCGGCAGGTTTTCGATGAGAGCCGTCGGGTGGCGGCGGCGGCCGCTGCTCGAGCGGTCGGACTTCCGGTCAGGGTCTCCGGCAGCGGTGCCCGGATCCTCGAGGTTGTCGAGGGATCGCCCGCCGACGATGTACTCCGCGTCGGCGATGTCATCGTCGAGGTGGACGGGCAACCGATCCGCACCGCCGCGGACGTGGTTGACGCCGTACGGTCCCGGCCGGCCGGCACGGACGTGCCCGTGGGCGTCGAACGCGACGACGGCCGCCGCACCGTGGTCGTCACCACCGAGGAGCTGCCCGATGTCGCGGGCCGCGTCGGCATCGGCGTCCTTCTCGAGACCCGCGGCCTCGACGTGAACCTGCCCTTCGAGATTCGCTTCGAAGACCGCGATATCGGCGGCCCCTCGGCGGGCTTGGCCTACGGCATGGCCATCGCCGACCTCCTCGACGAGGCCGACTTCGCCCGGGGCCGCACACTGGCCGCGACGGGCACGATCTCGATCGACGGCGACGTCGGGCCGGTCGGAGGCATCGAACAGAAGGCGATCGCCGTGGACGACGCGGGCGCCGATCTCTTTGTCGTTCCCCAGACCGAGGTCGACCACGCTTCGGGGGAGGGGGTCAGGGTCCGTGGCGTGAAAACCATCGAGGAAGCGTTGGCCGCCGTCAGCGGCTGACCGGTGACCCGGTCACCGTCGCGTAACGCGTCGCTGGCTTCGGACCTCTCCGCCGTGGTGAACGGAGAGGTCCGCTTCGACGCCGGGAGCCGATCGCTGTACTCGACGGCGGCGTCGAACTACCGGCAGGTGCCACTCGGCGTGGTGGTACCCCGCACGATCGACAGCGTGGTCGCCGCGCTCGAGGTGTGCCGTCGCCACGACGTCCCGGTCCTGGGCCGGGGCGGAGGGACGAGCCTGGCCGGGCAGTCGTGCAACGTGGCCGTCGTCTTCGACTTCTCGAAGTACCTGCGCCGTATC
The DNA here is from genome assembly GCA_040756995.1 of Actinomycetota bacterium. Classification (GTDB taxonomy): domain Bacteria; phylum Actinomycetota; class Acidimicrobiia; order IMCC26256; family BP-133; genus BP-133. The sequence continues at coordinate 43,290 of JBFLYK010000016.1, read as the reverse complement.
GTCGACATCGATCCTGCAGCGCGCCGGGCCGTGGTGGAACCGGGCGCCGTCCTGGACGACCTCCGGGCCGCGGCCGAGCGCCACCACCTCACGTTCGGCCCCGATCCCTCCACGCATGAGTACTGCACGCTGGGCGGGATGATCGGCAACAACTCGTGCGGCGTCCACTCGGTCATGGCCGGCAGGACTTCCGACAACATCGAGCAACTGGACGTCGTCACCTACGACGGCCTCCGGCTGACGGTCGGGCCCACATCGGATGTGGAACTCGGCCGCATGATCGCAGCCGGCGGACGGCGGGGCGAGATCTACCGGAGCCTCCGCGATCTCCGGGACCGGTACGCCGAGCTCATCCGGGCGCGCTTCCCGTCGATCCCCCGCCTCGTTTCCGGCTACGCGCTCGACCAGCTCCTGCCCGAGCACGGCTTCAACGTGGCGCGGGCCCTGGTCGGCTCCGAAGGGACGTGCGTCCTCGTGCTGGGTGCGACCTGCCGGCTGGTTCACAGCCCCCCGGCCCGCCGGCTGGTTGTCGCGGGCTATCCCGACGTCTACCGGGCGGCCGACGACGTCCCCGCCGTACTCGCAGCCCGCCCGACCGGCCTGGAGGGCATCGACGAAACGCTGGTGGCCGACATGCGCCGCAAGGGGCTGCCCCGCCAGGTCGACCTCCTTCCGCCGGGCCGAGGCTGGCTCCTGGTCGAGTTTGGCGGCGAGGACGGCGACGAGGCCGAGGGCCGGGCCCGCGAATTCGTTGAAGATCTGACACGGCGTGATCCAGCGGTGGCCGCCGAGTTCTATTCCGACGTCGAGCAAATGGAGGCCGTGTGGGAGATTCGGGAGTCGGGCCTCGGGGCGACCGCCCGCGTCCCCGGCGAGGCCGACACCTGGGAGGGCTGGGAGGACTCGGCCGTGGCCCCGGAGCGGCTGGGTGAGTACGTGCGGAGGCTTCACGAGCTCTACGAGCGATTCGGCTTACGGGGCGCGCTCTACGGACATTTCGGCGACGGATGCGTGCACACCCGGATCAACTTCGACCTGGTGACGCCGGACGGCGTCAAGCGATTCCGGTCCTTCCTCGAGGAGGCGACCGACCTCGTCGTTTCGCTGGGAGGAGCCCTTTCCGGGGAACACGGCGACGGCCAGGCCCGAGCGGAGTTCCTTCCCAAGATGTTCGGCCCTGAGCTCGTGGAGGCCTTCGCCCGGTTCAAGGCGATCTGGGATCCCGATGGGCGGATGAACCCTCACAAGGTCGTCGATCCATACCGTGTCGACGAGGACCTGCGGCTCGGACCGGGCTACGACCCGAAACCGGTGCGGACGTACTTCCAGTTTCCCGACGACGACGGCGACTTCTCCCGGGCGACACAGCGCTGCGTCGGCGTCGGGAAGTGCCGACGAACGGACGGCGGCATCATGTGCCCGAGCTACATGGTCACGCGTGAGGAGGAGCACTCGACACGGGGGCGAGCGCATCTCTTGTTCGACATGCTGTCGGGCCGCGGACCAGTCGGGGGGTTCCGGGACGACCACGTCAAGGACGCCCTTGATCTGTGCCTGGCCTGCAAGGGTTGCCGTGGTGAGTGTCCGGTGAACGTCGACATCGCCACCTACAAGGCCGAGTTTCTGGCTCACTACTACGCTCACCGGCTGCGACCGAGGGCTGCCTACGCGATGGGATTCATCATGTACGGCGCCGCCCTCGCCGCGAGGAGCCCCGGGATCGCGAACGCCGCCATGTCGGCACCGGGGCTCGGACAGCTGCTCAAGCGGTCGGCCGGAATCGCCGCCGAGCGGACGGCTCCGCCGTTCGCAGCGGAGACCTTCACCGCCTGGTTCCGCCGGCGCCCGCCAAGTCCGCCCGCCGGCGGGCGCCGGCGGGTCATCGTCTGGCCCGACACCTTCACCAATCACTTCACACCCTACATCGGCCGGGCGGCCGTCGAGCTGCTCGACGCCGCCGGTTTCAGCGTCTCGGTTCCCCGCCCCTGGGTGTGCTGCGGCCGGCCGCTGTATGACTTTGGCTTCCTCCGACACGCCCGTCGGCTCTTGCAGCGGACACTGCGCACCCTCGCCGCCGACATCGAGGCGGGTACGCCGGTCGTCGTCCTCGAACCCAGTTGCGCCGCCGTCTTCCGCGACGAACTGGTGAACCTCCTCCCCCGGAGGCTCGACGCTCGTCGTTTGGCGACCCAGACGGTGCTCCTGTCGGAGTTCCTCGACGAGCACGCCTCGGACCTCCGTGCTCCGCCGTTGCGCCGGCGGGCGCTGGTCCAGCCGCACTGCCACCACAAGGCGGTGCTGGGCTTCGACGCGGAAGTCCGGATGCTCGAGCGGCTCGGATTGGACGTCGACGTGCTCGACTCGGGGTGCCGCGGTATGGCCGGGGCGTTCGGGTTCGAGGCGTCGCACTACGACGTGTCGATGGCCTGCGCGGAGCGGGTGCTGCTTCCGGCGATCAGAAAGGCTGACGACGACGTACTGGTCGTGGCCGACGGCTTCAGCTGCCGCGAACAGATCAGGCAGGGGGCCGGCCGATCCTCCCACCACCTCGCCGAGGTTGCCCGGTCGGCCCTCCGATCGGGCGGACTTCGGTGACCTGCATGCAGATTCGGCTCCACCCGCGGGGGAGGGGCGGTTAGGGCTGACGCCGGAGGATCACCGCACCGATGCAGGCGGCCACGAGAGAGGCGGCGAAGATGCCCAACTTCGCCTGCTCGAAAGCGCCGGCGTCCGCCCCGAAGGCCAGCCCGGCGATGAACAGCGACATGGTGAACCCGATGCCGGCCACCGCCCCGACACCACCGACCTGGCGCCAATTGACCCCGGAGGGCAGCGACGCGGCCCGGAACCGGACGGCCAACCAGGCACCCGCGAGGACACCGAGGGGCTTGCCGACGACGAGCCCGGCCATCACGCCGAGGGTCACGGGACTCGTGGCAGCGTCGCTGATCATCTGTCGTTCGATCGTGACGCCGGCGTTGGCCAGCGCGAACAGCGGAATGACGACGTAACTCGTCCACGGATGAAGCGCGTCCTGCAGCCGCTCCGCCACGGACTCCGACTCCCGCACGAGGAAGGCGACGTCGCGGGGCTCCTCGGGGCCGCCGTCCTTCGGCCGGGTGTCTGGGATGGCCGCCAGGCGGTCGAGCTGCTCCCGAGTCACGAGGGGTCGGGCGGGCGCCAGCAGGCCGAGGGCCACACCGGCCACCGTGGCGTGGACCCCTGACTCGTGCGTCGCCAGCCAGATGGCGAAGCCGGCGGCGACGTAGACCGCGCCGTACCAGATCCGGAGCCACCGCATGAGCGCCACGGCGCCGACCAGGCCGGCGGCCATGGCGAGCCACCCGAGGGCGAGGTTGTCCGTATAGAAGACGGCGATGACCAGGATGGCTCCGATGTCATCGACGATGGCCAGGGCGAGCAGGAAGATCTTGAGGCTCTGCGGGACCCGCCGGCCGAGAAGCGCCACGACACCGACGGCGAAGGCGATGTCGGTGGCGACCGGCACTCCCCAACCCCGCAAGGCGCCACCGGAGACGTTGATCATCACGTACAGGACGGCGGGCACGACCATGCCGCCTGCGGCGGCGGCAATCGGCAGAGCCGCCCGGCGCCTGTCCGCCAGTTCTCCGGCGACGAGTTCTGTCTTGATCTCCAGCCCGACGACGAAGAAGAAGAGGACCATGAGGCCGTCATTGACCCAGTGACGGAGGTCGTGCGAGAGCTGAAAACCGCCGATCCGGATGCCGGCCTCTGTGGCCCAGAGGGACTCGTACGCCCCCTGCCACGGCGAATTTGCCCACACGAGGGCGGCAACGGCGGCCACCAGCAGCGCCACGCCGCCCGCGGCCTCCACGTGCAGGACCTCGATGACCGGTTTCACCCAGCGTTGGAGCAGCGGCCGGTGCGGTCCGAGCCACGGCCGCCGAGGACCGTGACGCAGTTCGTCGTCGCTGACGAGGCCGGTGTCGCTGTCGGTCTTCATCTCAGGGGTCCCGGTCCCGATCCGAACCTATCAGCAGGCGGCGTACGAGCCCGACACGAACGGACCGGGACTGGGTAGGAAGGCGAGTGTGCCCAACGCTGTGACTGCCTCCCGGCTCGTGATTCTCGGCGCAACCGGCGACCTGACTGCACGCTATCTGCTGCGGGCGCTGGCCGAGCTCGTCAGCGCCGGTGCCCTGCCCCGAGACGTCGACATCGTCGGTGTGGCCCGCGACCCCTGGGACGACACCCGATTCCGGCTTGAGGCGTCGCGGCGGCTCGAACGGCATGCCTCCGATCTGAGCCGGGAGGCCCGCGAGCGGCTGGTCTCCCGCCTCCGGTACGTTCCGGGTGACGTCGCCGAGCCAGACGCCCTTCGAGAGCCTCTCGGGGATCCGGCCGGTCCGATCGTGGCCTTCCTGGCTCTGCCGCCGGCGCTCTTCGGTGCCGCCATCCGGGGGCTCGCCGCCGCCGGGCTCGGTGGCGATGGCCGACTGGTCGTCGAGAAGCCGTTCGGAACCGATCTCGAGTCGGCCCGGGATCTCAACCGGCTGCTGCACCGCCATTTCACGGAGCCCGCCGTGTTTCGCATCGACCACTTCCTCGGCAAGCAGACCGTACAGAACATCCTGGGGCTGCGGTTCGCCAACCGCCTCTTCGAACCCCTGTGGTGCGCCGAACACATCAGCTCCATCGAGATCGTCTGGGACGAGACCGTCGCCCTCGAGGGCCGGGCCGGTTACTACGACCACACCGGCGCCCTCCGGGACATGGTGCAGAACCACCTCCTGCAGCTGGTCTGCTTCGTGGCCATGGAACGGCCGGCCGGTCTCGGCGAAGGCCCGTTGCGAGACGCCAAGGTCGAACTGCTCCGGTCGGTACGCCGCCTCACACCGCACGATGCTTCCCGGCTCACCCGCCGGGCACGCTACCGGGCCGGAGCCGTGCAGGGACGGCCCGTGCCGGACTACGGGGCCGAGCCGGGCGTCGATGCAGCCCGGGGAACAGAGACGTTTACCGACGTGACGCTCTTCGTCGACAACCGGCGGTGGTTGAACGTGCCGTTCCGGCTCCGGACGGGCAAGGCGCTAGCCGCTGACCGGCGGGAGGTCCGCGTCGCCTTCCGGCCCGTCGAGCGCCTGCCGTTCGGCCAGCCGGAAGAGCCCGGTCCCAACCTCCTTACGCTCAGCATGGATCCCGACCGGCTGTCCGTCGATTTGGCGCTCAACGGCGCCGGCGATCCCTTCTGCCTCGATCCGGCGCGCTGGGATCTCGAGCTCGCGCCCCAGGAGCTGTCACCCTACGCCCGGCTCCTGATGGACGTGTTGGAAGGAGACCCTGCACTGTTCATCCGGGGCGACGAGGCCGAGGAGTCGTGGCGAATCGTCGAGCCGATCCTCGAGGCCTGGGACGCCGGCGCCAGCCCGCTGTTGGACTATCGAGCCGGATCCGACGGACCGTCGCCGTCAGGAGGAGAGCCATGGGAGATCTGACTGCGCTACGCACTGTCGACGGTTACCTTCCGCTCGAAGACCATGGGGTGATCGGCGACGGTACGACGGCGGCGCTGGTGGGCCGGGATGGGGCGGTTTCCTGGTTGTGCGTCCCCCGCTTCGACTCGCCGCCCCTGTTCTGCTCACTCCTCGATGCCCGGCGAGGCGGGTCGTTCCGGGTCGCTCCCGCGGAGCTGAGGGCCGCCCGCCAGCGCTACATCCCCGATACCGGCGTACTGGTGACCGAACTGCGCGACGCCGCCGGGCTCATGCGCGTAACCGACGCGCTGGCCTTGCGCCGCGGCGCCGACCTCCGGGAGGACGTCCCGGCCGGCCGGGGAGAGCTGATCCGGTCGGTCGAGGTCCTCGAAGGCACCGTCCGCATTGTCGTCGAGGTGGAACCGCGGGGTGGGGCGGTGTACCGGCACCATGGCGGAGGGCTGGCTCTTGATTGTCCTCAACGCCCCGACCTGGCTCTCCAGGTGTCCGCCACCCGGCCGCTCGCCGGCCGGCGCACCGAACTTGAACTCGCGGAGGGCGATCGCTTCGTCCTGGTGCTCCGCTGGTCGGGCGGAGCCTATCGACACGCCGGCCAGACCGCGGACGAAGCCGTGACCGCCACCGTTGACGCCTGGCGACGCTGGTCCGCACGTATCGACTACGACGGATTCAACGAACCGATGGTTCGGCGGTCGGCCATCACCCTCAAGATGCTCGACCATTTCGAGAACGGCGCGCTCGTCGCCGCTCCGACATCGTCGCTGCCCGAAGCCATCGGCGGCTTCCGGAACTGGGACTACCGGTACGCCTGGATCCGGGACGCCGCCTTCTCCGTTTACGCCTTGCGTCGCATCGGCCTTGGTCCGGAGGCCGCGGGCTTTCTCGGTTGGGTATTGGACGCCGTCGGGCGGGCCGGTCGCGCCGGTGTGCTCTACGACCTCGACGGGCAATACCCTCCACCGGAGAGGGAAGACCGCGAACTCGAGGGCTATCGCCGGTCGTCACCCGTGAGGTGGGGGAACGCCGCCGCCCACCAGCGCCAGCACGACGCCTTCGGCGAGATCCTCGACTGTGCCTACCAGTGGGCCAGTGTCGGCGGCCGGTTCGACGCCGGATTGTGGGACCGCTTACGCCCTCTCGTGGAGCAGGCCGGACAGGTCTGGAACTCGCCAGACCACGGCATCTGGGAGATCCGCGCTCCGGGCCGCGTCTTCACCTACTCCGCGGCCATGTGTCAGGTCGCGTTGGACCGTGCGGCCCGCCTCGCCGACCGGTTCGGACTCCCGGGGAACGCAGACCGCTGGGCCAAGGAGGCGGCGGTGATCCGGGACGCAATTCTCGAGAAGGCCTGGGACCCGGACCGCCAAACGCTGCGGGAAGCGTTGAACGGCGGCGCGATGGACGCCAGTCTCCTGTCACTTCCGCTGCGCCGCGTCGTGCCCGCCGACCATCCCAAGATGGTCGCCACCACGGAGGCCGTCACCCGGCGTCTCGGGGCCGGTGACGGCCTCCTCTACCGGTACCTTCCGGAAGAATCACCGGACGGCCTTCCCGGTGACGAAGGCGCCTTCCTGCTCTGCAGCTTCTGGCTCGTCGACAATCTGGCCTACCAGGGGCGCTACGACGAGGCCGTCGAACTGTTTCAGTCCCTGTGCAAGAAAGCCAACCACCTCTCGCTGCTTCCCGAGCAGATTCACCCGACCACCGGCGAGTTCCTCGGAAACTTCCCCCAGGCCTTCAGCCACGTGGGCCTGGTCTCGAGCGCCGTCAACCTTGCCCGGATGCGCCCGACGTAGTCACCCGCGGCGCGCTTGGTACCCAGGCCTTCGACTGTCACAAGATTGAGACGCTCCGGTTCGGTGCGGCGGCGTTGTCGCCGGGACACAAGGGCAGTGAGACGATCACCGTTGTCCCGGCACCCTCGAGACTGGGGACGTCGAGAACGGCGCCGATCCGGTCGGCATGCTCACGGACGATGGCCAGCCCCAGGCCGCTGCCTGCGGTCACCCGGTTGGCGGTGTAGAACCGGTCGAAGAGCCGGGGAATGTCCTCCTCGGGGATCCCGGGGCCGGCGTCTCGCACCTCGATGACCGCCTGCTCACCGACGGCGCGAACCCGCACCTCCACGCCCCGCCCACCATGCCGGACGGCGTTCCCCACGAGATTGGCCAGAATCCGCTCCAGGCTCCAGGCATCGGAGACAACCTCCAATGACGCGAGATCGAGACGGACGTCGGCCTCCCAGCGCGCCGCGTTCACGACCTCGGCGACGACGCCGCCGACGTCCAGACGCTCGAGCTGAACGTCGTCGACCCCGGAATCGAGCCGGCCCAGTTCGAGCAGATCGAGCACGAGCTGCCGCAACCGGGTCACGTCGGAGACGAGCAAGGCAGCCGGACGGCGAGCCCGCTCGGGCAGCTCGCCGATGTCCTCTTCCAGCAGAGAGGCGGCGGTGCTCATGGCCGTCAGCGGCGTCCGCAGCTCGTGGGCGGCGAAGGCGGTGAAGCGCTTCTCGCGGTCACGGGCCTCCGACAAGGCGGCGATCTGCTGCTGGACCTCGTCGGCCATGCGGTTGAAATACGAGGCCAGCGCTCCGAACTCGTCATCGGTCCCTGGCGGTAGCCGCGTCGAGAGCAGCCCTTCAGCGATGTTGCGGGCCGCTTCGGCGGTGGCCCGCACCGGCAACAGCGTCGCCCGGGCCACCATCCGCCCGACCAGTGCCGCCAGCCCGATGATCGCCAGCCAGCCCACCAACAGGCCGGTCCGCATGGTGGTCAGACTCTCGAGCACACCCCGCCGAGAGAAGAAGAAATAGAGCTGCACGGCCGACCCTCGGGGCCGGCCGGCGAGGACAAGGTAAGGATTACCGGCGACATCGGCGTGGGCCGTCAGCACGTCATTGTCGGGCAGATCGCGCCGGAGTCTCGCTGGAATGTCCTCGCGGCCCAGGCTCGGCAGCGACGAGCGAACCGTGCCGTCCGCGGCGATCGCCATGGTCTCCACGCCACCCAGTTCCCGGTACACGTTGAAGAGGTGATCGAGCTCGGCAACACTGTCCCGAGCCGTCGTGAGCGCGAGGTTCACCCGGGCCTGGCGTTCGGCTCGCTCGGCCAACGCCGAGAGCCGGTAATGCGAGGTGACCAGATAGCTGCCGCCGGCCAGCGCACCGGAGGCGACACCGGCCACCGCCACGAAGGCGATGGTCAGCCGGCGCCGGAAGCGGTTCGGAAGCGCAACCAGACAGCCGTCCGGCTGGCGCCAGGGCCAGCGGCCGCCCCGGGCGCTTCCTGGCCCCTCTACGTCGCTCCCGTCCTCACGCTTCACGGCCGCACCACCTGCTCAGCGGCCAGTATCGTCGGGTGGCCCCCGGCCGATGCCGCCGCCCCACGCTACTCCGATCACGAGCTGCCGCAGACTGCAGCGAGCCGATCCCATGCCCGGCGGACGTCGTCCTTCGCCTGCCCCAGTTCTTCCCGGGCGAGCCCGAAATTGCCGTCGGCGACGGCGGCGAGGGCGCGGCCGGCGTTGGCCCACGCCTCACTCAGGGCGTCCCTGACCGGACGAGCGGCCTCGCCGGCAAGGTCTCCGGCGTCGCGCACGGCCGCACCGATCTGATCCAGCGCGTCAGCCAGCATCTGCTTCAGTTCTTCGATGCCGTCAGGAACTCCCAGCGTCTGACGCAGGCCCTCGAGATCCTGGCGGACATTCGCGCAGGCGGTGGCTCCCGGCGGTGCGCTGGAACTGGTCAAGAGGTTCGGATCGTCGATGGTGGGATCGTCGGCGCCGCCGCAGCTTCCGGCCACGATCGGCGCGCCGAACAGGAACAGCGCCAGAAGGCGGCGAGCCGTCCTCATCGCCTCCGGGGCTGTTCCAGCTGCTTCTCGGCAGCGGCCAGTTCCCGTTCGACCTCGGTGCGGGGGATTCGGAGGGCCGTCGCGCCGGACGCCTTCACGGCGCGGTCGACGGCATCGGGACCGGTCTCGTACACGTCGGCGAGGAGGGCCGTCGCTCCGGGAGGGACCATGCGCGGCAGGGCGTGGAGGATGGCCTCGGCATCTTCGGCGTCGCCGATTTCCACACTGGAGCCGATCAGCAGACCAGCTGTTCCACCGAGCAGCAGCCCGGCGGGGCCGGCCAGCAGACCGATCAGCGCCCCCAGGGCACCACTCGTGATCGTCCCGTGGTAGGACGGTTGCGCGGTCTCCTCCGGGAAATGCCACCGCCCATCCGGGTGACGCTCGACAACGGCCGCAGCCCGCAATTCGATCTCAGCGCTCTCGGCAAGGCCGCAGAACGAGTCGAGGAGCGCGCGGGCTGCGCTCGGATCTTTCTGAGGAACAAGGATCACGTTCTCCAACGGTCCTCCTTTCCAGACTTGCATCTCTGTTCCCTCCCCAGAAACCACCGCAGCGGCACAGCCCGTGATGTAACGATCTCGTCACAACCGCCGTACGCGACGGTCGGCGGCTCACCGTGCCGGTCGTCGTCACCGAGCCGCCGTCCGAGGGAGCAGCTTCGGGACTCAGGGGTCGGGTCGAAGTTGATCCTGATCGGGGGAGCCGTCGGAGGGGGCGATGAAGCGGTAGCCGACTCCGCGAACCGTTTCGATGTAGCGCGGGTCATGCGGGTCGTCGCCGATCTTGCTGCGGAGCCGTTTGATCGCCATGTCGACCAGCCGGGAATCCCCCAGGTAGGCGTAGCCCCAGACGCGCTCCACCAGCGCTTCACGTGTGAGGACCCGGTCGGGATGGCGGGCGAGCTCGACCAAGAGACGGAACTCGGTGACTGAGAGATCGACTGGACGGCCGTTGTCCGTGACTCGGAAGGCGGCGCTGTCGATCTGGAGGGATCCCAGGCACAGCACCGGGCTCGGGTCGTCGGGTGTGGCCCGGCGTAAGGCGGCTCGTACCCGGGCAAGGAGCTCCGGTCCGTTGAACGGTTTCGTCACGTAGTCGTCGGCCCCACATTCGAGGCCGGCGACGATCTCGTTCGGATCCGTCCGTGCCGTCAGGATGACGATCGGAACCCGGGATGTACGCCGGATCTCCCGGCAGACGGTGAGCCCGTCGATGGAGGGCAGCATCAGGTCCAGCACAATGACGTCGAAGGCGCCGTCAGCCAGCAGCTCGAGCGCCTTGCGGCCGTCACCCACGCTGGTGACCCGCATTCCGGCCCGTTCGAGGAGCAGGCTCGTCGCCTCCTGAACCGACATGTCGTCCTCGACCAAGAGGATGTTCCCGCTCACAGCGAGATCCTATTGCCGATTGAGACCCGCCCGAGCGAGCGGCCGGCGGAGGTGACCGAGCTGTTACTGAGTCGCCGATTACGCGGTGACCCGGTGGGGCAGTTGGTCGGCCGAGGCACCGTGATCGGCCCGGTGGCTTCGGCTGATCCGGCGCGGGCGACGTCACAGCTTCGTCACACGGATGGCCTTTGACGCAGCTGCGGGTAGTTGGTCAGTGAGCCGCGATGACGAAGGAGATGAAGGCATGGACTGGTTCTGGTTCTGGCTGGCGTTCGTGTTGATTTTCCTGCTGTTGCCGCTCGGGTACGGCTGGGGGTACCGCGGCTGGGGGCCGCCGTACCCTGCGTACTACCGGCGGCGCCGGACCCCTCGCGGCCACGTCGTCGAGGAGCGTGCCTACCGGGATGAAGCCGTGGCCGTTGACGAGGAGGCCTCCGGATGGGGAGCGCTGGCCGACGTGTTGTGGCTCGTCCTGGCTGTCCCCCTGATCTGGTGGATCGCGGCCTGGTGGTGGTAGGCGCACCGGGCGGGACACTGTTCCGGCCTCAGGCCAGAAGGCCCGGGCGAGTTCTGAAGCTTATGTGGGTCGATCGCCGCTCCCGCGCTTCGGCGGTGACCGCGCACGATTGAGCCGGCAGAGGCCGGGAAGATTCCAAGTGGATAGTGCGGAATCGAACCCAGAAAGGAAAGACGATGCCTACTGGATCCGAAGGGGCCAAGGGCCGAATCAAGGAAGCGGTCGGCAAGCTGACCCATGATCCCGAGCTTGAAATGGAAGGCGAAGTCCAGCGGAAGCGAGACGACGCCGAGCTGGAAACACGAGGATGGTCGCAGCCGAAGAGCTGGACGCCGGCGGCCCAGGAAGCGGAGGAGGCCGAACGGGAGGCGGAGCGCAGAGCGGCTGAGCATCACGAGTCGTCGTAGTTCGAAACGGTGCGGCGGGCTGTTCCTCGCCGCGCTGATGGTCGCCATGGTCGCCGCCGGACGGTGACCGTCTCGGGTGTGGTCAATGGCAGCTACGGCGACGGAGCCTTCGAGATCGCCAATGTCGCGCATCGCCGAGTCGAGCCCGCCGGGCGTATCGAGCTCGACGACGAGCAGTCCGTCACCACCGCGCTCGGCGTCGCCCACTGAGTCGGTGAGATGGTGGGCGATGATCGGGGTGATCGGACCATCCACCCGCCTGACGAGGACCCGGGTGTCAACTCCAACGGCCTGGGCGGCGGGCGCGCCCGCCAGCGCCAGCACCGCCAGGAAGCGAACATGCCGTAGCTCTGGCGAATGAAAGGCTGGGTCACGTCGTACTGCTGCTTCCCTCATCCGACCGATCCATCGGTAACACCTCCGTCACATCGGTGACGCGCTGACTTCAGCCGGTGTTGCCGTGGGAATCCATTCGGTACGGTCCACAGGCAAGAGGCTTGAGGTGAAACGATGAAACCGTCGCGGCAAAAGTTGGCCCGTACCGATTCCGGGGGGCGGCGCGTAAGCGCCTGCACAGCACTGCTACGACGAGGGGCTGCCAGAAGATGAAGCACAGCAAGACCATCGCTTTCGCATCGGCTGTTTCCCTGGCCGTCGTCTTCGGTGGCCCGGCCTCAGCGGTCACCGTCGACGATCCCATCTTCGATGTCGTCGGGAACGCCGCGGTGCGGCTGGAGGAGACCACGGGCCACGCTGACGGCCGGATCAACCCTGAGTAGCCGAGGGACTCGGCCCCGGTACGGTGCTCCGAGCCGCAGACATGGCGGGGATGGTCGTGGAGCAGCTCCGGGTCAACCCCCATACGAAGGATGACGACATCACCGTCGACGTCAAGCGGAACGTCGTCATCCTGACCGGCGACGTGTCGTCGTCACTGGCGAAGCGGGCCGCGGGCGATGACGCCTGGGACACTCCGGGAGTCGCGGACGTCAGCAACCAGTTGACCGTCGCCGGATTCGGCTGAGGGCAAGCGGAGGGAGTTCGGCCGTCCGGGCTTCCCCGCCCAGGGTGGCCGCCGCCTCGATGACCAGGGTCGATCGTCAGGCGCAGGGCAGCGTTCCGGCCCGAACCCGCCGGCTCCCCGACCCGTTCTTGATCACGAGTTCCGCCGCCGGGACCGCACCCTTGTATCCGACGGTGTACGTTCCGAGCGTCCCCGACGGCCACTTTAGGCCTGTCACACCTGTCTGCGGGTCGGACAGCGGTTGCGGCTGCACCGGTGGTCCGGCCGGTCCAGCGGCGAAGACCACCGGCGCATCGCGACAGCCGCGTACCATGATGTATTCCGCCGGCCCATCACCTGTCAGTTGCCAGCTGAACGTGGTCTCGTCCGGGATGGGGTCGTAGTCGCGGACCGGCGTCACCTTGAAGTTGCGGTCCAAGAAGCCGGCGGTGTCCTCTCGTGCCGGGATGGCGCTCTCTTCCGGTGGGCCGGCGGCGCTCGGAACTTCGGCCGGTCGCAGGCTCAGGCTGTACTGCGAGTAGGACTGAATGTCGCCGGCAGGCGCAGTGAGTGTCGGAGCCGTACTGGCGCTGACGGTGAGCATCCACTTGGGCTGAGCCCATCGGCCGCGCACAGTTCCGACACCGAGTTCATGAACCGGTTCGACGACGTTCCAGCCGGCGTCCCTCAGCCGCCGGGCATAAAAGTCGAGGATCTGCGTCGGCGTAGCGCCCTCGGCCTTGAAGGTCTGTGACACGGCGCCGGCCTTCTCGGCCCGAGGCCCCAACGGTTCGCTGCGGCTGTAGCGAGGAAGCTCGTCGAACCGGCCGTAGCCAAAATTGGTCTCGTCCGTCACCGGTTGATCCGCAGCTCGCTCCTCGGCCTCACCGCCGCAGCCCCATCCCACAAGGATCGCCATTGCCACCAACACCACGGCCCCTCGGCCGAACATCCGCCTCCGTCGTCCCGGCCCACTATCGCAGCACGCTGTCATGGGATCGCCTCTCCACATCGGACTGAAGGAGCCCTCGGTACTCACCGGTCCGACCGAGGTGCACCGCGGAACCGCCGCCACGGGTCCTTCCCGCTTCGGCGCCAGCCTGCACGTCAAGGACGTAACAGTCCTGTGACCGAGCGCAGGCGGCGCCTCGCGAAGACGATGTCGCCGGCTTGCGGATCGCGAGGCGCGGTCATCGTCATCGGATCGCGACCGGGCGGCGACAGCGACGCGATCCGCGTCCGCCAGAGTGGCGCGGAGCCTTGGTAGATCACCGCGCCTTCGGGAGATTGCTGACGTGTTCGAAGTGACCAGCCGTGCCGCCGCCGCCCTCGCCCGACGCCGGGCCCTGAACGGCCTCGGCGACTCGATCGCCATCCGGATCTCGACGTCAGACTCGGGGAACGGATCCGCCCCCGGGTACCAGCTGCGGTTCGCCTCGCACCCGTCGCCCAACGACCTGGTGATGGAGAGCGCCGGCACCAGAGTCTTCCTCGCCGCGGGGCTCGACGAACCGCTCGAGGGCTCGGTTCTCGATGTGGTGGATACGCCGCAGGGCCCGCATCTCGTCCTCAAGCACCGGCCGTTCACCGAACGCTGATGACGACCGGCCCGCGACCGGATCGCGACCTTGTCGTCATCGGATCGCGATCCGGGCCGGGGATTTATCGGTTGCCGTGAAGATTGGAGTTGCCCGCTGTTAGGTTCGGATGTGGTGCCGGTCACAGTACGCCGGTTTGTCGAAGGTCATTTCGACACGGTCACGGCGGTAGAGGTGTTGCTGCTCCTGCGCCGTGAGTTGCCGCGCGCCCTGAGCGGCGATGCGGTGGCCCGACAGCTCCGGATCGACCCTGATCAGGCGGAAGGCATTCTGGTCGGGCTCCACCGGAACGGGCTCGTCCGGCGACGAGGGCTGAGCTTCGAATACGGGCCCCGGAGCGAGGAGGCCGCCGGGGCGATCGAGACGCTGGCGAACGTCTACTCCCGCTACCGCTACCGGATCATTCGCATAATCTTCGGGAAGCGCCACCCGTGATCAGGCAACGACCTTGTAGCCGAGGCCCCGCACGGTGATGATGTGCCGGGGGTTGCCCGGGTCGTCCTCGATCTTTGCCCGCAGCCGGTAGACGTGGACGTCGACGATCTTTCCGTCCCCGAAGTACCCGTAGCCCCAGATCCGCTCGAGGAGCATCTCCCGGGTGAACATGCGGCCCGGGCTGGCGGCCATCTCGCACAGCAACCGGAACTCCGTGCGGGTCAGGTGGACGTCCTCACCGTTGCGGCGCACGAGCCCCTCGTCGGGGAAGACTTCGAGGTCGCCGCCGAGCCGGATGACCGCCGAGGGCGGTTCCATTCCCCGCGCCCGGCGGAGCAGGGCCCTGATGCGGGCTGCGAGTTCCTTGGGCTGGAACGGCTTGGTGACGTAGTCGTCGGCGCCGGCCTCGAGGCCGGCCACCACATCGAAGGTGTCCGACCGGGCGGTGACCATGATGATCGGGACGGTGCTCCGCTGGCGGAGCGACCGGCAGACCTCGAACCCCGTCTGGTCGGGGAGCATGAGGTCGAGGAGGACGCAATCGGCCGGCTGGCGCTGGAAGACCCGCAACGCTTCCTCGCCGGTGGTCGCCTCGTCGACGAGGTATTCCTCGTCCTCGAGCGCCACGCGTGTCGTCTCGCGGATCGCTTCGTCGTCCTCCACGAAGAGAATTCTGGTGGTCATACCCTCCATCCTGACGCCTCGACGCCTGCGGTGGGAACGATGGACGTCCCGGCTGCGGCCATCGAGCCGGCGATCGTCATCCAACCGCAAAGAAACGGAGTCCCGTTCGCGGTCCGTGCGGCGCATCCTGACCTGGGCTTGCGACCGCCGAAGGCCCGAGTCGAAAGAGAGTAGATCGATGAACGAGCACCCGTCGTTGCGGCCGGCTCCGGATCCTGGAGTGGAAGACGCGACTGCGGGTTCGCGACCACGGGGCCCTCGCTCGTCACGGCGGACGGCATCCGCTGCGACCGTTCGGCGGCTGGGGCCCTCCCAAATGGGAACGACCACCCAGAATGAGCGAGTGACCGGCCATGGCTAGGAGCGAGTTTCGAGTGCGGATGGACGGCCCAGTCTCGATCGTCGAAGTCCGAGGCCCGCTCGACGAGGAGGCTGCGGCCCATCTGCTGGAGTTCGCCGCCGCCGCCGCCACCGCCTGTCCGTCGGTCCAGATCGACCTCGACGGTGTCGAGTCCATGACCCAGGAGGCCGCCGCACTGTTGCTCTTCCCGGACGCCGCCTGGCGGGCGAAGCCCGAGAAGATCACCCTTCGGGCCGGTGGCCGGCCTGGTCGTCAGGCCGTCCTGCGCGCTTACGCTCAACGGCGTGCCCGGACACCGACGGCCTGATGCGAGGGGCGGCCGGCACCTTGCGTCGATGCGGACCACGTGCCGGCCGCCCCATTTCACCCTCGACCGCTCGCGACGTTCGGGGTGACGGATGCGCCGAACCCGACGCCTCCGGCTCCGATCCCGCCTGCTGGCCGCCTTTGTCGGCGGCGCGCTCGTCCTCGTCGCCGGCGTGGCGCTCCTGAGCTACGGCCTGACGCGCGGCTACCTGCTGGGCCAGCGGCAGAGATCCGTCGAGCGGCAGGCGCAGGCCAACGCCCGGCTGGTCGGGGGGGCACTCCGCTCATCCCGGGACGTGCCGCAGCTCCTCGCGTCACTCCAGAGCCCGGCCGGCTCCAGCACGACGGTCGTCCTCCACGGGGGCCGGTGGTTCGCCGCCTCCCTGGACCTCGGCCGTGAGGCGATCCCGGCCGCCCTGCGGGAAGTGGTGGTTGACCAGCGGAGCCGGGCCCGGCAACGTTACGTGCTCGACGACGTCCCGCGCCTGGCCGTCGGGCTGCCCCTGCCAAACGGGGACGCCTATTTCGAGGTCTTCGCCCTGCGGGAGCTCGACCGGACGCTGCGCACTCTCCGAGTGGCGCTGACCACGGCGGCGGCGGCGGCGATGGTTGGCGCCGCCGGGCTCGGCGTGTGGGCGAGCCGCCGGTTGCTCGACCCACTGGCGGAGATCGGGGCGACGGCCACGTCGATCGCGGGCGGAGAACTCGATGCCCGCCTCGATGTCGGGAACGAGGTCGAACTGGCCGCCCTTGCTGACAGCTTCAACCAGATGGTGGCCAGCCTCCAGCAGCGCATCGAGCGCGACGCTCGCTTCGCCTCGAACGTGAGCCACGAGCTGCGCTCGCCCCTGACCGCGCTTCGCTCGGCCCTCCAGAACATGGAGACGCGTCGGAGCTCGATGGACGAGCGCACCGCTCGCAATCTCGATGTGCTCGCTGGTGAGGTCGAGCGCTTCGAACAGCTCGTTCAGGACCTGCTCGAGATCTCCCGGTTCGACGCCGGTGTCGTCCAGGCCTCCTCCGAGGAGGTGTTCCTCGGTGAGTTAGTCCTCCATGCCGTGGAGGCGCTCCCGGACCGCGACGTGCCGGTCGAAGTCGGGGCATCGGCCACCGACGCCGTGGTCCGGGCGGACAAGCGCCGCCTCGAGCAGGTCATCGTCAACCTTGTGGCCAACGCCCGCCAACATGGCGGAGGTGTCGACCGGATCCGGATCGAAGCCGACCAGGACACCGCCCGAATCGTCGTCGAGGACCGCGGTCCGGGCGTGCCGCCCGAGGACCGTGAACGGGTCTTCGAGCGGTTCTACCGGGGCCGGCACGCGGGCCGCGCCACTGGTGGAGTCGGCCTCGGGCTCGCCCTGGTCGTCGAACACGCCCGGCTCCACGGTGGACGGGCCTGGGTCGAGGGCCGCGACGACGGTGGTGGCGCCCGATTTGTTGTCGAACTGCCGGTGGCCCGGTGACACAGAACCGGTCATCGCCCTCCGGGCTCGCCCTGGTCCTCGCGACCATGATCGTTGCCGCCTGCGGGATTCCCCGTGACGAGGAGCCGATCATCACGCCGGGCGGTGTGGTGATGCCGGCGGTGGCGCCGACCGAAGCGCCGCCCGCGGTTGGCCCGGCAGGTCCATCGGTACCCAAAGCGGACATAGCGGTTTTCCTGGTGCAGGCCGAGCACCTCGTCAGAGTGGTGCGGCGGGCCAGTCGCCCCGACTTGGCGGAGGCACTCGACGAGCTCCTCGCGGGTCCGATGGAAGCCGAGCTTGCTGCCGGGATCCGGACGGCCATCAGCCCCCAGACCGAGCTGCGCTCGGCCCGCCTCGACGGCGACACGGCCGTCGTCGATCTCAGCGCGGCCTTCGTCGAAGTCGGCGGCCAGGAGCAGATCCTGGCCGTGGCCCAGGTCGTACTCACCGCCACCGCTGTCCCGGGCGTCGACCGCGTGCGGTTTCTGCTCGAAGGCCAGGCCGTCGAAATCCCCCGGGCCGATGGGACCTTGAGCTCGGAATCCCTCGGAGCGGCGGACTACGAGCGGTTGCTGACCGCCGCTCCTTGAAGAAGGCACGGTGAGGCGTCAGGCGCCAGGTCGGTTCTTCAGCACGAGCTTGCTGCCGTGAGCGGTCGGCTCTGCGTCGAGCAGGGAGGCGGCAAGCCGGTCGGCAACCGCTGCAGCCAGGAACACCGTCGCGCCACCGTTGCTGATGATCACGTCGTCCGGCAACGGTTCGGCGGCGAAGCGGAGTTGGTACGACCCGTCTGACCCGCCGTTCGCGCCCGACGAGCAGATGCGAACGGCGATCTGGTCTCCGAGCCCGGTCTTGGCACGAGTTTGCGCCAGAGCGGCGGCGGCCCGACTCGTCAATTCGAACACGATTCTCCTACCGCAATCGTCGGACGTGTCTGTCGAGTGTCGTTCACTCCCGTCGCGCCGACGTCGCCAAGAGATCACGATCCGATGACGAACGGGGCGGCCAGCCGTCGCTGTGTTGCGGGGTCCCGTCGACGCCACACTCAGTCGAGAGGTTCATGACCTCGAGCGCCAGCGCGGTCGTTCCTCGTCTCCCCAAGGGCGGCCCGACCGGCGTCCACCGCCAGGGCGAGAGCCGTGACGAATACCACGACGAGCGCGAGCGAAGCGATGAGGAAGTTCGCGCTACCCGTCATCACTGTTCCGGCGATCGCTCCCAAGAGGGCGAGAAGACCCAAGAAGGTGATACCGAGAAGCATTCGTTGAACCTCCTACCGTCGTCGCCTCTTCGGCACCGGGCCGCACGTCTAGCCGACGTCGACGACGATCCGGGGTGGCGAGCGCAGGGTGGTGACCCGGAACGGCCGGCGGCGGTCGACGCCGATCGCCCATTTGACTGTGCTCTCGAAGCTGCTGACATGACGCACTTCGACGATTCGTGTGCCGCCTCGCGGTTCGACAGCCTGGGGGCCTCGGTAGGTGGGTCTCGGCCCGTCTTCGCTGGAGAGCTTGGTGTCGCGAGCCGGCGAGAGCCTGACTACCAGGGCCGCGTCGCCCCGGACGGGGACCGGCCGGCCGGATCCGTCTTCCCGAATGGGGCCCGGCTCGTAGGCGACCTGGTAGCCGGGTGCTCCGGCCCCCGAGGTCTGAAACTCGAACGTCGCCCGATCGAAGCAGCGGTGGGCTCCCGCCCTCACATCGGTCAGGAACCGGACCGGTCGTGGCCGGTCCGGCTCCGACGACCGGGTTCCGAAGGCTCCAGGGAATTCACAGGACCGAGCGGCGCCGGCCGGCGGCCCGGTCACGAGCGCGACAGCCACAACGTACAGCGCCACAGTCCTAGAAGTGTTCCGCATGGTCTTCTGATCCCGATGGGATGGTCCCCACAGCGGACAGCGATCGGGACACGACCCGGTCGCGATCCGATGACGATGCAGCTTCGCCGCCTTCGGCGCCTTTCTCACCGGACTCGCGGGCAGCATGCTGTCCCAGCGCTGGGGGCAGTATCGGGCTCATCGTCGACATCGGGCTGGAGCTGCCGTTCCCGCATGGTCCGGCCGTGCAATGTGAAGTCACTCCGGCGATTGCTTCATCCAATCGCGATCTTTCCGCCATCTCGGCGCGATGGCCCCCAATGAAGATGGTCGCGCCCCTCCCGGGCGGCTCCAGGGTGCTGACGACGACCCCGAGGAGGCACCGTGGAGAACGTCATTCTCGTCCCGACCTCAAACTACGCCGCCGGACGGGCAGTACTCCGCGTTTTCGATGATCTGGTTGCGGCCAACGCCATCGAGCTCCGGGCCGCAGCCCTCATGGAGCGCGCTCCCTATGGTCGCTGGACCCTTCCCTCCGAGGACGACAGCGCCTCGCACCGCGGGACACTGACCAGCGGGGCAATCGGTGCCTTGATCGGCTTCCTAGGCGGTCCTGGCGGCCTGCTCCTCGGTGGCGCCGCCCGGCTGCGGGCCAGCTCGTCGGCGGAGGCCGGGGACGGCCCGGAGCCCGAGACGATCCTCCACGCTTTGGAACGGCTGGTGCCACCGGGGGCGATGGCGGCCGTCGGCGAGGTCGTCGAGACGACGTGCACGGCGATCGACGATGCGCTGGCGGCCCTCGGAATGACTGCCTGGCGGATGACCGGAGCCGAGGCAGAAGCTCAGTTGCACGTCGCCCTAGGGCATGACGTCACGATGCCCGGGCCGCAGCAGTGATTGTTACTGAATAGCAAAGAAACGGAGTCCTGTTCGCGGTTGTGGCGGCGCATCCTCAGTGCTGGGGAAGGATGACGCGCTGTGACGACTTATCTGCACCGATGCCACGATTGCGGGGCGGCGTTTGAAACACGTCGTCCCTCGGGCGCATACAGCTGCCGCACGCCGGGATGCAGCGGTCGTCCGGAGCGCGTCCTCGGTGTGGTGCTCTACCGGTCACGCCGAGAATCGGTTCTCGATGACGACGACTTGTCGTGAACCGCCAACGACCTCGGCCGCCAAGGCTCGCCCCCGGCCGCCGACGCCCCCGACTCAGCCGCCCTGAATGTGGCGGAGCACCTCGGCGAAGGCCTCCGTGGGGGAGAAGTCGACGTAGGAGCAGTCCTCGAGGGCTTCGGGGGCGTGCCCAGGGCCCCAGTAGAAGGCGTCCCCGGCGCTGTAAATCTGATCGCCGTCAGCCGTCCGCATCTTCAGGCGGCCCTCGAGCATGTAGCCCCAATGGGGGCACTGACACAGATCGCCGGGTAGTCCGACCAGCGCCGGGCCGAGGTCGGTTCCCTTGGCCAGGCGGATGAACGATACCGAGAGCTCGCCGACCGGGGCGACGCGGACTTCGGCCGCCTCGTTCTTGATCACGACGGGGGTTTCCTCGGGGGTCAACCGCTGCATGGGCTGCGCTCCTTGACTGGATGATGGTGGGTGGGGCTCGTGGCTGGCTTCAGCCTGACCACCCGCCCATGCGGCCCGCTGGCGCGGCGGCGCAAGCGCGCGGATACGCTGGCGGCCGCCGTTCCGACAAGAACCTCCGACGACAAGGAGCGCGGTGCGAGGCTTCCCGGAGCCGGCCGTCGAGTTCCGCCTGCTGGGTCCTTTCGAAGTGGCGATCGGCGGGCAGCCCCAGGAGATCGGCAGCGCCAAGCAGCGGACCCTGCTGGCCGTACTCAGCCTGCAGCTCAACCGGGTCGTGCCCATCGACACGCTGGCCGACGCCTTGTGGGAGGAATCGCCGCCACCGAGCCTCCGGTCGACGCTCCAGAGCCTCGTGTCTCGGATCCGCCAGGCTCTCACGGCCAGCGAACCGGCCGCCCGCTGCGTCGACCTGCGGGCCCGGAACGGGGGCTACCTCCTGGAGGCCGATCCCGAAGCTGTCGATATCCACCGGTTCGACCGGCTGATCCTCGCGGGCCGGGAGCGCGTGGCGGGCGGCGAACTGGAGCGGGCGGTCGCGAACTTCGAGGTGGCGCTGACGCTGTGGCGGGGTCCGGCGCTGGCTGACTTCGCCGACCGCGATTTCGGCCGGGTGGAGGCAGAGCGGCTGGAGGAGTCCCGCCTGGCTGTGACGGAGGACCTGGCCGAAGCACAGCTGGCGCTTGGTCGGCCCGACGAGGCGCTCGCTCTGTTGCAGCCCTTTGTGGCCGCCAACCCGCTACGGGAACGGGCCTGGGGTGGAGTGATGCTCGCCCTCTACCGCTTGGGTCGGCAGGCGGAGGCGTTGCGGGCCTACCAGGACGTCCGCCGGACGCTGGTCGAGGAAATCGGGGTCGAGCCCTCGCCCGCCCTGCGGCGCTTGGAGAAGCGGATCCTCGCGCAGGCCGACGACCTCGATCCTCCCGGCGCGCCGGCCGTCCGGCACAATCTTCCCAGCCTCCTCACTCGCTTCGTGGGCCGCCGGCGGGAGCTGGCCGAGTTGGAACGCCTCCAGCCAACCGCCCGGCTGCTGACCCTGACCGGCGCCGGTGGGGCGGGGAAGACCCGGCTCGCCCTGGAGCTGTCGACGAAGGTTGTCGACGGTCATCCCGACGGCGTGTGGCTGATCGACCTGGCACCCGTGGCCGAGCCGGCTCAGGTTGCCTTTGAGGTGGCCGCCGCGCTCGGCATCGCCACCAGCGGGGTGGGGCCGGATGCCGAGGGCCTCGAGCGCCGTCTGGCGGAGCATCTGCGGCCCCGGCGGGCGTTGCTCGTCCTGGACAACTGCGAGCATGTCATCGCGGCGGTCGCTCCGCTCGCCGGGCGGCTGCTCGTCGAATGTCCTGACCTGGCCGTCGTGGCGACCAGCCGGGAACTGCTCGGCGTGCCCGGCGAGGTCGTCTGGCGGGTGCCGGCGCTGTCGCTGCCCCCGGCCGGCGCGACCCGTCCCGAGGAGCTGGCGGCGTCCGACGCCGTGGCGCTTCTCTGCGCCCGGGCCCCGGGCGACTTCTCGCTCACGGAAGGCAATGCTGCGGCAGTGGCCGAGATTTGCCGCCGGCTCGACGGCATTCCCCTCGCCCTCGAACTGGCCGCCGCCCGCCTCCGCCATCTGTCGGCCGAGCAGGTGGCAACGGGCCTCGACGATCGGTTCCGGCTCCTCGGGTCGGCATCTCGGATCGTCAGCGCCCGACACAGGACGCTGCGGGCGACGATGGACTGGAGCTACGACCTGTTGTCCCCGCCGGAACAGGCTGTCCTGCTGCGCCTCGGGGTGTTCACCGGCGACTTCGACCTCGGCGCGGCGCAGGCCGTGGCGAGCGACACGGGGCGGGGCGAACCCGAGGTCCTCGACCGGTTGGCCCAGCTGGTCGACAAGTCGTTGGTCGCGGTCGAGGCTCGGGAACCGGAAGCTCGCTATCGCCTGCTGGAGACCGTACGGGCCTACGCGACGGAGCGCTTGCGTGAGGCCGGAGAAGACGCCGCCGCCCGCCGCCGCCACGGCGAGCACTTCTTGGGGCTGGTCCACCCGGCACACGATGCGTGGTTCTGCGGAGCGATCTGGGCCGACAAGCCGTTCACGGTGTGGTCCAACTACGAGAACTTCCGCACGGCGCTCGAGTGGTTCCTGGCCGCCGGGGACGCCGACGGGTCGCTCGGACTCGCCGCCGGCCTCTGGGCCTACTGGCTCCTCAACGGGCTTGACCTCGAAGGCTCCGTCTGGATCGATCGGGCGCTGGCCCTGCCCCGGCCGCCGCCCTCGGTGGCGCTGGTCGAGTCGCTGCTCGGCGCGGCCATCCTCTCGGCGTCGTCGGGGCGTCGGAGCGGGCCCGAAGCTCTGGCGCTCGCCGAGGAAGCGTCCCGCCTCGCCGATGAGGTCGGTGGCCCGGTGGTGCCTCGGTCCCACGCCGTCCGATCCGAACTGGAGCTCGGCCGCGGTGACTTGGCCCGAGCGGCGAGGCTGGCCGAGCAGGCGCTGGCGGGTTGCGAGGCGCTGGGCCTGGTGGCCGGCGCGGGCTGGAGCGACCAGCGCCTCGCCTGGGTGGCGATGGCGGGTGGTGACCGAGTCGCCGCCGGCCGCCATTTCGAGCAGGCCGCCGGCATCGGGCGGGCGGCCAAGGATCCGCTCACCGGCCACGGCCTCACCGCCCACGCGCTGGCCGCCCGAGCGGGGCTGGTGGCCTTGTCCGGGGATCGCCAGCTGGCCCGTGAGCTGGCGGGGGAGGCGGTGGAGGCGGCCCGGCACCTGCCGCTGCGCCAGGTGCAGGTCATGGCACTGGTGAGGGCGGCCGAGAGCGCGCTCATCACCGGCGACTGGGAAGCCGCCGAACCGGCGCTCTCGGACGCGCTCGGCATCCTGGCCGGGGCGGGCGCTCGCTCCTGGGTGGCCGACGTCCTCGAGCAGTGGTCCATGGTCCAGGAGGCCGGGGGCCGACCGGAGTCGGCGGCCCGCCTGTTGGGGGCAGCGGAGAACGCCCGGGCGACCCTCGGCGAGCGGCCATCGTCGCACCGCTGCCTGGCGGCCGCGGTTGACCGTTGCCGGGACCGGCTCGCCGCCACCTTGAGCCGCGAAGTATTCGACGGCCTGCTAGCCGCTGGCCGGACGGTCGGCATCGCCGAGGCGGTCTCTTTCGCCTTGTCTGAAGTCGGACCTCGGGCGGAGCGTGGCGCGAGTCAGAAGGATCGGATTCATGTCTTTCGCGGCCCTGAGCCCGAGAGTCGGGCGGATTAGGGGGCTTGGTGGAGGATGCGAACGGCGATCCGGTCTCCGAGCCCCGCCTTGCACAAGTTTGCGGGGAGGTGTCACAGAACGAGCGCGCGACGGGCGCGCCACGGAAGGGAGAATGGCAATGGAGCAGCACGTCATCGCCGCCGAACTGTCCGCGACCGGCGCGCAGGAATTGCTGGCGGCGACGTCGTTGGCCCACCTCGCCTACAACGCCGAGGACGGAACGCCGCGTGTGATTCCGGTCGGCTTCTTCTGGACGGGCACGGAGTTCGTGATCTCGACGGCCACGACGTCGCCGAAGGTCGCCGCGCTGAAGGCCCGTCCTGACGTTGCGCTGTCGATCGATGGGGGTGATACGCCCGAGCAGGCCCGGGCGCTCTCAGTGCGGGGGCGGGCGAACGTCGAGATCGTCGACGGCCTGGTGCCCGAGTACCTCGCGGCAGCCCGCCAGTCGATGGGCGCCGAGGCGGCCGCCGAGTTCGAGAAGAACTGCCGTGAGATGTACGACCGGATGGCCCGCATCGCGATCGTGCCGAGCTGGGTCCGCTTCTACGATTTCGGCGCGGGCCGCCTGCCGAAGTTTCTGAAGGACCTCGCCGAACGCAACCGGTCCTGATTCGGTGCCGGCTTCTGGGGCGCCTGGCACGAGCCGCCGTAGTTCGAAGGTGGTGTCGCGAGGATGCGGGGATTCCGCGGAGGCAGGGGGACCAGTCTCCGAGCGGTCGAAGCTAGGAGCATGTACCAACGTCGGTATGGCTGGTTCCTCGCCCTCGGGTTCGCCCTCCCCCTGGTTCTGGGCGTTGGCCTCTATGCCCTGACGTTCGTCATCCCCGTCGTCGTTCCTGAGCCTCCGTACGGGGACTGACATGGCCGGATGGCGCCGCACCGCACGGTTCTGTCCGTACTGACGCAAATTTGAGGCCGGTCTCCGTGCGGGTCGATCAGGTGGCCGTTTCCTGCACCGCCGGTTGGGGCAGTGCTGAAGGGGATATGCCCGGGATAGCCGCGGCCGTCGACCTGGACCAGGCGAGCGTGCGGGGGGTGGTCATCGGCGCGGGACTCGGGCTTTTGAACCTGGCGGTCGGTTATCTCGTCATGCGGTGGGCGCTCCGGCAGGGGATGAGGCGGGCTCTGGGAGCGGTCGTCGGGGGACTCATCACCCGGCTCGTGATACTGGCCGGGTTGATCATCCTGTTCCAGCGGACGGGCGCGGTGGACCCAACCTCCTTTGCGTTCACGTTCTTCGTCTTCTTTCTCGTCTACCTCGGCCTCGAGGTCCTGCTGGTGCAGCGGTCACCGGACACCGGCCGTCGCTAGGGGCAACGACTCAAGGTGCGGGCGGTTTGTGCCGATTCGTCGGCCATGACGAAGCCGAACCCGTTCAGCGCCGCCGACGTCAAGACCGACACCGTGGCCACGATCGCCGACCTCGTTGTCGATCCCGATCGCTGCGAGGGTGCGGTCCTCTTCCATGAGAACCGGCGGGTGATGCTCTTTCCCGCCGGCCGGCCGCCGATCCTGGCCCGCAGCCGGGCCAAGGAGCTGGCGACCGCCGAGCTGTACCTTCCGCCGGGCTCGGCGAACTAGGCGAGTCGCCGCTGCTGCTCGAGCAGCGGTTGGACGGAGGGCTCACGGCCCGTCAGGGTCCGCAGAGCGGCGATCGGGTCGACGACGGCGCGGTCCGGTGGCGATGGCCTGCGAGGGTATGGGTGACGGCGAGCTAGATCTTGAAGAAGAGGTTGCGGAAGCGGTCGATGAGGACGGGGTCGCCGCGGGATGTGCCCCCGTTCATCCGCTGGTAGGCGGTGAGGATCAGCGTCCCGGGGTCGAACTCCAGAATGGCCGGACAGTCGTCGATGTCAGCCGGTTCGAAGGCGACGCCCTCCGGACCGACCCGCAGCCTGGTGTCACCGCCGTTGCGACCGCTGACTCGGACACCGACCTCGAACGGCTCGGTGTCGGCGGTGCAGTTGTGGGTCGCGCTCCACAGGATGAAGTTGAGCGGGACCAGCAGGTCGGCGGCGTCCCCGGACAGGCCGTGGTTGATGCCCCGGCCCTCACGGATGTCCCAGGCGTGGAGGGCGTAGTCGACCAGCTGGAAGATCGGATAGAAGAACGCCGGCAGCGGGCCCATGTAGCCGTGCGGGGCCATCAGTCCGCCCCACTCGTCTTCGGTCAGCCCCTCGAAGATGTCCATCATCTTGGCGGTGTCGGTCGCCAGCCGGTCGATGAGCTCGGCCTGCGCCGTACCCCGGAAGGCCCGGGCGCCGGCGTCGACGTGGGCGTCCATGCCCCGCACGCCCAGTGCCTCGGGAGCCGGACCGTTGCCGCGGGCGGCGTCGAAGCTCTTGAAGTAGCCCTCGGTGGTGTCGACGAGATGCCCGACGACGTCGCGCACCTGCCAGTGTCCGGCGGCGGTGGGCGCCTCCCACACCCCCGGCTCGGAGGCCAGCGTCAGCAAGGCGGCCGCTTCCTCGCGCACCACCCGCAGCAGGTTGTCTTTGGAGTCGTAGTCCATGAAGTTCCACTCGCTCATCGAGAACCCCCTCGTTTCCCGGTCGGTGGAGAACGCCGGCGGCGGGCTCATGCCCGGCCGGCGGGGCCACAATGTTGCCCCCCGGGAGGGCCGTCAAGGAGAGGGGCGGCGAGGAGAGGGGTGGCGAGGCGAAGCTCAGCCCTGAGCGGGCGGCTCTGGTGACTCGGGCGGCTCAGGTGCTTCAGGCGGCCGGGGCGGGAGCGCCGGCGGCTTCGGGGGTGTCCGGGGCGCGAACTGCAGCGGCGGGATCGGGGTGGGAATGCCCCGCACCATGGGCTTGGCCGAGGCGGCGTCGAGCAGCGGTGCGGGGTCGGGGGTGAACCAGGGGTCGTTGGCCATGTCGCGGAAGGCGGCCAGCGTCTCGGGCGAGGTCGTCACCCGCCAGTCGTAGTCTTTGTTGGCGTCGAAGTAGACGACGGCCTTGATACCGGGGAACTCCGTCTTGAGCGCCTCCCGGGCCTCGGTCAGCCACTGCGCCTTTTCGCCGGGAGCGCGCTCCTGGGCGCCATACTCGCCGACCATCAAGGGCTTGCCGCGGGCCATGCCCCACTCGTAGAAGTCGCGGTAGATGCTGGCGAAGCTGCGCCACTGGTCGCCCTGCCGGCCGGGCGCCCAGTTGTAGCCGTCGGCGCAGATCCAGTCGACGTACTCGTCGCCCGGGTAGTAGGCGGGGGCGTTGCGGTCGTCCTGGGCCCGGAAGGCGGTGGCGTTGGGACACCACACCCACTGCACGTTGGTGGCGCCCTCGGCGGCGAAGACGTCATGGATGCGCCGCCAGGCGGCGACATAGAGCGCCGGGTGGCGGCTGTTCTCGGCCTTCTTGCGGCCGTCCATCTCCCACATCCAGCGGATCATGACCTTGGCGCCGAGCGCCTTGACCGCCCGGGCCCGGGTGCGGATGAGTTCGTCGTGCTGGCCGAGACCGATGGCGAGACTGAGCGTCTTGCCGTTCCACGAGATGAGGGGGATCCGACCGGCCTGGAGGTCGGCCTCCTCCCGCACCGTCGGGAACTCCTGCTCCCAGGGATAGAAGTGATGGTCGATGGCGAGGCGCCGGCCGATGTCGCGCTCGCGGGCTTCGACGGCCGCCATCTGCTTGGCCGGCGTGTGGCTCTCCCCCTGCACGTAGGCGCCGAACAAGGCGCCCGGCGGCTGGGGAGCGGGAGTGGGCGGCGTCGACGGAGCGGTGGGGAGACCGGGTAGCGACGGATCCGCTCCGCTGTCACCCACATTGACGCCGGCCACAGCGGTCACGAGCACCACAAGAGCGGCCAGAGTGCGACGGAAATAGGACGCTGAAGACGGCAGCTGGGTACGCATTTCACCCAGAACGTTACCGCGGCCACCCCTCGTGGCAACAGCGGCGACCCGTTATCCACAGGATGATCACAAGATGATCCTCCTGTTGATCCACAGGCCTGTGGGCTTACCGTCGAGCTATGGAAACTCCTGTTGTCTTTGAGGTCGTACTGGCCGACGGTCACACCGAGGTCGTGCGAGGCGCCAACGCCTACGTCCAGGAGGGGCCGCTCACGACGTTCTTCTCCTCACCCCGCAGCCGGGCCCAGATCGACTCCCGCTCGGAACGGCTGGGCAGCTTCCGCACCGCCGACATCCGCCGCATCGTCCGGCGGGAGCTCGAGGAGATCGGGCTCCGGGCCGTGCCCGACGGCCCCGACGACGGCTACGGCCACTACGTCTTCAGCGCCGGCAGCTCCTAGGCGTCGGCGCCGAAGACGGCGAAGACCGTACGCAGGACCGGGTCGGCCAGTTCGGGGAGCGCGGCCGGACCGCGGGTGAGGATGCAGTCACGAATCAGTTCCTCGAAACCGGCGGTGAGGACCATGAACACTTCATCGGGCAGCGGAGGCAGCGACGGCTCCTCGCTCCGGGCCCGCTCGTGGACGTTGCGCCACACGCCGCTGAACATCACCAGCATCGAGGTCCGGCGGGCGAGGGCCGCCGGGCCGGCGGTCAGGATTTCGACCTGCAGGGCCCGGGCGAAGGCCGGTTCAGAGGCCAGTAGGGCCAGAAAGGCCTCCACCCCGGCCCGGGCCCGGTCCCGCCAGCCGGCGGCGGCCCCCGCCCCCGTCTCGACGGCACCCCGGATCCGCTCCAGGACGACGGCCAGCGCGGCCTCGTAGGCGGCCAGGAAGCAGGCCTCCTTGTCGGCGAACTGCTCGTAGAACGTGCGGCGGGAGACCCCCGCCCGTTCGACAACGTCGGCCACCGTCGTGGCCGCGTAACCCTTCTCGGCCACCACCGCCGCCATGGCGTTGATGAGGCGGCCGCGTTGCGAGGCGGCGACCGTTTCGCGGGGCAGGCCGTGGCGGCCGCTCGGGAGGCGGGTCGGCGGGGCCGGCGGGAACTGGCTGGTGGTCATGGCTGTGACCACGATACCGGGCGGGTACGCCGATGTTTCTGAAGAACTCACATAAGCCAACACTGATGAATTGCCAAGGGAAATTGCATAGACAGCCGATGGGTCCCGCGGGACCATCGGCCCATGGACGCCAGCGACGGCAACGTCCGGGTGGCGATCAACGGGTTCGGGCGCATCGGCCGGCAGGTCCTGCGCCAGATCGCCCGCTCGGCGCCGGGAATGGACGTGGTGGTGGTGAACTCGGTCCGGGCCAAGCCGGACGTGTGCGCCCACCTGTTCAAGTACGACTCCGTCTTCGGGCGTTTTCCCGGCCGCGTCGAACACGACGACGACAACCTGATCATCGACGGGCGCCCGGTGCGGATCACGGCCCAGGCCGACCCGCTGCTGTGCCCCTGGCATGCCTTCGACGTCGACGTCGTCGTCGAAGCCACCGGCCGCTTCACCAACCGGGAGGACGCCGTCGCCCATCTCCGGGCCGGCGCCCGCAAGGTGCTGATCACGGCGCCCGCCCGCTACGAGGACCTCACCGTCGTCATGGGCGTGAACGACGGCGAGTACGACCCCGACCGCCATCACGTCGTGTCGGCCGCCTCCTGCACGACCAACTGCCTGGCGCCGGTGCTGACGGTGCTGCACGACTCCTTCGGCGTGTCGGGCGGGCTGATGACCACGATCCACGCCTTCACCCGCGACCAGGAACTCCTCGACGGCACCAACGGCGACCTCCGCCGGGCCCGGGCGGCGACCCTCAACATGACACCGACGAAGACCGGGGCCGCCCGGGCCATCGACCAGGTCATGCCGCATCTGGCCGGTCGCATCGTCGGCATCGCTGTACGGGTGCCGATCCCCGACGTCAGCCTCGTCGACCTCTCCGCCACTCTCGACGTGCCGGCCACGGTGGAGGACATCAACGACGCCTTCCGGGAAGCGGCCGGCGGCCGGCTGCGGGGCGTGCTCGACGTCACGGAAGAGCCGCTGGTGTCGGGCGACTTCCACGGCGACACCAACTCCGCCGTCATGGATCTCGTCTCCACCCGGCGGGGTCCCGGCACCCAGGCCAAGGTCCTGGCCTGGTACGACAACGAAGCGGGCTACTCGGCCCGGGTCGTCGAGCTCTGCCGGCTCCTCGGGGCGGGCAGCTCGACCAGCACGCGGGTGCCGGAGCCGGGCGTGGAGGTGACCTCCAACCTGGCACCGACCAGCTCGGCCCGCTCCCGCATTCCCACCAGCCCGTAGGCCGGGTCGCCGTTGCGGTTCCGGGCGGCCTGGCCGGGGCGGAAGCCCTGGCCGTCGTCCTCCACCAGGAGGCGGACCCGGCCGTCGGCCGCCGACAGCCGCAGCGTGACCCGCTGCGCCGCGGCGTGCTTCATGACGTTCTGCAGCGCTTCCTGGGCGATCCGGTAGAGCGCCACCTCGACGTGGGCCGGCAGCCGGCAGGGGTTGATGTCGACGTCCATCTCGAGCCCGGCCACGGTGCGGGCCAGGCTCTCCAGGCTCGGCCCGAGGCCGAGGTCGTCGAGGACCGACGGGCGCAGCCCGGCGATCGCCCGGCGGGCCTCGTCGATGGCGGCGCTGGTGAGGTCCTTGGCCTTCCCCAGCTCGCGGGCCACGACGTGCGGATCGTCGGCGAACGACTCGGCGGCGTTGAGGTGGTACCAGAGGCTGATGAGCGGCTGACTGATCCCGTCGTGGATCTCGCCGGCGAGGTGCCGGCGTTCGATCTCCTGGGCCTCGACCGTCCGGGCCGCGAACTCCTCCAGCGTCTGTTCCCGCACCGCCAGCCGCTCGTAGAGCCGGGCGTTCTCGATCGTGCGGGCCAGGAGGCTGCCGACCTGGGTCAGCAGGGCGACGTCGCGTTCCCCGTACCGGCGCGATGTGCGGGAGTGGACGTTGAGCACGCCGACGACCTTCTGGCCCTGCCCGAGCAACGGCACCGACACCAGCGACTGGTAGTCCTCGCCCCGCAGGGCCGGGATGTAGAGGTAGCGGTCGTCCTTCCACTTGTCGGGCACGACGGCCGCCTCGGCGTGGAGCGCCACCCACCCGGCCACGCCTTCGCCGAGGGCCAGCTCCACCGTCCCGGACAGGCCGGTGAACGGCGGGGTGGCCCCCATGAGCACGAGGCGCTGGCGGTCGTCGTCGAGCACGTGGACGAAGCACACGTCGGAGGCGGTGGCCTCGGTGACGAGGACGGCGACGTGCTCGGCCACCTCCCGGACGTTGAGGTCGGAGGACGTGACCTCGATGATCCGGTGCAGCAGCCGGTTCTCGCTGATGACATAGGGCCCGAGCGCCCGGGGCTCGGCCGGACCGCTAATGGAAGATGCCCTCGCGCAGCGCCACGGCGATGGCCTGGGCCCGGTCGCCGACGTCGAGTTTGCGGTAGATGGACCGGCTGTGCGTCTTGACCGTCTCCTCGCCGATGTAGAGCTGCTGGCCGATGGCCCGGTTCGACAGCCCCCGCACCATCAGCTGCAGCACTTCGCTCTCCCGCTGCGTGAGGCCGAGGTGGGCGCCGGGCCAGAATTCGCCGCTCTGGAGGCGGGCGGCGGTCACGGCCACCCGGCCGGCGATGGCGGGGTCGATGGTGACCTCGCCGCCCATGACCCGTTCCAGGTGGCCGGCCAGCTCCCCGGCCGTCGTCCGCTTGAGGAGAAACCCCGAGGCCCCGACCCGCAGCGCCTGGAAGAGGTACTGCTCGTCGTCGTAGACGGTGAAGAAGACGACCTTGACGCCCTCGTGGCGGCGGGTCAGCTCCTGGCACAGGTCGAGCCCGCTGGCGCCCTTGAGCCGCACGTCGAGGAGGACCACTTCGGGCTCCAGTTCGGCGCACAGGCGCAGGGCCTCGGCCGGCTCCGTGGTGGCGCCGACGACGGTGACCCGGTCCCGTTCCGACGCCAACATGGAGACCAGCCCCTCGAGGATGACCTGGTGGTCGTCGACGAGCAGGAGGCGGACGGGCCCGGCGGTGCGGGACCGGTCCGGAGCGGGGGATTCGACCGCTTGTTCCACCGGGGGATTCTCCCATCCCCCGGCCCTCGGCGACATCCCCCGCCCGGTCCCCCGAGGGGGTTAGCCCAGGGGGCCGGACCGGGCGATGGCGGCGGCGTCGGTCCCGAGGTACGACTCCACGACCCTCGGGTGCGACAGCACCTCGTCGGGTGTGCCCCGGGCGATCACCCGGCCGAGTTCGAGGGCGATCACCTCGTCGGAGACGGCGGCGATGAGCGGCATGTCGTGCTCTATGACGAGCATCGAGCAGCCGGTGTAGGCCTGTACCCGCCGCAGGAGCGGGCCGAGTGCCTCCGTCTCCCGCTGGGCCACGCCGGCCGACGGCTCGTCGAGGAGGACCACGGCCGGATCCTGGGCCAGGATGCAGGCCAGCTCGACGATGCGGCGGCTGCCGCTGGAGAGCTCGCCGAGGAGCTTGTCGCGGAAGGCACCGAGGCCCATGAGCTCGATCAGCGCCTCGACCCGGGCGGCCAGGTCGGTCTCCGACTCGTACGACGCCGGCAGGTGCAGGGCGGCGGCCACCATCTCCTTGCTGGCCAGGTGGCGTTCGAAGGCGATGGCGATCGTCTCCCACGTGGTGAGGGACGGGTAGAGCAGGGCTTCCTGGAACGACCGGCCGAGCCCGGCCCGGGCCCGTTCGTGGGGTGCCCAGCCGGTGACGTCCCGGCCTCGCAGTTCGACGGTGCCGGCGTCGATGGGCAGGAAGCCCGAAATGCAGTCGAACAGCGTGGTCTTGCCGGCGCCGTTCTGGCCGATGAGGCCGAGGATCTCGCCCTGGCGCAGGTCGAGGTCGACCTCGTCGACGGCGTGGATGCCTCCGAAGCGCTTGACGATGCCCCGGCAGGAGAGGAGGACGGGAGCGTCGCCGACCGGCGGGCTGGCCCGGTGCCCGTCCCCCGCCGTGGCCGTCACCTTCGGGCCCTGGCGGATGAACACCGACCGCAGGAGGTCAGGCCGCTCGAGCAGTTCGCCGGTCGGACCGGTGAAGCGCACCTCGCCCTTCTCCATGAACACCGCCCGCTCCGCCAGGGTGAGCGCCACGTTGACCGACTGCTCGACGATCACGATCGTGGTCCCGGCGGCGTGCACGGTGCGGAGCACGTCGAGGAGGTGGCCGACGACCGCCGGTGCCAGCCCGAGCGACAGCTCGTCGACCAGCAGCAGCCGGGGCTTCGTCATGAACGCCTGGGCGAGGGCCAGCATCTGCTGTTCGCCGCCGGAGAGGTAGCCGGCCGGCTGGGCGTGGCGTTCGGCCAGGATCGGGAACAGTTCCAGCACCTCGGCCCGGGCGGCTTCGATGCGGGCGGTGTCCTTGCGGAAGGTCCAGGCCGCCAGGCGGAGGTGCTCATCGACGGTGACCGTGGGGAAGATGCCCTTGCCGCCCGGCATCAGCGAGACGCCGGCCCGGGTGACGGCTTCGGCGTCGGCGCCGGTGATGTCCCGCCCGTCGAAGAACACCTTGCCGGCGCTCGGCTCGATGAGGCCCGACACCGTTTTCAGCAGCGTCGACTTGCCGGCGCCGTTGGTGCCGAGCAGGGCGACGATCTCGCCTTCCTCCACCGAGACGTCAACGCCGAAGAGCACCTGCACCGGCCCGTAGGCCACGTCGAGGCCGTGGCATTCGACCAGCGCGCTCAACGGCCACGACCTCCGGAGAGCGCGCCGGCCAGCAGGTCGACCTCGTCCTCGGGATGATCGTCTTCAGGCCCGGGGTGTTCCGGCGCATGGCGGGCGTCGGCCACGAGGCTCGGCACGAGTACGTTGCGCCGCCTGGCCACCAGCTTCAGGAACCGGTCCCGGACGTTGAAGGCCACCTGACCGAGCCCGCCGGGCACGACCAGCAGCACGGCCAGGAGGCTCGTGCCGCTGACCAGCAGGCGGTACTTGGCATCGACGTTCTGGAGGGCCCGCAGGGAGAACACGCCGAGCAGCACCCCGCCGACCGAGCCCATACCGCCGATGACGGCCATGGCGAACACTTCGAGGCTGTAGACGGGTTGGTAGCTCCCGATGCGGGCGCCGTGGAGCAGGACCACGTGGAGGCCACCGGCGATCCCGGCCAGGATCCCCGAGAACACGAAGCCCGACAGGATCACGGTGGTGGTCGGCACCGACGCCGCCTCCGCCGCCCGGCGGTTGTCCCGCGAGGCGATGAGCACCCGGCCGGCCCGGGCCCGCCGCACCCCCCGGGCCAGGAAGATGACGAGGACCAGGAAGGCGAGACAGAGGAAGTACATCGTCCGGGCCCGTTCCAGCGGCCACCGCTGCCAGAGGTTGGGCCGTTCGAACTGATCGGGAATCCACTCGGCGAAGTACGTCGGGTTGAGGAAGTAGCTGTCCAGCGCGACGGCGAAAGCCAGCGTGGTGACGGCCAGGAACAGCCCTCGGATCCGCAGGGCCGGCAGCCCCAGCAGGAGGGCGACGACCCCGCCCACGACCCCGGCGACGAGCAGCGCCACGAACAGGTCGGCATCGAGCTTCGTCACCATGTTGCCGGCGGTGACCGCTCCCACTCCGACGATGGCGAACTGGCCGAGGCTGATATGGCCGCCCCAGCCGGTCAGCACGACCAGCGAGACCGCCACCATGGCCCAGACCAGCGTGAGCGAGAGCGTGAGGGTGGTGCTCGACCCGTACACGAAGGGAGCGGCGACGGCGGCCACGGCCAGCAGGAGGTACAGCACGGCCTTGGCCGTCCGCACCTCGGGCAGGCGGCGCAGCTCGAAGGGAATCGGCCGGGCGACGGCGGTGTCCGTCCACGAGCTCGACGTGTCGGACAGACGGCCCATGCGGTCACGGCGGAACAACAGCCCGGCCAGGATCACGAGCAGGAACACCACGTCGGCGGCCGACGGCACGTTGCCGTTCCAGAACACCAGCTGCTCCAGGGCGCCGAGCCCGGCCGCGGCGAAGAAAGCGACCGGCAGGGACTCCATGCGGGCCAGCACGGCGGCGGCCAGAGCGGGCAGGAGCAGCCCCGGCCCGGCCAGGCCGCTGGGGACGGCGCCCTTGCTCGGGACGGTCAGCACGTAGGTCAGCGCCGACAGCCCGCCACCGACGATCCAGACCAGCGTGGACAGCCGGGCGACGGGAATGCCGAGGAGGCGGGCCCGGTCCAGGTTCTCGGCCGCGGCCCGCATGGCGATACCGGCGTCGGTGCGCCCGAGGAACCAGGCCAGCACGCCGATCACCAGCGGGACGACGGCCAGGATCACGATGTGGTCGCCGGTGAAGATCACCGGATCGATCTCGAACACCTTGTCGTTGATCGGCGACCGGAATCCGCCGAGCGGCCCGGCGTTGGCGTCGAACAGTTCGGGCAACAGCAGTTCCATGCCGCCCAGCACCTGGGCCAGCCCGATGGTGGCCACCGTGAGCACGAGGCGCGACTGGCGGGCGAAACGGCGGATGACGAGGAACTCGACGATCCCGCCGAGGGCGAGGCCGAGGATGACGGCGACACCCATCGCCAGGAAGTAGTTCCACCCGGAGCTCAGATAGAGCTGAACCCCGAACAGACCGGCGACCGAACCGAGCGACCCGTAGGCGAAGTTGACGATCCGGTTCGTGCGGTAGATGAGGATCAGGCCGATGGCCAGCAGCCCGTTGGCGGTGCCGAGGACGATCCCGCTCAGCACGATGCCGACCGGCGCGCCGTGGGGCAGGACCGCCGCCGCCAGCGGCCAGAGGATCAGGAGCAGCGCGCCAATCAGCAGGCCGGGCGCCGCCCCCCGCGCGCCGGGGAGCGGTCGGAGGCGGGCGATCACCGCTCGGGGACGGCCGGGTCGGTGGTGGGCCACTCACCGGGCCGGTACCGCTTGCCCGGGTTGGGATCGACGTAGGAGCCCTTCTCCTTGTTCTGCGGCGAGGTCGCGTTGCGGTCCCAGTAGATCTCCCGGGCGTCCTGCGTCGGGGTGTGGCGGCCGGGGGTGAACTTCCACGTGCCCGCCGGACCGGAGCCACCGGGCCAGGCGTACATGCCGCGTTCGAACGTCTCGGGAGTCAGCTGCGGCCCGGCGTGCTGCACGCCGATCGCCAGCAGGTACATCTCGTAGTAGAGGATGTCGACCAGGGCCGACGGCTCCTCGTTGGGCCGCACCGCCTTGAAGGCGTTGTAGCCGGTGGTGGCCCGCAGTGGCTGCAGCGGGCCGATGAAGCTGACGCCGAGCGAGCGGGACCACTGGTCCTGCTGGTAGAGCTGGCCGAGGACGTCGAGGTCGATGAATCCGGCGCCGGTGATGATCCACTCCGGGTGGTAGCCCTGCTCCTGGGCCTTCGACGTGAGGAAGATCGGGATGGCCGGGTCGCAGCCGCAGATCACGGTCGTGATCTTCTCGCTCTTCAGCTTGGCGATGATGCTGGCTGCCTGGTTCGACAGCGTGTTGAAGTCGAGCTTGTAGGCGATGCGGGCCTGGTTGGGGTGGCCGGCCTCCCGGGCGACCTTCTCGCCCGCCTCGACGCACTGCTGGTACCACGGGTTCTCGGGGGCGAGGATCGCCGTGGTGCGGGACTTGCCCTTCAGGTCACCGCCGGCGTACTTGGCCGGCTTGCCGGCCAGCCGCTTGTTCACGTAGTCGCTGACCGTCCGCTGGATGAACGTGCAGTCGGTCGTGGGGCTCCAGGCGTAGGGGCGCCGGGCCGCCATCCACTCGGCCGACATGTACGGCGCCCCGAAGGCCATCACGCCGCGGCGGGCGAGAGCGTCGGTGTAGGGCGCGCTGATGGCGATGATGTCGGCGAAGGCCTTGATCTCCTCGGCGGCCTTGACGGCGTCCGCCTCCACCGCTTCCTGGCCGCCGCCCTGCAGTTCGGTGTTGAAGTTCCCCTTGCCGTCGAAGAAGACCATCTTGATCTTGCGGCCGTAGAACTGAAAGCGGCTGTTGAAGTACTCGGCCAGCGCCTCGAGCGTCCGCTTGATCTCTTCGGGCTTGATCGAGAACGAGGCGGCCGGCCCGCTGTCGCTCGGGGCGGCGGAAAAGTCGGGGAGCCCGGCCAGGCGGGCGGAGACGATGATCTCGGTCGGCGTCACGCCCCGGTACGTGGCGCCGCCGTTGTCGCCGGAGAAGGCGATGCAGGGCGGGGAGTAGGGGTCGTTGGGCACCTGGGCCTTGCGGTTGGCGCAGCCTCCGACCCGGGGCGGAGCGGCGGCCTGGTTGCCTCCGGCCGCCCCGCCCGACCCGGCCGCCGCACCGGCCGCCCCGGTGCCGCCGCCG
The DNA here is from genome assembly GCA_040756995.1 of Actinomycetota bacterium. GTDB lineage: Bacteria > Actinomycetota > Acidimicrobiia > IMCC26256 > BP-133 > BP-133. The sequence continues at coordinate 6,015 of JBFLYK010000016.1, read as the reverse complement.
GTGCCCGAGCCCCCACGGCCACCGGCGCGCCCGGCGGCGGAACTGTTGCCCCGGGCGAGCGGCCCGGACGTGGCGGTCGTGTCGCCGGCGCCGGCCCCGGAGTCGGTGGCCCCGCCGGGGGCGTAGGCGTCGGTACCGGCCGGGCTGCCGTCACCGGCGGTCGCCCCGTCGGCCGCCGGACCGCCGGCGCCGCCGGGCCCGGCCACCGTCACGGTCCTGATCTCGGTGCCCACGGTCGGCACGAGGGCGGCCATGAGCATGAACAGCACGGCGAAGCCGAACAGCGGCCCGTAGCCGCGCATCAGCCGGGCGGCCGGGGACGGCGGTGGGGAAGCGGAGGACGGAAGGCTCACGAGATACTCCGGGACGCTCGACGGAGATGGAAGGCGTCGGCCGCGGCGAGGGCGGCGACGACGAGCAGGGCGAGGGCGGCGACGACGAGGGCCCGCCCACCCTTGCGGCCGGGTTCATGCCGGGACGCCGGCCCGAACAGCGCGGCGGGATCGGAGAAGGCCACCTCGTCGCCGGCGGGGTTGTCGCCGACGGCGGCGTCCGAGCCGGGATCCGGACCGGCTCCGGAGCGGGACGGGCGGCCGAGGCCGGTGTCGTAGGGCGCGCCCAGGTCACCGCCGGTTCCGGACGACAGCCCGCTGTCGCCCGTCGGCCCTGTGAAGGCGGTGGCCGGGGCAGGGATCTCCGGCAGGCCGGGCACTTCGCCGCCGTCGCCGAACCCGCCGTCACCGACGTCGCTGCCGTCGCCGACGCCACCGGCGAACGGGTTGTCGTATACCTCGCCCTCGGTGGTGGCGCTGACACCGCCGAAGTCGAACCGGATCCCGCCTGTGCCCGTGAGGACACCGGCGGCGACGTCGGCGACGGTCACTGCGGCGCCGAAGTCGCAGGAGATCGCCAGCAGACCTCCCACCACCGCTTCCCGGAAGGGCTGGAGGCTGGTGACGAGCGGCGCGAGCAGGGCCCGTCCGAGCGCCGAATCGGCGATGCGCAGCGTCATCGGCGAGACCCGGGCGACGCCGCCGGCGGTGTCGAGCTTGGGTGACTCGATGGCGAGGCCGCTGGGGGCGATGGCCGTGTTGAGGACGGTCAGCGGGTCGGGCAGCGGGGGAGCGGAGCCGCCGCCGGGCAGGCCGGCCGGGGGCGCCGGCGGCGCCGGCAGTGGCTTGCCCTGGAGGAGGACGGAACCCACGGTGAAGGTGCCGTCGGCCCGCGGCCCGTCGCCGGTGCGCTGTGTCGCCTCCCAGCGGGCGTCGATCAGGGTGATGAGCCCGCCGAGAAGGTTCAGTTGGTCCATGGTGGTCACGGCGTGGGCCACGCGGGCCTTGCCGTCGACGATTCCCGTCTCGGCTTCGGTGCGGCCGTTGACGACTTCGATCAACGGCCCGAAGGCCAGACGGCCGCTGGTGGTGGCGGCCCAGGCGGACGGGTCGGCGGTGGCCTTGACCTCCTGGTGTTCCAGGCGGCCGGTGATCGGGCTGCCGTCCGGGAAGTGGCCCTGGTCGATCTGGCGGCCCTTCTCGGCGTCCTCGTCGCCGGTCGACACGGACAGAGTCGATACGAACGGGAACTGGGTGGGGCTGCTGCCGCCGCCGGGCTTCGGCGGAGCGGGGGCACCGCCCCCACCGCCGTCTCCGCCACCGGGCGGTTGGGCGCCGCCGCAGTCGCCGTCGGCGGCGTTCTGCGACGGAGGCTTCACGCCGCCGCTGGTCGCCGTGGCCGAGAAGCCCTGATAGGTGACGAGCGCCTTGCCGAAGTTGATCGGGATCTCGAGGCCGCCCGTCCTCGGCACGATCTCGAAGAGGCTGGCCCGCGCCCGGCCGCTGCCGGCCACGAACGTGGGGTCCGCCCCCGCGCCGGTGCCCAGCGGTAGCAGTGCGAGCATTCCCACTGCCAGTACCGCCGGGGCACGACGTCGCCATGTCCGTGTCGAGTGGCTGATCGCGAAGCTCCCCCCGCTCGCGACCCGGGCGGCGCAGCGTCCCGGATCCGTCCGGCAATGCTATCCACCCAAGTTACCGGTGAGAAAGCAGGAGGCCTCAGTCCTCAATCGCGGCATTCGTCCGCCGGAAGAAGCTGGGAGTGGCGGTAGCCTCTTTAGGGGATGAGCGCACCGTCTGAGCGTGATGTCCAGGCGCTGGCCCGCCAGATCGCCGAGGCCGGCGGTGAAGAGAAGACGCGGCTCTTCCGGGGTTCGTGGTGGAGCGAGCAGCTGCTCGACTGGGCCATGGCCAAGGGCGCGTTCAAGACGCAGCTCTTCCGTTTCGTCGATGTGTTTCCCGGCTGCCGCGACGATGACGACGTCATGCGTCACCTCCGGGAGTACTTCGAGGGCGACGCCACGCCGGCTCCGCTGCGGCTGGGGTTGGGTCTCGGCGACAAGGTTCCGTTCGGGGCCGGCGTGTCGGCGGCCACGGCCCGGCGCAACATTCACCGGATGGCCCGGCAGTTCATCGCCGGGGAGACGGCGGCCGAGGCGCTGCCCCGCCTGGAGGCGCTGTGGCGCCTGGGCGAGGCGTCGACCGTCGACCTGCTGGGCGAGAAGACGGTGACGTCGGCCGAGGCCGACCGCTACGCCCAGCGGGTGGGCGAAGTCCTCGAGCGGCTGGCGATGTCCTCGGCCACCTGGCCCGTCCGGCCCTTGCTGGAATCGGATCCGTGGGGTCCGCTGCCCCGGGTCAACATCTCGGTCAAGGCCACGGCGCTGGCCCCCCGGTTCGGCCCCCTGACGCGGGCCGAAGGCCTGGAGGAGGCCCGCTACCGGCTGCGGCCGCTCCTGCTGCGGGCCCGGGAAGTGCCGGCCACGATCCACATCGACACCGAGCACGACGACGTGAAGGACCTCACCTTCGAGCTGGTGCGGGTGCTGGGCGACGAGTTCCCCGGCGGGCCGCAGCTCGGCTGCGTGGTGCAGGCCTACCGGAAGGACTCCTACGCCGACCTGCGCGACCTCGTCGCCTGGTCGAAGGCCACCCTCCGGGTTCCCTTGCAGATCCGGTTGGTGAAGGGCGCCTACTGGGACTACGAGACGGTCGTGGCCCGGGCCGAGGGCTGGCCGGTGCCGGTGTTCGAGGAGAAGGCCCAGACCGACGCCAACTACGAGCGCTGTGTCCGCCACCTGATCGACAACGCCGGGGCGGTGCGGCCGGCGTTCGCCAGCCACAACCTGCGCAGCCTGGCCTACGGCTTGGCCGCCGCCCGGACCGCCGGCCTGCCCGACGGGGCGATCGAACTGCAGATGCTCTACGGCATGGCCGAGCCGGTGCACGCCGCGCTGCGGTCGATGGGGCAGCGCCTCCGGGTCTACGCCCCGGTGGGCGAGCTGGTACCCGGCATGGCCTACCTCGTGCGCCGGCTGCTGGAGAACACGTCGAACGAGTCGTTCCTGCGGCACCGTTTCGTCGAGGGCAAGGAGCTGCGGGAGCTCGTCCGCCCACCCAGGGTCAAGGAGAAGGATCTGCCCGACGCCGCGCCGGAGGCGCCGGTGCGGCCGCCGACCGACCCCGCCAACCCGGGGCCGTTCGAGAACGAGCCGCCGGCCGAGCTGCGCCGCATCGCGCCCCGGGCCCGCCTCCTGGCGGCGGTGGGGGCGACGCCGGGCCGGCTCGGCTTCGAGGCGCCGGTGCTGATCGACGGCCAGCCCGTCCGCACCCGGGAGGAGATCGTCTCGGTCGACCCGGGCGACTACGCCACGGTGGTGGCCCGCAGCGGGCGGGCCGGTTCCGCCGAGGTCGAGGCGGCGATCGGCGCCGCCCGGGCCGCCGGGCGGGAGTGGCGCGCCCGGGGCTTCGCCGGCCGGGCGGCCGTGCTGTTCAAGGCGGCGGCGCTGCTGCGGGCCCGCAAGGCGGAGCTGGCGGCGCTCATGGTCTTCGAGGCCGGCAAGCCGATCAAGGAGGCCGACGCCGACGTCGCCGAGGCCATCGACTTCTGCGAGTACTACGGCCGGGAGGCGCTGCGCCTCGGGGCCGGCGTGCCGATCCTCCAGGCCCCGGGGGAGACGAACACCTACCGGTACCAGCCGCGGGGGATCGGCGTGGTGATCGCCCCCTGGAACTTCCCGCTGGCCATCCCCTGCGGGATGGTGACGGCGGCGCTGGTGACGGGCAACACGGTGCTGTTCAAGCCGGCCGAGCAGACGCCGGGCATCGCCTACCGGTTGGTGCAGATCCTGCTGGAAGCCGGCGTCCCGCCGGGGGGACTGGCGTTCCTGCCCGGCGTCGGCGAGGAGGTCGGCGCCGAGCTCGTGTCCCGCCCCGAGGTGTCGTTCGTGACGTTCACCGGTTCGGCGGCGGTGGGCCTGTCGATCATCGAGCACGCCGCCGTGCACCAGCCGGGCCAGGCTCAGGTGAAGCGCGTCGTGGCCGAGATGGGCGGGAAGAACGCCATCGTCGTCGACACCGACGCCGACCTCGACCAGGCCGTCCCGGCCATCGTGGCCAGTGCCTTCGGCTACGCCGGTCAGAAGTGCTCGGCTGCCTCCCGGGTGATCGGCGTCGGCCCGATCTTCGACGAGCTGATCGACCGGCTGGCGGGGGCGTCGGAGCTCATCCTGGTCGGCCATCCCCGGGAACTGCGGAACTCGGTCGGGGCGGTGATCGACGAGGACGCCTGGAAGCGGGTGCGGCGCTATCAGGACGCGGCCCGCGTGGAGGGCGAGGTCGTGGTGCAGCGCAACGATCTGCCCCACGGCGGCTGGTACGTGGGCCCGACGGTCATGGTGACCGACGAGCCCGGCTGCCGGGTGGCGACCGAGGAGATCTTCGGCCCCGTGCTGGTCGCCATGCGGGCCGACGACTTCGACCAGGCCCTCCATCTGGCCGGGTCGACCGACTACGCCCTGACCGGCGGCCTCTTCTCCCGCTCCCCGGCCCGCATCGCCCGGGCCGCCGAGGAGTTCCGGGCCGGGAACCTCTACATCAACCGGGGGATCACCGGCGCCCTGGTGGGCCGCCAACCGTTCGGCGGCTTCGGCATGTCCGGTGTCGGCTCGAAGGCCGGCGGCCCCGACTACCTGCTCCAGTTCGTGGAGCCCCGGGTTCTGACGGAGAACACGATCCGGCAGGGTTTCGCCCCCAGCGAAGGCTCTTAAGGGCGTCGCGGGCGCGGGCCGGCCGGCAGGACGGCGTGCGGGGGCCCGGGGGACCGGGACATATGCCCTATCCCTCCAACGAGAACAACGCCGGACACTTGGGATCATGACGCCGGGTCGTCACAAATTTTTCGCGTCCTCTTGAACTTCTCTTATCGGGCTCTTCGGACAACGGGGACATCCCGGACGGACGGCGGCCAAGGTCGGACCATTCGGGCCCGGACGCGCCTCACCGCCTCCGACGGGCTCGTTGGGCGGGCTGGGGACCGTCCGGCGAACTCTCAGTCGAGGCGGTGAGTCGTTCCTGCGAGGCGGTCGCAGGAGGCACGTTCACCACGATAAGGATCCGGGCCCCGGGCGACCATCCCGCCACCCGGCGTTTTGGGGGTGGGGCCACCCCCACCCCCGGGCCGATCAGGAACCCGGCGCACCGGGCAGGTGCGAGTCCACCCGGGATGCGCCGGGTTCCTTGCCGCGGGCGAGGCGGTCAAACGGCCGTGGCGCAGATGGCGTAGGCGGTCAGCATGATGTCGCCGGTGGCGTTCCGGGCCGAGATCAACCAGCCCGGGGTCGTCCGCGGGTCGACGTTTGGGACGGCGCCCGCGACCGGGAAGGACGCGGTGACCGTGGCGGTGTCAGTGCCGGTGACCGAAGCCGAGTTGTACCCGCCGCCGAAGACCTTCTTGCCCGCCGGGCACCGGGCCACGATGCTCTTGGTGCTGCCGTTCAGCGGGACGGTGACCGGCCCCGAATGAACGATCTCCCACCCGGAAACGCCCGGGGCGCCGGGCAGGCCGGCGGGCCCGGCCGGTCCGACCGGTCCCGTTTCACCCTGCGGTCCTGGTGGCCCGATCGGTCCGGTCTCGCCCTGCGGCCCGGCCGGCCCGGCCGGTCCGGTGTTGCCTTGCGGCCCG
>JBFLYK010000015.1:0-139632 GCA_040756995.1 Actinomycetota bacterium | reverse complement strand
GTCCGGGTTGGGGTTCGGGTCCGGGTTGGGGTTGGGGTCCGGATCAGGGTCGGGGCCGGGATCGGGGTCTGGGTCCGGGTCGGGATCGGGATCGGGGTCCGGGTCCGGATCGGGGTCCGGGTCCGGATCGGGGTCCGGGTCCGGGTCGGGATCGGGGTCCGGGTCGGGATCGGGGTCGGGGTCCGGGTCGGGACCGGGATCGGGGTCCGGGTCGGGATCGGGATCGGGGTCCCGGTCGGGATCGGACGGCGGGTCGCAGGCGTCCTCGTCGTAGAAGGCGATCGCACCCGTCGATCCGCCGTTCACGGCATCGTTGCCGGCCAGCAGGGCCAGCAGGGCCTTCGCCTCGTCGGTCGTGTTGTTGCCTGAGTGGACGAACACGGCCTGGACCACGCCGTTGACCGGGACGTCGCCATTCTTGACCTGGTTCTCCCAACCGGGGATGACCACCAGGGATCCGCCGCAGAGGACGACCGTCGTTCGGCTGAGCGCCTTGCTCGACGTCACATGGACGATCCCCGGGGTCGACGTGGGGTCGGCGCTGACGACCGCGTCGTCACCGGCACCGAAGGCGGGGCTGGCGGCGGCCAGGGTGAACGGGGTGGTGGCAGCGAGGGCAAGGCCGGCCATACGGGCCGACCGGGGACGAATGAGCACGGGTTGAAGCCTCCGGCGCGAGGTCGATGTGACAGGGTCCGAGCGCCGGGTTCGCCTCTTGCTCATCCCGCAGCCAGGCGACCAGGTACAGCCGCGGGGATCGTCGCATCGCTCAGGGCCTCGGTGGAGGCCGTAGAGGCAGTGTCAGGTAAAGCCAACGTCGCGACCATGGCCCGATCGCGTCATTCGATGACTACGCCGCAGAAGGTTTTCCCTGGTCCGAGGCTCCTAGTCGCCGGCCATCGGCACCGCTGGATCCCTGGTGGCACAATCGAGGGTCCTTCTCGGGGGACCTGTCCGCTCGTCAAAGGAACGTTATGGCCGCCAGGATGAACGACGCCGAGGCGATCATGTGGGCGGTGGAGTCCGATCCGTTCCTGCGGACCGATTTCACCAACATCACGCTGCTCGAGTCGGCGCCCGACCCCGCCCGCCTCCGGGCCGGGTTGGAGCGGGCCATCGCCACGTTCCCGCCGCTGCGCCAACGGGTCGCCCGTCCGCCGTTGGGACTGGCTCCCCCGCAGTGGGCCGACGACCCGGACTTCGACCTCGGCTATCACCTGCGCCGCCTGTCGCTGCCGCCACCGGGGGAGATGCGCCAGCTGCTCGACCTCGCCGCCCAGCTGGCGGCCATGCCGCTCGACCGGGCCCGCCCGCTGTGGGAGCTGACCGTGGTCGAAGGCCTGGCCGACGGGCGCTGCGCAGTGCTGCAGCGACTCCATCACACCCTGACCGACGGCGTCGGCGGCATGAAGCTCCTCCGCAGCCTCCTCGAGCGGACGCCGCCGGAGGGCCCGCCGGCGGTCTCCCCGCCGCCCCCCGCCCCCGACCCGCTGGTGTGGCGCCACCCCGAGATCCTCTCGCCGGCCGACGTGGTGAGCGGGCCGCTGGCCGGCTGGCACGACCGGCCCGCCGAGCGGGACAACTCCGGGGGCCTCTTCGAGCGGTTCACCGGCGGGCTCGGCGACGCCGCCTCGGCCCTCGCCTACCGGCTCGGCCAGGGCATGACCGCGGCCCGGAAGGGATGGGAGCTGGCCGCCACCCTGCCGCTGGCGACCGGAGACGACCTGCGGATCCTGGCGGAGCGGGCCGGGCGGACGGCGCGCTCGGTGGCCGACCAGGTCATGGTGTCCGGCGGGCCGCTGTCGCCGCTCATGTCGGGCCGGTCGCTGGCCCGCCGGTTCGAGACCGACACTTTCGACCTCGGTGCGGTCCGGCGGGCGGCCAGGACGCTCTCCACCAGCCGCAACGCCCTCTTCGTGGCCGGCGTGACCGGCGGGCTGCTCGCCTACCACGAGCGGATGGGCGCTCCCTGTGACGCGCTCCGGATGGCCATCCCGCTCAGCCTCCGGGCCAACGGGGGGAACGCCGGCCCCGGCGGCGTCGCCGTCACCACCGTCGGCGGGAACCGGTTCGCCCCGGCCCGGGTCGTCGTACCGCTCGGACCGAAGGATCCGGCCAAGCGGGTGGCGGCCGTCCGCCGGTCGCTCGACCGCGTGGCGGCCGAGCCGGGCCTGACCATGGCCGACAGCCTGGCCGGGCTCATCAGCCTCCTCCCGCCCTCCGTGCTGGTACCGGCCCTGCGGGCCCAGGCCCGCACCGTGGACTTCGCCGCCTCGATCGTCCCCGGCCTGCGGTCGGGGCGGTACATGGCCGGCGCCCCGGTCGAGGCGAGTTGGCCGATGGGGCCCAGGGTGGGTTGCGCCGTCAACTTCACACTGCTGACCTGCGACGACCGCCTCCACCTCGGTGTGAACCTCGATCCGGCGGCGGTGACCGATCCGGCGGCACTGATGGAGTGCCTCTCGGAGTCCTTCGCCGACCTGCTCGAGGCGGGTGCCTGAGGGAAGTCCGGTATCATGGGGGTCACGACACCGGCGTCGTCCCAACCGCCAGAGGTGCAGGGACGGCGCCTTTTTCGCGCGCTCTGAGCCACGACTTGGAGAGGTTGTATGAGCTTCCGACCACCCGCCCGCTTCGACCGCGACGCCTGCGGCATCGGCCTCGTCGCCGACGTCGAGGGAAGGGCCAGCCGGGCCCTGCTCGACTCCGCGCTGGTGGGCCTGGCCTGCGTGCGTCACCGGTCGGCGGTGGCCGCCGACGGCGTCTCCGGCGACGGCGCCGGCATCCTGCTGCCCGTCCCCCAGAAGTTCTTCACCCGGGTGGCGACCGAGGCCCGCCTGACGGTCCCCGCCGGGTCCCGGCTCGGGGTGGTCAGCGCCTTCCTCGACGGGGTCGACGATGCCGCCCGCCGCACCGCCGAGCAGGCGGTGGCCGACGCCTGCACGGCCGAAGGGCTCGCCGTGCTCGGGTGGCGCACGGTTCCGACCGACGACACGTTGCTGGGGGCGGCCGCCCGGCGCAGCGCCCCGCACTTCGGGCAGGCGATCCTCGCCGTGCCCGCCGCCGCCGACGCCCTGGACAGCGAGCGGCGCTGCTTCCGGGCCCGGCGCCGGGCCGAGGCCGCCTGCCGGGCGGCGGGGGTCCGGCACTACTTCGCCAGCTGGTCCTTCGCCACCGTGGTCTACAAGGCGCTGGTCATGAGCGACGCCCTGTCGGCCTTCTATCCCGACCTCGCCGCTTCGGACTTCGACGCGCCCCTGGCCATCTTCCACTCCCGCTTCTCGACCAACACGACCCCGGCCTGGGAGCGGGCCCAGCCGTTCCGCTACCTGTGCCACAACGGCGAGATCAACACGCTGCGGGGCAACGAGCACCGCATGGCCGCCCGCGGCCGGCTCGGCACCGAGGCGGCCGGCCTCGGCCCCGAGGAGCTGTTCTCCCCGCTGCTCGACCCGGAGGACTCCGACTCCGGCAAGCTCGACAGCGCGGTGGAGCTCCTCGTCCGGGGCGGGCGCGACATCCGCCACGCCCTGGCCATGCTCGTCCCCGAGGCCTGGGAAGGCAGCCGGGACCTGCCGGCCGAGGTCGGCGACTTCTTCCGCTACCACGCCTGCCTGTCCGAGCCGTGGGACGGCCCCGCCGGCCTCATCTTCACCGACGGCCGCCGGGCCGGCGCGGCGCTCGACCGCAACGGGCTGCGGCCGTTGCGGTTCCAGGTCTGCGACGACGGCTTCGTGGTCTGCGCCTCCGAGGTGGGGGCCGTGCCGATCAGCGGTCACGGCAAGGTGCGCCGGGGCCGGCTCGGTCCGGGCCAGATGCTCTGCGTCGACCCCGACGGCAGCCTTGACGGCAACAGGGGCTTCCAGAGCGACGCAATCATCAAGCGCTCGCTGGCCCGGCGGGCGCCGTACTCCCGGTGGGCCTACGAGGGGCTGCGCCGCTTCCCGATCGGCACGCCGCAGATGGAACTGCCCGACGAGGAGCACATCGCCCGGACCCAGGTCGCCTTCGGCGTCAACAAGGAGGAGGTGGCCATGGTCCTCAAGCCGATGGCCACCGACGCCAAGGAGCCGACGTTCTCGATGGGGGACGACACGCCGTTCGCCGCGGTGGCCAAGCGACCGCGGCTGGTGCACCACTTCCTCAAGCAGCGCTTCGCCCAGGTCACGAACCCGCCGATCGACCACCTCCGGGAACGGCTGGTGATGTCGCTGCGGACCTGCCTCGGCCCCCGGTCACCGCTGCTCAGCGAAGAGCCGGAGGCGGCCCGGCTGCTGGAGCTGCCGACCTTCCTGCTCTATCCCGACGCCGTCGACCACCTCCTCGACCCCGACCGGGCGCCGTTCCCGGCGGTGCGGCTCGACGCCACCTTCCCGGTGGCCGACGGGCCGGCCGGTCTCGGCGCGGCCGTCGCCCGGCTGGCCGACGAGGCCGAGGCGGCGGTTCGGGACGGGGGAGCGGCCATCGTCGTGGTGGCCAACACCGGCATCGGCCCCAACCGGGCGCCGGTGCCGGGCCTTCTGGCCACCGGGGCGGTGCACCACCGGCTGATCACCGCCCGGCTGCGGTCCGACGCCTCGGTGGTGGTCGACACCGGCGACGCCCGCGACGTGGCCGCCGTCGCCTGCCTCCTCGGCTACGGCGCCGACGCCATCTGCCCCCGCCTGGCGCTGGAGAGCGTGGCCCTGCTGGCCGACACCGACCAGCTCGGCGAGACCGACTCGGCCGAGGCCCAGACCCGGCTGCGGGCGGCGCTGGAGGACGGCGTCCTCAAGATCGCCTCCAAGATGGGCATCTCCACCGTCGACGGATACCGCGGCGCCCAGATCTTCGAAGCCCTCGGCCTCGCCGCCGAGGTGATCGACACCTGCCTGGCCGGCACAGCGTCGGTCATCGGCGGCCTCGGGTTCGCCGCCCTCGGCGAGGACACCCTCCGCCGCCACGAGGCGGCCTTCGCCGCCGACCGGGCGGAGCTCGACAGTCCGGGCTTCGTCCGCTTCCGCAAGGGCGGCGAGTACCACGCCAGCCACCCCGACGCCATCGAGGCGCTCCACGCCACCGTCGGCCTCGGGCAGGCGGCACCCGACGGCCAGGGCGACAGCGTCGCGGTCCATCCCGACGAGCTGCGGGGCGCCCATCTCCTGCAGCGGGCCGTGGCCGACGGCCGGGCCGACCTCTACGCCGGGTTCGCCGAGCTGGTCAACAACCGGCCGACCACCGAGCTCCACGACCTGCTGGAGTTCGTCCCGGCCGGCGACCCCGTCCCTCTCGACGAGGTCGAACCGGCGCTGGCCATCACCCGGCGGTTCTCGTCCGGGGCGATGTCGCACGGCTCGCTGTCGGCCGAAGCCCACGAGACCCTGGCGCTGGCCCTCAACATGGTCGGCGCCCGCAACAACTGCGGTGAGGGGGGCGAGAGCCGCCACCGCTACCGGACCCGGGGCACAGCGGCCGACATCAACTCCCGCATCAAGCAGATCGCCTCGGGCCGCTTCGGCGTGACGCCCGAGTACTGCGCCTTCGCCGACGAGCTCAACATCAAGATGGCCCAGGGCTCCAAGCCCGGCGAGGGCGGCCACCTGCCGGGTCACAAGGTGTCGGCCGAGATCGCCCGGCTGCGCCACACCCAGCCCGGCGTGGGGCTCATCTCCCCGCCACCCCACCACGACATCTACTCCATCGAGGATCTGGCCCAGCTCATCTACGACCTCAAGCAGGTCAATCCGATGGCCGACGTGTCGGTCAAGCTCGTGGCCGAGGACGGCGTCGGCACCATCGCCGCCGGCGTGGTCAAGGCGCTGGCCGACGTCGTGATGATCTCGGGCAACAACGGCGGGACGGGCGCGTCGCCGCTGTCCTCCATCAAACACGCCGGCATGCCGTGGGAGCTGGGTCTGGCCGACACGCAACGGGCCTTGTGTGACAACGATCTGCGGGACCGGGTGCGCATCCGGGTCGACGGCGGCATGAAGACCGGCCGGGACATCCTCATGGCCGCCCTGCTCGGCGCCGACGAGTACTCGTTCGGCACGGCGCTGATGCTGGCCGAAGGCTGCATCATGGTCCGGGCCTGCCACAAGGACACCTGCCCGGCCGGGATCGCCACCCAGCGGCCGAACCTGCGGGCGAAGTTCGCCGGCACCGCCGAGGGCGTGGCCCAGTACCTCCTGTTCATCGCCGAAGAGGTGCGCGGCCTGCTGGCGTCGCTGGGAATGCGTTCGCTCGACGAGGCCATCGGCCGGGTGGAGCTGTTGCGCCAGAAGGAGACCGGCGACCCCCGGGCCGACTCGCTCGACCTGTCGTACCTGCTGGCCCCGCCCGCCGACCCGTCCGGCGTGCGGCGCTTCGTGTCCGGCGTCGACATCCAGCGGCCCCGCTCGGAACTCGGCCGGCGGCTGGCCGAGGACGCCTTCTACGGCCTGTGGGACGGCCAGGACGTCACGCTCGACTACACGATCACCAACGCCGACCGCACGATCGGCGCCGAGCTCGGCGGCATCATCGGGATCGAATGGGGCGACGGGCTTCCCCCCGGTACCGTCCAGGCCCGCTACACCGGCGTCGCCGGGCAGAGCTTCGGAGCCTTCCTGGCCGACGGCGTCACGCTCGAGCTCACCGGCGAGGCCAACGACTACGTGGGCAAGGGGATGGGCGGCGGTCGGATCGTCATCCGGCCGCCGGCCGACGACGCCGGGACACCGACGCTGGCCGGCAACACGCTGCTCTACGGCGCCACCGGAGGCCAGCTGTTCGTTGCCGGCCGGGTGGGGGAGCGCTTCGCCGTCCGCAACAGCGGGGCGGTGGCGGTGGTCGAGGGCACCGGCGATCACTGCTGCGAGTACATGACCGGCGGCACCGTCGTCGTCCTGGGGCCGGTGGGCCACAACCTCGGCGCCGGCATGACCGGTGGCGAGGCCTACGTCTACGACCCCGACGGCCTCCTCGGCGCCCGCCTCAACTCGCAGCTGGTGGAGTCCCGCCGGCCCAACGACGCCCAGGCGGCCGAACTGCGCTTCCTCGTCGAGCGCCACCGGGAGCACACCGGCTCCGTCCTGGCCGCCGCGCTGCTGGCCGACTGGGACGCCACCGTCCGGTCCTTCTGGTGGGTGGCCCCAGTCGACGAGGTGGCCCGCATCGAACGGGCCCACGAGGGCATGCTCGGCGCCTCGGCCTAGCGGGCTGCGCCCTCCCGCCGAGGCATGTTTCTGGCGGCTTCGCCGCCCCGGGGCTCCTGACCGAGCATCTCGGAGACCCGCCGGGCCGCGCCTCCTCCACCCCCTCCGGCCCGCAGTCTCCGAGATGCTCGACTCCTCCGGAGCGTGGGGCCCCCGCCCCCCCCCCGGCCGTACTGGCTTAGCGGTCGCGGTCGACCCAGGGGCAGTGCCGGCAGCCGGAGTAGCAGCAGTAGCCGCGTTCCCACAGATGGACGGCGGTCATCACGTACAGGTCGGTTTCCGGATCGCGGTAGAGGCTCCGGCCGTGGCGGATCGCGTCGGCGTGGGCGGCCATGATCTCCTCGTATTGCGGATGCTCGGGTGGCAGGCGCCGGGGATGCGGAACGAGGAGATCCTCCGGCAGCGGTTCGGGGTTGACCGCCGTCACGTGAACAGCTCCGTGGCCAGCCAGACGATGCCGACGAGGGCGGCGACGCCGACGGCCACCCGGCCGACCGTGAGGCCGGTGGTGGCGGCCTGGCGGGTACGGGTCCGGAGGCCGGGCCGAGCGGCCACCCTCCGGGCCTCCGGGGTCAACACGCCGCGGGCGCGGCGGAAGGCGATGACTCCGGCCACCACCAACCCGACCACGATCGCCACCGCCGCATCCCCCATGCACCGTCAGGCTAAAGGGGCGAACGGCGACCACGGATAACGTCGAGGCGATGACCGACGCCCCCGACATGCCGCTTCCGGACTCGGCCCGCCGCTGGCGGGAGGACCTCGAGTCCTGGGCCATTCCGGCCGGGATCCTGGCCGCCGCCCCCGAGACGCCCTGGGGCTGCCCGACCGGCCTCTTCGCCCGGGCCGCCGAGGAGGCGCTGGCCGCTCGAACGGGGCCCCGCACCCCGTCGCAGCAGCGGGCGCTGGAGGCGCTCCCCGACGGCGGCTCGATCGTCGACGTCGGCGCCGGCGGGGGAGCGGCCAGCCTGCCGCTGTGCCCACCGGGGGCGGCCATCACGGCCGTCGACCAGAGCTCCGGGATGCTGGCCGCCTTCGCCGAGCTGGCCGATCGGCAGGGGATCGACCACCGCGAGGTGGAGGGTCTCTGGCCCGCCGCCGCCGGCGACGTCGGGCCGGCCGACGTGGTCGTCTGCCACCACGTCCTCTACAACGTCGGTGACCTCGTCCCGTTCGTGCTGGCGCTCACCGACCACGCCCGGCGGCGGGTCGTGGTCGAGATCACCGCCTCCCATCCCCAGGCGCTGCTCAATCCGCTGTGGGAGCACTTCCACGGTGTTCCCCGTCCGACCCGTCCGACGGCGCGGGACGCCGCCGCCGTCCTGCGGGACCTCGGCCTCGACGTCGACCTGGAGGAGTTCGACGCGCCGCCCCGCTGGACCGACCACGAGCACGACGAGCTCGTCGCCTTCACGCGGCGACGGCTGTGCCTGCCGGCCGAACGTGATCCCGAAGTGGCGGCGCTCCTGCCGCCCATCAACCCCCGGCCCCACGTCACGCTGTGGTGGCCGGGGGGCGCCGGCTGATTGCCTCCCGGGAGCCAGGTGAAGCTGCCTAGTGACGGTGCCGGTTGGCCTGGATCCAGGCCCAGGCGTCACCCACCATCGCCTCGAGCGACGGCTTTTCCGGCACCCAGCCCAGCTCCCGGCGGATCTTGTCGCTGGAGGCCACGAGGACGGCCGGGTCCCCGGCCCGCCGCCCGACTTCGACGGCCGGGATCGGATGGCCGGTGACCGCCCGGCAGGCCTCCACCACCTCCCGGACGGAGAACCCTGTCCCGTTGCCGAGGTTGTAGATGGCGTGGGTCCCGGGGGTGATGGCGTCGAGGGCCAGCAGGTGGGCGCGGGCGAGGTCCTCGACGTGGATGTAGTCCCGCACCGCCGTCCCGTCGGGAGTGGGGTAGTCGGTGCCGAAGATCTGGACGGACTCCCGCAGGCCGGCCGCCACCCGCAGGACCAGCGGGATCAGGTGGGTCTCGGGGTCGTGGAGCTCGCCGTAGTCGCCGGAGGCGCCGGCCACGTTGAAGTACCGCAGGCTGGTGGCCCCGAACGCCTGACCCCGGGCGGCCGCGGCGGCGCATTCGGCGCCGATGGCCATGTCGACCGACAGCTTCGAGGCACCGTAGGGGTTCGTCGGAACGGTGGCCGCCGTCTCGAGGATCGGCACCTCCTCCGGTTCGCCGTAGGTCGCCGCCGTCGACGAGAAGACGAGGCGTTCGACTCCGGCGGCCCGGACGGCGTCGAGCAGGTTCAGCGTGCCGGCGACGTTGGTCCGGAAGTACCGGACGGGTTCAGTGACCGATTCGCCGACCAGCGACAGGGCCGCGAAGTGCAGCACACCGTCGAAGCCGTCGCCGACCACCTCGGTCAGCGCCGGAGCGTCGAGCACGTCGACCTCCACGAAGGTGGCCTTCGGCGGGACGGCCCACTCGTGGCCCTTCGAGAGGTTGTCGGCCACGGTGACGGTGTGCCCGGCGTCGATCAGCTGGGCGGCCACGACGCTGCCGATGTAGCCCGCCCCACCCACCACGAGAAGCTTCATCCGTGCAACCGTATCGGCCGGCGGCGGCGACGGCGGGCCGGTACTCCGGCTTAAACCGGGACTTCCAGCATCCGGCGCTCCTCGTAGCCGAGGGCGCCGGCGACCAGCCGCCGGGGGAAACCGCCCCGGGCCCGGTGGTAGGCGTTCACCGCCGCGTTGTAGGCGCCGCGGCCGGCGGTGGTGTCGGTGGCCCGCAGGCGGTCCAGGGCCGCCGTCACGTCGGGCGCGCCGCGCAGCCGCGGTGTCGACGCCACCGTGGCCGCCAGCCGGGCGGCGAGCCCTTCGAGCTCGGCGGCGGCGGCGACCTGCCGGTCCGTGGCCTGCCGGGCGGTGCCGGGCCAGGCGGCCACGGCCCCGTCGATCTCGTCGAACACCGACCGGGTGGCGTTGAGCCGGGTCCGGGCGGCGGCCGCCGCCTCCCTCAGGTGGCGGTACCGCTCGTCGAGCGAGGGCCGCAGCCTGCTCCAGGCGTCGTCGACGCCGCGCCGTGTCGACGACAGGTCGGACCGGCTGCTGAGGGCCACGGCGGTGGCCGACGCCGCCAGGGCCGACACCACGAGGGCCACGACGACGAGCAGCGCCACCCGGGCCTTGGGGACCCGGGCGGGGGTGACGGCGGTCATGAGGAAATCCCCCCGGAGGCCGGACGGGCCGCCGATACCATCCGCCCCCGATGGTGCACCCTCGCCGGGGGTCGGCGGTGCTCGTGGCCGCGCTGGCCGCCACCTCGCTCGGCGGGTGGCGCCTCGGCACGGCGCGGTCGTTGGTCGGCCCGGACGGGCCGCAGGCCCGGGTCACGGCGGTGATCGACGGCGACACGCTCGACGTCGCCGTGGCCGGCCGGCGGGAGCGGGTGCGCCTCCTCGGCGTCGACGCGCCCGAGACGGTCGACCCGCACAAGCCGGTCGGCTGCTACGGGCCCGAGGCGGCGGCCTTCACGGCCGGGCGCCTCACCGATCGCACCGTCCGCCTCCGCTTCGATCGCCAGCACCGGGACCGGTTCGGCCGCCTGCTGGCCTATGTCGAGGTCGACGGCCGCCGCTTCAACGACGAGCTCCTGGCCGGCGGGTACGCCCGCCTGCTGGTAATCCCGCCCAACGGCCGCCACGGCCGCGCCATGCTCGACGAAGAGCTGGCGGCGCGCCGAACCGGCCGGGGGCTGTGGAGCGTCTGCTCGCCGACGGAGGAGGGATGACCGCTGCGCTGTCAACCCACCGATGGTAGGCGGGTGGTCAGGCCTCCAGGGCGACCCTGTTGCGGACCTTCTCGATCGCCCGGCCCAGGAGCTCGCGGGCCTGGGCGTGCGTCACGTTGAGGGTCCGGGCGATCTCCTTCATCGAGCGGGCCCGCCCGTCGGACAGACCGAAGCGGAGGAAGAGAACCTCCCGCTCGTCGGAGTCGAGCCCTAGATAGGCCCGGGGATCAACCCTGAGCTCGAGGACGTCGAGATCGACCTCGTCTTCGGCGGCCAACTCGTCCTCGGCATCGGAATACGGCCAGCTCTCATCGACGGAAGGCAGCCGGTGATTCCCTCGGGCCAGGGGCATCAGCACTCCTCCTGCTCGCCGGTTCGCCCATCCTTCGCGCGGGGTTGGGCGGCCTGTCAACCGCCGTTGGAGCCTTTGTCCGCGCCTGCCCCGGAAACCAGGCCTCTCGTGACAAGAAAGTTCCGGGCGACCTGTTCAGGCGTCGATTTCTCAACGTCAACCTGAGCGTTAAGCGTCGTGATGGTGGGCGTGTCGAGGGCGGCGGTGAGCGCGGCGAGGTCTTCCGCCAGGTTCGGCCAGCGGGACAACCGGGAGGTCAGCACGGTGGGCGCCGGGGTGTAGGCGCCGAACGCCGCCTTGTCGTCATCGAGCACCCGGAGCCCGTTCTTCACGATCAGCGCCGCGGTCGAGTACACGATGCCGGCCGCGCAGCGCCCCTCGGCCACGGCGGGCGGAATCAGCTCGTAGCCCAACTGCGTGGTGTCGGAGAACGACATGCCGTACACCGATTGCAGCAGCGGCAGGACGTCCTCCCGGAAGCCGCCCTCGGGGTCGACACACAACCGGGCGCCGGGCTGCGTCTTCAGGGCGGCGGCCAGTTCCGAAAGCGTCCGGGCGGCGATCGGACCGTCGCCCTTCACGGCCAGGGCGTAGGTGTCGTTGAGGCGGGCGGCGGGCAGCCACGTGACGCCGTTGGCGGCGTCGAGCTCCTTCACTCTGGCGTAGGCCGCCTGCGGATCACCGATGGGCCGCTCACCGAGGAGATTGAGCCCGCTGCCGGTGAACTCCCAGTAGACGTCGATCCGCTTCGAGGTCAGCGCCTTACGGATGATGTTGGTGCCGCCGAGCGGGATCTTGGTGCGCACGTCGTAGCCCTTGGCCTCGAGCTGCAGGGCCATGAGCCGACCGAGGATCTGGGCCTCGGTGTCGAGCTTGGAGCCGACCACGATCCGGCCCCGCCCGGCTTCGACGCCCGAACCGGAGCCGCCTCCGCCCCCGCCGCAGGACAGCGCCACCAGCGTCACCAGCCCGGCGAAGGCCACCGCGTGACGGACACCTCGCTTCATCGCCGTTACCGTAGCCAGATCGACGTGTGGCACTTCCTGGTCGAGAACCGGCCGGAGCTGTGGAGCGGGACCGGTACGCATGCCCGGCTGGTGGCGCTGGCCCTGCTCATCGCCGTCCCGCCGGCGGTGGCCCTCGGGGTCGCCGCCGCCCGGCGCCCCCGGCTGGCCGCCCTGGCCGTCGGGACGGCCGGCGTGATCTTCACCGTTCCGAGCCTGGCGCTCTTCGCCCTGCTGGTGGCCCCCCTGGGTCTCGGGACCGCCCCGGCCGTGGCCGCTTTGGCCCTCTACTCGGTGCTGCCCGTGCTGCGGAACACCGTCGTCGGATTGGGCGAGGTGCCGGCCGACGTGGTGGAGGCGGCCCGGGGGATGGGCATGACCGAAGCCCAGACGCTGTGGCGGGTCCGGCTCCCGCTGGCCCTGCCGGTCGTGGTGGGCGGGATCCGGGTGGCGGCCGTCACGGCGGTGGGCATGGCCACCGTGGCCGCCCTGGTGGCCGCCGGCGGCCTGGGTGAATTCGTCTTCGCCGGGCTCCGGGCGGGAGACGAGACGGAAGTCCTGGCCGCCACGATCGTCATCGCCGCCCTGGCCCTGACGGTCGACGGCACGCTGGCGCTGGTCGAGGGCGGCCTGCGGAGAAGCCGATGATCCGCTACGAGGACGCTACGAAGCGGTTCGGCACCGGGCCGCTCGCCCTCGACCGGCTCAGCCTGGAGGTTCCGGCGGGGGAGACGTGCGTGCTCGTGGGGCCGTCGGGAGGCGGCAAGACGACGGCCCTCAAGATGGTCAACCGGCTGGTGGAACCGACGGCGGGCCGGGTGCTGATCGACGGGCGCGACGTCGCCGCCGCCGACCCGGTGGCGTTGCGGCGGGGGATCGGCTACGTGATCCAGCAGGTCGGTCTCTTCCCCCATCTCGACGTGGCGGCCAACGTGGCCACCGTGCCGCGCCTTCTCGGCTGGGACCGCCCGAGGATCGAAGCCCGGGTGGACGAGCTGCTCGATCTCGTCGGGCTCGACCCGGACACCTACCGCCACCGGCGGCCCGACGAGCTGTCGGGCGGGCAGCGCCAGCGGGTCGGGGTGGCCCGGGCGCTGGCCGCCGATCCGCCGATCCTCCTGATGGACGAGCCCTTCGGCGCCGTCGACCCCGTGACCCGGACCCGGCTGCAGGACGAGTTCCTCCGCCTCCAGCGCCGGCTGCGCCGGACGGTGGTGCTCGTCACCCACGACATCGACGAAGCCCTGCGGCTCGGGGATCGGCTGGCGGTGCTGGCCACAGGCGGGCGCCTGGAGCAGTACGGCACCCCGGCCGAGGTCCTGGCCCGTCCGGCCACACCGTTCGTGGCCGGCTTCGTCGGTGCCGGCCGCACACTCCGCCGGCTCGACCTGCTCTCCGCCGCCGACGCGATCGCCCCGGAGCCGGCGGCGGCCACGGCCCCGGACGGGCCGGGGGTGGCCCCCGACGCCACGCTGGCCGACGTGATGGCCGCCCTCCTGACCGCCGACGCCGACGGCGTCCCGGTCGTCGACAACGGCTCCGTGGTCGGGCTCGTCACGCTGGCCTCGATCCGGGCGGCGCTCCGGCGCGACGACCCGTCCGCAGTGACCCATGATTCTCAGGCTGAAGTTGAGGTTGAAGGGCGATGAAACAATTGTTTCGTCAGCTCGTCGTCCCGGCGGCGCTGGCCGCGGCGGCGGTCGCCGTCATCGCCTGGGCCCAGCACGGCGCGGACCGCGCCGAGGCCGGGGTGCTGGCCGGCGGTGAGCTGGCCGAGCGAATCTGGGAACACATGGCGCTCTGCGCCGTGTCGACCGCCCTGGCGGTGCTGGCCGCCGTGCCGGCGGGAATCGCCGCCACCCGGTCGGGGCTGCGGCGGCTGGCGCCGCCCCTGCTGTTCCTGGCCAATGTCGGGCAGTCCGTCCCGACCATCGCCGTACTGGCGCTGGCCTTCTCGGTGACCGGTATCGGCTTCCGCACGGCCGTGATCGGACTGTGGGCCTACTCGCTGCTGCCGGTGCTCCGGAACACGGTGGCCGGACTGGCCGGAGTCGATCCGGCCACCGTCGAAGCGGCCCGGGGGATGGGCATGAGCCCGGGTCAGGTGCTGTGGCGGGTGGAGCTGCCGCTGGCCGGGCCGGTCGTGATGGCCGGCATCCGCACCGCGGCGGTGGTGAACGTCGGCACCGCCGCCCTGGCCACGTTCGTGGGTGCCGGCGGGCTCGGGGAGCTCATCACCGTCGGCCTCGACAACCAGCGGGACCGCGTCCTGTACACCGGCGCCGCCCTGACCGCCCTCCTCGCCCTGGCCGTCGACTGGGCCCTCGGCACGGTGGCCGGCATCACCCGGCGGGCCGGGCGCTGATTCCCGACCTCCGTGGCGGGGAAGACTTCCGGCATGGAAAAGCGCACCCCGATCCCCGACGAGGAGAAGGTGAAGGTCGATCCGCAGAGCGGCGAGATCGAGCCCGCCCCCATCGACATGGAGGGAGCGCGCATCCTGGCCAACGAAGCCAGTGAAGACCTCGACCGGGACCGGCCGGAAGAGAAGCAGGAGGTCCGGAAAGCGGCCGAGCAGTACGTCACGGCCCGAGGGGCCGACGACACCGAGAACTTCGAAGCCCGGCTGACCGAAGGCGCCCCCAAGGAGGAGTAGGGCTAGGCCGAAGCGCGGGCGACCAGGGCCAGGAGTTCCTCGCCGTAGCGCTCGACCTTGAGGGGCCCCAGGCCGGGAACGGCCATCAGCCCGTCGCGGTCGGTCGGGCGGGCCTCGGCCACCGCGGCCAGCGTGGCGTCGTGGAAGATGACCTGGGCCGGCACGCCCGACGCCCGGGCCAGCGTCTTGCGCCAGGCCACCAGCTCCGCCAGCACCCGGGGATCAGCCGATGCCCCGACCATCGCCCGGTCCCGCCCGGCGGCCGCCCGGGCCTTGGCCAGCCGGGCCCGCTCGGCGGCCACCGCCGCCTGCCAGTCACCGTCGCCGTCGGGGCCGAAGGCGGCCAGGGCGGCCTCGATCGACGTGAGATAGGGGCTGGGCTGGCGGCCCATCTCCCGCCCACCGAGCGTGCGCCGCTGGGCCCAGCTGAGGTGCAGCTCCCGCTGCGCTCGGGTCAGCGCCACATAGAGCAGCCGGCGCTCCTCGGCCAGGGCGGCCGGCGTCTCGGCGTAGGCGATCGGGACGAGGCCCCGCTCCAGCCCGGTGACGAACACGACCGGCCACTCCAGACCCTTGGCCTTGTGGAAGGTGAGCAGCTCCACGGCGTCGGCGCCGGTGGGGTCCTCCTCGGCCAGCACCGTCACCAGATAGGCGACGAAGCCGGCCGCGGACCCGCCCTGCCCCGGGGGTTCGGGGCTGTTCCCCGAAAAGTCAGTGGCGGCCAGGTAGTCGTGGCCGAGGCGGACGAGCGCGTCGACGTGCTCCCGGCGCTCCCGGGTCGCCTGCTCGCCGCCGCCGGCCTCCTCGGCCCACTCCGCCAGCCCGGCCAGATGCGCCCTCAGCGGGAGACCGGGGGCGGCGGCGGCCGCCCGGCGGAGCTCGTCGAGGGCGGCCGCCACGGCCGGGCGGTCGAGGAAGCGGGCCGCGCCCCGGACCCGGTAGGGGATGCCGGCCGCCCGCAGCGCCGCCTCCAGCGGGGCCGACTGGGCGTTGGTGCGGTACAGCACGGCGGTGCCGGTCCACGGCGCGCCGGGCTGGTGGCCGTCCTGCAGCGCCCGGGCCACGGCCGCCGCCTCGTCACGGTCGCTGGCGTAGGCCGACACCGTCGGGACCGGACCGTCGGCCAGCGTGGGGCGGAGCGGCTTCTTCCGCCGGGTGCCGCCGGGCAGGACGGCGTGCGCCGCGGCCAGCACCTGCGGCGTCGACCGGTAGTTCTCCTCGAGCCGGACGATCCCGGCCCCGGGGAAGTGGCGGCCGAAATGCACGAGGTAGCCGGCGTCGGCGCCGGTGAAGCCGTAGACGGCCTGGTCGTCGTCGCCGACCACGCACAGGTCCCGCCGGTCACCGAGCCACAGGCGGATGAGCCGGAACTGCGCCGGGTTCACATCCTGGAACTCGTCGATGAACAGGTGCCGGTGTCGCCAGCGGATCACCGCCGCGAATTCGGCGTCGGTCTCCAGCGCGTCGGCGAGGCGCCACAGCAGATCGTCGAAGTCGATCACGCCCCGGCGCGACTTCTCGGTTTCGTAGCGGTCGTAGAGCGAGGCGATTTCCCCGGCGGGGCGCGGCGTCGCCCGCCCGGCGGCGGTGACCGCCGCCTCGTAGCCCTCCGGCGTCACCAGCCGGGCCTTGGCCCACTCGATCTCACCGGCGACCTCGGCCGCCTCCGCTCCGACCGACGGCCCACCGCCGAGGAGTGGCGCCAGGACCCGGGACTTCCGCTCCAGCAGGGCCGGGACCGCCTCTCCCCGGTCGCGCCAACGGCGCCGCAGCTGGGCCAGCGCCAGCCCGTGGAACGTGCCCGACGTCACCACCCGCCGCACGCCGAGAGCCCCGAGGCGGTCGGAGAGCTCGCCCGCCGCCTTGCGGGTGAACGTGACCGCCAGTACGTGGCGGGGATCGATCGCTCCCTCGGCCGCCAGCCAGGCGATCCGCCGGGTCAGCACCCGGGTCTTGCCCGAGCCGGCCCCGGCCAGGATGGCCAGTGGGGAGGCCAGCGTGGTGACGGCCTCCCGCTGGCGGTCGTTCAGATCACCGAGGAGCTTGTCGGCATCGCCCATAGCGGGACGGTACCGGCGCGGTGTGACAGGAATGGTGGATACCCGGCCACCGGCAACGGCCGCCGAACGCGAGGAAGCCCCGAGTAGCCTTCCTTGGCTTTCGCCAACTCCGTGCTCCTCGGGGCTCTCCTCATCCGGGCGGTTCCTTCGCCCCGGTTCGCCCGCCCCTACGGGACCGGCTTCGGTGGTGCCTCTCTCCGCCCGAAGACGAATCCGGCACCGTGGCTCCGGTACTGCCCTTCGGCTGCTCGACCCGGAGGTCTCGCGGCCGAGAGCCAAGATACCGGTGGGCCGGAAGCCGGTCAACGGATTTCGCGGAAATGCGTTACGAGCCGGCGAGGAGTCGCTCGATCACCTCGACTTCGGCGGCCAGATGCTCCCGTAGGCCGGACACGACGGCGCCTTCGACCTTGCGACCGACGAGAGCCACCTTGACCGAAAGGTCGCCCTCGGTCAGGCGGCGGGTGCCTCCGTCGCCGTCCGGTTCGTAGTGGGCCGAGCCCTCGGAGCGGAGCCGGTCGGCGTAGTGGTCGGGCTTCATGTGGAAGGTCGTCGTGAGGCGCTCGAGGTCGTGGACCGATTCCTCGACCCAGGTCAGCCGGGCGGGATCGACCACCCTGGTGACCGCCGCCGAGAGGTTGCCGGTGAACCGGAACCGCACCGCGAGGTGCACGACCGCTCCATCCTCCCGCCGGTCGAGCACCTCGGGCTGGCCGAGCTTCGGCAGCTCACCGAGCAGCTCGTAGAACCGGGGCTCGGTGTAGATCCGGGCCACGGCCTGCGGGGCGCCGGTGAAGTGCTGCTCGATTTCGAACCGCATGCCCGCTCACGCTAGAGCGTAGGCTCCCGGCCTGTGGTGAACGAGTTCGCAGTGTGGGCCCTGGGCGCCGATCGGCCCGGCATCGTCGCGGCGGTGACCGGCGTGCTGTTCCGCATGGGCTGCAATCTGAAGGACTGTTCCATGACGGTGCTGTCCCGGCACTTCACGATGATGATGCTGGTGGAGGCGCCCGACGACGTGTCGGCCGAGGCGCTGGAGGCGGCGCTGGCCGAGGCGGAGGCCAACTTCGACCTGACGGTGGCCGTCCGCCCCCTGGGCGAGGGGGCGATGCTGTTCGTCGAAGGTGAGCCGTACATCGTGTCGGTCTACGGCTCCGACCACCCGGGGATCGTCCACCACGTCTCGACCGTGCTGGCCGACCACAGCGTGAACATCACCGACGTCAACACCCGGGTCCTCGGCGAGGAGGAGGGCGTACCCGTCTACGCCATGCTCCTCGAGGTCACGCTGCCCCGCAGCCTCGACCCGTCCGCTCTCGACAACCGCATCCAGGCGGTGGCCAAGGAGCTCGGCGTCGACGCCAGCCTGCATCCGGCCGACGCGGACGTGCTCTGAGCCCGGGAGCGCTGCCCCGGTGCCCGTCCGCCCCGTCGTCCGCCTGCCCGAAGCCGTGCTCAAACGGGTGTGCTCGCCCGTCACCGACATCGGCCCGGACGAGAAGGCGCTGGCCGCCGATCTGCTCGACACGATGTTCGCCTCACCGTCGTGTGTCGGAGTGGCCGCGCCCCAGATCGGGGTGTCGATCCGGGCCTTTTCGGTCGACGTCACCGGCCACAAGAAGGCCGACTCCTGTCACGGCCCGTTCGTGCTGTTCAACCCCGTCCTGATCCTGTCCCGGCATCAGGAACTGGCTCGGGAGGGCTGCCTGTCGGTGCCCGACTTCACGGGCAACGTCGCCCGGGCCACCGAGGTGGTCGTGGCCGGGCTGACCCCCGAGGGGACGACGCGGGTGATCGAGGCCAACGCCTTCGAAGCCCGGGCGCTGCTCCATGAACTCGACCACCTCGACGGGATGCTCTTCCTCGACAGGGTCGGGTCGCTTTCGACCGACGTATTCCGCCGCAAGAGATACAGGTAAGTCGTACTCTCGCGTCATGCCTTTCCCGAAGCGGCTCCTGCTCGAAGGCGAGACGGTGGCCCTCGACCTGCGCCCGCACTGGTGGTTCTTCGCCGGGCCGCTGTTCGCCGGGATTCCCGTCCTCGCCCTGCTGGTCGGTGCGTTGAAGCAGAACGGCGACGTGCAGACCGTCGGCCTGTGGATCACCGCCGCGGTGGCCCTGGCCTGGGCGCTGTGGCTCGGCGGCCGCCTGCTCCGGTGGCAGACGACCCATTTCGTGGTGACCAGTGAGCGGCTCGTCTTCCGCTCCGGGATCCTGGCCAAGCAGTCACGGGACATCCCGCTGGAGAAGGTCAACGACATCGCCTCCAACCAGTCGTTCTTCGAGCGGCTTCTCGGTGCCGGTGACCTGCTCATCGAGTCGGCGGGGGAGAGGGGACTGCAGCGGTTCACCGACATCCCCCGTCCCAACGCCGTCCAGCAGGAGATCTACCGTCAGATCGAGGCCAACCAGGTGAAGGCGATGGGAGGGGCCGTCCGGGCGCCGTCGGTCACCGACCAGATCGCGGCGCTGGCCGACCTGCTCGAGCGGGGGGCCATCAGTGCGGCGGAGTACGAAGCCAAGAAGGCGCAACTGCTCGACCGCCTGTGAACGTAGTTTCGCTGGTTCCGTCGGCCACCGAGACGCTGCTGGCGCTCGGGGTCACGCCGATCGCCTGCACGCGGTTCTGCGAGCAGCCGGACATTCCGGCGGTGGGGGGCACCAAAGATCCCGACGTGGCCCGGATCTCGTCCCTGAGGCCCGACCTCGTGGTGGTCAACGACGAGGAGAACCGCTTCGAGGACGTCGAGCGGCTCCGGGAGCTGGGCGTCCCGCTCCACGAGATGTCGCCCCGGTCGGTGGCCGAGGTGGGCCCGGCGGTGGCCGCCCTGGCCGAAGCCGTCGGCGCCGCGGTCCCCGAGCCGTTCGGGCCCGGGACGTGGGGCCGCTGGCTGGAGGAGCGCCACGGCCGTCGCAAGGGTGAACCCTGGCGGACGTTCGTGCTCGTCTGGCGCCGGCCGTGGATGACCCTGGCCGGCGACACCTACGGCTCGTCGCTGCTCCACCTGCTCGGCTGTTTCAACGTGTTCACGGGCCGGGGCGTGCGCTACCCCATGGTGGAGCTGGAGGAGGCCGCGTCCCGCAAGCCCGATCTGGTGCTGCTGCCCACGGAGCCCTACCCGTTCAAGGAACGGCACCTGACCGAGGTGGCCGAGGTCCTCCCCGACGCCGAGGTGGTCATCGTCGACGGGCAGGACCTGTTCTGGTGGGGGATCCGCACCCCCGGAGCGGTCGATCGGCTGGCCGAGGCGCTACCGCAGCGGAGCTGATATCGGCAGCTCGAGCACCGTCGGGCGGCCCGACTCGAAGGCGGCCCGGGTGGCGTCGGTCACATCGGCCGGCTTCTCCACGAGGAGGGAGTCGACACCGAGCGAGCGGGCCAGACCGACGTGGTCGACGGGAGGGGAGTCGAGGTCCATCCCCACGAAGCGTCCTTCCCGGGCGGCGGCACTGCCCGACTCGACGAGGTTCATCTTGAGGATGCCGTACTGGCGGTTGTTGACCACGGCGATGACGACCGGGATGTTCTCGTGGGCCGCGGTCCACAGCGCCTGGGCGGAGTACATGATCGACCCGTCGCCGACGATGCACAGGACGGGCTGGTCGGGCCGGGCGAGCTTCACGCCGAGGGCGGCCGGGACGCCCCAGCCGAGCCCGCCACCCCGGCAGAAGAAGTAGGAGCCCGGCGTCGACGACCGGTACAGCATCCGGACGTGGAAGCCGGTGGTGATGGCCTCGTCGACCAGCGCACCGCCCGCCGGCAGGGCCGAGAGGAGCGCGTGCGTGGCCGCCATCGGATGCATGGGCGACTCCGCCGCCCGCTCGGCGGCCATGGCCGCGAACCGCTCGGCCGCTCCCTCGGCCTCGGCCCGGGCCCGGTCGAGGGCCGCAGCGGCCGAGGGGCGGTCGACCCGGGCGGCCACGAGGGGCCGGAGGGCGGCGAGGCTGGCGGCGATGTCGCCGACCGTCCCGAAGCGGGTGGGGAGATCACGGGCCACCAGGCCGGCGTCGGCCGTCAGATGCAGCAGTTCGCCCCCCGGCGGGAGCGGGGACGCCGGCGTCCAGGGATAGACGAGGAAGGCCTTGGCGCCGATGACGAAGATGCGCCGGTAGCGCGACAGCGTTCCCGCCACGGAGGCGGCGGTGAAGTTGAGCATGCCGGTCCACAGCGGGTGGTCGGTCGGGAAGTCGAGGTTCGAGTACAGCGGCGCGCCGTAGACCCGGGCCCCGAGCGTCTCGGCCAGTGCGACGACCTCGGCCAGCGCCGCCGCCCCGCCGGCCGCGATCTCGTCGCCCACCACCAGCGCCAGGCCGTCGGGGGCCGCCTCGGCCAGCAACCCGGCCAGCTCCTCGAGTCCCCCGGCCACCGCCGCCCGCTCCAGCCGGGAGGGCGCCGGCACGTCGACCTCGCCCGTCTCGTCGAGCACGTCCATCGGGATCGACACGAACACCGGTCCACCCGGCGGGGTGGCCGCCGACAGGAACGCCCGGCGCAGGACCGGCGCCAGTTCGCCCAGATGCCGCACCTCGTGTTGCCACTTCGTGGTCGGCGCCGCCAGGCCACAGAGATCGCCGGAGAGGATCGGCTCCGACAGCAGGTGCCGGCGATCCTGCTGCCCGGCCGTGACCACCATCGGCGTGCGGTTGGCCAGGGCGTTGCTGAGGTTGCCGATGCCGCCGCCGAGCCCGGCCACGGTGTGGAGGTTCACGAAGCTCGGCCGGCCGCTGGCCTGGGCGTAGCCGTCGGCCATGCCCACCGCCACGTTCTCCTGCAGGGCGAGGACGTAGTGCAGCTCCGGATGGTCGGCGAGGGCGTCCACGAACGGCAGCTCGGTGGTGCCCGGGTTGCCGAAGCAGTGCTTCACCCCCTCGGTCCGCAGGACCTCGAGGAGGACACTCCGCCCATTCGTCGTCGGCATCCCGTCACCTCCCGGCTCGGCGAAAGACCGTATCCGGGACGAAGGGGTCAATCGCACAGCGGCCCAAGAGGCGCGGACAGAGCGGCGTCGAAAGCAATCGACGTGTGGCTCCTAATGCTCGGGAGGACCGGATGAGTCTGCCTCTGCGGTGGCGTATCGCTTGCGCCCTTTCGTCCCTGTTGGCGGTCGCCGCCCTGGCGACGCCGGCCGGGGGTGCGCCCATCGTGACGACGGTCACCGTGACCGACCGGACCGGCGACGCCCAGCCCTACCCCCAGTACGGCTCCGGCGACGTCATCAGCAGCACCGGTGCCTACAAGCCGGGCGAGATCACGTTCACGCTGAAGACCGCTGTTCCCGACGACCCCCGGGAATCTCCCGCCTGGGGTTACGTGTCGACCGGCATCAACTTCCTGATCCGGACCAAGGCCGCCGCGCCGGACTACGACTACGTCCTCCACTACGGCTTCGCCGCCGGCAGCATCTTCGGCAAGGTGTACGCCGCCACCGACGTCAACCGGGCGAGCCCGCTGTGTTCCGCCACCATGGCGACCTACTCGGGCAAGACGTACCGGGTCGGGATCGACCCCGCCTGCATCGGGCGGCCGGAGACGCTGACCTTCAGCCACCTGATGATGTACAACGTCGATGCCGGCCTGCTCACCGACGGCCCGGACGACGGCACCTTCTCCACCGAGCTCGTGCGGGCCAAGGTCGGCTACTGGACGGTCGGCCGGGACGGCGGCATCTTCGCCTTCGGCGACGCTCCGTTCGCCGGTTCGACGGGCAACATCAAGCTCAACCAGCCGATCGTCGGCATGGCCGCCAACCCCGTCGGCAGCGGTTACTGGTTCGTGGCCGCCGACGGTGGCGTCTTCACCTTCGGTGACGCCAAGTTCTTCGGTTCCACCGGGAACATCAAGCTGAACAAGCCGATCGTCGGCATGGCCCCGACGCCGACCGGCCAGGGCTACTACCTGGTCGCCTCCGACGGCGGCATCTTCTCCTTCGGCGACGCCCGCTTCCGGGGTTCGACGGGCAACATCAAGCTCAACAAGCCGATCGTCGGCATGGCCGTCGCTCCCAACGGCCGGGGCTACTGGCTGGTGGCGTCGGACGGCGGTGTGTTCGCCTTCGGCAACGGCGCCCGGTTCTTCGGCTCCACCGGCGGCATCAAGCTGGCCCAGCCGATCATCGGGATCGCGCCGACCAACAGCAACGACGGCTACTGGTTCGTGGCGGCCGACGGCGGCATCTTCGCCTTCGGCGACGCCAAGACGTTCGTCCCGAAGCTCGGCGGCTCGCCGGTCACGGGCGTGGCGGTGTCACCCGACGGTGACGGCCTGTGGGTCACCCGGGCCAACGGCGAGGTCAACGGCTACGGCAGCGTCCCGTCCCTCGGCTCGCTGCCGTCGGCTCCGGCCCAGCCGATCGTCGGCATCGCGGCGCTGGAGATCATCGACAGCGCCGGACCGGTGTCGGCGGCGTAGCTCTCCCACCACCAACCGATCACCCTTCCGACGGGGAGGCGCCGGCCCGGGCGCCTCCCCGTTGTATGTCTCCCCGGTGGCGGCCCATAGGATCTCGGGCGAGACATGGGAGGTTCCCCCTTGAGCGTTGTTCGGATCAATGCCATCACGGTGCCCGCCGACCGGATGGAGGAGTTCGAGAAGCGGTTCGCCAACCGGGCCGGCGAGGTTTCGAAGATGCCGGGCTTCGAAGCCTTCGAGTTGCTCCGGCCGAGCGACGGCCGCGACGTGTGCCTCGTCTACACCCGGTGGAGCTCCGAGGAAGCGTTCAACAACTGGGTCAACAGCCCGGCGTTCCAGCACGGCCACAAGGCGCACGGCAGCCAGGGTCCGGTGGGGACGGCCAGCGAGCTGTGGTCCTTCGACGTCATCCAGCAGGAGATCGCGGGCGGGGCCGGCTGATATCGACGCCCTGCTCGAATTCCACAGGGACTGGGCCTGGGTGGTGATCGTGGCCAACGGCCTGGCGGGGATCGTCGCACTGGTGGCCTGGCGCCTGCGGAGCATGCCCCGGCGATGGTGGGTGGTGCTCACCGCCATCGCCGAGGTCGCCCTGCTGGTGCAGGTGACGAGCGGTGCGGTGCTCGTGTCCGACGAGACCATCACCGCACCGCGCATCCACATGTTCTACGGCTTCGTGGGGTTCGCCACCGTGGGGCTCGCCTACTCGTCCCGTGACTCGATGCGCGGCCGGCTCGAGATGCTCTACGGCCTCGTCGGCCTGTTCCTGATGGGCATCGGCCTCCGGGCGGCGATCACCCGATGAGTCCCTCACCCGACCGCCGGCTGCGGCTGCTGCTGCTCTTCGGCGGCCAGTCGGCCGAGCACGACGTTTCGCGGGTCAGCGCCGTGGCGGTGGCCCGGGCCCTCGACCCCGGCCGCTACGACGTCGTTCCGGTGGCCATCACCCGCGAGGGCCGCTGGCTGCTGGCCGAGCGGGCCCGGGCGGCGCTGGAGAGCGGCCAGTTCCCACCGGCCTTCGACGTCGACGGGGCGCCCGTCCGCCTCGCCGAGCGCCGGGCCGGGCTGGGCTCGTCGGTGGTGCGGCTCGAATCAGGGGGCAATCCGCTGGGGGCGGTCGACGTCGCCTTCCCGCTGCTGCACGGTCCCTACGGTGAGGACGGAACCGTCCAGGGGCTGCTGGAACTGGCCGGCCTGCCCTACGTCGGCGCCGGCGTGCTGGGTTCGGCGGTGGGGATGGACAAGGTGATGATGAAGCGGGCCTTCACGGCCTGCGGCCTTCCCACACCCCGGTACGTCGCCCTGCGGGAGGACGGCGTCACCAAGGCCGAGCTCGACCGCTGCGAGGACCAGCTCGGCTATCCCTGCTTCGTGAAGCCGGCCAATCTCGGCTCGTCCGTCGGCGTGTCAAAGGCGAATGACCGGGCCGGGCTGGAGGAGGCGGTCGAGACCGCTCTGCGCTTCGACGAGTGGATCCTCGTCGAGGAGGGCATCACCGGCCGGGAGATCGAGGTGGCGGTCCTCGGTGACCGGCCGCCGGAGGCGTCGCTGCCGGGGGAGATCGTGCCCGGCGCCGAGTTCTACACCTACGAGGACAAGTACCTCGACGACTCCGCCGAGCTGCGGGCGCCCGCCGATCTCGACCCCGAGCGCACCGCCGAAGTGCGCCGGCTGGCCGTGGCCGCCTTCGAGGCCTGTCGCTGCGAGGCGATGGCCCGGGTCGACTTCTTCCTCGAGGACCCCGGCCGCGGCTTTCTCGTCAACGAGATCAACACGATCCCGGGGTTCACCCCGATCTCCATGTACCCCCGGCTGTGGGAGGTCACCGGAGTGCCCTATCCGGAACTGCTCGACCGCCTGGTGGCCCTGGCCCTCGAGCGCCACGAACGCCGCGCCGAGCGGGCCGGCCGCCCCCGGGACGTGTAGCGCCGACTAGAGGTTGACCACCGGGCAGGTCAGCGTGCGGGTGATCCCCTCGACGAGCTGGACCCGGGACACGACCATCTTGCCGAGCTCGTCGACGCTGTCGGCTTCGGCATTGACGATCACGTCATAGGGGCCGGTCACGTCGTCGGCGCACTTGACGCCCTCGATCTTGCGGACCTCGGCGGCCACCTGGGCAGCCTTGCCGACCTCGGTCTGGATGAGCACGTACGCCTGGACGGTCATGCATCCTCCCTCGAGCACGATCGCAGCATCGTAGTCCCGCTGCCGGGTCGCTATCGTCCGCTCGTGGAGGCATGGCGCCGGCTGCGCTTCGGACTCGCCGCCCTGTGCGGCGTGGTCGTCATCGGCACGGCCGGCTACACCGCGTTCGGCTTCCCGCTGCTCGATGCCCTCTACCAGACCGTCACGACGGTGGCCACGGTCGGCTTCCGGGAGGTGCGGCCTTTCTCCACCGGCGCCCAGCTGTTCACCATCGGCCTCATCCTGGTGGGCGTCGGCACCGTGCTGTACAGCTTCACGCTGCTGCTCGAGGGTGTGGTGGAGGGTCAGATCCGGGAAGTGCTCGGAAGGAGACGTATGGACCGCCAGATCGCCCGCATGGCCGGTCATGTGATCGTGTGCGGCTTCGGCCGGGTGGGCCGCCATCTGGCCCACTACGTGTCGGGCGCCGGCCAGGACGTCGTCGTGATCGAGAAAGACGCCGACCGGGCGGCGGTCGCCCAGGGCTCGGTCCACGTCGTGCGGGGCGATGCGACGTCGGACGAGATCCTGAAGGAGGCCGGAATCGACCGGGCCCGCGTCCTGGTGACGGCCCTCAACACCGACTCCGACAACCTCTTCGTCACGCTCACCGCCCGGAGCCTGCGGAAGGACCTGTTCATCGTCGCCCGGGCCCGGGTCGAGAGCTCCGAGGCCAAGCTGAGCCAGGCCGGCGCCGACCGGGTCGTGAACCCGCAGGGCATCGGCGGAGCCCGCATGGCGGCCTTCGTGCTCCAACCCCACGTGGCCGAGTTCCTCGACGTGGTCATGCACGACGGCAGCCTCGAGTTCCGCCTCGAGGAGGTGCCGCTCCCGCAGGAGTCGCCCCTGGCCGGCAAATCCCTGCGGGATACACACATCCGGGACTCGACCGGCGCCCTGGTCCTGGCGTTGCGGGAAAGCGACGGCGAGTTCATCACCAATCCTTCGCCGGAGACGGTGCTGTCCGCCGGCCAGATCCTCATCGCCATCGGCACCGAAACCCAGTTGAAAGCCCTGGCCGCCGCCGCCCGTCCGTAGAAATGCGCCTCGGTTAGTGACCGGGGCCCCCGCGTCGGCAAAAATTGGTGGATGACGACGACTGCCGCATCGACAAACCAGGCCCTGTTGGAATTCGTCGAGAAAGGCCGCCAACTCTTCCAGCCGGACTCGGTCCACTGGTGTGACGGCAGCCAGGAGGAATACGACCGGCTCTGCGAGCTGCTGGTGGCCAACGGGACGTTCAAGCGGCTGTCCGACGCCAAGCGCCCCGGGAGTTTCCTGGCCCGGTCCGACCCGGCCGACGTCGCCCGCGTCGAGGATCGCACGTTCATCTGCAGCGAGCAGGAGATCGACGCCGGACCGACCAACAACTGGCGCGATCCCGCCGAGATGCGGGCCACGATGACCGGTCTCTTCCAGGGCTCGATGCGGGGCCGCACGATGTATGTCGTCCCGTTCTCCATGGGCCCGCTGGGCTCGCCGTTCTCCCACATCGGGATCCAGCTGACGGACTCGCCCTACGTCGTGGCCAGCATGCGGATCATGACCCGCATGGGGGCGGCGGTCCTCCAGACGCTGGACGACGGCGCCTTCGTGCCCTGCCTCCACTCGGTCGGCTATCCGCTGGTCGACGAGAACGGCAACGCCCGTCCCGACGTCCCCTGGCCCTGCGACGGCGAGAACAAGTACATCGTCCACTTCCCCGAGACCCGCGAGATCTGGAGCTACGGATCGGGCTACGGCGGGAACGCGCTGGTGGGCAAGAAGTGCTTCGCCCTGCGCATCGCCTCCGCCATCGCCCGTGACGACGGCTGGCTGGCCGAGCACATGCTGATCCTCGGCGTCACGCCTCCCGGCGGTGAGAAGCGCTACGTCGCCGCCGCCTTCCCGTCGGCCTGCGGGAAGACGAACATGGCCATGCTCATCCCGACCCTGCCGGGCTGGAAGATCGAGACCGTCGGCGACGACATCTGCTGGATGAAGTTCGGGCCCGACGGGCGGCTCTACGCCACCAACCCCGAGGCCGGTTTCTTCGGCGTGGCGCCGGGCACGGGGGAGAAGACCAACCCCAACGCCGTGGCCATGCTGACCCACGACTGTGTCTTCACCAACGTCGCCGAAACCGATGACGGCGACATCTGGTGGGAGGGACTGACCGACACCCCGCCCGCCCATCTCATCGACTGGAAGGGCCAGGACTGGACGCCGGAGTCGGGGACGCCGGCCGCCCATCCCAACGCCCGGTTCACCGTCTCGGCCGCCCAGTGCCCGTCGATCGCCCCCGAGTGGGAGGACCCGGCCGGGGTTCCGATCTCGGCCATCCTCTTCGGCGGCCGGCGGGCGACCAACGTGCCACTGGTGACCGAGTCGTTCGACTGGGAGCACGGCGTGTTCCTCGGTTCCATCATGAGCTCCGAGACCACCGCCGCCCAGGCCGGCGCCGTCGGGAAGCTGCGCTTCGATCCCTTCGCCATGCTGCCGTTCTGTGGCTACAACATGGGCGACTACTTCGGCCACTGGCTGAAGATCGGGGCGTCCACCGACCCCGCCAAGCTGCCCAAGCTGTTCTGGGTCAACTGGTTCCGCCGGGGCGACGACGGCTCCTTCCTGTGGCCGGGTTTCGGCGAGAACAGCCGGGTCCTCAAGTGGATCATCGAGCGGGTGTCGGGCGAGGGGGCGGCGGTCGACACCCCGATCGGCCGGGTGCCGGCCGAGGGCGCGCTCGACACGACGGGGCTCGGCATCGATCCCGCCGTCGTCACCGAGCTGACGACGGTCGACAAGGAGAGGTGGCGCCAGGAGCTCCCCCAGATCGAGGCGCACTACGAGACCTTCGGTGAGCGCCTCCCCGGCGTCCTCCACGACCAGCTGAAGGACCTCGAGAAGCGCCTCGCCGACAGCTAGAGGCGCCGAGCCGGGAAGCTACGCGCAGCGGGTGACGGTGAAGGGCCCCTGGCCCGCCACCGTCGCCCCCGGCGTGTCCTGGGCCCAGGCGGCCAGGGCCTGGCCGAGCTCCGCGGCCTTCTCCGGGGTGTCCATGGTGATGGCGAGGCGCACGCAGGTCTGCCCACCGTTCTGCCAGGCCACGTAGCGGTCGGCTCCCCACCCGTCGGCGGCGCTCTCGGCGTCGCCCGGGTCGAGCACCTGGGCCAGCATCAGCGAGATCATCAGCTGGCCCATCGACCCCGACCGGACGACGGCGCCGTCGGCCGCCGGATCGGCCAGGGGCTTCGGGCCCTCACCGGCCAGGAACTTCTCGGGGTGGATGATCTGCTCGGAGGTCACCGGCGGGGCCTGGAAGGCGCTGTTGATCCGTCCGGCGCCGCCGTTGCTCATGATGGCGTCTGCGAAACGGGGGCCGGAGCCGAACGGGAAGGCGTACTGCACGAGCACGTAGTCGGGCAGATCCTTCGGCAGCTGCCCGGCGAGGCGCTGCTGCTCGGCCTGGACCGACTGCTTGTCCTTGTCGGGCAGGGCGGAGACGAAGCGGGCCTCGATGCGGGAGGCCGTGCCCTCCACGAGGCTGTCCCAGGCGACGCCCGTCTCGTCGGCCGGCATGACCAGGTTGGGCCGGTCGAGCTCGAAGTGCTGGTCGTAGTCGGCCCGGACCATCTCGTGGACGATCGTCTTGAGCATGAACGGCGTCAGCTGGCCGTTGCGGACCACCAGCTCGTTGGCCTTGACGTCGTAGAAGGCGCCGACGCTGCCGGTCGACAGGCGCCGCACCTGCTCGGCCAGGTTCACGCCGGGCTCGATGATTCCCAGCGCCTTGAGCGTCCCTTCGACCCGCCGGGCCCGCTCCATGGCCGGGTCAAGGCGGACGGCGTTGAGCCGGGCGCCGAAGGCGTTGTTGTCGAGGACCACGACGGGGACCTCCCCCTTGAAGGGCAGGCTGGTCTCCTTCTCGACGTAGGGCCGGACCGTGCCGGCCACCTTGGCCCAGTCGGTGCCGTTGGCCTTCTTCTTGGCCGTCGTGGCCGTGGTCGGCGGCGCGGTGGCGGGCGGGGCGGACGACGTGGTCGTGTCGATCGGAGCCGGAAGGCCCGCCGGCGCGCCGGTCGTGGTCGTCGTCTCGGCGGGAGCGGTGGTGGTGGTCGTCTGGTCGAGGACCTCGCCGGCCACCTTCGTCTCCGGGCTGTCGTCGAGGAGGTTGGCGATGGCCTCGCGGGCGTTGTCGATCCCGTCGCGGCCCAGGGTGATCAGGTCGCGGCCGCTGGCCTGCTCGGCCACGACGACGGCGTTGGCGGTGAGGAGAGCGGCGATGGCCAGCGTGAGGAAGCGCACCAGGACGGGGCGGCTGGACTGAGGGCCTGCGGGGCGCGCCGGAGGCCTCGGACCCCGGGAGCGCGCAGGCATCGGTTCGGCCAGGGGCTCAGCCCTCCAGTGCATCATGGGCGGCCCTTTCGACGGCGCGGGGCCCGGCTCCTCTGCCGCCGGCTAAGAGTGCGCCCAACTTCGACCGAGATGTCCGAGTTGGGGGGGAGGTTCCGGCCTTATCGGCTGCCGCGGGCCTCGTGGGCGGCGACGGCCCGGGCCCGGAGGTCGGAGACGGCGTGCTCCAGCCCCTCGGGATCCCGGAAGAGAGCGCTCCCGGCCACGAGGACGTCGGCGCCGGCCCCGGCCGCCCCGGCCACCGTCGCCGGCCCGATACCGCCATCGACCTCCAGCTCGATGTCGAAGCCGCTGTCGTCGATGAGCGCCCGGGCCTCGGCGATCTTGGGCTCCATGGTGGCGATGTAATCCTGCCCGCCGAAGCCGGGGTTCACGGTCATGACCAGGAGCAGGTCGATCAGATCGACGACATGGCGGACGGCCTCGATGCCCGTCGACGGGTTGAGCGCCACACCCGAGCGGGCCCCCAAGCCCCGGATGGACGTCAGCGTCTTGTGGAGATGCGTGCACGTCTCGGCGTGGACGATCACCAGTTCGCAGCCGGCCTCCACGTAGCGGGGGAGGAGCTCATCGGGATTGCTGACCATCAGGTGGGCTTCGAAGCCCACTGCCGCCCGGGGGCGGCAGGCGGCGATCACATCGGGCCCGAAGGTCAGGTTGGGCACGAAATGCCCGTCCATCACATCCCACTGGATGCGGTCGACGCCGGCCTTCTCCAGGGCGGCCACGTCGTCGCCCAGCCGCGAGAAGTCGGCCGGCAGAACGGACGGAACAATCAGCGGAGGACGGGGAGGCATGGGACTGACGATACCCACAGTTCGTGGCCTCCGACGGAGTGAACCGCCGGGGTACGTCGCAGGTTCTGATTACGCCTGTGGCCAGGGAATTCTTCTGTCTACTTGAGCGACGATGTGAGGCTGCGCTTAAATGAACGCCGTGGAAGCTGCGATTCGGGCCATCGCTGAGCGTCACCGGCGGGAAATCGTCCGTCTGGTCCGTGACCGGGAGCTGACGGCGGGCCAGATCGCCTCGCATTTCGAGGTGAGCCGGCCTGCCGTGTCACAGCACCTCCGCATCCTGAAGGACAGCGGTTTGGTCACGGAGCGCCGTCAAGGAACCCGCCGCTATTACAAGGCGCGGGTCGAGGGGCTGGCCGAGCTGCGGGCCTTCCTCGAGGTGTTCCTCGGGGAGGACACGTGGATCGAGCCTCGCTCCGGCGCAGCGTCTCCGGCCGAGACCAACAACGAGATCGTCCTCACGGACGCCGCCACCCGACCCGAGCAGCCGGTCGTCCGCTAGGGGAGGGCTCAGCCCTTCACGCGCCGGAGCCTGCGCTCTCCCCCCGCGGCGTCGACCAGAGGGGTGACCCGGTAGGGGATCTGCTCCGAGAGGGCGATGACCGTCTGGGTGCGGTTGATGCCCTGCACCTCGAGGATGCGGTTGAGCACCTCCTGGAGATGATCGTTGCTCCGGGCGACGATGCGGCAGAGCAGGTCGTCGGCCCCGGTGGTGGCGTGGGCCTCGAGGACCTCCGGGATCTCCCGGAGGTGGGCCACGACGTCGCCGAGGCGGCCCTGGGCGATGTCGATCGTGGTGAAGGCCAGCACGCCGTAGCCCATGGCCCGCACATCGAGGTGGGGGGCGAAGCTGGTGATCACGCCGTTGGTGACGAGGCGGTCGACATGGGCCTGGGCGGTGCCCCGGGCGACCTCGGCCCGGCGGGACAGCTCGAGCATCCCGATGCGGGAACCCTCCGACAGGACCCGCAGAACACGCCAGTCGACAGCGTCGAGGGGCTCGGCCACGACGGGACTCTATCGTCCACTCTCCGAAGCTGGGCAATGTGACTGGAATGCTCGACGAACTGGGCTATCCGCTGAACAGATTGTTCAAATAGATCTGGACATGTTGACGGATCCGGCCAAGAGGCGTCCACTGGACTGAGCGTTGGACGCACCAGGCAAAGGAGCCTCCCATGCCCGTTCGCACCTCCGGTGACCTGGCCCGATTCCGGAAGCGGGTCGAGGCGCTCGTGCACCACCACCCCGTGGTCGTCGACAACGCCTACACCCGCTGGTTCGCCACCGGCGCGGCCGACCGCGACGAGGTCCGCCATCTGGCCGTGCAGTTCTCCGTCTTCAGCCACCAGTTCGTCGAGGCCCAGCTCCGCAAGGTCCTGAACGCCGCCGACCTCGACTCCTACCGGTCGGGGAAGGAGATCCTCATGAACGAGCTGGGCGTCGTGTTCCGGCCCACCCAGCCCGGCGCCGCGGCGCCTGAAGGTGTCGATCCGGACATCGTCGGGACCGAGGGGACCGTCGACGGCGGCCGGTTCCGCTTCACCGCCGCCCATTTCGAATGGCTGCTGCGGTTCGGCGCGCCCCTCGGCCTCGGATTCGACGACATGGGGAAGCGCCGGCACGGCACTCCCTCCACCTTGTTCTTCTGCGACGAGCTGCTGCGCATCTACGGGTCGGAGGACCCGTCTATCGCCGAAGGCGCGTCGTACGCCGTGGAGCACTGGGCCGCCGCCGGGTTCTGGAAGGAGCT
Source organism: Actinomycetota bacterium (assembly GCA_040756995.1). Taxonomy (GTDB): domain Bacteria; phylum Actinomycetota; class Acidimicrobiia; order IMCC26256; family BP-133; genus BP-133. The sequence goes on along the minus strand of JBFLYK010000015.1, from coordinate 107,111 downwards.
CATCGCCGGCCTGTCGGCCTTCAAGGCCCAGGAGTGCGCCGAGCTGCCGCTCGGCTTCTGGATCTGGCACGACAAGATCGAGGACCAGCACGCCGCCCACACCGCCGACGAGCTGGCCGAGGCCTTCTTCCGGCCCGACTTCGACGAGGAGAAGTTTCTCCGGGGGGCGGCCGAGATGCTCGACGGCGTGAAGGCCTTCTGGGACGGGCTGGAGGCCGACCGCCTCGCCTACGAGAAGAAGAGGGTCGCATGAGCGTCACGAGTGACTGGCTCAAGGCCGCGTCGACTCCGGCCGTGGCCGCGCCCCGGCTCGGGGGCATCGACCACATCGAGTTCTGGGTCGGCAACGCCCGGGCGTCGGCGGCGTACTTCGCCGGATCCTTCGGGTTCGACATCGTCGCCTACGCCGGCCCCGAGACCGGCGTGACCGACCGCGTGTCGTACGTCCTGACCCAGGGCGACATCCGGTTCGTGGTGACGGCCGGGATCGTGCCGACGTCGCCGATCGTCGCCCACGTCGCAGCCCACGGTGACGGCGTGCGCGACGTCGCCTTCGTGGTCGAGAACGCCGCCGCCGCCTACGGGGCGGCCACCGCCCGGGGCGCCATCGGCGTCGAGGCGCCCCACGTGGAATCCGACGCCTCGGGCCGCATCGTCCGGGCCAGCGTCGCCGCCTACGGCGAGACCCGCCACAGCTTCGTGGAGCGCGACGACTACCTCGGACTCTTCGCTCCCGGTTACGAAGCGCCGCCGGTGACGAACCCGCTCGGCCCGCCCGTGGGCCTGTCCCGCATCGATCACGTGGTGGCCAACGTCGAGCTCGGCGCCCTCTCGCACTGGGTCGACTTCTACGCCCGGGTGTTCGGCTTCGATCAGATGGTCCACTTCGACGACGACACGATCTCCACCGAGTACTCGGCGCTGATGTCGACGGTCGTGTGGGACGGGTCGAAGGTGGTCCTGCCGATCAACGAGCCGGCCGAGGGGCGGCGCAAGAGCCAGATCGAGGAGTTCCTCGACTTCTACGGCGGCCCCGGGGTCCAGCACATCGCCCTGCGGACGGACGACATCGTGACGGCGGTGCGGGCCCTGCGGGACCGCGGCGTCCGCTTCCTGCGGGTGCCGGCCACCTACTACGACGACGCCCGGGAGCGGATGGCCGGCATCGACCTTCCCTGGGAGGCGCTGGCCGAGCTCGGGATCCTGGTCGACCGTGACCACGACGGATACCTGCTCCAGGTGTTCACCGAGACGATGGGCGACCGGCCGACGCTCTTTTTCGAGATCATCCAGCGCGAGGGCTCGCGGGGCTTCGGCGCCGGGAACTTCAAAGCGCTCTTCGAAGCCATCGAGCGGGAGCAGGAACGCAGAGGGAACCTGTAGTTCACACCGCCCTTCCTACGAGGGGGTAACTTTCACGGCTTGCGCGTCCGCGAGCCGCGAAAGGACACCCCCCAATGTCCCTCGACATCTCCGCGCCGGAAGCCACGTACGCCGCCCGGGCCGTCAAGGTCAGCAAGATCTACGGGGAGGGAGACGCCGCCGTCCGGGCGCTCGACTCCGTCAGCGTCGGGTTCCCCAACGGGCGCTTCACCGCCATCATGGGCCCGTCGGGCTCGGGAAAATCGACGCTCATGCACTGCCTGGCCGGGCTCGACGCCGTCACGAGCGGCAACGTCTTTCTCGGCAGGACCGATCTGTCGACGCTCGATGACAAGGCCCTCACCCAGCTCCGCCGGGACGAGGTGGGCTTCATCTTCCAGGCCTTCAACCTGCTGCCGACCCTGACGGCGCTGGAGAACATCACCCTCCCGCTCGACCTGGCCGGGCGCAAACCGGATCCGGCCTGGCTCGACCAGGTGGTGGACACCGTCGGCCTGCGGCCCCGCCTCACCCATCGGCCGACGGAGCTGTCGGGCGGGCAGCAGCAGCGGGTGGCGGTGGCCCGGGCGCTGGCCACCCGCCCGCAGATCGTCTTCGCCGACGAGCCGACCGGCAACCTCGATTCCCGGTCGGGGGCGGAGATCCTGACCTTCTTGCGCAAGTCGGTCGACGACCTCGGCCAGACGATCGTGATGGTCACCCACGACCCCGTCGCCGCCGGATACGCCGACTCGGCGGTCTTCCTGGCCGACGGGCACATCGTCGACGAGATGGAAGGGCCGACCGCCGAGCGGGTGCTCGACCGGCTCAAGACGCTGGAGGCGTAGGTGCTCCCTTCGGTGGCGTCGGTGATGCTCACGGCGAGCCAGGGGCGTCGCTGGCAAGGACGCACGACGAGGCGTAGCGGGCACTACGTCGAGGAGGAGGACGCAGCCAGCGGCGGTCCTGGCCGTCGTGAGCGCGCCAGATGTCGCCGAAGGGAGCACCCAACATGCGCCGGGTGATGATCAAGGGCCTGCTGGCCCACAAGCTGCGGTTGGCGCTGACCGCCCTGGCGGTGGTCCTCGGCGTCGCCTTCGTGGCCGGCACCTTCGTGCTGACCGACACACTGGCGTCGACGTTCGACAACCTCTTCGGCGAGGTGACGGGCAACACCGACGCCCAGATCCGCTCCACCGAGAAGCTCACCCCGGTCAATCCGGCGGACACCGACCGCAAGCCCGTCCCCGAGAACCTGCTCGACACCATCAAGGGTGTGGAGGGCGTCGAAGAAGCGGCCGGCTACGTCCAGGGCTACGCCCCGATCGTCGGCAAGGACGGGAAGCTCATCGGCGGCCAGGCGCCGACCTTCGGCGGATCGGCGTCGGGGCTCGGGACGCTCTCCCCGTTCAAGATCAAGGAGGGACGGCCGCCGAAGGGCGACGACGAAATCGTCATCGACGCCGGCACGGCCAAGAACGAAGACTTCTCCGTCAGCGACAAGATCCGGGTGCAGGCCAGCGAGACGGGGACCTACACGCTGGTCGGCATCGTGGGGTTCGGGTCGGCCGACAACCTGGCCGGGGCCACCTTCGTGCTGTGGGAGACGCCGACCGCGCAGCGGGTGCTCCACCGACTGGGCGAGTTCGACTCCATCTCGGTGAAGGCCGAGAGCGGCGTCTCCCGCCCGGAGATCGTGGCCCGCATCTCCCGCGTGCTGCCGGCCGGTTACGAGGCCGTCACCAGCGACCTGGCCGCCGCCCAGGCGGCCAGTGACGTGAAGGACGCCCTCTCGTTCTTCAACACCTTCCTGCTGGCCTTCGCCGCCGTGGCGCTTTTCGTCGGCTCGTTCATCATCTTCAACACCTTCACGATCATCGTGGCCCAGCGGCTGCGGGAACTGGCGCTGCTGCGGGCGCTGGGCGCCAGCCGCAAGCAGGTGACCCGCTCGGTGCTGGCCGAGGCGGTCATCGTCGGCCTGGTGGCCTCGCTGGTCGGGGTCGGCGGCGGCGTCCTGGTGGCGGCCGGGCTCAAGGCGCTGCTGGCCGCCTTCGGAATGGACCTCCCCGACAGCTCGCTGGTCATCAAGCCCCGCACGGTGCTCGTCCCCGTCCTCGTCGGCGTGGTCATCACCACGCTGGCGTCGTGGGGCCCGGCCCGGAAGGCGTCGAAGGTGCCGCCCGTGGCGGCCATCCGCGGCGCCGAGGAGATCCCCGAGGGTCGCACGCTCCGGCGCCGGCTCATCGCCGGCGGCCTGGTGCTGGCGCTGGGCATGGCCGCCCTGGCCGGTGGGCTCTTCGGCGGCGGCGGCATCGCCCTGGTGGGTCTCGGCGCCCTCGTGTTCTACGGCGGCGTGGCCATGCTCTCCCCGCTGGTGGCCGGGCCGCTGTCCCGCATCCTCGGGGCGCCGGCGGCGCGGTTCCGGGGCGTCCCGGGCCGGCTGGGGCAGCTCAACGCCATGCGCAACCCCCGCCGCACGGCGTCGACGGCCGCCGCCCTCATGATCGGCCTCGGCCTCGTCAGCTTTGTCACGATTCTGGCCGCCTCGCTCAAGACGTCGTTCGCCGCCACCCTCGACCGAAGCGTCAAGGCCGACTACATCATCGAAGGCCCGATGCAGGGCCAGCAGCCCTTCAGCGGCGAAGTGGCCCGGCGTATGGCCCGGGAACAGGAGATGGCCGTCGTCTCGCCGCTGCGCTTCGCCGGCCAGTTCAAACTCGACGGGGAGACGAAGCACTACGACGCCGCCGATCCCTACACCTTCGGCGCCGTCATGGACATCGACATCCGCAAGGGCGACCTCGGGAACTTCGTGCCGGGCACGATGCTCATCTCGGACCGGGTGGCGGAGGACAAGGGCTGGCAGGTGGGCCAGCGCATCAAGATGGTCTTCCCCCGCACCGGCGAGCGGCTGATCGAGATCATCGCCGTCTACCACGACGACGCCCTGTTCAACAGCGGCTACATCCTCACGCTGGACGACTTCTCCGAGAACGCCACCAACAACCTCGACTATCTCGTACTGGCCAAGCGGGCCGACGGTGTGAGCGACAGCGCGGCGCGGGCGGCGGTCGACCCGATCATCGCCGAATATCCCGGCGTGAAGCTCCAGGACCAGACGGAGTTCAAGGAACAGGTGGCGGGTCAGATCGACCAGCTGCTGGCCATGGTGTTCGTCCTCCTGCTGCTGGCGGTCATCATCGCCGTGATCGGCATCATCAACACGCTGGCACTGTCGGTCTTCGAGCGGACGCGGGAGCTCGGTCTGCTGCGGGCGGTCGGCATGGGCCGGCGTCAGCTGCGGCGGATGATCCGGTGGGAGTCGATCATCATCGCCGTCCTGGGAGCGGTGCTGGGCCTCGGCGTCGGGGCGTTCTTCGGGTGGGCGGCGGTGTCGGCCATGGAGGACATCGGCGTCGACCGGCTGTCGTTCCCCGCCGGACGGCTCGTGTCGTTCGTGATCTTCGCCATGGTGGCCGGCACCTTGGCGGCGATCTTCCCGGCCCGGCGGGCGACCCGCCTCAACGTCCTGGAAGCGATCGCCCACCAGTAGCCCCGGCGGGATAATTCGTGCGCCGAAGAGTGGCGCCGACCTTTACCCTGGCTCGCATGCTTGCGGCCCGGAACGTGACGGTGATGCGCGGCCCGCGTCTGGTGCTGGACCGGGTCGACCTGTCGGTCGACGCCGGCAGCCGCATCGGCGTGCTGGGCCGCAACGGCGCGGGCAAGTCGACGCTGCTGCGGGTGCTGGCCGGGCTCGAGGCCCCCACGTCGGGCACGGTCGAACGCGCCCCGGCGACGTTGACCGTCGGCTACCTCACGCAGGAGGTCGACCCCCGTCCCGGTGAGACCACGGCCGGATATCTCCGCCGCACGACGGGCCTGGCCCGGGCCGAGGAGACCCTCGAGACCGCGCTGGCCGCCTTGCAGCACTCCACGGGCCCGGCCGAGCTGGCCGCCTACGACGCGGCGCTGGCCGAGGTGCTGGCTCTCGGCGGCGACGACCACGACGTCCGGGTGCCCAAGGTGCTGGCCGACCTCGGATTGCCGGCCGGGGTGATCGACCGGCCGGTGGCCCAGCTGTCGGGCGGCCAGCAGGTCAAGGTCAACCTGGCCGCCGTGCTGCTGTCCCGCTTCGACGTGTTGCTGCTCGACGAGCCGACCAACAACCTCGACTTCGACGGGTTGGAGCGCCTCTCCCGGTTCCTCGACGCCGCCGACGCCGGCGTGGTGCTCGTCAGCCACGACCGGGCCCTCCTGGCCGACCACACCACCCGCATCGCCGAGATCGACTTCCACAGCCACCGGCTCGACGAGTTCGGCGGCGGGTTCACGGCCTACATGGAGGAACGGCGGCTGCGGCGGGAGCAGGCCTACGCCCGCTTCGAGACCGCCCAGGAGGAACGGGGCCGGCTCGAGGCGTCGGCCCGGCAGCGCAAGGAGTGGAGCGTCAGCCGGCGGGGCCAGAAGAAGACCGACAACGACAAGATGCTGGCCGATCGGCGCAAGGAGCGCTCGGAGTCGGCCGCCGCCGGGGCCAAGGCCCTCGAGACCCGCATCCAGCGGCTGGCCGGCGTGGAGAAACCGTGGGAAGGCTGGGAGCTGCGGATGACCCTGCGGACGACCAGTCGCAGCGGGGAGGTCGCGGCCACGCTCGGAGGGGCGGTGGTGGAGCGGGGCGACTTCCGGCTCGGCCCGGTCGACCTGGAGCTGCGCTGGCAGGACCGCGTGGCCCTCACCGGGCCCAACGGCGCCGGCAAGTCGACGCTGGTCGACGTGCTGACCGGCCGGCTGCCGGCCGGCGGGGGAGTGGCCCGGCTCGGTTCGGGCGTCGTGGTGGGGATTCTGCGTCAGGACCGGGCGGCGGTCGGCGAATCGCCGCGGCCGGGCGCCACGCTGCTCGACGCCGTCATGGCCGCCACCGGCCGGACGGTCCAGGAGGTCCGGTCCCTGCTGGCCAAGTTCGACCTCACCGCCGAGCACGCCGCCCGTCCGGAGGCGGCGCTGTCGCCGGGAGAGCGCTCCCGGGCCGCGCTGGCCGTCCTCATGGCCCGGGGGACGAACTTCCTCGTCCTCGACGAGCCGACGAACCATCTCGACCTGGAGGCCATCGAAGCCCTGGAGCGGGCCCTCGACGACTTCGACGGCACCCTGCTGGTCGTGACGCACGACCGGCGCCTGCTGGATTCCCTGCACCTGACCAGGCGCTTCGACGTCGCCGCCGGCACCGTCCGGGAGGTCGAACCCGTCAGCCGCTGACGGCCCCGTCGGCCAGGAACGCCCGGATCTGGGCGGGGGACCGGAGGCGGACGAAGCGGAGGTGGCTCCAGTCGGGGTCGGCCATGGCCTCCTCGTAGCGGAGGCGGTATTCGGCGTGCTGCGTCCAGGCCCACATGATGATCGAGCGCTCCGGGTCGAACGACAGAAAGTTCGACAACGGTTCCCGGTTGCCGTTCCACAACTCCTGGCGACGCACCGCCCGGCGGACCGTGCGGGTGACCACCCGGCGCATCACCAGCGGCCGGGGCAGGTCGACCCAGACGACCGTGTCGGCCCGGGCCCAGACCAGGTCCCGTACCGCCGAGTAGTTGCCGTCGATGACCCACCGGTCGGTGGCGGCCGCCGCCCCGACCCGGGCCCGGAACTCGTCGCGGGGGAGCTCTGTCCATCCCGGCTGGTGGAAGATGGAGTCCAGTTCGACGTGCGGGACGCCCAGGCGGGCGGCCAGCGCCGCCGCCAGAGTCGACTTTCCGGACCCGGAGTTCCCGACCACAGAGACACGCTGCATCTCCCGATGGTCGCGAAAATGCCGCACATGGGTCGTTTCGGCTGCTCGCAGAGGGTCCCGCTGCACAGGGTGACCAGGAATTGGGTATGACTGCGGATCTCGCGGGTCCTTGCTCGCAGCCGCGCGAGCCAAGAGACTGACGTCAACGATGACGGAAGGAGCCTTCGTGCGCCGAACCCCAAGACCATTCCGGTGGGCGGCCGTCCTGCTCGTACCGGCCCTCCTGTTCGCCGCCTGCGGCGGTGACGACGACAACGACTCCGCCCAGGAGGGGACGACCTCCGGTGGACAGCAGGGCGGGGTCTTCCGCCTGGGCATCGTGGAGCCCACTGCCATCGACCCCTACAACGCCCAGGAGTCGGAAGGCATTCTCGTCACCAAGCAGCTCTTCACCGGGCTCGTCGACATCGACAACGAGACCAACGAGATCAAGCCGGGCGTGGCCGAGAAGTGGTCGAACAGCGCCGGCTGTACCGAGTGGACGTTCAACCTTCGCTCCGGCACCACGTTCAGCAACGGTGACCCGGTCGACGCCCAGGCCTTCATCCGGGGTATGACGCGGGCGGCCAAGCAGGCGGCGGCGTCCGACGTCGCCTACCACATGTCCGGCATCGCCGGATACGCCGAGATCCACGGGACCGGCGAGGAGGGGGCTCCCCCGGCCAGGGCCACGACGTTCTCGGGTCTGTCGGCGCCCGACGCCAACACGCTGGTGGTCAAGCTGTCGGCGCCCGACTGCGAGTTCGCCAAGAAGACGCTGCAGCCGGTCTACAGCCCGGTGCCGGCCGCCGCCGGTGAGGCCGACAACAAGACGTTCAACGACATGCCCATCGGGAACGGGCCCTTCAAGATGAAGGAGCCCTGGAAGCACGACCAGTCGATCACGCTCGTCCGCAACGACAGCTATTTCGGCGAGAAGCCGAAGATCGACGAGGTGCAGCTCACGATCCTTCCCAGCCAGGACGCCGCCGAGCAGGAGTACAAGGGCGTGCAGTCGGGCCAGTTCGACTTCGGTCGGATCCCGCCGACCCTCATCCCCCAGGCCAAGGCGTCGTTCGAGCCGAAGGACGGCTTCATCACCCACATCAGCTTCGGCATCAACTACCTGCTGGTCAACGTGGTGAACCCCCCGCTCAACAAGGTCGACGCCCGGAAGGCCATCTCGCTGGCCATCGACCGGGACGCCATCATCGAGGGCGTCTTCAAGGGCTTCCAGACCAAGGCGACGTCGTTCATCCCGCCGCCGATGAAGGCCTACCACCAGCCCGGCGTATGCGATGTGTGCGACAAGGCCGACATCCCCCGGGCCAAGCAGCTCGCCGCCTCGGCGGGGCTCAACCCGGGCACCAGGGTGAACCTGGGCTTCAACACCGGTGGTGGGCACGAGGCGTGGGTCCAGGCGGTCAAGGACCAGCTGGAGAAGAACCTCGGCCTCAGCGTCAACCTCGAGCCGCTGCCGTTCCGGGAGCTGCTGGAGAAGGAGTCGCAGCCCAACGCCAACGGTCTGTTCCGGGCGGCGTGGAGCGCCGACTACCCCAGTGCCGAGAACTTCCTGTTCCCGCTGCTGGCCAAGGCCTCGCTGCCGCCGGGCGACAACCGGGGCCGCTACGTCAACCAGGCCTTCGAGGACGCCCTGGCGGCCGCCCGCAAGGCGACCGACGAGGCGACGCGAGTGGAAAACATCAAGGCGGCCGAGAAGCAGGCCATCGGCAACGACCTGGCGCTGATCCCGCTGTGGTACCGCACCCAGTACCGGGTCTTCGACTCGGGCAAGTGGTCCGGCGTCAAGCTCGACTTCTTCGAGAACCCGACCCTGGCCACCATCAGCCTGAAGTAGGTAGTAGACAACCGGGATGGGCAGATACGTCGTCCGGCGGCTGCTGCAGATGATCCTCGTCCTGTTCGGGGCGAGCGTGATCCTCTTCGTGGCGTTGTTCGTCCTGCCGGGCGACCCGATCGGCACGGCGGCCGGGGAGCGGGCCCGCGACCCGGCCGTCCGTGCGGTCCTCGAGAAGCGGTACGGCCTCGACCAGCCGTTGCCCCTCCAGTACGTCCGCTACGTCGGCCGGGTGCTGCAGGGTGACCTCGGCGAGTCGTACCGGCTGCGGCGGCCGGTCACCGAGGTCCTCCGGGGCAGCTTCGGGGCCACCGCCCAGCTGGCCCTGGCGGCCATCTTCTTCGAGATCCTCATCGGGATCACGGCCGGGGTGATCGCCGCGGTGTTCCGCTATTCGTTCTGGGACGTGCTGGTCACGCTGACCACGACGCTGGTGATCGGAATCCCCACCTACGTCGGCGGTTCCATACTCCTGGGCGTCTTCGCCCGGAAATTCAACTGGTTCCCGCCGGGGGGCCGGGGTGACGGCTTCGTCGACACGGTGAAGCACCTGGTGCTGCCGGCCTTCACGCTCGCCTCCGTCGACGCCGCCCTGGTCGCCCGGCTCATGCGGGGGACGATGCTGGAGGTCCTGCGGGCCGACTACGTCCGCACGGCCCTGGCCAAGGGGCTCTCCCGGCGGACCGTCATCCTGAAGCACGTCATGCGCAACTCGGTGATCCCGGTCGTGACCTACCTCGGGATCGCCTTCGGCGGCCTGCTCGGCGGCGCCCTCATCACCGAGGTCATCTTCCGGTGGCCGGGTGTCGGATACGCCCTGTCCACCGCCATCGGCGCGCAGGACAATCCGATCATCATCGCCGTGGTCACCTACGGGGTGGCCACGTTCGTGATCGTGAATCTCATCGTCGACCTGGCCTACGCCTACCTCGACCCCCGGATCCGGCTGGAGTAGGGATCGTGACCGACGCCCCGCCCACGATCGACGAAGCGGCCCCGGCACGGGACGCCGTCCCGGCCGCCGCCTTCGGCATCCGCGGGCAGACGCAGCTGGGTGACATCCGGCGGTGCTTCTTCCGCAACAAGCTGGCCGTGCTGGGGCTCGTGATGGTGGGCATCGTCTTCGTCACCGCGGCGTTGGCCCCGCTGCTCGCCCCCTACGATCCCCGGGCGCAGAACCTGCAGAACACCACGGCCAAGCCGTCGGGTGCCCACTGGTTCGGGACCGACGAGCTCGGCCGGGATCAGCTCTCCCGGATCATCTACGGATCCCGCATCGCCATCATCGTGGGCCTGGCCTCGATCGTGCTGGCGCTGCTGCTCGGCGTCATCCTCGGGTCGATCGCCGGCTACCGGGGCGGCAAGGCCGACACCGTCATCATGCGGACGGCCGACGCCTTCTTCGCCTTCCCGCTGCTGATCGGCGCCATCCTCATCATCCTCGTCACCGGCCGGGGCGTGCTGCCGGTGATTCTGGCCATCGGGATCTTCACCTGGGCGGTACCGGCCCGATTACTGCGCTCCTCGATCCTGTCGGTCCGCGAATCGGAGTACGTCGAAGCGGCGCGTTCCCTCGGCGCCTCCAGCTGGCGGATCGTGACCCGTCACGTGCTGCCCAACAGCCTGGCGCCCGTCCTCGTCTACGGGATGGTGTCGGTGGGGACGGCCATCGTGGCCGAGACCGCGTTGTCGTTCCTCGGCGTGGGCGTGAAACCCGATGTGCCCGACTGGGGGAACATGATCTCCGCCGGGCGCCAGTTCTTCGGGTACCTCGACTACCTGTGGATCTACCCGAGTCTGGCGGTTGTCTTCACGGTGCTGGGCTTCGTGTTCGTCGGCGACGGGCTGCGCGACGCCCTCGACCCGAGGCTGCGGTGACCGCCGGCCAGGAGCCGCTCGTCTCCGTCGAAGATCTCCACGTCGAGTTCCACACCGACGCCGGAATCGTCAAGGCGGTCGACGGGGTCAGCTGGTCGATCACCCCCGGCGAGACGCTGGGCATCGTGGGGGAGTCCGGCTCGGGGAAGTCGGTGTCGGCGCTGGCGCTCATGGGCCTGCTGCAGAAGCCTCAGGCGAGGATCTCGGGCCGCATCCTGTTCCGGGGCCGTGATCTCCTCACCGCCGGTGAGGAGGAGCTGCGCTCCCTGCGGGGCAACGACATCTCGATGATCTTCCAGGATCCGCTCACGGCCCTGAACCCGGTCTTCAAGGTGGGCCACCAGGTGGCCGAGGTCATCCAGGCCCACGAGAAGATCGGGAAGATCCCGGCCCGGAGACGGGCCGTCGACCTGCTGGCCGAGGTCGGGATCCCCAATCCCCGCATCCGGGCCGAGGAGTTTCCTCACCAGTACTCGGGCGGTATGCGCCAGCGGGCCATGATCGCCATGGCCCTGGCGCTGAATCCGGCGTTGTTGCTGGCCGACGAGCCGACCACGGCCCTCGACGTGACCGTGCAGGCGCAGATCATGAATCTGCTGTCCAGGCTGCAGGAACGGCGGGGGACGGCCATCGTGCTGATCACCCACGACCTCGGAGTGGTGGCCGGCCACGCCGACCGGGTCCTGGTGATGTACGCCGGCAAGGTGGCCGAGACGGCCGGGGCCGACGCCCTGTTCCACGCCCCGCGCCATCCCTACACGCTCGGCCTGCTGACCAGCCTCGCCCGGCTCGACCGGCGGCGGACCGAGCGGCTGCGGCCGATCCCCGGCCAGCCGCCGAGCCTGATCCGCGTGCCGCCGGGATGCCCGTTCCATCCCCGCTGTGCCTTCGCCACCGAGATCTGCCCCCGGGAGATGCCACCGCTCACCGGGGGTGCCACCCACGCCGCCGCCTGTCACCACCAGGACCGGGTGGCCGAGGCCCGGGCCGAGATGATCGAGGTCTAGGGGCGCCGTGGCGCTGCTCGAGGTGTCGGGACTGGTGAAGCACTACCCGGTGACCCGGGGCATCGTGTTCCGCCATCAGATCGGAACGGTGAAAGCGGTCGACGGCATCTCGTTCTCCGTCGACCGGGGCGAGACCCTGGCGCTGGTGGGGGAGTCCGGCTGCGGCAAGTCGACGACCGCCCGGGCGGTGCTGCGGCTCATCGAGCCGACGGCCGGTTCCGTGAACTTCGACGGCGAGGAGCTCAGCCAGGCGTCGGCGGAACGGATGCGGGAGCTGCGCCGGGAGATGCAGATCGTCTTCCAGGATCCCTACGCCAGCCTCAACCCCCGGATGCCCGTCCGGACGATCCTGACCGAGCCCTTCGCCATTCACGGCCTCGATCCCGGCGACCGGGTGGCCGAGCTGCTGTCACTGGTGGGGCTGGCCCCGGAGCACGAGGGCCGCTACCCGCACGAGTTCTCCGGCGGGCAGCGCCAGCGGGTGGGAATCGCCCGGGCCATCGCCCTCGACCCGAAGCTCGTCGTGTGCGACGAGCCGGTGTCGGCCCTCGACGTGTCGATCCAGGCCCAGGTGCTCAACCTGCTGGAGGACATCCAGGAACGGCTCGGGCTGGCCTACCTGTTCATCGCCCACGACCTGTCGGTCGTGCGTCACATCGCCGACCGGGTCTGCGTGATGTACCTCGGGGCGATCGTCGAGGAGGCCCCGACCGACGCCCTGTTCGAGTCGCCGTCCCATCCCTACACGCAGGCGCTGATCTCGGCCGTGCCGGTGCCGGACCCCCGCAAAGAGCGGGTCCGCCAGCCGATCCTCCTGGCCGGCGACGTCCCCAGCCCGCTCGACCCCCCGAGCGGCTGTCGCTTCCGGACCCGCTGCCCCAAGTTCGCCAACGACCTGACCGAAGCGGAACGCCAACGCTGCATCGACGAACCGCCGGAGCTGATCGACCGCGGCACCGGCCACCCCGCCGCCTGCCACTACGCCGAAGCGGTCACCGTCCTCTAGCCCCCGGTACCGCCACGGGCACCGGCGGCCCAACCCGAGCGCATCACCGGCAATCCCGCGCTGTTCCGCGCGTGCCTTAGCGCGACCGGTCGCGCTAAGGGCCCTTATAGGGCCTCAAACGCGACCGGTCGCGCTGAGGAACAGGCCCGCTGAGGATGTGCCGTTTGCGCTCGCAATGGGCTCGAGGTGAGAGTTTCCTCGCCCTCGGGCCAGCTGTCCGTGCTCCGGTGGTGCTCCATGATGGGTGCCATGGGGAAGGCGGGGGGAGGGCGGACGGGCTTGGTGGGGGCGGGCCTCCTTGCCGCGCTGTTTGTGGGCACGGCCGTGTTGGCAGCCGTCGGGTCGGACGACCCGAGGGGGCAGCGCGCTCCACGGCCTGCCGTTCCCGAGACGTTCTTCGCCATGCGTCGGATCGGGGCCCACATCGTGGAGGTCGATTCGGCGACGGGCCGGGTCGTGCGCACGATCGTTGATCTGGGCGACCCCGAGGCCGGGGGCAGCAGTGGCGGTCTGATCGACGGGATCGAACTGGCCGCTGACCGTCGGAGTCTCTGGTTCAGCCGCTACTCGGGTGAGCCCGGCGTGGTCTACCGGGTTGGACTGCCTGACGGGTCGCCCGAGCGGGTGGCCGACGGTCATGGGGCCTCGGTGAGTCCAGACGGCCGGCGCCTGGCGCTGATCCGCCGGTCGGACCTGGTGATCCGTGACCTCGCCACCGGCAGCGAGAACGTGTTTCCAGGGCTGGTGGGCGACCTCGGTGGAGTTCAGACGGCTTGGGGCAGCGACTGTCGCCGGCTCGCCGTGGAAATTGCCGGCGCCGACGTGGCGATTGTCGAGATCGTCGACAGCGAGACCGGTGAGACGCAGGCGCTCACACCCGCGGACGGGCTGGCGATCAACTACCGGGTGATTACACCGCAGTACGAGTCCTTGCACGGCCAGCTGTCGGTGGTGTGCTGCCACACCGGTGAGGTCATCGAGGGCCAAGCACCGCACATGACCCTCGTGCTCCACGACCCCACGACCGGGTCTGAGAAGTCAAGGGTCGAGCTGCCCGCACCGGCGGTGGATACCGATTGGGACGCCACCGGCACCCACCTTCTCTTCACCGACGGCGACCGGGTCCACTTCTTCAGCGCCGGCCGGTTCGAAGACATCCCTGGGCTCAACGACGTTCACGCCGTGGCCTGGTGATGACCAAGCAGGGTGCCGAACCAGGGCGGTTCCGCGGAACCGGCCTGCGAAGTGATTCAGCCGAATCATGGGGGGCGGACGGTGTCCGGTCGACCGAACTGGTCGGAGGCCCATCCGGCGAAATGGCGGGCGGGTGGGACGGTGGCGCTGGTAATGCTGGGGGATGCCTGAACTCGATGAGGCCATCCGGAGGTACTACGAACGGGGGCGGGAGGTCGACCGGCTCACGGGCGGGTTGCGGACCGGGCCGCTGGAGTTCGCCCGGACGACGCAGCTGCTAGAGCGGTTTCTCCCTCCGGCGCCGGTCGATGTACTCGATGTTGGTGGGGGGCCTGGCGCCTACGCCGCGTGGTTGTGCGAGCGGGGATACCGCGTCCACGTCGTCGATCCGATCCCGCTTCACGTCGAGCAGGCCGTTGCCGCGCATCCCGGGGTGACCGCGGAGGTCGGTGACGCCCGGGATCTCGAGCAGGGGAGCGGCTCGGTTGAGGCCGTCCTCTTGCTGGGGCCGCTCTATCACCTCGTCGAGCGGGCCGACCGGCTGCTGGCGCTGAGCGAGGCCCGCCGGGTCCTGCGCCCCGGCGGTGTGCTCATCGCAGCGGCCATTTCCCGATTCGCCGGGCTGCTCGACCTGCTGGCGGGCGAGCTTCTGCACGAGCCGGACATGCGGCCCCTCGTGGCGGCGGCGCTGGAGAGCGGGGCGTTCAAGGGCGGCGCCGACCGCCTCTTCACCACGGCCTATTTCCACCTGCCCCGGGACCTGCGAGCCGAAGTGGTCGAGGCCGGATTCTCCGCCGTGCAGATCCTCAACGTCGAAGGGCCCGGCTTCCTGGTGGCGGACTTCGAGCGCCGGTGGGCCGATCCCGCTCAACGGGAGACGATGTTGTGGGCTGCGGAGGTCGTCGAGTCGGAACCGGAGATGCTGGCTGCCTCCAGCCACCTCCTCGCCGTGGCCCGGAAACGGGAGTGATACGGGCGTCGTAGCATCGCGACGTGGCTGTCGACGTGGTGACAGAGATCGAGATCGCCAGGCCTCGGGAGCAGGTAGCCGCCTACGCCGCCGATCCGGGCAACGCCACCGCCTGGTACGTGAAGATCAAGGCGGTGGAGTGGAGGACGCCGAAGCCGCTCCAGGTCGGGTCGAAGCTGGCCTTCGTGGCCGAGTTCCTGGGCCGGCGCCTCGAATACACCTACCAGGTCAAGGAGATGGTCCCGGGTGAGCGGTTCGTGATGGCCACGGCCGAAGGACCGTTCCCGATGGAGACGACGTACACCTGGGAGGACACCCCGTCCGGCGGGACCCGGATGACGCTGCGCAACCGGGGAGAGCCGGCGGGGTTCTCCAAGGTGGCGGCGCCGGTCATGGCGTCGGCCATGCGGCGGGCGAACCGCAAGGACCTGGTGCAGCTGAAGAAGATCCTCGAGACCGCTCCGGCCTAGCAGGCCGTGTCGCCGGGGTCCTCGCCGGGGACCGGCGTGGCGTCCCGGTCGGGCGTGGCGACCTCGCCGGGTTCGCCGAAGGCGGCGGTCTGGTCGTGCTCGATGGCGGGCTGGTGGTCGGCGCCGCCCCCGGGCGCGGTGCGGGCCATGTCGGGCCCGCTTTCGGCCATGTCCCGGCGGTTGACCCCCGCCGGCGTGGCCGGCGTCTTCGGGCCCTTCTGATCGTCGAGGTTCTGGCGTTCGTCCATGGCGGACGCGATACCCCCGGGATAAGACTGGAAACGAGGCCTATTATCCGACCGTTTGGTCGGAGAACACGGGGGGCGGCTCATGACCACAACCGAGGGAATCAGGACCGTGCGCGGCGCCTGCGCCCATGACTGTCCGGACACCTGCGCCATGCTCGTCACGGTGGAGAACGGCAAGGCCACCAAGGTGCGGGGGGATCCCGATCACCCCTTCACCCGGGGCGGCCTGTGCGTGAAGGTCAACGACTACACCACCCACACCTACAGCCCCGACCGGGTGCTGTACCCGCTGCGGCGGGTCGGCCCGAAGGGGGAGGGGCGCTTCGAGCGGATCAGCTGGGACGACGCCCTCGACGAGATCGCCACCCGGTTCCGGTCGATCATCGACGAGTACGGCGGCCAGGCGATCCTGCCCTACAGCTATCTGGGGACGGAAGGGATCCTCAACGGCCTCACCGTCGGCGACCCGTTCTTCCACCGCCTCGGCGCCACCGTCTCCGAGCGGACGTTCTGCGACTCCGGCGGCATCACCGCCTACCTGATGACGCTGGGCCCGGCGGCGGGAATGGACCCGGAGAGCTTCGTGCACTCCCGCTACATCATCCTGTGGGCCTGCAACGTGCGGTCGACCAACCTGCACATGTGGCCGTTCATCAAGGAGGCGCAGGACCGCGGCGCCAAGGTCGTGGTCATCGACCCGTTGCGCCACCGCACGGCTCAGAGCGCCGACTGGTACATCCCCATCCGGCCCGGCACCGACGGCGCCTTGGCCCTGGCGATGATGCACGTCATCATCAACGAGGGCCTCGTCGACAAGGACTACGTCGCGCAGCACACCGTCGGCTTCGAGGAGCTGTCGGAGCGAGTGCAGCAGTACCCGCCGGACTGGGCGGCCAACGTGACCGGCATCCCGGCCGAGGACATCGTGCGCCTGGCCCGGGAGTACGCCACCACGCAGCCCTCTGCCATCCGCATCGGCGTCGCCCTCGAGCGCCACGCCGGCGGCGGCCAGGCCGTGCGGGCCGTCACCTCGCTCCCGGCACTGGTCGGCGCCTGGCGCAGGGTCGGCGGCGGCATCCTCACGATGCCACTGTGGGCCTTCCCGCTCCGGTGGGACGTGCTGTCCCGGCCGGAGCTGATCCAGCCCGGCACGCGCGTCCTCAACCAGTGGCTGCTCGGGCCGGCACTCACCGGCGAGCTGGAGCTCGACCCGCCGATCAAGGCGCTGTTCGTCTACAACTCCAATCCCGTCGTGGTCGCTCCCCAGCAGGAGAAGACGCTGGCCGGCCTGCGCCGCGAGGACCTCTTCACCGTGGTGTCGGAACAGTTCCTGACCGACACCGCCGACTACGCCGACATCGTCCTGCCGGCCACCACCCAGCTCGAGCAGTTCGACATCATGTTCTCCTGGGGTCACTGCTACGTGTCGGTCAACAACCAGGCGATCGAGCCGCTGGGCGAATCGGTGTCGAACGTCGAGATGTTCCGGCGGATATCGGAGCGCATGGGTCTGGAGGACGACTGGTACTGCCTCCCGCCCGAGGAGATGGCCCGCCAGGTCTACGACTGGTCGGCGCCGACGATGGAGGGCATCACGCTCGAGCGCCTCAAGGAGGAAGGGTGGGCCCGGCTCAACCTGCCCGGCCCCGACGACTACGCCCCGTTCGCCGAAGGCGGGTTCCCGACCCCGTCGGGCAAGTGCGAGTTCAAGTCGTCCATGGCCGAGATGGCCGGCAACATCGTCGTGCCCGTCTTCCGGGAGGGCTACAACGAGTCACAGCCCGGAGGCACCGTCGACCCCGTCCCGCACTACATCCCGCCGGCCGAGGACGTCGAAGGCTCGCCCTATCCGCTGTTCATGCTCTCACCCAAGCCCCACGCCTTCCTCAACTCCCAGTACGGGAACATGGCCTACCAGCGCCGCGTCCAGGGCGAGCAGGCGGTCATCATGCACGCCGACGACGCCGAGGCCCGGGGCATCGAGGAAGGCCAGCCCGTCCGGGTGTTCAACGAGAACGGCGAACTGCGGGGCATCGCCCGCATCGGCGCCGGCGATCAGGTGGCCCGGGGCGTGACCATCTGCCCGGTGGGCTACTGGCGCAAGGTCGAGGGCGGCCCGACGTCCAACGCCATCACCCGGATCCCCTTCGCCGACCTCGGCAACGCCCCGACCTTCTCCGACACTCGAGTGGAGGTGGCGCCGATAGCCTGAAAGTGATGACGAGCTGGGTCGCGTGAGTCTGGCTGACGTTGCGGGGGACACCCCCGCACCCCCGGGAATCGCTCCGCCGGAAGCCGGCGGATGGATGCGACGGCTGGGGCCGCTCATGCGGCGACACCGGCGCACGCTCGTCATCTCGTTGATCGGCGCCGTCGTCGGCATGGTGGCCACCGTCTTCGGGCCGCTGGTGCTGCGCGACCTCATCGACGACGTCGCCGCCGGACGGGCGTTGCCGGCCACCGGCATCGCCGCGCTCCTCGGCCTCGGGGCCGTTCGGTTCGGCGCGGCGCTCGTCCGGCGCCTCTACGCCGGACGGGTCAGCTACGACGTCGAGTACGACCTGCGCAACGCCGTCTACGAGCATCTGGCCCGCCTCGACTTCGCCGCCCACGACCGGCTCGAGACCGGCCAGGCCATGTCGCGGGCCGGGAGCGACGTCCGCATGGTGCAGATGCTGCTGGCCTTCCTGCCGCTGATGGTCGGCAACCTCGTGATGCTGGTGCTGTCGCTGGTCGTCATGGTGGTGCTCAGCCCGGCGCTGACCGCCATCGCCCTCGTTGTGCTGCCGGCCCTGGCCGTCGCTTCCGGCCGCATGCGCGACCGGGTCTTCCCCGCCACCTGGGCCGCGCAGCAACGGGCGGCCGACGTGGCCGGCGTCGTCGACGAGGCCGTCTCCGGCGTGCGGGTCGTCAAGGCGTTCGCCGCCGAGGAGCGGGAGGTCGCCCGCCTCGAGACCGCGGCCCGGGCCCTGTATGGCGCCCAGCTGCGCAACATCCGCATCCAGGCCCGCCTCGTGCCGCTCATCCAGGTGCTGCCGAGCTTCGGTATGGCCGCCCTGCTGCTGGCCGGCGGCCGGCTCGTCATCGCCGGGCACATCTCGCTCGGCACGTTCCTGGCCTTCAACACGTACCTGCTCCAGCTCGCCGCCCCGGCCCGGATGCTGTCGGGCCTGCTGTCGGCGGGGCAGATGGCCCGGGCCGGCGCCGTCCGGATCCTCGAGCTGCTCGACACCCGCTCGGAGGTCGTCGAGCCGCCCGACGCCGAGCCGGTCGGGGCGGTCCGCGGAGCCATCGCCTTCGAGGACGTGCGGTTCGGGTACGGCCGGGGCGACGACGAAGCGCCGTTGCTCGACGGATTCACCCTTCGCATCGAACCGGGCGAGCGGGTGGCGCTGGTGGGGGCCAGCGGCTCCGGCAAGTCGACCATCGCCCAGCTCCTGCCCCGGTTCTACGACGTCGACGCCGGACGGGTGACGCTCGACGGCACCGACGTCCGGCGCCTGCGGCTGGCGGAGCTGCGCCGCTCGATCGGGATCGTGTTCGAGGACGCCTTCCTCTTCTCGGCGTCGATCGCCGACAACATCGCCTTCGGGGCGCCGGGCGCCACGGCCAATCAGATCCGGGCCGCGGCCGCCGCCGCCGAAGCGGACGGGTTCATCGAGGCCCTGCCCGACGGCTACGACACGGTGGTGGGGGAGCGGGGCCTCACCCTCTCCGGCGGGCAGCGCCAGCGGGTGACCCTGGCCCGGGCGCTCGTCACCGACCCGAAGATCCTCGTCCTCGACGACGCCACCTCCGCCGTCGACCCGACCGTCGAGGCCGGGATCCACGCCACCCTGCGGCGGCTGATGGCCGGCCGCACCACGATCATCGTCGCCCACCGCCGGTCGACGATCAGCCTGGCCGACCGCATCGTCGTCGTCGACGGCGGCCGCGTCCTGGCCGAAGGCACCCACGACGAGCTCATGCGGACGTGCCCCCGCTACGTCGAGCTCCTCACCGGCGCGGCGCCCGAACCGGAGCCGGAGCGGCCGCCGCTGACGGTCTCCGGGACGGGCACTCCGTGCGGTGACGGGCAGTCATCCGGGCAGTCACCGGCATCGGCCGGGGCTCACGCGGCGCTGTCCGGCCAGCGCGCTATCGCCGCCGCGGCGAAGGCCGCGTCGTGGATCGGCCGCCCGGGCGGCGGCGCCGCCGGCGCGGCGCACCACGGGGGCCACTTCGCCCTGGCGGGAACCATGCCGGCGGACGAGAAGCTGTTGGCCCAGGTGGCGGCGCTGCCACCCGCCGACCACGACCCGGGCGTCGATCCCGTCGCCGCCGCCCGGCCGGACCCGGACTTCTCGCTCGGGCGGTTCGTCCGGCCGTTCCGGGCCGCGCTGGCCATCGGCGTCGTGCTCGTCGCCGTCGACGCGCTGGCCGGCCTGGCCGGCCCGGCGCTGGTGCGGGCCGGTGTGGCCCGGGGCGTCGCCCGCCATTCCACCGCCGGCCTCACCGCGGCCACCGTCGCCTTCGCCGCCGTCGTCCTGATCGACTGGTGGGTGCTGTGGGCCGGAGCCCGCTGGACGGGTCGCCTGTCCGAGCGGCTTCTCTACTCGTTGCGGGTCAAGGTCTTCGCCCACCTCAGCCGGCTCGGGCTCGACTTCTACGAGCGGGAGCTCGGCGGCCGGATCCTCACCCGCATGACCAGCGACATCGAAGCCCTCTCCCAGCTGTTCCAGCAGGGCATCGTGAACCTCGTGGCCAGCGGCCTGACCGCCGCCGGGGTGGCGGTAGTGCTGTTCGTGCTCGACTGGCGCCTCGCCCTCGTCGCCCTGGCCGTCGTGCCGCCCCTGGTGCTGCTCACCGTGTGGTTCCGGCGGGCGTCGGACCGCGCCTATCTGCGCATCCGCGACAAGGTCGCCCTGGTCATGGCCAGCCTCCAGGAGAGCCTGTCCGGCGCCCGGGTCGTGGCCGCCTTCGCCCGCGAGGACCGCAACCTCGAAGAGTTCCGGGCCATCGCCGACGAGCATCTCGACGCCCGGCTGGAAGGCAACCGCCTGTCGGCCACCTACTTCCCGACCGTCGAGTTCCTCGGCCAGGTGGCCAC
This sequence comes from Actinomycetota bacterium, assembly GCA_040756995.1. Lineage (GTDB taxonomy): Bacteria > Actinomycetota > Acidimicrobiia > IMCC26256 > BP-133 > BP-133. The sequence goes on along the minus strand of JBFLYK010000015.1, from coordinate 86,262 downwards.
GGCGCTCGTGGTGGCCTACGGGTCGACGCTGATCCGCAGCGGGTCGCTCACCGCGGCGGATCTGATCGCCTTCATCCTCTACCTGAATGTGTTCTTCGCCCCCCTGCAGCAGCTGTCCCAGGTGTTCGACACCTACCAGCAGGCGAGGGCGGCGGCAACGAAGCTCGGCGAGCTGCTGGCCACGCCGGTCAGCACGCCCGAGGCGCCGGGGGCGCTCCCACCCACGGAACTGGCCGGCGCACTGGCGCTCGACGACGTGCGCTTCCGCTACGGCACCGACCGCTGGGCCCTCGACGGCGTCGACCTGGCCATCGCCCCGGGCGAGACCGTGGCCCTCGTCGGGCGGACGGGCGCCGGCAAGTCGACCGTCGTCAAGCTGCTGGCCCGCTTCTACGACCCGACCAGCGGACGGGTGACTGCCGACGGCATCGATCTCCGCCACCTGTCGCTGCCGGCCTACCGGCGCCACCTCGGGCTCGTCCCCCAGGAGGCGCATCTCTTCTCCGGCACGGTGCGGGACAACATCGCCTACGGCCGCCCCGACGCCACCGACGCCGAGATCGAAGAGGCGGCCCGGGCCGTCGGCGCCGACGAGTTCATCGCCGGCCTGCCGGCGGGGTACGACACGCCGATCCTGGAACGGGGCCGGTCACTGTCCGGCGGTCAGCGCCAGCTGCTGGCCCTGGCCCGGGCCCGGCTGGTCGACCCCGCCGTCCTGCTCCTCGACGAGGCCACCTCGAACCTCGACCTCCGGACCGAGGCCAAGGTGGCGGCGGCCATGGGGGCACTGTCCCGGGGGCGGACCACGGTCATCGTCGCCCACCGGCTGGCCACCGCCGCCCGCGCCGACCGCATCGTCGTGCTCAGCGGCGGCCGGGTCGTGGAGGAAGGAAGCCACGCCGCCCTGCTGGCCCAGGGTGGTGTCTACGCCACGATGTGGGCGACCGGTGATCCCGAAGCGGCCGGAGACGCGAAGCCGGCCCCGGAGGGGGAAGTTCCCACCTCCGAGGCCAGCTGACCTACGCCCGAACGACCGACCTACCGGCGGTCGTGGTCGTCGCAGTAGCCCTTCTCCACCTCGAAGCGGCTGCAGTCGGAGTAGCCGTACCAGCGGCCGTAGCGGTGGAAGTAGTTCTCGCAGTCGGCGTTGCGGCGGTAGAACGGCCGGCCGTAGTACGAGATGGGCGCGCCGTCGGCGCCGTAGTAGTAGCCGTCGCGGTAGCCGTTGCAGCGGTACCCGTAGGCGAAGTAGTAGTCGTCACCGAAGACGTCGGTGAGGATCGCACCGCCGGGGTAGTACCCGCCCTGGAGGTAGGGGGCACCGCCGCCGTAACCGGCCGGGTACCAGTAGAGGTCCGGGTGCTTGTCGAAGCCCCGGAAGTGCCAGAACGGATAGGTCTCGCCGTAGAGGCCGGCCTGGTGGTGACCCCAGAAGCCCGGCGCCCGGACACCCCAGTGGTCCTTGCGGTCGCGATCCTTGCCGCCCTTGTGGTCCGCCTCGGCGGCGAACGGAACCGTGAGCACCAGACCCGCGCCCAAGACCGCGGTGAGAAGAATGCGCTTGAACAATGTCGCCCCTTTTCTGAAAGCACCGTCCCGCATCACGCGGGTGGGAAACGGGGCCCTGTCCGCTCCCCAGCTGACCCTTCGACCCTGCACCTGCTTGGAACTGCGACACCTACGGTGACAAAAGCTGGCACTCGGTGCAAAACGCCCGTCAAGGCGAAATCTCAGGAACGAGGCGGGACGCGATGAACGGCGGGGCCCGAAGACCCCGCCGTTCGACTGGAAACGATGTCCGGGTCAGCCCTAGTAGCAGTACCCGCGCCGGTAGTCGTACTCGTCGCAGCTGTCGTAGCCGTAGGGGTAGTACCCCGACCGGTAGCCGTGCCGCGAGTAGTACTCGTCGCAGTACCGGCTGCTGTAGTAGCCGTTGTCGTAGTAGTAGCGGTAGCCGTCCCGGTAGTAGCAGCGGCCGTAGTAGGGCCGGTTGTAGCCGTAGTAGTAGTAATCGTCGCGGTACCCGTGCCGATAGCCACGGCGATAACCCTTTTCGTAACCACGCCGGTAGCCCTTGCGGTAGCCACCGTGGTGGTGACGGTCACGGTCCTTGTGGTAGCCGTGGCGCTTGTGGTGCCGGTCGTGCTTTCCACCGGCGTCCGCCACGTTCGGAGCGGTGAACACGAGTGCGCCGCCCAGGAACGCGGTTACGAGAATGCGCTTAAGCATTGACGTCCTTTCCCCTAGCTGTGAAAGGCCGCGTCTCCCCAGCGACGGGGGGCTCCGGGGGTCCCCCTAGGCGGCACCTAACTCCGTAATGCGGGGCTAAACCTAGACAAAGCTGACACTCAGTGCAACAAGCCTCTGAGCGACGTCTCAGGTCAGGCTCAGTCCTTTCGCAGGTCGACGCGCAGCGTGAGGATCCCGTCCTCCAGGGTGGCGGTGGCGTCGCCGATGATGGCGAAGTCCATGTAGTCCACCTGGGCCCGCTCGATGAAGCGCTTCTTCTCCGGCCCGGCGACGGGCGGCAGCGGACGGTTCTTCACCGCCTGCGCCCGTTCCCGGAACCGCTGGATCATCGCCTCGGGATCGAACTCATCGGCCACGAATCGTCAGGGTAGTGGCGGAGCGTGGCCACGAGCGCGGCCTACACTGCGGGCGAGATGGGACCGTCGCCGCCCGGGCCCCGGAGGGGCATCCTCACGATCCCCAACGTGGTCACCCTGATCCGGCTGGCTTGCGTTCCGTTGTTCTGCTGGCTGCTCTTCGGCCGGGATGACCGCACCGCCGCCGCCTGGTTGCTGGCGGTGCTCGGCTGCACGGACTGGGTCGACGGCTACCTGGCCCGCCACCTCGGCCAGGTGAGCGAGCTGGGCAAGGTGCTCGATCCCACGGCCGACCGGATCCTGCTCGGCACCGTGGTCGTGTCGCTCCTCATCGACGGCAGCGTGCCGCCCGTCGCCGGGTGGAGCGTGCTCGTCCGGGAGCTGCTGATCTCGGCCGCCGTGCTGGTGCTGGCCGCGGCCGGCGCCCGGCGGATCGACGTGCAGTGGGCCGGCAAAGCGGGCACGCTGGCCCTGATGGTGTCGTTCCCGTTGTTCATGATGGGGACGCCCGGGCCGTGGGGCCGGCCGGCGTTGGTGATCGCCTGGCTGTTCGCCGTCCCGGGAATGGCGCTGTCCTGGTACGCCGCCTTCACCTACGTCCCGATGGCCCGGCGGGCGCTGATCGAGGGCCGTACGGCGAGGATGGCGTCGTGAAGGCGGTGGTGATGGCCGGCGGCGAGGGAACCCGCCTGCGGCCGCTGACCTCCAACCAGCCGAAGCCGATGATGCCGATGGCCAACCGGCCGCTGATGGAACACGTCGTCCGTCGTCTGGCTCTCCACGGCATCGACGACATCGTCGTCACCGTCGCCTTCCTGGCCAGCCACATCCGCAACTACTTCGGGGACGGCTCGGAGCTCGGCGTCTCGATGCGCTACGCCACCGAGGAGACCCCGCTGGGGACGGCGGGATCCGTCCGCAACGCCGCCGCCGAGCTCGACGACACCTTCCTGGTCATCTCGGGCGACGTCCTGTCCGACATCGACCTCGACGCGGTCGTGAAGGCCCACCGCTCGTCGGGTGCGCTGGCGACCATCGCCCTGCGGCGGGTGGAGAACCCGGTCGACTTTGGCATCGTCATCACCAACGCCGACGGCTGGGTGGAGCGGTTCCTGGAGAAGCCGACCTGGGGCCAGGTGTTCTCCGACACGATCAACACCGGCATCTACGTGCTGGAGCCGCAGATCCTCGACCTGATTCCGGAGCACGAGTCGGTCGACTTCTCCGAGATGGTGTTCCCGGCCGCGCTCCAGCGGGGGCTGGCCATCCAGGGTCTCGTGGTCGACGGCTACTGGGAGGACGTCGGCACCATCGACGCCTACCACCGGGCCCACCGCGACGCCCTCGACCAACGGGTGGCCATCGACATCCCCGGGTTCCGGCTCGGCGACGGCATCTGGCTCGGGGAGGGCGCCGACGTCGACCCGGCGGCCGAGATCACCGGGCCGGTCATCATCGGCGACAACTGCCGAATCGAGGCCGGGGCCCGGATCGGGGAGTACACGGTGCTGGGCTCCAACGTGGTGGTGAAGCACGACGCCTCCCTGGCCCACACCGTGGTCCACGACCACGTCTACATCGGGCCCGGGGCGTCGCTGTCGGGCTGCATCGTCGGCCGGTCGGCCGACCTGCGCCGCGGTGCCCGGGCCGAGGAAGGCGTGGTCCTCGGCGAGGAGTGCTTCGTCGGTGAACGGGCCCTGATCACCCAGGGGGTGAAGGTCTACCCGTACAAGACGGTCGAGTCCGGCGCGGTCGTCAACTCCTCGATCGTGTGGGAGAGCCGGGGCCAGCGCACGCTCTTCGGCCGTCGGGGCGTGCGGGGCCTGGCCAACGTCGACGTCACCGCCGAGCTGGCCGTCCGCCTCGCCTCTGCCTACGGCACCAGTCTAAAGAAGGGTTCGGTGGTGTGCTGTTCCCGGGACACGTCCCGCGTGGCCCGCACACTCAAGCGGGCGGTGATGTCGGGTCTCAACCTGTCCGGCGTCCACGTGGAGGACCTGGAGCTGGCGCCCGTCCCCCTGACCCGGTTCCACGTGCGGTCGGAACGGGCCCAGGGCGGCGTCACCGTCCGGCTCAGTCCCGAGGACCCGGCCAGCGTCGAGATCCGCTTCTTCGACGCCCAGGGCGCCGACATCGACGACGGGGCCAAGCGGAAGATCGAGCGGCTGCTGTCCCGCGACGACTTCCGGCGGGCCTTCGCCGGCGACATCGGCGACATCGTCTTCCCGCCCCGGGTGCTGGAGTACTACACCGCGGCGCTGATCCGCTCCATCGACGTCGAGGCGGTGCGGGAACGGGACTTCAAGCTCGTGCTCGATACGTCGTATGGCTCCACCTCGGTGGTGCTGAACCCGGTGCTGGCCAAGCTGGGGGCCGACGTACTGGCGGTGAACCCGTTCGCCGCCACCGCGCCGGCCGCCCACGCCAGCGAGGACTTCGACACCCGGCTGGCCCGGGTCCAGACGCTGGTGCGGGCGTCGGGCAGCCATCTCGGCATCGTCTTCGATCCCGACGGCGAGAGCCTGCGGCTGGTCGACGACACCGGTCACGTCCTCAGCGACGAGGAGTGCCTGCTGGCGTTGATCACGCTCGTCACCGGTGTGCGCCCCTGCGCCCGCCTCGCCCTGCCGGTGGCGGTCAGCCGGGAGGCCGAGCGGATCGCCGCCGCCAACGGCGCCACCATCGCCTGGGCCAAGCTGTCGTCGGCCCACCTGATGGAGGTGGCCGGCAGCGGAGGCATCGACTTCGCCGCCTCGGGGGCCGGCGGCTACCTCTGGCCCGACTTCCTGCCCGCCGCCGACGCCGTGGCCACGATGGCCAAGGTCCTCGACCTGCTGGCCTCGACCGGCCGGCCGTTGTCGGCGGTGGTGGCCGGGCTGCCGTCGGTCCACGTCGTCCACGAGACGGTCTCCACGCCGTGGGAGCGCAAGGGCACCGTCATGCGCACCACGATGGAACAGGCGCAGGACAAGCAGATGGTGCTGGTGGACGGGATCAAGGTCCTCCACGCCGACGGCTGGGCCCTGGTCCTGCCCGACCCGGAGGAGCCGCTCACCCACGTGTGGGCCGAGGGCGGCAGCGAGGGCGGGGCCCGGGCGCTGGCCCAGGAGTACGCCGGCCGCATCCGGGCGGCGCTCGTCGGCGACGACAACCGCTGACTGCACCGCTCGAGCGGGGCGGAGGCGTTACCGTGTCGTCGATGGGGGCCGGAAAGAGGATTTGAAGGTGCGGATCCGGGGCTCGCTGGCGGCCGTGCTGGCGCTGGTCGGCTTCCTCACGCTGGTGGCCTCCAGCGGCGTCAAGGAAGCCCGGCGGGGGGCCGAGTCGCGCCGGGCCGGGCTGGTGAAGCTCATCAACACCCGCCAGCAGGAGGTCGACAGCCTCGGTAAGGAGCTGGTGCGGCTGCGGGCCGACGTCGCCGCCGCCCGGCGCCGCCTGTCGACCACGGCAGCCGAGGACGCCCGCCGGCTGCGGGAGATGCAGATGTGGGCCGGAACATCGGCGGTGACCGGTCCGGGCCTGGAGGTCCGCCTGTCCGACAGCCGCCGGGCGGCGAAGACCGCCGCCGATCGCGAGTCGCTGTCGGTCCACGACGTCGACCTGCAGCTCGTCGTCAACGCCCTGTGGGCGGCCGGCGCCGAAGCGGTGGCGATCAACGGGCAGCGGCTGGTGTCGACGTCGCCGATCCGGGCCGCCGGCGAGACGATCACGGTGAACTTCCGGCCGCTCGTCCCGCCCTACAAGGTCGAGACCGTCGGCGGTGACCGGAAGGCCTTCGAACGTTCGGCGGTGGTGCAGCGCTTCCGCCAGTGGGTGGAGGACTACGGTCTCGGGTTCTCCGTGAAGGCCCGCGACAAGATCGCCGTCCCCGCCTACCTCGGCACGATCCAGATCTCGTCGGCTCGGCCGGCCGAACCCGCACCCGCACCCGTCCCAGGAGGTCGGTGATGCTCGCCCTCTTCAGCCTGCTGGCCGGCGCGGCGCTGGCCCTCGTCCTCCGGCCGACGGTGTCGCCCGATCAGTCCCGCTACCTGGCCATGGCCGTGGTGGCCGCCATCGACTCGTCGTTCGGAGGTCTGCGGGCCCATCTGGAGCAGACGTTCTCCGACCGGCTGTTCGTGCTGGCCTTCGTGACCAACGCCGCCGTGGCCGTCCTCCTCGTCTGGATCGGCGATCAGCTCAGCGCCGATCTGGCCACGGCCGTGGCCGTGGTGTTCGGCGTGCGGATCTTCCAGAACGTGGCGGCCGTCCGCCGCCATGTCTTCGGTGGCTGAGGCCGAGGTCGCCTTCACCTATTCGTCGGCCGCCGAGCCGGCTCCGGCCCGGCCGCGCCGGCCCCGCCGGCGGCCGGCCGAGCAGACCGGCGACGGCGGCTCGGGCGCGGCGTCCCGGGCGTCGCTCGGCGCCCGGGCGCTCGTGGCCCTCTCCGTGGGCGTGGTGGGATTCCTCGTGGCCGCCCAGCTGGGAACGACCCGGGGAGGAACCGAGAACCTGGCCGCCGAGAGCGAATCCGACCTGACCCGCATCTTCTCTTCGCTCAACGAGGAGAGCGCCGCGTTGCGGGACGAGATCTCGCAACTGCGCCTGGAGCTGGCCGCCCTGCAGTCGTCGGCCGAGCGCGATCAGTTGGCCCGCGACGCCGCCGAGCGGCAGCTGTCGGACCTCCGGATCCTGGCCGGGGTCGTCCCGGCCCGGGGGCCGGGGGTGGCGGTGCGGATCTCCGATCCCAACGGGACATTCGAGTTCGAGCTGCTCCTCGACCTCGTCCAGGAGCTGCGCGACGCCGGCGCCGAGGCCATCGCCGTCAACGGCCGGCGGATCGGCGGCAACACCGCCTTCTCGTCGCGAGGTGGGGCGGTCACGGTCGACGGGCAGGAGGTGGCCCAGCCTTACGAGGTCCTGGCCATCGGCGACCCCGCCACGCTGGAGGTGGGCCTGAAGATTCCCGGCGGGGCGGTCGACACGCTCGACGCCCTCGAGGGAACCAAGGTGAGCGTCGAGCGGCGCAGCGAGGTCCGGGTGCCGGCGCTCGAGCACCCACCCACGTTCAAGGTGGCCCGACCTCGGGACGAGTAGGTCAGGTAACGTCCGGCCCATGAATTTCCCTGAGGACCTCCGCTACACCCAGGAGCACGAATGGGTGCGGGTCGACGGCACCACGGCCCGGGTCGGTATCACCGACTACGCCCAGGACGCCCTGGGCGACGTTGTCTACGTCGACCTCCCCGAGGTGGGCGCCACCGTGGCGGCCATGGCCTCGTGCTGTGAGGTGGAGTCGACGAAGTCGGTGTCGGAGATCTTCTCGCCGGTTTCGGGCACGGTCAGCGAAGTCAACATCGATCTGGCCGACACGCCGCAGGTCATCAACGAGGATCCGTATGGCAAGGGCTGGATCTTCGCCGTGGAGATGGCCGACCCGGATGAGCTCAACGCCTTGATGGACGCCGCCGCCTACCAGGCGTTTCTCGGCGAGCAGCAGTGAAGGCTCACCGAGCGTGCGGTCTGTCGAGATGTAGTTGACGTAGAGACTTCGTTTGCCGCGGTAGGGGGTCGTCGATACCCTTCCCGCCGTGTTCTGCAACCAGTGCGGTCACCGGAACCCTCCCGGTTCGAACTTCTGCTCGTCGTGCGGGGCGGCCCTCAACCTGAGCGAGGTCGAGGACACGACGATGACGCACATCGTCACACCGGCCGAGGAACGGGAAGCCGACGAGGATCTCAAGGTCTCGGACGCGGAGCTCGCCGGGGCGGCCGCGCTGCTGGTGGTGCGCAAAGGTCCGAACGAGGGGAGCAAGTACATGCTGGACGCCGAGGTGACCAGGGCGGGGCGCCATCCCGATTCCGACATCTTCCTCGACGACATCACCGTGTCCCGGCGCCATGCCGAGATCATCCGGCGGGCGGACGGATTCCACGTGGTCGACGTCGGGTCCCTCAACGGGACCTACGTGAACCGCGACCGGGTGGAGGACACCAAGCTCTCCAACGGTGACGAGCTACAGATCGGCAAGTTCAAGCTCGTCTTCTTCACGGGGCAGGGGCGTTGAGCGGAACGAACGCCCGGTCGATCGGCGAGATCCTCGACGACCTGCGGGGCGACTTCCCGGACATCTCCGTGTCGAAGATCCGGTTCCTGGAGAGCCAGGGGCTGATCAGCCCGGAGCGCTCACCATCGGGCTACCGCCAGTTCACCGATGCCGACCTCGAGCTCCTGCGCTGGATCCTCCGCCAGCAGCGTGACCACTACCTGCCGCTCAAGGTGATCCGGCGCCGCCTGAAGGAAGGCGACGGGCCGCACCGCGAAGTTGACGTGTCGACCCCCGAGACGACCCAGGAACGGGATCCGGCCTCGCAGCCGGCCCGGGTGGCGGCCGCCTCGATGGTGGTCGACGAGGCCCGCCTCAAGCTTCCCGATCCGTCCCCGCCCGTCGAGGACGACGTGTGGCTCGTGTCCGACGGCCCGGATCCGGCCGCCACCGCGCCGCCCGCCTCCGCCGCACCGGCGGGCGACGAGCTGTGGCCGGCCGACGGGGAGAAGGCCTACACCGCCCAGGACATCCGCCGGCAGACCGGCCTCGACGAACGGGCCATGGGGGAGCTGGAGTCGTTCGGACTCCTGCCGCCGGCCGGTCCGGACGGGTACGGCGCCGAAGCGATGCGCATCGCCGAGATCGCCGCCGCCTTCTTCGCCTACGGCGTCGAGGCCCGCCACCTGCGGATGTACAAGCGGGCGGCGGAGCAGGAGGCCGCCTTCCTCAGCCAGGTGGCCATGCCGATGATGAACGCCAAGGATTCGGGCGCCGCCGCCCGGGCCGCCGAGGCGCTCACGGAACTCGCCCGGCTCGGTGCCGGCCTGCGCCTCTCGATGCTCCGCGTCGGCCTCGGTCGGCCGCCTGGGGCATGATCGGCGGGTGACGTTCCGGACCGCCGCCGCCGGGCCCAAGCCGTGGATGGAGGCCGCCGAACTGGCGGAGACCGTCGCCCGGCTGGCGGGGGAGATCAGCCGGGACCACCCCGACGGCGTCGTCCTCATCGGTGTGCTCAAGGGGTCGCTGTTCTTCCTGGCCGACCTGGCCCGGGCCCTCACCGTGCCCTGCGAGGTGGACTTCATGGCCATCTCGCACTTCGCCCCCGACTCCGGCCGGGTCCGGATCGTGAAGGACCTCGAGGGCGACATCGCCGGCCGGAACGTGGTCGTGGTGGAGGACGTCGTCGACACGGGCCTCACGCTGTCCTACCTGCTGGGCCAGCTGGCCGCCCGCAACCCGGCCAGCATCGAGGTCTGCGCCCTGCTCGACCGGTCCCGCCGCCGGATCGTGCCGCTCCCGACCCGCTACTGCGGCGTCGTGATCGACGACGAGTTCATGCTCGGCTACGGGCTCGACTACGGCGAGCGGTACCGCAACCATCCCGGCCTGGTCATCGGCGATCTCCGGGTCCTGGAACGGGATCCCGACGCCTACGTGTCGAATCTGTACGGACGGGAAGACATCGCGATCGGGAGCCCAGGTGAAGCTGGCCAGCCTCCGGAGACGCCGGGCGGCGCTGCTAGGGTGGCTTCACGACCGCCGGAGGCAGGCCAGTGATCCGTCTTTCGCTCGTGGGCGTACGAGTCGAGGTTCCGAGCAACCAGCCGATCGTCCTGCTGCGCGAAGAGGCTCCTGGTCGCCGCTACCTGCCGATCTTCATCGGGCAGCCGGAGGCGACGGCCATCGTCTACGCCCTCCAGGGCATGGAAAGCCCGCGGCCGATGACCCACGACCTGTTCAAGAACGTCCTCGAGGAGCTCACGGCCCGGATCGACCGGATCGTGATCACCGAGCTGAAGGAAGGCACGTTCTACGCCGAGCTGGAGGTCGTGCTGGCCGGGAACCGGCACCGGATCTCCTCCCGCCCGTCCGACGCCATCGCCCTGGCGGTGCGCTACGAGGAGCCGGTCCCGATCTTCGCCGCCGACTCCGTGCTGGAAGAAGCCGGGGTCGTGTTCGAGAGCGACGACGAGGAAGAGCAGGTCGAGCAGTTCCGGGAGTTCCTGGAACGGGTCCGCCCGGAGGACTTCGCTCCCTGAGCCGGGCGGCCGCCGCCCTCCCTCCACAGGGTCTTCCACAGCCTTCTCCACAACCTCCGTTGACACCGCGCGCGCCCCGGGTATAGTTCATCCTGTGTAACTACGCCCCTGTGAGTTCCGGAGCCGCCGGAAACGAGGGGGCCAGAGGAGGCCCGACTCCGATGGTGATGACCGGTTTTCGAGGTCCACAGGTCTGCAAGATCGTGGGGATCTCGTACCGCCAGCTCGACTACTGGGCGCGGACGGACCTGATCCGTCCCTCCATCGCGGACGCGCGGGGGAGTGGCACCCAGCGGTTGTACTCCTACCGCGACCTCGTCGAGCTCAAGGTGATCAAGCACCTGCTCGACGCCGGAATCTCGTTGAAGACGGCCCGCACGGCGATCGAGTACCTCCGGGAGCACCTGGGGGAGGAGCTGGCTTCGGCCAGCCTCGTCATCAACGGTTCCCGGTCGGTTCTGGCCCGCAGCGGCGACGAGGTCATCGATCTCGTCCGCCAGGGCCAGGGCGTCCTGAACATCCTTCCGCTCTCGGGCATGATCGAGGAGCTCGACAGCCAGATCCACGAGCTCGCCCCGAGTGCCGTCATGGTGCCCGGCCATGGCCTCACGACCGTGCCGATGGCGGCTGCCGAAGGGGGGTAGTCCTTGGACCCACCCCAGCCGGATCCCCCCCTGCCTCACGAGCAGGTCCGGTTCGCCCACAATTCCGAGCGGCAGTTCGCCCGGTTGCTCGATTTCTACGGCATCGAATGGCAGTACGAGCCGCGCACCTTCACTCTGGAGCGCGACAAGGCCGGCAACCCGGTGCAGGCCTTCACCCCTGACTTCTACCTCCCGGCCTACGACCTCTACATCGAGATCACCACGCTCAACCAGAAGCTGGTGACGAAGAAGAACCGCAAGGCCCGGCGTCTCACCGAGCTGTACCCCGAGGTGAAGATCCGGGTCTTCTACCAGCGGGACTATCTGAGCCTGCTGATGAAGTACGGGCTCGAGCCCCCGTCGCAGCTCGTTCCCGAGGGCGATGCGCCGCCGTTCTGGCTGGCCGAGCCGCCCTCCCCTCCGGTGGCCCCTCCGGCCGAGCCCCGCTCGAAGCGCCCGAAGTCCGCCTGAGCCCTCGCTCATCGCCCCCTGCCTGCATTCTGGCGTTCGATTTCCGCAGATATCCGGTAAACGAACGCCAGTTGGGCCCGGGTGCGGGCGCCAGAAGAGGTCTGACCGGTCGATAGGCTCGCCCGCATGACCGACGAGACCGTCCCGGCACGCCGCGTCCCGCTCGACGCCGAGCACCGCGACCTGGGCGGGCGGATGGTGCCGTTCGCCGGATGGGACATGCCGCTGCGGTACGGCAGCGTCCTCGACGAGCACCGGGCCTGCCGGACGGGTGCCGTGGTGTTCGACGTCTCGCACATGGGCTCGGTGTGGGTGCGGGGGCCGGGGGCCCTGCCGGCCCTGCAGGGCCTGCTGACCAACGACCTCGGCAAGATCGGGCCGGGGCGGGCGCAGTACACGCATCTCCTCGACGACGACGCCTCGGTCGTCGACGACCTCATCGTGTGGTGGGTGGGGGAGGAGGAGTTCCTCGTGATCCCCAACGCCTCCAACACCGCGCCGGCGCTGGCCGCCCTGCAGATGGCCGCGGCCGGCGCCCCCGGCGGCGCCGACGTGGAGCACGTCACGGAGCGCCGGGCGCTGCTGGCCGTGCAGGGGCCCGAGGCCCGCCGGCGGCTGGCCGATCTGGCCCCCGAGGCGGCGGCCGTGGCCCACTTCGGCGTGGCGGCGACGTCCCTGCCCGGTGGGGTGTCGGGCTTCGTCGGCGGGACGGGCTACACCGGCGAAGACGGCGTCGAGCTCTTCGTGCCGGTGGAGGCGGCGGTCGAGGTGTGGCAGGCGCTGCTGGAGGCCGGGGTCATGCCCGCCGGTCTCGGCGCCCGGGACACCCTGCGCCTCGAGATGGGCTACCCGTTGCACGGCCACGAACTGGGCCCCGGAATCACGCCGCTGCAGGCCGGCCTCGGCTGGGTCGTCGGCTGGGACAAACCGGCCTTCAAGGGCCGGGAGGCGTTGCTGGCCGAAAAGGAGCGGGGCCCGCACCGCCGCCTGGCCGGCATCCTGCTCGCCGACCGTCAGATCCCCCGGGCCGAATGCGCCGTACGGATCGACGGCGACGCGGTGGGGGAGGTCACGAGCGGCAACGTCTCGCCGATCCTCGGGCGGGGGATCGCCCTGGCCTTCCTCCCGCCCGGCACCAAGCCCGGCACGGCGGTCCAGGTCGACATCCGCGGCCGGACGGCCATCGGCGAAGTCGTGAAGCCCCCGTTCATCAAGACAGGTTCCTGACCGCCCACCCGGCCCATCCGCCCCACGCAACTGGCGTTCGCTTTCCGCCATATCCCGGTAAAGGAACGCCAATTGGGGATGGGGCGGGCGGGTGCGGGTACCGGCGGTGAGGCGAGCGCCCGCTCCGCGCAAGAAGTCCGGTGGCGGGGTCGGGCGGGGATATGGTCCGGTGCATGGGTGGATTCGTCCCGCACACCAGCGCCGAAATCGAGGCCATGCTTGGGTTTCTCGGCCTCGACAGCCTCGATGACCTCTTTGCCCACATTCCCGAGGCGGTCCGCCTGGCCGGGGGGCTGGCCCTCGAGCCGGGCCGGTCGGAGGCCGATGTCCTGACCACCCTCGGGTCGCTGGCGGGGCGGAACCGGCCGGCGGGCTCGGCGGCCGGAGCGGGCCAGCTGGTCTGTTTCGCCGGCGGGGGAGCGTACGAGCATGACATCCCCACCGCCGTGCGGGCACTGGCCGGTCGCAGCGAGTTCGTCACCTCCTACACGCCGTATCAGCCGGAGCTGGCCCAGGGCGTGCTGCAGGCCCTGTTCGAGTACCAGTCGATGCTCTGCCGCATCACCGGGATGGACGTGGCCAACGCCTCCCTCTACGACGCGGCGTCGGCGGCCGTCGAAGGCCTGAACCTGGCCGCCGCCGCCACCGGCCGCAAGCTGGTCTGGGTGTCGGCCGGGGTTCGGCCGGCCATCCGGGCCGTCATCCGCACGCTGTGCGGGCCGCGGCTGGAGATCCGGGAGGCACCGCTGCGGGACGGGCGGACGGCCTGGCCCGAGGATCTCGGCCAGCCGGCGGCGCTGCTCCTGGCCCATCCCAACCACCTCGGGGTCCTGGAAGACGTGGCGGCGGCGGGGGAGCTGGCCCACGGCGCTGGGGCGCTGCTGGTGGCCGGCGCCGATCCGGTGGCGGCCGGGTTGCTCCGCCCGGTGGGCGACCTGGGCGCCGACGTGGCCGTGGGGGAGGGGCAGCCGCTCGGGACGCCGCTGGCCTTCGGCGGGCCCTACGTCGGTCTGTTCGCCGTGAAGCAGGCGCCGTACGTGCGCCGCTGGCTGCCGGGCCGGCTGGTGGGGGAGGGCGAGGACGGTGAGGGCCGCAAGGCCTACGTGCTGACGCTGTCGACCCGGGAGCAGCACATCCGGCGGGCGGGGGCGTCGTCCAACGTCTGCACCAACCAGACGTTGATCGCCGTCACCACCGCCATCCACCTGGCCTGGCTCGGCCCGCAGGGCCTGCGGGAGCTGGCGCTGCGCTGCGCCCGGGGCGCCCGCTACACCCGGGAGGCGCTGCTGCGGATCCCCGGCGTCGAGCCGGCGGCCGAGGCGCCCACGCTCTACGAGTTCGCCGTCCGCACGCCCCGCCCGGCGGCCGAGGTGCTGGAGAAGCTGGCCGAGGAAGGGTTCCTGGGCGGCCTCGACCTGACGGCCGACTATCCCGCGTTGGGGGAGGCCCTGCTGGTGACCGTGACCGAGACCCGCACGAGAGCCGACATCGACGCCTACGTGACGGCCTTCGAGAAGGCGGTGGCGTGATGGCCCCGGCCGGACGTGACGCGGTGCCGGAACTCCTCACCCGGCCCAGCGCCGGCCAGGCGGCCTCCGCGCCGCTCATGGGCCGCGACGGCGAGCCGACGCTCTTCGAGCTGTCGTCGCCCGGACGGCGGGGCTGGTCGTTCCGCGACACCGGCGTGCCGGAGTGGTCCCCGGAGGACCTCGTTCCCGCCGAGCACCTGGCCACGGCGCCGCCGCCGCTCCCCGAGGTGTCGGAGCGCGACCTGGTGGCGCACTTCTCGCGGCTGTCGTCCCGCAACTACTCGGTCGACCACGGCGCCTATCCGCTCGGGTCGTGCACGATGAAGTACAACCCGAAGCTGTGTGACGCCGTGGCCGCCATGTCCGGCCTGGCGTTGTGCCACCCGGCCCAGCCCGACGACCAGATCCAGGGGTGGCTGGCCCTGCTGGCCGACCTCGAACGGATCCTCTGTGAGGTGACGGGGACGGCGGCCGCCACCCTCCAGCCGGCGGCCGGGGCCCAGGGCGAGCTGACCGGGCTGCTGCTGATGCGGGCCTGGCACGACTGGCGGGGCCGGCGCCCGACCAAGGTGCTGATTCCCGACTCGGCCCACGGCACGAACCCGGCGTCGGTCACGATGGCCGGCTACGAGGCCGTGGAGGTGCCGTCCGACGCCCGCGGTCTCGTCGACCTCGAGGCGCTGCGCCGCCTGGTGAACGACGACGTGGCCGGCCTGATGCTGACCAACCCCAACACGCTGGGGCTGTTCGAAGTCGACATCGAAGCCATCGCCGCCGAGCTCCACGCCGCCGACGCCCTGCTGTACTACGACGGCGCCAACCTCAACGCCATCCTCGGTGTCGTCCGTCCGGGCGACATGGGCTTCGACATCGTGCATCTCAACCTGCACAAGACCTTTGCCACGCCCCATGGCGGCGGCGGGCCGGGCGCCGGGCCGGTGGCCGTGTCCGAGCGGCTGGCGCCGTTCCTGCCCGGTCCGGTGCCGCGGCCCGTCCCCGGTGAGGAGGGCCGCTTCCGGTGGGTCATGCCCGAACGGTCGATCGGCCGGATCCACGGCTGGCACGGCAACGCCCTCGTGCTGGCCCGGGCCTACGCCTACATCCTCGCCCACGGCGGCGACGGTCTCGCCGAGATCGCCCGCACCGCCGTCCTCAACGCCCGCTACCTCAAAGAGCGGTTGCGGGGCGTGTACGACTTTCCTTACGACGGGCCGTGCATGCACGAGTTCGTCGCCTCGTCGACGCCGATCAAGAAGGGCAGCGGCGTCCGGGCCCTCGACCTGGCCAAGCGCCTCATCGAGGAAGGCTTCCATCCGCCGACGATGTACTTCCCGCTGATCGTCGACGAAGCGCTGATGGTCGAACCGACCGAAACCGAAAGCCCGCAAACGGTGGAAGCCCTGGCCCAGGCGCTCCTGGCCGTGGCCGCCGAAGCCACGGAGGACGGGGGAGCGGCAGCCTCGGCCGCGCCCCGCACCACGCCGGTCGGTCGGGTGGACGAAGCCGGCGCCGCCCGCCGGTTGCGGCTGACGGAGCGGCCGGCGGTCGGAGCCGATTCGCCGAACTCCCGGACGAACCATTGGCGGCTCCGGCTCCGGGCCGTCACGACGCCACCGAGGCGGGCGGCGGTCGACGCCACGGCCCGGGGCGGGCCGGGCACGGCGCCGTCGAGCAGGTCGTTCCAGAACACCGACCAGCCCCCGGCCAGCGCTCGCCCCAGCCCGGGCGCGGTCAGCAGCCGGCCGATCGCCGCCACCGCCCTGGGTCTCGGCAGCAGCGCGGCATGGGCGGGGGCGGTGATCGAGTCGTACGGAACGTAGGCGGCGCGGAGGAACGTCCGGTACCGCGCCGCGGCGTCGGCCGGTCCGGCGAGAACCGCTTCGGCCGCCGCCCGGCCGCTGCCCATGGCCTGGGAGATGCCCTCGCCCTGGAGCGGGTTGACCAGCCCGGCGGCGTCGCCGACGAGCAGCACGCGGTCGCGGCCCGGAGTCGTGCCGACCATGCCCATCTTGAGCCACCCGCCGAGCCGGCCCGCCGACGCCAACGACGACCCGGGGCTCCGGGCGACACCGAGACGTCGCAGATGCTCGACGAAGGCGTCGAAGCGCTGGGTGGCGACGCTTCCGGCGGCCCGCTGCGACAGCAGTCCGATTCCCAGGCCGATGTTGGCCCGACCGTCGATCCCGGGGAACAGCCACCCGTAGCCCGGGAACCCCCGCCCGGCGTCCGGTTCCCACAACACGATGTGCGGCAACCGGACCGGGTCGTCGACGTAGGACCGCACGGCGAAGCCCCACAGCACCCGGTCGGGGTCGACGAGTCCGGCGACCTCGGCGACCCGGCTCGACGCACCGTCGGCCCCGATCACGAAGTCGGCGCCGATCGGGGTCCCGTCGGACAGCACGAAGCCGGTCAGGGCCCCGTCGCGGAAGAGCGGTTCGGCCGCCCGGCCGACGAACGGCTCCGCGCCGGCGGCGACGGCCGCCCCGTGCAGCGTTTCGTCGAAGACCGCCCGCGGGGCGACGAGGCCGTGGCCCGGGTAGGTGAGGCCGGGACGGCAGGGGAGCCGGACCTTCCCGCCCCGGGGTCCAACCACGATCATGTCGCCGATGGGTTCGGCGCCGGGGACGTCGATGCCGAGGTCGTGGAGCACCTGCACCCCTCGGGGCCCGACCAGATCGCCGCACGCCTTGTCCCGAGGGAAGCGCGCCTTGTCGACGAGCGCCACCCGCGCACCGCCGCGGGCCAGCACCAGGGCGGCGACGCTGCCGGCCGGCCCCGAGCCGACCACGAGCACGTCGAAGCGCTCTCTCCTCACGCCGCCTCCTTGCCGAGCGCCTACTGTACGGGGCGTGCCGAGGGCAGCCGCCGCCAGGGTGAGGCCGGCTCGGGTGCAGCCTTCCGACCCGAACCGCTTTGCCCGGCAACTGTTCACCGGCCTGCCGGCCCGCTACGACCTGCTGGCCGAGGTGCTGTCCTTCGGCCAGAACCGGCGTTGGCGCCGGGTCATGGTCGACCACATCGTCCCGGCCGCGCCCGGCCGGATCCTCGACGTCGCCACCGGGACCGCCGGCGTCGCCCTCCAGCTCGCCCGCCGGACACCGGGCCGCATCGTCGGGGTCGACCTGACCGAAGCGATGCTCCGCGAGGGTCAGCAGAACGTGGCCCGGGCCGGGGCGGGGGACCGGATCCACCTCGTGCTCGGCCAGGCCGAGCAGCTGCCGTTCCCCGATCAGGCCTTCGACGCCCTGACCTTCACGTACCTGCTGCGCTACGTCGCCGATCCCGCCGCCACGCTGCGGGAGCTGGCCCGAGTGGTCAAGCCGGGCGGGCCGGTGGCCAGCCTCGAGTTCCATGTCCCGCCGCAGCGGTTCTGGCGCGCCTGGTGGTGGCTGTACACCCGGGCCCTGCTCCCCGCCGCCGGGCGACTGGCCGGACGGCCGTGGTTCTCGGTGGGCCGCTTCCTCGGCCCGAGCATCTCCCGCCACTACCGGAGCTATCCGCTCCCGTGGACCATCGAGGCGTGGCGCGAGGCCGGGTTCGTCGACGTCGGCGTCCGCGTCATGAGCCTCGGGGGCGGCCTCGTGATGTGGGGCAGGAAGCGTGACTGAGGCCGAACGCCGTCCCGCCTTCTACGCCGCCCGGGCCGGAGGGTGGCGGGACTGGTGGACGATTCTGCATCCGCCCTACACGGCGTGGCACCTCGCCTACGTGGTGATCGGCGCCTGCCTGGCCCCCCGCACCGATGCCGTCCGGCTGCTGGGCACCCTGCTCGCCTTCTTCTTCGCCGTGGGCATCGCCGCTCATGCGCTCGACGAGGTCCACGGTCATCCGCTGCGCACCCGCATCCCCGACCGGGTCCTGTGGCTGGCGGCCGTGGTCGGGCTCGGGGCGGCTGTGGCCCTCGGCATCGCCGGGATTCCGAGAGTGGGCGCCGGGCTGCTGGCCTTCGTCGTCGTCGGTCCCATCCTCGTGGCGGGCTACAACCTCGAGCTGTTCGGCGGGCGTCTCCATTCCGACGTCGGCTTCGCCGCCTCCTGGGGCGGGTTTCCCACCCTGACCGGATACTTCGCCCAGGCCGAGCGACTCGACCTCGTGGCCGTGTTCGCCGCCGCCGCCGCCTTCGGCATCTCCTACGCCCAGCGCAGCCTGAGCACGCCGGCCCGGCTGCTCCGCCGGCGGGTGACGGACGTCGCGGGGTCGCTGACCCTGGAGGACGGAAGCGTGCGCCTGCTCGACGAACGGGTACTGCTCGCACCGTTGGAGCGGGCCCTCCGGGCGCTGTCCTGGAGCATGGTGGCGCTGGCGGTGGCGCTGGCCGTCGCCCGGGCCCACTGATCGGTTCAGCCGGATCGGTAGTGACGGGCGAGCTCCGAGGCGTACGCCCGGCCCACCTCGTCGGCGTGCTGTCGGAGCCAGTCGCTCAGGCGGGTCGTTCCCGTCGGCGTCTGGCGGCTGGCGACCAGGCCGGCCATCAGGCCCCGCAGCTCGTCGGCCGTCAACACGATGTCGCCGACCGCCCGGTCGATGATCTTGACCAGTGCCAGCACCAGCGTCGGGGGGAGATGGATGATGCGGGGCCTACGACCGACGGCCCGGGCCACCAGCCGGACCAGCTCCTCGAAGGAATAGGTCTCGGGGCCGGCGGCGTCGACGACACAGTCGTCGTGCCGGGCGCCGGTGGCGACGGCCAGGTCGGCCACGTCCCCGACGAAGACCGGCTGCACGTGGTAGGCGCCCGTCCCGGGAACGGCGAACAGTGGTAGCCGGCGGGCCAACCAGGCGATGTTGTTGATCAGCACATCGCCTTCCCCGAAGAGCACCGTGGGCCGGATGATGGCGTGCGACATCGCCGAGGCCATCACGGCGTCCTCGGCCAGCGCCTTGCCCCGGAAGTAGGGGAGGTCCGACGCCCGGGACGGATTGGTGATGCTGATGTGGACGACCCGGCGGACGCCGGCCTCTTCCGCCGCCCGGAGGAGGGCCGTGGTGTTCCGCACCGCCTGGTCGAAGTTCGCCCCCCGGTAGGGGAACCGCACCCAGTAGGTGTTGTACAGGACCTCGGCCCCCCGGAGGCTGGCGACGAGGGCCGCCGGATCATCGAAGCTGAAGGGCGCCACGGTGACCTTGCCGCCAAAAGGGTCGGCCCGGTTCGGGTGGCCGGTCAGGGTGCGCACCTCGCGGCCCGCCTCCAGGAGCCGGCGGGTGATGAAGCGTCCCGTGTAGCCGAAGGCTCCGGTCACCACGTCCATGGGGATCGATACTCCACCCGCTGTCCAGGTTGCGGCCAGCTTCGCCGCTACCCTCGAGGAATGCGGCCGCTCATTGCTCTCACCGGGGTTCCCATCGTCGCCGGCGGGGTGCTCGGCTGGCGTCAGGGGGCGGTGGCCTGCACGACGGCCTACATCGAAGCGGTGCAACGGGCCGGGGCCGACCCGGTGATCGTGCCGCCCGTCCCGCTCGACGAAGCCGAGGCCGGGGACCGGCTGCGTCGTTTCGACGGGCTGTTGCTGGTGGGCGGCGGCGACATCGACCCGGCCTGTTACGGCCAGGAGGCCCAGCCGGAGGTGGCCCATATCAGCCCGGCCCGGGACGAGTTCGAGATCCCGCTGGTCCGGGCGGCCATCGACCGCGGCCTGCCGACGCTGTGCATCTGCCGGGGCATCCAGGTTCTCAACGTGGCCCTGGGCGGAACGCTCTACCAGCACATCAGCGACCGGGAGGACCTCGTCGAGCACCGCAACGCCGACGGCAGCGACGGTGTGCTGCACGAGGTCCGGGCCCAGCCCGGGTCCCGGGTGATGAAGGCCATGGGCGTCGAGCGGGTCCGGACGTTCTCGCATCACCACCAGGCGCTGGCCGAGCTCGGTACCGGCATAGTGCCGGTCGGCTGGGCCGAGGACGGCCTCGTCGAAGCCGTCGAGCTCGAAGACGGCTGGGTCCTCGGTCTGCAATGGCACGCCGAAGCGACCGCCGCCTCCGACCCGACCCAGCAGGCCCTCTTCGACTCCCTCGTCAGGGAGGCCCTCGGCCGGTAGGCGAGAGGCTCCTCAGGCGCTTCCGGGCCCGAGTTGACATAACCCGGATTATGGGCGAAAGCTGAGGCCCGCCGGTTAGGGCGGGCCTCAGGCTCTGGTGGCAGTTGGTTGGTGGCAGAGCGCTCAGATGTTCGTGAGCATCCCGAGAAGCTGGCCGGCCAGCGGAAGCTGGTTGACCGGGATGACGTTCAGGAGCTGGCCGACGACCGGCAGGCCGGTCGGCGAGACCGTCGAGAACAGCTGGTTGACGAGGCCCAGGGCCGTGCTGTTGGCCGTCGTGAAGAGGCTGCCGACGACCGGGAGCTGAGCCACCGGGAGGCCTTCGATCAGGTTGGCCACGGCGGGGACGCCGAGGGCGGGCAGGCCGCTCAGGAGGTTGCCGAGCATCGAGGCCTGGCCGGCGGTCAGTGAGCTGACCAGGTTGCCGATGACCGGCAGGCTCGAGGTCGGCAGCGCC
Source organism: Actinomycetota bacterium (assembly GCA_040756995.1). Classification (GTDB taxonomy): domain Bacteria; phylum Actinomycetota; class Acidimicrobiia; order IMCC26256; family BP-133; genus BP-133. Next base: position 65,222 of record JBFLYK010000015.1, on the reverse strand, counting down.
GGCAGGAGGTTCTGGACGATCGGCAGGCCGCCCTGGGACAGGCCGTTGAGGTTCAGCAGGCTGGTGACCGAGCCGAGGACGCCGCCGAGCAGGCCGCCGAGGAGGTTGTTCACCGGGAGGCCGGTGAGGATGTCGCCGAGGATCGGGAGGTCACCGCCGGGCAGGGTCGTCAGGAGCTGGCCGACGACCGGCAGCTTGTCGGGGCCGAGGATCGACAGCAGGTGGGCGACATCGGCGCTGGCGCCGGACGGGACGTTCTGGAGGACGTTGCCGACCAGCGGCAGGTTGTGCGTGGGGACGACCTCGAGGAGCTGGCCGACGATGGCGAGGTCGTTGACCGGCACGCCGCGGAGCACCCCGGAGAGGTTCACCGCGCCGGCGCCCTGCACGTTGCCCAGCACGCCGGTCACGGCGCCCAGGTCGCTGAGCGGCACCGCCTTCAGCAGCTCGCCGAGGACGGGCAGGCTGTCGACCGGCAGGCTGGAGAGCAGCCTGGTCACCTCGGGCACCTGGGCGGCCGGGACCCGCTTCAGGGCGTCGCCCAGGCCGGGGATGTTGATGCCGGGGATCGACACGGAGGCGGTGGCCGCCGGGCCGCTCGTCGAGGTGACGGACGGGATGCTCTTCGGCGTGGTCACCTTGGCGCCGCCCGAGCCGACGGCCACCGAGGCGCCGGTGCCGGGCACCGAGGCGGTCACGGCCGGCAGCTCCGAGGGCATGATGGGCAGCGGGGGGATCGGCAGCTCGACGCTGCCCGAGGGGATGTCGCCGGTCATGTCGACGTTGGCGGTGGCGCCGGCGGCGCTGGCCTTGAGGCCGGCGGCCGAGGCGGTCACCGTGGCGCTGCTGGGCAGCGACTTCATCGAGGCCGGGCTGCCGACAAAGGCGTAGGCGCCGGCGACACCGGCGATGAGGGTCGCCGCCACCACGGACGCCACGGGTACCTTGAGCTGCACTGGGGAGCCTCCTGTATCTGTGTCCCGACGGGGCTCAGGATGAGGCCGGACCGGGCTAGCGGCCATAGCCCACAATGACTAATTCGGTAGTCCGAAAGAACTAGTCACCGTGCCCGTACCAGGACATGGAGTCCTGAAGCTGTGATCGGCCTGGGCTAGCCCGTCCGGGCCGGGAGTGGTCCCTTTGGCGGACGGGCCCGGCGCGGAAAACGCGATCAGGGAAAGATGCCGCGGAAGCGGATCGCGGCCGCGACGCGGTCCAGAGCGACGCAATGCGCGCCCCGGCGGAGATCGACGCCGAGGCCCTCCGAGCGGTCCCACACGGCGTTGAAGGCGGCCCGCATGCGATCGCGCAGCCGCTCGGCGGTGAGGGCCGGATCCCAGGGGTAGCCCTCCCGGGCCTGGACCCACTCGAAATACGAGGCGGTGACTCCCCCGGCGTTGGCCAGGATGTCGGGCACGACCAGCGTGCCCTTGTCGGCCAGCACCGCGTCGGCTTCGACGGTCGTCGGGCCGTTGGCGCCCTCGACGATCACCGACGCGGTGAGGGCGGCCGCCTCCTCGGCCCCGATGGCGCCGGCCAGGGCGGCGGGGACGAACGCCTCGCAGGGAACGGCGAAGAGTTCCTCCGACGGGAGCGGATCGCCGAGGGGGAACCCGGCCACCGTGCCCTGGGCCCGGACGTGCGTCGCCAGCGCCGCCACGTCGAGACCGGCGGAGTTGGTCACGGCGCCCATCAGGTCGCCGACGGCCACCACCCGCACCCCGAGACTCGACAGCAGGTAGGCCAGCGGTCCACCGACCTTGCCAAAGCCCTGCAACGCCACCCGGGAACCGGCCACCGGGATGCCGAGCTTGGCGAAGGCCTCCCGCACCATGATCGTGATCCCTTCGGCGGTGGCGCCGTGATGGCCCTGCACACCGCCGACCTCGAGCGGCTTGCCGGTGACGACCCCCGGGGCCGCCTCTCCCCGAGCCATGGCCACGGTGTCCATGAGCCAGGCCATCACCCGCTCGTCGGTGTTGACGTCGGGGGCGGGGACGTCGCGGTCGGGCCCCAGCATCGGAAGGATCTCCCAGGTGAACCGCCGGGTGACCCGCTCCAGCTCGCCGGCGCTCAGCGTCGACGGGTCGCAGCGCACCCCGCCCTTCCCGCCCCCGAAGGGCAGGTCGACCACCGCGCACTTCCACGTCATAGCGATGGCCAGCGCCGCCACGTCCTCCTTGGTAAGGGAGGGATGGAAGCGCAGGCCACCCTTCGCCGGACCCCGGGCGGTGTCGTGGTGGATCCGCCAGCCGACGAACACGTCGACGCGGCCGTCGTCGCGGCGGACGGGCACCGACACCTCGAGGACCCGTTTGGGCCGGGACAGCACGGCCAGTACGTCGTCTTCGAGACCGACGAGCTTGGCCGCCTCCTCGAGGCGTTCGACCTCGGCCTGCCAGGGGTCGTACCGGAGCGCCGCCGGCGCCGCGTCGGCCGGCTCCGGTGGAGCGGGAGGATCGAGCGCCCTCGTCACGGCGGTGACGATACTAGGGAGCTTTGCCGGCCCCGGGTTCACCGATTCCGACCCGGCGGAGGAAGGCCGCCAGCCCGGCGACCAATGGGTACGTTTCGAGGGCATTGGCCCGGACCCAGGCGACGTCGTCGGCGTCGTCTCCCGGACGGGGAACGGCCGTGGGATCGACCACCTCGGCGGCGAAGTCGAGAATCACGTAGTGGTACGGGCCGGGGTCGTCGCCCATCCGCTCCGCCCAACCGAGGAACCGGCCGACGGTCACGTCGAGCCCGGTCTCCTCCCGCACCTCCCGGGCCACGGCGGCTTTCAGGCCCTCGCCGAACTCGACCCGCCCGCCGGGGATGGCCCACTTCCCCACTGCCGCCCCCCGGGCCCGGCGGATCAGGAGGATCTCCTCGCCGCGCCGGACGACGGCGCCGACGGCCACTTCGGGGTGGCCCGGATCAGACGTCGGCCGCTGGGTCGGGCTCACCGGAATCGTCGCCGTCGCCGGAGTCTGCCGCTTCGAGCGTGTGGTGCATGACGATCGCCCGAGCGGTGAAGCCGCTCTCCTCGAAGAAGTTCTTGGCCGCGCGGTGTCCGGGAAGGGCGAAGGCGTCGACGCCGACGCAGCCCTCCCGGACGCAGTAGTCCACCAGCGCCCCGAGCATGGTCTCCCCCACCCCCACCGCCCGGGCCTCGGCGTCGACGAACAGGTCGGTGACGACGCCGAGCCGGCGGCCGTCGGCCAGCGACTCCACGGTCACGACTCCGAGTCCCACCACCACGTCGTCGAGCGTGCCGACGACCACGCAGGCCTGCGGATCGGTGAGGAGCGCGCCGTAGACCTCCTCCGGCGGGCCGGTCCTGGCTTCCCGGACGGCCCAGATCCTCCCGCCCCGCATGGGGGTCAGCTCGGCCCGCAGGGCCTCCACGAGACCGGCGATGGCCGGCAGGTCGTCCGGCGTCGCCGCCCGGACCGCTTCCAACTAGTCGAGGAGCCGGTCGATGGCCAGGATGACCGTGCGCCGGCCGCGGCTGGCTTCCTCGTAGGCCCGCACCGCCCGCAGCTCGTCGGGTGTGAGACCCGTCAGGCGGGACACCACCTGTGAGGCGGAGAGCCCGTCGTACTCCCGGATCGGAAGGTCGGCGGCCGAAGCGGCGGCTGGTGCCTTTCCCGCTCGCTTGGCCGGGGCCTTGGTGCCCTTCCGGGCGCCGGGCGCCTTGGTGGCGGGCGTGCGGGCCGCCGCCCGTTTGGCCGGAGCTTCCGGGGGCGAGGACGGAGCCGTGGGTGTGACCTTCGTCGTCACGGGCGCCGACCAGCCGTCGCCGGCGCCCCGGGACCCGTCCGGCGCACCCATCCCGGGAATGAAGCTGACCACGCCGCCGGCGGCCTGACGAGCGTCACGGAGGCGGGCGTCGACCTCCCGGCGGAGCTGGCGCCCGCCGAAGGTCACGGCCACCTGGCCGATCATGCGGGCCTTGCGGACCTCCTCCGACAGGCGCTCCTCGGCGACGGCCAACGAGGCGCAACCCTTGGCCATCGCCTGGCCCACCAGGTCCGGCACCCCCGTCACGAGTTCCGGCATCCGTTTCCAGGCCATGACGGCCAGACCGATCGGCGTGTGGACGAACAGGTCGAGCACCCGCTCGACCGGCTCCTTGCCCTTGGGCTGCCCCAGACCGTTCCCGCTCATCTGTCGGAGTCTAGGAGACCGTTCTCCCGCCGTCCCCCATCAGGAATGTTCCGCCGTGCGGCGCCGGCGGCCCAGCAGCCAACCGCCGAGGAGAGCGGCCGAGGCGAAGGACACCCACTCCCCCACGACCGTGTACGGCGTGCGCCCCTGGAACGTCTCGACCTCGCCCACCAGGACGGTGGGCTCGAACAGCTTCGTCTGCGACCGCACTCCGCCGGTGTGGTCGACCACGGCGCTGATGCCCGAGATCGCACCCTGGACCAGCGGGCGCCCCGTCTCCGCCGCCCGGAACTGGCCCATGGCCAGATGCTGGGCCGAGTTCGCCGACCGGCGATAGGACCGGTTGTTGGTCAGCACGACGAGGGCGTCGGCCCCGAGCCGGGCGTACTGGCGGGACAGATCGGCGAAGGCCGACTCGAAGCACACCAACGCTCCCAGCCGGTGATCGCCGACGGCGAAGACCGTCGGCCCCGGCCCCGGCTCGTAGTCGGTCGGCACCTGCTGGAGTTCCTCGATGAACGACAGCGCCGCACGCCAGGGTACGTACTCGCCGAAGGGGACGAGGTGCCGTTTGCTGTAGAGCTCGCCGGTCCGGCCGGTTGGCTCGTCGGGATCCGGCGGCTCCGGCCGGTAGTGGAACACGGTGTTGTACAGCCGGCGGTGCGGGGCGGCGGTGTTCCCGCCGGCGAGGACGTCGGCGTTCTTGTCGGCGGCCAGGGCCGTCAGCACGGTGTCGAGATAGGCGTCCTGACGGGGGTCGGCGTCGAGGCTCGATTCGGGCAGCACGATCAGGTCGACCGGGCGTTCGATCTCCCCGGCCAGGCGCAGGTGGTTGCGGACCAGGTACCGGTCGCGCATCTCCTCCGCCGTCAGGTCGCGGTTGCGGTCGTTGCCCTGTACCAGCGCGACCCGCAACCGCCCGGTCGGCGTCAGGTCGGGCAGCGCCGCTGCGGCCAGGCCGGCGACGACCACCACGGCTCCGACTCCGGCCAGGGAACCGACCGCCGCTCGGTGCGACCCGCCCCGCCAGGCCAACGCCGCGGCCAGCAGCCAGCCGTTAACCGCCAGCGCCATCCACGACACCAGGGCGACGCCGCCCCAGCCGGCCAGCGCCCGCACGGCGCCCCAGTCGTGGAAGGCGTAGCCGACGTCACCCCAGGGGAAGCCGCCGAACGGCACCCGGCCCCGGCCGGCCTCGATCAGCACCCACACCGAGGCCACGACCGGCGCGCCGGTCACACCGCGCCGTCCCAGCCACCCGACCACCGCTCCGGCCAGCACCCACCAGCTCGACAGGAACACGACGAACGGCACCACGGCGACGGCGCCGAAGTACCGGGTCCACTCGACGAGCACGGCGAAGAACGCCATGCCGGCCACGCCGCCGTAGAGTGCCGCCGCCCCTGGCCCGGCGTCGCGCCAGGCCCACAGCAACGGGACGAGGGCCCCCAGCGCCAGCGGTCCGAGGTCGAGCGGCGGGAACGCCGCGGCGAGCAACAACCCTGAAAGTGCCGCGGCCGCCAGCCGGGCCCGCCGTTGCCGCGGCGGCATTCAGCGCTCCGGCACCGAGTGCCCCGGCACTAGACGCAGTCGGAGCAGAGCATGCGTTCGGCGTCGGCCAGCTGACTCGGATGCTTGACCAGGAAGCAGGAACGGCAGACGAACTCGCCGGGTCGCTTGGGGGGGATCCGGGAGCTCGGGTCCGACCGGTCGTCGGCTTCGCTGTCGTCCTCGTCCTCGTCGTACTCGTCCTCGTCGAGGAGCCCACTGGAGGTGCGCTCGAGCAGCAGAACGTCGAGCGGCTCCTCGACGTCGTCCGGGTGCAGCTCCTCCTCGAGGTCGACGACTTCGTCTTCCTCGTCTTCCGCTTCCTCGTCGAGGGTGCCGACATCGTCGCTGTCCTCGACCAGGACGTCGTCCTCGTCGACGGCGGACGCGTCGACGGCGACCTCCCGGTCGGACACGAACACGTCCGACACAGCGAGGGCTTCGATGTCGTCCGGCTCGGACGGCTCTTCTTCTTCGTCTTCGAATTCGTCGTCGACCATCTCCGGAAATCCCTCCTCGAAGGGTGCCGGAGTATAAGCCGAAACATCCGCCGGACCGCGCGTCCGGGGGGTCCGCGGGCGGAGCCCGGGGGAAAAAGACCCCGAAAACAACGGGAGCCCAGGAGACCGTTGGGGCCACTGTTTAGCCCGACCCGCTCCAGCGCGGATGGGTTATTCCAGCGTTCTCTACTGGGTCTCCTGAGCTCCACCCCGACCCATCGCCTCTTCCGAGTAGCCAGAGGACTCTCGGAAGCCCACGACCTTGGCGCAACAGGTATCGGGACGGAGGTAAGTGAGCCCGATTGGGTGGGGTGGTGTCAAGTCCGCTGATGCAGGAATCCCGAGTGCTGACCTGCGTTTTCGCGGCCCCTTCGGACATAGCCGCTGGTCAGAGCGAATGAAAAAAAACTTGAGGTCTGACGACGCTTCGCGGTCGCTCCGGTGACGCTGGGATGACAGCGGCGCGCCGCGTTCCCCACGGGTGGTCAACCGACCTCTGCCAGGCGGATTCGCGCTGTCGCGGAGGCGGCGCGCGAGCGTCCTCCACCGAGCGGCTGAACCTCGATCGCGTACGGCAGCTGCTCCTTCACGTCGGCGGCGTGGGTGACCACCAGAACCTGGCGGAATCGGGCTCCGAGACGGGTGAGAGCACCGAGGAGGCGGTCGCGGTGCTCACCGTCGAGAGCGCCGAGCACCTCGTCGAGCACCAGCAATCCGACCGCCCCACCGGAGAGCAGGTTGACCTGTTCGCCAATGGCGACCCGCAGGGAGAGATTGGCCAGGTCGGTCTCCGAACCCGAGTGTCGGTCGAGCGGATGACCGGCGCTACCCACCCGGAGTTCGAACGTGTCGCCGTCGACCTCCAGACTGTCGAAGCGGCCGTCGGTCAGCTCGCGGAACAACGCCGTCGTCTGGGCCGACAGGGCCGGGCCGACCTGACTGACCAGGCTGTTGCGGAACTCGCCGAGCAGTTCGGCCAGACGCCCGAGGTGCCGGGCTTCCGTTTCCCGGGCGGCGAGTTCGGCTCGTCGGGCCACTTCGGCGTCGAGCCGGGCCCGCCGCTCGGCCAGCCGTTCGGACAGGCCCCGTTCGTCGAGCCGGGCCTCCGTCAGCGCCGCCCGGGCCTGGTCGACAGCTTCCGCCGCCGCCGTTCGGGCCGCGGTGGCGGCGTCGTGCGCCTTGGCGTCGAACCGCAGCGCTTTGCCCTCGGCCAGCAGCCGGGCCGCCTCTTCGGCCGCCTCCCCCGCCGCCGCCTCCTCGGCCGCCACGGCGGCGGCCAGCGCCGAGCGACCCTTCAGTCGCTCCTCGAGCCGGAGGGCACCGTCGCGGGCCGCCTCCGCCTCGGCCACCTTGTGCCGCAACGTCTCAGCATCCGGCAGGACGGCTTCCGTGGCCCCGGTCGAGGCCGCGAACGTTGACACCACAAGGGTTTCGGCCTCGTCGAGGGCGGCGCGGGCGGCGGCCACCTCGGCCTGCAGGGCCGCCAGACGCTGCTGCGCCTGCCGGGCCCGACGGAGCGACGCCGTCGCCACCTGCTCGGCCTGCTCGGCCGCGGCCCGCTCGGCGGCGGCGGCGAGCCGCTCGGCGGCGGCCCCCTCAACCGCCGCTTCGGCCTCCCGCCGGGCGGCGTCGCGGTGGCGCTGCACCTCATCGAAGGAAGCGCCGAGCTCTTGCCCGCACAAGGGACAGGGCGCCTCCGGATCGAGCCCATCAGCGGCCCGGGCTTCGGCCTCCGCCGCCTCGAGCCGCGCCCGGGCGGCGGTCAATGCGGCCTCGGCCGCCGCCAACCGCCCGGCGGCCTCCCCTGAGCGGCGGCTGGCTTCCGCCGCCGCCTGCTCGAAACTCTCCAGCCGGACCAAGGGATCGGAGCCGGCCGGCGCGGCCGCTCCGCTTCCCGCCGCCTCGCTCGCTCCGCCGGCTCTGGCGGACTGTCCGGCGTCGGCGTCAGTGGCGGCGGCCAGCTCCGCGGCGGCCCGGGCGAGCCGGGCGTGGGCGGCGTCGCGCTGCTCCGTGGCTTCCAGTTGGGCCCGCAGGACACCGAGCGGCCCGGCGGCGGCGGCCAGGGCCGGGAGGTGTTCAGCGGCCCGTTCGAGCTCCGCCAGCTCGGCGTGGCGGGCCGCCAGGCGTTGCGTCGCTTCGTCGTGCCGGCGTTTCGCCGCCGTGTACAGCGCCGCCAGGCGGTCACGCTCCTGCTTGCGGCGCTCCTCCCCGGCGGCCCGCTCCACGGCCTCCGCCTCGGCCTGGGAAGCGGCGGCCAACGCCGCTTCGGCCGCCACCCGCACGGCCTGGGCGGCGACGAGGCGCCCGTCGAGCTCCGATGCCTCGGCCGCCAGGGCGTCGAGGTCGCCCAGCACCGAGCGCGCCGCCTCGATCTGCTCGAACGCCGAACGGGCCTGCGCCCGGGCGCAGTCACGGGCCCGGTCGAGCGGGGTGATGCCGAGCAGGTCGAGCACGAGCTTGCGGCGCTCCTCGGGACGGCGGCCCGAGAAGGCGTCGAGCTGCTTCTGCTCGCAGAACACCGACGAGCGGAAGGCGTCGACGCTCATGCCGAGCACGTGATGCACGTACTGCCGCACGGCCACCGCCCCTGCCGCCACCCGCAGCCCGTCGCAGCTCGCTTCGGCCTTCACGCCATTCGCCGCACCCGACAGCGAGCGCGTCACCTCGTAGAGGTGCCCGTCGTGCTCGAACTCCACGGTGGCCGACGTCTCGCCGGTCGCGCCGTCGGACCGCAGAGCGTCCTTGCCGGTGCGGGCCACGCCGAAGAGCGCCCACAGGATCGACTCGACGAGCGTCGACTTGCCGGCGCCGTTGGGCCCGTAGATGCCCACGACCCCTGGCGGCACCTCGAGGTCGAGATCGGCGAAGACCCGGAAGTTGCGCAACGACAGGCGAGTGACGCGCACCGCGGCGGCGTCCTAGCTCGCCTCGTCGATGGCGGCCCGGATCAGGTCGTCGCCCAGGGCCAGCAACCGCTCGGGGTCGTAACCCGTCAGGTCCTGTCGACGGAGGAACCGGGCCCAGCGGTCGCCGATGGCGTCGCGGGTCGGCAGGTCGGTCACCCGGGAGGCGGCGTCGAGGAACGCCGGCTCGAGGCGGAACCAGAGGGCGTGCCGGTAGGCCTCCGCCACCCGGGTGTGGTCGAGCAGCCGCCACGCCTGCGGATCGGCGCCGTCGACGAACAGCCGGGCCACGGCCCCTTCGGGCACCTCGACCGCCCGCTGGACCACGGCCTCTTCCAGTTCGTCGGGTGACAGGCCGGCCGCCGCCACCGGATCGGGCGTGACCAACGGCCGCCGTTCGGGCAGGGCGTGATGGCGGCACGTCCCGGTGTCGGTGTCGAGCGAGACCACGCCCTTCGGCCGGTCGGGGTCGTCGGCGAAGGAGAACGTGTCGGTCGACCCGGCGTACCACACCGTGTCGCGCACCTTGGTGTGCACGTGGTAGTGGCCGAGCAGCACGAGATCCGACCGCAGCGCCTCGGCGTCGACCTCGATCTCATTGATATCTCGAGAGCGGGGCTCCACCTGAGGTACACGTGGATGGGTGACCAGCAGGTTGACCCGGTCGGCGCTGCGGTTGGCCGCCGCGGCGTCGAGCCCGGCCAGGCTCTCGTCGACCGTCAGCATCTGCGGTACGGCGTGGACGCGCAGCCCCGGCAGATCGAAAGCCTGATACGTGCCGTCGTAGGCCAGGTGGAATTCGGGGAACGTGTCGGCCAGCGGCCCATAGGGCGATCCCGTGCCCGGCAGGCGGGGCGTGTCGTGATTGCCGGAGATCGCCACCAGTGGCGCGCCGTGGGCCCGGATCTTCCCCATCGCCCGCTGCGCCACCCGGTAGGCCCGGTAGCCCGGGCGCGGATGGTCGAACACGTCGCCCAGCCACAGCACGACATCGGGCTCGAGCGACAGCGCCAGATCGACGGCTGCCTCGAACGACTGCTCGAAATCATGTTCCCGCTGGTTGGCACCGCACGGAGTGGTGCGGCTGTAGTACTGCCGACCGAGATGGGCGTCGCCCAGCGCTACGACCCGAGCCATCCCGCCTCACCCCCTCCCAGGACCACACCGAGAAACCACACCGGTCGGGCTCCGAATGACATGCTTGGAACTCTACCCACAAGGTACGACACTTATCGACTGACAGAGGGGCGCAGCCGCTTGGTGGCGAAGGGGATCCCGACATGCTCGTGACCAACCACGTCGCCGCCGGCGCCGCCATCGGCGCCCTGCTCCACCGCCGCCCGGCGCTGGCCTTCGCCGCCGGCGTGGCCTCGCATCTGGCCATGGACTGCCTCCCCCACTGGGGCCTCCCCCGGGTGCCGGAGTCCCATGAGCCGTTCCTCCAGGTCGCCAAGCGGGACGGGTTGGCCGGCCTGGCCGCCATCGCCGTGCTCACCGGGCCGGCCCGGGGCCTCCGGTCCGGGGTACTGGCCGGGATCGCCGGCGCCACGCTCCTCGACGTCGACAAGCCGGCCCGGCACTTCTTCGGCCGCAACCCCGTTCCCGCCCCGGTGCAGGAGTTCCACGAGCGGATCCAGCGGGAGGCGCCGCACCGCATGCGCAACGAGGTGCTGATCGCCGCCGGCCTCCTCGGCCTCTCCGGGCTGCTGGTCGCCCGGGGCCGACGGGCCGTGCTCCCGATCTAGAACCGGCCCCGCAGCGCCTTCACGTTCGCCACGAACCGGCGCGTCTCGTCCAGCATTCCGTTCTCCCGGACCGACCGCAGCCCCTGGTAGTAGGAGGCGAGGGCGAGGTCGACGTTGCCGCCGTTGGAATCGAGCAGGTACCGGAGGAACCGGGTCCCCATGCGGATGTTGGCGATCGGGTCTCTCGGGTCGAGCCGGCGGGTCCCGAGCAGGATCGTGGAGACGAAGTCCACGGTGTCGGGCATGAGCTGCATGACGCCGACGGCCTGGGTGGAGGAGACCTTGTTGCGCTGCCAGCCCGACTCCTGCCAGGCCAGGGCCATGGCGAGGTCGCTCGGCGCGCCGGCCAGGCGGGAGAACTGGACGAAGGCGGTGCGCAGCCCGGCCCGGTCGGGCGGCACGGCGATCCGGGGCGACGTCCGGGCCGCGGCCAGTGTGGCGGCCGGCATCGGCACGACGATCCCCTGGCCGGTCGCCCGGTTCGGGGCGGGCCGGGCGACGGCCGGCGCCGCCCCCGTCGCCGCCGGAATCCGGAGCACGGTTCCGGACCGGACGAAATCGGGGTTGGGAAGCCCGTTCGCCGCCGCCAGGGCGGTGACCGTCACGCCGTAGCGGCGGGCGATCGCCTCCAGCGTCTCGCCGAGCCCCACGCGGTGCGACCGCCCGCCGGGGGCACCGCCGGCCGGGGTCGCCGCCGCGCCGCCCGGCCCTGGGATCGACAGGACGGAGCCGGCGACGATCCGGTCGGGATGGGCCAGGCCGTTGGCCGCCGCCAGAGCGGCGGTGTCGACGCCGTAGCGCTGGGCGATGCCCGAGAGCGTGTCACCCCGCTTCACCGCGTGGACCCGGCCGGCGGCGGACCCACTGACGACGAGCCCTCCGAGTGCACCTAACACCATCACCTTGCGCCACATGGGCCACAAGAGTAACAGCAGAAATCAGCCTCCGGTACGGCCGGATCGGCGCGCTTCGGCCAAACGCTCGGCCCCCAGCCGGCCGAGCTCGTAGTCGCCGGCGTCGACGAAGCGCATCGCCTCGGCCAGGCCGTGGTGACCCGCCTGGTCCCGGATGAGCCGCCACATCTCCAGACACACCGCCCGGTAGGCGGGATGACCCTGGGGGCTCGTCCGCAGCTCCAGGACGTGCATGGCCTCCCGGGCGTTCATCTGCATGGTGAAGCGGATCCGGTAGGCCAGGGCTACGGCGTAGGCCGCCTGGGCCGGGAAGGGCCCCGACAGCTCGTCGTAGAGGACGGCGGAGGTCTCCATCGCCTCTTCGAACAGATCGGCGACGCCCGCCTCGACCACCGGGACGGGCATCTCGTAACCGTGGCGGGTCGACAGCGGCTGCCACTCGATTGTGAGCATCCGGTGGCGCTGCAGGTCCCGGAAGGCGCCGTAGTCGGCGAGGATGTCGAAGCGGTAACCCGTCCGCTCGAAGGCCCGGCCGGGCTTGTGGCGACGGTTGCTCCGCTCCCCCACGTAGGCGTCGAGGAGGGCGAAGCGTTCCTCGGGGGCCAGTGTCCGCACCCGGGCGGCCAACTGGTCCTCGGGCAGGTCCGACGCCGAGTAGAGGATGGCGGCCAGCACCTTGTCCTCGCCCTCGGGGTCGTAGTCGACGAGCGTGACCGACGGGCGGGGCTCGGGCTCCTCGCCGCCGAGGAGGTGGGCGGTCATGGCCTCCGTGCGCTCCCGCCGTTCGGCGAGATAGTGGCTCCAGGCGACGCCGCGGTCCTCCCGGTCGACCCGCTTGAGGAACGACGGGATCACCCTCCGGAGCTCCTCCAGCATCATCTGGGCGTAGCGCCGGACCTCGGGCAGCGGGTGGGCCCGCATGCGCAGCAGCAGCGCCTCGTAGGCCTGGCCCGTCCCGTAGATCCCGACGTTGGACAGGCTGGCGGCCGGCAACATGCCCCGCACGGCGTCGCAGGCCTTGGCCTTGATCGTCTGGCGCCAGACGAAGTCCGAGTCTCCCGGCTCCTTGGGGAACGTCTGGCGGGCCCACTCCATGACCTTGGGCAGAGCGGCGGCGTACCCGTCGAAGAGGGCGTCCATGGCCGCCACATACCGGGCGCCGAGCTTGGAGTCGAGCACCTCGGGATCGCGCCAGTAGCGGTAGCGGCCGTCGAGGCGGGCGTCGTAGGCGATGTAGCGCGTCGACTGTTCGAGGTAGGCCATGATCCGGCCCCACTCGAGCACCTTGGTCAGGACGTTCGACGCCTGCTCGCAGGCCAGGTGCACCCCGCCGAGTTGGGCCACCGAGTCGTCGCCGTACTCGAGGAACACCTTGTCGTAGAGCTGCTCGGCCCGGCCGAGGCCGATGGTGGTCTCGTCGGGACCGTCCGACGCGGCGTCGACCTCGTCGGCGAACTCGTCGAGGAAGAGCCGGCGCAGGCTCTTGTGTGTCCGTGAGTAGCGGGCGAACAGCGCCCCCTTCACCACCTCGGGCAGGTTGACGAGGGCGAAGACAGGCCGGTCGATGTTGGTGAAGTACCGCTCGAGGATCTCGACCTCGTCGGCGCTGAAGGTCTCTGTGGCGTAGAGCATGAGCGGGCGGATCGTAACCGCCCGCTCATGTTCGCACGTTGATCCTTATGGCGCGATTTCCCACACGACGTCGACGGTGAGGCTGAGCTCCTGCTGGCCGGGCATGACCGGCGCCGGCGCGGCGGCTCCCGGCGCCGCCGCTCGACCGTGGGCCACCTGGTCGTAGTACGGCATCGGGCCGCTGGCCGGCACCTCGCTGATGGAGCGGATCCGGCCGAGCTTCACGCCCGCCGCCTTGGCCATCTGCTCCGCCTGGAGCTGCGCCAGGTGGACGGCCTGGGTGCGGGCCTCGGCCTTCAGCGCACTGTCGTCGTCGATGGAGAAGCCGATGGACTGCACCCGCACCGCGTCGCCCACCGCCCCGGCGGCGGCGTCGATGAGCGCCCCGGCCCCGCCGATGTCGTGCAGCGTGGCGGTCACCGTGTTGTTCACCTGGTAGCCGGTGATCCGCTGGCCCTTGTCGTCGAAGGTCGGGTGGATGGACAGCTGCGAGGTCTGGATGTCCTTGGCCTCGACGCCCTTCTCCTTCAACGTGTTGATGAGGGCGTTGGCCTTGTCGTTGTTGGCCGCCAACGCATCCTTGGCGCTCGGCGACCGGGTCTCCACGCCGAGGGTGACCTTCAGCGTGTCGGGCGTGCCCTTCACCTGCCCGACGCCTCGAGCGGCAATCGACGGCACGCCGTCGTCATCGGTCGTGACACCGGGGGCCGCAGCGGCGCCGGCGGCGCTTCCGCCGTTGCTTCCGCAGCCGGCCAGCAGCAGGACGGCGAGCGCCGCCCCGGCGGCGAGGGTCAGACAGTGACGAGCACGCAACATGGCAGCCTCCGCGACGCGATTTGTCCGATGTGTCTTGGACGCCCCCCGCCCCGCCGCGGTTCCCGGCCTTTGGCCCGGGCTACAAATCCCGGCGTCAGAACTCGGAAGTCACGATCTATCCCGCCGCCCCTCCAGCTGTCACAGTCTCAGAATGAGCACGAAGCCTGGTCCTGCCCTGCCCGCCGAAGAGACCAAGCCGACGATGACCGGAGCAGTGCCGCTGGTGCCGCTCGGACGACCGCAGGTGGCGGCCGCCGCCCGACTGGCCGCTGCCGCGGCCCGGCATCCCGCCCGCCTGGCCGGTGCCGGCCTCCGGCTCACCGGCGAGCTCGCCGCAGCGGTCAAGGGCGAGGCCAAACACACGCCGGAGGCCGGCGACCGGCGGTTCGCCGACCCGGCCTGGGCCGAGAACCCGGTGTACCGCCGGTTGCTCCAGGGTTATCTCGGGGCCACGGCGGTGGCCGGCGACACGGTCGGCCGGCTGGGGCTCGACCCGAAGAGCGAAGAGCGGGCCCGGTTCGTGGTCAGCCAGGTGGTCGACGCGCTGGCTCCGACCAACACGTTGCCGGGCAATCCGACGGCGCTGCGCACGGCGCTGTCCACCCGAGGCGCCAGCCTGGCCAAGGGCGCCCGGGCGCTGGCCGGCGACATCCTCAACAACGGCGGGATGCCGCAGACCGTCGACCGCCGGCCGTTCCGCCTCGGCGAGACGATCGGCGCGACGCCCGGCGCGGTCGTTCTGCGCACCGAGGTGTTCGAGCTGCTGCAGTACAAGCCGGCGACACCGACCGTCGGCACCGTGCCGATCGTCTTCATCCCGCCCGAGATCAGCCGGCACTACATCCTCGACCTCTCCCCCGGCCGCAGCCTCATCGAGTTCCTCGTGGGCCAGGGCCACCAGGTCTTCACCATCAGCTGGCGCAACCCGACGCCGGCCCACCGCGACTGGAACCTCGATACCTACGTCGCCGCCAGCCTCGAAGCGGTCACCACCGCCGCAGTGATCAGCGGCAGTCCCGACGTCCACCTCGTGGGCGCCTGCGCCGGCGGCATCACGGCCGCCGCGCTGGCCGGTCATCTGGCCGCCACCGGCGAGCGCCGCATCCGCACGCTGACGTTCCTCGTCACCGTCCTCGACACCGCGGCCGAGACGATGGCGTCCCTGTTCCTCTCCGAGTGGTCGGCCGCGCTGGCCGTGCGGGGCTCCAAGCGCCGGGGCGTGCTCCAGGGCCGCCAGCTCACCCGGATGTTCGCTTGGATGCGGCCCAACGATCTCGTGTGGAATTACTGGGTCAGCAACTACCTGCTCGGTCAGGATCCCCCCGCGTTCGACGTGCTCGCCTGGAATGCCGACATGCCCAACATGACCGCCGGCCTGCACGCCGACTTCGCCTCCCTGTTCCTCGAGAACCCGTTGCCGGAGCCGGGGAAGCTGACGGTGCTCGGCACGCCGATCGACATGGCCAAGGTCGATCAGGACGCCTACATCCTGGCCGCCCTCACCGACCACATCACGCCGTGGGAGGCCTGCTACCGGACCGTCGGCATCCTCGGGGGCAACAGCCGTTTCGTCCTCTCGTCGAGCGGGCACATCCAGGCGATCGTCAACCCGCCCACCAACAAGAAGGCCAACTACCGGGCGGCCGACGATCCCGGTCCCGACAGTGCGGCGTTCTTCTCCGGCGCCGAGCGGATCACCGGATCGTGGTGGAACGAATGGTCGACGTGGCTGGCCGCCCGCGACGGCGAGTCCCGCCGGGCGCCCCGCACGCTCGGCGACCGGAGGCACCCCGTCCTCGATCCCGCCCCCGGCCGGTACGCCGCCACTTGACCTCCGCCTCCACCACACCGCCGACGGGCGCCGCGGCCGCAGCCGCCGCCCGCGACGAGCGCACCCTCATGGTCAACGCGGGTGGCCTGGACATCCGCGTGTCGGTGCGGCCGGGTACGGGCTTCCCGCCGGCGAATCCCTCGGCCCCGCCGCGGCCGCCGCTGTTGCTGTGCAACGGGATCGGCGCCCCGATCGAGATGTGGACGCCGTTCCGCGATCCCCTCGGCCGGCCGACCATCGCCTTCGACGCCCCCGGCGTCGGCGAGTCGTCCGTCCCGCTGATCCCGCCGACGATGACCGGTGTCGCCCGGCTGGTGCTGGAGATCCTCGACCACCTCGAGGTCCCGACCGTCGACGTGCTCGGCGTGTCGTGGGGTGGGGCGCTGGCCCAGGAGGTCGCCTACCGGGGCGGCGACCGCATCCGCCGGCTGGTGCTGTGCGCCACCATGGCCGGCGGCATGCCCGTCCCCGGCGATCCCCGGGTGCTGGCCATCCTGGCCACGCCGCTGCGCTACTGGTCGCCGTCGTACCTCGAACGGGTCGCGCCGGCGCTCTACGGGCCTGACGTGGCCGGCAACCCGGAGATGATGGCCCACCAGAAGCGGGTGCGGTTCACCCGGGCACCGTCGGCCCGGGGCTACGTGTGGCAGATGCTGGCCCTGCGCCGCTTCGCCAGCGTCCTGTGGCTCCACCGGCTCCGCCAGCCGACGCTGGTGCTGGCCGGCGAGTCCGACCCCATCGTCCCCGTGACCAACGGCCGGATCCTGGCCGGCCGGATCCCCGACGCCCGCCTCGAAGTCGTCGAAGGCGGCCACCTGTTCCTCCTGACCCACCCGACCGAGATGGCCGGGCTCATCAACGCCTTCCTGGACTCCTGACGGTTCCAGCCGGCGGAGGACTCACGATTCCGGGCCGCGGAGGACTGACGGTTCCCGGCGGCGGAGGACCGACGGTCCGGGGCGGCGGAGGAACGGCCTCGGGGAGCGGCGGATCGGGGTAGTACGGCGGCGCCACCGGGATGACGGGCGTGCCCGGCTCACCGGCGCCCGGATCCATCCCCAGGCGCTCGGCCCGCCGTTGGCGCGCCGCCGTCGTCTCGATGGGGATGGGAGCGGCGAAATCGGTGGGCGGCACGTCGCGCAGGGCGACGGCCATGAAGTCGTGCCAGATCTGCGCCGGTATCGTGCCGCCGGCCACCGCCGGCAGGCCATGGATCCGCCGCATGGGGACGTTGCCTTCGGCATGGCCCACCCACACGGCGGTGGAGAGGGCCGGGGTGTAGCCGACGAACCAGGCGTTCTCGTAGTTCTGCGAGGTTCCTGTCTTTCCCGCGGCGGGGACGCCGATGTTGGCCCGGGCGCCGGTCCCCGACGTGATGACCCCGCGCAGAATCTGGTTGACGGTGTCGGCCACCCCGGTCTCCAGCACTGGTTCAGCCCGGCCGGGCACCGTGTTGTCCTCGATGACCTCGCGGCCGCGGGTGATCCGCACGACCGGAGTGGGGTCGACATGCGATCCCCGAGCGGCGAAGACCCCGTAGGCCGAGGCCATCTCGAGCGGCGAAACCTCGTGGGAGCCGAGGGCGATGCTGCCGTAGAGCGCCTGGGAGGAGTCGATGCTGGTGACCCCGAGGCGCCGGGCCAGCTCGGCGGTCTCCTTCACCCCCACCTGGGTGATCAGTTGGGCGTAGACGGTGTTGATCGACTGGTGGGTGGCGGCAACCAGATCCGCCTGCCCGTAGGCGGCAAGACCGTAGTTGGCGATGGGCTGGTCGAAGCCCGGGGGTTGGAGGCGGGCGGGGGCGGGATAGACCTGCTGCGCCGGTATCCCGGTGTCGAGGGCGCGGGCCAGCACGAACGGTTTGAAGGCCGAGCCGGCCTGCCGACCGGCCCCGCCCCCCTGCCGGCCGAGGGCCAGGTTCACCTGCGAGCGCGACCAATCCCGGCCTCCGGTCAAGGCCCGCACGAACCCTGTGCCCGGTTCGACGGCCACCACGGAGCTTTCGGGGTCGCCCGGTCGGTTCAGCGCCCGGTTCACGGCCAACTCGGCGGCGTGCTGGAGGCGCGGGTCGAGGCTCGTTTCGATCCGCAGGCCGCCGCCGTACACGAGCTCGGCCGGGTAGCCCTTGACCTTCAGGAGATAGTGACGGACGTAGTCGAGGAAGTAGGGATACGGAGACTGCAGGGCGGGCGGCGGGTGAACCGTCGGACGAGCCGCCCGGGCCGCGGCCACCTCCTGGCCGGTGGCGAGGCCATGGCGCTCCAGGGCGTCGAGGACGCGCTGGCGCTTGCGCTCGGCGGCTTCGGGATCGACACGGGGCGAGAACAGACTGGGCGCCGGGATGATCCCGGCCAGCAGGGCCGCCTCGGACAGGTTGACCTCCATGAGCGGCTTGTGGAAATAGGACTCGGCGGCGGCCGCCACGCCGAAGAGGGATTCCCCGAAGTACACCGTGTTCAGGTAACGGCCCAGGATCTCGTCCTTGTCGAGCACCCGCTCGACCTGAACGCTGAGGTACGCCTCGTGCAGCTTGCGCCGCAGCGTTCGCGCCCCCTCGGTGTAGCGGTTCTTCACCAGCTGCTGCGTGATCGTGGACCCGCCCTGCCGGAAGTCGCCCGACCGCAGGTTCTTCCAGGCCGCCCGGGTGAGGCTCTTCCAGTCGATGCCCGAATGGCCGTAGAAGTTGTGGTCCTCGGCGGCGACGACGGCCCGCTTGATCGTCCCGGGAATCTGCTCGGCGGACACCGGGACCCGGCTCACCGCGTCGCGAAACTCGCCGATCAGGGTGCCGTCGGCGGCGTAGACGAGGCTCCGCTCGACCACCGGCAGCGGACGCATCTCCGCCGGAGCGGCGGGCAACGGAAGCAGGACGTAGGCGGCGACCGCCGTCCCCGCCGCCAGCGGGCCTCCGAGGACGATCGACAGGAGCGCGATGAGCACCGCCCGCAACACCGGACGCGCCAGGGGGCGGGAGCTCTCGTCCGGAACAGAGCCGGTGGCAACCAAGCGTCACTCCTCGGCGGTGTTCGTCCGAACCGGCGGGGTTCCCGCCGTTCTTCTCCGTTGCTTCTTTCCGGCGGCGGCGGAAAGCGAACGTTTGCTGTCGCTGACGCTGGCCGGGGCGCGGTGAGCTCAGACCAGGAGGCGGTAGGCCGCCGGGCGCAGCGTGATCGTCACGGCGGTGATCTGGCCGGCCGGGCTGCCATCCACTTCCAGGGCCGCCGGGCGTGAGGCGCGCACGAGAACACGGCGGGCGCGGCGGATCGTGATGGCCGGGTGGGGCAGATGGGCGCCGGTGGCCAGCCGGGTGCGCATGGCCCGGCGGGCGCCGGGCGGAAGGGCGTAGAGCTGGGCCTCGGCGACGCCGTCGCCGGGATGGCCCCGGGGGCTCACGTCGAGGCGGCGGAGGTACTGGCCGTTCATCACCACCAGCGACGTCGCCTTGCCGGCCGGGACCGGGGCGCCGTCGATCTCCACCGCCAGAGCTGCGGGCCGGTGCCAGGCCCGCAGCCGGTCCGGGGCGACGCCGACGACGACGCTGTTGACCGCCCACAGCCGCTCGCCGTCCGTTCCTTCCCCCGCCGCGACGTCGAGGACGTCGAGGGGCAGCGCCAGCCCGCTGGGGGGTGCGCCGGCCAGGAGCCCGATGGCCGGCGCCAGGTCGGAGTCGGGGGCGGGGGCGAAGCGCACCAGTGGGTCGGTCACGCCCGCGGCCAGCACCGCGGCCAGCCGCCGATCGCCGCCGGTCACCTCGATGTCCGGCGGGCCGGAGGTCTCGGTCCCCCACGGCTGCCCGGGCCGGACCGATCCGGTCACGGGGCCCCACCGGCGGCGGCGCCGCCCGACGACCCGACCGTGCTGGATGCCGCCACCACACCGCGGAAGAGCCCATCGGCGGCCTTCCGGGCGGCGGACGCCGTCTCCGGCCGCGGCGCCACGTCGCCGACCTGGCGGAGCAGGTCGATGAGCTGCTTCACGTTGCGGACGAAGTCGCCGCCGGTCATCTCCTCGTCGAGGAGCACGTCCTCCAGGTCCTTCCCCGCCGCCCAGGCGTGGGCCACCGGGGTGAACCCGGGGTCGGGCTGGCGGGTCTCGGGCAGGCCGGCCTCGTCCTCGACCACGTTGAGGTCCCGCCAGATCCGGTCGATCTCGTTCACCCGGTCCCGCACCGTCCGGTTGGGGAACCGCACCCGGTGTGGCGCCACCTGGTCGGGACCGCGCGACTCGTAGGAGAAGACCGAGCACACTGCGGCCATCGACGGCGCGTCGAGGCCGTCCAGCAGTCCTTCCCGCAGCGACTCGGCCAGCAGCAGGTCCGTCTCGCTATAGAGGCGGGTCAGCATCTCCCCGGCGTCGGTCAGTTGCCAGCCTTCGACGTAGCCCCACGAGTCGAGCACCCGCAGCACCCGGTCGAACTGGCGGGCCAGGCTCTCGGTCCGGCCCCGGATCCGCCGCTCCAGCCGTTCGACGTCGCGGGCCAGGCGCTCCGCCCGCTCGGCGTAACGCAGGTGCAGGCCGAGATCGGGACAGGAGGCCACCGGGTGCCGGCGGGCGGCGTCGGCCTCGCCGGCGGCGTCGTCCTCGCCCCGGGCGCCGCCCCGGGTTCCGTTGCCCCGCCCGTCGGTCCGCACCTTCACACCCCGGAGCGCGTCGGCCACCGCCCGGCGGAAGGCCGGGCTGCGGGGGGCGAACGGCCGGGGCAGCTCGATGGCCCCGATGGCCCGCACCGGCCCGGCGAAATCGGTCGGGCCGAGGCGCACCACGCCCCGGTCGGCGGTGAGGACGAGCAGCTTCGTCTCGTCGCCGCGGCCCCGGGTCCGTTGCAACACCACGGCTTTGGCGCCCCGCCGGGCAATGACGTCCCCCGGCTTCAGCGCCTCGAAACCGGCCGCTCCCCCGCCCCGGGCGGCCTGGCGGCGTTCGGCCCGGTTCCGCAGCAGGGAGCGGTACTCCTCGACGTCACCCCGGTCGCATTCGGCCGCCTGGCGGTGGCTGGCCAGCAGCTCCCGGCTGCGCTCCAGGTGCCGCTCGAGGCGCACGATCTCCTTGTCGGCGCCGTACTGGGCGAACGACAGGTTGAGGAGGTGGTGGGCCTCGTCGGCCGGGTAGCGCCGGACCAGGTTGGCCGCCATGTTGTAGGTCGGGCGGAACGAGGACTGCAGGGCGTAGGACCGGGTCGAAGCCAGCGAGGCGACCTGGTCGAAGGGGACGTAGGGGTTCCACAGCACCGCGGCGTAGCCCAGCTCGTCGATCCCCCGCCGCCCCGCCCGCCCGGTGAGCTGCGTGTACTCCCCGGGCGTGAGGAACTCGTGGCGTTCCCCGGTGAACTTCGACAGCTTCTCGATGACCACCGTCCGGGCCGGCATGTTGATCCCCAGCGACAGCGTCTCGGTGGCGAAGACGACCTTCACGAGCCCGGCGGTGAACGCCTCCTCCACCGCCTCCTTCATCGGCGGGACCATGCCGGCGTGGTGAGCGGCGAAACCCGCTTCGAGGCCGGCCATCCAGGCGCTGTAGCCCAGCAGCTCGAGGTCGGCGTCGGACAGGCTCTCGAGATGGGCTTCGGCGATGGCCCGGATCTGCTCGCGCTCCTCGGGCGTGGTCAGCCGCATCCCGGACGCCAGGCAGGCGTCGACGGCCTGGTCGCATCCCGCCCGGCTGAAGATGAAGTAGATGGCCGGCAGCATCCCCTCCTCGTCGAGCCGCTCGACGGTCTCGATCCGCCGGGGGGTGTACAGCCGCCCGCGGGGTCGGCCCCGCGCCGCCGGGCCACCTCGCTGGCTGCTCCGGGAATCGAGCCGGGCCGCCTCCGGGTTGGGCCGGTGTTCGATGAGCCCGTCCGGCCCTTCCGCCTCTACGAACGTCGGGAGGATGTGGACGTCCTCCGAATGGCGGTCGCCGACCAGGTAGAGATGCTGCAGCCGGACGGGCCGGCGCTCCTCGATGATCGCCTGTGTCTCGCCCCGCGCCGTCTCGATCCAGTCGGCGAACTCCTCGGCGTTCGACACCGTGGCCGACAGGCAGACCAGGTCGACCTCGGGCGGGAGGTGGATGATGACCTCCTCCCACACCGCCCCCCGGTAGGGGTTCTGGAGGTAGTGGACCTCGTCGAGGACGACGTAGCGCAGCCCCTCCAGTGTCGGCGAGGCGGCGTAGATCATGTTGCGGAGCACCTCGGTGGTCATGACCACGACCGGCGCCTCCCCGTTGACGGAGTTGTCGCCGGTGAGCAGGCCGACCCGCTCCGCGCCGTGCACCCGGACGAGGTCGTTGAACTTCTGGTTCGACAGGGCCTTGAGCGGCGTCGTGTAGAAGACCTTGCGCCCCTCGGCCAGCGCCTTGACCACGGCGTACTCCGCCACCACCGTCTTCCCCGATCCGGTGGGAGCGGCCACCAGCACCGACCGGCCGGCGTCGAGAGCGTCGAGGGCCCGGACCTGGAAGTCGTCGAGGGGAAACCCCCGGGACTCCACGAAGCCGGCCCGGAGCGAGGTCAACGCTTGAGGATCCGCCCGATGATGATCGTGCCCTCGTACAGGAAGTACATCGGGACCGCCATGGCGAAGAGCGTGATCGGGTCCTGGCTCGGCGTGATGATGGCGCAGAAGATCACGAGGCCGAGGAACGTGAACTTCCGAACCTTGCGCAACTGCTGCGTGTTGAGGACACGGGCCAGGAGCAGGAACATCATCACGATCGGGAACTCGAAGGCGACGCCGAAGGACAGGACCATGAGGAAGGCGAGGGTCAGGTAACTCCCCGCCGACAGCAGCGGGTCGAGGTTCTCCCCACCGGCATGGATGAGGAAGTCGAGGGCCTTCGGGAACGTCACGACGGCCAGCAGTGATCCCCCGACGAAGAGGATCACCGAGGAGATCACGAACGGATAGGCGTACCGCTTCTCGTTCGGGTTCAGCCCGGGCGTGATGAAACGCCAGAGGTGGAAGAACACGACCGGCGAGGCGATGACGAACCCGCCATAGGCCGCCACCTTGATCCGCGTCGTGAACGCCTCGAGGGGGCTCGTGAAGACGAGGTCTTTCCCGTTGGGCAAGAGAGGGGTCTTCGTGGCGTTTCGATAGGGCTCGATCATCAGGTCGCTGATCGGCTCGAAGAAGATGAAGCAGATCATCGCCCCGAGGGCCACGGCGATCATCGAGAAGACCAGGCGGTCGCGCAGCTCCCGCAGGTGGTCGACCACCGACATGGTGGCCGTGGGATCCGCCTTCAGCTTCTTCTTTTCGCTCTTCTCGGCGCGCCGGTCCGCGAGCTTCCAGGCCACGCGGGCCTACCGGTGGTCGGGGTCGGTGGGGCGCTCCGGCGGGGGCTCCTCCGCCGGCGGGGCCTGCGGTGCCGTCTCATCCGGGGCGGGCGCCGGCCCGTTCTGCGGGGCGGGAGC
This sequence comes from Actinomycetota bacterium, assembly GCA_040756995.1. Taxonomy (GTDB): domain Bacteria; phylum Actinomycetota; class Acidimicrobiia; order IMCC26256; family BP-133; genus BP-133. The sequence continues at coordinate 41,782 of JBFLYK010000015.1, read as the reverse complement.
CGGAGGTTCCACCGGGGCGTAGAAACCGTAGGAGCCGGGCGCCGCCGCCTCCTCGTCCTCCGTCGCCTCCGGGCTCTGGATGGTGGCCGAGCGGGGAACGTTGGCCTTGGCCTCGGCCGCCACGGTCCCGCTGTCCCGGACGTTGGTCGGCGGCGGCCCCACGGGACCGTTGGAGACGATGGGGCCCGTGATGGGGTCGAGCACCTCGCGGACGTTGCTCTCCATGTGGGCCTGGAACTTGCGGAACTCCCGTACCGCTTTCCCGACCTGCCGACCCATCTCCGGCAGCTTGTCGGGCCCGAAGACCAGAAGGGCGACGACGAAGATCGCCAAGAGTTCGAATGGGCCCAGGTTGAACATCGCTTCCTTCTCCCCCGATGACCCCCGAAATACTACCGCCTCCTCTACGGGCACCCTGCTCGGGGTACCTGAAGAGGAGGCGGTGTGAGGCCCGGGAGACTCGGGGAGGGGACCCCGAGGGGAACTACTTCTCGACGTCGGAAGTGCGCTCCGCCAGCTGCTCGAACCAGCTGTCGTCCTGCAGCATCAGGTGGAAGTCGAGGAGGTCGTCGTAGGAGACGGGGGCGCCGGTCGGGCGGGGCTCCCACAGCTCGGCGGGCAGGTGCCAGACGTCCATCTTGACGCCGGAGCTGGCGAGGAGGTCGACGATGCGGGAGTCAGCCGACTTCGTCACCCGGAGACCGCAGCTCGGGCAGCGGAAGCAGTACGACCCCTTGTTGTCGTTGGCGCACACCCGCACCACGACGTCGGAAGCCTTCAGGCGCACATCCCCGCAGCTCGGGCAGGTCGCTCGGATGGTGGTCATTCCTCGTCCTCCTTGGCCCCTTTGAGTCATGCCCAACCCATCGGCGCAATCCGGTCGGGGCTTGAGCGCTCATCCCAAGAACGTTGGTCGAGCGCTCTCATGACGCTCCCCGGCACAGCCGATACCTCCGAGTAACGACGGGCTCTGGACGCAAATGACCGACAACGGCATCGCCAGTATCGTGCGCGCTCTCGCCCAAGGGGTGGACCCTGGGCGGGTCCTCCGCGAGGTTGCCCAGGAGGCCCTGTCTCGCACCGCAACCTCCCATGTGGTGTTAGCTGCGATGTTAGAGGGGCAAATGACTCCTCTTGTGGCAATTGGGTCGACCCACCAGGTCCTGCTCGAGGCCGCCGCCGCGGCCTATGAGACGGGGTCGCCGGTGCAGCGGTCCGATCCGAACCCGGGCCTGACGGCGATGGCGGTGCCGGTCCGCCACCAGGGGACGGTCGTCGCCGGGCTGGCCGTGGCCGGTGCCCTGGCCGGCGGCCGGACGGTGCCGGCCGACGTTCTCGGGCCGGTCGCCGATTGCGCCGCCCTGGCTCTGGCCGCCCGGCCCGCGGCCAGCGTGCTCCGGGGCGCGGGCGAAGGCGGCGGGCCGGAGGACGGCCCGGGCGGCGGCCTGGGTCTGGCGGAGGCGTTGGCGGGAATCGCCACGGCGGCCGTCAGCGTCGACCGGCTGGTGGCCGCGGCCCTCGACGTGGGTGCCGCCCGCTTCGGGGCCCGGGCGGGGTTCGCCTGCCTGCCGACCGGCCCGGGCGGTGTCGAGGTCGTGGGCTGGCGGGGTCTCGACCGGAACCGGCTCGAGGCGGCCAGCCGGCACCCGGCGTTCACCCGGCTGATCTCCGGCTCCGACGTGGCGGTGGTGGCCCCGACCGATCCGGTCGTCGCCCTGCTGACCGCCGGCGCCGAACTCGCCGTCTCGCTGCCGCTGGTGGCCGGCGAGCCGGGCGCGCTGGTGCTGCTCGTGGCCGAGGAACCCGACGCCGCCGGTCGCCGGGCCCTGGGCGCGCTGCAGGCCCAGGTCGCCGCCGGGTTGCGGACGGTCCGGGCGGCGGCCGCCGCCGACGTGGCCGGCGACCAGCTGACCGCGCTGGTGCACGGCCTGGCGGATCCGGCGCTGGCCGTCGACGTCGAGGGCCGGTTCCGGGCCCTCAATCCCGCCGCGGCCGAGCTGTTCGCCCTATCGGACTCCTTCGAGATCGGCCATCCGGCCCGGGGCCGGTTGGGACACCCCGGCCTCGAAGGCCTGCTCCTCGGCGACAGCACCACGGACTTCGCCGACGGGTCGGAGGTGGTGCTCGGCCGGCCCGCGCCGCGGCGGTTCGTGGCCTCGGCCCGGTCGCTCGGCGCCGGCGGGCGGGTGCTCTTCCTCCGCCCGGGAGGCGGCGCCGCCGCCCTGGCTCCCCGGGAGACCGACGCCCTGGCGGCCGGCCTGGGCCGGGCGCTGCGGGCGCCGCTGGCCGCCATCACCGGCCTCGCCTCGGCCGGCCCGGGCGGCGCAGGACTGGCCAGCGCCAACGACTGGGATGTCGCCCGCAAGGGCATCCTGGCCGAGGCGGCCCGCCTCGAAGCGGTGGCCGACCAGCTCGCTCTCCTGGCCCCGGCGGCGACCAACGGCCACGACCCGGCGGCCATCACCGTCCGGGCCGAGCCCTGCGATGTCGTCGCCGTCGCCGTCGCCGCCCTCGACGCCCACCGCGTCGGACTCCCGGCGACCGCCGGGCGGGACCTCCGGGTCACGGGACCCGGCCGGCTCACCGCCGTGACCGACCGCCGGCTGCTGGAGCGGGTCCTCGACCCGCTGATCGACAACGCGCTGCGGTACTCCGACGGACCGGTCACGGTCGAGATCGCCGACCGGGGCGAGTCGTTCGAGATCGCCGTGATCGACGCCGGGCCGGGCATCTTCTCCGGCGACATCCCCGGGCTCTTCGAGCGGTACCACCCGCTCGACGGCTCGCCCGTCCGCCAGGGAGCGGGCATCGGCCTGTACACCTGCCGCCGCCTCGTCGAGCTGCTCGGCGGTCGCATCTGGTGCGACAGCCGGCTCGGGGTCGGCAGCCGCTTCGCCGTGCGCCTTCCCCACGGACCGGTGGCCAGATAGCCGACGGCCCGGCCGGGCGTGCGACCATGTCCGGCCGTGACGCCGATCACCTTTGCGCACCGGGGTGGCCGGGCCGACGCCCCCGAGAACAGCCTGGCCGCCTTCCGGCGGGCCCTGGAGCTCGGGGCCACCGGCCTCGAATCGGACGCCCGGTTGAGCGCCGACGGCGAGGTCGTGCTCGTCCACGGCTCGGTGATCCGGACGGGTCTGCGGCGGACGAAAGTCCGCGCCCTGCCGGCGGAGCGGCTGGGTGAGCTCGGCGTCCCCCGGCTGGCCGACCTGTACGCCGAACTCGGGACGGACTTCGAGCTGTCGCTCGACCTCAAGGAGAGGGACGGCGCCGGGCCGATCCTGCGAGTGGTCCGGGACGCCGGCGCCCTCGACCGGCTGTGGCTCTGCGCCGAGGCGCTCCCGGAGCTCGAGGCCGTCCGACGGCTGGATCCCGACGTGCGGTTGGTGCACTCCATGGGGCGGCGGGCCTACGGCGACGCGCTCGAACGCCACGCCAACACGCTGGTCAAGGCCGGCGTCGCCGCCCTCAACCTGCGGGAGACCGAGTGGTCACTGGGGCTGGTGACGCTGGCCCACCGGTTCGACCTGCTGGCCTTCGCCTGGGACGTCCAGGAATACCGCCGGATCCGGGCCGTGCTGGAGATGGGCGTCGATGCGATCTACAGCGACCACGTCGAGCGGATGGTGGCCGCCGTCGGAGAGTGGGCCACCCCGGCTGACTAGAGCAGCCCGATGTCGTTGAGGGGCCAGATCTTCACGAATGCCCGGCCGACGATGGCGTCCTCGTCGATGGCGTGGAAGAACGTGGAGTCCCGGGAGTCCTGCCGGTTGTCACCCAGCACGTAGATCTTGTTCGGCGGGATCTTCTCCGGCGGGAAGTCGCGGGAGCGCACGTCGGGTGGGAGGTACGGCTCGTCGAGCGGTTTCCCGTCGATGAAGATGGAGCCGTTGCGGCCCTCGATCGTCTCCCCGGGGAGACCCACCACCCGTTTGATGAGGTCCTTCACCTGGGCGGTGGCCGCCCCCTCGGGGGCCTTGAAGACGACGATGTCGCCCCGGTGCACGTCGTGGAGCTTGTAGGACAGCTTGTTGACCAGGACCCGGTCGTTCTTGACCAGGGTCGGGACCATCGACTCCGACGGGATGTAGAAGGCCTGGATCAGGAAACCCCGCACGACGAGGGCCACGGCCAGCGAGGCGGCCACGAGGATGAGCCACTCGTAGCCCTGCTTCTTCCGGCTCGACTTCTTCTTCTGCTTCTTGCCGGTGGGCTCGGCGGCGACCGCGTCGGCGACGACGGGATCCGGCACCTCGACGGGGACTCCGTCGACCGCCGGCGTGACGCCGTCGGTCGACGGCGTGGCGCCCTCGACGGGGGGCGTGGCCACCTCACCGACGGGCGGTTCCGGCCCGAGTTCAGCGGGTGCCCCCGGAGTGCGGGGTGTCCCCGCCGAAATGTCAGAGCGATCCACGGACAACCATCCTCGCACGCCGCCGCCTGTCATCCGTAGCGGACGAGCAGGCGCCGGGCGGCCTCGGCCGCTTCGGCCCTCACCTCGGCGGGTTCCACAACTTCGGCTGAGGGCCCGAGCCTGAGGAGCAGCCGCTCCAGCCAGGCCCGCTCGTTGGCCACCAGTACGACCTTCAGCCTACCGTCCGGCGTCTCCTCGACCGACTCCACGGGGTAGCTCTCGGGCACCCAGGCGGCGGTGGCATTCAGCAAAAGCGTGACTCGCCGGTCGGAAGGCCGCGGATGGAACACCGCCCCGGCCGAGCCGCCGGGGGCGGCCGCGGGGTCGAAGTGCTCGCCGGTGGGACGGACGCCCCGGACGCGGTCGACCCGGAACAGGCGGTCGTCAGCGGCCCGGTGACAGTAGGCGTCGACGTACCACTGACCGGCGGCGGCGAAGACGGCCCGGGGGTCGATGCGGCGGGTGGTCATCTCGTCCCGGCCGAAGGTGTAGTAGTCGATCTCGACCCGCTCCGAGGCCTCGGCGGCGGCCCGGAGCGGCTCGAGGTAGCGGGCCGGCCCGAGCTCGACGGCCATCCCGTCGCCGGCGCCGAGCACGCCGGCCAGCTTCCCGAGGGCGGAGGCCAGGGACCCCTTGGGATCGGCGCCGGGCACGGCCAGCAGCGCCTGGCCGGCGGCCAGGAGGGCGAACCCCTCGCCGGGCGTCAGGCTCAGCGGGCGGGCGAAGTACTCGGCGAAGCGGAGGAACACCCGCCCGTCGACGATCTCGCAGTCGATCAGCCGGTCGGGCGTGTAGGGCGGCAGCCCGCAGAACGGGATGAGCTCCAGGTCACGCTCCAGCTCGCTGACCTTCATCCCGAAGCGGGCGGCCAGCTCGTCGAGACTGCTTCCCTGGTGGTCGACGATCCAGGGGATGATCGTGAGCAGCCGGCGCAGGCGCAGGGAGGCGTCGGGTCGGGTCATTGCCCTCCCCCGCTCACCGGCTGGGCCAGCGCCGTCAGCCAGGCCACCATGTCGGCCCGCAACTCGGCCGGTGAGAGCACCTCGGCATGGTCGAGCAGCCCGAGGACGAAGGACCGGAAGGCTTCCCGGTTGGTGACCGCCATGCGGACGACGATCGAGCCGTCGTCCCGCCGCTCGGCCACGGCCTGGGCGCCCAGGTCCGCCTCGACCCAGCCGGCCTGGGTGGCCGACACGTGCACGAGCGCCTCGACCGGCTCCTCGTCGCCGAAGCGCCACGGCTCGTCCCGCAGCGCCGACGCCGGGTCGAACGGGTCGGGCCGCTCGAATGCGCCGCCGGGGCCGGCGTCGATGCCGGATTCGATCCGGTCGGCCCGGAACGCCCGGATGGCGTCACGGCCGGGGTCGAAGCCGACGACGTACCAGTGCCCGTTGCGGAACAGGATTCCGTAGGGGTGGAGCCGGCGCGACTCGCCGCGGTACCGGAACGTGACCTGGGCCCGCCGGCGGTAGGCATCGAACAGAGCCGGAAGGGCGGGCACGTCGGGCAGGGCGGCCAACGTCGGCGCGGCCACGCCCTCCAGGCCGCCCAGCTTGAGCAGCGCCTCCCGGCCGGCGCCGCCGGCCGATCCCCCCGCTCCCCCGTCGAGCCGCACGGCGGTCACGGCCAGGTGGAGCGCGACGCGCTCGTCGTCGGTCAGGTCGAGCGGCGGAAGCTCGTAGTCCTCCTTGTGGATCCGGTAGCCGGTCTCCTGCTCGAAGGGGTGGAGCGCCTCGAGCGAGATCGGCACGCCGATCTCCCGCAGGGTCGCCTTGTCCCGCTCGAACTGCCGCCGGTACGACTCCCGCTCGGGCGGATACCCCGGCACCCGCTCGACGATCTCCTCCAGCGTGAGTGGCCGGCGCGTTTCGAGGAGCACGGCCACGAGATTGGTGAGTCGCTCCAGACGGTCGGCCATGTCACCCGGCTTCTGCACTCCTGGGGAACATCAGTTCGGAGGCTACAACACCGGCCGCCGCCGCGGCGGCAAAGAACACCGGGTCATCCGTCGCCGGTCGGCCCATCGACGTGACCGTGAGCCCGTGCTTCTCGAACAGGCCGAGGATGTCGGGCGGTGTGACGGTCACCATCTCGTGGCGAGCGTCGAGGCCGGCGGCGGCGATCTCGCTCCGCAACCGGTCCTCCTCGGGGCCGCCGACCAGGGGGAACGGAATCGCCACCCGGGAGCGGCAGGCCAGGCCGAGGGCGGTGGCGGTGTGGTGCGAAAGGCCCTGGTGCCGGGGCCTCGGATCGGCGGTCGACACCCGGAGGCAGGCGATCGGACGACCGCCCAGGGCGGCGGCGGCGTCGAGGATGGGCGCCACCTCGATGGCCGAGAAACCCAGCCGCGTGCCCGTGCCGGCCACCCCGGGGCCCATGGCGGCGATGACCGCGTCGGCGCCCGCCACGTGGCGGGCGATCGCCAGGGCCGAGTGGACGGAAACAGCCTCGTAGTCGCCGCCGAACGCCTGGCCGCAGGTGACCGTGGCGTCGAGCAGGCCCCGCTCGGTGAGGGCGGCCACGAGGTCGGACAGCGCCAGGGGCAGGCCGGCGCCATCGGTCATGACGTAGACGAGGCGGGCGTCGGGGAGGGCGTCCTTGAACGCCGCGGCCACCGCCGGCACCTGGCTGTGGAGGCCGGCCGCCACCACCGGCATCCCGCCGATCCCATCGGCGTCGACCAGCACGGTCTCGTGTTCCTCGGTCGAGCCCACGTCGGCCTGCAGGCTCGTGTAGCGCACCTTGAGCACGTGCCCCGGGCCCGGTTCCCGCCATTCCTCCCGGGCCAGGTTCCAGTGGACGACGTGCCAGCCGCCGGTCCCCAGCCCCAGCTCGACCGCCGTCGTGTTGACCACGACCCGGTCCCCCACCGCCACCGGGCCGGTGAGCTGCGTCAGCGCGTAGGCCCGCTCGGGCCCGTCCCCGAGATCGACCTCGACCCGCTGCAGACCGCGCCGCTCCTCGAGCAGGCGGACGACGACCCCGGTCCGGAACGACGGCACCGCGCGACCTTAGGGCCGACGACGCTTCCGGTCCCGTTTGGCCAGGCGGTCGCGGATGATGGCCCGGCGTTCCTGAAGGTCCCGGTACGTCAGGGTCTCCAGGGTGGTGTCGACGCCGAAGCTCGCCTTCACCCCGGACAGGTCGAGGACCTGGGTGCGGGGGTCGACCCCGACGTCGGCCGTGATGCGGGCGCCGTGGGCGGTGGCGAAGTAGGTCGCGATGTGGGCGATCTCGCCGAACAGATCGAGGTCGGGGGCCAGGGTGGCGATGGCGCCGTCGAGGAACACCAGGTTCTTCACGAACAGCATGAGCTCCTTCGGCATGCGGGCGCCGTAGCCGAGGAGGCCCTTCACCGTCCGCTGGATCTCGGCCACCAGCTCGTCGGGCGTCAGCGTCGTGGGGTCGACCGGCGGCCGGTCGAGGCCGAGGTCGGCGATGACGGCGTCGAGGTCGGTGTCCGGCGGCAGCGTGCCGAGGTCGCGCAGCGCCGCCATCTGACCCTTCACGTCATTGACGGTGGCGCCGACCAGGAGGCGGAGGAAGGCCCGGCGGCGGAACTCGTCGAGCCGGCCGGTGATGCCGAAGTCGAGGACTGCGGTGCGGCCGTCGGGGAGCACGAAGAGGTTGCCGCCGTGGAGGTCGCCGTGGAAGATCCCGCAGATCATCGCCCCTTCGAGGAAGCCGATCATCCCGGCCCGGACGAGGGCGGCGGTGTCCAGCCCGGCCGCCTGCATGCCGGCCACGTCGTCGTAGGCGAAGCCGGCCAGGCGCTCCATCACCAGCACCCGGCGGGTGACGAGGTCGGGGTGGGGCCGGGGCACGACGAAGGCCTTCTGGCCCAGTTCGGTCAGCGACCGGGCGACGTCGAGCATGTTCTCGGCCTCGAGGCGGAAATCGAGCTCCTCGGCGATCGTCTCGGCGAACAGCTCGACCAGCGCCGGCGGGTTGGCCAGCGCCGCCACCGGGATGCGGCCCACCAGCCGGGGGGCGATCCAGGCCATGACGGCCAGGTCCTTCTTGACCAGCCCGTTCACCTGGGGGCGCTGGACCTTGACGACGACGTGCTCGCCGGTCCGCAGCGTGGCGGCGTGGACCTGGGCGATCGAGGCCGCGGCCAGCGGCTCCCGATCGAAGCGGGAGAAGACCGCCTCGAGCGGCCGGCCGAGGTCCTCCTCCACCACCCGGCGCACGGTCTTGAACGTCTCGGGCGGGACCTGGTCGCGGCACTTCTTGAACTCCGTGACCAGCGGCTCGGGGAAAACACCCTCGCCGGCGGAGATGATCTGCCCGAGCTTGATGTAGGCCGGGCCGAGCCGCTCGGCCGCCCGCCGCAACCGCCGGGACAGGTCGGTCACCGATTCCGTGCCGCCCCGCCGGCGCTTGCCGCCGGCCCACAGCGCCACCCCGACACCGAGGTGCCGGGCGGTCGCCGCCAGCCGCCCGCCGGGCGGCAGCTTCTTCGGTTTCACCAGGCGCGGCACCTCGGCCCGCACCGCCGCCCGAACGTGGTCGAGCCCGGGTAGCCAGCTCAACCGGTCGAGCTCGACCTCCCACGGCCCGTCATCGGAGAACGCCCCCAGCGCCAGATCGTTCATCACCGTGAGGCTAAAGCCGCCTCTACAGGCAGGCGATCAGCTTCTCGACGCGCTCGTCCTCGGCTTTGAACGGGTCCTTGCAGAGGACGGTTCGCTGGGCCTGGTCGTTGAGCTTCAGGTGCACCCAGTCGACCGTGTAGTCGCGCTTGCGCTCCTTGGCCCGCTTGATGAAGGCGCCCCGGAGCCGGGCCCGGGTGCTCTGCGGCGGGTTGGAGGTGGCGTCGAGGATGTCGGCGTCGGTGGCGACGCGCTCGGCCAGACCCTTGCGCTCCAGCACGTAGAACAGCGACCGCTTGGTGTTGACGTCGTGGTAGGCCAGGTCGACCAGGGCGACCTTGGGGTGCGTCAGCGGGATGCCGTGGCGCTCCCGGTACTGCTCGATCAGGTGGTACTTGATCACCCAGTCGATCTCCTTGGAGAGCGACAACGGGTCGGTCTCCAGGCCGGCCATGACGTGCTCCCACATGGCCAGCGCCTTGGCCTCCTGCTCGCCGAGGCCCTTCCGGGCGGCGAACTTCTGGGCCCGGGCCAGGTACTCCGACTGGATCTCGAAGGCGGAGAGCTCCCGGCCGTTGGCCAGGCGCACCCGCCGCTTGCAGGTGATGTCGTGCGAGATCTCCCGGATCGCCCGGATGGGGTTCTCGAGCGTGAGGTCGCGCCAGACGCCCTTGTCCTCCTCGAGCATGCGCAGCACGATCGAGGCCGTCCCCATCTTCAGGTAGTTGGTGTACTCGCTCATGTTCGAGTCGCCCACGATGACGTGGAGGCGACGGAACCGCTCGGCGTCGGCGTGGGGCTCGTCACGGGTGTTGATGATCGGCCGGGACCGGGTGGTGGCCGACGACACGCCCTCCCAGATGTGCTCGGCCCGCTGCGAGACGCAGTACATGGCGCCCCGGGCCGTCTGCAGGACCTTGCCCGCGCCGGCGAAGATCTGCCGGCTGACCAGGAACGGGATCAGGACGTCGGTGAACCGGGCGAAGTCGCCCTCCCGCTCCACCAGGTAGTTCTCGTGGCAGCCGTAGGAGTTGCCGGCCGAGTCGGTGTTGTTCTTGAACAGGTACACCTCACCCCGGATGCCCTCCTCCCGCAGCCGCTGCTCGGCCGACATCAGCAGCGACTCGAGGATCCGCTCCCCCGCCTTGTCGTGGACCACCACGTCGTAGATGGAGTCGCACTCGGGCGTGGCGTACTCCGGGTGGGAGCCCACGTCGAGGTACAGCCGGGCTCCGTTCTCGAGGAAGACGTTCGACGAACGCCCCCAGGAGACCACCCGCCGGAAGAGGTAGCGGGCCACCTCGTCGGGGCTGAGGCGCCGTTGCCCCCGGAGGGTGCAGGTGACGCCGTACTCGTTCTCGAGACCGAAGATCCGACGTTCCACAGACGGAGTGTACGGCCCAGGAGCTTCCATCGGAGCCGTAACCGGTGGCCAGCGGTGGTCATTTCGGTCAACGTCCCCGTACCATGAGCCTGTGGACGGAGTGAACGAGCGGGTGCGTATGACCCGGCTCACCACGGTGGGCGGCTCGTTCGCGGCCCGGGTGCTGCAGGCCCGTCTGGAGGACGAGGGCCTCACGGTGGAGCTCCGGGGAAACGTCGACAGCCCCTACGCCTTCACCGTCGGCGCCATGAGCACGGTCGACGTCTTCGTCCCCGAGCACGACCTCGAGGACGCCAAACTCGTCATGCTCGTCACCGAAGTCGACTCGGTGCTCGACCTCCCGCCCCAGCGGGACCGCCCGGCCGACGCCTGGGGCGAGCGGGCCCTGTGGCTGGTGCTCGTGGCCATCGCACTCCTGGGGATCATCCCCATCGTGCACATGGCCAGCAGCAGCTGAGCGGGCGCCAGCCGGCTAGGCGTTGACCAGCAGGCGGGCCACCTCGTCGTCTTCGATCCGGCGGAACTTCCGGCGGGGGCGCGTCCGGTCGAGGACGGCGACCTCGAGCTGGTCGGCGGCGATGTCCCGGCCGTCGGGCGACCCGAGCGCCTTGGTTCCGAGGCGGATGGCGGCGCCGACGTCGAGGCCTTCGGCGTAGTCGGCCTTGAGGGCGTCGGTGATCGCCTCGGCCTGGCCGCCGAGGACGGTGAAGCCGTGCTCGTCCATCACCGTGCCGTCGTAGAGGATGTGGAACATCTCGTTGGGCTCGCCCTCGTGCTCCCCGACCTGGGCCACGAGGATTTCCACCTCGTAGGGCTTCATCTCGTGGGTGAAGACCTGCCCCAGCGTCTGGGCGTAGCCGTTGGCCAGGGCCCGGGCCGTGACATCCTCCCGGGAGTAGGAGTAGCCCCGCACGTCGGCGTGGCGGATGCCGGCGATCTTGAGCATCTCGAACTCGTTGTACTTGCCGACGCCGGCGAAGCCGATCCGGTCGTAGATCTCCGAGATCTTGTGGAGGGTGCCGGACGGGTTCTCGGCCACCAGGGCGATCCCGTCGGCGTACTCCAGCGCCACCAGCGAACGGCCCCGGGCGATGCCCTTCCGGGCGTAGTCCGCCCGGTCCTTCATCACCTGCTCAGGCGAGACGTAGAACGGCATGCTCACAGTGCCGACCTCCCGGACTGGAGCAGCTCGGTGGCGCGCCGTTCGACGTCGTCGTCGGCCAGCTTGACGTAGCCGTTGCGGTCGACGACGGCCACGGTCGGGTAGATGCGCCGGACGAGGTCGGGTCCGCCGGTGGCGGAGTCCTCGTCGGCGGCCTGGAACAGGGCCAGCAGCCCGAGGTCGACCGCTTCCTCCTGGGTCATGTCGGGCTTGAAGCCGGCCTTGATCCAGTTGCGGGCGTGGACGGAGCCCGAGCCGGTGGTGGCGTAATCGGCCTCCTCGTACTTCCCGCCGGTGACGTCGTACTTGTAGAGACGTCCGTCGCCCTTGCGGAGGTCGAAGCCGCAGAACAGCGGCACGACCACGAGGCCCTGCATGGCGGCCGGCAGGTTGGCCCGGATCATCTGCGAGAGCTTGTTGGCCTTGCCCTCCAGCGACAGCGGCTCGCCCTCGACCTTCTCGTAGTGCTCGAGCTCCGTCTGGAGGAGACGGACCATCTCCATCCCGGGCCCGGCGGCGCCGGCGATGGCCATGGCCGACCAGTGGTCGCACTGGGCGACCTTGTCGATGCGGCGGCTGGCGATGGTGTAGCCCTCGGTGGCCCGGCGGTCGCCGGCCATGACGACGCCGCCGGCGTACTTGAGGCAGACGATGGTGGTGCCGTGGGGAATCTCCAACGGGCTGGGCGCGGCACCGCCGGCGGACAGGTTCACACCGGGGAGAGAGGCACCGGGGAGCGCTTCCGGCCTCGTCCGCCGAAGCAGCTCGAAGAAGGAGGGGCCCGGGTCTGACCCGGGCGCGAACATCGGGAGTGGCTGGTCGATCACGGGGCGGGAGCCTACAACGTCGGACGGCTCCGGCCCGTCCTACGGATCGGGCCTTACGTCACTCCCCGCCCTTTTGGACATAGTTCCTGACAAACTCCTCGGCGTTCTCCTCGAGGACCGAGTCGATCTCGTCGAGCAGCTCGTCGAGCTCTTCCTTGATCTTTTCGCCCTGGGCCTTGGGGGCGTCGACCTCGGCGGTCTCCGCCTCCCGGGCCTTCGGCGCCGGCTTCTGCTTTCGCTCCCGCTCAGCCATGTCGTCCCTATTTTCCTATGCGGACAGCCGGGCCACCAGTTCGGCCGGCGTTGCGCATCCGTCTAAGAGTTCATCGACGTGGGCCTTTGTACCTCTGAGAGGTTCCATCATCGGGATCCTTTTGAGGGGATCGGCCCCCAGATCGAAGATCATGCTGTCCCAGTTGGCGGCGACCACCGAGTCGGACCAGCGGGCCAGACAGCGGCCCCGGAAGTAGGCCCGGGTGGTGGCCGGTGGCTCGGTGATGGCGGTGACGACGTCGTCCTCCGCCAGCAGCCGTTCGACCTTTCCTGCCGAAACGAGCTTCTCGTACAGCGACCGCTCCGGCCTTACGTCGTGGTACTGCAGATCCATCAACGCCAGCTTGGGGTCGCCCCATTCCAGCCCCTGACGGGCGGCGTAGGCGTCGAGCAGGTTGTACTTCGTGACCCAGTCGAGCTGGCCGTCGAGCCGGAGGGGCTCGTCTTCCAGGGCGGTCAGGACCTGTTCCCAGCGGCGCATCAGGTCGGCCATCTGCGCCTCGTCGCCGCAGCTCTCGAGCCCGACCTCGTCGGCGTACTTCTCGGCCAGGCGGAAGAACTCCCACTGGAGCTCCACCGCCGTCATGCTCGACCCGTCGGCCAGCGAGAACGTCGTCCGGCAGGAGGGGTCGTGGGAGATCTTGCGCATGGTGGGGACGGGTGAGGCCAGCGACAGGTCCTTGTCGATGAACCCGTCCTCGATCATGGACAGGACCACGGCCGTCGTCCCCACCTTGAGAAAGGTGGCGACCTCGCAGAGGTTGGCGTCGCCCACGATCACGTGGAGCCGGCGGTACTTCTGCGGGTCGCAGTGCGGCTCGTCACGGGTGTTGACGATGGGGCGCTTGAGCGTCGTCTCGAGGCCGACCTCCTCCTCGAAGAAGTCGGCCCGCTGGGAGATCTGGAAGACGGCCTCGGCCGCGCCGTGCTCCGACCCCACCTTGCCGGCGCCGGTGAAGACCTGCCGGGTCACGAACCAGGGGATCATGTGCCGGACGAGCGTCGAGAACGGAACGGACCGGTCGACCAGGTAGTTCTCGTGGGTGCCGTACGAATTGCCCTTGCCGTCGGAGTTGTTCTTGTAGACCACGATCTCCTGCCCGGGGGGCAACAGCCGGCCGGCGGCCTGCATGGAACGGGCCAATACCCGTTCACCGGCCTTGTCATACCGGACGACCTGCAGCGCGTCGGTGCACTCCGGGGTGGAGAACTCCGGATGGGCGTGGTCGACGTAGTACCGGGCGCCGTTGGTCAGAACCGTGTTGACGAGGTGCGTCTCGACCTCGGGGGGCGACGCGTCGTCGCGGGCGAAGCCGCGGGCGTCACGCCCGGGGGACTCGTCCTCGAAGTCCCATCCGACCTTGCGGTGCTCGACGTAGGCGTTGACCAGCATCGATGACGCCACGACGGGGTTGCCGTCGGGTGAGCCCCGGAAGGCGATCCCGTACTCGGTCTCGATGCCGCACACCTTCGTGATGGCCACGAACTGAGACTACAGGGGCGGAGTGCGTACGGGAGGCAGGTACTGCTCGCAAGCGTGCCCAGGGACCCGTGGATGCCTGGGCACGCGACAGGATTTCTCGGCCTGCTAGAGGTACTGCCCGGTGGCGACCCGCTCGATCGAGCGGCCGCCTTCGGCCTCCTTGCCGCTGGAGATGAGCGTCCGGATGTAGACGATGCGCTCGCCCTTCTTGCCGGAGATCTTCGCCCAGTCGTCGGGGTTGGTCGTGTTGGGCAGGTCCTCGTGCTCCTTGAACTCCTGGCGGACGGAGTCCATGAGGTCCTGGGCGGTGATGCCCTTGTCGCCCCCGGCGATCAGGCGCTTGATCGAGAGCTTCTTCGCCCGCCGGACGATGTTCTCGATCATGGCCCCGGAGGCGAAGTCCTTGAAGTACAGGATCTCCTTGTCGCCGTTCTGGTAGGTGACCTCGAGGAACCGGTTGTCGTCGTCGGCCTGGTACATGTAGTCGACGGCGGCCTTGATCATGTTCTGGACCGCCTTGTCCCGATCGCCGCCGGCCTTCTTCACCTCGGCGTCGGCCAGCGGCAGGTTCGTCGTGAGGTAACGGGCGAAGATCGATGCCGCCCCCGACTCGTCGGGCCGCTCGATCTTGATCTTCACGTCGAGCCGGCCGGGCCGGAGGATGGCCGGGTCGATCAGGTCCTCCCGGTTGGAGGCGCCGATCACGATGACGTTCTTCAGGCTCTCGACGCCGTCGATCTCCGACAGGAGCTGCGGCACGATCGTCGACTCGATGTCGGAGCTGATGCCCGAACCCCGCGTCCGGAACAGGGACTCCATCTCGTCGAAGAAGATGATGACCGGCACGCCCTCGTCCGACTTCTCCCGCGCCCGCTGGAAGATGAGCCGGATCTGACGCTCGGTCTCACCGACGTACTTGTTGAGCAGCTCCGGGCCCTTGATGTTGAGGAAGTAGGACCGGGTGTTGAGGTTGCCGGTCTTCTCCGCCACCCGCTTGGCCAGCGAGTTCGCCACCGCCTTGGCGATGAGCGTCTTGCCGCAGCCGGGCGGGCCGTAGAGCAGGATGCCCTTGGGCGGGGGCAGCTCGTGCTCGGTGAAGTGCTCGCTGTAGAGGTAGGGCAGCTCGACGGCGTCCTGGATCATCTCGATCTGGTCGTCGAGGCCGCCGACGTCGGCGTAGGACACGTCCGGGACCTCTTCGAGGATGAGCTCCTCGACCTCGGGACGGGGAAGTTTCTCCACGAGGAGGCCGGAGCGACCCTCCATGAGCAGCGTGTCGCCCGCCCGCAGCTTCTCGTTCTGGAGGCCGTCGGCCATCTCCACGACCCGCTCTTCGTCGGCCCGGCCGACGATCAGGGCCCGCTTCCCGTCCTCCAGGACCTCCTTCAGGGTCACGACCTCGCCGTTCAGGTCCATCGCCCGGGCGAGGACCACGTTGAACGACTCGTTGAGGACGACCTCCTGCCCCTTCTGGAGCTCGGTGGCGTCGATCTGGGGGTGCAGCGCCACCCGCATCTTGCGGCCGGCGGTGAAGACGTCGACGCTGCCGTCGTCGTTGGTGCCGAGGTACGTGCCGTACCCGGACGGCGGCATCGTCAGCTTCTCGACCTCCTCCCGGAGGGCGGCGATGTGCTCCCGCGCCTCGCGGAGGGTGGCCGACAGCTTCTCGTTCTGCGAGAGCGCCTGGGCGAGCTGACCCTTCGTCTCGAGGAGCCGCTCCTCCAGGGTGCGTACACGCTTCGGGGCGTCCTGGAGCCGCCGGCGCAGGCCGACGACCTCCTCCTCCAGCGCCTTGAGCTGGCCCTGGAGGTCGGTGACTTCCCGCTCGTATTCCTGCAGACGCTGCTCGTATTCGGAGGCCGCGGGGACCACCTCCTCAGATCTGGAGCCCTACCCGTAGGCCCGTTAGCCGAGGATACACCCGGCGAATGGTGCGCCTCGGTTGTCTTGGAGCAGCCAATTACGATTTCTCCGGGATGGGCCGGTTAAACTGAGTCTCGTACCGGCCGAGGCGTAGCATCCCGGCCACCGTTCTTGTGAAGCGAGGCGCCGCCATGAAGGTGTGGATCGACCAGGATCTCTGCACGGGAGACGGGCTCTGCGAGGAAATCGCGCCCGACGTGTTCACCCTGCTCGACGACGGCCTGGCGTATGTGAAGGAGGGCTCGAAGGTTTTCAACGAGCCCGGCGGGGCCGAGGGTCTCGCCAACATCCCCGAGGGGCAGCTCGACGCCGTGATCGAGTCCGCCGAGGAGTGCCCCGGGGAGTGCATCTTCATCGAGCCGGACTGACCGGCGTCGCCGCCCCTCCGGGCGTCTGAAAGAGACCGCTGACGGGCCCCGTACGGGGCCCGTCGTCGCGTTGGGGCTCAGCCGAGGTCCAGCGCCCGGCTGCCCGGCCGCCGGGCCGTCAGCCGTTCGAGCACGACGACGGGGATCTCCCGCGCCGTCTTGGCCTCGTGCTTGGCGAAGCTGGGGAAGAAGGCCTTCTGGCGGGACCAGATCCGCTCCCGCTCCTCGCCGGTGGCCACCCGGGCCCGCACCGGGACCGTCTCGGTGCCGATCTCGATGATCGTCTCCGGATGGGCAAGGAGGTTGTGGTACCAGGCCGGGTGCTTCGGGGCTCCGGCGTGGGTGGCGAAGATGGCCCACCCGCCGGCCAGCGGCTGATAGGCCACCGGCGTGACCCGCTCGGCGCCGGTCCGGGCGCCGACCGTGTGGAGCAGCAGCAGCGAGTAGCCCTCGGCCGGGCCGAGCACCTTCCCGCCGCCGGCCCGGAACTCCTCGATGATCCTGGCGTTGAAGTCCATCAGCTCACCACTGCTCACCACTCAGCGGGCGGAGTCGCCACCCAGCGCGTCATAAGGACGGGGTGCAGGCGTTCATTGGGCGTGGCGCATCGAGCCCACCCGCCGGGCGCCACCGAGGGGACGGACCGCCACCCCGTCCCCCATTTCGAGGGCCCCTGACCGGGCCGGCCGCAGCTGGGGGACGGCCGGCCCGCCGGGGGCCCTCTCGTTCGTTACGGCTTCTCGATGGGGAGCCGCACGGAGTTGCCCCACTCCGTCCAGGAACCGTCGTAGTTGCGGACCGTCGGGTAGCCGAGGAGCTGGGTGAGGACGAACCAGGTGTGGCTCGACCGCTCGCCGATGCGGCAGTAGACGACGACGTCGTCGTTGGAACTGAGCCCGATCTCGCCCTCGTAGATGGCCTTGAGGTCGGGGACCGACTTGAACGTGCCGTCGTCGTTGGCCGCCCGCTTCCAGGGGACGCTGTGGGCGCCGGGGATGTGCCCGCCCCGCAGCACGCCTTCCTGGGGGTACTCCGGCATGTGCGTGCGCTCGCCCCGGAACTCCTCCGGCGAGCGCACGTCGACCATCGGCTTGCGCTGCATCGAGTGGTCGAGCACGGCGTCCTTGTAGGCCCGGATCTTGGAGTCGTCCCGCTCGATGACCGGGTAGTCCGTCGGCTCCCGCTTCGGCACGTCGGTCGTCATCGGCCGACCGTCGGCCTGCCACTTCATCCGGCCGCCGTTCAACAGGCGCACGTCGGGGTGGCCGAAGAGCGAGAAGACCCACAGGGCGTAGGCCGCCCACCAGTTGAAGTTGTCGCCGTAGAAGACGACGGTCGAGTCGCGGCTGATGCCCTTCTCGCTCATGAGCCGGGCGAACCCTTCGCCGTCGACGTAGTCCCGCGTCACCTGGTCGTTGAGCTCGGTGTGCCAGTCGACCTTGACCGCACCGGGGATGTGGCCGGTGTCGTAGAGGAGCACGTCTTCGTCGGATTCGACGATGACGATGTTGGGGTCGTCGAGGTGGGCCTCCAGCCAGTCGGCGGTGACCAGCTTTTCGGGATGGGCGTACTCCCTCAGTTCCGGGGACGGATCGTTCTCGACGGCAGCCATGACGCCTCCTCAGGCAGAAGGTGCGAACAGCCCGGTTACGATACCGGGGCATCAGCGAGACGAAGACTCCGCCCAAGCTCCGCCGCATCGTCGATCTGTTCGCTGGTGCGCCGAAGGACCTGCGGCTGCAGGCCCTGCTGGAGTACTCGCGCAAGGTTCCGCCGCTCCCCGAGCATCTGGCCGCCCAGCACGACCTCATGGAGCAGGTCGTCGAGTGCCAGACGCCGTTCTTCCTCACCACCGAGGTCGATGACGACCGCCGGGTTCACCTCTTCTTCGACGTGCCGGCCGAGGCGCCCACCACCCGGGGCTTTGCCGGGATCCTCCGGGAGGGTCTGGAAGGCGCGGACGCCCACGAGGTCCTCGCCACCCCTGACGACTTCTACGAGGAGCTCGGGCTCGCCGAGGTGATCTCCAGCCTCCGGCTGCGGGGGATGTCGGCCATCCTCTACCGGCTCAAGCGTCAGGTACGCGACCAGCTGGCGGCGTGAGCCGGTTTCCCTTCCTGGATTGGCCGCAGCCGATCCCGTTCGCCCATCGGGGCGGGGCGGCCGAGGTCGGAGGGGAGAACACGCTGGCCGCCTTCGAACGGGCCGTGGCCCTCGGGTACCGCTACCTGGAGACCGACGGGCGCGTGACCTCCGACGGCGTGCTGCTGGCCTTCCACGACGAGCGCCTCGACCGGGTCACCGACCTCGAGGGTCGCCTGGAGGACCGGCCCTGGTCCGAGGTCCGCCACGCCCGGGTCGGAGCCGGAGGGGACCCGATCACCACCATGGAGGCCCTGCTCGACGCTTTCCCGGACTCCCGGTTCAACATCGATCCGAAGATGGACCGGGCCGTGCCCCCGCTGGTCGAGGCGCTGCGCCGCACCAACGCCTGGGACCGGGTGAACATCGCCGCCTTCTCCGATCGCCGGTTGCTGCAGTTCCGCCGGGCGGCCGGGCGGCCGGTATGCACCTCGATGGGTCCGGCGGCGATCGGACGCCTCCGGCTGTGCGGCTATGGCGTGCCGGTCGGACCCTTCAGCGCCGCCTGCGTGCAGGTGCCGACCACCTACAAGGGGCGGACAGTGGTCGACGGCCGCTTCGTGACCGCCGCCAACCGCCGGGGTATGCCAGTGCATGTGTGGACGATCGACGAGCCGGCGGAGATCCACCGGCTGCTGGACCTCGGGGTGGGCGGGATCTTCACCGACCGGCCCAGCGTGCTGAAGCAGGTCCTGGAGGAGCGCGGGCAATGGGTGAGCTGAACCCCGCCGACATCGAGGGCGTCACCGACCGCCCGAGCATTCCGACGATGTTCGGCCGGGCGGCCGTGAAGCACTGCCCGCGCTGCGGAGCGGGCCATCTCTTCAAGACCTGGTGGAAGATGAAGGAACGCTGCCCGCGGTGCGACCTGCACTTCGAGGGCCGGCCGGAGGAAGGCCATTTCCTCGGCGCCATCACCATCAACACCGGGCTGACGGCCGGGATCCTGCTGCTGGGGATCTGGCTCTACGTGATCGTGCTGGCGGTGAGCGAGGACAGCGGGCCGCCGGTCTGGTTCGTCGTCGCCAGCTCCGCCGTCCTGGCCGTGATCCTGCCGGCGGTCTTCTACCCGTTCACCAAGACGATCTGGGTGGCCTGCGAGATCACGATGAACCGCATGGACCCCGACCGGCACCGGAAGACGTCAAAGAAGGTCTAGGACGTTCTCCGGCGGGCGGCCCACGACGGCCCGGTCACCCCGGATCACGATGGGCCGCTCGATCAGGATCGGGTGAGCCACCATGGCGTCGAGCAGCGCGGCGCGCTCGGCGCCGGCCAGACCGAGCTCCTTGTAGACCGCTTCGCCGGTCCGGATGATGGCCCGGGGGTCATCGGTGCCGAGCATCCGGAGCACCGCTTCGATCTGCTGCCGGCTCGGCGCCTGCTCCAGGTAGCGGACGTAGTCCGCCTCGACGCCCTTCTCGGTCAGGATGCCCTGCACCGTGCGGCACTTGGAGCACTGGGGGTTGAACCAGACGGTGACCCCGGAGTCGGCCATGGTCACGAGCTCTTCTCGGCGCAGTCGGTCAGCTGGAGCTCGCGGGCCAGCTCGTTGAACTCCTTGTTCAACTGCTGGTAGAGCTCGGATCCGTCGTCCTGGCGCACGGTGGTGCTCGTGCCCTCCTTGAAACCCTTCTCCGCCGCGTCGAGCGCCTTCTCCCCCGCCGACAACATCTTCTCGACCTTGGCCTTGTCCTTGGTCGGCGGCCGCAGGTCCCCGAGCTCCTCGAGCTTCTCCCGGGCGTTCGGGATGGCCTTCTTCACGAAGAACTCCGTCAACTCGTCGGCCGAGGGGTTGGGCTTGGCCAGGATGTCCTTGCCTTCCTGGGCGACCCGGGCGTCGCGGTCTTTGCAGATGGCGTTGGCCTGTTTGACGAACTCCTCGGAGGAGAGCGGCGGAGTGTCGTCGCCCCCGCAGGCGGCGCCCGCGCCGAGACCGGCGACGGCGAACAGGCACAGGGCGATGCGGCGCATGAGCTCCTCCGTGGTCCGGGGCCACAGTAGCGTCGACCCGATGCGCTACTTCGAAGACTTCACCCAAGGGCAGGTGATCGAGCTCGGCCCGATCCCGGCGCTCTCCGAAGAGGAGATGATCACCTTCGCCCGGCAGTGGGACCCGCAGCCGTTCCACATCGACCCGGTGGCGGCCAGGGACACGATGTACGGCGGCCTCATCGCCAGCGGGTGGCACACGGCGCTGCTGACCATGCGGGTGATGGTCGACGAGCTGCTCAACAAGACCGATGCCCAGGGTTCCCCGGGAGTGGAGAACATCCGGTTCCTGAAGCCCGTCCGGGCCGGGGACCGGCTCCGGGCCCGCTACACCGTTCTGGTCGCCGAACCCTCCGCCAAAAGGCCCACCCGGGGCAAGATCCTCGGCCGCACCGAAGTGCTCGACGAGGCCGGCGACGTCGTCTACTCGATGGACGGCTGGACGCTGATCGGACGGCGAAGGTCCACCCTTTCTTAAATGCTGCCCACTACCCTCCGGCGGCGTGAACGTCGAAGTGATCCGGAGCCCCCGCCGGCGCAAGACGGTTCAGGCCCGAAGGGTCAACGGTGTCGTCCGGGTCACGATCCCGGCCACCATGACCCCGGCCGAAGAGGAACGCTGGGTGGCGGAGATGGTCCGCCGCCTGCAGCGCTCGACTGGCGCTGACGGCGTCGACCTGGCGGAGCGGGCCGCCCAGCTGGCCGACCGCTACGAACTTCCCCGGCCGACGTCGATCCGCTGGGTCGACAACCAGGAGCTGCGCTGGGGCTCGTGCACCCCGGTCGACGGCAGCGTCCGGATCTCGTCGAGGCTCGTGGCCGAGCCGGGCTGGGTCCTCGACTACGTGATCGTCCACGAACTGGCCCACCTGGTCGTCCCGGGCCACGGCAAGCGGTTCTGGACCCTGGTCGACCGCTACCCGCGGGCCGAGCGGGCCCGGGGCTGGCTCATGGCCCGGGCCGCCGGCCCTCCGCCCGGAACTTCCTGAGGAGCTCGGCCTCCCGGTCCCGGGACATGCCGGCCCGCAACGGTTCCGGCGGACGGGTGCGGTCCCAGCGGGCGAGGTCCGCCACCACCGTTTCGATGGGTCGGTTCTCGAGCCCGGCGGCGGCGGCCTTCGACCCGTCGGTCCGCAGGAGCGAGGCCATCGGTGCCGGGACCCAGGCCGGCAGGTCGGTCCAGGGTTGCACGCCTTCCGCCTCCAGGAAGGCCCACGGCACCCACACGATGTCGGCGTCGGTGGTGCCTGCGCCGTCGCCCGCCGGGCGGGCGGCGTCGAGCACCCGGACCAGCGGCACGGACGGCGCCACGGCGTTGTAGGTGCCGGTCCGGCCGGCGGCGGCCGAGGCGACGATCCAGCGGGCCAGGTCGGTGGCGTCGATCACCTGCGTCCGGGCCACATCGGGACTCTCCGGGGCGAGGACTTCGCCGCCGTCGGCCATCCGCCGCACCCAGTAGGTGAACCGGTCCGTCGGATCGTGAGGGCCGACGATGAGGCCGGGCCGGATGATCATGACGCCGCCGGGCAGCAGCGCTTCGGCCGCCTGCTCGGTCAACACCTTGAGCGGCCCGTAGGTCTCGCCGGTGACCTCTTCGGAGGCGGGGTCGACTCCTTCGGGGAGCGGGGCCAGCGGCGAATCCTCGGTGAAACCGTGACTGTCAGCCTGAGATTGAGCCGGGTCGTAGGCCGACACGCTGGAGATGAGGATGTACGGCCCGGCCGGTCCACCGGGGCCGAGGGCCGCCACCGCCTGCCGCACGGCCCGGGGGACGTAGGCGCACATGTCGACGACGGCGTCGAACGGGCCGGCGCCCTCGAGCGCCGTGTAGTCGCCGGTGGTCCGGTCGCCGTGCCGCGACCGGACCGTCGGGAAGAGATCGGGGTTCGTCCGCCCCCGGTTGAACGTCGTGACCGCGTGGCCCTCGGCCAGCGCGCACTCGACGACGTGGCGGCCGGCGAACGACGTCCCGCCGAGGACCAGCAGCTCCATGAGGGGGAAGGTTAGAAGCGCAGGATGGCGCCGATCCCCTGCTTCACCGATCCGGTGGACGGGACGATCCGCACCGAGGCGCCGGTGCCGAACGCCGAGCGGATGGCCACGTCGACGAGCCGGGCCTTCACCGGTTTCGCCACCCCGAGCTCGGTGAGCGCCTTCTTCGTCTGGGCCACCATCCCGGTTTCAGGGCCGAACCAGGCGGTGCGATCGTCGTCGGGATCGTCGTGGATCAGGAGCGTGTCGACCCGGGCGGCGGCCAGCGCCTCGATCGTGGCCTTCGCCCCTTCGACGGCCAGATCGCGCTGACCCCGCTCCTGCTTGAACTGCCGGAACCACTCGACCGAGTCCTGCGCCGCCACGGTGGCGGCCAGCTTCACGACGTCGTCGGCGATCTCGTCCAGGCCCGCGCCCGGCGCCCGGGAACCGTCGACCTCCCGCACCAGCGCAGCGATGCGGGGCGGCAGGTGCTCGTTCAGGAGCTGGAGCGCCCGGACGTCACCGGCCGCCACGATGAGGCGGGCACCGATCTCGTCGGCCAGCGCCGTGACGCGGTCGGCCACCTCCTTGGCGTTGTGCTCCCACTGGTTCTCGGCCCGGGTCTGGTAGCGCCGCTGCGACCAGCCGCCGGGATTCGACTTGCGCAGCACCGGATCCTCGCCGCTGTCCTCGCCCACCGACACCACCGGAGCGTCGCCGGCGCCGGAGCGGTCGGCGCGCCGGGTGAAGGCGACGATGTCGGCGCCGGCCCGGTCGGCCAGCACCACGAGGTGGGGTACGGCCGACTGCGCCCATTCGATGAGCGGCCCGACGCGCGGCAGCGGGGCGACCCAGCCGGCGTCCCGGGCCGGGGGCTCCGGCTCGTGGCGGACGAGCCGCAGGCCGGTGGCGTCGGCCACGGCGGCCAGCGTCCGGCCCCGGTGGTGGGCGTCGGGGACGAGGGGGTCGATGGCCGCCAGCGCCTCGGCCGGCGCGCCGTCTTCTTCCAGTTGGCGGCGCAGGCTCTTCCAGCGCAGCTCGCTCTGCTGGGCCGCCTGCTCGACCGCCGCCTCGGTCCCGAGGTACACGGTGACGAACGGGCCCGGGCCATCGAAGACGGCGGCGATGTCGGGGATGGCGGCCGGTGACTGGCCGCCCATGGGCGTGGTTCCGGAGGATTCCATACCGGGATTTCTTCCCGGCCGCCGGAGTGGTTACGCCATCGTCAGTCCGCCGCTCACCGACAGGGTCTGGCCGGTGATGAACCCGGCGTCGTCGGAGACCATGAACACCACGGCGCCGGCCACGTCCTCCGGGGTTCCGAGGCGGCCCAGCGGGATTCCCCGCTTGAGCGACTCGATGAGCTTCTCGTGCTCCCCCACCATCGAATCGAGTAGCGGCGTGGCCGTCGGGCCGGGGCAGATGGCGTTGACGGTGATGCCGTGGCGGGCCATCTCCCGGGCCACGGTCTTGCTGAACCCGATGATCCCCGCCTTGCAGGCGGAGTAGACGGCTTCGCCGGTCGAGCCGACCCGTCCGGCGTCGGAGGAGATGTTGACGATGCGGCCGGCCCGGCGTTCCACCATCGACGGCAGCACCGCCTTCGTCATCCGGATCGGCCCGCGGAGGTTGATGTCGATGAGCCGGTCCCAGAGGTCCTCGTCGGTGTCGAGGAACGGGGACAGCTGATCCCAGCCGGCGTTGTTGACGAGCGCGTCGATCGGGCCGAGGGAGGTGGTGATCTCGTCGACGGTGGCCGCCACCTCGGCGGGGTCGGTGATGTCGAGCCGGAACCCGGCCGCGCCGTCGAGCTCGGCGGCGGTCTCGAGCGCCGCCTTCTCGTCGATGTCGGTGACGGCGACGCGGGCCCGTTCGTCGGTCAGGCGCTGGGCGATGGCCTTCCCCATGCCCCGACCGGCCCCGGTCACGAGGACGACCTTCCCGCTCAGGCCCCTCATCGGGCGGGGCCGATCTGCTCAGTGCTCATGGGCGGGAGACCCTACCGCCGCCGTGGCGATGGCGTCGGCATAGACGTCCCGGTGGGTGGAAGCACTGGCGGCCCAGGTGAAGCGGTCGACCAGCGGCGCTCCGCCGGCGGCGAGGCGGCGACGGAGCGCCGGGTCCCCGGCCAGGCGGCCGAGGGCGGCGGCCAGGGCGGCGGAGTCGCCCGGGGGCACGAGCAGCGCGCTGTCCCCGTCCCGCAGGTACTCGGCGAAGACGGGGATGTCGCTGGCCACCACCGGCAGCCCGGCGGCCAGCGCCTCGAGGACGACGAGGCCGAACCCTTCCTTCACCGACGGGAATGCGAAGGCGTCGGCGGCCCGGTACCAGCCGCCGAGGTCGGCTTCGCTGACGGTGCCGAGCAAAAGGATGTCGCGCCCTTCGACGAGGCCGAGCTCCGGCAGGCGGGCCAGCGCGCGGTCGCGGTAGGCGCGGTAGTCGAAGAACGTGTGGCCGCCGACGACGGCGAGGACGGGACGGGGGCCCGCGCCGTTGCTCCGGGCGGCCAGCTCGGCCATCGCCTCCAGCAGCGTGACCGATCCCTTGCGGGGTTCGATGCCACCGACGGTCAGAACCAGGAACGTGTCGGGACCGGCGCCGGCCCGGACCCGGAACCGTTCCCGCTCGGCGGCGTCGCCGGAGCCGAACCGGTCGGGATCGACCCCGTTGCGGACGATGGTGGCGTCGACGCCGTACTCGGCGGCCAGCAGCCGGCGCCAGTGCTCGCTGACGACCAGCACCCGGTCGGCGTCGACGATCGCCCGCTGCTGGCACTCGACGAGGGCCGGAGTGGTGAAGTCGTCGACGTGGTGGACCGTTCGCACCACGAAGGTGCCCCCGGGCCGCGGCCCCGTCAGGGCGTGCCCGTCCCGGATCCGGCAGACGGCCCGGGCGGCGATGCAGTCCTGGGCGTGGAGGACGACGGGTCCGGGCGGACAGAGCAGGCTCAGCCCCGCCTCGAGGGCGTCGACCGCGGCGAAGACCCGTTCCTCCAGCGTCTCGCCCGGCGGCGGGGAGGGCACGATCGTGTGCGGGAGCGCCGTCGGGCGGAAGAGCCCGGCGGCGGGATCGCCCAGAGCCACCAGCCGGACGTCGACCCCCTGGGCCAGCAGGGCCTCCCCCAGCGAGAGGGTGTGGACGAGCCCGCCTCGGGGTCGTGTCGAGTGGCAGACGAGGAAGACGGGCGGTGTGGGCGTCACGAAAGCGGCTCCTCGACGAGGTCGGGGCGGCGGGTGGCCAGCGCCGCCGCGGCCAGCGCGGCGCGCCCCGCGGTCGGGGGGACGATGCAGCCGGCTTCGACCAGGGCGGCGCGCTGGGCGGCCAGACCCTGCGGATCGGCGTCGGTGCCGAGGACGTAGGCCACGACGGCCGGCCCCTGCCCGCCGGCCCGGATGTCGGCGCACACCGGGGCGAGCCGGCCGGCGGGATCGTCGTGGGCGCCGTAGCCCAGCACGACGTCGAGGAGCACGACCGCCACGTCGGGCCGGGCGCCTTCGACCTGCAGGTGCTCGATGCGGGCCTCGGGGTCGATCATCGGATGCGGGCGGCCCTTGGTGTACTCCTCCTCGCCGAGGTCGAGGCAGACGTGGGCGCGGTCGGGGGCCGGCAGGCCCCAGCCCTTCCGGATCGGCGTGTTGGAGTACACCGGCCCCAGGATGCCGGAGAGGATCACCAGCGCCTCGTAACAGAGGGTTCCGCCGGAGAAGAGGCCCCGGACCAGGCGGCGTGGTTCCGGGAGCCCGGCGACCGCCTCGGTGACCGCCGCCTTGAGCCCGCCGTCGAGGTCGAGCGGCGGCAGCCCGAGTGCCGCCAGCAGCCGGCTGGCCCCCCCTTCGAGGGTCGAGGCGAGGCTGACGCCGTCAGGGGTGGGGATCGGGTCGGCCAGGCCGATGAGCGCCGCCACCGCCTGCTTGCCGGCGGTTTCGGCCAGCACCGTGCGGGCCACGGCCTCCGACGGCGGCTTCGACACGAGCAGGACGGCGTCGGTGGCCGGGTCGGCCCGCAGCGCCCGCACCCCGCTGCGGGCCATGCGGCCGCCGACGGCCTCCGACAGGTCGCGTCCGCCGACACCGATGATGGCCGTGACCCGGGCGCCGCCCCGGTCGAGGAGGGCGGCGACCTCCTGGGCGCCGGTACCGGCGGCGGCCACGACGCCGACGCCCGGTCGCCGATCGGCGCCGGCGACGACATTGGCGAAGCCGAGGCCCGTCCGGCCGAGCATGGCCGTGCCGGCGCCGGGGCCCATGACGAGGAGACCGGCGTCCTCGGCCCGCTCCTTGAGTTCGATCTCCTGGTCCACCGGCACGTTGTCCGAGAAGAGCAGGACATGGAGCCCGGCGGAGAGGGCCTTGTGGGCCTCGAGCGCGGCGTAGTCGCCGGGGACCGACACGATCGCCAGGTTGGCGGCCCGGCCGAGCGACTCGATCGCCTCGTCGAGGGAGCGGGGGCGCTCGGAGTCGCGCGACGCGCCCGGCGCCGGTCCGTCGGGGCCGGCTGCCGATCCACCGTCGAGCGCGCCCTTCCCCGCCTCCAACGCCGCCTGGAGGCTGTCGGCGGAGTCGGCGTCCACCGCCAGGAAGCAGTCGTTGGCGGTGGCGCGCAGCGAGCCGACATCGAATCCTCGCCCGGAGAGCGTGTCGAGATTGGCCGGGGTCCCCATGGCCGCCGCCGCCCAGGAGACACCCTCGACGTCCATCATCGCCCGGCTGGCCGACATCTGGACGACCGAGTCGACGTACCGGTCCCGCAGGACCACGACGCGCTTGCTCATGACGGGCGGACCCGCACGATCCTTGTGCCGGGGCGGCCCTCGAGCTCCGAGACCGTCCCTTCCAGGGAGGCGTGAACCAGCGCCGGCGTGGTGATGACCGCGACGTCGCCCCCCTGGCGGAGGAAGCGGCAGGCGGCGCGCACCTTGGGGCCCATGCTGCCCTCGGCGAACTGGCCTTCGGCCAGATGGG
The DNA here is from genome assembly GCA_040756995.1 of Actinomycetota bacterium. Classification (GTDB taxonomy): domain Bacteria; phylum Actinomycetota; class Acidimicrobiia; order IMCC26256; family BP-133; genus BP-133. The sequence continues at coordinate 14,284 of JBFLYK010000015.1, read as the reverse complement.
CCTCGGCGTCCTCCATCGACATCTCCAGCATCGGGCGCTGTTTCGGCGTCCCGTAGTCGAGCAGCACCGCCTCCACGCTGGTGACCAGCACGAGCGCCTCGGCGCCGAGCGACGTGGCCAGCCGCTCCGCGGCGTAGTCCTTGTCGATCACGGCGTCGACGCCCCGGTGCCCTTCGCCGGTCGGCACCACCGGGATGCCGCCCCCTCCGGCGGCGATCACCACCACACCGGCGTCGAGGAGGGTGCGGATGGCACCGGCCTCGAGGATGCGGACGGGCTCTGGCGACGGCACGACCCGCCGCCAGCCGCGGCCGGCGTCCTCCTTCACGGCCCAGCCCCGCTCGGCGGCGAAGGCCTGCGCCTCCTCGGCGGTGAGAAACGGACCGATCGGCTTGGTGGGATCGGAGAAGGCCGGGTCGGCCGGGTCGACCTCGGAGTGCGTCACCAGCGGGACGATCTCCCGTGCCCGCTGGCCGAGGATCTTGCGCAGCGCCAGGGAGAAGAGGCTGCCGAGCTGACCCTGGGTCATCGCCCCCAGCGAGAACAGGGGCTGCTCCGGGACGACGTCGGAGCCCTCCTCCTGCTGGATGGCCAGGTTGCCGACCTGGGGCCCGTTGCCGTGGACCAGCACGACTTCCCAGCCGGCCAGCATGAGCGACGAGATCGACCGGGCCATCTGTTCGGCGTTGGCGGCCAGCTCCTCGTGCGTGCCGGCCTGCCCGTGGTGCGTCAACGCATTGCCGCCCAGCGCCAGGACTACGATGCGGCCCAATCCCCTCTCCTGCCGGCGTGTAGGATCAGAAATTCCTCGTTCACCATAGTGGAGGGGTCCGGCAGTGACAATCCCCGGCGGCATCCCGCCCCAGCTGCTCTCCGACTGGAAAGCGGCCGAGGAGCGCCTCTACCCGGTGGTGATGGTGCGACCCGATCTCTACGAGCGGTCGGTACGCATGGTCCGGGCGGTGACCGATGAGCTGGCCGGCTGTCTCGACCTGCCGGCCCTGGTCGAGGCGTGGCAGTCGGCAGCCGAGGTCGTCCACCGGGCGGCGTCGGAGGCGGGCCTTGACCTCGAGGGTCTCGACGCCGGGCTGATCGCCGGGGCCGGGTTCTCCATGCGCTACCGCGAACTGGCCACCGCCGCCTCCCGAACCGAGCGCCTGGACCGCATCCGGGCCGCAGCCGCCTCCGGCGAGGCCTGGGTGCGGGTGGAGGAGATCGGCTCCCGGGAGACCGCCGGCATGGTGCCGTGGACGTGGGTGGAGATGCACGTGGCCACCGGCGCCGGGCTGCGCCAGACGCTGGAGGCCGACCCTATGACCGGCGCCCCGCGGTACAGCCTCGAGGTCGTCCCCCTCGATCCGGCCACCGGCGACCGGCTGCCGGTGCCGGCCGACGTGGTCACCGTCACCGAGACGTTCGACGATCCGACGGAGTGGATGGCGGCTGTTGAGGCCCGGCGGGCCCAGATTGAGGGGCCGTAACGGACGAGAGACGGCAATCTTGCCGCCATCTTTCGTATCGTTGACGGACGTGTCGGAAAGTAGCTAGCGTCCATCTCCTTCTCCCCCTGTCCCGCTCTCCCGAGGGAGGTCCCGCCGTGGACATCGCCGCCCTCATCACCGATCTTCAGAGCCGCGGTCTGCGGGTCGAAAGCCCGGTTGAGCGGCGTTCCGGCGGAGCGGGTCCGTCCGATTCGGGGTTGCTCTGGATCGAGGGGGCGGCCGTCACGGTGCCCACCGGGACGGCCTGGGCCGACGCCTCCCCCTACGTGCTGCGGGAAGAGGACCAGGGCTACGGCATCTACCGGGACGGGACCCGCCTGGCCGGCGCCACGGCCGGGCAGCGTCCCCGCTACTACGACCTGAGCACCGCGGAGGGCGTGCCGTACTGGAAGATCGCCCTGCTGCACCTCGATTCGCTGGCCTCGACGGTGCTGCAGACCTGCGCCTACTGGGGCAATGACGACCAGTGCGCCTTCTGCGGCATCGGCCTGTCGCTGGCCGCCGGGCGGACGGTGGCCAAGAAGCGGCCCCGGGACCTGGCCGAGGTGGCCGTGGCCGCCCGGGATCTCGACGGAGCCGTCGACGCCACCCTCACGACCGGCAGCACCTCGGCGCCGGACAAGGGGGCGCTGTACGTCGCCCGCTGCGGAGCGGCGGTCAAGGAGGCGGCCGGCCTGCCGGTGGAGGTGCAGTTCGAACCGCCCGACGACCTCGATGTCATCGACCGGGTGGCCGACATGGGGATCGACTCGGTCGGCATCCACGTGGAGAGCTTCGACCCGGTCGTGCTGGCCCGGATCGCGCCGGCCAAGGCCCGGACGGGCATCGAGGGGTACTTCGCCGCCTGGGAAAGGGCCGTCGCCCGCTTCGGCGAAGGTCAGGTGTCGACCTACGTCATCCTCGGCATGGGCGAGGACCCCGAGGTGACGGTCGAGGGCTGCCGGCGGGCCATCGACATCGGCGTGTATCCGTTCATCGTGCCGCTGCGCCCGATCGCCGGAAGCCTGTTGGAGGACACGCTGCCGCCGTCGCCCGAATACATGGAGAGCGTCTATCGCCGGGTGGTCCCGTACCTGCAGGCGAGGGGGATCGGCGCCGCCGGCGCCACCGCCGGGTGTGCCCGCTGCCAGGCCTGTTCGGCCCTCGGGGCGCTGGAGCGGGTGGCGGCAGCGGCGAAGCCGGAACCGGAGCCGGTGGCGTTGTCGCCGGCCCGGCGTCTGATTCCGGTCCGGGTCGAGGCGTCAGCCTGATGCCCCGGCCGGAGATCCTCTGCCGCCCGGTGGCCGGCCCGGACGAGACGGCCCTGCACCACTGGATCCGGCACACGGTCTTCGTCGAGGAGCAGGCCGTGTTCGCCGGCTGCGACCGCGACGCCCACGACGAATTCGCCTCCACCGTCAAGGTGCTGGCCTGGGCCGGCGGCGAAGCGGGCGGGGCGGTGCGCCTCTATCCGCTCGAGCCCGGCCTCTGGCAGGGCGACCGGCTGGCCGTGCTCCCCGCCTTCCGGGCCTGGAACCTCGGCGGCCCGCTCGTGCGCTTCGCCGTCGACACCGCCGCCTCCCTGGGCGGCGCGGAGATGGTGGCCCACGTGCAGACGGCCAACGTGCGGTTCTTCGAGCGCCTCGGTTGGTGCCGGCGGGGCGAGCCGGAGATCTACGTCGGACTCCCCCACCAGCTCATGAGCATCGACCTCACCGTTCGGGTGGGAGACCGGTCACCGGCTCGGTCCTGAGGTCGAGGACGGTGGCGGTCGCACCGCCGGCCGTGATCCGCAGCAGCCCCGAGTCGTCGAGCGTTCCGATCACCTCGGCCACCAGCCCGCGGTCATGGAACGGCGCCATGCAGTCCTTCTCCCGGTCAGGCGGGGCGCAGAGCAGGAAGGCCAGGCAGGGGAAGCAACCGAGCCACTCCACGATCCCCACCGGCTCCGGGCGGGGCAGGGCGTCGAGATCGACGGTGACGCCGAGGGTGTTGCATTCGAGCAGCATGCCGAGCGAGCCCAGGATGCCGGCCATGCTGACGTCCTTGGCCGCCACCGCCGCGCCGTCGGCGGCCAGCGCCGCCAGCGTCCGCACGTCGCCGGCCAGCCGTCCGCCCCGGGCGTCGAACGAGCCGAAGAACGGAAAGTCGGGCCGCATCACGCCGTCGGTGCATCCGGCGAGGAGCAGGCTCTGGCCGGGCCCGGCGTTGCGGACCGACAGGGTCCGGCCCGGCGTCGCCCGGCCCAGCCCGAACGCCGACAACGACGGCGGCCCGTCGTGGATCGTGAGATGCCCGCCGACGACCGGCACCTGATACAGCTCCGAGGCGTGGCGGAGGCCCTGCAGCGCTCGGCGGGCGACGGGTTCGGGGGCGGCGATCGTGTCCACCAGCGCCAGCGGCTCGGCACCCATGGCGGCCAGGTCGTTGACGTTGGTCAGCATGGCGGCGACGCCGGCCGCGAACGGATCGGCCTGCACGAAGGCGGGCAACATCGCTTCCCCGCCGACGACCACGGTCTCGCCGCCGGCCGCGACCACCGCGCCGTCGTCGCCGGGGCCTTCGGCCCAGTTGCCGGCGCCGAGCACTTCCGCCACGAGGGCGATCGGGCCCTTGGCCCGCAGGCCGGGATGGGCGCGCACGGCGGCGGCGATCTCCTCGACGCTCGGGAACGGGCCGGGCCGGGCCATGCCCCATCCTCCTCTGCGGCTCGGCGGCGCCGCCACCTGGCCGTTGCACGATAGTGAATGACCCTCCTACCATCGGACAGGTGACGTCCTCTCCCCCGGTGCCCGCGCTGCCTGACGACGTCGCCGTCGTCAACCTCGGCCTGTCGCTCTTCGCCGACGCCATCGCGGCGCAGGGGCGGCCGGTGGCCGACGTCGACTGGCGCATTCCAGCCGGTGGCGACCCCGAAGCGCTGGCCGCGCTCCGCCGCCTCTACGGCGCCCGGTCCGCCGCCATCGACGAAGCCAACGCCGAAGTGGTGCGCCGCCTCGACACCGGCGTCCCGCTCCTCGCCGGTCTGGCTCCGGCCTCGACCGTCGTGCCCGGCATGGGCGAGCGGACGATCCTCCACTGCGGCCCGCCGATCGGTTGGCCGGATGTGTGCGACCCGTTGCGCCGCTCCATCCGGGCAGCGGTGATGGCGGAAGGCTGGGCGGACACCCCCGACGAGGCCGGCGCCCTGGTCGAGAAGGGGGAAGTGACGCTGGAGCCGGCCAACCACCACGACACCGTGGTCCCCATGGCCTCGGCCCTCGGCCCCTCGGCCTGGGTCTGGATCGTGGAGAACCGCGACGGCGGCACCCGGGCCTTCTCGGGTATCAACCAGGGGCCGGGCGAAGTGCCCTGGTTCGGCCGGGAGACCCCGGCGGCGGTGGAGCGACTGCGGTTCCTGCGCGACGTCGCCGGTCCACTGCTCAACGAGGCCGTCGCCGCCGCCACGGCCGCCGGCGGACCGATCGACGTCTTCGCCGTGGCCGCCCAGGGCCTGCAGATGGGCGACGACGTCCACATGCGGACGCAGGCGTCGACCAACCTGCTGCTCCGGAACCTGCTCCCCCATCTCCTGGCCCTCGACTCCCCCGCCCGGGTCGAGCTCGGCCGGTTCCTGTCCGGCAACCATCTGTTCTTCCTCAACCTGGCCATGGCCGCCGCCCGGTCGCTGACCGCCTGGGCCGGCGCCGTCGACGGGTCGAGCATCGTGGTCGGCATGGCCCGCAACGGGACGACGTTCGGCGTTCGCCTGCCCGGCTCCGACGAGTGGCACCTGGCGCCCGCGCCGCCGGTCGGCCACGCCCTCTACTACTCCGGTCAGGGGCCGGAGACGAGCGCCCCCGACATCGGCGACTCGGCGCTGCTCGAGCTCGTCGGTCTCGGTGGACCGGCGGCGGCCGGATCCCCGGCGGTCGCCGGCTTCGTCGGCGGCACCATGGCCGACGCCCTCAAACTGACGCGGGACATGGATCAGATCTGCGTGGGCCGTTCCAGCCGCTTCAAACTGGCGCTGCTCGACTTCCGGGGCACGCCGATCGCCGTCGACGTCCGCCGCGTGGTCGAGACCGGCGTCACTCCCCGGATCAACACCGGGATCCTCCACGTCTCCGACGGCAGCGGTCAGGTCGGCGCCGGCGTGGCCGTGGCACCGGTCGAGTGCTTCCGCTCCGCCCTCCTGGCGCTGGACAGAAAGCTGCCGCGCTCCTGAGAGCCGATCGTCCGGCGGCGACGCTGCCCCGCTTGCGGCAATCGGGGCGGGGCCGCGTCCTGTGGGCGCGGGGCGCCGATCCCCTCGGCGGCTATGACGGCCCGGCGGCGTGGCTCCGGCTCCCCGACGGCATCGTCGGTCTCGCTCCGCCGGGAACTCCGCTCGGACCCCTGTGGATCAGCCGGGCCGAACCGTGGCCCGTGCTGACGGAAGGAGCGGTGGTCACCGTCGACGAGCAGGGCCTCCACGAGGCGGGCGGAGCGCTGCTCGTGGATCACCGTCAGGCGGTCGCCTGGAAGGGGCCGCTGCCCGAGCCGGCTCTGCTGTCGGCAGCGGCGGCCAGGGCGCTCGTCGCTGACGTCCTCGCCTCGTCCCGCCGGAGCGTGCTGCTCGATGCCCCGTGGAGAGAGGCGGTTGAGCCGGCGGTGGCCACGATCGGCCGTCTCCCACCACTCGACTCCCTTTCGGTTCTCGCCCGCGCCCTGGGCGGCCTCGGCCCCGGACTCACGCCGGCGGGAGACGATGCTCTCTCGGGTGTCCTGTTCGCCTTCCGGGCGATGGCCGGTCCGTCGGCGGAAGCCGCGCTCCTCGCCGTGGCGCATTCGGCCCGCACGAGCGAGATCGCCTCAGCGGTCCTCGACGCGGCGGCCCTCGGCGCTCACATCGAACCGGTACATGACCTCGTCATGGCCGCGGCCGCCGGAGAAAGCACGACGGCGGCCAAAGCCGCCGCCGGTCTCGATCGTTTTGGCTCTTCATCGGGCGCCGATATCGGCTATGGCCTCCGCCTGGCGTTCACGCATCGCTAGCAGGCGGAGGCCATGCCGCTCCGGCGTCAGGTCAGCCGCCACCACCCGGCAGCGGAATGGGCAGGCCCTCTTCGCCCGGGTTCTCCGGGATATTCGGCAGACTCGGGCCAGGGCCCTCGTCCGGCGGAGTCGAGCCCCCGCCGCCCTCGCCCTCGGCGAGCGCCATTCCGGCGGTACCGAACACTGAACAGGCTGCAATCAGAGAGCCGGCCGCCAATTTCCGAAACTTGCTCGTACGCATCGTTCTTCACCTCGCCTGTCGTTGTCATGCGAGGAATTCCCAGCGCACAGGGAGGTTTAACCCTTTTGTCCGAGTGTCACTTCGACGTCGGAGACGTTGCGCAACGTGTTTGAGACGTAGCAGACGCGCTTCGCCGGTTCGAGCAGGGATTCCAGGATCTGGCGATCAGCACTGGAGTTCACCGCCACGGCGAGACGGGCGAATCCCGGGCCCTCATAGGTCCCGGTCGCCGTCACGGTGATGTCGGGGAGTTGGATGTCGCGTTTGCGGGCCACGTGGTAGAGCGCCAGGGTGAAGCAACCAGCCAGGGAAGCGAGGAAGACCTCGCTCGGCTGTGGGCCGGTGTCCTCGCCTCCCGCCTTTTCCGGCTCGTCGATACGGATGCGGAACTGGCGGGTGGCGACGGTGCAGCGGTAGCCGCCCTCCCAGGTCGCCTCGACCGTCAGGTTCTTGTCGCCCAACTCTCAGTGGCCGTGGTCGTGGCCGGCGGGCCGGCAGGCCAGTTCGGCGGCGCGGTCCTCGACGGCGGCGAGTTCGACGAGGCCTTCCCGGTCGAGCAGCGTCTGCAGCGCTTCGAGCCAGCAGCGGTAATAGGAGAACTCCCCTCCCGCCTTCTCGGCCCGGGCGACGGCCGCGATCAGCTGCTGGCGGAAGGCCTCCCACTCGAACAGCCCACCGTCGTGGAGCGCCATGGCCAGCCCGAAGGCCCGGCTCTCCCACGGCGCGGCGAAAACCAGTTCACCGTTGCTGCGCGGCGGAGCGGCCGGACCGTCGATGTCGAGTTGCAGCACCGAGCTCACGCCGGCGACTTGGCCTTGGCCACCCCGGTCATCGCCTCCCGAGTGACCAGCCCGACGAGCTCCTCTTCCGACAGGCCCTCGGTGCCGGCCGGGCGCTCGGGCAGCACCATGTAGCGGACTTCGGAGCTGGAGTCGAACACTCTGATCTCGACGTCGGGCCCGAGCTCGAGACCGAACTCCGCCAGCACCGCCCGCGGCTCCCGCACGGCCCGGGACCGGTAGGCGGGGTCCTTGTACCAGCTCGGCGGCAGGCCCAGCACCGGCCAGGGATAGCACGAGCAGAGCGTGCAGACGACGAGGTGGTGCAGCGTCGGCGTGTTCTCCAGCACGATGATGCATTCACCCTGCGGGCCCTTGTAACCGAGCTCGGCGATCGCCGCCGTGCCGTCCTCCAGCAGGCGGGCCTTGTACTCCGGATCGGTCCAGGCCTTGGCCACCACCTTGGCGCCGTTGAGCGGGCCGACGTCTTCGGCGTAGGTCTTGATGAACTTGTCGAGCACCGCCGGGTCGACGAGGCCCTTCTCGACGAGGATCGACTCGAGGGCTTCCGTCCGCAGTTCGACGGGCAGGTCGGAAGGGGCCGGAACCGGGCTCATGACGCAGCCTCCAGGTAGCTGTCGAAGAGGTCGATGTGGAGCACGAAGTCCTCGGCGTCGGGGCCCCACAGGGTCTGGGAGTTGAAGGCGACCTGGTAGCAGTGCTGAGCGTTCTCGCCGAGGAAGTGGGCGTTGGTGTCGGGCAGCACCGCGGCCGGCTGGATCCGCTCCACCGTGCCGACCCGGCCCCGCACGTACCGGGGCAGCCGGGTGTGGCCGGTCGGGTGGATGTCCTTGGCCCGGACCTGCTGGCCGACCTTGAAGCGCGGCGGTTCGTCGACCTGGCGCAGCGATCCGGGGGCGGTGGCCTGGTAGTCGGGTTTGTTGAGGACGGGCTCGGGCGGCTCGGTCACGTTCTCCCCCCGGAGCTTGCGGGCCCGGGCGTCGACCGCCCCTTCGGCGATGACGCCGCTGTCGGTGAGCAGGGTCTCCGAGAGCAGGAGCCAGCGGCCGTAGTACCCGTTCTTCAGATACTCCAGCGGCGTGAGGCGCTCGAGGGCATGGCGCATGGCGTCGAGGTTGCAACCGGTCAACCGGTTCATCGACAGCAGGCTGATGGCGAACGCCCGCCCCTCCCACGGCGCCTTGAACGCCGGCTCGTCGGGGTCGTAGTGCACCTTGCCCCATCCCTGCATGCCGCCCATGTCGTGGATCCCGTCCACCAGCGCCTCCCTTCCTAGAACCGAGTGCCCGGCCGCCCACCCGCAGACGCGGGGAGGACGGCCGGGCACGGGAACCGACTGTTCGCTAGACCGTCCAGGTGTTGATCTGGAAGGCGCCGGCCCGCCAGGCGGTGAGGGCCGAGTCGAGCACGTCGAGCGGGTTGAAGGGCTTGACGCCCTCGATGAGGTCGTCTTCCCGGAAGCCGTAGAGCGCGCCCATGGCGAAGCGGCAGGCGTAGATCGTCGCCCCTTCCTTGAGGAGGGTCTTGATCTGGTTGTTGATGGCCAGGTGGCCGGGGAAGGCCTCCTGGTTCACGCCCGGGTAGCCGCGGGTACCGGAGGCGAGCAGCACGCCCGGTCCGTAGAGCACGATCTTGACGTCGAAGCCCTTGCGAACGAGGCGGGTGGCCGTCAACAGGTTGACCAGGGCGACCGAGCACTCGTAGGGAACGCTGTGGATGAAGACGAAGGCCTGCTCTCCGGGATTGGCCCTGATGTCCTCGAAGACCTTCTCCTCGACGTCGTACAGGACTTCGCCGTCAGCCGGACGGGGAACATTGACGGTCTTCGGCATGGGATCTCTCCTGTCAGTCGGTTCGCTAGATAGCGGGGTTACGTCGCTGCGCCGGTGGTGTCCACGTCTGCCGATGGCTGCCCGGCATGGCCTGGATGAGAGCCGACCGGACTTTCCACGGGAGGCGACGATACGTCGGAGCAAAGACCCGGAGCCAGAACACCTCCTTCGCCCCCCGGGGCCGGGGCGGACCGGGCCGCCCCTGGGCGGCGGCCACACGGGCCTGCGCGTCCAGGAGCAGGTAGTGCTCGGAGTTGCTGCGCAACCAACGGGATCCCCGCCGGAGTCGCTCCCGGAGATCCACGTCAGCCCTTGAGGTTCGCCAGGCCGTTCTGAGCGGCCAGGGCGATCGGTTCGTTCAGCGCCCCGATGGGCGGCGAGTACACGTTCTCCATGTAGGCGAGGTCCTCCAGGGTGATGCCGACCTTCACCGCCATGGCCAGGAAGTCGGCCCGCTCCTTGATCCCTTCGCCGCCGACCATCTGGGCGCCGATCAGTCGGAGGGTCCCCGGCTCGGCCAGGAGCTTGACCGTGATCTTCTTCATGTCGGGGTAGTAGCGCGCCCGGGAGATGCCCTGCGCCTTCCCCAGCACGTAAGGGATGCCCAGCGCGGTGGCCAGCGTCTCGCCGAAGGAGACCCCGCCGATCATCCACTTGCCGGCCACCATGCCCCAGGGCACGTAGACCGGTTGGTAGCGGCGGTTCCCGCCGGCGGCGTTGGTGCCCGCCACCTTGCCCTGGGCGTAGGCGTGGCTGCCCGAGAGCCCTTGCAGGGGAACGTTCGACACGCCGTGGGGCACCTCGATGCAGTCCCCCGCCGCCCACACCCCGGCGGCCGACGTGGCCATCCGCTCGTCGACGATGATGCCGCCGGTCGAGCCGATCTGGATGCCGGCGGCGGCGGCCAGGTCGTTGCGGGGGGTCTTCTTGGTGCAGATGACGACCAGGTCGGCGGGCAGCTCCCCCTCCGACGTCCGCACCGCCCGCACCTTGCCGGCCCCGTCGCCGAGGAACTGCTCGAGCCGGGTGTTGAAGTGCATCTTCACACCCATCTCGGCCCACGACTCCTGCACCGGTTCGGCGATGTCGGGGTCGGCGGCTTCGGAGAGCGCCCAGGGGTGGGGGTCCACGAGATGGGTCTCGATGCCCCGGTGGGCCAACGCCGTGACCATCTCGAGTCCGAGTGGTGACGCCTCGATGACCACCGCCACCTTGGCCTGGTCGATGACCTTGTCCCACTCCATGGCCCGGCGGATGTTCTTCACGTAGTACAGGCCGTCGAGGTCGGAGCCGGGGACCCCGGGATCGGCGTAGTCGAAGCCGGTGGCGATCACCAGCCGGTCCCAGCCGACCTCGCCTTCACCCTCGACAGTGACCTGGCGGCGGGCGAGGTCGATGCCCGTCACCCTCCGCTCGTAATGGATGTCGATGCCGGCCTCGACGTAGGCCTCCTTGCCGGCCAGGAACAGACGGTCGAAGTCGGGGATCTCCTTGCCGTGGACGTAGGGGATTCCACAGGGGCTGTAGGCGCAGTCCTCGTACTCGGTGTAGACGATGACTTCGCCCTGGGGGTCGGCCGCCTTGGCGGCACCGGCAGCGCCGATCCCCCCGGCGCCACCCCCCACAACCACCGTTCTGGCAACGGTTTTCGGCGTCACGGCTCTCCTTTGGGGGGACGTTCGATGAGACCGCCGGACATTCACGAAAGGTGAGAAGGCATTGACTATACTGATTGGGCCCCCCTGTCAAGGAGGGGCGCGGGAGGGGGCAACAGAGTGGGCGCAGCCGAGACCGCAGAAGCGTTGGAAGGCGAGTCGACGCTCGATCGCATCGTCAGCTCGATCGGCCCGAAGCTCCGGGATCTCCGGCTACAGCGGGGGCTGTCACTGCAGCAGCTGGCCGAGCGGGCCGACGTCTCGGCCGCCGCCATCCACAAGATCGAGAAGTCGGGGATGGTGCCGACGATCACCACGCTGCTCAAGCTGGCCGGCGCGCTGAACCGGTCGATCAGCTACTTCGTCGACGAGGAGACGGAGCAGAACGGGCCGGCGGTGCTCGTGCGGGCGGACGAGCGGCGCGTCGTCTACACGTCCCACGTCGGTATCGACCTGGCCGGCATCTCCGGCCCCTACGGCCGGTTCTTCCTGGCCGGGGCGGTGGCCACGCTCGAGCCCGGAGCATCGAGCGGCGACCACGCCATGGAGCATCCGGGCGAGGAGCTCGTCTTCGTCCTCGAGGGCTCGATGGAGTTCGAAGTCGACGGGCAGGACTACCGGCTGGCCGAAGGCGACTCCGTCCACTTCCGGACCGACCGGCCGCACCGGTGGAAGAACCCCGGCCGGCGCCCGGCCCGGGCCGTGTGGATGGCCCTGCGACCGATCTGACCGAAGCGCACCTTTCTGCTCAACCCGGCGTCGGGCCGTGCCGAAGACGTTCGGGAGCAGGCAGGAAGGACGCGCCATGGCCAGGAACCGCAAGCCCGCCCCGCCCAAGGGTCATGCCCTCAGCCCGAAAGAGGAGCCGGTCCCCATCTGGCGCCAGGCCCTGCTGGTCGTGCTGGGTCTGGCCGCCATCGTCCTCATCGTGAGCCCTCTGTTCCTTCTCGGCCGGCCCGAGAGCGTCCGGGGCCAGGGCCTGTCCGAGGTACTCGCCGCCGTGGACCGCGGCAGCGCCGACGGCCAGCCCATCCACTGGGTCCAGGTCGATGACAACAGCCGCATGGTCATCCTCCACCTCGTCGACGGCTCGCAGGTCGGCGCCCACTACCCCGACTACTACGCCCCGTCGCTGATCGAGAAGCTGGAGGCGAGCGGCCTGACGTTCGAGACCGACGCCCCGGCGACAGCGTCGATCTGGAGCTCCGTACTCATCAGCCTCATCCCGGTGGTGCTCATCATCGGGTTCCTGCTGTGGTTCGCCCGCCGGACCGGCATGGGCGGCGCCCGGTCGTTCACCACCGCCAAGGCCGAAGTGGGCGATGTGCCCGTCACCCGCTTCAGCGAGGTCGTCGGCTGTGACGAGGCCGTCGAGGAGCTGGCCGAGATCGTCACGTTCCTCCATGAGCCGGAGCGCTTCGCCGCCGCCGGCGCCCGCATGCCCCGGGGCTTCCTCCTGGTGGGGCCGCCCGGCACCGGCAAGACGCTGCTGGCCCGGGCCGTGGCCGGGGAGGCGGGCGTGCCGTTCTACGCCGCCGCCGGATCCGACTTCACCGAGATGTTCGTGGGCGTGGGGGCGGCCCGGGTGCGCAGCCTCTTCGCCAAGGCCAAGAAGACGGGCGGGATCATCTTCCTCGACGAGCTCGACTCGATCGGCCGGGCCCGCACCGGCACCACGCCGGGCAGCGGCGGCACCGACGAGCGGGAGTCGACGCTCAACGCCCTCCTCGTGGAGATGGACGGGTTCGGCAAGGACAGCAACGTCATCGTCATCGCCGCCACCAACCGGCCCGACGTGCTCGACTCGGCCCTGCTGCGAGCCGGGCGCTTCGACCGCCAGGTCGACGTGGCCCCGCCCGACCGGAAGGGCCGCACCAGGCTGCTCGAGCTCTACACGAAGGACCGCAAAGTGGCGGCGGACGTGGACTTCGTCGCCCTCGCCCGCCGCATGCCGGGCCTGACCGGCGCCGACGTCGCCAACCTCGTGAACCAGGCCGCCCTCGAGGCCGCCCGGGCCGGGGAGTCCGAGATCTCCAGCGAGCACTTCGCCGAGGCGATCGCCACGGTGTACATGGGCAAGGGCCGCAAGTCGGCCGACGTCCCGCAGCGGAGCCGGGAGATCACCGCCTGGCACGAGGCCGGGCACGCGCTGGCGGCACTGCTGCTGCCGGAGGTTGCCGACCCGGTCCAGGTGACGATCATCCCCCGCGGCTTCTCGGGCGGCGCCACCTGGTACGGCACGAGCGACGAGACGTTCAAGACCGGGGCCCAGGCCCGGGCGGAGATCGTGGTGGCGCTGGCCGGACGGGCGGCGGAGGAGATCCTCCTCGACGGCGACTTCACCCAGGGCGCCTCGAACGACATTGCCAAGGCCACCGAGCTGGCCCAGACGATGGTCGCGTCGTGGGGCATGTCGAGCCTCGGGCTGGCCGCGGTCGGCCCCGAGCACGCCGGCTCCGCCCTGGTGGAGCGGGTCCACGCCGAGGCCGACGGACTGCTGACGGACGCCCTGGCCCGGGCCCGGGCGCTGCTGGCCGCCCACCGCCCCCTGCTCGAGGTGGTCGTGGCCGAGCTCCTGGCCGAGGAGACCATCGACCTGGAGCGGCTGCGCTCGCTGCGGGCCACGGTGGAACCGGGCTCAGTGGAGGCCGCCCTCCGGTCATAAGTTCCGGGGTAGGGCTAGCCCCACCCCCAAGACGCCGGGTGGCGGGATGTTGCCCGCCGGCCGCGTTGCGTATCGTGATGGACGTGCCTCCTGCGGTTCGTCCGCAGGGCACCTCACCGCCTCGACCGAAACTCGTTCCGGCCCACCCCAGCGGGCCGAGAACGGGACCGTCGGAGGCGGTGAGGCGCGTCTGGGGGGTTCTTACGGAACGGAGGGCTCCGCCCGGGACCGGCCGTTTCCCTTGGAGGGCGCCGGCCGCCGGGGCTGCAACGCCGCGGCCAGGTCGCGCCGGGCGGCGAGCGCTTCTTCGGCCCGGGCCCGCTCCGTCTGCGCCTCCTTGAGGGCGGCGTCGCGGAGCGCCTCGGCGGCCGAGGCCCGCTCCCTGGCCACCTCGGCGCCCCGGATCGCGTCGGCGAGGCGAGCCTCGGCGCCTCTTGTCCGCTCCTCGGCCGCCGCCCGGAGAGCCTCCAGCCGCTCCAACCGCCGCTCGCCCTTCTCGGCCGCCGCCTCCGCGGCCTGGGCCCGCCGCTCGGCGTCCTGGGCCCGCCGCTCGGCGGCCGCCAACGACTCCTCGACGGCCGCGGCCCGGCCGTC
>JBFLYK010000014.1:141584-145078 GCA_040756995.1 Actinomycetota bacterium | reverse complement strand
GCTCGACCGGGATTATTCCGGTCGCCCGCGATCGTGAGGCGAGGAGCGTGCCCGCCCGGGCGGTCTCGGCGGCGGGCCGCCGGCGTCTCAGGAAGGGCGGGGTGGGCGGGGTGGGGGTGGCGGAGCCCCGGGGGCGGGGGCGGCGCCCTGGGCGGCCGGGCGCAGCATGTCGGCTTCGTGGTCGGCGATCTCCTGCCAGGCCTTTTCCTGGCTGACCTTGGTTGAGCTCCAGCCGCAGGAGCACACCGCGAACCAGCCGCTCTCCCAGGTGATCGTCCCGAGGTGGCGCCGGTGCGCTTCCTCGACCGCCCGACGGACCTCGGGACCGGCCAGGTGCGTCACCACCAGCTCGCACGTGTCGCAGTGCAGCTCGACACCTCGTCCGCCGACTTCCAGCCGGAGGTTGTGCACCGCCCGGGCCGGCGCGCCGCTGCGGCCCGCGCCGTTCGACCCCCGCCTCCCGCGTTCGCCGCCCGGTCCCCCACGCCGCTCGCCACCGGCCCCGGCCCGCCGCTCGCCGCCGGCCCGCCGCTCACCGCCCGCCCCGGCCCGGCGCTCGCCGCCCGGACCGCCGCGGCCACCACGACGTTCTCCGCCCGGCCCACCCGGTCGCCCGCGTCCACCTCGCCCCTCGCCGCCGACCGATGCGCCACGCCGCTCGCCACCGGGCCCGCCGCGCCGCTCACCACCGGGTCCACCGCCGCGGCCGCCGCCCGGGCCACCGGCGCGACCGCCACCCGGGCCACCAGCTCCACCGCCACCCGGGCCACCAGCTTCACTGCCACCCTGGACACCGGCTCCACCGCCTCCAGGGCCACCAGCTCCACCGCCGCCCGGGCCACCGTCTCGCCCCTCGCCCTGGCGACCGCCGCGACCCTCGGCGCCACCGCGCCGATCTCCAGCCCGCTCGCCTCCACGGCGCTCCCCGGCCGGACGGGCCTCCTGGGCGCCTTCGGCCGTACCACCGCCCGCCTCAGCCTGGCCGCCTTGGCCCTGCCCACGTCCGCCGCGCCGCCGGCGCCGCCGTCCGCCGGTGCGAGGCTCGGATCCACCCCCGGCGGCCCTGGCGTCGCTATCGGGAGCGGCAGTAGCCCCGTCCGCCACCGAGGCGCCGGCGCCAGCCGGGGCCGCCCCCTCTCCGGCCGGCTCCGCAGCCGATGGAGTGGAAGCAGCAGGAGCGGCGTCGGATTCGCCGGCCGACGCCGTTGCCGCCGAAGCAAATTCCTCGTCCCGGGTTCCAGGTGAGGGAGTGGCACCCGACGGCGCGCCCTCTTGGCCCCCCGCCGGAGAGGCGGTGGCCGGCGAAGCGGCGTCCTCGGGCTGCGCCGGGGGCGGTGAGGTTGGGGTATCCGGGGCCGGGGCGGCCTCGTCTTCGGGGGGCACGTCTCCTACTTAACCCTCGCCGGCACCCGCCGCGCCATGCGGGGCGCCCAGAAGAAAGCGGGAGACGGAGTCGCCGACGGGAGCGCGCCCACGACCGGCGGCAGAGCAGGGAACGAGCCAGCAGCCATTCTGGCGTTCCATTTCCCGCATATGCCGGAAATGGAACGCCAGTTGAGCGGAGGGGAGGGTCGACCGCGTTCTGGCGTTCGAAAACCGCTGCATCCCGGAAACGGAACGCCAGTTGGGGGCGGGGGGACGGGAGGGGACGGGGGGGCCCGAACCTGCGGCAGGCGGAGCGAGCGGCGGTGGGCGGGTATAGAAAGGGGCCTTACAGAGTTCCCGGCCGGGCTGGACCGGCGGGGGCGGCGTTCCGGCGGGGCTGGACCGGCGGGGGCGGCGTTCCCGGCCGGGCCGGACCGGCGGGGGGCGGCGTTCCCGGCCGGGGTGGACCGGCGGGGCGGACGGGATGGGCTCACCTGGGAGGAAGGCACATGGCGATCGCCACCGTGAACCCGGCGACCGGCGAGACGATCAAGGCGTTTGACCCGCTGTCGCTCGAGGAGCTCGATGTCAAGATCGCCCGGGCCGATGCGGCCTTCCAGCGCTACCGGCTCACGACCTTCGCCGAACGGGCGGGGTGGCTACGGGCGGCGGCCGACATCCTCGACAGGGAGGCTGACAGCATCGCCGCCCTCATGACGACGGAGATGGGCAAGACCGTCAAGGCGGCCAAGGCCGAGGCCCAGAAGTGCGCCAAGGCCTGCCGGTTCTACGCCGAGCACGCCGAGGCCTTCCTGGCCGACGAGCCCGCCGACCCCGCTGCGGTCGGCGCCAAGCGGGCCTTCACCCGCTACCTGCCCATCGGACCCGTCCTGGCCATCATGCCCTGGAACTTCCCGCTCTGGCAGGCCATGCGCTTCGCCGCCCCGGCGCTCATGGCGGGGAACGTCGGGCTCCTCAAGCACGCCTCCAACGTCCCCCAGACGGCGCTGTTCATGGAGGACCTCTTCCTCCGGGCCGGCTTCCCCGAAGGCGTGTTCCAGACGCTCCTGATCGGCTCCGACCTCGTCGAGCGGGTCCTGCGGGACCCCCGGGTCATGGCCGCCACCCTGACCGGCAGCACCCCGGCCGGTCAGGCGGTGGCCCGGGTGGCCGGCGAGGAGATCAAGAAGACCGTCCTGGAACTCGGTGGCAGCGACCCGTTCGTCGTCCTTCCTTCGGCCGATCTCGACAAGGCGGCCGAGGTGGGCGTGACCGCGCGGTGCCAGAACAACGGCCAGAGCTGCATCGCCGCCAAGCGGTTCATCGTCCACGAGGCGGTGGCCGACGAGTTCGAGCGCAAGTTCGTCGAACGGATGAAGGCGCTGCGCCTCGGCGACCCCATGGACGAGGGCACCGACCTCGGTCCGCTGGCCACCGAGCAGGGCCGCAACGACGTCGAGGAGCTCGTGGCCGACGCGGTCAAGCAGGGCGCCACCGTGCTCCTCGGCGGGCAGCGGCCGGACGGGCCGGGTTGGTTCTACCCCGCCACGGTCGTCACCGGCATCACCCCCCGCATGCGCATGTTCTCGGAGGAGGTCTTCGGCCCGGTGGCCCAGGTCTACCGGGTGGCCGACGCCGACGAAGCCCTGGAGCTGGCCAACGCCACCGTCTTCGGCCTCGGGTCCAACGTGTGGACGAACGACCCCGCCGAGCAGGAGCGGTTCGTGCGGGACATGGTGGCCGGCGCGGTCTTCGTCAACGGGATGACGACCTCCTATCCCGACCTGCCCTTCGGCGGGGTGAAGACCTCGGGCTACGGCCGGGAACTCTCGGCCCACGGCATCCGCGAGTTCTGCAATATCAAAGCTATTTGGATCAACTAGATCCAGGTTATCTCTATAAAGGCGTCGGACCTACGGTCCTAAGCAACGGCTGAGAAGTCGTCGCTATATACGCCTCCTGTGCAGCTTGACGTTACCTGCCATTCACCCCACAATCAGATTCGTCAGCTGGGGAGCTGAGACCGGGGAGCTGGGGCCGACCGGTCCGTAGATCGAGGAAGCGGAGGGCGCAGGCCCGTTTCGCTTCGCCAAGTGTCCGGATCGCCGGTGCTGGGGTGTGGACCCCGG
>JBFLYK010000014.1:0-141484 GCA_040756995.1 Actinomycetota bacterium | reverse complement strand
TCTCCGGCGGCAAGGGCGACGACGCCATCCGTGGCGACACCGGTGACGACGACCTCGACGGCGGCCCCGGCCGTGACACCGTCGTGGGCGACGGCGGCAACGACACCGTGGCCGGCGGCGAGGACGGAACCGACTTCCTCGTCGGCGGGAGCGGCGACGACGTCATGATCTCGGCCGACGACGACGTCGTCGACAAGGTCAACGCCGGTGACGACTTCGACGTCTGCCTCTTCGGGGCCGGCGACGAGATCAGCAACTGCGAGTACTGATAGGGAGAGACGGCTCGGCAGCCTCCCGCCGGGGCTGCCGGAACCACGAGCCGACGAGTTGAAGGGGCCGCCCCCGGTGCAGGGGGGCGGCCCCTTCCTCATAAGAGGACGCTGAAAAGTTGCCCGGAAGCGGAACGTCTAAATCAAGGTTAGACGTAAATAATATGGAAGTTCGCTGGATATTGGTAAATGTGGCCTCCGCATGAACTTGACCTAGTTCGACAGAGACTTCACAATTCCTTCTAGTCAGCTGGGGAGCTGAGACCGGGATGCTGGGGAGCCGCCCGGTCAGCGACAAGTCAAAGAAGCGAGCGAACCCGTCGCTTCGAAAGTGTCCGGATCGCCGGAGCTGGGGTGTGGACACCCAGGGGGCAACACAACCCTCGGTGCCATACGGGATCCAGGGGATGCGGGCAGACCAACCGTCGGCTGCGGGGCCGACGGGTCATGCACTGCAGAAATACGCACAGGAGGCACATCCAAATGAACGCTCAGAAGCTGGGCCGTCTGGCCCTCATGACGGCGACGACCGGCTTCATGGTCGGCGTCGCGCTGCTCAACGGTGGGTCGTCCAACGCCATCGGTGGTCTGTGTAACGGCCGTCCGGCCAGCCACACCTGGCTCGACGCGTCCGGCCAGTACGGCCCGGCCCTCATCGACGGCACCGACGGCGCCGACGACATCATCGGTTCCGACGGTGACGACACCATCGACGCCGGCCGTGGCGACGACGTCGTCTGCGGCGCGGCCGGTGACGACAACATCGCCGGCGGCAAGGGCGACGACGCCATCCGCGGCGACACCGGTGACGACGACCTCGACGGCGGCCCCGGCCGTGACACCATCGTCGGCGACGGCGGCAACGACACCGTGGCCGGCGGCGAGGACGGGCCTGACTTCCTCGTCGGCGGGACCGGCGACGACGTCATGATCTCGGCCGACGACAACGAAGTCGACAAGGTCAACGCCGGTGACGACTTCGACGTCTGCCTCTTCAGCGCCGGCGACGAGCTCGCCAACTGCGAGTACTGAGCCGACACGAGCATTTCCGAGCAGTAGGCATCTGACCTGACAACCGGATCGAGGGAACCTCCCGCTGGGGTGAACTCGACGAGCAGCCTCCCGCCGGAGCTGCCGGTACAGAACCAACAACACGTAGCGCGAGGGGGCCGTCCCGGTGCAGGGGACGGCCCCCTCGCCGTTCTCGTTGAGCGCCCGGTGAGCCACGCCACGCCGACCAAGCGTCAATTGACGCTTTCCGACGGCGTTCTTAGACTTTCGTCACTGTCGCCCCTTGGCGAAGTCAGGGCCTGGGACGCTGTGGATTGGGGCAAGAAATGACATGGAAAAACCGTGGCCTGGTGGCCGGCGCCATTGCCGTTCTCCTGGCCGTGAATTCGTCGTTCTACGCCGCCTCGGCGGCTCCGCCGGTCAGCTTCACGGATCCCGACGACGTGAATCTGCCCCTCGACCTGAAGACGCTCACCCACGAGCACAACGACTCGACCATCACCTACACGGCGGAAACCTACGACCCGTTCGACGACCCCAAGCTCGACATCAAGTGGGGAATCGACAAGACCGGCGACGGCAAGATCGACCTCTTCGCCTCCGCCGGCTACGAGGACAGGGCGCTCGAGGGCAAGGTCGAGGACGCCAACGACAAGGAGCTCGGCAAGGCCACGATCCGCCGGATCAGCGACCGGGCCATCCAGCTCTCCTTCTCCCGCAAGCTGGTGGGCGGCTCATACCAGTACTGGGTGATGGCGGCGACCGACACCAACGGCAACGAGGAGGACGACCCCGGGGAGTTCGACCTCGCCCCAGACGCCGGCTTCCATCCCCATCAGCTCTGACGCGTCCTCAGCTCGACCAGCTCCACGAAGGAGGCGTCGCCTTCCACGGTCTCCTCGCGGACGAGGCCGATGCCCGGCGCGTAGTGCTTGTGCTCCGCCACGCCGGGGTCGAGCGGCGACCAGTCCCGGGTCACCACCACTCCCCGGAAGAACCCGAAGCGCACCCGCAGCGTCCCGTCGGCCGTGAGCACCCGGGCCATGTCCTCCGCCTGGCCGGGCAGATACTCCTGGCGGTACTGGGCGCCGGGCGCCGGACGGGCCGGCATGACCACCCCGGGCTGCGCTCCACCCACGCCGGCCTCCCATGACCCCTCCGGGGTGAAGCTCCCGTTCCCGCGCCGCGTGCGCGTCGCTTCGCCGAAGTACCAGACCGTGCCCTGGCGGTCCTGGGCGAACCAGTCCAGCGTCTCCTCGTGGAGCTGGCCGTCGAGGGAGACGACGTCGCGCACCACCACGCAGCGCACGCCCATGACGGTCCGGATCTCGTCGGTGACCTCGACCACCCGACGCTCGGCCCCGTCGGCCGACCGGCCGTCGTAGACCCAGCGGGTACCGGGCCGCAGCGGCAGATACGGATTCGTGATCGTGGCACTGAAGCCGGCCGGATCGATCCGGGGGGCGTAGGGGTCGCCGTCGCCGTCGCCGTCGCCTTCGCCGGCCGCGGCCAGCACCCCCACCCCGACGGCCAGTGACGCCAGCAGAGCCATCGCCACCGCGGCAACCCGTCGATCCATCCCGCGGAGGCTACTTGTCGCCGACCGGCCGGCGACGATATGTCCCATTGGTTCCCATTGGGGCCGATTTGCTCCAGCGTGATCTGTCCGACTGTGTCGCACTTGGGCGTTTCGTGGCAGGCCACGCACTTTGTGGCGTCGAACCCGTTTGCTGAAAGTTCACTGAGCACAATCGGGAGAGGGACCGAGGACTCAACGCAATGCTTCACCGCCCTCTGCTCCGTGCGCGCCACCCCCGCACCCGCCGGTTGATCGGAGGGTTCGTTCTCGCCGGCGTGCTGACGCCGCTGTCGTTGCTGGCCTGGCGGGACGGGGCCAACGCGGCAACGCCGCCGGCACGCTGCGAGACGCTCTTCGACACCATCGAGATCGAACCCGACGCCACGGTCACGATCGTCCGCAACGGCGACAAGATCACCGTTCCGGACTGCACCGGCTCGGGGCCCGTCCTCGGCACGGTGAGCGACGTCAAGCGGATCGAGATCACCGGCGGGGGCACGTCCCCGACGATCATCATCGACAACTCCGGCGGCAAGTTCCCGGCATCGGTGAAGTTCGACATCAGCGTCGGCCCGGGCGACGGAACACCCGAGCAGGGCACGCTGCACATCGTGGGGTCATCGGGCGACGACGAGATCATCGTCGGCGACCGCGGGATCGCCATGAACAGTGACGATGTCGTCAACATCGGCGCCACGTGCACGCCCGGGTGCACCGACTCGGCCGGCGGCATCGAGGACATCCTCATCGAAGGCGCGGGCGGCGACGACTCGCTGAGCGCCGCCGGAAGCCCGGGGACCGGCGCCCCGACCGAGATCCTCGCCGTGCTCGACGGCGGCAACGGCGTCAACACGCTCGACTTCTCCGGCGCGGCCGGACCGGCCACCGCCAACCTCTACCAGCGGACGGCCATCGGAGCGAAGGAGATCAAGAACTTCACCCGGCTGCTCGGCTCCCCGTTCAACGACGAACTGATCGGCGACCATGACAACTACATCGCCGACGGCGGCGGGGACGACATCGTCTTCGCCGGAGCCGGGAACAACGTCATCGAGAGCGGCCCGGGCAACAAGACCATCACCGTCGGCAACGGCGACAACCTGATCTCGACCGGCCCGGGAGTGGGCAGCACGATCAGCGTCGGGGACGGGAACAACGTCATCACGACCGGGCCCGGCGGCGGCGTCACCATCAGCGCCGGGAACGGAAACAACAAGATCACCGTCGGCCCGGGGGCCGGTTCGACGATCACCGTCGGCGGAGGCCACAACCTCATTCACGGCACCGACGGCGGGGACCTCATCACCGTCGGGGGCGGGAACAACGTCATCTTCGACGGAGCGGGGGACGACGCCATCACCGCCGGTCACGGCTTCAACGAGATCCACGGCGGCGACGGCGACGATCACATCCGGGTCGGTGACGGCGACAATCTCGTCGACGGCGAAGCGGGCGACGACAAGCTGTACCTCGGCAACGGTCGCAACAGCATCTTCGGCGGACCGGGTGACAACAACATCTACGGCGGCCATGGGCCCAGCCAGGTCGACACGGGGCCGGGGACGAACAACGTCTACCTCGGCGACGGGGGGAACGTCGTCGTGACCGGCGACGGGGAGAACATCATCCGCGGCGGCCTGGGCGGCGATGTCATCCACACCGGCCGGGGGAAGAACACCATCGAGGCCGGCCCCGGGCCCAACGAATTCTTCATCCACGCCGCCGGTGAGAACATCATCAATGGCGGCGACGGCGACGAGGTCATCCACATCGAGGGCGAGGGCGCCGGGCTCGGGACCATCATCAACGCCGCCGGCGGTGTCAACACCATCTACTCGTCGGGCGCCGGCGACATCAGAATCGACGGCGGGTCCGGAACGACGGTCGTGTCCTACGAGAAGGCGCCCAAGGGCGTCACGGTCGACTTCTCCAAGGACGCCGCCACCGTCACCAAGAGCAACGGGGTCGACACGCTGACCGGTGTCACCACCGTGATCGGTTCGCCCTTCGACGACACCTTCGTCTCCGGGCCGGCCGACGAGTCGTTCGACGGCGGCGCCGGCATCAACACGATCGCCTTCAGCAGTCCGGCCTCCGGCGAGGAAGCGACGGTCACGGCGCCGGTTCCGGCCACTGTCGACCTGGCCGAGGGCACGGCCTCGGCACCCGGCCGGGGCAAGGACAAGCTGGTACGGATCCAGCGCGTGGTCGGCTCGCCGTTCGACGACATGCTCTTCGGCGATGGCGGCGACAACATCCTCGAGGGTGGTGAAGGCAACGACTTCCTCGACGGACGGGCCGGCGCCGACAAGCTGAACGGCGGCCCCGGGGACGACACGCTGTTCGCCGGACCGGGCAACGACGTCCTCAACGGGGGCGACGGCAACGACCGGGAGAGCGGCGAGGACGGCGACGACGTCCTCCTCCAGGAGTTCATCAAGAACGGCGACGACCGGCTGTCGGGGGGCAACGGCCACGACGTCGTCGACTACACCGCCCGGCGGGCCGCCGTGATCGTGACGAAGAACGGCGCGGCCGACGACGGCGAGGCCGGCGAGCGGGACAGCGTCGAGGGCGACGTCGAAGACGTCCGCATGCCCGGCAGCGCCCCGGCCATGACCGGGCCGGCCGACTACCTGCTCGTGGCCGGCGACGGCGCCGTCTTCCCCTTCGGCTCGGCGGCGACGGCGGGCGCGCCGGTACCCATGTCGCACACGGTCGTCGCCGTGGCCCGGACGCCGTCCCGCAAGGGCTACTGGATGGCCGGCGCCGACGGCGGCGTGTTCGCCTTCGGTGACGCCGGCTTCTTCGGCTCCCTGGGCGGCACCCCACTCAACCAGCCGATCGTGGCCATGGCCGCCACCCCCACCGGCAACGGATACTGGCTCGCCGCCAGCGACGGCGGCATCTTCGCCTTCGGCGATGCGCAGTTCCACGGCTCGCTCGGCGGGATCCGGCTGAACCAGCCGATCGTGGCCATGGCCGCCACCCCCACCGGCAACGGGTACTGGCTGTCGGCCAGCGACGGCGGCATCTTCGCCTTCGGCGATGCGGTGTTCTTCGGCTCGATGGGCGGGACGCCGCTCAACAAACCCATCGTGGCGATGGCCGCCACGCCATCCGGGAAGGGGTACTGGCTGGTGGCGATCGACGGCGGCATCTTCGCCTACGGTGACGCCGGCTTCTTCGGCTCCCTGGGCGACATCCCGCTCACTCGGCCGGTGATCGGCATGGTTCCGACCCCGTCGGGTCAGGGCTACCTGCTGGCCACCTCCGATGGCGGCGTCTTCGCCTTCGGCGACGCCAACTTCGCCGGCTCCGCCGCCGGCCAGAGGCTGACCCAGCCGATCCGGGCGATCGTCTAGCCGGTCGCCCGGCTCCGGCGTCACATGGTCGAGCGGAGGGCCTCGACGGGCTCCATGGCCGCGGCGCGGGCCGAGGGGTAGATCCCGGACAGGAGGCCGACGGCGCCGCCGAGCAGCGGAGCCCCGAGAGGGACCCAGGGCTCCAGCACCGGCGTCCACGTCCGGCTGGCGGCCACGCCGACGACGACCAGCGTGCCGAGGGCGGCGCCCAGCACGCCACCCAGGAGCCCGAGCGTCGTGCTCTCCAGGAGGAACTGGCCGGCGATGTGACGGCGGGCGGCTCCCAGCGAGCGCCGCAGGCCGATCTCGCCGACCCGCTCCAGCACCGACACCAGCGTGACGTTGGCGATCCCCACGGCGCCGATGAACAGCGAAACGCCACCCAGCAGCAGGAAGAGCGTGTTGAGGTCGCTCTGCACGCCGGCCCGCACCCGGCGGGGCTCCGGCGGAGCGGTCACCTTGAGGGCGGCCGGGTCGCTGGGGCTCAGCGCCAGCGGCAGCTGGCGGGCGATGAGCGTGGCGGCGCCGATGCGGGTCTCCACCTGGACGGTGCCCGGCGCCGCCAGCCCGAAGTCGCGGGTGACGGTGCCCTCGGGGATGACCACCGAACCGAGCAGCGACGCCTGCCGGGACACGCTGGAGATGACGCCGATGACCGTGTAGAGCCGGTCGCCGAGGAAGATCGCCGGCTGGTCCTCGATGCGGGTGGCGTGCAACTGCTCGGCCACGTTGGCGCCGACGACGGCGACGCGGTCGCCCCGGGCGGAGTGGCCGGCATCGGGCAGCCGCCCGGCGGACAGGCGGGCTCGAACGGCCTGGAACAGGCCCGGCGACGCCGCCTTCACCGGCATCTGGAACTCCGTCTGGGCCACGGGGTCGTTCACCGGCACCGACCGCACCAGGTCGCCGCCCAGGTCGACGTCGGACAGGGTGCCGGCCGCCACCACACCGTTGAGCCGGGCGACGCGGGACTCGGCATCCCAGGGCAGCATGGCCCCGCCGGTGACCCGCCCGCCCGGGGCGGCCGCCTTCGGAGCGACGGTGATGTCGGTGGCCGCCAGGGCGTCGAAGCGCCCGACGATCTGGTTCCCGGCCGTCTTCGAGAGCCCGAGCGTGGCGACGAGGGCCGCCACGCCGAGCACCGTGCCGAGGGCGGTGAGCACCGCCCGGCCCGGCCGGGCCGTGAGGCTGGCCAGTGCCTCTTCGATCAGATCCCGGGGCGAGAGCCGGGGACGGAGATCACTCATCACGCCGGCACCGGTTCGATCTCGACGAGCTGACCGTCGACGATCCGGACACGCCGGTCGGCCCGGGCGGCGACGTGCTCGTCGTGGGTGATGACGACGAGCGTCAGGCCGCTGCCCGACAGCTCCCCCAGGATGTCCAACACGTTGGCCGCGCTCTTCGAGTCCAGGTTTCCCGTCGGCTCGTCGCACAGCAGGAGGCTCGGGTTGGCCATCAGCGACCGGGCGATCGCCGCCCGCTGCCGCTGCCCGCCCGACAGCCGGGTGGGCAGGAAGTACGCCCGGTCCAGCAACCCGACCCGTTCCAGCGCCAGCAGCGCCCGCTCCCGCCGGCCGTGCCGGGGTGCACCGACGTACAGCTCGGCCAGCATCACGTTCTCCAGGACGGTGCGGTGCGGCAGGAGGTGGAACGCCTGGAAGACGAAGCCGATGCGCCGGCCCCGCAGGCCGGCCCGGGCCAGGTCGTCGAGCTCGTTGACGTCGACGCCGTCGAACCGGTACGTGCCTTCGGTCTGCCGGTCGAGCAGACCGAGGACGTTGAGCAAGGTGGACTTGCCCGAGCCCGACGGCCCCACGACCGCCAGCCACTCGCCGCGGTAGATCGTGAGGTCCACGCCCCGCAGGGCGTGGACCGGCGGATCCCGGTCGAAGGTGCGGGAGATTCCCCGCAACTCGACGACCGGAGTGGTCACCGTCTGGGGACCTTGGAGAGGAGGCCGCTGTTCTCCTCCCGGAAGGTCTCCTCGTACTCCGCCGTCACCTTCTCCTCGACATCGGCGACGTGCTCTTCCTCGCACTCGATGTCGGCCGTCACCATGGCTACTTCCTCCTTCTGGAGGGCGGCCAGCGCGGCCTTGTCGTAGTCGGCTTCGGCGCCGTCGGCTTCGGCGAGGTCCCCGCGGGGACCGACGATCTCTTCGAGCTTCTCCTCGAGGACAGCGTCGACCTCCTCCTGCTCTTCGAGCCCGTCGAAGCCCTTCTCCCGCATGCAGGCCGACCAGTCCTTCACGGCCTTCACCATCCGGGCGTCGGCCCGGATCTTCTCGTCGAGCTCGTCAAGCTTGGCCGACAGCGTCTCGACGACGTCGGCGCCGCCGAAGACCTTGTCGGTGGCCGTCTTGAGGCAACCGCCCAGGCGGCTGAAGTCGCCGGTGTCGAGCGCCTCGTAGAACGTCGCCGTCGGGTCGTTACCGTGGAGCGCCTTGTCGTAGGCCTTCCGGTCGGCCTCGCTCAGCGAGTCGCGGATGGCCTTGTTCGGCCCGGCCACGGCCAGCTTGCGGCGCTGCTCGTAGAGCGTCGTGATGCCGTAGCCGTACTGCTTCTCGAAGTCCTTCTCGCTCAGGATCTGCCCGCCGACCAACGCCGCTTCCTGGGCCCTCGGGTCCTGAGGCACGTACTCGAAACCCTGCGTCTTCATGCAGTCGCGGATCAGGTTCTCCGCCGCCGCCTGCTTGAGGCGGATACCTTCGTCGTCGAGGCCGATCTGCTCCTCGAGGGTCACGTCCTCGTCCTTGGCCGCGTCAGCCTTGTCGCCGCCGCAGCCGGCCAGTCCGGCCAGGAGGCAGGCCAACCCGACCGCGACCACCCCCCGCCTACTTCCTCCCCGCACTTTCGGCTCCCTTCCCGCTTGTTCCGTTGGCTCCGACGACAACCTGGTCGCCGGGGCGGAGTTCTCCGTCTACGGGATTGACCGCTACCAACCCCTTCGCCGACAGGCCCGGTTCGACCCTGACGTACCGGACCGCCCCCCTCGTGTCCTGGACCTGCACCCTCGTCGTCCCGTCCGAGGCCATCGACAGCGCGGCGACCGGAACGGCCAGGACCTCCCCTTCAGTGGTCTGCACGCTGATGGTCTGCACCACCGAGGCGCCGTTGAGACTGGCGTCGAGCCCGTTCGGGGTCACCTCGAGGTAGTACCGCTGCGGATCGACGCCGTGCGTGCCCGGCGCCGTCGCGATGTGCGTCACCGTTCCGGTGACTTCGACGTTGGCCTCGGTCGCCCGGATGGCGACCGCGTCACCCTCCCGGACCAGCTTGGCGTCAGCCGGCGACAGGGCGGACTCCACGACCAGGCG
This sequence comes from Actinomycetota bacterium, assembly GCA_040756995.1. Lineage (GTDB taxonomy): Bacteria > Actinomycetota > Acidimicrobiia > IMCC26256 > BP-133 > BP-133. The sequence goes on along the minus strand of JBFLYK010000014.1, from coordinate 131,941 downwards.
GGAGTTGGTGACGGTCATGACCGCGCCGACCGCCTCCTCGCCGACGGCGAGCTTCGCCTCGTCGATCCGGACGGGCAGCGTCGGGAAGAAGAGGATCTCGCCGGCCGGGATCTGGACGCCGACCTTGGTTCCCGTCAGGCCGCTGTTCGCCCGCCGGTTGGCCAGGGCGACCTTCTTCTGGGCGAAGGCCAGGGCGTCGGCCGCTTTGCGGACCTCACCGGCGGCGGCCGCGGCGTCGATCTGGAGCTGCGGGTCGGGCCGGAAGGGCTCGGCCTGGGAACCGCCCCCGCCAGCCCCGCTCGCCGCCTCATTGGCGGCGTTGTAGGCCTCCTGGGCCGCCGTCAGCTCCTCCCGGGCGGCGGCCAGCTTGGCCGAAGCGTCCTGGGCCCGCTTGTTGAGGGCGGCGTACTCCTCCTTGGACGGCGGTGGCCGCCGGGTCCGGGCTTCATCGAGCCGGGCCTGGGCCGCCTTGTCCTCCTCCTCGGCCCGGGCGAGGGCCCGCTTGGCGTTCTGCAGCCGGATGTGGGCGTTGACCCGTTCCTGCTCCGCCCGGGAGGCGGCCTGCTGGTCGGGCGTCATGGGCTGGGCCGTCGGCGGCGGCGTGGCCGCCGCGGCGGCCGCCCGGGCGGCCAGCGCCGCCCGCTGCTTGGCGATCTCGTGGTCGTTCCGGGCGGTGGTGAGCGCTTCCTCGGCGGCGATGAGGTCGGTGGCGGCGCTGAACCAGTCGGCCTCGGACGAGCGCATGGCCGACAGCTGCTCCTCGCTCGGCCCGATCGGCGTCCAGCCGCCCTTCAGGTACCAGGCCGCCACGGCCAGGCCGGTGCGGTCGTCGTAGACGCCGTCGGTCCGGCCCGGGTGGAAGCCGAGGCGGACGAGAGCCTGTTGGAGCTGACGAACATCGTCGCCCACCGTGCCGGGCGTGATGTCCCGGTGGGCCGGCACCGCTCCCTGCAGAACGAGCGCCGGCCGGCCCGAGATCCTGAAGGCCACGCTCCCTTCGGTGAGGTCCTTGCCCTTCTCGGGAGCGGTGGTGAGGATCGGGCTGCCCCGGCGGATCGACGAGGCGGGCAGCACCACCGACTGGGGTGCGCCGTAGCGGACGGTGCCTCTCACCACGACGTCGGACGAGAGGATCTTCTTCTCCACGGGCACGGTGATGGCCGACGGCTTGGGAGGAGCGGTACGAGCGGCGACCTCAGCGGGCGACCGGATGCGGCTGGCCGCTCCCCAGCTGATGAGCGACGACACGATGACGGCGGCGACGCCGGCCGCCAGCGCCCGGTTCTTGCGCACCACCGGCGGCGTTCCGGAATCGGAACGCGCCTGCGCCGCGTCGTCCGAGTCTTTTCCCCCTGCCCCCCGAAGCCGGAGTCGATACAACACCGCGACCGGCCCTCCCCCGCACTCCCCACGGCACCGAGGAGCTCTCCGCCAAGCCCCAACCTGCGAAGGCAAGAGTACCAGTAAGCGCCTTTTGACGCTTTTGAGGCCCTGAAGGCCGTCTCAGCCAGGTTCGGGATTTTGAGCGATTTGATGGGTATGGCAGAGACAAGATTTTTGGTTTGGCGGGCCTTAGCGTTGGCATCAGCCCTGCTTAGGGTGGATACGGCGTCTGAGAAGAGGATGAGCGGACCGCGGAAATAGCCATGATCTACTCATTGCGGGCCTGCTAACGCCCTCCTACCCTGACTTGAGAACCCGCTGAAGAGCGGGGCTGGGGAAATAGCTGGGGGAGAACAATGCGCAGGTTTCGTCTTCGCTCCATCGCGGGCGCGCTCGGGCTGGCGGTGCTCGCCATCGCGCCCTTGCCGAACGCCCGGGCGCACCACGTGCCGTCCGGGCCGGACCATCAAGCCACCGAGAAGGACTTCGCGGTCGAGCACTTCTCGGTCGATTCCATCAATGTCGACAACCAGTTCCTGCCGGTGCCGCCCGGCACGACGTTCACGCTGACCGGGACGGTCGGGAACAGCGCCCACCAGGTCGTCTTCACCGTCACCGAGTTGACGAAGGTGGTGAACGGAGTCCGGACCCAGGTCCTGTGGGACCGCGACTTCAACGAGGGCGCCCTCCTCGAGGAAGAGCTCGCCTTCTGGGCCCAGGACGACTTCGGGAATGTCTGGCTCTTCGGCGAGTACCCCGAGGAGCACGCCGAGGACGGCACGGTGTCCGCCCCCAGCACCTGGCTGGCCGGGATTCAGGAGGCGGCGGCCGGGATCCTCATGCGGTCCAATCCGAAGCTCAACACCCCGCCCTACAAGCAGGGCGAGGCGCCGGCGGTCGAGTTCCTCGACGTGGCCGAGGTCTTCGCCGTCGACCAGCAGACCTGTGTGCCGACCGGCTGCTACGAGGGTGTGCTGGTGATCGACGAGCACGACCCGAACCAGCAGCCGCAGGACGGGCACCAGTTCAAGTACCACGCCCCCGGCGTCGGCATCATTCAGGTGACGGCCCGGGGCGGCGAGGACCCCGAGACCCTGGTGGCCACCGAGCACCGCACGCTCACGCCCGAGGAGCTGACCGAGGCCAACGCCCGGGCCCTGGAGCTCGACCGGCGGGCGTACACCATGGTTCCCGAGGTCTACGGCCAGACCGAGCCGGCCGTGCTCCGCTGCGAGATCCCGGCGCCGGGCACGCCCCCGGTCGTCGGCCCGCCGGCACCCCGGCCACCGAACGCGCCGCCGCCGCTGTGCCCGCCGCCGGTGCCGACTCCGCCGACGGAGGTGCCGCCCGGGAATCCTCCGGCGGGCCGGCCGGAGCGGAGCCGGCCGACCGGAGAGGGCCGGCAGCGCTCGCCGCAGCTCTTTTCAGTCCAGCGTCGTTAGGTAACGGTGGACGGTGGCGGCACACTCCCGGGCTTCGTTGATGGCCCACACGACGAGTGACTGGCCGCGGCGGGCATCACCGCAGGCGAAGACGCCCGGCACCGACGTCTCGTAGCTCGGCGCCAGGAGGTTCCCTGACCGGTCCTCCTCGGCGTCGAGTTGCTCGAGGAGAGCGTCCCGTTCCGGGCGGGCGAAGCCGATGGCCACCAGGACCAGCTGCGCCGGGAGGACCTCCTCCGTGCCGGGCACGCTGCCGAACTCGGGCGGCCCGCTGGAACGGGCGATCTCCACGCCGGTGACCCGGCCGTCGTCGTCGCCGGTCAGCCCGAGGGTGATCACGTCGAAGAGCCTCACCCCGCCCTCGTCGAGGGCGTAGGTCGACGGCAGGCGCTTCGGCGCCTCCGGCCAACCGGCGATCTCCCGGGCCCGGGTGCCGGCCGGCGGCGGGTACCGGTCGAGCTGCGTGACGGAACGGGCCCGCTCCCGGTGGGCGTTGGCGATGCAGTCGGCGGCCGTGTCGCCGCCGCCGATGACGACGACGTCCTTGCCGGCCGCGGTGATCTGCCCTTCATACCGCTCCCGCTTGCCTTCCTTGTAGGCCACCACCCGGTTGCGGTCGTAGAGGTAGTCCATGGCCAGGTGGACGCCCTCCAGCTTGGCGCCCGGCACGTCGAGCTCCCGGTGCAGCCGGGAACCGACCGCCAGCACGATGGCGTCGAACTCGGCCCGCAGCTCGTCGGCGGTGACATCGACGCCGACGTCGACGCCGCAGCGGAACTCGATGCCCTCCGCTTCGAGCACCCGCACCCGCCGGTCGACGAACTTCTTCTCCAGCTTGAAATCGGGAATGCCGAAGCGCAGCAGCCCCCCGGGCGCCTCGTCCCGCTCGAACACCACCACCCGGTGCCCGGCCCGGTTCAGCTGGGCGGCAGCGGCCATCCCGGCCGGGCCCGACCCGATCACCGCCACCGACCGGCCGGTCATGTTGACGACCGGCCGGGGCTCGACCCAGCCTTCCTCGAAGGCCTTCTCGATGATCGCCAGCTCGATCTGCTTGATCATCACCGGGTCGTCGTTGATCTCCAGCACACAGGCCGATTCGCACGGCGCCGGGCAGGTGTAGCCGGTGAACTCGGGAAAGTTGTTGGTGTAGTCGAGGCGCTCGTAGGCCTCCCGCCACCGGCCCTGGTACACGAGGTCGTTCCACTCCGGGATGAGGTTCCCGAGCGGGCAGCCGTTGTGACAGAAGGGAACGCCGCACCCCATGCAGCGCTGGGCCTGCTGCTGCACCTGGGGATCAGGCAGCAGCGTGAAGACCTCGTGGTAGTCGTGGACACGCTCGGCGGGATCGCGATGGGGGTCGCCCGGGACGGCGCGCCGGATCCGCAGGAACCCTTGGGGATCGGGCATCTAGACCCCGACCTTTTCCGAGGAACCTGGCTCGGCCTGGGCCGCCAGGCGCTCCAACGCCTTCTTGTAGTCCCGCGGCATGACCTTGACGAACGTCGGCGGCTGCTCGTCCCACCGCTCCAGCAGCCGGGCGGCCACGGCCGAGCCGGTGCGGCAGCCGTGCTCGGCGACGAGTTCCCGCACGAAGGCGAGGTCGGCGGCGTCCGGCGTCTCGAGGTCGACGAGGTCGGTGTTGCACCGGCCGGCGAACACCCCGCCCTCGTCGAGGACGTAGGCGATTCCGCCGCTCATCCCGGCGGCGAAGTTCCGGCCGGTCTCGCCGAGCACCACGACCCGCCCGCCGGTCATGTACTCGCAGCCGTGGTCGCCGACGCCCTCCACCACCGCCAGGGCGCCGGAGTTGCGGACGGCGAAGCGCTCCCCGGCCTGGCCCCGGAAGAAGGCCCGGCCCGAGGTGGCGCCGTACAGCACGGTGTTGCCGACGATCACGTTGTCCTCGGCCACGAACGACGACCCGTCGGGCGGCCGCACGGTGAGGACCCCACCGGAGAGACCCTTGCCGGCGTAGTCGTTGGCGTCGCCGTAGAGAGTGAAGTCGATGCCCCGGGCCAGCCAGGCCCCGAAGCTCTGCCCGCCCGAACCGTGGAAGGTCACGGTGATCGTGCCGTCGGGCAGCCCGTCCTCCCCGAAGGCGGTGGCGATGGCCGACGACAGCAGCCCGCCCACCGTCCGGTTGCGGTTGAGGACCGCGAACTCCAGTCGGACGGGCTCGCCCCGGTCGAGCGCCGGCCGGGCGGCGGCGATGATCTCGTGGTCGAGGGCGTCGTCCAGCACCGGCGGCGGGTCTTCGATCTTGTGCCGGATGTGGTTGGGGTCGGTGGACGCCGGCTCCAGGATGCCCGACAGGTCGACGCCGGCCGCCTTCCAGTGGTTGATGACGGTGTCGAACTCCAGGAGTTCGCTGCGGCCGACGAGATCGTCGAAGCGGCGGATCCCGAGACGGGCCATGATCTCCCGGGCCTCCTCGGCCACCAGGAAGAAGTAGTTCACGACGTGCTCGGGGGTGCCCTCGAACCGGCGGCGCAGCTCCGGGTCCTGCGTGGCGATGCCCACCGGGCAGGTGTTGAGGTGGCAGACCCGCATCATGATGCAACCCGTCGCCACCAGCGGCGCGGTGGAGAAGCCCATCTCCTCGGCGCCCAGCAGCCCGGCGATGACGACGTCACGGCCGGTCTTCATCTGCCCGTCGACCTGCACGGTGATGCGGGACCGCAGGTTGTTGCGGACCAGCGTCTGCTGCGTTTCGGCCAGGCCGAGCTCCCACGGGAGGCCGGCCGACTGGATCGACGACAGCGGCGACGACCCGGTGCCGCCCTCGTGGCCGGCGATCACGACGTGGTCGGCGCCGGCCTTGGCCACCCCGGCGGCCACCGTTCCCACCCCGACCTCGGCCACCAGCTTGACCGACACCGAGGCCCGGGGGTTCGAGCAGCGCAGGTCGTAGATCAGCTGCTTGAGGTCCTCGATCGAATAGATGTCGTGGTGCGGCGGCGGCGAGATGAGCTCCACACCCGGCGTCGAGTACCGCAGCTGGGCGATGTAGTCGCTGACCTTGTGGCCCGGCAGCTGCCCGCCCTCGCCGGGCTTGGCGCCCTGGGCCACCTTGATCTGCAGCTGGTCGGCGTGGGCGAGATAGGAGGCCGTGACGCCGAAGCGGGCCGACGCCACCTGGCGGATCGCCGAGCGCCGCTGGTCGCCGTTCTCGTCGGGGATCAGACGGCGGGGATCTTCCCCGCCCTCACCGGAGTTCGACTTGCCGCCTATGCGGTTCATGGCGATGGCCAGCGTCTCGTGCGACTCGGGCGAGATCGACCCCAGGCTCATGGCACCGGTGGCGAAGCGCTTCACGATCTCCGACGCCGGCTCCACCTGCTCCAGCGGGATCGGCTGGGGGGCGTCCTTGAAGCGCAGCAGGCCCCGCAGCGTCGCCCGCCGCCCGTTGTCCTCGTTGGCCAGGCGGGCGAACTCGGCGTAGGCCGCCCGGGCGTCGTCGCCGAAGTCCTTGAAGACGTTGCCCTCGTTGGTGGTGGCGACGTCACCGTCGCCGTTGGCGTGTCCGGGATGGAGCCGCACGGCGCGCTGCAGCTGGGCCACGACGTCGGGGCTCCACTGGTGCACCTCACCGAAGCGCCGCCAGGCGTAGACGCCACCGGGCGGCAGCACCGCGCCGTTTCCGGCCGGGTAGGCCCGCGAGTGGCGTTCGAGCGCCTCGCGGGCGAGGACGTCGATGCCGACACCGCCGATGCGGGAGGCGGTGCCGTCGAAGTGCTTGTCGACCAGCTCGGGGTCGAGGCCGACCGCCTCGAAGATCTGGGCCCCGGTGTAGGACTGCACCGTCGAGATCCCCATCTTCGACAGCACCTTGAGGAGGCCCTTGCCGATGCCGGCCACCACGTTGGCCGACGCCTCGGCGACGGTCATCCCCTTGGGCAGCTCGCCGGCTTCAATCATGTCCGGCAACGACTCGAACAACAGGTAGGGGTTGACGGCGCTGGCGCCGTAGCCCAGCAGGCAGGCGATGTGGTGCACCTCGCGCGGTTCGCCCGACTCGACCACGATGCCCGTCCGCAGCCGCGTGCCCCGCCGCACCAGATGGTGGTGCACGGCCGAGACCGCCAGCAGCGACGGCACCGGCACCCGCTCGTGGCTGGTCGCCCGGTCCGACAGGATGAGGATGGTGACGCCGAGCCCCACGGCCGCCGCCGCCTCGGCGCAGAGCCGCTCCACCGCCTTCTGCAGACCTTCCGGCCCTTCGCTGATCGGCCAGGTGCAGTCGAGCGTCTCGGTGTCGAACACGTAATGGTCGACGTTGCGCAGCTTGTGCAGCTCGTCGTTGCGGAGGACGGGTTGGGGCATCACCAGCTGATGGGCGTGGTGCGGCGATTCCTCCAGCAGGTTGAGCTCCGGGCCGACCGAGGCCTGGAGGCTCATGACGATGCTCTCCCGGATGGGATCGATGGCCGGGTTCGTCACCTGGGCGAAGCGCTGCTTGAAGTAGCTGAACAACGACGGCGACCGGTCGGACAGCACGGCCAGCGGCACGTCGCTGCCCATCGATCCGTCGGCCTCCTTGGCCTTGCTGGCCAACGGGGTGACGAGCACGCGGATGTCCTCGGCCGTCCAGCCGAAGGCCAGCTGACGGACCCGCAGCGGGTCGACCCGGCGGGGCCGGCTCGGCACCTCGGGCAGGTCCTCGAGGTTGACGACGTGATCCTCGAACCACTTGCCGTAGGGCCGCCGGGCGGCCACCTCGGCCTCGATCTCGCCGTTGGCGAAGACCCTGCCCCGCTCCAGGTCGACGAGGAACAGCCGGCCGGGACGGAGGCGGCCCTTGGCCTGCACGAGTTCCGGCGCCACGGGATAGGTGCCGGTCTCCGAGGCGAGGATGACCCAGCCGTCGGTGGTGACCATCCACCGGCCGGGGCGCAGGCCGTTGCGGTCGAGGGTGGCGCCGATGATCCGGCCGTCGGTGAAGCTCACCGAGGCCGGGCCGTCCCACGGCTCCATCAGGCAGGAGTGGTAGCGGAAGAACCCCTTGACCTCGTCGCTCAGGTCGTCACGGCCGGCGAACGCCTCGGGGATCAGCATCATCAGGGCGTGGGGCAGCGACCGGCCGGCCATGACCAGCAGTTCCACCACGTTGTCGAGCGTGGCGGAGTCGGAGCCGCCCTCCCGGATGATCGGCAGCAGGTCGCTGACGTCGCCGCCGAGGAGCTCCGACTCCAGCTGCGAGTGCCGGGCCCGCATCCAGTTGCGGTTGCCCTCCAGCGTGTTGACCTCGCCGTTGTGGGCCAGCATCCGGTACGGGTGGGCCAGCTCCCAGCTGGGGAACGTGTTCGTCGAGAAGCGGGAGTGCACGAGGGCCAGCGCCGTCTCGAACCGCTCGTCGAGCAGATCGGGGTAGTAGTGCGGCAGCTGCGGGGCCGACAGCATCCCCTTGTAGACGATCGTGCGGGACGAGCACGTGGGGACGATCAGCTCCTCGTTCGACGCCAGCTCGGCCCGGCGGCGGGCCTTGAACAGGGCCCGTTCGAAGGCGTCGCCGTCCATCCCGTCGGGGGCGGCGATGAACAGCTGGCGGATGACCGGCGCCGTCTGGCGGGCGACGCGGCCGGCCGCTTCGGGGCAGACGGGCACGTCCCGCCAGGCCAGGATGTCGAGCCCCACGTCGGTGATCTTCTCGACCAGCAGCCACTCCAGTGTCTGGCGGCGCCGGTCGTCGGTGGGAAGGAAGCAGACGGCCACGGCGTAGCGGCCGGGGTCGGGGAGCGGGAAATCACAGGCGGCGCGGAAGAACCGGTCCGGAATCTGCACGAGCATGCCGGCACCGTCCCCGGTGTCGGCGTCAGCGCCCTCGGCGCCCCGGTGCTCCATGTTCGCCAGCGCGGTCAAGCCCCGCCGGACGGCCTCGTGGGAAGGCGCACCGTCCAGCCGGGCGACCAGCGCGACACCGCACCCGTCGTGCTCGTTTTTCGGGTCGTAGAGGCCCTGCATCGGCTCTTTGGAAGGCATCAACGGGAGCTGTCGGTAGGGCAGCCCCAGTTGGCGCCGCTGCTCGAAGGGGCTCGCAAAATCCTCAGTCCCGCCAGGATAGTGCCTGAGGGGTGCCGGACCGGCACGGGACCACAACTCCGGCATCCGGCGCGGATGTGCCGCCGGCGCCGGTGACCACATCCCCGGCGAGGCGGCAATTGACGCTAACGGGCTATGGAAGTCGTCGCCCGACTGTCGATCATGGGGATTCATGCGGGCGAAGCGCACACTCATCGCGTCTGTCGTATTCCTTCTCACGGCGGCCTTCACGGCCCCGGCGGCCGTCACTCCGGCGACGGCCTCCCCGGCCCCGACCTCAACGGCCGGTCCCACCCGGTCGGTCATCGTCCAGGGCGCCTCCCCGGCGGCCGTCCGGGCCGCCGTGGTGGCCCACGGCGGCACCGTCACCCAGGATCTCTGGATCGTCAGCGGGGTGGCCGCCGACGTCCCGGTCGAGGCGCTGTCCGCCCTGGCGGCCGAACCGGGCGTCACCCACGTTTCGGAGAACGGGCCCGTCCACATCCAGGCGGCCGAGCCGTCGCCCCTCCACGCCGCCAGCGCCGTCTACCCGAAGGTCGTCGGCGCCGACCGGCTGTGGGCCGAGGGTGTCGAGGGCGAGGGCGTCACGGTGGCCGTGGTCGACACCGGCATCACGCCGGTCGCCGACCTCGCCGGGCGGGTCGTCGGGGGCGTCGACTTCTCCGGGGGCGACGATCCCTACACCGACGAGTTCGGCCACGGCACGTTCGTCGCCGGTCTCATCGCCGGCAACGGGGCGTCGTCGGGCGGCCAGTACAAGGGCGTCGCCCCGAAGGCCAAGCTCGTCTCGATCAAGATCGCCGGCCGCAACGGCGCCAGCGACATCACGCACGTGCTGGCGGCCATCCAGTGGGCCGTGTCGTTCCGGGACCAGTACGGGATCCGCGTCCTCAACCTCTCGCTCGGCACGGACTCCACCCAGCCGTACATGCTCAGCCCCCTCGACGGTGCCGTCGAGCGGGCCTGGGACGCCGGCATCGTCGTCACGGTCTCGTCCTCCAACAAGGGTCCGGGTCCGGGGACGGTCACCAAGCCGGCCGACGACCCGCTGGTCGTCACCGTCGGGGCCCTCGACGACCGCGGCACGCCCGGTCGGGGTGACGACGTCATGGCCGGCTTCTCCGGGCAGGGCCCGACGGCGGCCGACGGTCTGAACAAGCCGGACCTGGTCGCTCCCGGCCGGTCGGTCATCGGTCTTCGGGCGCCGGGGTCGAAGGTCGACGGCGCCTACCCCGGGTCGCGGGTCGGCTCGGCCTACTTCAAGGGTTCCGGTACGTCGTTCGCCACCGGCGTCGTCTCCGGGTCGGCGGCGCTGCTGCTGCAGCAGGAGCCCAACCTCACACCCGACCAGGTCAAGGCCCGGCTGCTCGGCACGGCCGCCCCCGGCCCGGTGGGCAACGGCAACGTCGACGGCCACGGTTCGCTCGACGCCTACGCCGCCGCCCACGCCGGGACGTTCGACTCGGCCAACCAGGGTGTCCCCCGCTCGCTGGGCTCCGGTTCGCTGCAGCTCGACCGGGGCAGCCTGCAGATCAACATCCAGACCGGGGCCCTTCTCGATCCTCTCCTCCGCCTGCTGTCGCCCGTTCTCAAGCTCCTCGTCGGGAACCTGACGGCCCAGAACGAGCTGTTCGACCAGGTCGCCTACTTCACCTCGGAGTGGAGTGGCTCCAGCTGGTACGGCTCCAGCTGGTACGGCTCGAGCTGGTACGGGAGCAGTTGGTACGGCTCGAGCTGGTACGGCAGCAGTTGGTACGGCTCCAGCTGGTACGGCTCCAGCTGGTACGCCACGGCGTGGGAGTAGGGACAGGAGCGCAATGCCGGCGAAGCTGAAAGCGGCCGTGGCGGCCGCCGTCGGGGCGGGCGCGCTCACGGTTGCGCTCACCCTGGTGCTCGGTCGCCACGACGGCATCGGCTCCGTGGCCGAACTGGCCGGGTTCATGGTGGCGCTCGGCATGACCTGGGCGTTCCCGATCAAGATCCTGCGCCGCGAGGAGACCGAGGCGTTTCAGCTCGACGAGGCCTTCCTCGTGGCGATGGCGCTGCTCCTCCCTCCGCTCGGCGTCGTCGCCGCCTTCGGCATCGCCGCCTTCGTCAGCCGGCTCGTCACCCGGCGGCCGCTGGTGCGCGTCCTGTTCAACACCGGGATGGTGCTCACGGCCGCCGGTCTGGCGGTCGGCACCGCCCATCTCGTCGGCGGTCCCGGTGGGACGAACCCCCGGGGCTTCGCGGCGGTCGTCCTCGGCGCGGCCGTGTTCCTCATCGTCAACGCCGTGTCGGTCTCCGCCGTGCTGGCGGTGGTCGAGGGCCAGCCGTTCTGGGGATCGCTGGCCGACGGGCTGGGGTTCCGGCTCCTCGTGTGGTCGGCCACCGTGGCCATCGGGCTGCTGGCCGGGCTGGCCGGCTCGGCGTACTCCTGGGCGCTGCTCTTCGCCGCCCTCCCCATGGGCGTGCTCCACATCGTGCTGGCGGGGTCGTTGCGGGCCCGAAACGACCGGGAGCGGCTCGACGGACTGCTCCGGACGGCCCTCGAGGCCCATGCCTCGATGGAGCCGGCCGATGTCGAGGAGGCGATCACCGCCTCGGCCCGGGAACTGCTCCGGTGCCGTGACGCCCGGATCACCGAGACTCCCCCGGGTGAGGGAGAACTCGGAAGCCGTCTTCCCGGGCCGGGCTTTCCCGAGCACTGGCTGGTGGTTTCGGGCCGTCGCGGCCTGCAGCCGCTCGGGCCGCAGGATGCCAGGCTGCTCGACGCCCTGGTGGCCGTGGGGGCGAGCGCGCTGGAGAACGCAGCCCTCGTCGAACAGCTCAAGCACGAAGCGTTCCACGACGCGCTGACCGGTCTGCCGAATCAGCTGCTGTTCGAGGAGACCGTGGGCCTGGCGCTGGCCGAGCGCCGGCAGCCCGAACGCAAGCTGGCGGTCTTCGTGCTCGACCTCGACCGGTTCAAGCGGGTCAATGACAGCCTCGGGCACCCGACCGGCAACGAGTTGTTGCGGCAAGTGGCGCGGCGCCTGACCGGGGCGCTCCGGGGCGGTGACACCGTGGCCCGCATGAGCGGCGACGAGTTCACTCTGCTGGCCACCGGGCTGCGCTCCACCGGTGAAGCGGCGTTCGTGGCCGAGAAGGTCCTGGCCACCTTCCGCTCGCCGTTCGTCGTCGCCGGCCAGGAGCTCTACGTCACGGCCAGCGTCGGCATCGCCGTGTCGCCCGACGACGGCACACGGCCGTCGGTGCTGCTCAAGAACGCCGATACGGCGATGTACCGGGCCAAGGAGCGCGGCCGCAACTGTTTCGAGATCTACAGCGTCGAGATGAACGCCGGCGTCGAGGCCCGCCTGGTGCTGGAGGGCGACCTCCACCAGGCGCTCGACAGCGGTCAGCTGCGGGTGGTGTACCAGCCCCAGTTCGACCTGGCGACGGGTCGGCTCTGCGGCGTCGAGGCCCTGGCGCGGTGGCACCACCCGACGCTGGGCCCCATCGCCCCGGACACGTTCATCCCGCTGGCCGAGGAGAGCGGGCTCATCGTCGCCCTCGACGACTGGGTGATGCGGACGGCCTGCGCCCAGTTGCGGGCGTGGTCCGAGGCCGGCCTGCCGGCGGTGCGGATGGCAGTCAACCTTTCGGGGCGGGCGTTCTGGCGCTCCCGCATCGTCGAGCGGGTCAGCGAGGTGCTGGCCGTGACCGGCATCAATCCCCGGCTGCTCGAACTCGAGGTGACCGAGAGCATGGCCGTCGACACGGTGGCCACCGCGCCGAACGGGTTGGGCCGGCCGCTGTTCCGGGAACTCGAAGCGCTCGGCGTGCGGCTGGCCATCGACGACTTCGGGACCGGTTATTCCGCCCTCGGCCGGCTGCAGGGACTCCCGTTCCACACGCTGAAAATCGACCGGTCGTTCGTGGAGGGCGTGGAGAATCCCAACGACGAAGCGCCGATCGTGGCGGCCATGATCGCCATGGCCCATGCCCTGGGACTCGAGGTGGTGGCCGAAGGGGTGGAGACCGAGGCTCAGCGGTCGTTCCTGGCCCGCCACGGCTGCGACATGGCCCAGGGCTACCTGTTCGGCCGGCCGGTCGAAGCGGTCGAGATCGAGGCGTTGCTCCGTCCGCAATCGCTGCTGGCCACCGCCGGTTGAGGGCGAGCCGTTGCGGGAATACCGCAAATAGACCGGCCGAACGTTTGCTAAATGGCGCCCTTGACAGAGGGCTATTTGGGGCAGAAAGATTCAACGGCAACCTCCCCCGCTGGGAACGGCGAACGCCGCGGAAAACAAGCACAGAAACAAACCTGGAAATAGCCGAATCCAGCAGGTCGCCGCGCCGGATCGGTGGCGAATCCCAACTTCGTCACTGATCCGGCCGGCGATCCTCGTCACCCATTTCCCCGGCTTGCCGGCATCGCCCACATCCGGCAACTACGGCGGGTGACGGGGGTCCCCCCGCCTCGCCGGGCCCCGACAACGTCGTCGCCGGGGCCGGCGAGGCGCCACGTCGGGGCGACGGGCGCTTCAGGTAGGTTCGGCGGCCTCGCCGAGGAGGTCAGCCATGCCGGTTTCACCGCCCACCATCGGACAGCTGCAGGACATCGCCCGGTCCTTCGGGCTCGTGCTGTCCGACGAGGATCTCGCCTCGTTCCGGGAGCTGCTCCTGCCGTTGCTCGGAACGATCGCCGCCGTGGAGCAGATGGTGGAGCCGGCCCCGCTGGCGCCCCGGTACCCCCGGACGCCCGGATACCGGCCCGACCCGTCCGACAATCCCTGGAACGCCTGGTACTGGCGCTGTGAGATCCCCGGCGCGGCCGACGGCCCGTTGGCCGGCAAGCGCCTGGTGGTGAAGGACAACGTGTGCGTGGCGGGCGTCCCGATGATGAACGGCTCCGCGCTGCTGGAGGGCTACGTGCCCGAGGTCGACGCCACCGTCGTCAGCCGCACGCTCGACGCCGGCGCGACCATCGTCGGCAAAGCGGTGTGCGAGGACCTGTGCTTCTCCGGCGGTAGCCACACCGCCGCCACCGGGCCGGTGCTGAACCCGAGGGCGCCGGGCCGGTCGGCCGGTGGCTCGTCGAGCGGTTCGGCGGTGCTGGTGGCCACCGGCGAGGCCGATCTGGCCATCGGCGGGGACCAGGGCGGGTCGATCCGGATGCCGGCTTGCTGGACGGGTGTCGTGGGCCACAAGCCGACCTATGGGCTCGTGCCCTACAGCGGCATCTTCCCGATCGAGCTGACCCTCGACCACACCGGCCCGATCGGGCCGACGGTGGCCGACGTCGCCCGGTTCCTCGAGGTCCTGGCCGGCGCCGACGGCCTTGACCCCCGGCAGCCGTCAGTGGTGCCGACGGAGCCCTATTCCGTCGGGCTCAACGGCGATCTGAGTGGCGTGCGCGTCGGTGTGCTGTCCGAAGGGTTCGGGTGGGAGGGCCGGTCGGAGGAGGCCGTCGACGAGGCGGTTCGCGACGCCGCCCGCCGCCTGGAGAAGGCCGGGGCGGTGGTCAGCGAGGTGTCGGTGCCGATGCACCGGGTGGCGATGACGGTCTGGATGGCGATCGGCATGGAGGGCGCCACGGAGCTCATGGTCAAGGGCAACGGGCTGGGTACCGGCTGGAAGGGTCACTACGCCACGGGGCTGGGCGAGGCCTTCGGCCGGGGCCGGCAGGCCCGGGTCAACGACGTGGCCGACACCGTGAAGCTGGTGATGCTGCTCGGCGAGCACCTGCGCCGCAGCTACGGCGGCCGGCACTACGCCAAGGGCCAGAACGTCGGCCGCGCCCTGCGGGCGGCGTACGACGCCGCGCTCGACGAGGCCGACGTGCTGGTGATGCCGACGCTGCCGATGCTGCCGACGCCGTTGCCGGCGCTGGACGCCTCCCGGGCGGAGTACATCGGCCGGGCCTTCGAGATGGTCGTCAACACCGCGCCGTTCGACGTGACGGGCCATCCGGCGATCACGGTGCCGTGCCAGCCGCCCGGATCGCTGCCGATCGGAATGATGATCGTCGGCCGCCACTTCGCCGATGCCGCCGTGCTGCGGGTGGCGGCCGCCGCCGAGGCGCAAGCCAGCGGAGCCTGAGTTCGCTCAGGCGGTCGGCGAGGACCGGCGGCGGCGGGCGCCGCCGATGAGGCCGAGGCCGCCCAGTCCGAGGGCGGCGCCGGCGAGGGCGGCGAGAGCCGACGACGGGCCGGTGCGGGCCAGCGTGGCGTCACCGGCCTCGGCGGCCGGGCTGACGGCCGCCGCTTGCCTGTCCTCGGCGGGGGCCGGAGTCTTGTCGGCCGAAGCCGCTTGCTTCGGGGCCGGCTTCGAAGCGGCGGCCGCGGCGGCGGCCGGGCCCCGGGGGGCGCCGGCGGTCGGCCCGGCCTCGCCGGGGAACTTGGCGACGTAGAACTGCACGGCGGAACTGAGCGCTCCGGCGGCTCCCCCGGCCTTCCGGGCGTCACCGGCCTTGGCCGCCGCGCCGAGGTCGGCGACGGCGTCCTCGAAGGCGGCGTAGGAGTTCGGGTCGTTGGCCCGGATGGTGCCTTCGATCATCTTCCACAAGGGCTCGATGACCTCGACTCCGTGTTCCGCCTTGGCCTTGTCGGCGGCGGCGTGGGCGGCGATGTCCCCGCCGGCGCGCTCAATGGTCTTGAGCGCCTGGGCGACCGTGGTGGCCGACACCTTCGTGTCCTCGGCGGCGTCGCTCCGGCCCGCCGGCACCACCGTCGCCAGCAGGAGCGGCGCCAGCAACAGGAAGCAACGACCCCGGCGACTCTGCGTTGGTCCGTTCACGGACAGCACCTCCGGCCTCCCTCGGTCGGCGCCTTCAGAGCCGGCGCCCAACCCAGCAATGTAAGGCAGACCTGACGATCTTTGTCAACGATTCCCAGTTCCGTCTCAGTCGCCCGCCGTCAGTGCCTTCTGGAGCGGGGTGGCGAACCGGGGCGTGACGCGCATGGGGCCGAGCCACCGTTCGAGCTGCGCTGCGGTGGCCGCCACGGCGCCGGACGCTTCGGCGCCGACGTCCTCCAGCAGACGGTGGACGATTTCCCCGCTGCGGCGCTGCGCCCATCCTCCGACGACCCGCCCGTCGACCCACACGGTGGGACCGGCATTTCCGTTGCGATCGAAGAGTTGCGGGCCGTGGGGGCCGAGATACCACTCCCGTTGCTGCCATCCCATCGTCGTCGGGTCGAGCGATGGCAGGAGCGCCACCCACGGCGCCGGCGCCCGCACCGGCGCGACGTCACCGGGCAGAACCCAGCCCCGTGTCATCTCCGGATCCAGCGCCACTTCGACCGCCTCGACGGCGGCCAGCGCGGCCTTGGTCTGGGCGACCGTCCAGCCCGTCCACCATTTGATGTCGTTGGTGGTCGCCGGCCCGAAGCGGGCCAGATACCGGCGGACGAGCTCGGAGCGGGCGGCGGCCGGTTCCATGGTCGGCACCCCGTCCGGCAGCCACGCCTCGATCGGCGACCAGCGGTACTGGCTGCTGGTCCACGAGCCCCTGGGCCGGCCCCGCACGATCCGCTGGGCCGTCGAAAGGAGGAACAGCACCCGGGTCGAGATGCCGACGGTGCCGGCCCACGTCTTGCCCTCACCGACGGGGATCTGGTGGTCGAGCCCGGGCACGGCCTTGGCCAGCTCGGCGCCGGTCGCCTCCCGGCGGACGATGAGCTCCGCCAGAGTGGCGGCTTCGACCTCCTCGAGCCAGGCGGCGCCGTCGGCGGCGATGCCGCTTTGTTCGATCATCTGCACCGTACGCCGCCGCTCGCCGGGGACGAGCGCCTCGGTGACCGCCGCCTGCACCACCGGCACGGCGTCGGTCGGCACCACGAACATGGTGCGCCGCATGCAGAGCGTGCGGACCAGCGTGCGATCGGTGTACAGCGCCCGCTCGAGCTCGGCCACCGTGCTCTCCGGTTTCCGCAACCGGGCCCAGGCCGAGAGGAAGACGCTGGCCGGGTCGCTGCCGTGGAAGCCGACGAGGTCGCCGGCCAGGGTCACGACATCCGCCGCTCGGGACGGCCCGGCGAGATGGTGGCGCCGGGCGAGGCGGGCGCGGCGTTGCCGATTGTCGATGCGCAGCAGCTTCGGGGGCATTTGTCCGGTTCTCGGGGGTTAAGGGCGGAGCCGAACCGGTATACCCCTTCGCGGCCCCCCGGCCCGCGCCCGAGCAACGTCGCTCGGGCCCGAGCGTTTCTGGAGGTTTCGCATGCCTGCAGCTCCCTTCCGGCGCGCCTCCGGCGTGCTGGCTGCGCTCGTCGCACTCGCCGCCGCTCCGTTGGTCACCGCCGGCCAGGCCGGCGCCGCGGTGGCCGATTCGAGCGTGTCGATCACCGACCCGTCGGGCGACACCGTACGCGGCGGCACCACGGCGGGAGAACCGAAGGCTGACATCGTGGCGGCCAGCGTCCGCCACCAGAACGACTTCATCAGCCTGACGATGAAGTTGGCCAAGGGCGACGACCTCACCGGCAACGCTCCCAGCGACTTCGTGCGCTGGGCCATCGGCGTCCGCCAGGACTCCCCGCCCGACTACCTCGTGCAACTGAAGCGGGGCGCCAACGGCTTCGGCGAAGTCGTCGTCTTCCCGCCGGGCAAGGACCCGATCCCCTGCCCGAGCGCCGTCGGCAGCTTCGACGGCGTGAACCGCCTCTACCTGGCCAGCGTCCCGGCGAATTGCCTGGGCCTGCCGGCGTCGTTCCAGTGGGCCGCTCTGCGGAGCGTGGCGCCGCCCCGCGACAGCAGCCTCAGCGCCGCCCCGGCCACCGACATGGCGCCCGACGACGGCCTCGGCAAGGCCGTGAGCGCCAGCCAGGTCGTCGGTTACTGGGCCATCGGCTCCGACGGCAAGGTCTACAACTTCGGTGACGCACCGACGCTCGGGGAACCGTCGTCGCCCGGCAACCTGATCGTCGACATCGAGGCGGCGCCCCACGGAACCGGGTACTGGACACTCGACTCCCGCGGCACCGTGTCGGCCTTCGGGCCGGTGTTCTACGGCAGCCTGTCCACCGCCGACCTCAAGCCGGGGGAGAAGGCGGTGAGCATGTCGGGCACGGCCACCGGCGCCGGCTACTGGATCTTCACGAACAAGGGCCGGATGTTCGCCTTCGGCGACGCCAACCCGAACATCGGTGACGTCTCGACCCTGAAGCTCAACGGCGACATCGTCGACTCGTCGCCGACCCCGAGCGGCAAGGGCTACTACCTGACCGCAGCCGACGGTGGCGTATTCGCCCTCGGCGATGCCCGGTTCGAGGGTTCGATGGGTGCCATCACGCTCAACAAGCCGGTGGTGGCCATCGTCCCCGACCCCGACGGTGAGGGCTACTGGCTGGTGGCCACCGACGGCGGCGTGTTCGCCTTCAAGGCCGTCTTCAAGGGTTCGATGGGCAACATCATGCTCAACAAGCCGATGCGGGGCATGGTCCCCTACGGCAACGGCTACCTGATGGTCGCCGAGGACGGCGGAGTCTTCAACTTCTCCAACAAGCCGTTCTCCGGCTCGACTGGCAACAACCCGCCCGCCAACCCGATGGTGTCGATCACCGTCCTGGAGTGAGCGGCCTCACGGAGGCGGTCCGGGGTCTCGCAGCGTCACGGTCAGCGTGTCGAGGGTTCTGACGAGGCGCCGGATCGACTCCTCCGCTCGAGGCCGCGCCGGTGGGTCCATGTCGGGCAGGAACTGGTGGAGACGGTTGGCGATCTCCGCCGCCTGCCCGAGATGGACGGCCAACACTCCTTTGAGTTCTTCACGGTGGTCTTCCGACGCCTGACCCTGCGCTCGCAGCAACCGTTCCCGAAAGTAGAAGCGGAACACCGTCGCCATGGCCAGGATGACGGCGATCGGGCAGACATATCGGCTCACATGCCCTCCCTCCGCGACACGGGCCGTATTGCGTCGGTAGCTTTCCAGGCCCAGTCGGTGTTGGCGAGCGAGCCTCTCAGGGAAGGCCGGATGGCCGCCGGTCAGAACGGCCATCCGGCGTTACCGCCGCTCTCCACGATCCGGATCGCCTCGAAGGTGGCGTCGGTGAACCCGCCGAGCGTGTAGCGGCCCCGCTGCCCGGCCGGGAGGGCCGACGGGCGGTAGCCGGCCAGGTTGAAGGTGTAGATCAGCGGGACGTGGTCGAGGCTCACGGAACCGGAGTCGTGCTGCTGGTCGTCGGTGAAGAGCACCACCCGCCGGTGCCGCTTCGGGTCGAAGTGGCGGGCGATGGCGGTGTGCCCGCAGGTGGCGTGGCCCACGGCGCCGACCAGGCCGACCACGTGCTCGACGCCAGCGAGCACCGAACGGCCGGCGACGTTGCCCAGACGGGCGCTGTGCTCGCCGTAGATGACGACATCGACGTCGCCGGCCCGGCGGGCCGTGGCCATGGCCATGACGGCGGCCACCTCGACGCGCTGCAGCCGGGACCGGTTGGAGACCGGCGCCTGCATCGAACCGGAGGTGTCGATGACGATCAGCGTGCCGTCGAGCGCCGGGATGTTGGCGACGGTCAGTTCGAGCGTCCGGCCCAGTGCCCGCTTCCAGTCGTCGGACGGGGCGTGGGCGTAACCGGCCCACACCTGGTACGGGAACAGGCGGGCCGTGGCCACCTGGACCGGATCGGTGAGCTTGGCGATGACGGCGCCGACGGCGTCGTCGCTGATGCCGGCCCGGTCGAAGTTCCGCAGGTTGCGGACGAGCGCCATGACGCCCATCGACGGGATGACCGCCTCCCAGGCCTCGGCGTCGAGGCCGCCCGGCAGCCAGCCCGACAGCCGCTCCCAGGAGAAGCCGGCGTCGGCCAGGGCCTGCGGGCCACGGGCACGCACGACCGCCCGCCGCTCGTCGGCCGGGACGGCCTCGAGCTCGGCGCCGACTGGCGGGCGTCCTTGGGGGACGGGTGGGTCAGCTCGATGACGTCGGCCATCCGGATCGAGCGGGACAGGCCGTCGTAGCGGAGGGCGGCCCGCTCGGTGTAGAGCCGGCGGACGGCGTCGGCCACGCCGCGCTTGACCGGCATGGGCAGGTTGCGGCCGTACATGGCCATCCAGTACCCGATGAGCTCGGCCGGCTCGTCGGCCCGCTGCAGGGCGCGGGCGATGACCGACCGGCCGTTGGCACCACCGGCGGCGACGTACTCGGCGGCCATGACGACCGCCGCCGAGCGCATGCCCATGTACTGGCGCAGGTACTGGGCGAAACCGATCTTGTCCTCACCGTCGCCGGCGATGAAGGCGGCGTTGGTCGCCGTGACGCGGTGGATGAGGTCGACGAAGCGGGCGTCGCGGTCGGCGGCCCGCTCGTAGAACGTGTCCTCACCGACCATGTTGGTGGCGGCCAGCAGGAAGAGCTCCGCCTCCGGCTCCCGCTCGTAGGCTCGGCCGCCCTCGTGCGTGGCGATGCGCCGGCGCGTCGTCCGCACCGCGGCCGTGACGTTCGCCCGCACCGGACGCTTGCCGGTGCCCGAGAACTTGGTCATCGTCCCTTCACCTCTCCCCTTGCGTCGTTCACAGCGGCCGGTCAGTGGACACGGCGGACGGGCGTGCGCCGACTCGAACGGCAGGCCCGCAGGCCGTTACCAGAAGAAATCCCGTCCTGCGCAGCTGACCGGACCCGCAGTCTTGGTTTGACAACCGCATCGGAAACTGGCTGCGAGGCGAGGGTTCGAACCCCGACCTCCTGGTTCAGAGCCAGGCGTGGTGCCAGTTCCACCACCCCGCATTGGTCTGGACGGACGTGAGTACCGACGGAGGGATTCGAACCCGCACTGAACGCCTTCTGAGGGCGTCGCCTCTACCAGTTGGGCTACGTCGGCGTGGTGGACCGAGCGGGAGTCGAACCCGCAACCGTCTCCTTGCAGGGGAGCTGCGCTACCGGATTGCGCTACCGGCCCACGATCTCTTTGCTGGCAATGCCTTCTTTGGTGGCGGGTGCGGGAATCGAACCCGCCTGGTCAGGCGTATGAGGCCCGGCCGGTCCCAGACCACCCGCTCCGCTCCGTGCCCTGGGCAGATTGGGGTGACCGGCGGGACTCGAACCCGCTATGACCGGGGCCACATCCCGGCGCCTCGAACGCTTTGGCTTCGGTCACAGTCGACGAGGGAGGAGTCGAACCTCCAGCCTCCCCCCTGTGACGGGGGCGGTCTGCCGTTGACCTACTCGTCGCTTCGTAGGGCAGCGTGGAGTTGAACCACGTCATCCCGCGTTATCAGCGCGGTGCCGTCACCGTCTGGCTCCTGCCCCTGAAGTACGTCGACGCGGGAGGAGTCGAACCTCCAGCCCCCTGCCTGTCGCGCAGGTGCGCTGCCGTTGCGCCACGCGTCGCAGGTCTGCGGGGACCCTGAGCGGAAAACCCACGCTTACTGTGGGTAATCCGCTCAGGGTCCGGAGACCGGTGGTCCCGGGAGTGTTCGAACCTCCCCCTGCCGGGTTTCAACCGGCCGCTCCACCATCAGAGCTTCGGGACCGTTGTGCTCGCCCGGGAACTCGGCGATCGAGGGGGTGCCCCATCGGGCTCGCTTTGGAAGAGCGAAGGAACCCCGATCTGCGCCGCGGGCGAGCAACCCCTGCCTCGCGGAGGCAGGTAAAGCTTGAGAGCCGGCGGCCGGGATCGAACCGGCTTCCTCTCGGGTACGGGCCGAGCGTCCTCCCTTCAGGACCTCGCCGGCAAGGCCGGCCAACACCGGCGTTCGTTTGCGGCACGCACCCCCCGTTCTGGCGTTCGTTTTCCGCTATATCCCGGTAAACGAACGCCAGTTGCGCTGGTCCCGCCCGGCCCGGTCCGGGCGGGACCCTTCGTCAGGCTGCGCTCAGGTCCCCTTGTAGTTGAGGACCTGGTGCAGCGTGTGGAGGACTTCGACCAGGTCGGACTGGTCGGCCATGACCTGATCGATGTCCTTGTAGGCGGTCGGGATCTCGTCCACCAGGGCCGCGGCCCGGCCCTTCAGCCACGTCTTGCCCTGCATCTGCTCGGCGAGGTCGGCCGGCGTGTAGAGCTTGCGGGCCTTGGTCCGGCTGTGCCGCCGGCCGGCGCCGTGCGAGCACGACTTCCAGCTGGCGGCGCTGCCCTTGCCCCGCACGATGTAGCTGCGGGTGCCCATGGAGCCGGGGATGACACCGAGGTCGCCGGTGTCCGCCTGGATGGCGCCCTTCCGCGTGATCCACAGCTCCTGCCCGTCGTGAACCTCACGCTGGCTGAAGTTGTGATGGCAGTTGACCGTGCGCGTCACCGCTCCCGTCCCGAGGAACGACAGCACCTCACGGATCGCCGCCTCCATCATCTGGGACCGGTTGGCCATGGCGTAGTCCTGCGCCCACAGCATGTCGGTCACGTAGGCCTCGAACTCCGGCGTGCCCTGGACGAACCAGGCCAGGTCGGGATCCTCGAGGGAGAGCATGGCCTCCTTGGCCAGCCGCTTCGCCTTGGCGATGTGCGCCTGGGCCAGCTGGTTGCCGATGCCCCGGCTCCCGGAGTGAAGCACGACCCACACCCGGCTCCGCTCGTCGACGCACAGCTCGAAGAAGTGGTTCCCCGAGCCGAGCGATCCGAACTGGCTGGCGGCCTTGTGGGCCTGATCAGCCGACAGGACCGTGGCCGGGTGGTGCGAGGCCAGCCAGTGGTCAGCCGCCTTGCCAGCAGCCTCCGACGCCGCGCCCCGCTTCCCGCTGTGGCCCTGCCCCACTCCGGCGGGGACGGCCCGCTCGATCCGGTGCAGCAGGGGCTCGAGATTGTCGGGCAGCTGGGACTCCGTGACGTCGAGCTCGGCGGCGATCATGCCGCAGCCGATGTCGACACCGACGGCGGAGGGGATCACCGCGCCCTTGGTGGGGATGACCGAGCCGACCGTCGCCCCGATCCCGACGTGGGCGTCGGGCATGAGGGCCACATGGCCTTCCACGATCGGCAGCCGGGCCGTCTTCTCGGCCTGGCGGATCGTCTCCGGGTCGATCTCGCTGGCCCAGGACAGGAGCTTCGGGTTGATGGTCTCGGGCATTGGTCACCTCCTCTCTGTTTGCTACCCACGGACGGGTGCTGTGGTGTGGCCGGAGGGACTCGAACCCTCATCCCCGGGGTGGCGCCCCGAGATCCTTTGCCGTTGGACGACGACCACATGCTTGCTCAAATGGACGCCCGGGAGGGACTCTCACCCCCGTGTCTCGGGTTGCAACCGAGTGCCTCGATCCTCGGCCACCGGGCGCTGCGCTGCCAGGGAGGGGCTCGAACCCCCACCTTCCGGTTAACAGCCGGACGTCTTGCCCTTCGACCACCTGGCACTGTGCTGACTGCGTACCGCGACGGGGAGTCGAACCCCGGTTTCCGGGTTGAGGGCCCGGCGTCCTGACCACTGAACGATCACGGCCAACGAGCAAACCAGCGGAAGGAGAGCGAGTCGAACGCCCATCACCCCGAAGGGCTTGCCGCGCTTCCGACGCGGATGCCACACCACCTGGCTGTCCTTCCGCGGAAGCGGGGCGACTCGAACGCCCACAGGCTCAGCACCCGTACCGTGCTTCGAACACGGCTCCTCATCCAGCCGGCTCGCTTCCCTGACAACGGTTTGAGTGTCGACGGCAGGGGTCGAACCTGCACTCTCCGGTTTCGTAGACCGGCGTCTTCTCCATTCGACCACGTCGACATGAGCGCCACCGAGGGGACTCGCACCCCTGACCTCTCGCTTGACGGGCGAGTGCTACCACTGACTGAGCTACGGCGGCATGGTGCGTGGGTCGGGAGGGAATCGAACCCCCTGTGTCGATCGACGGCTAGCCAAAAAAGGAGATACAGCCGGACTGCTGCGCCCCATGGCGCGACCGACCCATGGTCGTCGGAACCGGTTGTGGCGCCGGCTCCGACGAACGATGTTTCCGATGCGGTTGTCAAGGTGATGTTGGCCGAACTGGATGCCCGGCGCGCTGGCAGGCCCGGAAGGAGTCGAACCCTCGGCCGCTGGTTTTGGAGACCGCAGCGCCGCCCTGGCTCGAGCCTTTGCAAACGACGAAATGGAATTGGCCACGCATGACGGGGTGCGCGGATCTGGAAGCGAAGCGGGAAAGCCGGAGAAGCGAAGGTCTCGGCTACCAGCTCATGCCCGGACCGCCATATTCGGCGATCCCTGGGCACGCCGGCGTCTGCTCATCAAGCGATCGGCCGGGGCACGCGGGCGCGCCGAGCACGGCGTGGGCATTGCCCCGCTGCGCCTGCTCGGACAAGGGTTTGCGTGCCATAGGAGACCGATAGTGAAGCCTGACCCTTCCGAGGTCAAGCGATTTTCTGCCCTCGCCGGCCGGCTGCGAGACTGACGGCGTGGAGGAGTCCTTCGACCTGCAGCGGCAGCGGCGCGGGCTGTTCTCGTGTGATGTCGCGGCGTATGACTGCGGTCGGCCGGGGTACCCCGACCGGGTCTACGAACTGCTGCACGAGGTGTGCGGGCTCGGGCCGGGGCGCGCCGTGCTGGAGATCGGCCCGGGCACCGGGCAGGCCACCGGGCGCCTGCTCGAATCCGGGGCATCGGTCACCGCCGTCGAGCTGGGCCCGGAGCTGGCCGCCCGCCTCCGGTCCAAGTTCGAGGACCGCAACCTGGCGGTTGAGGTCGGTGCCTTCGAAGACGTGACGCTCCCACCGGAGTCGTTCGATCTGATCGCCGCCGCCACGTCGTTCCACTGGGTGCCGGCCAACATCGGCCTGCGCCGTTGCGCCGATCTCCTGCGGCCCGGCGGATGGCTCGCGCTGTGGTGGACGTTCTTCGGCGACCCCGACCGCCCCGACCCGTTCCGCGACGCTCTCAACCCCATCTTCGAGGAGCTCGCTCCCTCCCTCCTGGAGACGTTCCCGGGCGCGGCGTTCCAGGCCGGCCCCCGCCCCTACGCCCTCGACGTCGAGGAGCGCATCGGCGAGTTCGCTGCCAGCGGGCGCTTCGGCGCCGTCCGTTACGAGATCGTCAGCTGGACGGGCCGCCACAGCCCCGCCGAGCTGCGGGCGATGTTCGCCTCGTTCTCGCCCTGCCTGGCCCTGCCGCCCGCCGACCGAACCGCCGTCCTCGACGCCCTCGAGCACCTGGCCACCGACACCTTCGGCGGCGTCGTGGAGCGTCCTTACCTGACGCCGATCTACCTGGCCCAGCGCCAGAACTGAGCCGTCGGGGCCCGGTTCGACGCGGCCGGGTACGGGTAGCGGAAGATGGCGGCTGACTTCGGCGTTGTAGAAGGTCGAGATGAAGACGATGAACAGTTCCCCGAACATCATTGACGTCAGCGAGCAGACGTTCGCCCGGGAGGTCGTCGAGCGCTCCCGAGAAGTCCCGGTGGTCGTGGACTTCTGGGCCGGGTGGTGTGCGCCCTGCCGGGCGCTCGGGCCGGTCCTCGAACGCCTGGCCGAGGAGGCCGACGGGTCCTGGGTCCTGGCCAAGGTCGATGTCGACGCCAACCCCGCGCTCGCCCAGGCGATGGGCATCCAGGGCATCCCGGCCGTGCGGGCGTTCAAGGACGGGCGGGAAGTGGCGGAGTTCACCGGCGCGCTGCCGGAGCCGGCCGTGCGGGAGTGGCTGGAGCAACTCGGCCCGTCCCCCGCCGATTTCGCCTACGAAGAGGGCGCGGCGCTGGAGGCGGCCGGTCGGCTCGACGAGGCGGCCGACCAGTACCGCCGGGCGCTGGCCGAGGCGCCCGGGCACAACGCGGCCGCCACCGCCCTGAATCGGGTTGAACTGGCCCTGCGGACCGCGGGCCTTGACCGCGCCGAGCTCGAGCGGCGCGCCGCCGGCGGCGACATCGACGCCATCCTCGACGTCGCCGATCTCGACGCCCAGGCGGGAGACTTCGGCCCCGCCTTCGACCGGCTGGTCGACGCCCTGCGCCAGACTGCCGGCGACGACCGGGAGCGGGTCCGCCAACGGCTCGTGGCCCTGCTCGACGTACCGCCAGCCGGCGATCCACGAGTGACCTCCGCCCGCCGGGCCATGGCCAACGCGCTGTTCTGACGGGTCAGCGGCCGCGCGCCGCTCGCAGGACCCGGCCGATGTCGAGCAGGTGATGCGTGCCTTCGTGGAGGGCGAAGCGTCCGGCACCTAGCACGGTGAAGAGTTCACCGTCGCGCCGGGTTCCCGTCCGGTCCCAGCCCTCATCGGGCACCGCGGCCAGCGTGGCTGACAGGGCGGCGGCGTTGGCGGCGATCGCCGCCGCCACCTCCCCCGGCGGCTGCTTCTCGTAGGCGTCGGCCTCGACCGCCGCCTCGTGATCCCACCACCCGAGTTCCGGCGAATCCTCGACCAGCATGCGAGCGATGCGGCCGTCGAAGACCGACAGCACGTCGCGGACGTGGCAGGCGTAGGCCAGCGCCGACCACACCCCCGGCAGCGGACGGGCCACCAGCAGCGAGGCGTCCTCCCCGGGCAGGAAGCGGGTCAGGGGCGCCTGGTAACGCCGGCCGAGCCCGGCCACCGCCGCCGGCAGCTCAGCGGCGCTGATGCCGTTGGGATCGAAGGCGCACTCCGGACACCGCTCCGACTGCCAGCGGGCACCCAGCTCCTCCGTCGTCTCGGCCATGCCACGAAACCTAAGCGCGAGTCGGGGCGCAGACCAGTGCCTCCCCGGCCGACAACCGCCAACAAACCGCCAACAAACCGCCAATCGGACTCAACCGAGTCGCTCGGCGACCACCTTCTGGACGACCTGGGGATTCGCCTTGCCCTGGGACGCTCGCACCACCTGACCGACGAAGAAACCGGCCAGGGCCGTCTTGCCCGCCCGGTAGGCCTCGACCTTGTCGGGATTGGCGGCGATCACCTCGTCGACCATCGCCGCAATGGCGGCCTCGTCGCTCACCTGGGCCAGACCCCGCTCGGCGATGATCTGCTCCGGGTCGCCGCCCTCGTCCATCAGGACGGCGAAGACCTCTTTGCCGGCGGGCCCCGAAATCGCGCCCGACTCGACGGCCGTCACCAGCGCGCCCAGCGCCGCCGGTGTCATCGGCACCTCGGCCAGCTCCCGCTCCCCCAGCTCCCGGGGCAGCTCGTTGATGATCCAGCGGGCCACGGCCGCCGGCGGAGCGCCGGCGCCCGACGACACCGCGCCTTCGAACAGGTCGCCGGTCGCCCGCTCACCGGTCAGCAGGTCGACGTCGGCTTCCGACAGACCGTAGGCCGCCGGCCAGGCGGCGAACCGCTCGGCCAGTACCGGGTCGCGCCGGCGGGCCTCGGCCCGGTACTCGGCCCGGCTCTTCTTCGGCGGACGGGTGCTGGCCTTGCCGGCCTTGACCTGCGTCTCCTCCTCCACCGCCGCCCGGGCCGCGGCGGCGTCCTCGCCCCGTCCGGCCCAGGAGTCCCGCAAGGTGACGATCCGGTTGAGGACGAGGGCGTCGGGCCCCGAATCGACGGTGTCGACGATGAAGTAGCCGACCCGCTCCAGCTGCCAGCGGCTGCCCGGTTCGGCCGAGGCCAGACTCGGCTCCAGCCGGGCCTCCGTGATCACCTCCAGCGACTGCGGGTTCAAATGGCGGGCGAAGTCGCCGTCGGCGTCGTCGGGCCGGGCCACCTTGAACAGCCGGTCGTAGAGCCGCACCTCGGCCGGCACCGACTCCGGGGCCGACACCCAGTGGATCACGCCCGACACCTTCACGCCGTCGGGCGCCGCACCGACCGAACCCGGAATGTGGCTCACCCGCAGCTCCACGACCTCGCCGGCGTCGTCGGTGACGACCTCGTCGCAGGTGATGCAGTAGCCGTGGCGGAGCCGGACCGTCCGGCCCGGCGCCAGCCGCTGGTACCCGGCCGGAGGCTCGACGGCGAAGTCCTCCCGGTCGATGAAGATCTGACGCGTGAAGGGCACCGTCCGCTCCCCCGGCTTGCCGACGTCGGGCGGGAAGTACGGCCCGGTCAGCTGCTCGACCTCGCCCTCGGGCCACGTCGTCACCGTGACGAGCAGCGGACGCAGCACGCCCAGCACCCGGGGGGCTATCCAGTTCAGGTCATCCCGTACGCAGAACTCGAGCTTGCCGATGTCGACCACCGAGTTGACCTTCGCCACCCCGATCAGGTCGGCGAAGGCCCGGATCGCCTCCGGCCGGTAGCCCCGCCGGCGCATCCCGGCGATCGTCGGCATGCGGGGGTCGTCCCACCCCGAGACGTGCCCGTCCTCCACCAGGGTCAGGAGCTTGCGCTTGCTCATGACGGTGTAGTCGAGCGCCAGCCGGGCGAACTCGTGCTGGTAGGGCCGCACGTAGCCGTGCCGCTGCGACACGCCGGTGTGGTCGATCACCCAGTCGTACAGCTCACGGTTGTTCTCGAACTCCAGCGTGCAGATCGAATGGGTGACGCCCTCGATGGCGTCCTCCAGCGGATGGGCCCAGTCGTACATCGGGTAGATGCACCAGGCGTCACCCGTCCGGTGATGGTGGGCGTGGCGGATCCGGTACAGCAGCGGATCCCGCATCTTCATGTTCCGCGCCGCCAGGTC
The DNA here is from genome assembly GCA_040756995.1 of Actinomycetota bacterium. GTDB lineage: Bacteria > Actinomycetota > Acidimicrobiia > IMCC26256 > BP-133 > BP-133. Next base: position 103,663 of record JBFLYK010000014.1, on the reverse strand, counting down.
GATCTTGGCCCGCAGCACGCAGGTGCCGTCGGGGAACTCCCCGGCCCGCATGCGGCGGAACAGGTCAAGGTTCTCCTCGACCGAACGGTCCCGGTAGGGGGACGGGCGACCCGGCTCCGACAGCGTTCCCCGGTACTCCCGGATCTCCTCCTCGCTCAGGTGGTCGACGTAGGCCTCACCGTTGCGGACCACGACCTCGGCCAGCTCGTACATCTCCTCGAAGTAGTCGGAGGCGTAGAGCGGCTCGTCGAAGGAGAAACCCAGCCACCGGACGTCGTTGATGATCGAGTCGACGTACTCGACCTCTTCCTTCTCCGGGTTCGTGTCATCGAAGCGGAGGTTGCAGCGGCCGCCGTACTGCTCGGCCAGCCCGAAATTGAGGCAGATCGACTTGGCGTGCCCGATGTGGAGATAGCCGTTGGGCTCGGGAGGAAAGCGCGTCAGCACCTTCCCGCCGTACTTCCCGGTGCGGTTGTCCTCGTCGATGATGTCGCGGATGAAGTCGGAGGCCACGACCAGAAACTGTACCGATTGCGGACGATCATCGATCCTCCGGCGGAGATCCCGTCCGGCCCCGCTGATCCGGCGGAATCGGCTGGTCTCATGGCCGCATGGACGAACTCAAGGACTCATCCGCCTGGCTCGACTACTTCGAACGCAACCGGCTGCACCGGCCGGAGCCCGACTGGGACCGACCCACGCCCTTCCCGCCGGCGGTGGCCGCCCGGCTGGCCCGGTCACTGGCCCACTTCCAGCTCGGTGAGAGCTGCGAAGGCACCACGCTCCTGGCCGGGGCCCGCCGGACCTGGCCCGACGATCCCGACTACGTCGCGGCGATGGCGCGGTTCGTGGCCGAAGAGCGGGAGCACGCCCGCCTGCTCGAGCACCTCGTCCTCCGACTCGGCGGGACGCTGGTCACCAAGCACTGGACCGACCGTTGCTTCCGCCTGGCCCGCCACGCCCTCGGCTTCGGGTTCGAGATCCAGACCGTGATGGTCGCCGAACTCGTCGGCGGCGCCTACTTCCGGCTGCTCCGCAGCACCGGCGACCCCGTCCTCCGCCAGGTCTGCGAGCTCATGGTCCGCGACGAGGACCAGCACCGCCGGTTCCACGTCGACCGGGTGGTGATCGCTCAGCTCGGGTGGTCGCCGCTGCGGCGGGCGTTGTGGACGGCCCAGTTCAAGCTGCTGTTCCGGGCCGCCCTGCTCGCTGCCTGGGTCGACCACCGCGCCGCGCTCCGGGCGGTCGGCATCGACCGCCGGCTCTTCTCCGCCGAGGCCCGGGCCGATGCCCGGGACGGGCTGGTCAGGCGGGCGGCTGCATCCCGAGCCGGTCGAACAGGAAGGAGTAGACGTCGGTGGCCTTCGCCACGGCACTGCTGACGAGGTCGGCGCCGCCGTGTCCGGCGTTGGTCTCCACCCGCAGCAAGACGGGTCCGCCGCTACTGGCCGCCTGCAGCAACGCCGTCATCTTCCGGGCGTGGAACGGGTCGACCCGGTCATCGGAGTCGGACGACGCCAGCAACACCGCCGGATAGGCCGTACCGGACTTCACGTGATGGTACGGCGAATAGGCGTAGAGCCAGGCGAAGTCCTCTTTGTTGTCGGCCGAGCCGTACTCCGACACCCATGTCCGACCGCTGCCGAAGCGGTGGTAGCGGACCATGTCGAGCAACGGCACTTCGCAGATCACCGCCTTGAACAGGTCGGGCCGCTGGGTCAGCACCGCTCCCGCCAGCAGCCCGCCGTTGGAGCCGCCCTGGATGGCGAGGCGTTCCGGCGTCGTCCACCCTTCCTTCACCAGGTACTCGGCGGCGGCGATGAAGTCGTCGAAGACGTTCTGCTTGTTGCCGAGCATTCCGCCCCGGTGCCAGTCCTCGCCGTACTCGCCGCCGCCCCGCAGGTTGGCCACGGCGTAGCCCCCGCCGGCCTCGAGCCAGGGATAGAGGCGGGCCGAGAACGAAGGCTCCAGGCTGACGTTGAAACCGCCGTAGCCGTGGAGGAGGAACGGCGTCGACCCGTCCTTCGGAGCGTCCTTCCGGTGCACCAGGAACATCGGGATCTTCGTGCCGTCCCTGGAGGAGTAGAAGACCTGCTCCACGGTGTAGGGCTTCGGGTCGACGGGTACCTCGCGCTTCGCCCACCGCCGGCTCCGGCCGGTGGCGATCGACGTCCGCCAGATCTCCGGTGGCTGGGTGAACGAGCTGAAGTCGTAGAACGCCTCGTCGTCTTCGGGGTTGCCGACGAGGCCGTTCGACGAACCGATGCCCGGAAGCTCGATGGTGCGCAGGAGCTTGCCGTCGAGCGTGCGCAGTTCGATGGCGCTGGCGGCATTGCGCAGGTACGTCAGCGCCAGCCGGCCGCCGATGACCGAGGTGTCCTGAAGCACGGCATCGGCCGCCTGGGGCACGATCTCCGACCAGTTCTTCCGGTCGGGGGCGGACGGGTCGACCCGCAACACCCGCCGCCGGGACGCACCGTCGTCGGTCTGGACGTAGAAGCGGTCCTTCCAGGCCTGGACCCAGAACTTCGCCGGGACGCCGGACACGAGCGTCTTCCAGTCGCCACCGGCGCGCAGGTCCCGGTAGTGGACCTCGGTCTGCGTGTAGGTCACGACGTAGGCGAACAGCCAGCGCCCGTCCCGGGACAAATCGGCTCCGACGAACTTCTCGGGGTCGTTGGTGGCCGGCCGCACCACCGGGTCGGCGGCCGGGTCGGTGCCGAGGGCGTGGTAGCGGATCTCGGCCCGGCCTGGTCGCTCGGCGGCCGGGATCGCCGGGTCGGTCGGCAGCCACGTGTAGTAGAAGCCGTCGCCGGCCGGCGTCCACGCCGGGCTGGCGTACTTGGCGCCTTCGATGCGGTCCCGTTCACTGACCTGGCCCGAAGCGACGTCCTTCACGTACAGCGTCGCCTCGTCGGCGTTGTTCTCCCGCAGGGCGTAGGCCAGCGTCCGGCCGTCGGGGGACGGCACCCACTCCCCGAGCGACGTCGACCCGTCCTTCGACAGGGCGTTGGGATCGACGAGCACGTGCTCGACGCCGTCGTGGTCAGCCCGCCAGTACAGGACGGCCTTCTCCTGGTCGGCCTTCCGCCGCACGAAGAACAACCGGGAGCCGGCCCGCCGGGGCACCCCGACGGCGTCGACGTAGGAGACCTGCCGGAGTCGCTCGGCCAGCCGGTCCCGCCCGGGCAGCCGGTCGAGGTGCTGCCGGGCGAAGGCGTTCTGGTCCCTGGCCCAGGCCTGCACCTCGGGAGAGGCGCCGTCCTCCAGCCAGCGGTACGGGTCGTGGACCTCGGTGCCGTGGAGGTTCTCGACGACGTCCGCCACCCGGGTGGGCGGGTAAGCCGGCCTGTCCGCCGCCGAGCTTCCGGGAGCGGCGCCGGCCAGCACGGCCACCAGGAGGACGAGCGCCAGTCGTCGTCGCATTCCCACGATCCTGGCAGCTCCGGGGAACCGGAGGGCGGTCGGCGTCGTCCCATCGGGCATGACGCCTAAGGTCGCTCTCAGCTTCATCGCCGCCGCCGCCGTTGTCCTCACGTCCTGTGCCGGCCCGTCCGCCCCGGCGGATCGCCGCGCCAGCCCGTCCCCGTCCCCGACCGTCGCCGCGACCCGGGCCGACCCCGGCGGCCGGTGGCTCGGCGGCGACGCCGACCGCAGCTGGGGTGCCACCGAGAGCGGTTCCGCCGGTGCGGGCTCCGGCCCGGCCGAGGAACTGGCGTCGTCCTACGGCGCCGGCGACGTCGCGGCGGTCGCTCCGGCGGCGAGCCGGTCCGGCGCCAAGGCCGCCGCGCCCCACAGCGCGGCCCCCGTTCCCGGGACCGGTGGCGTCATCGCCCCGCCGAACCCGAACCGGCAGGGCCCCGGCCTGCGGGCCGGCAGCGTCGACGACAACGCCGCCTTCGCCGACTACCTGAGGTACCGCGACGAGTTCCGTCGCCTCGGCATCACCGTCCACGACATCGACGTGTCGGTCCGGCACGTCTTCACGGTCGTCGACGAGGCGGGTAAGCCGCTGCTCGGCGCCGTGGTGCGGGAAGGCGGCCAGGAGGTCCGCACCGGGCCCGACGGCCGGGCGCTCCTGTTCGGCGACATCGGCGGCGCCACGGTCCAGTGGGGCAACACCAGCGTCGCCGTCGACTTCGCCCCCAGCGGCGGCCGCGACCACCGCGTCACGCTGCCCGTCCGCCGCCCGGAGGGCCGGGCCAAGCTGGACATGCTCTTCCTCATCGACACCACCGGTTCCATGGGCGACGAGATCGACCGGCTGAAGGACAGCGTCCGCTCGGTCGCCGAGCGCATCTCCGCCCTGCCGGCGAACGCCGACCTCCGCCTGGGGATGACCGTCTACCGGGACCGGGGCGACCTCTTCGTCACCCGAACCTTCGACTTCACCTCCAGCGTCGACGTCTTCAAGACGGCCCTGGCCGAGGTCCGGGCCGACGGCGGCGGCGACACCCCAGAGGACCTCAACGCCGGTCTCCACGAAGCGGTCACCGCCCCGTCGTGGCGGGGCGACGACACCGTGAAGCTCGTCTTCCTCATCGCCGACGCCCCGCCCCACCTCGACTACCAGGACGGGCCCGACTACGCCGCCGACGTCCGGGCCGCCGCCCGCCGGGGCATCAAGATCATGCCGATCGCCTCCTCCGGCCTCGACGACCAGGGCGAGTACGTGTTCCGCCAGCTGGCCCAGATCACCATGGGCCGCTTCACCTTCCTGACCTACGGCGCCGACGGCGCCTCCCCGGGCGACCGGACCGACCACCACGTCTCCGACTACGCCGTGCTGGCGCTCGACGACCTGGTCGTCCGGCTGGTGTCCGACGAGCTGCGCCCCCTGGCCGCCGGCGGGCAGTAGGCCGGGGACGACGCGGCAGATTCTGGATTACCGGGTGACGGGCGGGGGTAAGCAGCGGCGAGGACGTCCGGTGTGGGCAGAGCCGGACGGGCGCTTCGGAAAGAGGGGCGGGTATGTGCTGCTCGAGGGTGATCGGGAGCGAGCCGTCGCTGGCGCGCTTCTCGGAGCAGCCCTGTCAGCACGTGGCCCTCGACCCGGAACCCCGGGCCGCCACCGAGGCGCGGAAGTTCGTGGCCGAGGCGGTCGCCGACCGGGCCGGCGTCGAGGTGGCGGCCCAGGTCGCCCTGCTCACCAGCGAGCTCGTGACCAACGCCGTCGTCCACGCCCGGACGCCGATCGAGCTCGGCGTGGTCCAGGACGATGACCGGATCCTGGTGGCGGTCGGCGACCGCCGCTCGGCTCCGCCGAAGGTCCCTGAGCACCGGCCCGAACGGGCCGGGGGACGGGGCCTGTGGCTGGTCGGGCAGTTGAGCGACACGTGGGGCGTCACCGCCTACGAGAAGGGCAAATCGGTCTGGTTCACGATCCGCTGCGCAACCGACAGGGTGGGAGGGGGCCGACGATGAGCGCCTCGGGCGATCGTCACCGCCCGTCGCCGGTCGCCGCCGGACTGGGGACGCTCGGCGGCCGGACCTTCGACGGGCAGAGGGGGCTACGCCGGCTGAAGACCGGGATTCCCGGCTTCGACGAGATCACGCTGGGTGGCCTGCCGGCCCGCCGCACGACGCTGGTGCGGGGCACGGCGGGCACCGGCAAGACGATCTTCGCCGCCCAGTTCCTGGTCGAGGGCATCCGGGAGGACGACGGCGCCGTCTTCGTCACCTTCGAGGAGCCGGCGGAGGACCTGCGGGCGAACCTGGCCACGCTGGGCTGGGACATCGAGCGGTGGGAAGCCGAGGACCGGTGGCGGTTCGTCGACGCCTCACCGGTCGGCGGCTTCGACGACGAGCAGGCGCCCTATCACTTCTCGACGCTGCTGGCCCAGATCGGCCAGGCGGTCGACGTGACGGCCGCCGGGCGCATCACCCTCGACTCGCTCAACGTGGTGCTCCGGCACCTGGGCGCCAACGGAGACGTCCGGCGGGATCTCCGCCAGCTGGCGGTCGCCCTCCGGCGGCTCCACCTCACCGCCGTGATGACGCTGGAGAGCGGCCCCGAACATCTGACCGTCTCCGGCGAGGGGTTCGAGCAGTACCTGGCCGACAACGTCGTGGTGCTGCGCAACGTCCTCGAGGACGAGAAGCGGCGACGGACGGTCGAAGTCCTCAAGATGCGAGGCGCTCCGCACCGGAAGGGCGAGTACCCCTTCACCGTCCTGGCCGGGCAGGGCATGGTGGTCGTCCCCCTGTCGGTGATCGAGCTGAGCCAGCAGTCGACCGACACCCGCATCACCTCGGGGAACCGGGCCCTCGACGACCTGTGCATGGGCGGGTTCTTCCGGGACTCGGTCGTGCTGGCCTCAGGGGCGACCGGGACGGGCAAGACGCTCATGGTCACGGAGTTCATCGCCGGCGGCGCCCAGAACGGGGAACGGTCGTTGCTGTTCGCGTTCGAGGAGAGCGTGGAGCAGATCTATCGCAACGCCCGGGGCTGGGGCCGCGATTTCGCCGCGCTGGAGAAGCAGGGCCTGCTACGGGTCGTGGCCACCTATCCCGAGGTGGCGTCGGTCGAGGACCACCTGGTCGAAATCACGCGGGAGATCGAGAAGTTCCGGCCCGCCCGCATCGCCATCGACAGCCTCTCGGCCCTGGAGCGCAGTGGGTCGCCCAAGGGGTTCCGGGAGTTCATCATCGTGCTCACGTCCTACGTGAAGGCCGAACAGATCGCCGCCCTGTTCACCGCCACCACACCCACCCTCCTCGGCGGCGAATCGGTGACGGACGGGCACATCTCCACGCTCACCGACAGCATCATCCTGCTCCGCTACGCCGAGGTCGACAGCGAGGTCAAGCGGGGCATCACGGTGCTGAAGATGCGGGGCTCCGCCCACGACAAGCGGATCCACGAATTCACCATCGACTCCACCGGCATGCACATCCGCGGGTCGTTCCAGGGCATCGGCGGCATCCTGGCCGGCCGGGCCACGCCGATCGAAGCCGCTGATACGCCGAACAGGATGTGAAGACGGTCAGGCGGCCCGGAAGCAGCCGCCGGCCTCCCAGACGGCGGTGACGTCGCCGAGCGGGACGAACACGTCGGCCCCGTTGGTGAACAGCCACAGGGTGCCGGCGCCGTTCCGGCCGGCGGACACGAGCTGGCAGTCGTCGATGCGGGAACCGTCGGCCAGCGCCACGCTGACCTGACGCCCCTCCCACTGCCGGAGACCATCATTCGACATGGTTGCCCTCCCCTTCTCAGCCCATGGCTTCGACCGGCTGAGCCGGGAGCTTGAGCCCCAGCTAGGTTCGGGGTGACCGGTCCGAATCCTGCCTGCGAGGATGGCGCCGTGAGGGACATCGACGTGGTCGTGGTGGGCGCCGGGTTCGGGGGGCTCTTCGCCCTCCACAAGCTGCGCCACCAGGGGTTTCGCGCCCTGGTGGTCGAGGCCGGCTCCGACGTCGGCGGCACCTGGTACTGGAACCGCTACCCCGGCTGCCGCTGCGACGTCGAGAGCATCGACTACTCCTACTCGTTCGATCCGGACCTGGAGCAGGAGTGGGACTGGTCGGAGCGCTACGCCTCCCAACCCGAGATCCTGGCCTACCTCAACCACGTCGCCGACCGCTACGACCTGCGGCGCGACATCCTCTTCGACTCCCGGGTGGCCTCCGCCCACTTCGACGAGTCGGCGGGGCGCTGGACGCTGCGCACCGACACCGGCGAGGTCATCTCCGCCCGGTGGTGCGTGATGGCCACCGGCTGCCTGTCCACGCCCAACCTCCCCGACTACCCCGGCGTCGACCGCTACGGCGGGCGCACCTACCACACGGCCCGGTGGCCCCATGAGGGTGTCGACTTCACCGGGCAGCGGGTGGCGGTCATCGGGACGGGCTCGTCGGCCATCCAGGCCGTCCCCCTGATCGCCGAGCAGGCGGTCGAGCTCGTCGTGTTCCAGCGCACGCCGAACTTCAGTGTCCCGGCCCACAACCACCCGCTCGGCGAGGACTACCTCCGGGACGTCAAGGCCCGGTACCGGCAGCTGCGGCAGGAGAACCGGGCGAGCTTCCTCGGAACCCACCTGGTTCCCAACGACAAGGCGGCCGCCGTATGCACCGAGGAGGAACGGCGGGCGGCCCTCGAAGCCCGGTGGGCGCAGGGCGGGCTCGGCGTCATCGGCGCCTTCCCCGACACGATGTTCGACCGCTCGGCCAACGAGATCGTGGCCGAGTTCGTTCGGAGCAAGATCCGCGCCACCGTGGCCGACCCGGCAGTGGCCGAGGCGCTCAGCCCCCGGGGCTACGCCATCGGCTCCAAGCGGGTCTGCGTCGACACCGGCTACTACGCCACCTTCAACCGCGACAACGTCCGCCTCGTCGATCTGCGGGCGACGCCCATCGAGGAGTTCACCGCCACCGGGCTGCGCACGTCGGCCGAGACGTTCGCCTTCGACAGCGTCGTCTTCGCCACCGGCTTCGACGCCATCAGCGGCACGCTGCTGCGCATCGACATCCGGGGCCGCGCCGGTCGGACACTGCACGACGAGTGGGCCGCCGGGCCCAAGGCCTATCTCGGTGTGGCCCCCGCCGGGTTCCCCAACCTGTTCATCGTGACCGGCCCCGGCAGCCCGTCAGTCCTGTCGAACATGGCGGTGTCGATCGAGCAGCACGTCGAGTGGATCGCCGACTGCCTCACCTACGCCCGGGCCGAGGGCTACACCACGGTCGAGGCCACCGACGACGCCCAGGAACAGTGGATGGCCCAGGTGGCGGCGGTGGCCGGCATCACCGTCTGGCCCTCGGGTGATTCCTGGTACACGGGCGCCAACATCGAGGGCAAGGTCCGCAGCTTCCCGATCTTCCTCGGGGGCGTGGGGACCTACCGGCAGATCTGCGACGACGTGGCGGCCAAAGGCTATGAAGGCTTCACCCTAAATCGGTCTTAACTGGGAAGGATCGGACAAGGCGGGCCAGAAGCCACCCTCCATGCAACGATGCCACCCAGGACTCGGCCACCCAGGGTTTTCCAGACCGGCGCAGTCGCGCCCCGTCCGCCAGCGGCGTGACCAGCTGCGGATCCTCGTCGTCGACCGCGACGAGGACCGGCGGGATCTGACCTGTGTCTCCGTCGCCGTCCTCGGCCACCGGGCCGAGGAGGCATGGGACGCCCGGGGGGCCCTGGCGGCGCTGGCCACCGAAGCGTTCGACGTGATCATCGTCGACGACGAGATCCCGGGCTTCGACCCGCTCGAGGTCACCGAGTTTCTGGTCGCCGCCAGCCGCCCGACCCGGCGCCGCCCGGCGGTGGTCGTCGTGTCGACCGACCTCGACATGACTCGCCGCTCGGCACTGTTCCGGGCCGGGGTGGTGGAGGTCGTGAGCCGCCCGCTGAGCCTCGCCCCGCTCTACGGGCTGCTCACCCGCATCGACCGCTCTCTCCGGGCCTGAGCCCGGCTGGCATCGCCTTCCTGGTTTCGGTGCCGGAGGAGCCGGGTAGGGCCCGACCTTGGTCAGCCGCGACCTCGCGCGACTTCGCGCGACCTAGGGAGAGGAGCGCTGCATGCTGCAAGTGACGAGCCAGGCTGCCGCCACGCTCAACCGGGCCCGAGAGCGGGAGGGTCTCCCCGAGCACTTCGGTGTCCGGATCTTCGCCGCTCCGTCCCCCGAGTCCAACTCGCAGAACCAGGCGGTCTTCGGGTTCGGGTTCGTCGACGGCCCGCAGGACGGCGACGAGATCGGCGAAGCCGAGGGCACCAACTACTACGTCGCGCCGGAGGTCGCCGCGCCTCTCAACGACGTCGTCCTCGACGTGGCGGAGTCGGGCAACCTCGTCCTGACCCGGATGCCCGACAGCCGGACCGACAGCGCCTAGTGGGCCACGGCCCCGGGCGCCAGCGTCAACCAGTGCAGAGGTAATGGAGCGGGCGGCGTGACCGCCCGCTCCTTACGGAACACCAGCACCCAGTCGATCAGGATGATCCCGCCCCGGCCCCGGCGGGGGAACTTCATGTAGTGCCGCCGGATCCGGTAACCGAAGGCCCGTTCCAGGCTCAGGCCGGCGCCGGCCGCCAAGCGGACGAGGGCGTCGTGGAGCGGCACCATGTCGATGAGCGTCTGGCTGTTGCCGACCACGAAGACGTAGCGGGCACCGGGCTTCAGGCACCGGGCCATCTCGATGAAGTGCTGTTCCATGAGGGCGAAGTACGTCGTCGCCGCCGTCCGGCGGGCGGGCGGCATCACCTCGAGGGACACGCAGCCCTCCAGGGCGGGCGGAAGACCGGCGGTCACGGCGGGATGCTTGGCGCCGATGGGCCGGCGGCGCAGGGCGTTGAAGCTGCGGCGGTCGGGCACACCGAGCAGCGAACCGAGCCAGAAGTACTCCAGCATCATGTTGTACGGGTAGTCGACGGAATCGAGGTAGGGCGGTGACGCCACGGCCAGGTCGACGCTGGCCGGCGCCAGACCGAGGCGGGTGGCGTCGGCGCCGTCAGGAATGACGGCGACCGCGTCGCCTCGGCGTTGGCGGTTGAGGTCGGCGAGCCCATCGGCCGCCCGGCGGAGGAACCGCCAGAAGACGTCGGCCACCGGCGGGGGCTGTTTGCGGAGCGTGCCCGACACGTAGGTCTTCTGCGACTGGTCGTCGGCGTTCGACACCCAGCGCAGTGTCGAGCTGAACACGACGAGGAGGAAGGCCCGCTCGTCGTCGCGGCAGTCGAGGCGCAGGATCGTGTCGCGCAGCGACTGCACCCGGCCCCACTGGCCGGGGCTGAACCAGCGGTCGAAGTTGTCGATGTCGGGCATGGGCGGCCTCAGCGTGGCGGCCGGCGCCCGCCACCGGGCGGCCAACTCGGCAGCGAGGACGCCGATCCGTTCGTGATCGACCGCCGTCACCTTGGCCCGGGCGATGAAGCGGGCCAGCGGGTCGATGTCGACGCCGACGGTCGTACCGCCCCGCACCAGTGCTTCGACCAGGGTCGTGCCCGAACCCATGAACGGATCGACGACGACGCCGCCCGGGGCGGCGAACGAGTCGAGGGCCCAGGCCGGCACCTGAGGGATGAACTTGGCCGCGAAGCGGTGCAACCCGTGGGTGAAGGCGGTCGTGGTGCCGGACAGGCTGAGCGAGAACAGCTGCCCGGGCTCGATGTCGGCCGGCGGCGGGAAGGCGTCGACCTCGACGAAGCGGACGGTGTCGACCGGGGCCGGCGCGGTCATGCCAGGACCACGACGCTCTCCCGCATCAGGTTCTCCCGGCCCCGCAGCTCGGTGCGCTGCTGCGGGGCGACGGTCAGGTGCCGGACGGGCACCACGGCGGCCGTGTCGAACCCGGCGGCCAGGCCGAGGCGGGCGATCAGCACATCGGTCGGGATGATGACGCCGCCGTAGGCGGAGTTGCCGACCACCACGCAGCACTGCCCGCCGGGGACGAGCACGGCGCGGCAGCGCTGCAACACCTCGGCCATGTCGCTGAAGTAGCCCCGCAGCAACGTCGGCACCCGCATCCGCACCGCGGAGGAGCTCTGGTCCATCTCCTCGATGAGCTCCTCCAATTCGGGAAGATCGATGACCGCGCCGTCGAGGGCGGCGCCGAGATGGGAACGGAGCGACCGTTTGCGCAGGGTCAGCAGATCGTCGTAGCTGCCGACGAACCCGCCGAACCACAGCTCGACCTTCTGGGACTCGAAGTAATCGAACCGGTTGGCGTAGGGCGGTGAGAACACCACCGAGTCGAACGATCGGGGCTCGAGACGGGCCATCTCGGCGCGTGCCTCCCCTTCGATCAGCCGCTGCCCGCTCCACGTTCCCCGTCGCCAGGCGGTGACGTCGGCCAGCATGTCGGTCAGCTTGGCCCGGAAGGCGGCCCGCACGAACGCCACCTGGTCGGCCCCGAAACGCTCCCGCTGCCACTGGCCCTCGGGTCGCGGGACGTAGCCGCCCGGCCGCCGCTTCCGGTTGCGGTACTTGATGCCGTTGCCTTCCTTGAAGTAGCTCCCGACCGCCTGGAGGATCGACAGCCAGGCCAGGAGCAGGAAGTCGCGCTGGCCCGGGCGGCCGGCCCGGTCCTCGATCAGCGCCCGCAGCCGGAGGACTTCTTCGAGGATGCCGGGCTCGAACACCTTCCGGGCGATGCGCAAGCCCGGCACCGGCCAGGGGGCCACTCCCGCCACCGCCGCCTCGAAACGCTGCAGGAAGACGGTGGCGGCGGCGAGGTCGGCGTCGCTCAATGGTGAGAGCTTCACCCGGCTGACGAAGGCGGCCAGCGGGTTGACGTCGATGCCCACGGCGGTGCGCCCCTGCTGCGCCGCGCCGACCATGATCGATCCCGATCCGCAGAAGGGATCGAGGATCCGCCGGCCGAGGCCCAATTCCGAGATCAGGGCGGGCGAGAACCCTTCCCGGTAGCGGAACCAGCGGTGGATCGGCTGCGTCGCGCCCCCGCCCCAGTGGACGAGCCCCGCCAGGTCGGGCCGGGCCGGCGCCAACAGGCCGGCATCGGCGCAGGTCAGCACGCTCGTCATCGGCGCTGACCCTACTTTGCAAGTCAGGCCGACCGGCGGCTCTCAGCGTGCCCTCGGCCCGCTTGCGTTAGCCTGTGTTGTCACATCTCTGTGTTGGGGCCGGACTGGGGAGGATGAGATGAACAAGCGCTATTCGTTCGCCGCCGGAGCCGTGGTGGCCGGAGCGGGCATGGCCGCCCTGCTGCTGGGCCTGCCGGGCGTGAACGCCCAGGGCGGGATCGTGGCCGTGAAGGGCACCGACTACGCCTTCGGCGGTGTCCCCGGCACGCTGAAGGCCGGCGAGACGCGCTTCTCCTTCACCAACGAAAGCAAGGCTGAAGGCCACGAGCTGTCGATCTTCCGGATCAACGACGGCGTCAGCCAGTCGCTGGACCAGATTCTGGCCGAGGACGAGGCCCGGCAGCAGCAGGCCGAAGCACCACAGCAGGGCGGCGGCCAGTCGGGCGGGCAGCAGGGGGGCCAGAACCCGCCCCCGAACCAGACGCCGCCTCCGCCCAAGATGACGTTCTTCGGCGGCACCGGGGCCGGCCCGGGCGAGTCAGCCAAGATGGATCTGATCGGCAACCTGCCCGCCGGCCGCTACGGGCTCGTCTGCTTCATCCCGAGCAACGACGAAGCCGGTACGCCCCACTACAAGAAGGGCATGAAGGCCGAGATCAGCGTGCAGTAAGGGGCGGTCGCCCCGGCTCAGGCCAGCGCCGCCCGCAGGGTGGCGGCGGTGGTGGCGTCGGCGGGAAAGAACGACTCGATCGACATCTCGGCCAGGGTGATGTCGACGGCGGTGCCGAAGGTGGCCACCGTGGAGAAGAACGCCAGGTCACCGGCCGGGGACTTGAGCCGCAGCGTGACCATGAGCCGGCTGGCGCCGTCGCCGTGGGGCACGGCCAGCTCCCGCTCGCTCACGCCGGGGTAGGCCCGCAACTCGTCGTAGAGCTTGGCCAGCCGCGGGTCGCCGGTGGCCGTCACCTCCCGGCTCAGGCGGGACAGCAGATGTCCGCTCCACTCCTCGAAGTTGGCGATGCGCGGCGCCAACCCGTCCGGATGGAGGGCGACGCGCAGCACGTTGACCGGCGGGTCCAGCAGGCCGGCGGAGACGCCGGTGAGGAGCAGGTTGATCGCCCGGTTGGCCAGCACCAGGTTCCACTGACGGTCGACCACCAGGGCCGGGTTGGGTTCGTGGCTCGCCAGCAGCTGCTGGAGGGTCTCGCGCACGGTCGCCATGTCCTCCCCCTCCAGCGGCGTCTCCTGGTAGATCGGGGCGTAGCCGGCCGCCACCAGCAACGTGTTCCGTTCCCGCAGCGGCACGTCGAGCTCCTCGGCCAGGTGCAGGACCATCTCCCGGCTCGGCCGGGCCCGGCCGGTCTCCAGGAAGCTCAGATGCCGGGTGGAGATGGCGGCCCGGGCCGACACGTCGAGCTGGCTCAGGCGCCGTCGCTGCCGCCAGTCCCGCAGCATGGGGCCGACGCTCAGTGTCGCGGTACTCGTGGCAGTGGCCATGCTTCGACGCTAACGCCCCGGTCGCGGCCCGGCGATTACCCGCCGGGTAATGGCTGACGGAGCCGGTCGTGCAACCGGTCGCGGGAATCGGCGTCCATGACCTGCTCCAGGAAGAGGGCCCGCATGGCGGCGAACAGGGCGGCGGCTTCCCGGTCAGGGTCCCGGGGACGGGCCAGGCGGTGCAGGGCGAAGCCGTCGAGGAGGGCCACGAACGCCTCGGCCGCGCCGTGGGGATCGCGCGCCCCGAGCGCACCCAGCACTCCCGCCGCCAGGCCCTCGAAGGCGGCCAGGGCGTCGGCCACCGCCGGCTGGAGGGCCGGATTCCGGCCCGCCTCGAGGTACATCTGGTACTGGGCCACGAGAATCGGCGTCGGGGCGGCGACCAGCACCTCGGCCAGGCGTTGGGCGATGTCGGCGGGGCTGGCCCCGCCCGCCTCGAGGGCCAGGGCGGCCCGGCCCTGCAGCTCGGCCACCCGTTCGGCGACGTGGAGCTGGAGGGCTTCCTCGACGAGCTCATGGACGGACCGGAAGTAGTACGTGGTCGACGCCAGCGGCAGCCCCGCCCGTTCGGCCACCGCCCGGTGCGTGACCGACTTGGCACCCGTCTCCCCCAGCAGCTCGATGGCGGCCCGCAGCAGGGCCTCCCGCCGCCGGCGGCTCCGGTCCTGGCGTGGCGACTGCGCGTTCCCCATTGACACTCCCCGCGAAGAACTTGTACAAACGTACCAGATTCGAGATACCGGGGGTATCCCAATGAATGGACGACTCGGCCTCCGCGACGTGGCCGCCACCGGACTGGCCCTCCTGCTCCTGGCCACCGGTGTGACCGCCGGCAACGGCGCCGCCTCGGCCGGGCCGTCCGGCCCGGGCGGGAGCCGCTCCGGCAGCCTCGCCGAGCCGTACGACGACCCCTTCTACCGGCCGCCGGCCGGCTTCGAGTCGACCGCCCCCGGGACCGTCCTGGCCACCCGCCCGGTGGCGGTCAACGGCCTCGGGATACCGGTCCCCGCCGACTCGCAGCAGTTTCTCGTCCGCTCCACCGACGCCAAGGGCGCCCCGACGGCGATCGTCGGCACGCTGATGGTGCCCACCAGGCCCTATCCCGCCGGCCCTCGCCCGCTGGTGTCCTACCAGCCGGCCACCGACAGCCTCGGTGACCAGTGCAACCCGTCCTACAAGCTGCGGGCCGGCACGGAGTACGAGCTGCCGCTCATGATGCAGGCCCTGCAGCAGGGATGGGCGGTCGTCGTCACCGACTACGAAGGCCCGCAGAACGCCTTCGGCGCCGCCCGCATGGCCGGCCACGCCGTCCTCGACGGGATCCGGGCCGCGCTGGCGCTTCCCGGCACCGGCCTCGACGGCGGACGGACGCCGGTCGGGCTGTGGGGGTACTCCGGCGGCGGCCTGGCCACGAGCTGGGCGGCCGAGCTGCAGCCCGGCTACGCCCCCGACCTCACCATCGCCGGCGCCGCCTCGGGCGGCACCCCGGCCGACTTCGAGGCCGCCGTCCGCCAGATCGACGGCTCCATCGCCTCGGGCCTCGTGCTGCTGGCCTCGACCGGCCTCTCCCGGGCCTACCCCGAGATGCTGGCGCTGCTCAACGACGCCGGCCGGGAGATGGTGCGGCGCATCGGCGACATGTGCGTCGGCGAAGCCGTGAGCGCCTTCCCCTTCCGCCACCTCAACGAGTTCACGACGTCCCCCGACCCGCTGACCGAGCCGGTGGCCCGGACGGTGCTGGAACTCAACCACCTCGGCCGCCAGACCCCGAAGGCGCCCGTGTTCCTCTATCACTCCATCTTCGACGAGCTCATCCCCTTCCCGAGCGTCCAGACCCTGCACGCCGACTGGTGCCGCGGTGGTGGGCGCGTGACGCTCCATGCCGACGCGCTCAGCGAGCACAGCAGCCTGGCGGTCTCCGGCGCCCCGCTGGCGGTCAGCTACCTGGCGTCGCGCTTCACCGGCATCGACGTGCCCTCCACCTGCCCGTAAGCTTGGTGCCATCTCGATCCCGGGCGGGTAGGGAGATGGCGTGAGACGGATCCTGCGGTGGGCGATCGCCCTGGCCGGCCTGCCCCTCGTCGGCCTCGTCCCCGCCGCCGACGCCACCGGCGCCGCGGCCTGCACGATCACCGGCACCATCACCTTCCTGCACGCCGGCAACCCGGCCACGCAGGGCACGTGGACGATCGACCCGGCGGTCATCAACTGCCAGGGGTTGTTCAACGGTTACGAGCGGATCGTGGGGCCGGGCCGGTTCTCCGGCACCGGTTCGTACACCGCTCTGCCGGGCGGCAGCGGCTCGTGCCTGCGCAACGTGGGATCCGGAACCGTCGACTACACGTTCCCGACCACCGGCGCCGACGTCCACCTCGTGGAGCCGAACGACTACACGCTGGCGGGGATCGGCGCCTTCACCACGCCGAGCCTGCGGGGCACGTTCGAGATCACCCCGCCCTACGAGGGTGACTGCGTGACGAAGCCGATCACCAAGGCGCTCTTCCTGGCCGAGGCGATGCTGGTCCGCTTCGTCCCGCCCGACCCGCAGCGGTACTTCCCTCCCAAGCGCTAGTGCCCGACGAGGTGCGGGACGACGTCCCGCTCACCAACCTCGACCAGGCGCTCTTCGACGGCGCCGGCGCCACGAAGCGCGATCTCGTCGACTACCTCGACGCGGTGCAGGACCGCATCATCCCGGCCCTCCGCAACCGGCCGTTGTCGGTCATCCGGGTGCACCGCGACCAGTCGCCGTTCATGCAGAAGAACGTGCCGAAGTACACGCCGGCGTGGGTGGAGACGGTGGAGTTCTGGGCCGAGGCGTCACAACGCCAGGTCCGCTACGCCCTGTGCAACGACCGCCGCACGCTCCTGTGGTTCGCCAACCAGCGGGCGATCGAATACCACCCCGCACTCTTCCGGGTCGACCGGGTCAAGGGCCCGACCCATCTCGTGCTCGACCTTGATCCTCCGGTCGAGGACGGGTTCACGCTGGCGGTGCGCGCCGGCGAAGTCGTGCACCGGGCGCTGACGGAGGCGGGGCTCGACGGAGCGGTGAAGACCAGTGGCGCCAAAGGACTTCACATCTTCGTTCCGCTCGACGACGGGGTCACCACGGAAGAGGCGGTGTTCGCCAGCCGCGCCCTGGCCGCCCGGGCCGAGCGGCTCGACCCGACGCTGACCACCACCGCCTTCATCCGGGAGGACCGGGGCGGGAGGGTGTTCCTCGACTCCACCCGGGCGGGCGGCGCCACCGTGGTCGCCGCCTACAGCCCGAGGGCCCGGCCGGGCCTTCCGGTGTCGTTTCCGTTGTCCTGGAAGGAGTTGCGTGACGTCTCCCCGTCCGACTTCACCGTTCACACCGCCGCCGACCTCATCGCCGGTCGGGATCCCTGGGCCATCCACATGCCGGCGCCCCAGCGACTCGACGCCGACCTCATCGAGGAAGGGCGGGCGATGCCGACGCCGCGGGTGCAGGCCATGCACGAAGGCAAGCGGCGGGCCCGGGCCCGCCGTAATCAGAATCGAGGCTCATGATGGAGACACGGACGCTGGGCAAGCACGGACCGGCGCTGTCGGTCGTGGGGTTGGGGTGCAACAACTTCGGCATGGCCATCGACGCCCCGGCCGCCGCCGCCGTGGTGCGGGCCGCGCTCGACGCCGGCATCAACCACTTCGACACCGCCGAGATGTACGGCGGCGGCCAGTCGGAGGAGATGCTGGGGGCGGCGCTCGGGTCGCGCCGCGACGAGGCGGTGGTCGCCACCAAGTTCCTTCCCCGCCAAGGTGACGAGCCCTACCGGCCGGGTGCGCTGGCCAAGCGGATCCGGGAAGCCGCCGAGGGCAGTCTCCGCCGGCTGGGCACCGATCGGATCGACCTGTACTACCAGCACTTCCCCGATCCGGAGGCACCGGTCGAGGAGGCGCTGGAGACCCTCGACGAGCTGGTGCAGGCGGGCAAGGTCCTCCACATTGCCAGCTCCAACGTGTCGGCCGACCAGATCGCCGCCGCTGCGGCCACCGCCGACGCCCGGGGGTGGACGCCCTTCTGCGGAACGCAGATCCACTGGAACCTGCTCAACCGGGAAGTCGAGGAGAGCGTCGTCCCGGCCGCGGAGGCGACCGGTCTCGGGGTCGTGCCCTACTTCCCCCTGGCCTCCGGGCTCCTGACCGGCAAGTACCGCCGGGGCGAGCCGTTCCCCGAAGGCACCCGGCTGGCCCGCCAGGAGCGCTTCGCCGCCGGCGCCACGGAGGAGAACTTCGCCCGCATCGAGACCTACGAAGCCTTCGCCGCCGCCCGGGGCCACACGATCACCGAGCTGGCCATCGCCTGGCTGCTGGCCCAGCCCAGCGTGGCGTCGGTCATCGCCGGGGCCACCCGGCCCGAGCAGGTGGCGACCAACGCCGCCGCGGCGTGGGTCCTCACCCCCGAAGAGGCCGCCGAGGTCGCTTGAGCCACCGCCCGTCCGGGTAGCGGACGGGCATGCCCATCGCACTCGTCACCGGATCGGATTCGGGAATCGGCAAGGCCAGCGCGGTCGCACTGGCCCGGGCGGGCTTCGACATCGGCATCACGTGGCACGAGGACAAGGACGGAGCCCGGGAGACGGCCCGGGAGGTCGAGGCCGCCCGGCGGCAGGTCGAGGTCCGCCACCTCGACCTCACCCAACCGGAAACGGGCTCGGCGGTCATCGACGCCCTGGCCGACGCCCTCGGCGGCCTCGACGTGTTGGTCAACAACGCCGGGACCGGCCACTCGGCGCCGTTCCTCGAACACCGCTTCGACGACTGGCGTCGCGTCCTCGACGTCGACCTCAACGGCGCATTCGTCTGCGCCCAGCGAGCGGCGCAGCGGATGGTGGCCGCCGGCCGGGGCGGGCGCATCGTGAACATCACGTCCGTCCACGAGCACGTGCCCTTGCGGGGGTCGGCCGCCTACTGCGCCGCCAAGGGTGGACTGGGGCTGCTGACCAAGGTGATGGCGCTGGAACTGGCGGAGTACGGCATCACCGTCAATTCCATCGCTCCGGGCGAGATCGCCACGCCGATGACCGGCCAGGAGGACGTCGACCCAGGCGAGCAGGATCGGCCCGGCGTCCCGCTCGGCCGGCCCGGCGACGCCCGGGAGGTGGCCGACCTCGTCGTCTTCCTCGCCTCGGAGCAGGCGACCTACATCACCGGCGCGTCGTACCTCATCGACGGCGGAATGCTGCTCATGGCCGCCGAGGCGAACCGCCTCGCCGCCGGCGGCCGCTGAGCGACGGGGCCGTCAGGTCCCGATCCGGCCGCCGCCGTCCTTGCGGATGACGACGGTGGCCGCCCGCGGCCGGCCGGCGGGATCGAAGTCCGGCCAGTTGCTGACGGCCCGGGGATTGGCCGGCGTCGGCGTCCCGATCGCCGTGGTGGCCTCTCCGGGGTGCTGCACGTTGACGAACAGCGTCTCGTGGTCCGGCGTGAAGGCGATGCCGGTGATCTCGCAGCCCTTCGGCCCGACCAGGAAGCGGCGGATCTCCCCGGTGGCCGGATCGGCGGCCAGCATCTGGTTGTTGCCGATGCGGTCGTAGCCCCGGTCGGGCCGCAGCTGCGACGAGTTCGAGATGTCGGTCTGGATCCACAGACGGCCGTCACCGTCGACGGCCAGCCCGTCGGGCGAACCGAAGATGTCGGCCTGCTCGAGCTTGACCAGCGGGTCGTAGAGCGGGTCACCGGCCAGGAGGAAGATGTCCCAGTCGAACGTCTCGGCGGCGTTGTCGCCCTTGGCTTCCCGGAGCCTGACGATGTGCCCGTAGGGGTTGGGCCGGCGGGGGTTGACGGGCGTGGGCCCGTTGCTGCCGTTGGTCAGCGTCACGAACACGTCGCCGCTCTTCGGGTGGACGGCCACCCACTCCGGCCGGTCGAGCTTGGTGGCGCCGACGGCGTCGGCCGCCTCCCTGGTCCGCAGCAGCACGTCGGCCTGGTCGACCCAGCCGTTGGCCGTGGTGAGTGCACCCTGGCCGTGGACGAGGGGGATCCAGGCGCCCTGCCCCTCCTCCCCGAAACGGGCCACGTGGAGGACGCCGTGGTCGAGCGGCGACTGCCGCTGACCGCGCACCTGCCGCCACGGCTTCGAGCCGACGAACTTGTAGAGGTACTCGCCGTCCTGGTCGTCACCGGTGTAGACGACGATCCGCCCGCCCCGCCCTTCGGTGACGGTGGCGCCCTCGTGCTTGATGCGCCCGAGGGCGGTGCGCTTGACCGGCGTCGACTCCGGGTCCATCGGGTCGATCTCCACCACCCACCCGAACCGGTTCGGCTCGTTGCGGTTCTGGGCCAGGTCGAAGCGGGGGTCGGCCGTGTGCCAGCCGTAGCCCGCTCCGGCGGCACTCAGCCCGTAGCGCTTCTCCGTGGCGGTCAGCGTGATCGGGCCGGCCGTGCCGAAGTAGCCGTCCCAGTTCTCCTCGCAGGCCAGGTAGGTACCCCACGGCGTGTGCCCGTTGGCGCAGTTGTTGAGTGTCCCCATCGGCGGGTTGTTGGCCTGGAGCGCGGGGTGGTTCCCCGTCACCGGACCGGAGAACGCCATCGGCGTCGTCCCGGTGATGCGCCGGTTGAGCGGCGAGTCCACCGCCCGCCACTGCCCATCGACGAGGGCCACGGCCACGACCGAGACGCCGTGGGCCGCGAGCGCCTTCTGCACCTTCTCCGGCGTCATCGGTGTCGGCCCGTCCGGGAAGAGCAGCACCTGGTCGACGTACTCGTGGTTGAGCACCAGCAGCCCGCTGCGGCTCCCGGCCGGTCCCACGGCGGACGGGAAGAAGTGCATCCCGTCGTGGTGCATACCGATCTGCTGCGCCTGTTCGGCGGCGGTGTTGGAGGCGTCCTGCTTCCACGCCGGCCCGCTGGAGAGCAGCGGAGTACCCCAGGGAATGAGGACCTGGGCGGTGTAGCCCTTGGGCACCACGACGGCGTCGGCCGTGCTCGGCGCCACAGCCTCGAAGCCGAGGAGCCCTCCGGGCGGGGCGGCCATGGCCGTCGCCGGCCCGAGCAGCCGGTTCACCGGTGCGAAAAAGCTCAACGCGGTGGCGCCGAGGGCGCCGCCGAGCATGGCCCGCCGGGAGATGCGGGCCTCAACGATCTCATTGAAGGTGCGGTTGTCGTCCATGATCTCGAAGGTAAGGCCGCGACCCGAACGCAAGCTGACCTGGCCGCAACTCTTCGGCAATTCTCGATGACATCACCCTCGGAAAGGGTCAATTCGGGCACTTCGGAGCAGCCGGTTCAAGCGAGCCTGTCTTACAGCGGTCGCTATAATAGCCCGCAGTGAAACGGGAAAATCCCTTTCGTTACGGTGCGCCGGTCGAAGCGGCGAGCTTCTGTGACCGGGCGACGGAGCTCGCCGCGCTCACCGCTCGGATGCGGGACGGGATCCACGCCTTCGTGCTCTCGCCGCGGCGCTACGGCAAGACGTCGCTGCTGCTCGAGGCGCTCCGCCGGTTCCGCAAGGGCGGCGGACGGGGCGGCTACGCCAACCTCCTGCTCTGCACGACGGAGGCCGAGGCGGCCGGCGTCGTTCTCACGGCGGTGGTGCGGGAGGTCCTGCGGCCGATCGGGCGGACGCGCCGCAGCATCGAGGACGTCATCGGGCACCTGCGGATCGCGCCCCAGATCGAGATGTCGCCGGACGGGAAGATCTCCCTCACCCTGCACCCCGCGGTGGGCTCCGACCGGTGGTACGAGGTGCTGGAGGACGCGGTCGCGCTCCTGGAACGGGTCGGGGAGCGCCGCCCGGCCGCCCTGGTCCTCGACGAGTTCCAGCAGGTGGCGGAGATCGGCCCCAAGGGCCTGGGCGGCGCCTTCAAGGCGCTGGCCGACCAGGCCCGGGGCACGAGCCTGGTCTTCTCCGGCTCCCGCCTGTCGGTCATGGAGCGGCTGACCCGGGGCCGGGGAGCGCCGCTCCTCGGCATGGGGGAGACGTTCAACCTCGAGGTCGTGCCGGAGAAGGACATGACCGCCCATCTCGTCGCCCGGGCCCGGACGGGCGGGAAGCGGCTCACCCGGGCCGACGCCCGCTCGCTCTACCGCCGGGTGGACGGCATCCCCAACGACGTGCAGTGGCTGGCCCACGCCGCCTACGAGGCTGCCGGCGACACCATCGATGAGGAGGCCATCGAGGCCGGGCTGGCCTCGATCGTGCGCCGGCAGGCCGGCTTCTTCGCCGAACGCTACGAGTCGCTGGCTCCCTCGCAGCAACGCATCGTGCGCGAGCTGGCCCGTTCCCCCCGGGAGAAGGTCTACGCCAAGGCCTTTCTGGACGCCGTCATGGTGGCCAACGCCAACGCCGTCACGACGGCGCTGCGGACCCTGGCCGAGCAGGAGCTCGTACGCCGGGAAGGCCGCCAGTGGCGTCTCGCCAGTCCCTTCTTCCGGGCCTGGCTCCTCGAGCAGCTCGAGGAGCCGGGCACGGCGTAACGCTCAGCCGGAGACGAACGTCCCGTGCATCTCCGGGTGCGGGTCGCACCGGAAGTAGAACGTGCCGGCCGGGAGCCCCGGCACCGAGTACGTGGTCTTGCCCGGCCCGTCGACCAGCTCGCCCTTGAAGAGTGCCTTGCTGGCGGTCTGGTCTTCGTAGATCGCAACGTTGTGCGGGATGCCTCGGTCCAGATTAGTGAAGTCGATGGTAAAAGCCTGGCTGGCCGGTGCCGCCAGGCAGTCCTTGTCGAACTTGTTGTCGAAGGCCGTGAGCGACAGCGCCGTTCCGTTCGGGCTGCAACCACCGCTCGCGGCGAACGACCCGCTGGCCGACGGCGCCAACCACGCCACGGCCAGCGCGGCGGACACCAGCAGGTGCCTGCGGTGTGAGCGTTCCCCCATCACCGCAGCCGGGGGCAATCCGTCGGCGGGAGCTGCGTGAAGTCGACCGCCGTGATGGTGTTGCCGATGACCGGCAGCGGCGTGTCGTGGGGCAGGTTGAAGTACATGGTCCAGAGGATCACGTGCTCCTTGCCCTTGTTGAACGCCATGTGGCGGTGAGCCGGGTGATAGAAGGCCTCGCCGGCGTGGTACTCCTCGCTCTCGTCACACTTCCCGTCCTTGGCTTCGACATAGCTGAGGGTGCCGCGCTCCACGATGTTCGCCGCCGAGTGGTGCGAGATCCATCCGCTGCTCCAGCCGGGCGAGATGTCCAGCCAGCTGGCGTAGACGTCTTTGCCGGCCTCGATGGTCAGGGTGGCGCCCTCGCCGTATTCACCGGGGACCAGCAATCCCACGGCCGGGGTGGTGAGCGACACACCGGTGGGCGACGCTCCGGCGGCCTTGATGTCGGCGCAGCCCGCCGGCGCCGGTTCCGTTGGGCCCTCGGCCAGCGGCTTCGGCCCGCCGGGAACCTGACCGAAGAACCACCCGAAGAACTCGAGCGGCTCGCTCCCGGCGTTGTGCACCATGTAGGTGCCGGCCGCGGCCACCGCCGCCTGCCCGGTCATGTACTCCTTGGCCGCGCATCCTTCACCGCCGTGGAGCATCAGCTTGCCCTTGTTGACGGCCAGGACCATGGTGCCGGGCAACTGTCGCCAGCCGGTCTCGCCGCCGGGGGCGATCGAGTACGACCCGGACGCGAGGGCCGTGCCCGGATTGATCGGCACGACGGCGCCTTCGACGGCCTGGGCTCGGGCCATGTCCTTGAACTGGACTTCACCGGTCGGCGGGGTGGCGACGGCGGAGGTCATGGATAGGACGCTTGCGATGACGGTGGCGACGACGAACGCGGTCCGGCGCATTTGATGACCCTCCCAACTGCGAAAGTGAAGTCGGTGGTGTGTTCGGGCTGGTCGACTGACGTGGATGAGGCCGGGGACGGAGACACCGGGGTCGGCTGGTCAGTGAACGCATCGTACGCCACCGTCACGAATCTGTCTCCTGTGGGCGGCGGCCGATGCCGCCGGTGTGGGACTGGAATAATGCTGGCGTGATGGGGATCAGACGCCGGTGGACGACGTCGGCCGCCGCATCGGTCCTGGCGGTGGTGACCGGGTTCGGCGCCCCGGCGACGGGGGCCACAGAAGAGAACCGGTGTGTCGATTGCCGGCCGGCGCCCCTGCCCTGCCCGCCCTGCTTCGCCTGCATCCAGACCCCGCCCGGCCCCGCCGTCGAGGCCCTCCCCATGCCCGGGTGCCCGCTGCCCCACCACTGAACGGAGTTGCTGATGGCCGACCGCCCGCCCCTTCCCCCCTTCACCCGCGAGACGGCCGCCCAGAAGGTGCAGGCCGCCGAGGACGCCTGGAACACCCGGGATCCGGAGCGGGTGGCCGGCGCCTACACGGAGGACTCCGTCTGGCGCAACCGGGATCAGTTCGTCACGGGCCGCGACGAGATCGTGAAGTTCCTGACCCAGAAGTGGGAGCGGGAGCTCGACTACTCACTGCGCAAGAACCTCTGGGCGTTCGACGGAAACCGCATCGCCGTCCGCTTCCAGTACGAGAGCCACGACCGGAACGGGCAATGGTGGCGGAGCTACGGCAACGAACTGTGGGAGTTCGACGACCACGGCTACATGCGCCGCCGGGAAGCGAGCATCAACGACGTCCCCATCGACGAGTCCGAGCGCCGCATCTTCGGCCCCCGACCCGAGGAGGAGCGCGGCATCGAGTTCCCGCTCCGTTAGGACGCGGCGCCGGCGTAGGCCGCCAGGTGCTCGCCGGTCAGGGTGGAGCGGGCGGCGACGAGGTCGGCGGGTGTGCCCTCGAAGACGATCCGGCCGCCATCGTGACCGGCGCCCGGGCCGAGGTCGATGATCCAGTCGGCGTGGGCCATGACCGCCTGGTGGTGCTCGACGACGATGACCGACTTGCCGGAGTCGACGAGCCGGTCGAGCAGGCCGAGCAGTTGCTCGACGTCGGCCAGGTGGAGGCCGGAGGTCGGCTCGTCGAGGACGTAGACGCCGCCCTGCTCCCCCATGCGGCTGGCCAGCTTGAGCCGCTGCCGCTCGCCGCCCGACAGCGTGGTGAGCGGCTGGCCGAGGCTGAGGTAGCCCAGCCCGACGTCGGCGAGCCGGCCGAGGATGGCGTGGGCGGGCGGCGTGCGGGCCTCGCCGGCGCCGAAGAACTCCTCGGCCTCGGTCACCGACATCGCCAGCACCTCGCTGATGTCGCGCCCGCCGAAGTGGTACTCCAGCACCGCGGCCTGGAAGCGCTTGCCCTCGCACTCCTCGCAGGTGGTGGCGACGCCGGCCATCATTCCCAGGTCGGTGTACGTGACGCCGGCACCGTTGCAGGTCGGGCAGGCGCCCTCGGAGTTGGCGCTGAAGAGCGCCGGCTTCACGCCGTTGGCCTTGGCGAACGCCTTGCGGATCGGGTCGAGCAGGCCGGTGTAGGTCGCCGGGTTGCTCCGCCGGGAGCCGCGGACCGGGGCCTGATCGATCGACACCACACCGGCGCTCTCCGGGATCGACCCGTGCACGAGGGAGCTCTTGCCGGAACCGGCGACGCCGGTGACGACGACCAGCACCCCGAGCGGAATGTCCACGTCGACGGCACGCAGGTTGTGCGTCGTCGCCCCCCGGATCTCCAGCCGGCCGGTGGGCGTCCGCACCGTCTCCTTGAGGCCGGCCCGGTCGTCGAGATGGCGGCCGGTGACGGTGCCGCTCCGCCGCAGTCCGTCGACGGTGCCCTCGAAGCACACCATGCCGCCCGCCGCGCCGGCGCCGGGCCCGAGGTCGACGACGTGGTCGGCGATGGCGATCGTCTCCGGCTCGTGCTCGACGACGAGCACCGTGTTGCCCTTGTCCCGCAGCCGCAGCAGCAGGTCGTTCATCCGCTGGATGTCGTGGGGGTGCAGGCCGGTGGTCGGCTCGTCGAAGACGTAGGTGACGTCGGTGAGCGGGGAACCGAGGTGGCTGACCATCTTGGTGCGTTGGGCCTCCCCGCCCGACAGCGTGCCCGACGGCCGGTCGAGCGAGAGATAGCCCAGCCCGATCTCGACGAACGAGTCGAGCGTGTGCGCCAGCTTGGCCAGGAGCGGCGCCACCGACGGCTCGTCGAGGCCGCGCACCCACTCGGCCAGGTCGCTGATCTGCATCGCACAGGTGTCGGCGATGTTGATCCCCTTGATCTTCGACGACCGGGCGGCCTCGTTGAGCCGGGTGCCGCCGCACTCGGGGCAGGCGGTGAACGTCACCACCCGCTCCACGAAGGCGCGGATGTGCGGCTGCAGCGCGTCGACGTCCTTGGACAGGAACGACTTCTGGATGGTCGGAATCAGACCGGCGTAGGTCAGGTTGATGCCGTCGACCTTGATCTTGGTCGGTTCCTTGTGGAGCAGGTCATCCAGCTCCTTCTTGGTGAACTTGCGGATCGGCTTGTCCGGGTCGAAGAAGCCGCAGCCCCGGAAGATGCGGCCGTACCAGCCCTCCATGCTGTAGCCGGGGATCCGCAGCGCTCCCTCGTTGAGCGACTTGCTGTCGTCGTACAACTGCGACAGGTCGAAGTCGGTCACCGAGCCCCGGCCCTCGCAGCGGGGACACATCCCGCCGTGGTAGACGACGTTGCGCACCACGATCCGCTCGCCCTTGCCCTTGTCGACGGTCATCGACCCGCTCGCCTTCCGCATCGGGACGTTGAACGAAAAGGCGATCGGCGGCCCGATGTGCGGCTCCCCCAGCCGGCTGAACAGGATGCGGAGCATGGCGTTGGCGTCGGTGGCCGTACCGACGGTGGAGCGGACGTCGCCTCCCATCCGCTCCTGGTCGACGATGATCGCCGTCGTCAGCCCGTCGAGGACGTCGACGTCGGGCCGCGCCAGCGACGGCATGAAGCCCTGCAGGAAAGCGCTGTAGGTCTCGTTGATCAGCCGCTGCGACTCGGCGGCGATCGTGCCGAACACCAGCGAGCTCTTGCCCGACCCGGAGACTCCGGTGAACACCGTCAGCCGGCGCTTCGGAATCTCAACGCTGACGTCCTTCAGGTTGTTGACCCGGGCGCCGTGCACGCGGATGAGATCGTGGCTGTCGGCCACGTGCCGCGCCGACGACTGTGAGTCCGTCCTCCTGGCCATCCCCATGTTCTACCCGGACGGTGCCGACACCGGTGCCGGCGGCGGGCCCGGCGCCCAGCGAACAGCGAGTGACCGCCGGTCCGGGCCTGGGCCTCGAGAGCTACCGGCGTTTGCGGAGGAGACCGAAGACGCCCCGGGCGACGGTGTTGATCATGGCCCGGCCCTCCCGGGACTTGAGGTAGTCCACGACGACGTTGCCGCCGTCCTTCTGCCTCCGTCGCCGGGGGGCGGGCTCCGTGTCCGGCGGAGGCTCGACCTCACCGGCCGGGGGCGCGGCCGTCTCGGTGGCGCCCGCATCCACCAGGCGGGCGGCCAGCTTCTCCCGGGCGGACTCCCGGTCGATCTCGACGGCGTACTTGCTCCACAGCGCATCCCCCTCCGCCGCCTTGGCCACCGACTCGGACTCGATGGCCGACATGAGCGAGCGGGGCGGGCACATGCGGGTCCACACCACCGGCGTGGGGGCGCCCCGTTCGGAGAGGATGGTGACCATGGCCTCACCGGTTCCCAGCTGGGTGAGGTCCTCCTCGAGGTCGTAGTCGGTGGTCTTGGGGTAGGTGGTGACGGCCGCCTTGAGGGCCTTGGCGTCCCGGGGAGTGAAGGCCCGGAGAGCGTGCTGGACGCGGTTCCCCAGCTGGCCCAGGATCTCCTCGGGCACGTCGTCGGGGAGCTGGGTGACGAAGAACACGCCCACGCCCTTGGAGCGGATCAGCCGCACGGTCTGCGCCACCTGGTCGAGGAACGCCTCCGAGGCGTCGTCGAAGAGCAGGTGGGCCTCGTCGAAGAAGAACACGAGCTTGGGTTTGTCGAGGTCGCCGACCTCGGGCAGCTCCTCGAAGAGCTCGGCCAGCAACCACATCAGGAACGTGGAGAAGAGCTTGGGCTTGTCCTGGACGGCGGCCAGCTCCAGTAGGGAAACCACGCCCTGACCGTCGGCCGTGGTGCGCAACAGATCGGCGATCTCCAGCTCGGGTTCACCGAAGAAGGCCTCCGCCCCCTGGTCTTCGAGTTCGCCGATCTTGCGCAGCAGGACTCCGGCGGTGGCGCTCGACAGCCCGCCGATGCTCTCCAGCTCCGCCTTCCCGTCGTCGCTGGTGAGGAAGCGCAGCACCTCGACCAGGTCGACGAGATCCAGGAGCGGCAGGCCGGCCTCGTCGGCGTAGCGGAACACGAGCGACAACGACGAGGTCTGGGTCTCGTTGGCGTCAAGGATCTTGGCCAGGAGCTGCGGCCCGAAGGCCGAGACCGTGGCCCGAACGGGCACCCCGGGGCCGAGGCCTCCGAGCGACAGGAAGCTCACCGGGAAGGCGGCGCCGGTCCACTCCACGCCCAGCTCAGCCGCCCGGCCGGTGACCTTCTCGTTGGCCTCCCCGGGCCGGCTCATGCCGGCCAGGTCGCCCTTCACGTCAGCGGCGAACACCGGGACACCCAGGGCCGAGAGCTGCTCGGCCAGCAACTGCAGGGTCTTCGTCTTCCCCGTGCCCGTGGCGCCGGCGATGAGCCCATGGCGGTTGCACATGGCGGCCGGAATCCGGACCACGGCCTCGGGATGCACCGTGCCGCCCAGCATGCCCCGGCCCAGCTCGATGGCCGCCCCCTGGCTGGCATAGGCGGCGGCGATGCGGGACGCAAAATCCCCGCTGGCGTTCGTCTTTTCGCTCATCACGCCACCCTACGCCTAGGGCCCTGGCGACTCAGCGAGGTCGCCCCGGCGTACTGGCAATAGTTGCCGGTCCAGTCACCGGCCAGATCGGTCGACAAGTACCTGAACGCGCCACCTCGTAGTGAAGGAACCCGCTTGAAGAAGACCGCGCTGGGCCTGCTTGCCACCATCGCCCTGACCACGGCCTGTGGCTCGCCCGAACAGAAGACCACGGCTCAGACCGTTGCCGCCCCGTCCGCAGACTCGGCCACGACAGCGACTGCGCCGGCCGCACCGGAGACGACCGCGACCAGTTCAGAAGCCCCCGCGGCCGGCGACACCACCAGCACGACCGGGACGGCCGCCTCGCCTTCCAAAGCGAAGTCCCAGCAGGCGACGACGACCACCACCACAAGCGGTCCGCTCGGCGCGACGACCAGCACCACTCTGCTTTCGACCACCACGACGGCACCGCCCTCCGGCGGCGGAGGAGCCACGACCACGACGGTCAAGCCGGGCAGCACGACGACGACGACGACCAAGCCGCCGTACACCGTCACGACGCAGCCACCGACCACGACCACCACGCGCCCAGCGCCTACCGGGACCGTCGAGGTGACCCTCCTGGGGAACTGGCCGAACCCCGACCCGCCCCGCTGGTTCGACAACAGCCACCGTTGTCGCACGTGGAAGGTGGCCGTGTCCAACAAGTCGAACACACGAATCCGGTTCGTCGACGTGATGGTGCACACGCTTCACCACGTGCCAGACGGTTACGGCGGCTACGGCAGCCTGCACGGCGACGGCCCGTTCGATGGCGGGCCGAGCCGCATCGCGGTGACCGTCGATCCCGATTCGGGGAAGCAGCTGGAAACCTCAATCTGCATCACGGCCCCGAACGCTTACGGCCGCTACTACGCCCAAACCCCTGCGTTGACCGCTTCAAGCTGGTGGTGGGAAGGGCAGCCTCCGCCCTCGTAGCCGGCACCGTTGCGCCTACCGCCGGAGAGAAACCTTTCGTGGACGGCCGACGGGTCCGGGTGACCCCCCGAGGAGTCTTGATGATGAAGAAGATCCTGCTGGGCCTGCTGCTGGCCGGGGTGACGGCTGGGTGCCAGAGCCCGATGGAGCGGGCCGGGTACTCCGGGCCGATCAACCGCGCGCCCTGCAACGAGGAGGGGGCCACCGAGGTGTGGGAGAGTTCCCAATACGGAGCGGTTCCCCTGATCTGCCAGAGCGTCACCGAGCAGATCGGCCACAGCACCTACGACAATCTGCACCCCCGCTACGCCACGTCGCTCAAGTGGGTGATCGACGAGCAGCGCATCGAGGCGCTCGGGACGACGGTCCGCGACTACCTGGGCTTGACCGATGTACTTGGGCCGCCACCGACGACGACGACATCGACGACGACGACGGCACCGTCCGACACCGGCTGCCGTTACGACTATCGGACGGGCCAGCAGGCCTTCGAGGACTGCCTGGTGCGCTACGCGCACTCCAAGTGAGGTCCTCACTGAGATGCCGCCGCCGGAGTCCGATCCGTTCCTCGCGCTGACCGCTCGCTGGCCTGAACGGCTTCATCGGCCGCCGTCGCTGGAAGACGAGCGGCCTGACAACGGCCCGACGGTGGTCTCTTCGAGGCGCTCGACGATGACCTCGGGACACTCCGAGGTCGTTACCGCCATCGCGGCCGCCCGGGCGGCGCTCGTCCGTGCGAGCAGACCGTCCCGAGCGGCCGCCCGAGAGCGGGCGCAGGCACCCGTCTGTGCTAGCCGGATCTTGCGGACGTGACTACAAAAGGAGGAGACAACCGGAAGGAATGCCGCGATGGCCTTCAGCGTGACGCGACTCACGATCTATGCGCTGCTCTCCGCGATTGAAGAGGACCTCCGCGAGGCGATCACCCGAGCGCTCGGCGCAGGGGCAGATCCAGTACCGATACTCGGCGAGTCCCTTCATCAAAACGCTCTGCGACGGTTGACCGACGAGCTCGGATCTGGCCGGAGAGACCCGACACTCCAAGAAATCCTGCCGTATACCGACTTGGGAGATCTGGTCGAGATCCTGAACCGCCACAAGAAAGTCCTACCCGAACACGTACAAAATCAGCTCCGTCAACTAAATCCTCAGCTTCAACTAATCCTTCCGGTGAGAAAGCGGATCGCGCATGTGCGTCCGTTCCGGTACGACGACCTAGCGCGTGTGACGACGTTCACCGAACAGGTCTCCGCCGAGGATCCCATCACTTGGCAGTCCGTCACAGAGACATTGGCTCGGCTAACGCAGGATCCAAGCTTCGTATTTCGGCTACCCGAGCCTCGTTATTATCCACCGCCTAACGCACCTCATAACAATCTTCCCCTGCCCGACTATGACGATACTGGCTTCCTCGGTCGGGATGCCGAGGTGCAACAAGTAATCAATCTCTGCAAGGGTCCATGGCCTGTAATCTCGCTGGTCGGCGAAGGCGGCCTCGGAAAGACGGCGCTAGCGCTCCAGATTGCCAACGAGCTCTTGGATGACGGCGAGTGTCCCTTCGAAGCAATCATTTGGAGCTCGAGCAAAGTCAACCAGTTGACCCCAACTCAGATTCGCGATATTAGCGGTGCGATCCGAGATTCCATGGGCCTCTTTCAGAGCGTGGTGCGCGAACTCAGTGGCCAGAATGCGTCCGACCCAGAGAGCGAACTCATTGACTTTCTAGCGACATTCCGGACCCTCCTGATACTTGACAACCTCGAAACTATCTTGGATGACAGGATCAGGCAATTCATAAATCGCCTTCCCGCCGGCAGCAAACTTCTCGTTACCTCGCGGATTGGAATCGGTGAGTTCGAGAACAGAGTGAAGCTGCAACCCCTTCCTAGTTCCATTGCGACCCGCCTATTGAGAGTGGCTGCCGACCTAGGCGGAGTACACCATCTGTCTCGACTGCCGCAGCAACAACTGGGTGACATGTGCGACAGAATGGGAAATAACCCTCTGTTCATCAAATGGTTTGTTTCCGCCGTACAGACGGGCGCCAGACCCGAGGACATTCTCGCAAAGCCAGACCTTTTTCTCGACTTCTGCATGTCTAACGTCTACGAGCACCTTTCTGATCTAGGGAAACGCGTACTCCGAGTAATTCAGGCAATACCCGAGGACATGACCCTGGCAGAGGTGACGTACTTCAACGGTGGGCACGCTTTCGATACTCAGGCCGCATTGCAGGAAGTGTTGACCACCAACATGATGGTTATGAATTCGACTCCGCAAGGCTCGGTTGTTGAATCGAGGTACTTGTTGACGGAGATGGCACGGCAGTATCTCAATAAGAACCATCCATTGACTGGCGATGAGGATTACGAATTTGAATCGCTCAGACGCCAATTGGAGACCGACAAGGCTCTGCTTGGCAAGAAGCTCTCGGGCGATCCCTATGACTATCAGACCGTATGGATTCGGTCGAACAGTGATTACATCGTCGCCAAATATCTTCTCCAAGCGCTCAAGTTCGCCGAGTCTGAACAATTTGATCGCGCGCTAGACGAGATATCATCGGCAAAGCAGCTTGCTGCGGACTACTATGAGGTGTATCGAGTCGAGGCACAAGTTCTTGCGGCCTCTGCGAACTTGCGAGCGGCTGACGAAGCGTTCCGGGCGGCAATCGAAATCGAGCCCGATTCGGCGCCGCTCCGGCTTTTTTACGCCGCCTTCCTGCGGCAAAGTAGGCGCGATGTGGACGCAGCTCTCTCGCAGGTTGACTTTGCGCTGAAACGGGCTCCAGATGATCCATATGTTCTGCTCGAGCACGCCAGATGCAGTTTGGATGTCTTGTCTTTCGCCAGTGCGAGGAAGTCAATAGACAAGGCTCTCGCACTAGCCCAGTCGGCCTTGCATGAGAGTGACGCTTGGCATCTCGACGTTGAGTTCTACCAGCGACTTGGGAGCTTCTGTATCGACACGAAAGAGTACTCGCGGGCAATGGACGCGATGACGGCCGTTCGTCAGTCGTTCGACTCGATTCCTCCGACGATCCGTGACCAGTTAGTCCGCCAACTTTCCGCCTGCTACGGTACTCTCTGGTGCGTAATCAATGATGCTGGTGATGACGCCCTCTCGGTTCGCGCGAAGGACCTGCTGTCTTGGCTCGATTCGGTTCCTGGCCAGCGCCGGCCGCCGGTTATTTCACTATCTTCCGAAAGAATGCTGGGTGTCGTTAGATACCGGCATCCGGCCAAGCCGTTCGCATTTCTTACCGCTGAAGGGAGCTTAGATGTCTTCCTCGGCAGAAATAACATGCGGTTCGCCGCTGACTTTGACTTGCTCCGTCCCGGTGTTCGGGTCAGCTTCATAATGGCGATCGGCGAGAATGGCAGGAAAGCCCTCGATACGACCATTGACTGAGGCGTTCAGACAGGTCCGACAGGACAAGTTCGCGGATGCCGCACCGCCGGGTAGGGGCTGTTCCATGTGGGAACCTGTCGCCTGTGCCGGGCTTTCGCTGCGGCAGCCGTCTGACCGAGGACGATGCCGAGAGGCTCGCCCCCACCACCTCCTGAGCATGAGCGAGGGCAGGTGCTGCCAGCCAGGGCCTGTGGATAACCGCTAAAAACCCTGGTCAGAGCAGGAATGGAATGCCTTGCCAGTGGGCATGGGTGGCCACAAGGCTGCCTGCCAGCCGGGTGGGCAGCATCGGAAGTACGGACGGTTCCGATGGCCACTGAACGCGTAGACCCGACCCTGTTCCTTCTCATCTTCGCGATCCTCATGGGCCTGATCGGCTGGAGGATGCACGCTGACTGGGCGCTGCTCTGTCTGGCTGGCTTCGCGGGCACTGGTGCCCTGGTTCTCCAGGGGGCATCCATGGAGCATCGCGTGACCGCTAAGGGCTTCACGAGCTGGCTGCGCGCCATGCCGCCCAAGGCGGTGGCGAGCCACCTGGAGCAACCGCTCCACTTGGAGGCCAAGGAGCCATGCGCGCGCCAGCAGCTCGCCATGGCTAACGACCTCGACAGCGGGGCCAGCAGAGAGGCCAGACGGAGGATGCTCCAGGCTGGATTCCTCGACACCACAGCGAACCTGACCGAGGAAGGCTGAACGCTTCTAGCTGGAGGCTCACTAGAAGTCAGGCTTATGGAGAGGACTCTTCCTCCCGCGACGGGGCAGCCTCATACTCAGCGAAGGCCTCTGCCCGGTTCAGCCTCTGAATGGACAGAGCCAGCGTGCAGCTCGTCCTGATGGTCCAGCAGTAGGCCGCACCAGTCCATCCAGCCTCGTGCCTCTGCCATCATGCCCTGGGCCTGGTCCAGCCCGGTCTGCTCACGAGCGCCGAGGAGTGAAGGGCGGCCATGGTCATGCCCTGGCTGCAGGCACCTGCCACATCGCCAGCTGCAACCGCCATTGCGATCAAGGGAGGCTCTGGGTCCTGACCTTTAGGCTGCTTTACGTGTCGGGCTGGGGAGATTTGAACTCCCGACCTCTTGACCCCCAGTCAAGATCCTCTCGTGACGTCCAGTACCGTCCCGTTCATTACGTATCGCCTGATCAGGACTTTCGCGTTCCTCGGTGCTTCTTCGTGACGTCCAGTGTCACCCAGTGATGCTGATTTCGTGATCACCGCGTGATCACGGCAATCCACGACCTCTTGACCGAGGATGCCATACCTGGACTGCCATCGCTGCCCGTAGGCGGCCGGGAAATCAGGCTCTTCAGGGAGCCGCCGGATGGATGTGTCAGCCGACGCGGGCCGGCCGGCCAGGTCGCCGGGCCCAGTTCTCGACGAAGCGACGCACCGACGGCAGTGTCCAGATCGGCCCGGACTCGAGCCGGACGACTGGCTCGGGGAAGCTCTCCGACTTGGCCAGCGCCGAGACTCGCTGCTTGGTCACATCGAGCAGCCCGGCGACCTCGCTGACACCGACGAGTTCCGGGAAGTTGGGCTGGGCGAGCTGAGCGTCGACTTCGGTGTCGGAGAGGACCTCGAGGCGGGCCAGTGGCCAGTCGGGCAGACCGGCCTTGGTTGCGAACCCGCGGAACAGGTCGAGGGCGACGCTGACGACTCGGGGCATGTCGTGGATGTCGTTGTCGTCGATGGTGATGTCGGCGCCGTAGCGGACCTTGCCGTCGGCCGGCTCTTCAGGGGTGCCGCTGACGGCGGCTTCGGGGCCGAGCAGTTCGAGGAATTCGTCGAGGGCCGCCGGGTCGGGCGCTTTGCTGTCGGTCTGGTCGGCGGCCACCTCGATGGTGACGTGCCAGATGCTCACGGTGTTCCTTTCGGGGGCGGGTAGATAAGTCCTCGCTTGCGGAGTTGCGGAAGGATCTTCTTCAGCAGGTGTGGTCGGGCGGGTCGCGGTGGACGGTGTACGGCGACTGGGACCGGTCAGCCGGATGGAACATGAAACCGCTCTTCGTCGGATCGACAACCCAGCCTTGCCGTTCCGCCGCTGCGATCAGGTCTTCGAGCTTCATACCCATCCTGCGCCCTTTCGTGAACCTTGTCAATAGTTTAATCAGCATGTGCGGCAGAAGGGTTGATCGAGTTCCGCGTGGAGGGCCTTCGTCGTCGGGAGCAGGTCGGGGGAGCTGGCGAGCTGGAGGGCGGGGACGAGCCGTACGACGAAGCGGGAATCGCCGTCGAAGCGGCGGATGTGTGGGGACGTCCAGTCGGCATGACCGACGAGCGGTCGCCGGAACGGGGACTCGTCGTCCGGTCCGGGCCATGTCTGGAGGTCGTCAAGGGCCATCGGGCGGGAGCGTACCGGCGGCACCGTCTCGGTCCTGCTCCCCGACCCAGGGGGTTGCGGCCGTTGCGATGCAGCAGGCCGGGTGGGCCGAAGCGAAGCGTCGGCGCCGCGGAGCAGCCCGGCCCCGTCGACCGACCGCCGAGCGTCACCGGCGACCAGATCTTTGTGACGCGGAGTGGCACGAACCGGAAGAACAGGACATGTACGTCATGTCGGATCGTTTCGGACGTCTATCCGCTGTGATCCGCCCGACCGACGCTCTCACCGGTCCCGAGTTGGCGCCTTCACCGGCATCGGGAAGCTCGCGGGAGAGGCTCAGTGGACGGTCGGGAAGGTCACCGGGAACGACCCGTCGTTCCCGGTCGAGAAATCCTGGGTCGGGAACGACTTCGGGGCCGGATCGGGAACGTCACCGGGATCGCCCGTGTCAACGGCTGGTCGATGTCCGATGCCGAGGCGTACGCCGAAGCGGCCTTCGAGCAGTGGGCCGCTCGCAGCCGCCACGACTGGGTCCTCGACTGTTCGGTTCTCGAAGCCCTGGGCGTCCGTGTCGGACCGCCGGTGTCCAGTCCCGCCGGTGAACCCCCGGGTTCGACCTCCTGACCGTGATGGCCGCTCGCTGCAGCGCGTGGAGTTCCGCTCGGCAAGGAGCGAAACGGACGAGGCCCGTCATAGCGGGGCAATCCCGGCGTTGGCCTGGTCTGGAACTCCTCCCCCCGGAGCACCACGCTTCCGTGCCGCAGGTCCGTACGGCCAAAGTTCTTGCCAGACGCTGGCCACCGGCCCACAGGCCGGGCAGCACGCGGCCTGCCCTCGCGGCAGGGAGCGCGGGAACGGCGACGAGGCTGATCGGGAAGGTGACCGGGAACGAAACCGGGTTCCCGATTCAAAAAATTCCTGGTCGGGAACGGTTTTTGGGCCGAATCGGGAAGGTGACCGGGAATCCCGATCGGCACACTCCCCTCACCGCGACGAAGGGAGTTGCCATGTCCCCCAGCATCACCGCGAAGGGCGCAACGGGAGAGGTCGAACCGGCCCGCCCGCTCGGTGCCGCACTGCTCGAAGTCTTCCGGGAGGCGGCCGAGCGGTCGACCTTCCGGCTCTGGTGCCGCCTGCTCGACATTTCCACCATCGACTTCACCGCCGACCCGTGGAAGGAGCGGGTCGAGCCCGGGGTGCTTGTCGAGGTGGTCGAGGAGCTCCAACTGGCGGTCCCGGTGCTCGACCGGGCCTACCGCCGGCTCTCGATCGCGTACTTCGACGCCGTCGGGCGTGACGGGCCCCCCGACGCCCCGGCGGTCCTGCCCACGACCGCGCCCGCCCGGCCCACCGGCTAGAACGGTGAACGTGCACGAACGGAGCGAACCGCCAGGTTCGGTCGTCCTCGCCGCCGGGGGTGGACGGACGCGCTCGAGGGCGCGCCGGTTCGACTGGTCGGCGGCCGACCGGGTCGAGGCCGTCCGGGTCGTCGGTCTCGGCGTTGGATGCTTCGTCGCCGGCCAGGTCGGTACGAAGCTGGCGTCGGTCTCGGTCGTCTCCGCCATCTGGCCGGCGGCGGGGGTGGCGCTGGCCGGCCTGCTGCTGCTCGGCCTGCGGGCGTGGCCGGCGGTCTTCGTCGGCGGGTTCCTCGAGGTCGTCTCCCACGGAGTGGCGGTACCGGTCGCCCTCGGCGTCGCGGCCGGTCAGACGTTGACGCCGGCCGCCGCCATCTGGTTGCTGCGGCGCACCCGCTTCGATCCCCGCCTCGAACGGCTCTCCGACGTCGTCGGCCTGGTGCTCATCGGCGGGTTCGCCAGCAACGTCATCAGCGCCACCATCGGCACCGGCCTCCTCCGCTGGAGCGGCGTCATTCCCCCCGGGCAGTGGGCCCTTGGCTGGTTCGTGTGGTGGGTGGGCGACGTCATCGGGGTCCTGACAATCGCCCCCCTGCTGCTGCTCCTCCTCCCCGCGAAGGCGCGGTCAGCGTCGCTTCCTCCGGCGGAACGCTACGGCGAGGTCGCCCTGCTCCTGATCGGGACGGCCGCCGCCAGTTCGGTGCTGCTGCGGGGCTCCCTCCCGTTGGTGTTCCTGATCTTCCCGTTTGCCCTGTGGGCGGCCCTCCGCCTCGGTGCCGCCGCCGCGGCGGCCGCGAACGTCGTGATCGCCACGGTGGCCGTCTGGATCACTGCGACGAATCACGGCCCGTTCGCCGGCCTGCCGTCGACGGTGCGGCTCGCCTCGCTCCAGTCGTTCAACGCCAGCGTGGTGATCATGTCGTTGCTGCTGGCGACCGTCATGAACGAGCGGCGCCGCGCCCTCCTCGACGTCTCCGAGTCCCGCACCCGCATCGTGGAGGCGGCCGATGCCGAACGCCGCCGGATCGAACGTGACCTCCACGACGGCGCCCAGCAGCAGCTGATGTCGGTCACCGTCAGCCTCGCCCGGGTGCTCAACCGGCTGCCCGACGACACCAGCCCCGAAGTCCGGGAGGCGCTGGCCAACGCCACGCAGCAGCTGCAGTCGGCGCATACCGAGCTGCGGGCCCTCGCTCGGGGCATCCATCCCGCCGTCCTCACCCAGCGAGGGCTCACCGCCGCCCTCCACTCCCTGGCCGAAACGGCCGCGATTCCCGTCGAGGTGCACGGCGCGGTGCCCCGATGCTCGCCTCTGGTGGAGGCCACGGCCTACTTCGTGGCCTCCGAAGCCCTCGCCAACGTCACCAAGCACGCCCGGGCCACCTCCGTGCGGGTGACGTGTCGCGCCGCAGACGCCGGTCTCGTGCTCGAGGTCACCGACAACGGTGTCGGCGGCGCCGACCGCGCTGCGGGCGGGGGGCTGACCGGCCTCGTCGACCGCGTCACCGCCGTGGGCGGCACCCTCACCATCGAGAGCCCCGCCGGCCGGGGCACCGTCCTGCGGATGGAGCTTCCGTGCGAGTGGTCCTAGCCGAAGACGCCGTCCTTCTCCGCAGCGGCCTCGCCGCCCTCCTCAAGGACGCAGGCTTCGACGTCGTCGGCGTGGCCGGCGACGGCGACGAGGCCGTCCGCCTCGTCGACGAGCTGCATCCTGATGTGGCCGTGCTCGACATCCGCATGCCGCCCTCGCACACCGACGAAGGGCTCCGGGCCGCTCACACCATCCGGGAGCAGCACCCCGACGTCGGCGTCCTCGTGCTGTCCCAGTACGTCGAGACCGACTACGTCCTCGCCCTGACGGCGGACGGGTCCCGAGGCGTCGGCTACCTCCTCAAGGACCGGGTCTCCAACCCCGACGAGTTCACCGACTCGCTGCGGCGGGTCGCCTCGGGCGGCTGCGTCTTCGACCCCGAGGTCGTGGCGCGCCTCACCAACCGCCAGCGGGAGGCCGGCCAGCTCGACACCCTCACCGACCGGGAGCGGGATGTGCTCCGGCTCATGGCGGAGGGCCGGTCGAACGAAGCGATCGGTGCACGGCTGGCCCTCAGCCCGAAGACGATCGAGGCCCACATCCGGTCCATCTTCCTCAAGCTCGGCCTACCGGCCTCCGAGGAGGACCACCGGAGGGTGCTCGCCGTCCTCCACTACCTCCGTTCCTCCACCAGGGATCAGCCGGCCTGACCCGGCCGCCTGGCTCAGAGCGCCCGGAAGTCGGCGAAGTCGAATCCCGGCGAAACGATGGTGCTCACCAGGACCTCCCGCTCGCCTGACGGGCGGGCGGTCTGCCACGTCCCGCCGGGAACGACGGCCTGGAACACCTGGCGGGTTGCGACGTCCGGGCCGAGGATGAACCGTTCGCTGTCTTCGGGCCGGTCACCCTTTCCGCCCAGTCGCAACTCCAAAGGACCGCCGTGGTGCCAGAGCCACACCTCGTCGGAGCGGACCTGGTGCCAGCATGACTCGGCCCCCGGCGGAAGGAGGAAGTAGATCGCGGTCGCCGTGGCTCTCCGGCCGCCATAGCCCGGAGGCTCGACGACGACCGGAGCCACCCACGTCTCCCGGTACCAGCCGCCCTCGGGGTGCGGCAGGAGGTCGAGCGCCTCCGCCAGCCCGACCCGGCGCTCAATCGAGAGGAACTCGCCCTTGGGATCGCGACGCACGTAGCGGACTTCCCGCACGCGGTCGCGATCGATGACTCCCCCGCTTCCGACAAAGTCGAAATCCTCGTCGAAAACGAGGGCGACGAACGTGCCGGGGGTCTCGCGATCGCGGGTGCCGGCAACGAGGAGCGCGGTGGCTTCGTCGCCGGCGCCGACGAACCAGTCGTCGCCTCGGCGCGCCGGAACGTACGGCTGGTCCGGCACGGCCATCCAGTCAGCCAGCGGCGTGATCAATATCGACACACCAACAGCGTATCGCCGGCCTGTCTCACGCCGACGCCGAAGTACTGCACTCCGCGACAGACGGACCCGATCTGCCAGACAACCCCGGCGCGGAGCGACACCGCTGCAGCGGGTACCCCCGAGAGCTCGAGGGTTATCCCTCACGCGGGCCGAGCGATCTGGCTCGAAAAGTCTCGGGCCAGCCCCGATGCCAACCGGCGCCGCACTACGTACGGTTGGACGTAAACGTAACGATTGTGGTCCACGCAGGACCCACCAGGCGTCTCGTCCCCTGGGACGCTGCGGCGAGTTGCCGCTATGAAAGGATCGGTCCCGGTGCCTTCTCGGATTGACGCGCACCCTTCGACCTCCAGCGCTGTTGACGGCGGCCGTCGTGGCCGGAGCGCCAGCTGGCGTCTTGCGCGCCGGTTCGGCGTCCTGTGCCTTGCGAGCTCGCTTGCCCTACCGACAGCCACCGCCACCGCCATCTCCGACAACAAGCTTGGCTGGAGCAGCTGTCTATGGCCGGCTGGGCACGCCGTCACGGTCGCCACCGATCCCGCCCACCCGTTCCCGGACCCGTCATACACCGAGCGTCTGGACGAGGCGCTCAGCCGCTGGAGCACGATCATGTCCGGCGCCCGGCGCGGCGGCCAGTTCATCCGGGTCCCCACAGCACCGGCGGACATCCTGGTTCAGTACCGCCCCTTGGAGGGCAGCGACACGACCGAGGTGCTTGGGGAGACCTACCTCCAGCGTGAAGTCGACGCCCAGCCTGCGAGCAACATTGGTATCTGCCCCGACCGCCGTCCAGTGCGGCACACGCTCAAGGCGGCACACATCCGGATCGCGCCCCGCAACGACTGGTTCACCGGGTCGGACTCCGCGACCGCCAACTGGCAGCGGTGTTCCGACCGGACGTTCCGGATGTTGAACGGTCCGCTGTGCGCGGCGCAGGTCGACTTCGCCGCCACCATGACGCACGAACTCGGCCACGCCCTGGCCTTGTACCATCCGGAGACCCTCGACGCCATCGATAACGTCCCGGTCAACAGGGCTGACTCGGCGTCGACCCAGGCGAAGTGCTTCGAGGTCACCAACGGCTTTGACGCCCAGGCCACGATGTGCTCCGGCCAGGGTGTGTGGCGCTCGGAGCAGCGCACGCCGCAGGAGTGGGACGTCGAGAGCCTCCGCCGAGCCTACGGCCAGTAGCCCGGCCCGAGTGCCCGCCGAACAGCCCCGGCTGCCATGAGGTCAAGCACTTCGGGTTGGGGAGCGAGGCCGCCGCGCCGCGGCGCTCGCCCACCTCGCTCGGGTCAACGGCTGGTCGGTCGCCGACGCCGACGCCGACATCGAAGCAGCCTTCGAGCAGTGGGCGTCCCGCGGCCGCCACGAGGGCCCCTCGACTGCACGGTTCTCGAAGCCCAGGGGGTCCACGTCGAACCGAGACGGCCGGTGTCCCGGCCTCGACGCTGATGCGAGACGTGGCGGCCTTCAGTTGGGCGCCTGGCG
The DNA here is from genome assembly GCA_040756995.1 of Actinomycetota bacterium. Classification (GTDB taxonomy): domain Bacteria; phylum Actinomycetota; class Acidimicrobiia; order IMCC26256; family BP-133; genus BP-133. The sequence continues at coordinate 62,515 of JBFLYK010000014.1, read as the reverse complement.
CTCACGACGCGAAAGGAACGGGGATCGTCATAGTGGGGCAATTCGGTCGTAGGCCTGGTGTGAAGTCCCTCCTCTCGGGGCACCACGCCGTCGTGCCGCACTCGCCGATCGTCTCCGTCCGCTCTGGACGCCCTGGGGCAAGGGCCGGCGCGCGAGATGGCGGACGGCCTGCTCCGTCGAGGCCCTCGCGGCAGGACCCGGGAACGGCGAGGCGGCCGATCGGGAAGGTGACCGGGAACGAAACCGGGTTCCCGATCGAAAAAAATCCTGGTCGGGAACGGTTTTCGGGCCGGATCGGGAAGGTCACCGGGAAGGTGACCGGGAATCCCGATTGGCACACTCCCTTCATCGGATCGAAGGGAGTTGCCATGTCCTCCACCACCACCCACGAGGGCGCCACCGGAGACGTCGAGCCCGCCCGCCCTCTCAGCGTCGCGCTTCTCGAGGTGCTGCGGGCGGCCGCCGAGCGGTCGGCCTTCCGGCTCTGGTGCCGCCTCCTCGACGTCTCGGCCCTCGACCTGGCCGCCGACCCCTGGAAGGAGCGGGTGCAGCCCGAGGCGCTGGGCGAGCTCTCCGAGGAGCTCCAGCTCGCCATCCTCGTGCTCGACCAGGCCTACCGCCGCCTCTCGATCGCCTACTTCGACACCGTCGGCCCTGACGGGCCGCCCGACGTCCCAGAGGTCACGCGATGACAGCCGAACCCCGCCGGCGTCTCCTCATTCGGGTTCGGCCCCGGCTCACCACCGGGCGGCGGACTTCGGAGCCCCGTCCCGCCGACCTCGGGCTGCTTCCTCTCGGGGCACCCTCCCACGTTGATTCGGTGATCGCGCCGCGCCCGTCGACCGAGCCGCGACGTCACCACCCGCTGGAAGGGAGGAGGGCAATGAACCGCCGGATCGTCGCCATGATCCTGGCGTTGGTCGTTGTCACCGGAGCCGCATGCTCCTCCGACAAGGACAGCACGGCAGGACGCTCCGCCACCACCACCACGACCCCGTCACCCGCCGGGAGCGACACGGGCGGCGGGGCGATCGAGTCGACGACGCCACCTCCGTCGCCGGCCGGCGACGACACGGAGGCGGTCAAAGCGGCCTACCTCCACTTCTGGACGGTGGTCGACGAGTACGGGAAGCGCACCGGCCGGTTCGACCCCGTGGACGCCAAGACCACTCTGGGCGCCATCGCGACGGGTGGGGAGTACGACCACCTCTTCGACATGTTCCAGCTCAACCGCATCAAGGGGCTCGTGTACCGGGACGGCGACACGCCGGACGAGTTCGCCCCCGTCATCACCATCGAGTCGGCCACCAGAGCGTCCGTCAAGGATTGCCGCACGGACAAGGGCGGCATCTACCGGGAGTCCGACGGGCAACGCATCGACACGCCCACCGAGGGGCGCCGCCTCTTCGAGGTGATCCTCGTGAAGGAGGACTCGCAGTGGAAGGTGTCCTCGGTGGGCGGCAAGGCCGGCGCGGAGGACCCGCCGTGCACCGTCTGACCGCCCTCCTCGCCACCTTTGTCCTCGTGGCCACGTCGGTCCTCACCGCCCCGGGGCAGGCGGGCGCCGAGAAGGGTGCGGCGGCCATCTGCGCGCAGGAGGGATGCGACTCGGAAGCCTCGAACACGACGTCCGTCCCCGGCAGACGGGGCAGCCGCCGCCGGGCCCAGCCGAACGCGTGCCGCTACGCCTCTCTTGAGGTGCCGCCGGCCCTGCCGGTGTTCCGCAGCGACGGCACCCAGATCCCGACGGACGCTCCTGGCCGCTGGTTCGAGAAGCGCTGCTACGAAGCGACCGAAAGAGAGGTCTACGGCGAGCGGATGTTCTCGCAGGGAAGCTTCAGCGGCACCCCGGTGTTCGTGCCGGCCCGCACCCCGACCGAACTCCGGGACGAAGCCTTCGGCCATCTCGCCCTCCCCGTGCCGTCGGCGGCGATGAGCCCGGCCGGCGACCAGGTCGTCCAGTTCCCCACCTGGCTGTGGGTCGACGACGAGTGGGAACCGCGCCGCTCCACCGTGTCAGTGCCGGGCGTCACCGTGGTCGTCCAGGCCGTGCCCGAACGCACCGTCTGGAGCACGGGCGACGGAGCGCTGGTGGTCTGCGCCGGCCCGGGTCGCCCTTACGACCCGTCGGTACCCGACGAGGCGCAGCAAACCGACTGCTCCCATACCTACACCCGCACCGGGGAATTCCAGGTGACGGCCAGGACGGACTGGCACGTGACCTGGTCCGTCGACGGCGCTCCCGGCGGCGGCGACCTCGGCACCGTCTCCCGTTCGACCCCGCCGATCCCCGTCCGGGTGGCGGAGATCCAGGCTCTCAACGTCCGTCCCCGGAGGTGACCGGTGGCCACCACCCATCCACCCATCAACCGAGAACGCAACCATGCCGGCCGACCGGCATCACCGCCGCTCGGGCCGCCATCGTTGCTGCGGGCCGCAGCCAGGAACAGGGGGCGGCTGGCGCTGGGCGTGTTCATCGTCACCGCGTTCAGCCTGGCGGCGGTGGCCCTCTTCTCCAGCGCCGGGGAACGCCGGCCCGTCCTGGCCCTGCGGAACACTGTGGCCGTCGGTGCTCCGATCCGGGCCGCTGACCTCACGGTCGTCCGGGTCTCAGTCGATCCCGGCGTACGGATCATGCCCGCCTCGGACCGGGCCGAGGTGGTGGGCCGTGTGGCGGGCGTGACCCTCCACGCCGGCACGCTCCTCTCCCCCGCCCAGCTCGACGCGGGGCCGGCGTTGGCGGCCGGCCGGGCGGTGGTGGGTCTTGCCCTCAAGCCCGGCCAGTACCCACCGGGCCTGCAGGCCGGCGACAACGTGCTCGTGGTCGTCACCCCCTCGGCGAACCTCGCCGCGCCGGACGGGACCACGGCGACCGACCCGTCGCTGCTGCGGTCGAAAGTGACCTCGGTCGAGCCCCGGGGGCCCGGCGATCCGGCGCAGATCGTCTCGGTCGAGGTGGCGGAGCAGAACGTGCCCGGGGTGCTGGCCGCCGCCTCGGCCGGGCGGATCAGCCTGGCCCGCAGCGGAGCGACGCCGTGAGCCTGGTCGCCCTCTTGAGCGCCAAGGGCTCCCCCGGGGTGACCACCGCCGCGGTGGCGCTGGCCGCCGCCTGGCCGGCGGGCCGGTGCGCCGTGGTGGTCGAAACCGACGTGGCCGGCGGCGACCTGGCCCCCACGTGCGGACTCAGCCTCGAGCCGGGTCTGGGATCGCTGGCCTCGGCCGGGCGGCACGGCTTCGACTCGGCCACCCTCCTGAGCCACACCCAGCTCCTGCCCTGCGGGGTCCGGGCGGTGGTGGCCCCGCCGTCCGACAACGAGACCGGCGCGGCGCTCGATGCCCTCACCCCGAACCTGGAAGCGGCGATGGCGTCCGGCACCGTCGACGTCCTGGCCGACTGCGGCCGGTTCGCCTACGACGACGCCGTCGAGACGATGCTCCATCTCGCCGATCTGGCCGTGATGGTGGCCCGGCCCACGCTGGCGGGGGTGGAGCACGTGGCTTCCCGGCTGCGGATCCTCCGTTCCATGGCGACGCAGGTGGCGCTGGTGCTGGTCGGGGAACGGTCGTACCCCGCCGCCGAGGTCGCCGAGGCGCTCGCCTGCGAGGTGCTCGGCGTCCTGGCCGACGATCCCCGGGGGGCGCAGAGCCTCCTGTCGCCGGGTGGGATCAGCACCTGGTGGCTGGCCCGTTCCTCCCTGGTCCGCAGCGCCCGAGCCGTCGCCGGGACGGTCGCCTCCCGGCTGCCGGCCGCTCCGCCCGCCGCCTCGCCCCTCTCACTGGGGGAGCGGATGTCGCTCGCCGGCCCGTCCCGCCTGGGCCGCAACGGAGTGAAGTCGTGAACAGCGATCTCGTCAGCCGGATCCGGGCCGAGGTGGCCGAGGAGCTCACCACCCGGGCCCGGGCGGCGGCCTCGGCTGGCGAGGCCCCGCTCGGCGCCGTCGACCAGGAGCTGCTCGGCCGCCAACTCGTCAACGAAGCCCTCGACCGCCACGCCCGCCGCTGCCTGGCCGACGGCCGGCCGGTCCCCGGTCAAGGCGAAGAGGAGGCGGTGGCGCAGGCCGTGCTCGACCGGCTGTTCGCCCGCGGGCGCCTCCAACGGCTCCTGGAGGACACCTCGCTGGAGAACATCAACGCCAACGGATGCGACGTCGTTTTTCTGGAGGACGCCAACGGCAACAAGGTCCCGGGCCCGCCACTGGCCGACTCCGACGAGGAGTTCATCGAGCTGATCCGGGAGCTGGCCCGCCGCGAGGGCCTCTCCGAACGGCTCTTCGACCCGGCCCATCCCATCCTCGACCTGCCGCTGTCGGACGGCAGCCGCCTGAGCGCCACCGCCTGGATCTGTCCCCGGCCGTGCGTGTCCGTCCGGCTGCACCGCCATCCCAAGATCGACCTCGACGACCTCGTCGGCCTTGGCACCATCGACCGCTGCCTGCGGGAGTTCTTCGGCGCCGCGGTTCGGGGCCGCTTCCAGATCCTCGTGGCCGGCGAGACGAAATCCGGCAAGACGACGATGCTGCGGGCCCTGGCCGCCGACATCCCTCCGGGGGAGCGGATCATCACCATCGAGACGGAACTGGAACTCGGTCTGGACCGCTTCCCCGAACTGCACCCCGACTGCGTGGCCTACGAAGCGCGGCCGGCCAACGTCGAAGGCGTGGGTGAGATCACCGCCGCCGATCTGGTGCGGGCCAGCTTGCGGATGAACCCCGACAGGGTCCTGGTCGGTGAGGTCCGGGGGGCGGAGACGGGCCCGATGCTCAACGCCATGAGCCAGGGCAACGAAGGGAGCCTCTGCAGCCTGCACGCCGACTCCGCGGAGTCGGTCTTCCCCCGCCTGGCCGCCTACGCCCTCCAGGCCCCCGAGCGGACGCCGATCGAGGCCACCAACCGGATCGCCGCCCATGCCATCGACCTCGTCGTGTTCATGGCCCGGCGGGGGCCGCAGCGGTTCGTCTCGGCGGTGCACGAGGTGTCCCACTGCGACGGAGAGCTCGGCGTGGTCACCAACGAGGTCTTCCAGCCCGGTCCGGACGGGCGGGCGGTCCCCCGCCCCGGGATGCCGATCAGTCACCGCCGGGCCGAGCGGCTCGCCGCCCACGGCTTCGACCTGTCCCTGCTCACCCAGCTCGAAGGATGGTGGGAATGACGTTCCTGGCGGTGCTCCTCGGTGCCGGGGTCGGCTTCGGTGCCTTCCTGATCGTCACGGCCTTCACGTCCCGTCCGGCGTCGGCCGCCGGGCCTCCCGGGCACGGCGGTGGTCGTGCCGCTTTGGTACGGACGGGTGGGTCTCGTCTGTGGGCCGGTCTGGGCCGGCGGGCGGCGCTGGCCACGGCCGGCGCCCTCCTCCTCGGGGCGGCGACCCGCTGGCCGGTGGCGGCGATCTCCGGCGCGGTGCTGGGCTGGTTCCTGGTCGACCTGGCCGGCCAGAAAGGCGCCCGGGAGGCCGCCCTCGCCCGCAGCGAGGCCGTCGCGGCCTGGGCGGAGATGCTGCGCGACACCCTGGCCGGCGCCCACGGCCTGGAGCAGGCCATCGTCACCACCGCCGCCGCCGCCCCCGCCGCCATCCGCGACGATCTCCTGCTGCTCACCGCCCGGCTGCCCTCCGAGCAACTGCCCTCGGCCCTGCGCCGCCTCGCCGACGAACTCGCCGACCCCACCGCCGATCTCGTCGTCGCCGCGCTGATCATCGCCGCCGAGGGTTCACCCCGGGACCTCGGTGTCCTGCTCGGCTCGCTGGCCGAAGCGGCCCGGGACGAGGTGGCCATGCGCCGCCGGGTGGAAGCGACCCGGGCCCGGGCCCGGACCACCGTCCAGATCGTGACCGGCCTCACCGCCGTCATGGCCACCGGGTTGCACGCCTTCAGCGGCGGCTACCTCGACCCCTTCGGCGAGCCGCTCGGCCAGCTGGTCCTCACGTTCGTGGCCGGCCTGTTCGGGACGGCGCTGTGGTGGCTGGCTCGGATGGCCCGCTACCAGACTCCGGAGCGCTTCCTGATAGCTCCGTCCACCTCCGGAGCGGCGAGGTGATCGCCGCCCTCCTCGCCGGAGCCGGTGTGGGGGTCGGCCTGGTCGTCGTCGTCGGCGCCCTCCTGCCCGCCCGGCCGTCGCTGGCCGTCGCCTCGGCCCGGCTCCGCCAGCCAGGGCAGGGACGGGAGCGGGGTCCGGCACCGCTCCGGGGGCGTGCCCGGTGGACCAACCGCCTGGCCGACGCCTTCGATCTGCCCGCCCGGTTCGGTCCCTCGGTGCGATGCGACCTGCGGATCGTGGGCCGGTCGCTCGACGATCACGTCGCCGCCAGCGTCGCCACCGGCCTGGGCAGCGCCGCGCTGGTCCCGGCCATGGCGGCGGTGATGTGGATGGGCGGGGTGGCCGTCCCCCTGGCCGTCCCCGCCGCCGCTTCGCTGCTCGGCGCCGCGGCCGGGTCCTTCGTCCCGACGCTCTCCCTCCGGTCCATCGCCGCCGAGCGGCGCCGCTCCTTCCGCCATGCCCTGTCCTCGTTCCTCGACCTGGTCGCCGTGACCCTCGCCAGCGGAGCGGGAATCGAGTCGGCCCTCGCCCGCGGCGCCGGCTGCGGCCGGGGGTGGGCGTTCAGCGAGATCGGCCAGGCCCTCGTCGCCGGCCGCCTCCGGGGTGAGACACCCTGGGCGGCCCTCGACCGGCTCGGAGCCGAACTGGCCGTCCCCGAACTGCGGGAACTGGCCGCCAGCGTGGCCCTCGCCGGCGAGGACGGCGCCCGGGTCCGTGCCTCCGTCGCCGCCCGGGCCCGGTCGCTCCGCAGCCGAGGCCTGACCGACACCGAAGCCGACGCCCAGGCCGCCACCGAGCGCATGTCGCTGCCGATCGTGCTGCTCATGGCCGGCTTCATGGTCTTTGTCATCTATCCGGCGCTGGCCCGGATCGTCACCGCGATCTGAAACGCCGATGAGTTCACGAATTCCGACGCACGCCCCTCACGCCACGACCATCAGGAGGATCCCCGATGCCGGAGCTCACCTACCTGCGGACGCTCATCAGCCTGCTGCACGACCGTCTCGCCGCCCACCGGGGCGAACAGGGCAGCTACACCACCGAGATGGTGGTGGCCACGGCCATCATCATCGGCCTGACCATCACGGTCGGGGCGATCATCGTCGACCGTGTGGTCGCCAAGGCCCGAAGTATCCCCCTCAACTAGCCGGGGCACCGGTGTCCGCCGCCGCCGCGGCTGCTGCTGCTCCTGCTCATCGACTCGTGCGGCGGGCTTCGCAGGATGGGTCGGCGTCGGCGCAGCTGACCATCGCCGTACCGGCCCTGATGTTCCTCATCGTCGTCGCCGTGCAGTTCGCCCTCTGGCAGCACGCCTCGGCGGTGACGAAGGCGGCCGCCGAGGAGGGCGTCCGCGCCGCCAGGGTCGAGGGCGGGTCGGCGGCCGACGGCGAGGCCGAAGCCCGCGGCTTCCTGTCCCAGGCGGGGCCGAGCATCGTGGGCGCCCCTGGCGTCTCGGCTCGCCGGTCCTTCGACGAGGCCCGAGTCGAGGTGACCGGCACCGCGATCTCGCTGGTGCCATGGCTCCACCTGCCGGTCCGGGCCATCGCCGCCAGCCCCACCGAGGAATACCGAGGGATCCCCGGGGTGGGCCCGTGAACCGGCCCGTCTCCCCGGTGAGGGGGCAGCGGGGCAGTGCCAGCACGGAGCTCGCCCTGCTGACCCCGGCGCTCGTCGCCGTGTTGCTCCTCATGGTCGCCTTCGGGCGGATGGCCCGGGGCCGGGCGGACGTCGACTCCGCCGCCCGGGACGCCGCCCGGGCCGCCTCGCTCGCCCGCAGCCCAGATGGCGCGCAGGTCCTGGCCGAGCAGGCCGCGGCGGCCACGCTCACCACCGAGGGTCTCTCCTGCCGCCACTTCCAGGTAGTCGTGGATCTGGCCGACTTCCGCCCCGGCGGCCTCGTCGCCGCCGACGTGAGCTGCGCGGTGGATCTCGCCGACCTGACCCTGCTCCGCCTCCCCGGGTCGAAGATGCTCACCGCTCGATCCGTCTCGGTGGTGGACCGGTTCCGGGAGACGGCTCCGTGACGCGCGACGAACGTGGCCAGGTCACGGCCTTCCTGGCCGTGTTCGTCGTCGCCCTGGTGGTCGTGGGTGGCCTCGTCATCGACGGCGGCAGCCTGCTGGCCGCCAAGCGTCGGGCCATCAGCGAAGCGGAGGGCGCCGCCCGAGCCGGCGCCCAGGCGTTGGCGCCCGGGGCGCTGCGCCGCGGTGCGGCTCTCCCCGACCCGACCGGCGCGGCCGCGGCTGCCGACGCCTATCTGGCCAAGACGGGCCACCAAGGGGTCGTGGCCGTGGAGGGAGACACCGTCCGGGTGACCGTGTCGTTCCACCAGCCGATGCTCGTGCTCGGAATCGGCGGGCTGGCCAGCGTCGCCGTGACCGGCGAAGGCGCCGCCCGGGCCGCACAAGGGCCAGAGGAGCAAACACCATGAGCACCATGCCCGGCCAGCACCGGCGGATCCTGCGCGGTGTCGCCGCCCTCGCCATCCTGGCCGCCCTGGCGATCGGCGCACCGGTCACGCTCGCCCGCGTCGCCGGATGGCCACTCCCGCGGTCTATGCCCGGCTGGGACGCCCTGTCGCAACCCATCGCCGACGAGATCTTCGTGAAGGCCATCGCCGCCATCTGCTGGCTGGCCTGGGCACAACTCATGGTGTGCCTGGTCGCCGAAGTGATCGCCTGCCTCCGGGGCCGGACGACACCGCGCCTTCCCGCCTCGCAAGCGTCGCAACGTCTCGCCGGATGGCTGGTCGCCTCGTTCATGGCCCTGCCGATCCAGTCCCCCCTCCCCGCCACCGCCGCCAGCCTTCCGGCGCCCGTCACCCGCAGCGCCGTCGCCCCTGCGCCGCTCGCCGTGACCCCCGCCGTTCCGGCGTCCGCAGCGGCGGAGACTACGACCCACCGGGGGACGGTCCCAACCCCGGCCCAGGAGCCGGAATGCATCGTCGGCCCGCGGGACACGCTCTGGGCCATCGCCGACCGCCACCTGGGCAACCCGAGGCGATGGCCGGAGATCTTCGAACTCAACCGGGGCCGCCTCCAACACGACGGTGCGGCCCTCTCCAATCCCCGCCACATCACGAAGGGGTGGGTCCTCCGGCTCCCGGCCGACGGCGTGGCCCCCTCGGCCCGAGCGGCACAGAGCGTCGTCGTCGCCCCCGGAGACAGCCTCTCGGGCCTCGCCCGCCGCCATCTCGGTGACGCCCACCGCTGGCCCGAGGTCTTCGAACTGAACAAGGGCAAGCCCCAACCCGACGGCCGGTCCCTCCAGGATCCCGACCTCATCCGTCCCCACTGGGTCCTCCGGTTGAGCGTCGACGCTCCGCCGCGGGAACCGGCGCCGGTCCCTGCATCGGCGCCGCCAGCCGTGGCGGCGCTTCCCGCCAGTCCGCCACCCACCTCGCCTGGGAGTGAGGCCGCCGGCGAGCAAGCCCTGCCGACGACCCCACGCAGCGAAGCCCAGCCGGCACCGGAACCACCCGCATCGGCAGGCGGCAGAACGGGGACGGACCCCGCCCAGCCGCTGGCGGTCCTGGGAACCGGTCTGGCGGCCGTCGGCGTGGTCGTGACCCTCGACCGTCTCCGGCGGGCCCGGTCGCGCCGGAGCCTCCCGGGCCGTCCACCGGCCGTACCGAACCCCAACCTGGCCGACAGCGAACTGGGCATCCGCACCAACGCCGGTCAGCACGGGGCCGACGTCGATCGCCTCGACGTGAGCCTGCGGGCGCTGGGAGCCGCCCTGGCCAACCAACCCGACCGGCCACGCCCCCCGGTGATCGCGGTGCAGATCGCCGGCGACGCCATCGAGTTCCTCCTGGCGGCGCCCTGCCCGGCCGCCCCCGACGGGTTCACCGCCACCGACGACGGATGGACGTGGAGGATCAGCACCGCCGACCTCGATACCCTCCGCTCCTCCGCCGGAAGGGTCGCCCCACTCCCCGCTCTCGTCACCCTCGGAACCGGGGTCGGCGGCACCGTCCTCGTCGACCTCGAGACGGCCGGCGTGATGGCCATCGACGGCGATCCGGGTGAGGCCCGCCGACTCCTGCACCAGTTCGTCCTCGAACTGGGGACCAGCACCTGGGCCGACCACCTCGACGTCGTGGTGATCGGTGAGCGCTTCACCGGGATCGAAACGCTTCCCCGCGTCCGGCACGCCACCTCCGCGGCGGCCGTGATCGACGAACTCGAGCCGGCCGCGGCGGCACTCCGAACCGCCCTCGGCAACCGGCCCACGACCTTCGCCGCCCGCACCACCGGCGATGGCGGAGACGGATGGATCCCCACCCTCATCATCTGCACCGAAACACCAGACGACCAGACCGCCGCACGGCTCGCCACCCTCGCCGCTGACGGCGGAACGGGCCTCGGCGTCGTCGTCGCCGGAGCGCTTCCCGGAGCGCGCTGGACATTGCGCTGCAAGGACGGAACCATCCAGACCGTCCCGCTCGGCCTTCGCCTCCACCGAGCCGGCCTGACCGAAGAGACCCTCGAGGCGGCCGATCAACTCCTGGCGGAGGAGGCCGAGCCGGCTGGAGACGAACCAGCGGCCGCCTCCGATGCCGATCAGGTTGCCGCCGGACCGCTCCCACCGGAAATGGACCGGGTCCCATCCGGTATAGACCGGGTCCCATCCGGTATAGACCGGGTCCCACCCGACACGGACCGGGTCCCACCCGACATGGACCGGGTGGTCGTGCTTCCCGCTCCGGCGCCCGCCGACGAACCCGATGACGAACCCTTCGAGGAGGCGCCCTTCGAGGTGGAGGTCCGCCTCCTCGGCCCCGTTGACGTCATCGGCAGCGACCAGCCCATCGAGGGCGGCCGACCGCTCGATCTCATCGCCTACCTCGCCCTCCACCCCGAAGGGGCCGACGGCGACCGCCTCCGCACCGTGCTGTGGCCACCCGACCGCCCGGCACCGGCGGCCAAGACCTTCGCCAACGTGATCTCCCTGACCCGCGGCCTGATCGGCGCCCGGCACTTCCCCCAGGCCAACAGCGAGATCTACCGCCTCGCCGGAACGGTCACCACCGACGTCGCCCGCTTCCAGCGTCTCGTGGCCCACGCCGAACACCACAGCTCGACCCGGGCCATCGAACTGCTCCGTACGGCGCTGAAACTCGTACGGGGACAGCCCTTCGCCGCGACACAGGGATTCCACTGGGCCCAACCCGAAGGCCACCCGGCCCGCATCCAAGCCCTCGTCGTGGACAACGCCCACCGCATGGTCGAACTCTGCCTCGCCGCCGCTGATCCCTCCGGAGCTGACTGGGCCGCCCGACAGGGGCTCCTCGCCTCCCCGGGCAACGAGATCCTCTACCGCGACCGCATGCTCGCCGCCGACGCCGCCGGCAACCCGGCCGGAGTCCACGCCGCCATGGCCGAACTCTGCGACGTCCTCGAAACCGACGACCTCACCGACCGGGTCCACCCCGACACGCTGGCCCTCTACGAAGAACTGACCAGCAAAGGGGCCAAACGCTCGACGGCGTGACGGCCCGGAATCATCCGAAGACGGTGAGCAAGCCCCCCGGCGAACGCCGCGCTGGCCGGCGGGCCGACCCGCGTCCGCCACGCCGTCGAGGGCACCCGTGACCAAACCTGAACCGGGCCGCCTTCGCCGTCGGCCCACTCGTCGACGCCGGCCGGCTTGATGGATTTACATTGGCCGCTAAGATATAAAGGCTATGGCGGCGGAGCTGCGGGACGGGATCCTCGACGCGGCGGCGGAGTGTTTCGTGCGGTACGGCCCGTGGCGCACGACCATCGCCGATGTCGCCGCACTGGCGGGCTGTTCCCGGCCGACGGTCTACAAGCATGTGGGGGACCGGGACGGGCTGGCGGCGGCGCTACTTGAACGGGAGTGGGGCCGGCTGCGACAGGCGGTGACGACGGAACTGGACCGCCACGCCGGAGCGGTGGCCAAGCTGGTGGAGGCGGTGGTGTTCTCGGTCGGCTACGTCCGGAGCCACCCGGTCTTCCAGCGGCTCCTGGCCTGCGAACCCCATGCCGTCCTGCCCGGCCTGACCACCGAGGCGGAGCCGCTGCTGCGGGCGGCCATCGACCTGCTCGGGCCGATCGTCGAAGACGGCCGGGTCCGGGGCGAACTGCCCGCCGGCGTCGACCCGACGGTGGTGGCCGAATGGACCGCCCGCCTGGCCCTGTCGCTGATGGCCACCCCCTCGGTCACCGTCGACGTCGATGACCCCGCCGCCCTGCGCCGGATGGTCGAAGGCCTCTTCCACGTCGGGCTTGACCGGGCCGGCCGTCGCCGCCGGGCGCCGGCCCGGTCGTCGGCCCCCGCCGGGTCCTCCGCCGGGCCCGCCCGGTCGCCTGCTCCCTCCCCCCTTACAGGGGCGGCCGGCGGGCCGGTGGGGGCGGGGCGAGGGGCCCGGTGATCGAAGCCACCGGCACTCTCCAGGTCCAGGCCTGGCACGACCAGGTCCTGCCCCCGGTCGAGCGGGTCCGGCGGGGGCTGTGGTCCATCCCCGTACCGATCCCCCAGAACCCGCTGCGCTACGTGCTGGTCTACGCCCTCGAGGTGCCCGCCGGGATGGCACTGGTCGACGCCGGCTGGGACACCGACGACGCCTGGGCGGCGCTGGCCGACGGGCTGGGCCGGGCCGGCTACACACCGGGCGACGTCACCGACGTGTTCGTCACCCACATCCACCCCGACCACTACGGTCTGGCCGGGCGGATCCGGGAAGCCTCCGGCGCCCGGGTGGCCCTCCACCCGGCCGACGCCGCCCTGGTCGGTGACCGCTACGTAGACATGGCGTGATGCTGGCCCGGATCGTGGCGCTGGCTAAAGCTAAAGCTAAACGGCGGGCGGCGCTCGTCGTGACCGGGTGGGTGGTCGCGCCGGTGAGCCCCAGGAGGGCCGTCGCCGCTGTCGTGGGTAGGGGGGCCGACCAGGGTCGTTCCTGCCGCCCAAAGGCCCGCAGCAATTGTGTTGCCAGGCGTTCCCCGACGATCCGCCCGTCGATCCCGCGGTGCTGTCCCGACGCGCCAGGCTGACCGACACCGACCGTACGTGGCTAGCTCGACCGGCGGCTTCGACGGGGCCATCATCCGGCCGGGGGTAGGGAACACCCGCCTGACCGGCTCGCCGGGGTCTTCGTCCGGATCCGAACACAGGGTCAAGCGTGCGGTCGGGCCGATCGGCCAGTCGCCGCTCTCGACACTCGGACGGGCTGACAAGACGTTGAGTTCAGCCATCATCGGCCTTGCTCAGCTTCAGAGCCGCTCTATGAGTGTGCCGGTGGCGAGTCCGCCACCGCAGCACATCGTCACCAGCGCTATCTGCTGGTCGGCTCGTTCGAGTTCGTGGAGCGCCTTGGTGAGGAGGATCGATCCTGTGGCACCGAGCGCGTGACCGTGAGCGATGGCCCCGCCGTTGGGATTCACCCGGCTGTGATCCGCCTTCACCTCCCGCTCCCAGGCGACCACCACAGAAGCGAACGCTTCGTTGATCTCGATCAGGTCGATGTCGTCGATGGTCATGCCTGTCCGCTGCAGGAGGTGCCTGGTCGCGTCGATTGGCCCCGTGAGCATGAGGACCGGGTCGGAGCCCACCAGGCATGTGTCGATCACGCGGGCGCGAGGCCGGACTCCTAGCGCCTCCGCCTTCTCTTTGGCCATGAGAAGCACAGCGCCAGCGGCGTCGGAGATCTGCGATGAAGTGCCGGCGGTGTGCAACCCATCCGGCCCGACGACCGGGTTGAGAGCAGCCAGGCCTTCCATCGTGGTCTCTCGGAGACCTTCATCCCGCTCGACACGGTGCGTCGTGCCGGTCGGTTTTCCGTCCTCACCGAGGTCGGGGGCATCGACCGGCATCAGTTGCGTGGAGAAGCGCTGCTCGCCCCAGGCCATAGCTAGTCGCTGCTGCGACTCACACCCGAACTGGTCGAGTTCGCCGCGGGTGATGCCCCACGTCTTGGCGATGCGCTCCGCGGCTTGGAACTGGGTCGTATATTCAAAGCGGCCGAAGTATGACTTGGGGATGGCCTTGCCTACGCCTTGTCCCAGGCTCGATCCCATGGGGACACGGCTCATCACCTCCACGCCGCAGGCAACGGCGACGTCCACCGCCCCGGACGCGACCATCGAGACGGCGATGTTGGCTGCCTGCTGTGACGACCCGCACTGCGAGTCGACGGTCGTCGCCGCCGAGGTCTGCGGCAACCCGGAGGTCAGCCAGGCAGTTCGGGTGATGTTGAAGGATTGCTGGCCGACCTGGCTGACGCACCCACCTACAATCTGACCAACCTCAGCCGGGTCAATACCGGATCGGGCCATAAGCTCCAGTTGAACGGCCCCCAGGAGATCGGCTGAATGGAACGTTGATAACCCGCCGTCGCGGCGACCGATCGGCGTGCGGACAGCCTCGACGATGACCACTTCCCTCACAATCGCTCCTTGTCACGCTCGTCTTCTTGTGTGCCTTTCGAGGATCAGTTCAGTTTCAGATCACTTGGCTCGCTCGACGATCGACACGTCGGCGCATGGGAACCGGCGGACGGCCTGGCCTGCCGCTTGCTTGTAGACCATGACGGATCGCCGGTACGAGAGCACCTCAAGCCCGTCCTGGTTAAGGCCACGGGTGAAACAGGAGACGATCCCGGCTTGGGGCCGGGACTTCGATTCTCTCAGGTTGGTAATGATGCTCTCGCCGTACAGAGTGTCCCCCACGAATACGGGGTGGGAGAGGCGGATCTCGTCCCAGCCGAGGTTGGCCAAGGCGTTCTGGCTGATGTCCGACACCGAGAGTCCGAGCACGATGGCGAGCGTGAGGCCTGAGTTGACGACCTCTCGGCCGTGGATGGACCGCTGTGCGTAATCGGCATTGAAGTGCAGTTCGTTTGTATTCATCGTCAGTAGGGTGAACCAGACGTTGTCGGAGTGGGTGATCGTTCGGCCCACCGGATGAGCGAACACATCCCCGATTGAAAAGTCCTCGAAGTAACTCCCTTCGTGTCGGCGGCCTTGGCTCATCGAATGGTTCTTTCCGGAGCCTGGTGCGTGGACTTGGCCGAACTGACGACGATCCTGTGTCCCAGGAGCGACTCGATTTCGTCGGCGGCGACGCCGATTTCCGATAGAACTTCGACGGTGTGCTCGCCGAGACTCGGGACGGGGCGCCTGCAGGCGGCCCCGCCCTGGTCGAAGTCCACAACGGGTCTGGGCTGGCGGATCCGTCCTAGGACGGGGTGTTCGACATCTTCCACGGTGCCATTGCTTCGTAGCTGAGGATGGCTGACGAGGTCCTCAAGGGCGACGACGGGAGCGCAGGGAACGTCATGGTCGGCCATCATCGCCACCACCTCCTCGCTGGTCAGAGCGGAGAGGTGTCGTGCGACCTCTTTCATGACGGTGCCACCGCGTTGCATCCGCTCATTGGCGGTCCACGTTCCTTGGTCAGCGGCGAGATCCACATAGCCCACTGCCTTGAGCAGACCCTTCCATTGTGCGCTGGTCAGGACGGTGAGGGCCACGTGGCCGTCGCGTGTCCGCGTGAGCCGGAAGCTGTTGGCGATTGATGGCAGTTCTGTGTCCGGTTCGGCGATGGTGTGGTTCATCATCCCGTCCGGCCACAGGAAGGCGACGGCGGCGTCGAGCATGCAGACATTGAGGTCGCACCCCATCCCGGTACGGGACCGCTGCAGCAGCGCGGCCGTGATCGCCTGGGCTAGTACATGGCCGGTGACCTTGTCGACGATTCCCTGGCGGATGAGGGACGGCTGGCCGGTGTGGCCGTCGGTCTGGCTGGCGGCGATGCCGGAAGCCGCCTGGATCACGTGGTCGTACACTGGCCGACCGGCATAGGGCCCGCTCGCACCGAAACCAGTGACGCTGGCGCAGACGAGTCCGGGGCGGGCGGCCCGGAGTTGTAGTCCCGTCAGTCCCAGCCGGTTGGCGACCGCCGGGCGGAAATTCTGTACGACGACGTCGGCGGTGTCGATCAGCCGTTGCGCGAGTTCACGGCCCTCCGCTGTCGACAGGTTGATGACGACTGACCGTTTGCTGCGGTTGAGATTGGCGAAGTAGGCGGAGATCCCCGAGCGGGACGTCCCGACCGACCGCAACGGGTCACCCTCGGGTGATTCCACTTTCACGACGTCGGCGCCTTGGTCGCCGAGGATCATGGTCCCGTACGGACCTGACATGTTGGCGCTGAAGTCGACGATCCGGTAGCCGGCGAGTGGTCCGCTGGGGCGGCCGCTGGTCATGAGGCGGTGTGCTCCTCGAGGAGGCGGCGAGCGATGACCAGCCGTTGGATCTCGTTGGTGCCTTCCCCGATGCAGAGCAGCGGGGCGTCCCGGTAATAGCGTTCGATGTGGTCTTCCGCCGAGTAGCCCCACGCGCCGTGGATGCGCAGCGCTTCCGTCGCGTTCTCCAGGGCCGCCTCTGACGCCACCAGTTTGGCCATCCCGGCTTCCAAGTCACAGCGGCGTCCGGCGTCGAAGGCCTCTGCTGCTGCCTGCACCAACAGCCGAGCAGACGCCACGCGGCAGGCCATGTCGGCCAGCTTCAGCTGGATGGCTTGGTGCTCCGAGATCGGCTTGCCCATCGTATGCCTGATCCGGCTGTAGGAGAGGGCGGCCTTGAGAGCGGCCGACGCCACGCCGACACCTCGAGCCGCCACGTTGATGCGCCCGAGCTCCAGGCCGCCGACGGTGTGGAGGAAGCCGCGTCCCTCCTCCCCGCCGATGATCCGGCCGGCCGGGACGATCACGTCATCGAAGTACAGTTCGACGGTGTCGACGCCCCGGTAGCCGAGCTTGTCGAACTTCCGGCTCACAGCGTAGCCATCCGACCTCTGGACGAAGAACAGCGAGAGGCCCCGGTGCCGTGGCGTCGCCCGTGGATCCGTCCTGACCAGCACGGCGAGGCAATTCCCCCTGTCCCCGTTGGTGATCCACGACTTCGTTCCGCTAATGCGGTAGCTGTCGCCGTCGCGCACGGCATGCATCCGAATGGCCTGAAGGTCCGTGCCGCAGTCGGGTTCCGTGAGGGCCAAGCCCCCTCGGAGCTCGCCGGTGGCGAACCGCGGCAGGAGCGAACGGCGCTGTTCCTCGGTGCCGAATCTGGACACGAGATGCGCCATCATGAGATGAGAGTTGATCACTCCCGTGAGCGACATCCACACCTCGGAGATCGCCTCGACGATCCGGGCATAGACGACCGCAGGAGTCCCCAGGCCGCCATACTCCTGGGGGATGGTGGCACCAAACAGTCCGAACTCCCGCATCTGCTCGACCATGTCGGACGGATACTGGTCCGCATGCTCGTATTCGAGCACGTTTGGGCGCACGTCCTTGTCGAGCCAACGGGAGAGTGTCTGGAGGAACTGCTCCATGTCGTCTGGGTCCCACACCGCGTGTCCCTCCAGGGCCGGTCCGAGCGGTCCTCGGCCGCGTTCGAATGATTTGTCCGGATAAGTCTAACATCGCCCCGCGGGCTCGAGTCCAACCTTCGCCGCTCAGTACGGGGATTGTTGTCCGGACATCTCACGTAAACGTCATTCCACGTGGAGGTCGCTTCGTTGGGGGTTTACATCGAAGGGCAAGGCACACCCGACGACGGCGTCTCGCCGGGCCTGTGCCTCACGACGCTCATGTTCGAACGGAGTTCCATCGTCAGCACCGGGACCGGTGGCACCGGAATCCCTCTCTAGCGCTCGCCTCACCGCGCTCATCCGCATGATGGGTCGAAACCATGACCCGGTGATCCGACAGGACTGCCTCGGTCTACATCGCCTTGGGTGTCGCCCGGTACAACCGCGTGGGGAGAAGCCCTTCGCCTGCCCGGGGCCGGAGATGTCGCTCCACCAAGATCGGCCCACCCGGCGAACCTCCTGGCCGTTTCCGGACTTGCTCATCGCCGTGCTCAGACACCGTCTCGCCGATACCGGCGAATGGGGGACATACGCCTGGTCAGAGTTCGGCCCTCGGAGGCCCCGACACGCAGATCGGTGGTGGAACCAACGAGATCCAAGGCAACATCGTCGCCGAGCGAGTCCTTGGCCTGAAGCGCGACGCAGCGCCGTAGGAGCACAGATGCCACAATCACGGTTGTACACGAATTTGGAAGCAAACCGGAGAAGAAGCACGGCCGGTCAGACGTGGCCTTCCGGGAAGCTGACATGACGAGATCCGGTCCACTCAACGGGGTTCGCGTCATCGAGATCGCCGGTCTCGGAGCTGCTCCCTTCGCGGCGATGCTCCTCGCCGACCTCGGCGCCGACGTCATCCGGGTCGACCGACCAGGCCGCTCCAAGCGGGCTGATGCCGCTTCGGCTCGAGATCCGCTGCTCCGCGGCCGTCGTTCCATCGTCATCGATCTCAAGCGTCCAGAGGGCACAGCCATCGTGCTCCGACTCGTCAAGACCGCTGAGGTGCTCATCGAGGGGTTCCGACCCGGAGTGGCAGAGCGCATGGGCGTCGGCCCGGACGATTGCCGGGCGGTGAACCCCAGGCTGGTCTACGGGCGAATGACCGGGTGGGGGCAGAGTGGACCCTACGCCACCATGGCCGGACATGACATCAACTACATCGCCGTCGCTGGTGTCCTGTACCATCTCGGGCGGGCCGGCGAGCTTCCTGCTCCGCCGCTCAACCTGATCGGCGACATGGGAGGTGGAGGCCTCCTGCTCAGTCTCGGGGTGGTGAGCGCGCTCCTTGAGGCGCGGGCCACGGGCGCCGGTCAAGTCGTGGACGCCGCCATGGTCGATGGCGCCGCGCTCCTGATGACCAGCATCTACGGCAGCTTCGCTGAAGGAAGCTGGACCGACGCCCGGGGTTCAAATCTGTTGGATTCCGGGGCGCCATTCTATGACGTCTACGAAACCGCAGACGGTGGGCTGCTCTCCGTAGGCGCTCTTGAACGGCGGTTCTTCGAGGAGCTTCTCCGTCGTTGCGGCCTGGACCCTGACGAGTGGCCGGACCGCATGGACCGTCGACGCTGGACCGAGTTGCGGCGTCGACTGGCCGAGCGGTTCCGCGACAAGCCACGAGACGAATGGTGCGCCATCTTCCACGGGTCGGACGCCTGTGTGGCGCCGGTCCTGTCGGCCGCGGAAGCGGCCGACGACGTGCACAACCGCCACCGGGGCACGTTCCTGGGCCTGAACGGCGTCGTACAGCCAGCGCCGGCTCCGCGGTTCAGTCGAACTCCGCTGGAGCACCCGCGCCGCCCGCCTCGCTTCCCGGGGGAGCACACCGACGAGGTCTTGGCCGAGATCGATTTCGATGTCGTCGATCGCGAACGCCTGCGCGACGTGGGCGTTGTCGCCTGAATACCTCACCCCACAGCGGAGGGAACACCGATGGAAACTTTGGACGTGACGCGGGCAGGGGGCGTAGTGACCGTGACCCTGAACCGGCCGGAGAAGAAGAACGCCCTGAACCCCGCGATGTTTCGCGAGCTGCTCGAGGCCCTGGCCGAGATCGACGACAATAGCGGCGACCGAGCGGTGGTGCTCACCGGCGCCGGCGGGTCGTTCTGCGCCGGTGCTGACCTATCCGAGAAGCCGGTCACCGGAATGCACAAGCTGGACTGGATGCGCTTCGTGCAGAAGGTGCCCCGAGCCTTGCACGCCATCCGCCAGCCTACCATCGCCAAGATCCGCGGCGTCGCCGTCGGCGCGGGTGCGAACCTCGCCCTCGGATGTGACCTCATCGTGGCCGGGCAGGACGCCCGATTCTCACAAATCTTTGTCCAGCGGGGCCTGTCCTTGGATTATGGGGCGTCGTGGCTTCTTCCACGGCTTGTCGGCCTCCACCGGGCGAAGGAACTCGCGCTGTTCGGAGATGTCGTCACCGCCGAGGAAGCCGCAGCGTTCGGGCTGGTGAACCGGGTCGTGCCCGAAGCCGAGCTCGACGATGTCGTCGCTGCTTGGGCGATACGACTGGCCGAAGGGCCGCCCCTGGCGCTGTCGATGATCAAGCGGCTCTTGAACCAGTCCTTCGAGATGTCGATGGTCGAAGCGCTCGAAGCAGAGGCCACGGCGCAAGCCGTCGCCCTGGATTCCCGCGACGTGGCTGCTGCCCTGCTCGCCTTCCGGGACAACCGCAGCACGCGGTTCGAAGGGCGGTAGCACTACGATCATCTTGGGCTCATCGTGCAAGGATGGTGTGTGTCGACTTCCGCCAAGCGGCTACCCCGCTACCTCGAGCTCGCCGGTTACCTAACCGACAAGATCCGTCGGGGTGTATATGATGTCGGCGACGATTTGCCGACCGAAGCCCAATTGTGCGCCTCCCACCGGGTAAGTCGGTTCACGGTTCGAGAAGCGTTGCGCCGCCTTGAGGAAGCCGGCCTGATTGACCGCCACCAGGGCCGCGGTAGCCGCGTGGTTGCCCGCGCCGCGCGCCCCGCGTATGTCATGTCGGCTCGCTCGGAGCGGGATGTCCTCCATTACGCCACGGAGACCTTGGTCGAGTTCGGGTCCCGCACCCGTCGGGCGTCCGCTGCGCTGGTCCGGGAGTTGGCGCTTGGCCCCCATGACGACTGGATGAGTATTTCCGGCATCCGTAGGAGTACCGCCACCGGTCGGGCCATCGCCGTTCTCACCCTGTGCATCCGCTCGGAATACGCCGAGGCCGTTCCGACCGGCAGGCCGACCTCCGAGGCCATTTTCAATCGGGTCGTGGACCGCTACGGCGTGACCCTCGCTCACATCGAACAAACGGTAGCCGCCGTTTCGCTCCCCAAGTCCGTCAGCCACCGCCTAGGTGCCGCTCCCGGGACGCCAGCGCTCAAGGTCACGCGTCGGTTCTTCGCCGACGAAGTCGGACTGTTCGAGGTTTCGGTCTCCTGGCACTCGCCCCATCACTTCGAATTCCGGCAGCGCTTCGAACCGTCCTGATGAAGTTCTGAACACACTCGCCGGCGAACTGCGGCGACCGGGCGGCGTTTGGGGGTTGGTGTCAAGTCGCCGTGCTGGCTCGTTACCCCGTACGTCAACTTCGAGGCAAGGCGAGGCCGCGGTTTGCGACGAGGTTGCGGAGCACCTCGTTGGCACCCGCGTAGATGGTGCTGATTTGAGCGTGGCGGAAGGCATGCTCAAGCCGCCCGGTCAGGGACGGATCGCCGAGTGGGCGAGAGAGGAGCCCCACCGGCCCGGCAAGGTCGAGCGCCCGCCGCGCCAGCCCTTTGAACGTGTCGGTGGCCGCGATTTTCGCCATGGCCGCCTCCACGTCGGGCGCTCGTCCACTGGCCAGATGGCAGTAGACCCGGTCGCAGAGCACCGAGGCTGCTTCGATCCTCGTCCGCTGCTCGGCCATGTGCCGCTGCAGGGCCGGTGACAGCCGACCGTTCTGCTCCCCCTGCAGGGCGGAGATCACGTCGTCGTACACCCGCCAGGCACGGCCGACGAACCCGCCGACCGCGGCCCGCTCGACGGCCAAACCCATGTTCAGCACTGACCACCCGGCGTTCTCGGGACCGACTCGCATACCCTCAGGCACAAACACGTCCCGATAGAACGTCGTGTTGGTTCGCTCCCCACCCAGCGTGTGGATCGGTTGGATCTCGACGCCTTCGTCACGGAGCGGAACCAGGAACAGCGACAATCCCCTGTGCTTAGGGGCGTCGGGGTCGGTGCGGACGAGCAACAGGACATAGTCCGCGACGTGCGCCATGGTCGTGAACATCTTTGTGCCGTTGATCAGGTAGCCGCCGTCCACACGTTCTGCCCTGGATGCGACGGCAGCCAGGTCCGAACCGGCATCCGGCTCGGTGTAGCCGAGCGCGCAGAGCAGATCGCCGCGTACGATCGGCGCCAGGATTTCCCCACGCTGGTCATGGGTCCCCACCTGGGCGACGATGGACGCCACGATCTCGCTCAACTGCTGTGCTTCGACGGGAGCGTCGGCGTAATACATCATCTCCCACAGCACGGCGGTCCGGGCCGGGTCCAGGCCGCCTCCCCCGGCGTCGGTCGGGAGCGAGGCACAGATCCAGCCCCGCTGCGCCATCGCCCGGTGAAACCCGGGGTCGTAGCCCGTTCCGGTTTCACCGACCCGGGCGCGGACTTCCTCCGTCAGGTGCACGGCAAGGAACCGGCGGACGTCCTCGGCGAACGACGCTTCCTCGTCGCCGCGTCGGAATTCCACTCCGCCGGCCTGGTGGAGGCGTCGGCTCCGCTGACGGTCGGAGTCGGATTCGGCGGCGTCGAGGAGGTCAGCGGGACGGAGCGGGACTTCGTCGAGGATCCGTTCCTGGTCGCGGACGATCACGGCGAGGCTCTTGGCGTAGCGGAGGAAGAGCTGGATGTCGTACTCCAGCGTGTAGCCGTACCCTCCGAAAAACTGGAGCGCTTCGGTGGCCGTCTGCTCGGCCGCCTCACCTGCCTGGAGGGAGGCCATCGCGGCTCGCCCGACCAGCTCGGAGACCTCTCCTTCGTAGGCTGCGGCCCGCAGCACGAGAAGCTCAGCAGCATCAAGCGCGATCACGCAATCCGCCAAGCGGTGTTGGATGGTCTGGAAGGAGCCGATGGGATGGCCGAACTGGCGCCGCTCCCGCACATGGCCAACCGCGAGGTCAAGCGCGGTCCGCCCGCATCCGACGAGGAGGGCCGCATAGAGTAGCCGCAGCTCGGCCAGAGTCTCGTCGGCCTCGTGGGGTTCGACCGACCAGCGGGCGAGGGCCGTCGTGTCTACGAAGTCCACTGTGGCGCACGGCAGCCCAGCGAGGTTCGAGAGCGGCGTAACCGACCCATCAGGGTCAACCGGCAACACCGCGGCGGAACCGTCTCTGAGGAACAGGAGTACGAACCTGGCTGCAGATCCGGCAGCCAGCCACCGGACCGTCCCGGTCAAGCCCCGGGGACCGTCGGTCACTGTTCCCTCGGTCGTGACCGCCCAAGGACCGTCACCGGCCCACCCAAGGGGATCGGGACGGCCGCGCGCCGCGGCCCTGAGGGCGGCGGCCGTGTCGGCGTAGGGAATCGGCGCGAGGACCCGACCCGCTTCAAAACCCACCAGCGCGGCGTCGACCAAACTGCCCCCGCCGCCGCCGAGCTTGACGGGAAGCGCGACGGTATGCCCCCCCATGGCGATGAATCGCTCCCAGAGGCCCCTGTCGACGCTCCCCGACGTAGCCGCGGCCCGTACGAGACTGAGCGGCACCTCCCGCCGGAAGAACGAGCGGAAGGTCTGCACCATCAACTCTTGTTCGTCGCTCAGCTCCAGGTTCATCCGTGTCTGTCACCACCGTGGCTCACCCGTGACCCGTCCCCGAGGTCGGGTCGTTGGGCCGATGACCCGCTTTGAATTGAAACATGTCCGATCGGAGGGCGCGAGCGCCAAGGCCCTCGAACGACCTCACGGCCGTCGGCCTCTCGCGGCCACAACCGCTGTTCCCGGGAACCAGCGTTTCGGGTTTTCGAGGGCCGCCACTGCTACGTGGATTACGCCTCGCTGGTCCTCGGGTAGGAGGTCACCGGCCTGCAACAGGCCGAGTTGCATCAGTTGCGCCATGTCCGAACCGCCCTGGAACATGGCGACGTCCGCCTCAGCTCCGATGTCGACCAGGCCGAGGTGATCGAGCACGGACGGAAGTTCCCGGGCCCAACGTGGGGCCATTCCCGCCGCTTCCAAACCGCGGTTCGCCGCCAGCCAGCCTGACCGGTAGGGGTCGTCGGCGGAGGCCTCCACTGGGTAGAAGTCGCTCTCCTCGACTACGAGCCAGCCGCCTGGGCGTAAGGCAGTGACCAAGCGCCGCATGACGGTCTCCCGCTCGGGCAGGTGCATGAGGACAGAACGGGTGTGTACGAGGTCGAACTCAGCTTCAGGCAAAGAGTCGACGACCACATCATGGCGCCAGACATCCAAACCGGGTCGGCGGATGGGCTCGAGGAAGCGGGTATCGATATCAGTGACGACCACCTTGCCGTCCGGAGCGACTCGCTCCGCCAACCAGATGGCCACCGAACCGCTACCCCCGCCGACATCGAGACATCGCCATCCCATGCCGAGTCCGATGGACAGCATCCGTCGACGGGTGTTCCCGTCGAGACACTCTCCCATGAGTGTCAGTCGGCGCTGCGCCTTTTCCCACGCATTCGGTAGGGCGTAGCGAGGTTTCCGAAGGTCCATGGGGAGCCTCCGCTCCACTCCAGTGTGTGCATCGAAATTGGAAGAGATCTCCCCAGCAGGGCCCGTGGCAGTTGTAGGTTCGTGGCGAAATCTGACGCGATGGGGAATCGGGGGACGACGGTGGGCTCCTCGGGATCCGCTATCTGGTGGTCACTATCTGGTGGCGTCGCTGAGGACCGGGCCGTTCCCGACGCGACGTCAGCCGTCGCGCGGCGACCCGGGGACCGTTCGGCGAAGAACGCGAGATCCTCTTTGTCTCCCCGGTGATCGGGCATCCAGCGCCTCAGGACAAGACCCTCGAAGAACAGCAGCTCCTGATCTGGGCGGCACGGAGGCGGCCGCCACAGCAGACACCGACTGCTTGGGGGCGGGAGGAGCTCCTTTTCGGACAGCGCTCACCCGCTCATCGCCGGGATGGACTGGTCCGCGGTGATCACACCTCCGAGGAGCTGGTTGGCGTTGTCGAACATGATTGACCGGATGGCTTCGGAAGGAAGCCCTTCGAGCGCGTCGGCAAACTCCAGGGGTTCAGCAAGACCTTCGGGGTGAGGGAAGTCGGAGCCGAAGACGACACGTTCGGCGCCAATGAGCGCGACGAGCGCCTTGATGTCTTCTTCGTGGTAGGGCGAGACGAAGACATGCTGTTTGAAGATCTCGCTGGGCCGGTGAGCGAGGCGTCCGCCGAGCCAGGGGCCGTTACGGCCCATGCCGTTCATCTTGTCCATCTGCTTGAGGAGGTATGGGACCCAGAGGGAGCCGTTCTCGACGCTGAGGACCTTGACGTTGGGGTAGCGGCCGAAAAGGTTGTGGAAGATCAGGGCGGAGATCATCTCCATGATCGGCCGGTCCCCCATGAAGCAACTCCACTGCAGGGCCGACTGCTTGTGTGACGAGGGGTAGGGGTACTCGCCCCACAGCGGAGAAAGCAATTCGTTGTAACCGGATTCAGAAATGTGGCATGCCACGGCGATCCCGGCTTCGTTAACGCGCGCCCAGAAGGGATCGTAGATGGGGTCGGCGGGTGAATGCCCGTTGCCGGTGGGCCCAGGCCGGATATGAATGATACGGGCTCCCCGGTTCAGCAACCATTCGAGTTGCTTGACGGCGTTGTCCACGTCGAGCAGCGAGACGAGTGGTACGGCGAAGATGCGGTCCTGGTAGTGGAATCCCCAGTCTTCGTCGAGCCATTCGTTGAAGGCCTGAAGGTTCAGATAGGTCTGCTGGACGTCATCGCGCATGTAGTGCTCGATGCCCACCGCGATGGTGGGTAGGAGCAGCGATGCGGTGATTCCCTGTCCGTCCATCTTTGCCAAGCGGGCGTTTCGGTCGCGGTATTCCGGTTGGATCGACTGGCGGGCGTCGGATTCTTTGAAGTCACCAGTGGACATACGCCGCAGCATCTCGCGAAGCGCGCCGGGTCTCGTGGTGGTTTCGAATTCGGGGATGATGAAGCGGACCAGGCGGTGGCCCACCAGGACCTGTTCCCGGCCGTGTTCGTCGCGGACAACCCGGATGCCTTTCTCCCAGTGCTTGCGGTCGAGGTGCCGGTTGAAGGCATCGCGCGGTTCGTAGTAATGGGTGTCCGCGTCAATCACAGGATGATGAAGAGCCATCGTCCTTTCTTCCTTTCTGCCTGCGGTCGGATGTGTCTCCGCGGTGCTCATCGCTCGTCACTCAATAGCCTCGGTGGGTGGCCCACCGGTCGATGTGCCAGGAGTCGTCACCGAAGAGGAACTGGGTGATGCGGAGGCGCTTGATGAACAGTCCGATGTCGCATTCGTCAGTGACTCCGATCCCGCCGTGGAACTGGATGCCTTCCTTGCTGACGAGGCGGGCCACGGCGTTGCATCGTGCTTTGGCCGCGCTCGCCAGGGCCGAGGCTTCGCGCTGATCGGTCGCGACCGCTTCGGAGGCACCTCGAACGGAAGCGTCGGCGACGAGCAACTCCGTATAGAGACGGGCGAGACGATGCTGGACCGCCTGGAAGCTTCCGATGGGCTGACCAAACTGGACTCGCTCCTTCGTATAGGCAAGGGTACGGTCATACACTTCCCACATGGCGCCGAGCATCTCGCCGCAGCCGGCCAGCGTGGCGCGGTCGATGGCGGCGTCGAACATCTCCGGCGCGGCTTCGAGCCGGGCCGTGGCTGGGAGCCGAACATGATCAAATTCGATCATGGCCCAGTCGCGACTATCGATCATCGGCTGGCTGATTACTCGCACGCCGCCGCTGGCGACCGGGACGATCACTCCTTCTGGAGCATCAGCACTCAGGGCGATAATCGCCGTGGCGAGGCCACCGTCGGGAACGAATCCTGCTTCACCGTGAACGACAAGGCTCTCGCCATCCCATTGGATTTGGAGGTTCGTCCGGAGTCGACATGATCGGCGGCTATGGACACCGGCTACCGCCATGACGGTCCGACCTTGGCTGAGAGCCGGAATCCATTCCTCCTGCTGTCCGCCGGTGCCAGCCACCCGGATCAGTTCGGTAGCCAAGATTGTCGACAGGAGCGGTTCGGGAGCGAGCACTCGCCCCATCGCCTCCAGAACTGGGAGTGCTTCCGCGATGCTGAGCCCGGCTCCACCGTACGCTGCCGGTGCGGTGATCCCGGTCCAGCCCAGTTCGGCCATGGCTGACCACACATCCGGGGAGTATCGCTCGTCCGAGTCCCGTAGCTGCCGGGCCCGGCGGACCCCTCCGGCGCGGTCGAAAAAGGCCGTAGCGGTATCCCGGATGAGGTCCGCTTCTTCCGGAGATTCGGTGAGCGTCACTGGTCACCGCTCCCCGTCGGGAGCCCGAGTGTGCGACGCGAGATCGTGTTGAGCATGATCTCTGACGTGCCTCCTTCGATGGAATAGGCACGGGAACGAAGCCAGGTGCGAGCGAGGCGGACTTCGTCGTCTTTCGCTCCCGGTCCATCTAGCGCCGTGGCGGCCAACCCTGCGATGTCTTGACGGAGATCCAGGCGACGCTGGTTCAGTTCGCTGCTGTAGAGCTTGAGCAGGTTGGCGTCGACTGTGCGGGCGGCTTTCCCGGCAGCGAGGAACTCGTAGGCTCGACTGTCCATTTCCGATTGGGCGATGGCCCGGCGCATTTCCGTATCAACAATCCGTCCGTCCTCGCTGGGCAGGTAGCGCCGGGCGAAACTGGCCAGCGGTTCGGCTTTCTGATCGCCGACGACGATTGCACCGAGCATGTCGCGTTCGCACCGGAACACGAACCGGGCTACTTCCCACCCACCGTTGACGGCACCAACGACGTTCCCGGCTGGGACCTCGACATCGTCAAAGAACGTTTCGCAGAAGGGGGAGGCGCCGCTGATGAGCCGAATGGGTCGGGTCGTGATTCCTGGCGACGTCATGTCGATGAGGAGGCTGGTGATCCCGAGTCGTTTGGCGGCCTGAGCGCCGGTGTGGACAAGGGCGAGCATCCAGTCGGACAGGTGGGCATGTGAAGTCCAGACCTTCTGGCCTCGGACCACGTAGCTATCGCCTTGCTGTTCAGCTCTGGTTTTCAGGTTAGGAAGATCCGAGCCCGCCTCCGGTTCGGAGAACCCCTGGCACCAACGCGCCTCTCCCCGGGCGATGGCGGGGAGGTGCCGCCGTTTTTGTTCCTCGCTTCCGAAACGAAGGAGCACCGGACCGGCGACGGCCAGACCGATTCCGACGAGTGGCGGCGGCAGGCGCCGACGACGGAGTTCGTCGCTGAGCACGCTTGCCTGTTCCGCGCTCCAGCCCGCGCCACCGTACTCGGCGGGCCACGTCGGGGCCGTCCACCCTCGTTCCGCCATGGCCTGCTGCCAACTTCGCATGTCGTCGTTGAACCAGGTGGCTGATCGCCCGCCCCAGTTGTGGGCGTCGAGGTCGAGCCGGATTCCGTAGAGGCCAGGAGGCGCGATCTCATCGAGCACCGTTCGTACCTCCTCAGCAAACCTCTCGCTGAGGCTCATTGGTGACCATCCGGGCGCACGATAACCTTTCCCCACGTCTTTCCGTCGCCAAGCTGTTGGAGGAGCGCGGGGAGCTCACCCCAGCCGAACTCGCCGTAAAGCACGGGGCGGATACGGTCCTCAGCAGCTAGTCGCACGATCTGGCGGTGCACCTCCTGGAGCAAGGCCGGGCGTTCAGTGGCATAAAGGCCCCAGTGCAGGCCGACGATGCTGATGTTCTTGAGCAGGACGCGGTTCGCTGGGATTTCGGGAATGTCGCCGCTAGCGAAACCGACCAGCACCACGCGGCCTTCGAAGGCAAGGCACTTCAGCGATGTCTCGAGGACCACACCCCCGACGGGGTCAACAATGAGATCGACGCCGGCTCCGTCGGTGGCGTCTCGGACCGATTCGACGATGTCGCTCCCGTGATAGTCAATCGCTACCGCCGCACCGTTCGCCAGGCAGGCGTCGGTCTTGTGTTTCCCGCCGGCAGTGGCGATGACTCGAGCTCCGGCCGCCACTGCGAGCTGCACTGCAGCCGACCCGACCCCGCCCGCGGCGGCATGGACGAGGACTGTTTCGCCTTCTCGCAGCCCGCCTCGCACGTGCAGCGCGGCGAAGGCGGTTTGGTAGGCCACCGGCAAGGCCGCCGCTTCTGGCCAGTCCAGAGCTAAGTCCCCGAGGGGGAAGACGGCCAGTTCCGGGGCAATGACCCGTTCGGCAAACCCCGCCCCTGGCAGAGCAAGGACTCGCTCACCGACCGGCAATCGCACGTCGTCTCCCACGGCGACCACACGGCCGGCCACTTCTCCGCCCGGGGTGAACGGAAGCCGCGGCCTGCGCTGGTACCCTCCCCGGCACAGCAAGACGTCCGGGAAATTGAGGGCAGCTGCCTCGACCTCGATCAGTACCTGACCGGCCCGGGGAACGGGATCGGGAACTTCCTCCAGACGGAGCACCTCTGCCGGTTCTCCCAGTTCATGCACTCGCCAGGCCAGCATGCCTACATCAATCTCCTCACCGTCATAGCCTCTATGCCAGTGTCACCGTAGGGTTTGCTCAACATGGGTGGCGTTGAACGAGGTGTCGGAGACGTTCACGGTGGTCCGGATCACCCATGGAGACGGTCTCGGCTGCCAATGCGAAGTCCAACGCTCCAGCCGCGCTGCGGGTGAGATGGAGGTTGACCGCCCGTTTGGTGTCCTGTACGGCGCGGGCGGGAAGGTCGGCCAACCTCTCGGCCACACGCATGGCCTCCCCAGCCAACGTGTCCTTGGGGACCACTCTCGTGGCTAGACCGATCCGTTCCGCTTCCACGGCAGGGATCCGATCACCGCACCAGAGCAGTTCCTTGATCTTCAGGGGACTGGCCAGCAGCGGCCACATGGCCGCTCCGCCGTCCCCAGCGACGAGGCCGAGGGCGACATGCGGGTCAGCGAGGTAGGCATGCTCGGCCATGAGGACGACGTCGCAGAGCATGGCCAGGCTGCAACCCAGTCCGACGGCTGGGCCGTTGATGGCCGCCACGACCGGGAGGGGGAACTCGAGCATCGAGACGATGATCTCTCGGGCCTCGCTCATCAAAGCGTCCCGCAGCCCGACGTCGTCGGCGACGGCTGTGATCATCTGAAGGTCCCCCCCGCCACAGAACGCCTCACCCGACCCGGTCAGGACAACGGCGCGGGCAGCGCGGTCCGCCTCCAGCCTCCGCCACACAAGGGCCAGGTCGCTGTGCATCTGCCGGTCGACCGCGTTGAGTGATCCGGGCCGGTCCAGAGTCACGATCCGGATCGGCCCCCTAGCGGTGACCCGTACGCCGGACCCTGTCCGGGACGTCGGGCCAAGGCATGCTGTTTCCCGAGGCGCGTAGTCAGCCATGTCGCTCACTGGGACCCCCTCTCGGGACCGGGCCGACGACCGACGACCTGAGGAGAACGAGGCAATGAGCGGAGAAACGAGGTTACGGCCTCTGCAAAGGCATCGTTGCGGTCTCCGGCGATCATGTGGCCTGCCCCTGCCACGTCGACGTAATCGGCGTGCGGGACGAGCCGGAGGAAGTGTTCGACGCCCTGCTGACTTACCACATCGCTGCTCCCGCCCCGCACGACGAGAGTCGGGATGGCGATTCGCGCCGCAGATTCCGCCAATTGAGCGATCCCGGCGAGGTGACCTTCGCTGCCTTGTACCCAGCGTGGGTCCCAGTGCCAGCGGAGGCGCCCGTCGGCGCCGCGACGAAGATTCTTGGCCAACCCTGACGGATCGGTTGGACGGGGCCGATCGGGGAGATAGCCAGCGACGAAGTCAGCTGCTTCCTCGAGCGAAGCGAACCCATCGGGCCGGGCCTGCATGAAGTCGCGTATACGGTTCACTCCCACCGGCTCGAGATCCAAGACGATGTCCACCAGCACGAGTCCGCGTGCCCGTACCTGTCCACCACCGACGGCGGCCAGGGAGACGAGTCCACCCGCCGAAGCGCCGACGATCATCGGGCCGGCGACCAACTGGTCACAGATCCTTGCCAGATCACCGGCCAGCGTGGCCCACGAGTAGTCGCCGTCCGGCGCCCATGGGCTGTCACCATGGCCTCGCATGTCGACCGCCACCGCGTAGAAGCCAGCCTCAGCCAGGATCTCACCTATTGCGCCCCATGAGTGACGGGTTTGCCCTCCACCGTGGAGAAGGACGACAGGGGCATTGTCGGGATAGCCCCATGTCGAGGCGGTCAACCAAAGACCCTTGGTTGCTTCGAACTGCCGCGTGTCAGCTCTCAGCGTCATCTGCTCGCGTTCGCTCATCCGTACACTCTCGTAGCCCGTCGGCGTCCTCTCGGTTCTTGAACTTGATCCGGCTGCGAAGCCGTGGCGGTGACCCGCCGGCTCTGAAGTCCGCTCCTGCCCCGACCGGCCTTGCTTGGCCCTAGGGGCGGGTCGCGCTCATCCGCTGGCTGCTCGTTCCAAGCCCTCTCGAGTCACCCGGTAGCCTGCCACTTCCCGGTCCCAGGTCGACGGAGTGACGCCTGCCTCTCGGAGCTTGTATTTCTGGACCTTCTGGGTCGGGGTATGGGGGAGTTCGTCGAGGAACTCGATATAGCGTGGGACCGCGAAGTAGGGCATGTTCCCGACGCAGTGCTCAAGGAGGGCTTCTGGGCTGAGCGTCGCACCGGGTTTGAGAACGACGCAAATCTTGACCTCGTCCTCGGTGAGTTCACTGGGGACGGCAATGGCCGCGGCTTCCGCGATGGCCGGATGCTGCTCGACGGCTCGCTCCACCTCGAAGGAGGAGATGTTTTCGCCTCGGCGGCGCAGGTAGTCCTTCTTCCGGTCAACGAAGGAGAAGTTGCCCTCGGCATCGATCCGGCCGAGATCGCCGGTGTGGAACCACAGGTTACGCGTCACGGCGACGGTTGCACTGTCGTTCCCGAAGTATCCCTCAAACATCACATGAGGCTTGCGGGGCCGACACACGATCTCACCGACAGCCCCCGGCGGGAGTGGGTAGTCATCGTCGTCGACGATCGCAACATCGAACGTCTCACTGTTGACCTTGCCGACCGTCCCAGGTTCGAGTGGTTCGGTGATCCCCCCGATGAACAACGGGGCGGCTTCGCTCAGCCCGTAGAAACCGAGGAACTGCCAGTTCCAGCGCTCTTCCATCTTTCGATGGAGATCGGGGGGGATCGGGGCCGCCACAGGGGCGCGCAGTGGAACGTCACGGTCCGATTCCCGAGAGGGAAGGTTCCACAACATCATCAGCATCGGCCCCAACAGGATCGTGGACACCGCCTCGTATTTTTCGACACGATCCCAGAAGCTGGACACGCTGAAGCGGGAGTCGACCGCGCAGCTGGCGCCCCGATAGATCGCTCCGAGCACGCCGACTCCTTTGGCCGCCATGTGGAACAGCGGCGTCGCAGCGTAGAACGTGTCTTGCGGGCTGCGAAACCACCCCGCCGAGAACTGCCGTGCCCAGTTGATCATGAAGTTCTGGGAGAGAACCGCCCCCTTGGAGGGACCAGTCGTTCCAGAGGTGAACTGGATGGTGCACGGATCGTTCCACCGCGGCTCGTAATGCTTGGGCCGGCGACGTTCACCGCCGAGGAGATCGCCGGTACGCCCGACCTCAACCGAAGCGGGTAGGTCCAGGCCGTTGGCGTCGCCCCGGACCATGATCCTGCTGAGATCGGGAAGGTCCGGGGCGACCTGCGCGACGTGCTGAGCGAGGTCGGCGTCGGCCAGAACGATGGAGCTCTTGGCCGTTCGGAGCTGGTGGCTGAGGAAATAACCTCGGAAGGTGGTGTTGATCGGCACTTCCAGTGCGCCGAGATATGCCACGGCGAAGAGCAGATAGACGTGTTCGGCGCAGTTTTGCATGAGACTGGCCACTGTGTCGCCGGGCTTGACACCCAGCTCGGCCAGCATGTTGGCCACCGCCCGCGACCGGTCGACCAGCTGCTGGTAGGTTACCGGCTCGTCATCGAACCACAGCGCAATCTTGTCAGGAGCGGCCTCGGCGGCACGCTCGAGCATCTCGACCAGGCTTATGCGCTCCGGGTGATCCATCGAACTCCCCCCTCATCGACGTGAGGCCACCACACTGTCGGCACCTTGTTCATCCCCCCTGCCACGACGCGGTCTCAGCGTGACCCGTAGGCGGGAGCGACGACGGCTGGTGGGATTCCGCCTCGGGCTGGGACGTACTCCAAGAGCCCTCGCTCCCGAGCCACAGCCGCGTTCTCGTAGAACTGCGCGGACCATTTCCGGAACGCTCCGTACACCCGGGCCTCCTCCAGCGCGAAACCTGGGGTGGGGTCGTAGCGCAGGTGTGACAAAATGGGATAGTCGCGGTGCGCCTGCTTCTGTTGGTGTTCCACCCGGGCCCGGGCGACCCCGGTAGGGGCGTCGCCGGTGTCACCCGGCTCCCGGCGCACCAGTACGGCGCTGCGCATTTCACTGACGTCATGGTCGACGGGCACCGCGCAGCCAAAGTGGACTGCCTCATCGGTCCCTTTGAACCGGCCGACGATCACCCCGACCCCGTGCACTTCGAGGTCGATCTCGGCCACCACCGGCTTCCCGTCCGGTGTCAGCCACGTTTGCCCCCGCTCGAGGCCGAATTCCAACCGGTGCAGCACATGAAACTTCGGGCCGTCCATCCCGTAGTCGGCGATCTCGGTCGGTTTCCCGGCCTTGTGGACGAACTGGAAATGGGCGAAATCGACAGCGTTTTCCGCCAGCGCCTGCACCGGGAAGGCCAGATACTCCCGTTCGAGACAGTGCGGATAGGCCGGGTAGTAGTCAGAATCCTCAGCTTCCGGGACATCCGGCGGATCGTAGGTCGGTTCTTCACCCAAGGCGTCGTGCCACAGCCAAATGCTGCCGCTCGCCTCGGCGGTCCGCCACGGTCGTATCTGCTTACGACTGTTGGTTCGCTCGCTGTAGGGAATGTCCACGTTGGCGCCCTCGCAGGACCAACGCCAACCATGGAACGGGCAGACGATGTCGTCCGCGCAGACCCGGCCGCCGTGGCCGAGGTGAGCGCCCAGATGGCCGCAGAAGGCGTCGAGAACGTGGTACTGGCCGGATTCGCCCCGGTACAGGACGAGGTCCCGGCCGAAGTAGCGGCGGGGCTGCACCTCGCCGGGAGCCAACTCGTTCCGGTAGGCGATCTGGAACCAGCCGGTCGGGTACAAGAACAGGTCTTCGTCGAGGGACACTGTCGTGCTCCTTCTTCCTCGTCAGCTCACGGTGCTCGGGGCGCGACGCCCATCCGGGTTGATGTCGCTTGCAACAATCCCGCTCACCACGTCGACGGTTAGGTCGATTTCTTCACCGATGATCATCTGGGCGGCTGCCTCAAGATGTTTCCGAGTAAGGCGGGCGGCGGCATCAGCGTCACCCCGTTTGATCGCGGCGGCGATGCGGCGATGTGCGGCATGGGCATCGGCCGACCAGCGGTGTGGATCGTCGGCGCCGCTGAGGCTCCGTGCGTTCTGCTGAACGACGACTGTCTCGAGAAGCTCACCGAAGGTGGCCAGCGCACGGTCATTGGCCAATGCCAGCACGGCATTGTGGAATTCGACGACCCGGCGCGACACCCCGGCCGGTTCTGGCTCTTGGACTGCCTGCTGCTCGGCGTCAAGGACGGCGCCAAGCACACGAGCCACTTCACCCCGCTCGGGCGACAGCGCCGCTCGGCGGGCCGCTTCCGGCTCGAGGAGGAGACGAAGGTTGAACACCTCCTGCAAGGTGACGCCGATCCGCTGCAAAAACGTCCCCACCGCGGTGGCCAACCCGTAGATGTCAGGTTTGCGGACAACGGCCCCTCCATTGACGCCCCGCTTGATCTCGATCAGACCCTCAGCTTCGAGGATCCGCATCGCTTCGCGCACCGTCGGGCGGGACGCGTGGAACCGGTCGATGAGATCCCGCTCGCTCGGGAGGAAGTCGCCGGGGGCTGCCTCGTTCACGATCCAACCTCGGAGGCCGGCAGCGATCTGATCGGCGAGGCGAGTCGCCCGGATGGGGATGGAGACGGTGTCCAGAAGATCGAACCGTCGCGACCGGTTGCCATGCTCCATGTCACCCTCCCATGGAGGTGGTCGTCACGGCTGCGGCATCGCCCGGTCGCTCGTCAGCCGCTGCGCCTGGGGGGAACTCGACAGGCAGGTAGCGACGGCCCCGCACGATGCCGGCGTCTGGATACCAGACCACTTCGCCATCAGCCGGAATCCGGAACTCAGGAATGACTCGGAGAAATTCCTCGAGACCGAGGCGGAGCATGGCTCTCGCGAGGTGCGAACCCAAGCAGCGGTGAGCGCCGATTCCGAACGTGAGGTGCCGGTTCGGTGAACGGTCGATTCGAATCTCGTCCGGAGCGGGGAACTCCTCCGGGTCGCGGTTCGCCGCGGCCCAGAAGATCATCACTCGCTCACCTGCCCCGAGCGGACAACCCCCCACCTCGGCCGGTCGGGTGAGATGCCGGGCCATGCCCTGGACCGGGGTAGCGACCCGGAGAAACTCCTCAACGGCGTCGGGGATACGACCCGGGTCGCGGGCGAGAAGAGCACGGTCCCTCTCATTTGTGGCCAGGTGATGGAAGGCCTCTCCGAACGTGGCGGTGGTCGTGTCCAAGCCGCCGTTGATGAGCGTGAAGGAATAGTCCATGATGTCCTCATCGCTCACTGGGCGGCCATCGATTGTCGCGTCGACCAAGACGCTCAGGACGTCGTCACCTCGGAAGCCGGATTCCCGCCGGTACTCGAGCGCTTCGGCGATCGCCCCATAGATGAACATCGCTGACTCGATGCCCCGGTCCGGATCGTGGGCTGATTCGTGGATAGCGGTGTCGACCCACTCCAGGAACGTCGGCCAGTCGTTGTCGGGAAGGCCCATGAGTTGCATCGTCAAAATGCCAGGCAGTGGACGGGCGTAGTCCTGGATGACGTCGCAAGATCCCCGTTCGATGAACGCCGAGATCAGTTCCCGGCAGATCCGCCGGATATCGTCGTTGCGGCGTTCGACCACCCCGGGGGACAGCATGGGGTTGACCAGCCGGCGCCATTTCTGGACCATCGGCGGGTCCACCTCAAGCGGAATGATCGGTCGGGGGGTGCCCACGGGTGGGATGATGATGCCCGGGCTCGACGCGAACGTCTGGTCGTCCTCGGCGACCGCCACGACGTCGCGATAGCGAGTGGTGATCCAGAAACCTCCCCATGCCTCGGTGTACGCCACAGGGCAGCGGGAACGTATCCGCTCGAAGATGCCGGCAGGATCGTCGGCGAACTCTGCGCTGCGATGGTCGAACTGGACCACGGGACGTTCGCTAGCGGGATCCGCAGCGCGACCGGTCGACTCGCTTCTGTTGTTCATACGGCACACTCCTCATCAGCGGCATCGGAACGCGTCCGTTCGGCGACGGACGGACCAGCTTCCGGATCGTGGAGACTGATTGCCCCTTCCGGGCAGCAACTGACAACCCGGCGCAGCCGATCGGCGTGGCTGTCGTCCCAGTGGGTCACCACTGGCTCTGACTGTCCTTCGGTGTCGTCGAAGCGGAACACGTCGGGGGCCAGGTCGATGCATCGGGCGTGTCCCTGACACAATGCCCGGTCGACATGAAGGCATACGGCCATCTCGCACCTACCAGTTCAGCCCGATCAACGTATAGGGCCGCATCTCCACGTCCTGATCCAACGCGGTGACGAGGTGTTTGGCCTCGGTGTAGGCCAGCATCCCATCGACTCCAAGCTCCCTCCCCAGGCCGCTTTCCTTGTAGCCGCCGTAGGGTGCTTGGGCGTTGATCGACCCGAAGTCGTTGATCCACACGGTGCCGGCCCGAAGCGTCCCCGCGATCTTGCGGGCCCGCATCAGGTCATCGCTCCAGACCACTGCGCCGAGCCCGTAGCGGCTGTCGTTGGCGATCCGGATGGCGTCCCGGTCGGCCTCGAAGGGAATGACCGACAGGACAGGACCGAAGATTTCTTCTTGGTAGGCGGGCATGTCAGCGGTGACGTCGGTGAGGACGGTGGGCTCGAAGTAGTAGCCGCCCAGCCCGACGTCAGCCCGATTCCCGCCGACGAGGACCTTCGCGCCGTCGGTGGCGGCCCCGTCGACGAACTGTGTGATCCGCTGCAGTTGGGTCTCGCTCACCACGGGGCCAAGGTCGGTCGAGAAGTCGTGAGCAGAGCCGACGGTCATGGCCGAGACGAGTTCACGGAGTCGCTGCAGAACGTCGTCGTACAATGACTGGTGGACCAGCAAGCGGGTGGCGGCCACGCACGCCTGTCCACCATGGATGAAGGCTGAGAACAGCGAACCTCTCACCGCCAGTTCCACGTTGGCGTCGTCGAGGATGATGCTGGGTGACTTCCCACCGAGCTCCAGGACCAGCCGTTTGAGTGTGGGAGCCGCCATCTCCATGATCCGCTTGCCGACCGCGGTACTGCCGGTGAACGAGACGAGGCTAACGTCCGGATGGGTGGCAAGACGTTCCCCGGCTTCGACGTCGCCGGTCACCACGTTGACGACTCCGGGGGGGAATCCTACCGCTTCGACGGCACGCGCCAGCTCGATCGAGGCCAACGGGGTAAACGGGGAAGGTTTGAGCACCACGGTGTTGCCCATGGCCGCTGCCGGCACGAGTTTCCAGATATTCATGAACAAGGGGAAATTAAAAGGGGAGAATCCGGCGCAGACCCCAACCGGCTCCCGGCGGATTTCACTGATCGCGGCGGGTGGCGTCTCAGTGGGGGCCAACGGCACCGGCTTGGACACGGTGCGGGCCAGCTCCAGGAGATCCCCAATCTGGCCGATGGGTGTGGCCACCTGCATCAGATCCGCCATCCGCACCGGGCAGCCCGCCTCGGTGACGATCACCTCGGTGAGGGTTTCAGCCCGCCGCTCCAGTTCCCGCCCCAGCTCGCCGAGGAGCCGGCAGCGCTCGTCGACTCCCAGGCGCGGCCAGGGCCCCGTCTCGAACGCCTCCCGGGCGGCGGCCACGGCGCGGTCAGTATCTGCCGCGCCAGCCGCTGGTACTTCCGCGACCTGCTCACCGGTCGACGGATCGTCCACTGGTCGCCACTCGCCGCTGGCGGCTTCGACCCATTCGCCACCGATGTACATCCTCGCTCGTTCCATACCTCGACTCCCTTCAATCATCACCCGGGCGCTACCCGAGCGTGACTACCCCCCCGTCGACGACGATCGTTTGCCCGGTCAGGTAGTCGCTCATGTCAGAGCAGAGGAACTCCAGTGCTCCCAGCAGATCCTCCGGTTGGCCGATGCGGTGCAGGGCAGCGTTCATGACGAGCATGTCCCGCATCGGCTCCGGGACGGCCTCCATCGTGGCCGGTGTCCCGATGACACCCGGAGCGATCGCGTTCACGTTGATGCCGTCCTCGCCCAACTCGCGCGCCAGACACTTGGTCAGAGCTACAACCGCCGCCTTGGACACCGCGTAGTGCGACGCCAGCGGCGCCGCCAGATACGCCGCGATCGACGTCTGGTTGACGATCTTGCCGTGGCCCTGTTGACGCATGTGAGGAATGACAGCTCGACACATGTAGTACGTGCCGTTGATATTGACGTCCATCATGCGCCGCCAGTAGTCGAGGTCGATCTCCTCCGCCGGGGTCATCTGCAGGCCCCGGTACACGGCGGCGTTGTTCACGAGGACATCGACGGACCCGCACCGCTCGATGACGGTCTCCACCAGCCTCTCGGTGCTTGCCGGATCAGCGATATCGACTCCCGCAGCGAAGGCTTGCACGCCCGTGTCGGCGAGCTCCTTGGCCGCCGCCTGGGCGCCGGCCTCGTCGATATCGGCGACGACGACCTGGGCGCCGAGCTGCGCGAGATGCTGCGCGTAGGCGCGGCCAATGCCCTGCGCCGAGCCGGTGACAACGGCAACCCTGCCAGTAAGTCTTCCGGTCACCCCGGTGCCTCCCGTTCCCTAAGTACGTTTCTCGGCACTACGTCGTCTCGGCGTCCAGCGCTACTTGATGTTGAGTTCTTTCAGGACGTTGATGATCCGCGAGAAAGCGTTCATGTGGCGCAGCAGCGTCGTCATCTTCCCCTCCACCTTGAGCTGTCCTTTCGCCATCGCCGTAGTCGGGTTGACCTCGCCGCGAACCACACCGCGCCACACGTCGGCTGGCCCGCTGATCACGAAATCAGCCGCTTCGGCATCCGGGGATGGCAGCTCCCGAACATCGGTGACCTTCCCCGATTCGAAGCGGACGAAGAACGTCTTGTCGACCGGCGGTCCGTATACATAGCTCATCGAGTACGTGATGTTGCGGCCAACTTCCAACCACTCAGGATCTTCATTGAGCCGGTCGGCCATGGCCTGATACACGGCCACGGTCCCGAACTCCACACTGTCAGTTTCCATCACATCCCTTTCTTCGTTGGGCTGGTCGTCTCAACGCCGCCGTCCCTCGCTGCTGTCGCTGCCGAGGCCAGCGGCTGGATCCGCTCGCCGGCAGCAACCATGAGCAGCTCGGCCAGCGAGGCGGCAACATCCCGGGGCTGAGCCCGCTGGCTGATCGCCCAGGCTCTTCGCAGGGCGCAGTGGAGGCCGGTCTCCCAGGCGTAACCCATGGCGCCCCAGATCTGAATGGCGCGTTCGGCGTTCTTCGTGGCCGCCTCTTCCGCCACCAGGAGGGCAGCGAACGACGAGCGCTCAGCCTCCGGTTGGGAAGCGATGTCGTGCTGCCCGGCGGCGTACAATGTTGCAGCGCGTGCCAGTTCGGTGTCGACGGCCATGTCGGCGAGGATGTGCTTCACCGCCTGAAACGAGCCGATGGGGCGGCCAAACTGGTGCCGTTCTTGAGCGTAGCGAACGCTCTCAGCACAACTGCGCGCCGCCAACCCAGCCTGCTCGGCAGCGTCGAGCACCCGGCGGAACCGATGCAGTTGTCCAACCACCTCGCCATCGGCCACCAGCGCGCCACCGGGAAGATCATCGACCACACCCAAAGGCGTGAGCGGATCGACGAAGTCCACGGCAGTCCACGACACATCCCGGCGCTCGACCAGGCGTAGCTCCGTGGTGTCGAAGACCAGCAGCACATCGGCTGAGGCCGGGTGCTCCACCAACGCGCCGCCTCGGCGAGGACGGCGCACGGCAGTGGCGATCAGGTCGCCTTTGCGGACCTCAGGGAGAACCTCGGCTGCCACCATGGTGGCCGTGAACGGCCCCGGGAGCAGCGTTCGCCCCACTTCAAGGGCGACCAACGCGGCGTCCACGGTACCGGTCGGCAGCCCCATGTCAGGACCGTCATCCCGGAGGGAGAAGAAGCCGATGTCCGCCGCGCTCCGCCAGACCTGCCGATCCACCACGCAGCCGTCCTTGACGCCGGGCCCGCCGGGAGCGTGATCGGCGCAGAACCGGGCCGCGGTCTCGGCGAGGAGTTCCTGCTCCGGTGAAAGAACGAAATTCATGCTGGTTCCTTGGGGAGGGCCAAGAGCCGTTCACCGATGATGTTGCGTTGGATCTGCGAGGTGCCGGCGGCGATCGTGAACCAGAACGATCCGAGGCGTTCCTGCCGCCACGACGCTGGGTCGAGTTCGGCCCCGCCGGTGGTCGTTACCGCGTCGGCCGTGATCCTTCGCCCTAGCTCGGCGACCTGTTGCCCGAGTTCCGACCAAACCAGCTTCATCACCGACGCCCGGGCGCCGAGCTGCTCGCCGGCCTCGGCGAGCGACACGTAGTGGCGGATGAGGGCGCCAAGAGCATGGGACCGGGCCGCCAGCCGACCGATCTGGCGGCGCACCTCCGGATCGTCCCATGCGTTTCCGCCTTCGTCCCGTTCGAGTGTGGCTGCCGCCCTGGCCAGAAGCTCAAGGTTCCGTTCGATCCTGGCCTGGTCACCGATGAAGGCTGTGCCCCGCTCGAAGGCCAGGGTGACCATCGCCACTCGCCAGCCGTCGTTTTCGGCCCCGACCCGGTTGGCGAGTGGAATCCGTACGCCGTCGAAGACCACCTCGCAGTAGTCCAGCGCCCCGGTCAGGGTGCGCAGCGGCCGGACCTCGATCCCGGGACGGTCCATCGGGCAGATCAGCCACGACAACCCTCGGTGTTTCGGCGCTTCGGGATCGGTCCGGACGAGCAGCTCACAGAAGTCCGCCACGTGCGCCCACGATGACCAGATCTTGCTGCCATGGACCACATAGTCGTCCCCGTCCCGGATGGCCCGGGTCCGCAAGCCGGCAAGATCGGAACCGGCTTCCGGTTCGGAAAACCCTTGGCACCAGAACTCGTCGCCTCGAAGCATCGGGAGCAAATGGCGACGTCGCTGCTCGTCCGAGCCTTCGGCGATGAGGGTCGGGCCGGCATGCTGGAGCGTCACGAAGTTGCACCCCACGGTCGGTGCACCCGCCCGGGCGGTCTCCTCGGCAAAAATCAACTGCTCGGTCAGCGTTGCACCTCGCCCCCCATACTCCACCGGCCAATCGAGACCGGCGTAACCAGCGTCGAAGAGCATGCGCTGCCAACGGGCGTCATACTCCCGGACCAAGGGCCAGTTCTCATCGCTCAGCGCAGGCCGCTCCCCGATCTGCGGCACGGCCTCTTGCAACCAGCCACGCAGCGCCAGGCGGAACTGGCGATCTGTGGCGCTGTCCCGCAGGTCGATCACAGCTCTGCTTCCTTCCCAGGCGCCACCAGCGAGCCCCGCAGGACCTTTCCGAGTTCATTGCGGGGCAGCGCCGAGACGATATGGACCATGCGGGGACACTGGTAGGGCGCGAGCCGGGCTCGGGCAAATCGTTCCAGTTCAGCCGGAGACACCCCACCCTCGGACGGGACCACGTAGGCGACGGGGATCTGACCGAGGGTGTCGTCGGCCTCCGGCACCACGACGCATTCGAGCACCCCGGGGTGCGCTTCGAGCACGTGCTCCAACGCGGCGGGAAGGATCTTGAAACCCCCGCAGTTGATCGTGTCGTCCATTCGGCCCGCCAGAAACAAGAAGCCATCGGAGTCGACGTACCCCAGGTCCTTGGTCCGAATCGTCTGCCCACTCGTCGACGGTCCGCTGACCCACACTTCGCCCACCGCGCCAGCAGGGAGGAGGTCGCCGTTGGAGTCGCGGATCTCAACCACGGTGCCAGGATGCGCCCGCCCCACCGAACCGTCCTTCTGCTGTCCGTACTGCTGCCAATCTCGCCAGGTCCACCCGGCGATCTCTCCGACCGTCTCGGTCGCGCCGTACCCTTGAAGGACGGGCACCCTGAAGATCTCCTCGAACGCTTGGCGGGTCCCGTGCGGGAGCGGTGCGGTCCCGCACCGGACGGCCGTGAGCCGGCTCACCACACTCCGCACCATCTCGTCGTCGACAGCATCGAGTAGCTTCCGCAGCATCGTCGGATTGAGGACGACCTCGCCGGCGGGGTGCGCTTCGAGTACCGCCACAAAGTCGGCAACGCTGAACTTCTCGAGCAGTACCACGGGCCGCCATATCCCCACCGACAAGAGCAACTGGAAGAGCCCCGAGATGTGATACAGCGGAAACACGACAACATTGACGTGCCGGCGGGGTCGCCGTACCTCATCGGCACCAACGCCGAATTGCCGGAGGGTGCTCTGCAACGACTGGGTGATTGCCGAATTGGCGATCGCAATTGGCTTGGGCACGTCGGTGGTCCCCGATGTGAAGAGGACAATCCCAGGTCCGTCCCCATCGCCAGTCGGCAGTCGAGGCGAGGCGGTGGTCCTGCACAGCGTCACGGGCCCGAGGTCATCGCCGACCGCCAGGATTCCCCGTTCCCATCGTGACCACGAGCCTTTCGCGCTTCGTTCGGGGACGACCAGGACGTCGACGTCCCGCTCCCAGGCGAGATCGATCACAACTGCGGGTGGCAGGCCGGCACTGACCAACACGGCCTGTCCGCCACCGTCCCAGATCGCC
This sequence comes from Actinomycetota bacterium, assembly GCA_040756995.1. Taxonomy (GTDB): domain Bacteria; phylum Actinomycetota; class Acidimicrobiia; order IMCC26256; family BP-133; genus BP-133. Next base: position 20,031 of record JBFLYK010000014.1, on the reverse strand, counting down.
TGCAACAACGGTAAGGAAGCCGGCCGATTCGGAATAGCGAGCGCGACCCGGGTGGGATCAACGCCGGCGTTGGCCGTTCGAAGCACGCTCCGTACGCCTTCGGCAGCGGCGGCCAACTGGCGGTAGGTGTACTGCTCATCCGCCCAGATCACGCCGATGTTGTCGGGAACGGCGGCCACCGCCTGTGGGAGCAGCAACTCCGGCGCGAACACCGATTGCAACGTGAGGTCATCTCTCGTCATGCCGCCACCGCCACCGCTGGCCTTCCTGATCGTCCAATCATTTTCACAGCGGTTCCCCGTTCCGGAACCCGGCGTCGCGCTGTCTTACGGCATGCTTCAAACCCTTGTCCCTGGCCAGCGCCTTGAACTCGGCGAATTCTGGGGAGAGATGGGCGATGGCATCCTGAGCGGCGCTGATTTCCTGCAGCGCGTCCCGACCCATCAGCTCCAACGCTTTGTTGACCACGTACTTGTTCGCCCGCAACAAGCTCCGCCCCACCATGGCGATCCGCTCAGCGAGGGCCAGAACGTGCCCATCGAGCTGATCGGCTGGCACTGCCTCAAGGGCGAAACCGATCTCAGCGGCGCGCCGACCGGTCATCGTGTCACCGGTAAGGAGCAGCCGCTTTGCCCACTGCGGCCCGACGTGATAGATCCACATGTGCGTAGGCGGAACTCCCATGGAACGCACCGGCGGGCAGCCAATGACTGCGTCCTCGGCGACGATCACAAGATCACAGTGCTGCACCAGATCGGTGGCGCCAGCCAGACAGTGCCCGTGGACCTGAGCGATCACGGGCACGTCGGCATGGAGAATCGCCCCCCACCGGCGAGTCGTATCGAACAGAGAGCGCAAGTCCGCTTCGACATTGCTCGATCCGCGATACGCCGACTTCTCGTTCTCGGCTCTCGCGGGCTCAAGACCCTGTCGCTGCCGCCGAGGGCTCAGGTCATAGCCCGAAGAGAACGCCGAACCCGCACCGCGGACCACGACCACGTGGGTCGCTTCGTCCCGTGCCGCTGCAAGTACGGCGTCGACCAACTCCTCCTGACAGGTGATCGACAAGGCGTTCTTTACCTCAGGACGATTGATCGTCACCCGCCGGACCCGACCGATCTGCTCGACGAGCAGGGATGTGTACCGCGATGCCCCTGGCTCCGCTCGCCCTCTCGCAGGTTCCATTGAAAACATCATACGTTTGGCCTATTGGGAGAGTCCAGCCGCCACCGCGGTTGGCACCCAGGCTGGTGGCCGCTTCTCGGCGAAGGCACGCGTCCCTTCCCGAGCGGCCGGATGGAAGACGCAGCGGCGAATGTCAGCGACGTTGAACGGGGGCAGTTGGCGCACGAGGTACTGCTTGTAGGCGAGACGCTGCTCCGGGGCGCCCATTCGGATCTCGGCGATCTCGGCCCGTACGACCCGGTCGAGGTCGTCGTGCGGGACGACCCGAGAGACCAGGCCGATCCGGTAAGCCTCGTGAGCGTCGATTTCCCGGCCGGTCTGGATCAGGTACTGGGCGGCGGCCGACCCGACGCGGGGCAGCAGCCGCTGGGGGACGTAGGGCTCCCCCAAACCGACCCGGGCCTCGGGGACCCGGAAGCTGGCTCGCTCCGAGGCGATCACGATGTCAGACGTCAGCGTGAGGATCAGCCCACCCGCCTGGGCGACGCCGTTGACCGCAGCGATGACGATCTTGCTCATCGTCTCGGGCTGGGAGAAGACGTTGTGTGCGGTCTGGGCCCACAGGTACAGACCAAGACGGGAGTCGAGGCTGTCGTCGAGGCAAGCAACCTTCTTGAGGTCTCCGCCGGCGCAGAAGGCCTTGCCTGTGCCGCGAATGACAACCGTGTCGATGTCATCGTCGCAATCGGCGCGGGCTAAGCACTTGAACAGGGCGAGGTACATCTCCCCCGTCAGGGCGTTGAACTTGTCTTCCCGACCGATCCGGATCCAGGCGGTGCCGCCGTCACGTTCGTAGGTGACGGGGGCTCCCGGTTCATCGCCCGGTAGCGGAGTCGCCATGTGTCAGTGTCCTTCCTCGTGTTGTGACTTCACTTGGTTGTCTGACCGTCATCGAGACCCCCTGGCCCCTGGTCCTTTGGTCGCCTGGAAGTTGCCTTAGAGGTGGGCACTCCGTTGAGTCGACGCTGCACTCGGCACACTCGACGCTGCCAGCGTGTCTCCGGCCGCTCCTACGTAGATCCGGTGGATGGCGTCCTCCAGTCCCGGTTCCGACGGGTCGGCCACGAACCGCACGGTCCCGTTCTGCATGACGTACACCACGTCGGCAACGCCAAGAGCCTGGTGGACGAACTGATCGGTCAACAGGATGGCGGCATCGGTTGCTGCCCGGAGTTCAGCGACGAACTCGAACAGTTCGCTCACGATCCGAGGTGCCAATCCCAGCGACATTTCGTCGATGATGACGAGCTTCGCATCCCCGAAGAACACCCGGGACAGAGCGAGCATCTGCTGCTCTCCACCGGAGAGCGTTCCGGCCCGTTGCCGGAGCCGATCACGCAGCCGGGGAAAGTGGGTGACGGCCCGCTCGACGGCGTCGGCTTCGGTTGACGTGCCCCGCCCACTCGCCAGCCGACCGAACACCCTGAAGTTGTCCCGTACCGAAAGCCCCGGGAAGATGGCACGCCCTTCGGGAATGAACGTGATGCCGGCCCGGACACGCGCCGCGGGGTCGAGCCCGCCGATATCGGTGCCGTCGAGCCAGACCGTTCCCTGCTTCGGCGTGACAAGGCCGCTGATGCATCGGAGAACGGTGGTCTTACCGGCGCCGTTCGGGCCGAGGAGCACCGAGACCGCCCCGTGAGGAACGGACAGCTGGACGTCGCGAACGACGACCACCTCTCCGTAACCGGCGGTCAGGCTCTTCGTCGCCAGGGTAGCCGTCTCCCTCATCCGACCGTCACCCCTCCGATGAACGCACGGCGGACCTCGGGATGGAACAACACCTCGTCCGGTCGGCCCTGAAGGAGGAGCCGCCCCTGGTCAAGAACGCAGATCCGGTCGACGAGCGCGGCGACCAACTCGATGTCGTGCTCGATGATGACCACTCCGGAGCCCTCTTGCGCGACCCAGTCCCTCACAACCTCGGCGAAGCGTCGGGCTTCGTGTTCGTCCAGTCCCGCTGATGGTTCGTCCAGAAGCAGCAGGCGGGGGGAACTGGCCAGCGCCCGCCCGACCTCGACCAGTCGGCGTTTACCGGTCGGGAGCTCGTCAGCCCGCAGGCGCACCTCGGCGTCGAGGCCCAACATCGCCACGACGTGCTCCACCCGATTGATGGCGCTGCGTCGCTCATCCCGGCCCCGAGGCGGCGCCAAGCCCGACGCGGCGAGGAACCCTTGGTGCAGCTCGAGCCCGAGCATGATGTTGTCCAGTACACTGAGCTGTTCCACCAGGTTCATCCGCTGGAACGTGCGGGCGATACCGAGCCGGGCCCGCCGGTACGCCGGGTAGTGCGAAATGTCGGTGTGGTCGAACCGGACGGAACCCGCCTCGGCGGGCTGCAAGCCCGTGATCACATTGAAGAGGGTTGTCTTGCCCGCTCCGTTCGAGCCGACCAGGCCAACGATCTCTCCAGCGTCGACGTGGAGGTCGACGTCGTCGAGTGCGACCAGTCCCCGAAAACGGACCCGAACCGCCTCGACATCTAGCGCACCGGCGGCCCCCGAGGAGCGTGTATCGGTACCGCCGGCGACGCTGTCGACGCCGCCCTTGCGGACTCGGACACTTTGGTGTTGTTCCATGGCTTTGCGCTGCCTCGCCGGCTCTCTAGAGGGTCGTCACACGCACAGATTGAGTTTGCGGATGGCCCACGTGCCGTCGGCTTGGAGTTGCACCATGTTGCCGCAACGCCCCCCTGGCTTCGGGCCCGGCTGGATGGTGATCGGCGGCAACATCCCGTTGTCGTAGTTCCGGAACGCTTCAAGCGTCGCCAGCAGGTTGGCCCGGGTCAGGTTGTTGCCCATACGAGCCACGGCTTCCCGAAACAGATCGGCGGCCCCGTAGGCGAGCATGGAGTAACTGTTGGGAAGTGTCCGGGGCTGGTAGGTCTTCATGTCCGCGAAGTACTGCTGCACCGCCTTGGTCTTCGTCTCAAACGGGATGTGGGCCAGGAGTGAGAAGGTCCCGACTCCTGCGGGCCCGGTCGCGGAGATATAGGCCGGGTCGTACGGCGGCATCGGGTAGAACCGCTTGGCCGTGAAACCTTGTTGGTGCGCCTGCTTCGAGAACTGCACCAGCGAGCTGCCGGACATACCGAGGGTCACGCAGTCGATCCCCTTGCCCTTCATCTCGCTGATGTAGCTGTTGAACTGCGTTTCCGCCAGCGACGTCTTGACGTAATAGTCGAAGTCCCGCCCTGCGGCCTTGAGGGTCCGCTGCCAAGCGTCGGTCCAGTTCGTCGCCTGCGGGGCGTTCCAGGCCAATCCGGCGATCTTGGTGCAGTTCTCGTTCTGGAGGGCGTACGTTGCGGCGATCGCCCCGCCACTTTGCCCCTCGATGTAGCTCTGCGGGATGAAATAGGGGTTCACGCCCCAGGTGTCACCAACGTCCGACATGTCCCCACCGACGATCGGGACCTTCTTGTCCCGGATGTACTGCGACGCACCATGGATCGACAGCGGCGCTTGGCTCGACACGAAGGCGAACACGCCGTCCTGCTCGAAGAGCCGCCGGACGAGCGCGGCGTGCTTCGACGGGTCGAACTGGTCGTCCACCAGGACCAGCTGAACCTTACGACCGTTGATGCCACCCTGGTCGTTCAGCCGCTGGAAATAGGCGGCAGCACCCTGGCAGCGGTAGGTGTCAAGCAGACCGGTCAACGAGCACACCGCTCCCACCTTGATGGTGGTGTCGGTCACACCGGAGTCGTAAGCCTTGACGCTAGGCGCTGCCTGGCCCGATGGGGCTGCCTGGCCCCCGCTCGGAGACGGGCTCGCCGCAGCAGGTCCCGGGGCCTCGGGGCGGGACGCAGCCGGGGCCGCCGGAGCATTTGCGCGGGGGGCCCCGGTCGAGCGGCCCAGCCTCGTCGTCGGCGTCGGCGCCCCGCCACTCGGGCTCCCCGGTGTACCGGCGGCGCTCGGGGACGGCTGAGCCGGCGGGGCACCGGTGGGGGCCGCTTCAGTCGGCCCGGTCGCCGAGGTTGGGTCTCCGGCGGGAGCGGCAGCGCCACCATTTGCGTCTGGTGCCTGGCCGCCTATGGTTGCCTGAGGCCCGAGTTCTGGAGCGGCGCCTTGGTCGGCCGGTTCCCTGTTGCCGCAGCCGGCGACAAGGCTGGCCACGACGAACGCCGCCGTGAGTGCAGTGACAAGTCTAGGCTGCCGACTGCGACCCGTTCGGATGAGTTCGGTCATTCGAATCCCCCTCTTCCGCTTGCCAAGCGCTTGCGTTGAACTTTCAGATGGATGGTGAGCACCCGAGTTGTCCTGGAGTGAGCCGTTACCGGACCGACCGAGCGGCAACTGGCAACGGCTCGGCTGCCGCCGGGCGATTCCGAGCCGACGAGAACGGCTTGCCGGTCAGCGGCGCTGGCCGTGATTCGCCCGTCCGAACGGAATCGAGCAGGCTGCGGCCGCTGCGCCAGGCGTTGGTCAACAGTGCACTGAGACTTCCCGACTTCGTGTGGAGCACCCCGATACCCGCGATTCCCAACACGGTGAACAGCAGGTCCCCTGATATGGCGAATTCGTTGAGCAGCAGAGGGCCGAACGCCCAAATCAATCCACCGAGCAGCGGCCCTTGGAGATGATCGGTGCCGGCGAGCACCGCCACCGCCAGGAACACGAGACCTCGTAATGTTTGGAACTCAAAATTGCTGACCTGGGCTAGCTGGCTCACGAACAATCCACCGGCCAGCCCGGCGATTCCCGCGCCCAACACGAAGAACCCGACCTTCGCACCCCGCAGATTAAGGCCGAATGCTTCGCACATCTCCGGATTGTCACGCACGGCGAGGACCACCCGAAGGCCACCCCGAGCCAGCAACTGGCGCACCAAGAGGGCGACCGCCAGGTACACCGTGGCAGCGAACAGGGCGAAGGCCAAGTCACTGCTGAAGTCGACACCGAACAGACCGGGACGCCCGACCGTGAACCCTGCCCCGATGCCCAACCCTCCACCACCGCTTTCGATCCCCGTCACCGCTGGCGAGCCGAACAGCATGTTGTCGGCGAACAAGGCGAGCGCGAGGGTGATCATGGCCAACAGCAAGCCGCGCACCCGGATCGCCGGCAGCGCGGCGATCAAACCCGCCACGGCTGCGACCAGCGCACCTCCGGCTATCGCCATGATCACCGGCACCCCGAACGTGTCAGCCAGCCGTCCCGTAGCGAACGCCCCGAACCCCATGAAGGTCAGTTGGGCGAGCGACGTGAACCCGCCCATGCCCATCACCACGAAGAAGCTGAGGAACAGGGTTGCGAAGACGAACGCCGATCCCATCTCGAAGCGCCGGAAGTTCGCCAACGCGGGGGTGACGGCGCACAGCGCCAGCACCGGCAGGATCAAGGCCCGGCGGCTCGGCACGATGAACTCCGAAGCCGAGCGCCGGACGCTCTCCAGCTTCCCGACCGCTTGCCGAGCCCCACGCAAGCCCAAGGCGACGGCGGCCACATAGAGCACCACGAACCCGAATGAGCGGCGCAGTCCATCGTAGAGCCCGCCGGTTGGGAGGTATTCGAACTGCAGCGCGAGCAGGACGCCGATTACCCATCCACCCGCCGCGGCAGCGATCGGGCTCTCCAACCGTCCCAGAACGAAAGCGGCCGCCGCGTCCACGACGATCAACGTCAAGAAGGTCTGATCGAGTTGCACCTCGGAGGCGATCAGGATGGCAGCAACGGTCGCCACCATCGAGCCCATCACCCAACTCGCCGTGCGCACCCGGGCCACCGGCACCGCCACCAGAGTCGCCAATTCCTCGTTCTCGACCACTGCCCGCGTTGCCACACCGAATCGCAGGTAGCGGAGGAGGGCAGTCAACACGACGATGACTCCGGCTGACAGGGCCAAGCCGTACAGAGTTGCGTGTGACAGGTTCAATCCACCGATCCGTTCGAACGTGCTGCTGGCCTTTTCTCCGAAGACCGACGGCAGCACCGCCAGGGACGTGTTCGTGTAGGAACGCCGGGCGTACTCAAAAAGGGCCAGCGCCAGCAGCGTGGTCCCCGCGACCTGGACGGTGACGGACTTCCCGGCGAGGTAACGGAACAACACGAGGTTGCCCGCCGTTGCCGCCAACGGCGCGTAGACCCCGAGGATGAAGAGGAACGCCGCCAGTCGCGGCCACCCGTGCGTTTCGACCAAATCGGTGTAGAGGAACGCCCCCAGCATTCCGATCGCGCCATGAGCGAAGTTGAACACGCCGCTCAGTCGATAGCTCAACGCTAAGCCATAAGCTGTCAAGCCGTAGATCGACCCGAAAATGGTCCCGATAACTAGCGCCTGCATCGTTATCCTCTGGGCTCACTGCGACATGAGGGGGAGAAATGAACCGAGTGCGCTGCAACCGCATGGGCGTTCACTGGGCGGCCTCGGTGTTGGAATATGCAGCAGCCTGCACGCCGATACATACGGCGCACGGCGTCAGCTCCCGAACGACCGCCTCTTCCCAAGGCATGCTTGTCAGCTCGGTGCGTCGCGCCACCGTGGAGCACGTCCGAACGTGGAAGCGATTCGCTCCCGGCAACACAACCACCTCGTGCATCGAGGATGAGGATGCAGAATCTTCCTTCCCGTGCCGGACCTCAAGGACGAGCTCATCGTTCTCCGTTGCGCTCGACCGACCCCCCAGGACGGCCGCCTGAATGGACTGCTCAAGTCGGGCGAAGTAGTCGACGACCAGCAACCCCATCCCAACGATGACTAGCGCGACCCCCACCGCACCGCCACTCATGAGGTACGCCAGCTGATCGGAAACCACTCGCGTCCCGCTAATTGCGACATACCCGATGAGGATCGTCGCCAGCCCGACCAAGGTACAAACCACACCGATCGCCAACCGATAACGACCAAGACGGCCACGAAGAGTATTCATCTCGCTCCCCTCAAGGCTTGTCGCGCCCGACCACCAGCAAGCGCGAACTCTCGATTAACCGACTCCGCCACCCATTCCGATTCACCCGGACGCCAAGCGGATCCGCTTGAGCAACTGCTGGAGACCAAGAAGTCCCAGCAGCGCAACCACGGACGCTGGGATCATGCCACCGCGCAGATCGGCGTCCGTCGAAGTGCGGGCATTGAGCGGGGACAATGCCGCGGTCTCTGACAACGCTGTTCCCGCCGCCGGTCGTTGATCTCCGTTGTTCTGGGCCGGGGAGGCCGTGCCGGCAATTCCTTCGGGCAGCGATGGCGTCCCATCGGCGGCCTGGGAGCCCCACGACGCCAGGGGCTCACCGCTCCCGCTCACTCCGGCCGTGTCGGGAGTCGGACCAGGAAGCAAGAAAAATTCTGAGGTAGACGAAGGGTCGTCAGACGCTTCGTCGCCGGCCCATGCGCTCCCAGTCTGCCCCGAAGAATCAGCCTGCCCCGAAGAATCAGCCAGGCTGCCGTCGTTCGGCGCAGTAGCGCCTGGCGTCACGCCAGATGCGCTACCGAAATCGATGCTGTCGCTGACCGCTGGGACTCGGGTCACCGTCGTCGACGCCCTCACGAAACCGAGATGCAGCGTCACTCGATCCTCACCAGCCGCGATGACACCCGGGATGTCAGCAGGCAACAGCTGACGAGCGAAGCGCAGCGCCAAAGCGGCAACACTCTGCGTCTTGTCCTCCGACACCTTCTGCACAACGTGGATCTCCAACCCGGCCTGCTTCAACGCTTCGTTAACCATGACTTGGGATTGGCCACCGGGCTGATCGGGAGCCAACAATTGCACCCCCTGCTCTGTCAACCGGGCAGGTGCGCCGGCCACCGTGACACGCTCGACATTGAACGACGCCACCGGCGTCCCGTCCGCCGTCGAAGAAGCGAATGACCGCACACCCTCCAAATGGACGTATCCGTTGAGCAACGAGACATCGGCGATCTCGACGAGGCTCTCCGCCCGTGTGGCCAGTTCACTCCCGGAGCCGCCAGATACCGCCCGCACTCCGCTCAACCGAACGACATGCGGTTCCCGGTCCGAAGCTTCGATACCGCCGTCCTGACCGGGCTGAACCGGCGGTACCCCTCCGAAGGGATTCCCATCAGTTGCCGGAAGCTGCAACCCCGCCAAGCCCCCTTCTGCGGAACCCGCAGCTGGCGCCAGGCTCGATCCAAACGAGTCACCTGCGTCCGTGCGGGTCGAAGCCCGGCCGTAGAACCCAGGCCCAAATCCTGCAACGGCCGCCGGGTCTCCCCCGGGGGCCGAACTGTCGGCGAAGAACGGCCACGGCGGAACCGGATTCTCGGGCAGTGCCGGGAACAGCACGTCACGCTTGAACTGCTCATACGCCTCGGGCAACCCTGGAACGTAGTTGGAGAAAGGCAGGCCTCCCACGACAAGGCCGGTCGCCGCACCAACCGTCGCGAGGACCCCAGGATCAAACGGTGTGCCCCGAGCGAACACCCGGGGAAGACTGTCAACAGACACCTGAGCCCGAGGGCCACCAATAGCGAGAACCGGCGAGAGCGGCAGGAGATTCTCCTGATCGAAAGTGAAGAAAAATCCGATCGCATCACCGGAAGCATCGAAACTGGCGACCCTCCCGTCCGCTGCCGCCGCCGACCCCTCCGCACTCGACGCCTCCGGCAGTATCACCGCGACGAAAGTCAATAGCGCCAACAGCCCCGCGCCCCCCTTGCCGGCAATACGCGCCGTCGCACGCGTCATATCCGAACCCCCCTTGGCCCGTACGGGCTCGACCACCGCCGAGCGAAACATCAAACATTTAACATATCGGTCAGCCCGGATCAAGGTGCGCGAGTCGGAAACTTGGGCTCGGCCGCTCTTCCACTTCCAGGACGTTCTCCCCGGCAATAGCCGGGGACCCCGGACGCGCAGGCCTGCCCTGCCGGCACGCAAAGTCCCCGCTGGTACTGACCGCTGTGGGTCCTCCCTCACTTCCCGCTGGTGCCCGCTCCGGCGGCGCCGACAAGGACCAAGGTCCGCCCTTCGTTAACAGCGAGAGCGAGACGTCCCACAAATGGCTGCTGGGCGGCGGCCACGCCAGCTTCGATCCCCTCGTGGCGCTCGGGTTCTGCGCCCGCGTGACGAAGCGGCTGCGGCTCATGACCTATCTGGCCGTGCTCCCCTACCGAAATCCGCTTCTCCTCGCCAAGGCGGCGATGACCTGGATACTCTGTCGCGCGGCCGGCTCGTCCTGACCTGCGGAGCCGGGTACCTCCGCTCCGAGTTCCGTGCCCTGGGTGTCGAGTTCGAGGAGCGCAACGACCTGTCCGACGAGGCGCTCGAGGTGCTGCGGTCGGTGTGGTGCTCGCCGGAGGACTTCGCCTTCCCGGGAAGGCACTTCACCGCCGGAGGTCAGACGTTCCGCCCGCCGCCAGTGCAGCCCCAGGCTCCCATCTAGATCGGCGGCAATAGCGTGCGGGCCCGGGAGCGCGTCGTCCGCTTCGGTGCCGGCTGGGCACCGCTGTTCTCCGACGAGACAGTCGCCACGACCAGCCGGATGCCGTGATGAGCACCATGGAAGACTTGGCCGTCGCGCTCGACGATCTGCGCGCCCGGGCCGACGCGCCGGCCGCGACGCCGCGACGATCGAGGTCTGCGTTCAGCCGACCGTGGCCGGGGCGGCGGCCGACGACGGCTGCGCTCGACGCCGGCGCCCACCTCGACTGGCTGGAACGGCTGCAGGATGCCGGCGCGACCTGGGCCATGACCACCATCGAGCCCGCCAGCCCCGACGGGACGCCGGAGGTGCTCGCCCGGTACCGCGACGACGTCACCACCTTGCGGGCGGGAAGCTGAGGAGCACGACCATGGAGTCCGGAGCCGACGTCGTCCATCGGTGCACCATCACGTTCGAGACCACGGACCACGGCTACGACCCGCATCGTGTGCCCGCCTCTGGGACGAGCGCCCGTGGCCCGAGGCCGGGAGTTCACCCGGAAGCTCAGCAGCCGGGCCGCCTCGATCCGGACGTACAGGGTCACCGGCTTCGACCGGTCGTCGGGCCGCTCCGCCAGCGGGCGGCCGTGCACGGTCGCCCGCCGCGCGTACTCCGCGAGCATCACCAGGACCCGCGCCGCCCGGGCGTACCGGGCCACCCCGATGCGCTCGAAGGTGAACCCGGCTACGACGATCGGCCACCAAATGCATGGCCGCTCAGCCTCCCTTGCGCTCCTTGAGCCACGGCGTGATCGCCAGGGCGTCCGACGGCTCGAACCATCCTTCGGCGCGGCGGATCTCGTCCCAGTGAGCGGCCACCGCTTCGGCGGTCATCTCGCCCGGGGCCGGAACCCAGCCCTCACCCAGGGCGATCCAGGTGCGGGCGAAGATGCCGGCGCCGGCGACGAACGCCTCGCCGCTCACCGGGCACGTCGGGTGGGACAGTGCGACCACGATGGGCGAGACCTCCGTGGGCGGCCACTCCTCGGTCTGGTGACCGAGCGGCGCGGTGAGCCGGGTGGTGGCCATGGGGGCCAGGGCGTTGGCCCGGATCCCGTACTTGCCCCCTTCGATCGCCATCACGCGCATGAGGCCCACGATCCCGAGCTTTGCCGCCGCGTAGTTCGACTGCCCGAAGTTCCCGAAAAGGCCCGAGGCCGACGACGTGAGCACGAAGCTTCCGGCCACCTCGTTCTCCCGCATCCACCGGAAGGCGGGCCGGCACACGAAGAACGACCCTTTGAGATGCACGTCGAGGACGGCGGACAGGTCATCGACCTCGAGCTTCACGAAGGACTTGTCGCGCAGGATGCCGGCATTCGATACGACGGCGTCGACACGGCCCCAAGTGTCGAGCGCGGACGCCAGGATGGACTCGCCGCCCTCGGGGGTGGCGACGCTGGCCGTATTGGCCACGGCCTCCCCGCCCGCCGCCGTAATCTCGGCCACGACCTGATTGGCGACCGCCTCGCTGCCACCCCGCCCGTCCGGCGCGCTGCCCAGGTCGTTGACGACGACCCGGGCCCCCCGCCGGGCGAACTCGAGCGCGTGGGCCCGGCCGAGGCCCTGCCCCGCCCCGGTGACGATCACCACCGCTCCGTCGAAGCTCAGCGTCACGGACGAACCTCCTCGCTGACAGATGTCAAAGTTTTTCTCTATCAGAGGCTTAGGCTGTCGCACCGATTTTTTGCCCGGCGGGCATCTCGCCCGGGGCGGTTCCGGGCCGGGGGCGGGGGGCGGTAAGGCCGGCTGCTTCGGGGTCCGGAGCTCGTCCGGATTACCCGGTGGCTGGCTCGTAGCGCCAGAGCTTAAGAAGGTTGTGCGTGGCGGCGATCAGTTTCCACTCGCTGGCGCAGGCTTTGAGACCTCGGCGCTGGAACCGTCTGATCCGGCGGGGTCTTTTTTCTGGCCGAAGACGGGCTCGATGATTGTTGATCGTCGCCGGTAGAGGTCGCGGCCTTCCTTGGTGGCCAGCCGGGCCTCCATGCGCGTCTTGGTGTCCCGGGCGACCGTGGAGCGGGGATGGCGGCCCTCGCCACTGGCTCGTCGTCGCCGGACCAGCCCGGCGACGCCCTGCGTGAGGTAGCGGTCCCGCCAGTGCCGCGTGGCGCTGTAGGTCAAGCCGAGCATGCTGGCCGCCTCGGTCAGGGTGAGATCACCAGCAATGACCCGTTCGAGAACGGCCGCTCGACGCTCCGCCAGCGCAGCTTCGGCGTCGTCAGCGTCGCGGTCGGTTTCGGTGGAGACTTCAGGCGGTGCCTTGGGGAGCTTGTGCGCCTTGGCAGTGGCGATCAAGACGTCGGGTTCGCTGATCTCGGCGTTGTCCGACGAGTAGTAGCCGGCGTCGGCCAAGGCCACACCGATCCCTTCGCTCACCCCGGCGACTGCCAAGTTGGCCTTCGCCGCCTCCAGCACCGGCAGAAGCTGGTGGACGTCGTTGGCCGAGTTGGTCAGTTCGGCAGCGATGATCACCTGCTCCGCCGTCGCTGCCGCTTGCGCGTTGTAGCCCTGGCAGTACCCGCCCGGAATCTTGATGATCCGGCTGTCCGGGTCGGTGCCGTTCACCAACAACGGTTTCTGTTCCGGCGGTGGCCCCTTCCGTTTCCGGCCTCGGGTCTTGCGGCCCGCGGCGGCGTCAGCCGCTCGTCGGGCCGCCCGCTCTGCCTCGGTCCGGTCCCGTTCCGCTTGGGCGGCATCGAGACGTTCCTTGGCTTCTCGAAGGCGCTGGAGGCGGGCGGAGCGGTCGGCCAGATCGTCGGGCAGTTCATCTCCACGCCGGTGGCCGTAGAGGGCGTCCTCGGCGGCGTCGATAGCCGCTGCTTCGTCGAGGATGCGGCGCACCTCAGCGGCGATTGCCCGGCGAAGCCGTTCGTCATCCATGTTCGCCGCCTTCGACGCCGACGCCTCGACCTTGGTGCCGTCCACTGCGACGACGCCAACTTGGACCATCCCGGCGGCTGCGCACAAGGTGAGGACCTGGTTGAACAGTCCTTCGATGGCCGCTTCATGCTCCGCCCGGAACCGGGCGATGGTGGCATGGTCCGGGCTGGCGTTGGCCGCCACCACTCGATAGGCGACGTCTTCGACCAAGCGCCGCTCGATCAACCGGCTGGAACGATCGCCCCGGCAGTAGGCGTAGAGCAGCACGGCGACCATGAGCTCCGGGGCGTAGGCCGCCCCACCCCGCCCGTCCTGTCGGTACCGAACGTAGAACCCCGACAGATCGAACTGTGCCACGGCATCGAGCACCGCCCACGCCAGGTGCCCCTCGGGAAGCCACTCCCGCACATCCGGCGGCAGCAAGAACGCCTGATCCCGATCCCCACGCCGAACGTTGAACGCCATAACGACATCATCACCAGCAACACGAATCCCGGGCGCGATGGTCGGGATTCATGCGACAGCCTCATCACCTAAATCTTTGTCTCGCGACATCAGCGGCCACTGAACCGGTGAGCCCGCTTCTCACGGAAGGCGGGGACGCCCTCCGCCGCGTCACCGGAGTCGTTCACCTGTCGCCCCCATGTTCATTCAGGACGTCGCCCTACACCCGGGCCCTCGGTCCACAGCGCTCCGGATGACATGCGGTCGCAGAATCAACAGGCGCCCAGCGCAAAGTCAGGCGCGCTTGCGCGACGCCTTTCGCACCTTGGGAGTAGTGGCGTCGTCGAGAGCAGCTGCTTCGGCTCGATCCGAGGTCGAGGTTCGCTCCTCGGCTAGGCCGATCCAGTCCTTGACGGCGGGGATGGTGAAGCGCCACTCGCGGCCCAGTTTGCGGCCGTAGAGGGAGCCGGTTTTCGCCGCTGACCAGACGGTTTCGATGGGGACGCCCACGGCGTCGGCCACTTCCTGGGCTGACAGGGTGCGGAGCTCGGACAGGTCGAGGTCGTCGGGGCTCATGGGCGACAGCCTTCCGTCAAGTATCTGGCAGCGATCCGGTATGTCTGCCTGCAAATTACTCCTTGCGCCTCTCTTCGGCAAGGTTTACGGTGCATCTGTTCGCATATATCTGCCAGTATTCCAGTACATCTGGCAACAGGTGGGTGCCGTTTCCGGCTGATTCTGAATGGAGGTGGCCGTGTCGCCACTGGTCGCCTGGGTGGTGGGGCAGGTCTCGGTGTCGCCGACATCGTCGGGGATGCCGGGCGCTGCTCTCATCCAGCAGATGCTCAACTGGCTCACGCAGGTCGCGCTGTGGGGGTCGCTCGCCAGCATTCTGGTGGGGGCGGCCGCTTGGGGGCTCTCGCAGAACATGGGCGGCTACGCCAACGCCTACCGGGGGAAGCAGCTGGCGCTGGCCGGGGTCGTGGGCGCCTGCCTGGCCGGTGTCGCCCCGACGGCCGTGAACCTCCTGTTCCGGGCGGCGGGCGGCTGAGATGCGCGCCCGCAAGGCGAGCCGGTGGGCGGTTCCGGCGGTGGTGCTCGGGGCGTTCCTCGCCGGGATGGCGGTTCGGGGCCTTGCCTCGCCGGGATCGGCAGCGCCGGTGGGCGGCGCGGATACGACGTCGCCACCCCGGCACGAGGGCGTCCCGGCCACCGAGGCGTCTCGGCCTGGTCCCCTCCGGTTCGAGTCCGGTGTCCCGGTGGGCTACGCCCGCACCCGGGAAGGTGCGGTGGCCGCCGCGGTGTCGTTCATGGCCACCGGCGAGGCGCTTCTCGGCATGTCGCCCGTCGAAGTGAGGGCGGCCGTGCGGGCCATGGCCACGGGCGATGCCGAAGGGGCGTTGCTGGCCGAGACGACGTCCCGGCTGGCGGCGGCGCGGGCGGCGCTGGCCGGGACCGACGCTCCGGTCGAGTACCGGCAGGCGGCCGTCGCCGTGCGGGTCGACAGCTTCGACCGGGAGCGGGCCCGGGTGGCGGTGTGGAACGTCGGAGTGCTGTCCCGGGAGGGCGTTGCTCCTCCGCAGGCGGGCTGGGCGGTCTCGACGTTTGATCTGGCCTGGGAGCGGGGGGACTGGAAGGTGGCCGCCGAGACGATCGAGCCGGGGCCGGCTCCGGTGACCAACGAGGCTGTCGCCCCGGCGTCGGCGGCCGAACTGCGCAGCCGCCTGGCCGGGTTCGTCCCCTTTGGGGGCCGGCCGTGAGGCGCGCAGGGCGAGTGCTGTGCGCGTCGGGCGCCGCTGGCGTCTTCGTCGCCGTGTGGGGGGCGCCGGCGGCGGCGGACGTGCCCGGGGCCGGGATCGTCAAGGACGTCGTGGGTGGGGCCACCGGGTTCACTTTCGGGGCGATCGCGTCGGGGGTCGCCTCGTGGGTGATGGGGGCGGTGGGTGACCTGGTTGCCGGTGTCGTGGACTATCTCGGCACCTCGGCCAGCCCGCGCCTGGATGCCGCCTGGTTCTCGGGGCCGGGATCGCCTTTCGCTCTGGTGCGGAACATCGCTGGGACGCTCCTCGTCGGGTTCGTGCTGCTGGCCGTCATCCAGGGTCTCCTGGCCGGGGATCTCGCCGCGGCCGCCGGCCGGGTGGCGCGTGACCTGGTGCTGGCCGTCGTCGGGATGGCGGCGGTGGTGGTCGTGACCGTGAAGCTGCTGGAGTTGACCGACGCCCTCTCGGCCGCGGTGCTGCAGGGTGCCGACGCTCACGCCGTCCGGTTTCTGTCGGGGTTCGGGGCCGCCGCGGCCGACGCCACCGGCGGGTTCGCGCTGGTGCTCATCGGCTTGGTGGTGGCCGTCGGGGCGCTGCTGGTGTGGGTGGAACTGCTGGTGCGCAGCGCGCTCGTCTACCTGCTCGTCGCCCTTTCCCCGCTGGCGTTCGCGGCGATGACCTGGCCGGCGGCGAAAGGGGTGCTGCGCCGTACGGTCGAGCTGCTGCTGGCCGTGGTGGTGAGCAAGTTCGTGATCTGCGTCGCGTTGGCCCTCGGGGCCGCCGCCCTGGGGGGCGCGGGGTCCGCCGACGCCCAGGCGGGCGGGGTCCCGGCGGCCAGCTTGGGGACGCTGCTCTCCGGGGCCGCGGTGTTGGGGCTGGCCGCCTTCTCGCCGTTCGTGGTGCTGCGGCTCATCCCCTTCGCCGAGGCGGCGGTGGCCGCCCACGGCGTCTCCCGTGGTCCGCTCCGCGGCGCCCAAGCCGGCGCCATGGCGGTCTACTCCGGACAGTCGCTGGCCAGGCTGGCCGGGGCGAAGGCGGGTGGCGGGGCTGGCGCCATCCCGTCCGGCGGGCTGGCGCCACCGGCGGGATCGGCTCCGGGGCGGCTGGCCGGTCCGGGTACCGCGGCACCAGCCGGTGACAGCGCCGCGCCGGCTGGGAGCCCCCGGGCCGGCGCCGCCGCGGCCCAGGGGCGGGCCGGCAGCCGCGGCGACGACCCGGTCCCGCCGAACAGCACCGGGGACAGCAGATCCCGCCCGCCCAGCACCATCACCCGGCCCGGGCCGGATGAACGCCCCGGTGGTGATCACCAGGGAGGCACAGCGCGATGAACCAGCACGAACCCCGCCGGTACCGCTTCGCCGGGCGGGACCGGACCGGCTGGATCCTCGGCTTCACCGGGGCCCAGTGCCTGACGCTCGGCGTCGCCGTGGTGGCTGCCGGGCTCATCCTCAACAGCGGCAGCGCTGCGCCGCTGGCGGTGCTGCCGCTGGCGGGCGGAGTCGGGCTGGCTTTCGCCCGGGTCGCCGGGGTCCCGGTGCTGGAGTGGCTCCCGGCCCACGCCGCCTGGGCGGTCCGCCGAGCGGCGGGGCGGACGGCCTGGCAGGCCCGCCTCGCCGTCACTTCTGCCGCCGGGCCGGACGAGACGGCGCAGCCCGACCTGCCCGCCTGTCTGGCCGGGGTCACCGTGACCGAGGTGCCCGCCCCGGAGTGGGCCGGCCGGTCCGGTAGCGGGGTCGGGGTCGTGGAGGACCGTGGGGCAGGGACCGTCACCGGGACGCTGCGAGTCCGGGGCGGCGCCTTCCGCCTGGAGGACGAGGGGGAGCAGGACCGCATGGTGGCCGGGTGGGGAGAGGCGCTGGCGGCTTTTTGCGCCGAGGCCGGCCCGGTCGCCTGGGTCCGCTGGAGCGAGTGGGCCGCACCGGCCGGGCTCGACGCCCACGTCGCCCATCTGGAGGAGCGCGCCACGGCACCGGGTGACGACCCGGCCGTGGTCGCCTACCGGGAGCTGCTCGACCGGGCGGCCAGGACGACGACGGCCCATGAGGTCCTGGTGTCGGTGACGATCGATGCCCGCCGCGTCCACCCCCGCCCGGGGAGCCGACAGCGGCGCGGCCGGGACGGGACCCGCCTGGACGTCATCGGTGCGCTGCTCGCGGAGCTGCGACTGCTGGCCCTGCGCCTGGAGGCCGCGGGCCTCGTGGCCGAGCCGCCGCTGTCGGCGAGGGAGCTGGCCACCGTGGTCCGGCTGCGCCTCGATCCGTCCTGCCGCGCCGACCTGGCCGGCCGGCGACGCAGCCTGGCCGCCCAGGCGGGGCTGGTGAGCGTCCCCAACGCCGGGCCGCTGGCGACGGTCGAGCACCGGCGGTCCTTCGAGGCCGACGGGTCGCAGCACCGGTGCTTCCAGATCACCGAGTGGCCCCGCCGTGACGTGCCCGCCGGCTGGATGGAGCCGCTCCTCCTCGACGGCGCCGGCACCCGCACCGTGTCGCTCACCTGCTTCCCGGTTGCGCCGTCGCGCTCCGCCCGCCAGGTCAACCGGGATTCGACCCGGCTGGTCACCGATGCCGAGCTGCGGGAACGCAAAGGGTTCCGGATCGGCGTCGCCCACCGCCGGGCGCAGGCCGCCGTCGCCGAACGGGAGGAGGAACTCGCCGCCGGCCACGGTGACGTCGAATACGTCGGCCTCGTCGCCGTCACCGCTCCCGACGCCGCCTCGCTGGACGCCGCCTGCGCCGAGTACCGCCAGCTCGCCGCCCGGGTCGGCCTGGAACTGCGGGCCCTCGACGCCAACCACGACCTGGCGGTGGCCGCCGTGCTGCCCCTCGGCCGCCCGGTTCCGGTGCGGAGGTTCGGGTGACCGGCACCCCCCGGCCCTGGCCACCCATCATGCGGCGGCGGTTGCGTCTCACCCGGAACCGGGGGACCACCGCCCAGGTGGCCAGCGCCTACCCGTTCCAGGCGGCCGCCGGTCTGGGTGAGCGGGGCGTGTACCTCGGCACCAACGTGCTGGCCGGCGGCTGTGGCTTCGCCTTCTGCCCCTTCGACGCCTACGGCGACGGGCTCGTCACCAACCCCAACATGCTGGTGGCCGGGGAGCCGGGGACGGGCAAGAGCGCGGCGGTCAAGGCCTTCGTCCACCGCTCCGTCGGGGTGTTCGGCCGGTGGGTGGCCATCGCCGATCCCAAAGGCGAGTACCGGCGGCTGGCCGAAGCACTGGGCCTGGAGGTGGTCCGGCTCCATCCCGGGGGGCGGGACCGCCTCAACCCGCTCGACGGGACGGCGACCGGCGACACCGCTCACGAGTCGGGCCGCCGCCAGGCGGAGATGGCCGCCGCGCTGGTGGCCACCGTGCTGCGGCGCGGCCTCTCCCCCGTCGAGGACGCGGCGCTCGGATGGGCGGTCGGCCATCTCGCCGCCCGCCCCGGCGGGAGCGGCGCCGACCAGCCCACCCTGGCGCACCTCGCCGGCGTGCTGGCCGATCCCCCGGCCGAGCTGGCCGAACGGGCCCGCACCACCCCCGTCGATCTGGCCCGGCGGGTCGAGGCGGTCACCTGGGGGATCGGCAAGCTCCTCGACCGCCAGCTGCGGGGCATGTTCGACGGGCCCACCACGGTGCGCCTCGACCGCGACGGGCGGGGCGTCGTCTTGGACCTCTCCGCCGTCCACCACGACCCCGACGCCCTCGCCCTGGTCATGGTGGCCGCCACCGCCTGGCTCCAGAGTGTCCTCGCCGCGCCGGACGGGCCACCGCGCCTTCAGGTCCTCGACGAGGCCTGGAGTCTCCTCGCTTCGGAGCGGACCAGCCGCTACCTGCAGTCGTGCTGGAAGCTGGGCCGGGCCTACGGCGTGGCCAACGTGGCCGTCGTCCATCGCCTGTCCGACCTGCGCTCCCAGGCGGACGACGGGACGGCCACCGCCAAGGTGGGGATGGGCCTGCTGGCCGACACCCAGACCCGGGTGCTGTTCCGCCAGTCGTCTGACCAGGTGGACGACGCCCGGGTGCTGCTCGGTCTGACCGGCCCCGAGACCCGGCTGCTGCCGCTGCTGGCCCGGGGCAGGGCCCTCTGGAAGGTGGGGGGAAACGGCACGGCCGTGGTGGCCCACCACCTCGCCCGGGCGGAGGAGATCCTGGTGGACACCGACGCCCGGATGGCGGCCAACCCGGGCGGGTTCACCCCCACTGACGGAGTCGCGGCCAGGAACCCGGGTGTGGAGGGTGATGCGCACCGGAGCAAGGGAGCAAGCAGTTGATGGGCCCGTACCTGCCGGCCGGCCCGCCGCTGCGCTCCCGGCGTCGTCCCGCTGGTGGGCCCGCCCCGCTGGGACCGGGCCTCGGCGGCGGTGACCTGGCCACCACGCTGGTCCTGGCCGCCGTGGGTGTCT
>JBFLYK010000013.1:0-145313 GCA_040756995.1 Actinomycetota bacterium | reverse complement strand
CACAGATCCCGCTGAAGGGCGTAGATGCGCCGGATCTCCTCGAGGGCCTGGTCCGGATCCCCCGCCTTGACCAGAGACACCGCCAGGAACTTGCGGTACCGGAACCCCAGGCTCCCGGGCTCGGCGGGCGGCGCGGGGGGCCCCCCCCCCCCCCCCCCCCCGCCGCCGACGCTTCAGTCGCCGAAGCACCCGCCGGAGACGTCCGCCTGTCCCCTGGCGAGCGACTCGCAGCCGCGGAAGACGGCAGCCTCGGCCCCGAACCGCCACCGCTTTCCGCGGGTGTCGCCATTCCGGCCGCCGCCCCGTCGACGCCCATCGATGCTCCACCAGCCCCGGGTGATCAGGCGGGCATCCCGGGACCTTCGGTCAGCGAGGTGCCGCTCCTCACCTCACCTCGGGCCGCGCTCGGCAGCGACGAAGCCTCGCCATTGTCGACGGGCACGAACGGCGAGGAGCACCTCCGTTTGGTCATGGCCCTCATAGTCGTCAACATCTTGTGGATTCTCGCCACCTGGGACCGCCTCCTCGGCGGAGCCGTGCGGCCGGTTCGCGGGATCGGACGCTGGAGCAGGCGACGTGTCGGCCCCCCACCGGAGTTGTGACCTGGGGAACATGTTCCAGCTGCTGGGGTCCCATCCCGACATTGTGCGGTGCCCCCGCTCGACGATGGCCGGTCCTGCGCGCTGCTCTCTCTCATGTCCGCCGAGCTAGGTCACCGGCACCTGCCTCACCGTCGACGGCGGCCACCATGTCTCCAAGCCAACGGGCGCTTGGAGTTCCTCGGCGAGCTCCTGGACCGATCGTGAGCGAGACGGTGGACCGTGACATCGGTACTCCGACCGCTCGACCCCGCCCGGCGCACCGCCCGTCCCGGGTCGGCGAGGTGGTCCAGGCCGGAATCCGGGTGTTCGCCCGCGGGGGTTTGGCCGGGGCGACGATGGCCGCGGTGGCCGAGGAATGCGGGATGGGTCCCGCCGCTCTCTACGACCACTTCGCGACGAGGAGCAGCCCTTCGCCGAGTGCGTCCGCGCCGTGGCCGGCGACCTCGCCGCCGTCACCGGCCACGGCGCCACCCCGCCCCCGTCGCTGCCCGAGGTGGTTCACCTCGTCTATGACTGGAGCGCGGCCAACCCTGACAAGGCCCGGCTGTTCTTCCTGACCGCGCCGGGATCCACGCCGGAGATCAGCCGGGCATGGGAAGAGTTCGTCGGCCAGCAGGTCCGCGACGTCACCCGCTCGGTGAACCACCCGGCCTCCCCCGGTGCGCGCAGGGCGTCCCCGGACGGTGATCTCGCCGCCCGCACCGCCATCGGCACGGCTAACGCCACGGCACTGGCGTTGCTCTCCGGCGGCTCTGTTCGGGAGGCGGACAAGCCGGTCGGCCGTAGCCGACGCCGTCGGCCAGGTCATGCTCCGGCTTCTGGCCGAACCTGAGACGCCGCCGCCGCACCGTCGGCGGATTGACGATCCGATCGCTGACCTCCGTCCTGGGGGGCGGTCGCTCGGTACGCCAGCGGCATTCCGTGGCCCACGTGGGCCCATCAGCAGACGTCTCCCTGCCCTTCGGCGCCAGCTCCTTACGAGCGGCCCAACCACGCGCTTAGGGTCGTCCAAGGTGCGCGGATTGGGAGGCAGCCTTGCCGTTCCTCTGGACTACCGATTGATGGGCCTTTTTTGAGGACCGTTCTAGTCCGATACGCAGAACCCTTAGTCAGCTGACCCTCAACGTCGTCATGTGACCCGCGACAACCGGGCAGACAGGGAGGTAATCCAATGAGCAATGGTGGCCGGCCGGAGATCGGCTCCTTCGTCGATGCCAATGGCATCAAGACGAACTACCTGGAGGACGGCGACGGTCCCCCAGTAGTCTTCATCCACGGGTCGGGACCGGGCGTCACGGCGTACGCCAACTGGAGGCTCTGCCTCCCGGCTCTCGGACAGAACTTCCACGTCTACGCCCTCGACATGGTGGGTTTCGGGTACACCGACCGGCCCGCCAGGATCACCTACAACATGGACACGTGGGTCGCTCAAATCGTGGGATTTCTCGACGCCCTCGACATCGCGCGAACTCACATCGTCGGGAACAGCTTCGGCGGGGCCCTCGGGATCGCCTTAGCCGACCGGTTCCCCGAGCGGGTTGACCGGCTGGTGCTCATGGGGGCGGTGGGGGTCGAATTCCCACTCACCGAAGGTCTCAACGCCGTGTGGGGTTACGAGCCGAGCGTTGAGAACATGAAGCGGGTCATGAACTACTTCGCCTACAATCGTCAGCTCCTCACCGACGAGCTCGCCGAGGTGCGATACCGGGCGAGCATCGAACCAGGGCTCCAGGAGGCGTTCTCCGCCATGTTCCCGGCCCCTCGTCAGCGGTGGATCTCCGCCCTGGTCACTCCCGAGGACCAGATCAGCGTCATCCCCCATGAGACTCTGGTCGTCCACGGCCGCGACAACCACGTCATTCCGCTGGAGAACTCGTTGCGGCTCGTTCAGCTCATCGAGAAAGCCGAGCTCCATGTATTCGGTCGCTGTGGCCACTGGGTCCAGATCGAATGGGCCGACGAGTTCAACGCCCTGCTGACGCGCTTCTTCAGCCGGCCCGCCCGCTGACGGAAGAGAGGGGCCACCCGGATGGCGAGGAGAAGCAAGGAAGCGACGCCCGCCCTCTCGCAGAAGGAGCTGCCCGACCGGGGGCTCGCCCTTCGCATGTACGAAACGATGGTTCTGATGCGGGCCACTGACGCTCGGCTGGTGGCGATGTACCGCCGAGGGCAGCTACCCGGTTGGTACTACGGCGGCAACTGGCATGAGGCGATCGCGGTCGGCACGGTCGCCGCCCTGCGCGACGGTGACGTCATCGCTCCACTACACCGCAACATGGGAGTTCACCTCCGGCGGGGAATGCCGCCGCGAGATCATCGCCAGTTTCAACGGGAAGGCCGGGTCGCCGACGAAGGGCCGGGACGGAACGCTGCACTACGGCCGGCTCGACCTGCGGATCATCAACCCGGTCAGCCAGATCCCGGACAACTACCCGGGCGACCGACGCGGCGTTCGTGGCCAAGTACCGGGGCGAAGACTTCTGCGCGTCGCCTACTGCGGGCGAGGGGCCGACGTCGCGCGGAGACTTCCACGAGTCGCTCAACGTCGCCGCCGTCGTGGGCCTCGGCTGCATCTTCGTGGTGGAGAAACCAGTACGCCTACTCCACCCCGCTCACCGGCAGATAGATGGCGGTCGCCGACATCGCCGGCCGGGCGGCCGGGTACGCGCTGCCGGGCGAGCGGGTCGACGGCCAGGATGTCGCCGAGGTCTACGACGCCACACGCCGGGCCGTCGACCGGGCCTGGGCCGGCGAAAGACCGACGCTGCTGGAGTGCGTCACCATGCGGATGCACGGTCAGGCCGAACACCCGGCCGGCTACGTCCCCAAGGAACTGATCGCCCAGTGGCAGGAGCGCGACCCCGTCGTGCTCTTCGAACGCCGGCTGCTGGACGCCGGATATCTGGGCGGCGCCGAAGCCGAGCGGATCAAGGACGAGACGCGCCAAGCGGTCATCGCCGAGATGAAAGCGGCGCACGAGATGCCCTTACCCGATCCGACGACCATGGAGAGGGTGTCTATGCCGACTGACGCCCAGCGGCCCGCGCAGGAGAACGGCGAGGTGACCTACATCGACGCCATCACGCAGGCACTGCGGGCCGAGACGGCCGCCGATCCCGACGGGTTCATCATCGGCGAGGACGTCGGCGTCTTCGGCGGCGCCTTCAACGGGACGAACGGGCTGATTGACGAGTTCGGTCCGATACGGGTGGCCGACACCGCCGATCGCCGCATGCGGGTTCACCGGGTTGGCGGCCGGCGCCGCGCTGTTGGGCGTCCGGCCAGTGGTGGAGTTCCAGTTTCGGAGCGGAACTGGGAACCGGAGAAGGCGCAAGAGGAGATCGCCCAACTGACCCAGGCGGTCAAAGCGCAGGCCATCGAGCTCGCGGTGGTGGATCCCCTCATGTCTTCGGAAAGCCGGCTGGGACTGACAGGCCCGCTGCCGGCGCGCCTCCCCGCCGACGTCAAAGAGCTGGTCCTCAAGACGGTCGACGAGGCCGTGGCCGCTCCGTTGCGCCACACCTGGGCGTGCGGGCTGTGGGGTCGAGCGGGTGTGGGTCTCGCCGTCGTCCTTCCGACGCGTTCTGGCTGCTCACGTCCTCGTTCTGCCGCAACGGTCACCTCGACCCAGGGTCACCCTTGCCCCGTGGCCGGACTGGCTGGAGTGGAAGCCGAACGGGTCTGGATCTACGACGCCACCCATTCCGCCGGGCCCGCCGGGTGGCGTTCGCCATCATCGACATGGTGTCCCGCAAGTGGATCCGCCACCAGCTTTCCATCAAGGAGACCTCCACCCAGGTCCAAGTCGTCTTCGAGCAGGCGCTCATCGCCGAAGGGCTTGACGCCCTGGTAGGTGCGGCATTTGTTGATTAGTAGCCAGCCTGTGCCTCGACGAGTCCGAGGAGTGTCTCACCGGCCCCGAACCGGCGTACGTTCTCGGTGACCCGTGCGGCGAGCAGCCGCACGGCTGCCGCCAGGTTCCCGGCTCCGACGTGGGGTGTGATCAGACAGTTCGGCATGAACCAGAGCGGATGCCCGTCGGGGAGCGGCTCCGGGTCCGTAACGTCGAGCGCCGCGCCGCCGATCACGCCTTGGCGGAGGGCATCGACGAGCTCTTCGGTCACGACATGCGGTCCCCGGGCTACGTTCACGACCCAAGCGTCGGGAGTCATGGCCTTGAGTTCCGGTCCTCCGATAATTCCCCGCGTTTCCTCGGTCAGAGCGAGCGCCAGCACGACGGCATCGGCATCGGCCAGCGCCTCGTGGAGGATCTCCGGGCCCACGACCTGGGCGGCTCCGGCCATCGGTTGGGGCCGGCGGCGCACGACCGTCGCCTCCACGCTGAACGGCTCCAGCAGCCGCAGGAGCGCCTCAGTTATCCCGCCGCCGCCGAGGACCGCGATCCGGGCGCCCAAGAGGGAGTCATAGCCCAATGGGCGGTTCAACCGCACCGGCGTGGGCTCCGTCCATGTCGTCGCCCCGGCGTAGGGGCCGATGCCACGGAGTCCGGCCAAGAGCAAGGCGACGGCGTGCTCGGCGACGGGTTCGGCGAAGACTCCCTTGCCGCATGTCCAGGTACGTCCGTCGTGCATGAGGTACGCGAACTTCTCGATACCGGCCATCGGCAGTTGGACCCAACGGATCTGCGGGGCTCCAGCCAGCGTCTCAGCCAGCGGCCCGGGGACGTAGGGATCGGTCCACACCAAAGCCTCGGCTTGACTGACGGGGACCACCACACCGCCGCCGGCCTCGACGGCGTCACGGAGCGTGTGAGGATTGGGCAGGATGGCCACGAGCGGTGAAGCTGTCATGGTTCCAATCTGCCCTTCTGAGAGCGCGCTGTGCTCCGTGAGATCCCCGACATCAACGCGTAATTCACCCGGATGCGTCTCTTGCGCGCAATAGCCACAATGCAGGGGTAGCGCGCTTCGCCGGCGCCGACTGGGATCGTCGGACGGATGCGCGACTGGGAATGGGGGGACAGTCAGGTTTCGGTGTGGTCGAGGCCTTCCCCCCAACGCGGGAAGGAGTGCGGTTCAGTGACCAACCGCCTGGCCATTGTCAGTGGTGGAACGTACGGTGCCGGGCGAGCGATCGTTCTCGGCCTGCTGGAGGACGGGTTCTCCGTGGCCACCTTCAGCAACGACGCCGCCCAGGTGAAGACCCTGGCCGAGGAACTGGGCGACCGGCCGGCCGCCCTGGTGGCGGAGGCCGACGTCCGCCACCTGGACCAGCTGACGGGCTTCGTGCACACCGCCACCGAACGGTTCGGCCCGGTCCATGCTCTGGTGAACAACGCCGCCATCCGCCCGACCGGGAACGTCTTCGATACCACCGAAGACACCTGGGACCTGACCCTCGACATCAACCTGAAGGGCCAGTTCCTGCTGTGCAAGGCCGCGCTGCCGTCGATGATCGACGGCGGCGGCGGAGCGGTCGTGAACTTCTCGTCCATCTCGGCCTACGGCGGCGGAGCCCATGTGGCGTACATTGCGTCCAAGGCGGGCGTCCTCGGGCTGACGAAGGCGCTGGCCTACGACCTGGCCTCGAAGCGGATCCGGGTCAACGCCGTGGTGCCGGGGTTCATGCTCACCGGGATGTCGGAAGGTCTCGTCGAGGCCCGTCCCGAACTTCTCGAAGTCGTGAAGAGCATGAACGCGCAGGGCCGGGTCGGGATGCCCGACGACTGCGCCCGGGTCGTCCGCTTCCTCGTGTCCGACGCGGCGGACATGGTGTCGGGAGCCGTGATCGACGTCGCCCTCATCCCCGGCGTCTTCCCAGACGACGCCGCGCTGTTCTGACCATGGCTGCTGAATCGGTGACGTTGAAGGAGGGGAATTGGGCGCCGGTCTGCTCGGTGGAGAGCTTGAATCCGGGTGACCGGAAATGCTTCACGCTCCCGACCGGCGAGGCCTGCATTCTTCTCAATTCCGACGGAAACCTCTTCTGTATCAGCGCCATCTGCACCCACCGCGAGCTGAGCATCGAAGACGGACGTCTCCAAGGCGGATGCATCATCTGTCCCTGGCACCGGGCGAAGTTCAACCTCGCGACCGGAAAGGCAACACCCCCCGCCCCGCGGCCGCTCCCCACATTCGACGTGGCGGTGGTCGACGGAATCGTCCACGTACGAGCAAAGGAAGGCAGTGCATGAAGTTGCATTCGTTCGGCTACGTCGGCATCAATGCTACGGATCTTCCCGCTTGGCGGGAGTTCGCCGTGAACGTTCTCGGCGTCCAAGTGCGCGACGACTCTGACAGCGACACGCTGCTGCTCAAGCTCGACGATTACAAGTGGCGCATCGCCCTGCATCAGTCGGACGTCGACGGGTTCGCCTACGCCGGTTTCGAGCTCAACAACCGCCAAGCCTTCCAGGCGGCGGTGGAGGAACTGCAGGCCGCCGGCGTCGAGGTCGACCTCGGAACCGACGACCCGGCGAAGACCCGGGCAGTCGGAGGGCTCGCCGTCGTCCAGGACCCCGCCGGCAACCGCATCGAGCTCTACTACCGGCCCACCCTCGACTACAACTTCGTGTCCCCCAAGGGTGCGAAGTTCGTGACGGGCGACCAGGGCTTCGGCCATGCCGTGTTCATCGTGACGGCGGACAAGTTCGAGGAGTGCCAAGACTTCTACACCCGACTGCTCGGGTTCAAGGTCTCCGAGTACACCAGCCTGGGGCCGATCGAGGTGTGCTTCCTCCACACCAACCGGCGCCACCATTCGATCGCGCTCGCCCGTGGGCCCATCAACTGGTGTCAGCACATCATGCTCCAGGTCACCGAATTGGACATGGTCGGCATGGCCCACGACCGGGCGACGGCGGCGGGCGTCACCATTACGTCATCGCTCGGCCGTCACCGCAACGACAACATGTTCTCGTTCTACATGCGCACTCCCAGCATGATTGATGTCGAATACGGCTGGGGGGCCCGTGAGATCACGGACGAAGAGACGTGGACGGTCAGTGACTGGGAGGGCGGTGACGTCTGGGGCCACCACGGCCTCGCCGACATGCTGCCCGGCACCTAACCAAAGGACGACATGAGCACTGCAGAACTGGAATTCAAGGACGAGCTCGTCGAAGCGGCGGGCATGAAGATCCATGTCACCGACGTCGGGAGCGGAGACCCGATCGTCATGCTCCACGGCGGCGGCCCGGGCGCCAGCAGCATGAGCAACTTCAAGGGCAACGTCGACAACCTCGTGGCCGCGGGGTTCCGGCTGCTCCTCGTCGACCAGCCCGGCTTCGGGGGATCCTCGAAGGACCTGCCCGACGGCTCCTATTTCGAGCTGGCGGCCAAGGCCGTGAAGGGCGTGCTCGACGCCAAGGGCATCACCAAGTCGCACCTGCTGGGGAACTCCCTGGGTGGCGGAACCGCCGTGAAGGTCGCCATCGACTATCCCGAGGTCGCCGACCGGCTCGTACTCATGGGTCCCGGAGGAGCGGCGGTAAACATCCTGACGTCGGGGGACATCGTCGAGTCGGTGGCCAAGACCGTGGCCGAGTTCTACGCCTCGCCGGGGCTCGAAAGCATCCGCCGCTTCGTCGACCTCATGGTCTACGACTCGAGCAACATCCCTGACAGCGTCCTCGAGGAGCGCCTGGCGGCGGCCACCGAGCCGGAAGCTATGGCCTTCATGAAGCAGCTGTTCGTCAAGCTGGCCACCGATCCCGGCAAGGACCTGTGGAAGGACGTCGACAAGATCCACCACAGGAGCCTGCTCGTCTGGGGACGCGACGACCGCGTCCTGCCGCTGGACAGTGCCCTGCTGGCCTTCCACCGCATGCCCGACGTCCGCCTGGTGGCCTTCTCCAAGTGCGGCCACTGGGTCCAGGCCGAAAAGCAGGAGGAGTTCGACCGTCTCGTCATCGACTTCCTGACCGCACCATGACCACCGGCACGAGCGGCACAGGGCTGCGGGTGGCGATCCTCGGCTCCGGGAACATCGCCACCGATCTCATGTACAAGGCGCTGCGTGAGCCGTCGCTGGCGCTGGTCGGCATGGCCGGCATCGACCCTGACTCCGAGGGCCTGCGGCGGGCGGCCGAACTCGGTGTCGCGACGACCGCCAAGGGCCTCGACGGCCTGCTGGCCATGGGCACCGTTCCCGACATCGTCTTCGATGCCACGTCGGCCCGGGCGCACGTGGAGCACGCCCCCCGGCTGGCCGACGCCGGCATCGCCAGCATCGACCTGACCCCGGCCGCCCTCGGACCGATGGTGATCCCGGCGGTGAACGAGGAGGAGCACCGCGACGCGCCGGAGCTCAACCTGGTGAGCTGCGCCGGCCAGGCGACCATCCCGCTGGTGGCGGCGGTCGCCCGGGCGGCCCGGGCCGTCGTCTACGCCGAGACGGTGTCGACGGTGGCCAGCAAGAGTGTCGGGCCGGGAACCAGACAGAACATCGACGAGTTCACCCACAAGACGAAGAAGGCATTGGAGGTCGTCGGAGGGGCCCAGCGGGGGAAGGCGATCGTCGTGATCAACCCGGCGGAGCCCCCGATGTCGATGCGCAACACCGTCTACGCCGAGGTGGACGGTCTCGACGAGGATCGCCTCGTTGATGAGGTCGAACAGATGATCACCCGGGTGCGGGGCTACGTCCCCGGCTACGTCGTCCGTGGGCCCGTCGTCGACGGCAACCGGGTGACCCTGTTCAATGAGGTCGAGGGTGCCGGCGACTACCTCCCCCAGTACGCCGGCAACCTCGACATCATCACCGCCGCCGCGATTCGGATCGCCCGGCACCGCGCCGCCGCCGGGCTGAAAGTGAGCGTGTGAGATGGTGTCCATAGGCGGAAGCATCACCTACCTGGATACGAGTCTGCGCGACGGCAGCCACGCCGTCGACCACGAGACCTCCCCCGCCCAGGTCCGTGAGGTCGTGGCCGGACTCGTCGCCAGTGGTGTTCGGTATGTCGAGGTCGGCCACGGCGCCGGCGTCGGTGGGTCGTCATTGCTGCAGGGCCGGGGCCGGTACTCGAACCCGGAGTTGTTCGACGCCGCCTCCGAGGTCATCGGCGATGCGACGCTTGTGACGCTCATGGTCCCCGGCATGGGCGTGATGGACGACATCCGGGAAGCAGTCGACCACGGGGTACGGGCCGTCCGGGTGGCGACCCACGTCACCGAGGCCGACGTGTGCATCCAGCACCTGCAACTGTGCCGGGACCTCGGCCTCAAGACGTTTGGATTCCTCATGATGTCGCACCTCGCGCCGCCGGAGCGCGCCGCCGAGCAGGCCCGCATCATGGAAGAAGCCGGCGCCGAGGTCGTCTATCTCGCCGACTCCGCCGGTTACATGACGGAGGGCGACGTCCGGGCCCGAATCGCCGCCGTCCGGGCGGCCCTCAGCTCGAACGTCGAGATCGGCCTCCACGCCCACAACAACCTCGGGCTTTCGATCGCCAACAGCCTGGCCGCCATCGCCGAAGGCGCGACCTTCATCGACGGGTCGCTCGGCTCCCTGGGCGCCGGCGCCGGCAACACCCCGGGTGAGGTGTTCAGCGCCGTCACCAAGCGCCTGGGGTTCGACACCGGCCTCGACGAGTGGCGCCTCATGGACGTGGCCGAGGACTCCGTACGGCCAATGATGAAGTTCCCTCAGATCATCGACCGTTCCAGCCTCGTCCTCGGCTACGCCGGGGTCTACTCCAGCTTCCTCCACAAGGCGCAGGCGGCAGCGGCCCGTTACGGCCTCGACCCCCGGGAGATCCTCCTGGAAGCCGGGCGTCGCGGCGCCGTAGCCGGACAGGAGGACCTCCTCGAGGACATTGCCTACACCATGGCCGCTGCGACCCGGGAGGTGCCCGTTGGCGTCGCTGGATGACCTGACGCGTCGAGCGCTGGCCGAGGAGCTCTGGAAGGCGGAGTGCGCCGCTGTCCCCGTCGCCCCGATCACCGAACGGCACGACGGGCTCGACGAATCCGACGCCTACGGTGTCCAGGCCTCAGTGGCGACCATCCGACAGCAGCTCGGTCATCGTGTCATCGGAAAGAAGATCGGGCTCACGAGCCCGGCTATGCAGGAGATGGCCGGCGTCGCTGAACCGGATTTCGGCTACCTCTTCGACGTGATGGAGGTTTCCGACGGCGACGACGTCGAGCTGGCTGAGTTGATCGCCCCCAAGGTGGAGCCCGAGATCGCCTTCGTGCTCAAGCGGCGGCTGGAGGGGCCGACGGTGACATCCCGCCAGGTCCTGGCCGCCACCGAGTGCATCATCCCGGCTCTCGAGATCGTGGACAGCCGAATTGCCGATTGGCGCATCCGTTGGCACGACACCGTGGCCGACAATGGTTCGTCCTGCCGGTTCGTCCTCGGGAACCAGGCGTTCTCCCCGCTCGGCGTCGATTTCGAACGGATCACCGTGACCCTGGAGAAGAACGGCCGCCCCGGCGCGGCGGGGACGATGCGCGATGTGCTCGGAAGCCCTCTTCGGTCGGTGGCGTGGCTCGTCCGCAAACTGTCCAGTTATGACACCGCCCTCGAACCCGGTGACGTTGTCCTGCCAGGATCGCCGTGCCGGGCCCTCGACGCCGAGACCGACGACGTCTTCCGGGCGACGTTCGGGTCACTCGGCTCGGTGGCGGTCGTCTTTACTCGTCACACAGAAGCCACAACCCAGAAGGAAGCACCATGAGTATCGGATACACCGACGCGACTTGTATCGAGGACCTGGTCGATCCCGACCGGGGCCTCGTCAGCCGCCACGTCTTTTCTGACCCCGCCATCTACGAGATGGAGCTCCAGCGCATCTTCGCACGGTGCTGGCAGTTCCTCGGCCACGAGTCCCAGATACGCGGCACCGGTGACTTCTTCACGACCTCGATCGGAGAGGATCCCGTCGTCGTCTGCCGCCAGGAAGACGGGACGATCGCCGGTTTCCTCAACGTCTGCCGGCATCGAGGCATGAAGATCTGCAAGCTCGACGGCGGCAACGCCGCGGGGTTCTCCTGCAGCTACCACGGCTGGGCCTACGACCGGCGGGGCAACATCGTGGACGTTCCCTTCGGTGAGATGTACGACAACGCCCCGCTCGACGCCGGCTGGGCGGCGGTGCCCATCGCCCAGATCGACAGCTACAAAGGCCTGATCTTCGGGACGTTCGACGCCTCGGCCCCGCCGCTCCGGGACTACCTGGGCGACATGACGTACTACCTCGACGTGCTGGTCGACCGCCGGGAAGGCGGCACCGAGCTCGTCGGCGGCGTTCACAAGTGGATCATCGACTGCAACTGGAAGTACGGCGCGGAGAACTTCGTGCAGGACGGCCACCACGCTTTCGCCTCCCACGTCTCGGCCCTCATGGCCATGCAGCCGGAGGACGCCGACGTCACGGACTTCCCGGACGGCTGGACCGTGACGGCGGGCAACGGCCACGGACTCGTCGGTTTCGCCGACCCGACCCTGGAGCTGTTGAACCCGGACCAGCAGCTGATGAAGTACCACCAGGACGTGCTCCGGCCGGAGTCCGCGGCCCGGCTCGGCGCCGAGCGGGATCTGCTCCACAACATCGCCGCTCACACCATCTTCCCGAACTTCTCCTACCTCACTGCCTTCCAGACGATCCGCGTCTGGCTGCCCCGGGGGCCGCACCACATGGAGGTGCGGTCGTGGACCCTGGTCGACAAGGCGGCGCCCCAGGAGATCAAGGAGGCCCAGGCTCGCCTGGTCCGCGCCACGTTCAGCCCCTGCGGCCTCCTCGAGCAAGATGACGGCGAGAACTGGTCGATGTGCCAGGACACGTTGCGGGGCTACATCTCGCGTCAGCTGCAGTCGAACGTCCGGATGGGCCTGGACAAGCCAACGGACGGCATCAGCGACCAGTGGCCCGGCACGGTGATGACGGGTTGGAACGAGGAGCCGGGGCGAGGGTTCTTCCGACGCTACCGGCAGCTCATGGCCGATCCGACGCCCGCCGTCTGGGACAGCAAAGAATAAGGAATAAGGGGGAGCGGCATGATCATCGACGAGGTGGCTCCGAGCATCGGGACGCGCAAGCGGGTGTCGCCGGAGCTGCAGCACGCAGTTGAGCAATTCTACTACGAGGAAGCTGACCTGCTGGACAACCGGGAGCTGCGCCAATGGCTCGATCTGGTGGCCGAGGACATCCGCTACGAGGTCCGCACCCGGTCCAATACTGACCCCTACGACGACACGTATCCGGCCACGTCGCTGGTTTTCGAAGACGACCTCGAGAGCCTCACCTGGCGGGTGAAGCGGGTGGAGTCGGGGATGGCCTGGGCCGAGGAGCCCCCGTCGCGGACCCGGTTCCTCATCACCAACGTCAAGATCCGCCCGACGGACGAGGGGCTCCAGACTCGCTGCAGCTTCCTGCTCTACCGAAACCGGCTCGAGGTCATGGCGCACTTCCTGGTCGGTGAACGGGTCGACGTGCTGCGGCCGGTGGACACCGAGGCGGGCTTCGTCATCGCCCGCCGGGTCGTCACGCTGGACCAGAACGTGATCCTGTCCAACAACCTGAGCATGATCTTCTGAAAGGACCGGGAGATGTCGTTCTTCAATAGCGCCGACGAGCTCAACGGGACGCTCGGCACCTTCCTCCAGAAGGCGATGGCCGAGCCCGAGGTCGGCAAGGCCTTTGCCGGTACGAACTCGCTCATGAAAGTGGTGTTCACCGATCCCGATGTCACCCTGTGGATCGACTGCCGCCAGAACCCGCCGATCTTCCTGCCAGGCAGTGCGGAAGAGCCTGACCTGGAGTTGAGCATGACGGCCGATGCCGGTCACCGGTTCTGGCTCGGGAGGTTGTCCCTGCCGGTCGCCCTCACCAGCCGGAAGATCAAGGTGAAGGGGCCCACCAGCAAGCTGATGAAGATCCTGCCGGTGCTGAAACCAATTTACCGCCGGTACGAGGAGTTCCTCAACGACCAAGGTCGCGCTGACCTGGTCGCGGTCTGACAGAAAATGGGAAGGAGAACCCCGATGGTCACATCCGGCCTATTGCGCTGGGGCGCGGCATTGGCCGCCGCGGTGCTCGTGGCTGGCGCCTGCGGTGCCAGCGACGACGTGGTCGCCGCCCGGAAGGCAGCCAGGGCCGAGGATCAGAACGCCACTCAGGCGCCGGCCGGTGGCGTCACGGCCGCTCAGCCGCCCGACAGTGGCGGCCCGGTCGAGGGCGAGACGCAGACGACGACACCGGCGCCGGTCGCGGCGCCGAGCCCCGGCCCGTCGGCACCGAACGCGTCGTCAGGGACCGGCGCTGCCGGTGCCCAAGATGGGCGGACGACGGTCTCGACCCGTGCGACCGGTGCTGCGACCCGCTCGACGGCGGCCGGTCAGCCCGCGGCGGCCCCGGCGGCGCCGACGCAATCGGGCGGCCGCGACGCCGCACCGACCGCCCCGGCGGCACCCGCTCCGGGTGGTGGGCCCGCGCCGGCGGGCCCGAATCGGGCGTCGGACACGGGGGTGACGGCCGACTCGATCAAACTGGGGGGCTATTTCATCTTGTCAGGGCCGCTCTACGACCTGGCCGGGCGAGACCCCCACCGGGTGTGGCAGTCGGCGATCAGGTACTTCAACGATACCGGGGGCGTGAACGGCCGAAAGTACGTGCCGTCGGCCATCGACAGCCAGATCGACTGTGGACCCGGGATGTCGGGCCTCCGGAAGGCGGTCGAACAGGACAAGATCTTCATGCTGGCCGGCTCGTTCAACCCGTATCTCACGCCGTGCGCCGGGAACTACCTCGACCAGCAGGGCGTGCCGAACCTGGCGTCGGACGGCATCGATCCGAAGGTCCTGACCTTCAAGACGACCTTCCCGATGGGAACGACCCACTACCGCTACATCCGGATCGGCGCCAAGTGGGCGCTCGAGAACCTGAAAGCTACGTCCGTCACCGTACTGCGCCACTCCGACGCCCTCTTCGACAGCGTCGAGACCGGCGCCCGAGAAGTCCTGGGCGACAAGCTGAAGTCGGTGGAGAAGGTCGCCTACGACGAGGGGAACCTCGCTCCCGTCGTCCAGCGGATCCGCCAGGCCAACCCCGACGTGGTGATTCCCTATCTCAACCCGGACCGCATCATCCTGCTGTTCCAAGAGATGGAGCGGCAGGGCTACAAGCCGCCGAAGGGCATCCACGGCCTGGCCTCCATGGTCCTCGATCTCGTGCCGCGGAGCGTCGGAAAGTTCGCCGAGGGGATCCAAGGTGAGTCGTGGGTCGGTGTGGCTGACTCGCCGGGGCCGGGGGTGCAGGAGATGATGCGGGCGGTCGGCCGCTACGCGCCGAACACCACGGTCGACCTGTACTCGGCTGGCGGGTTCGCCGGAGTACGCCTGGCCACCCAGGTGATCAAGTCGCTGGGCAGCGACGTCACCCGGGCCCGCTTCATCGACGCCATGCATTCCCTCACCAACTTCGACAACGCTGGCATGCAACCGCCGCTGACCTACCGACCCGGGCAGCACGAAGCCAACCGCTGCATGCAGATCCTCGAGGTCAAGGACAGCCGGTGGCGGTTCAAGAACAACTGGATCTGCGACCAGTAGGGAAAGAGGAATTCGCGTGCCTTTCTGGATGACCCTGCTCATCTCCGGCTTGATCGTCGGATGCCTCTACGCACTGATGAGCTTCGGTGTCGTCGTCATCTACCGCGCGACGGGCGTGCTCAACTTCGCCCACACCACGATGGCGGCGCTGTTCGCCCTGGTCTTCGGTCGGTTGATCGAAGACCAGGGCGTCCCCAAACCGATGGCCCTGGTCCTCACGGTCGCGTTCGCCTTCGGAGCAGGCGTGCTGCTCTACCAACTGCTCCTGCGCCGGCTCTCCGGAGCGACACTGTTGAGCCAGATCGTCGCCACACTGGCGGTGGCGCTGCTCCTGCAGGCGGTCCTCGGCGTGGTGTTCACCACCAACGTCCAGACCGTCCCGGCGCTGTTCTCCACCCGGGCAGTCAGCGTGCTCGGGGCGCAGCTGAGCTGGCATCAGATCGGCGTGGCCATCACCACCACACTCCTCGGAGCGTGCCTGGCGGTCGTCTTCGGACGAAGCAAGGTGGGACTCGCCATCCGGGCCGTGGCCGCCAACCGGGACGCCAGCCGGATCCTCGGTGTCAACGTCGAACGCACCGAAGCGCTCATGTGGGGGCTGGCCACCGCCCTCGCCGCCCTCGCCGGCATCCTCCTGGCGCCCCTGACCCTGGTCGACCTGCGCACCGTCGCTTCGCTCATGGTGAAAGTCTTTGCCGCGGCGCTGGTCGGCGGTCTCGGTAGCTATGGCGGCGCCATCGCCGGGGCATTGCTCCTCGGCGGCACGGAAGCGATCTTCGGCGGCTACGTCCGGTCGTCGGAAATCCGCGAAAGCCTCCCGTTCTTCCTGGTCATGATCGCCGTCGGCACCCGGGCTCTGCTCATCCCGTGGATCGCCCACCTCCGGGCGTCCCGGAGCGCCGCCGCCCCTACTCCAGCCGTTCCCGCCGCCGCTTGAGGTTCATATGAGCAACGTCTCAATCAAAATCAGGGTGCCCGCCACCCACCGCCCCCAGCCTGCCGACGGCGGTGCGCCGCCCCGGATCGGGCGCCGCCCGAGCCAGCTCCCGGCGGGCGCCACGGCACCGAGCCTGAACGTCGGCGACCTGGAGCGCCGCACACTGCGCCACTTCCAGCTTGGTCCGGCCGCCTTCGTGGCCGCTGCCGTCGTCGCCGCCAGCTTCGCGCTCCCGGCCTACTGGTCGCTCCTGCTGGCCCTTGGAATGGTCTGGGCGCTGGCCGCACTGGGACTGGTGATCCTCACCGGCTACGTCGGCCAGATCTCGCTGGCCCAGGCTGCCCTCCTCGGCCTCGGCGCCTTCCTCACCGCCACCCTGGCTGGCAACCACGGGTGGCCGCTGCCGCTGGCTGCGGTGGCGGCAGTGGCCGGGGCGGCCGTCGCCGGAACGGTCATCGGCATCCCCGCCCTCCGGATCCGGGGCCTCACGCTGGCCATCGTCACCTGGGGCTTCGCCCTCTTCGCCGACCGGTTCGTGTTCCGGATCCGTTGGCTCACCGGCGGGCAGAGCGGCCGTGACCTGGCTCCTCCGACCTACGGGCCGGTCGATCTTGCCGACGCCCGGGTCGTCCTGTTCACCCTGGCCGCCGTCATCGTCGCCGTCGCCGTCGTGACCCGCAACCTGCTCGCCGGCCGGACGGGCCAGAGTTGGGTGGCGCTCCGGGACAGCGAGCAGGGCGCCCAAGCCCTCGGCGTCGACGTGGCCCGCCAGAAGCTGACGGGCTTCGCCATCGCCTCGGCCATCGCCGGATTGGCCGGCGCGTTCCATGCCCTGCTCGTGCCGTACCTGTCCGTGAACGACTACAACCAGTACGTCTCGGTCATGGTCCTCGCCATCGCGGTGATCGGCGGGATCGACTCCCTCCTCGGCCCGCTGGTCGGCGGGCTGATCTACGCCGCTGGCCCCCAGGTGCTGAAAGACCTCGGGGTCACGCTGACCGGGAGCCGCTTCGACCTCATCATCGGCGCCGTGCTCGTCCTGATCGTCGTCGGGTCGCCCAAGGGCGTCGCCGGGATCATCCGGAGTCTCTCGGGGTCGGAGGGAAACCGGTGAGCGCCGCGTTCGCGCCGGCGGCGCCGGCGGCGTCCACCGCTACCGCCCTGAGCCTGCAGGGCATCGGCGTCCGGTTCGGAGGCCTCCAGGCGCTCGACGACGTGTCGTTCGACGTCCCCCAGGGCCAGGCGATCGGCATCCTCGGGCCGAACGGCGCCGGGAAGACGACGCTGTTCAACGTGATCACCGGGTTCGTCCCGCGCCACACCGGTGTGGTCCGCGCCTTCGACAGCGATCTCACGGAACTCCGCCCCGACCAGCGCAGCCGGCTGGGCGTCGTCCGCACGTTCCAGAACCTGCAGGTCTTCGAGCACATGACGGTGTTCGAGAACGTTCTCGTCGGTTTCCACGGCCGGACCGGATCGGGCGTCATGAGCGACGCCTTCAGGCTGCGCCGGGCCCGACGAGAATCGGGTTGGACGAGGAACGAAGCTGCCGAGCTTCTCGAGCTCGTCGGCATCGCCGAGTACGCCGGCTCCTATCCGGCCGACGTCCCGTTCGGCGTCCTGCGCCGTCTCGACATCGCCCGGGCCCTGGCCGCTGCTCCCAAGCTGCTCCTGCTCGACGAGCCAGCTTCGGGCCTGCACTTGAGCGAGCGACTCGAGCTGCGCCAGGTGATCGAGGCGGTGCACCAGGCCCATGACCTCACCGTCATCGTCGTCGAGCACGATGTGGAGCTGGTCATGGCTCTATGCTCCTTCGTCCACGTTCTCGAGTTCGGCCGGCTCATCTTCTCGGGAACGCCCGAGGAGGTCGACCGCAGCGAGGTCGTGCAGGCCGCCTACCTGGGGGTGGACCATGCTTGAGCTGCGGGGCGTCACCGTGCGCTATGGCCGCACGCTGGCCGTCGACAACTGCTCGTTGCGGGTGGGGGGCGGAGAAGCGGTCGCGCTGCTGGGCGCCAATGGGGCCGGCAAGACCAGCATCCTCCGGGCGGTCTCCCGGCTGGTCCCGGTGACCGGCGGTTCCCTCACGATCGATGGCATCGACCTCACCAGCCGGCGGGCTCACGAGGTGCTCGCGACCGGTCTCGTCCACGTGCCGGAGGGCCGTGGCCTGTTCCCGGACATGACCGTGCTCGAGAACCTGCGGATGGGGGCGTTCGGGCGGCCGAAGAGCGAGGCACAGGAAGGCGTGGATTTCGCCTGTGACGTGTTTCCCCGTCTCCGGGAGCGGCTGGGGCAGAAGTCGTGGAGCCTGTCGGGCGGCGAACAGCAGATGCTGGCGGTCGGGCGGGCGCTGGTCGCCCGGCCCCGGCTGCTGCTGCTGGACGAGATCTCCCTTGGCCTGTCGCCCCGGGCCACCGCCGAACTGTACGGCGCCCTCGCCACCATCCGGACTGGCAGTGGGATCAGCATGTTGATCGTCGAGCAACAGGCCCGGCTGGCGTTGGCGAATACCGACCGGGTGTACGTCCTGCGCCAGGGAACTGTGGTGCTGGAGGGCGCCAGCGCCGACTTCTCCTCCGACCCGGCTCGGATTTGGCAGGCGTACGTCGGTGGCGACGAGCGCTCCAACAACGGCAACGGTTACTCCCCAGGCTCCACGACCATCACCCGGCTGCGGCCGGGCCGGGCCCGCTCGGGCCGGAACGGCCGGACCGGTTCCGGGCATCCGGGGCGCAGAATCGTCATCAAACGGCCGGTAGGTAGGACCGATCAGTCACAAGCGAGGAACCCATGAATTCTTTTTCCGTTCGCACCAAGCAGCTCTACCTGGCGTCCGGCTTCGCTGTCGTCGTCGGCGCCATCATTCTCACGGTAGGTTACGCCGGCATTCGCAAGGAAGCCGACGTCGCGCTCCAGCTCCCCTACGTCCTGAGCGGCGGCATCGGTGGGCTGTTCCTGCTGGGCGCCGGCGTCGGGATCTTCCTGGCGGCGACCCTGCGGGAACTGCACGCTGGACAGGACCGGGTCGAGGCGGTGGTGACCGAGCTGACCAGCGAGGTCAGGACCCTGCTCGACAGCGCCGAAATCGAGCTGATCACCGAAGAAGAGGCCGTGCCCACGCCGCGTGGCCGTAGCATCCGCTGACGATGCCGGGAGGAAGGAGAGACATGGTCCGGGCAACGCGCCGGTTGGTCGTGACGGCAATGGCAGCCGGATTCCTGCTGGCCGGGATGCCGTCGGCGCCAGCTGAGGAAGGCGAGGGCATCGTCGGAATCGGGCGTCTGATGCGGGACGCTCAGGCCGGACCGGCGCTCCTCGGTACCGCCGTCGGTGTCGGCGTCGGGCTACCGCTCACGATCCTGGGCTATCCGGAGTACACGGGGCCGCTGGCCCAGAACGTGGTTCCCCCGGTGGCTGACAGCGTCAACAATGCCGGCCCCATCTACGGTGGCGTCCTGAAATCGGCTGAGGCCGGCTCGAAGGGATTCTCGCCGATCCTGAACCCTACCCTGCTGCCCCTCATGCAGGCGGGCGGACAGGCCTTCCACGACCACGCACCAGGGCTCGGCCTCGGGGGCACGTTCGGCCACCTCGGAGCGCCACCGAAGGACGAGGTGGCCCCCGGAGGTGCTTCCGGCCATGGCCCGCTCGCCGAAGACACGATCAACTACTCATCGTCGGTGCGGGCCGTCCCGACCCGGATGCTGGCGCAGGTGCCCCTCGAGGTCGACGCCGGCCCTGAGGCGAAGGTCGACGCGGCCAACGGATACGGAACGGCGATCGCCCATGTCAGCCCGGGTGCCATTCCCGCCACCCTGATGTGGAGCGGGCTCGGGCTGTTCGGAGGGACTCTGATCCCGCACCCGGCGTACTCGCAGTCCAACTACCCGACCGGGCCGACCAGCGACACCCGCCCGATCGCAGTGGCTGGACAATCCGACGAGAGCCGGTGGGGGACGTTCGAGACCTCCGTGGGGGGTGACGGCCAAGGCCGGGCCCTAGCCGCCGGCGGCCGTATCGGCTCGCCGGGGATTTGGTCGGCCGACGCCGTAGTGTCCTCTACCCAGTTGAAGCGGGCCGACAAGACCGTCGTCGCCGAACTCTACTCGGCGCTCGGCGGCCTCGACGTGGGCGGCGTCCTCCAGGTGGAACAGCTGGCCAGCAGGATGACGGTGCAGAGCAACGGCACCAAGGAAGGGCGCTCCACGAAATTCGAGCCGGCGATTACCGGGGCCCGGGTCGGCGGCATTCCTGTCGTCATCGCCAGCAGTGGCGTGTCGGTCGCGGGCACGGAGGGGATGTCGGCCAAGCAGCGTCAGGCCGCCCAGGACCAGGTCAACTCGGCGCTGAAGTCGGCCGGCCTGTCAGTATCGGTCGCGCCGCTGGTGCCACGGGACGAACTCACCGACAGCGGTGCCACGGCTGCCGCATCCGGTGCGGCGCTGCGGATCACCTTCAATCGGCCGGATCGCCCGCAGACCTACCAGATTGACTTCGGGTTCGTCGATGCCTCCGTCTTCGTCGGAATCATCGAGTCGTTCGGTGAATCCGCTGCACCCGGCGGCGCCGACGCGCTGGGCGATCTCAGCGGGATCGTGCCGGCCGGCGGCGACTCGCAGGGGCCGACCTTCGGTGCCGGCGGATTGATGCCCGGCCTCCGTCCAGCCGGCGAGGCGCCAAGCACCGGCGAAGCCGCCTTGACGCCGTCCTCCACTGCCAGCGAGACCTTGCGTGATTCGGGCAGCGGGGAGTTCGCCGGTAGCGGGCCGACCATGTCCGCATCCGGCAGTGAAGCCGGCCATCCCGGCGGGACTGGCGGCGGGAGCGCCGGAGGAGGTTCGACGGTGCAGGCGGCCGCCCCGCCCTTGTCGGGCGAGGTGAACTGGGCTGCCGCGTCGAGCAAGGTCCGGTCGCTCTACGGTGGCTTGCTGGCCGCCGCGCTCGCCATGGGCGGCATGGCCCTCGTCGTCGGGCGTCGAGTTCTGCAGCGGCTGCTCGGGTGATGTCATCGTCGCCGCTCCTCGAGTTGGAGAACGTCCGCCGTGTCTTCCCCCGGCGCGCGGGTATCTGGCAGGCGTCACTGCGGTTGGCGCCCGGCGAGGTCGTCGCGCTCGTCGGCCCCAACGGCTGTGGCAAGTCGACGTTGTTGCGGCTCGCCGCCGGCGTCCTCCGGCCGGCCTCCGGTCGGGTGTGGCGGGCGCCGGCGGCGACCCTCGGGTGGAGCGAGGAGGAGCCGCGGCTTCAGGCGGAGCAGACAGTGGGGGACTATCTGGCAACCTTCGGCGCCCTCCGGGGCGTACCGCGCCGGACGGTGCAGGCCATGGCCGAACGCTGGGGCGTCGGTGACGCCGATGTCCGCTGCGGCGCGCTCTCCCGCGGGCAGCGGCGCCGGGTGGCCCTCGTGCGGGCCTTCCTCGGGAACCCGCCACTGCTCCTGCTCGACGAGCCGCTGAGCGGCCTGGACCGCGAGTGGCGGGACGACCTGTGGGGGGTCGTCCTGGGCAACGCAGCAAAGAAGCGGGCCACCGCGCTCACCTTGCACACCCTGGAGGAGGCCGCCGACATCCCCCGGACCGTGCTCGTTTGGGGAGGTCGGGTCGTCTTCGATGGCCCGACGGCCGAGGCGGACGAGCGCACCGGTTCTCTGATGGTGGCCACCTTCGAGGCCGATGTCGCGCCACAGATTCTCGAATCCGCGGTCGCCGACGGGTGTCTTGTCGCCTGGCGGTCGTCGGACCGCGGCTTCGAGGCGCTCCTGTCCGAGGCTGACCCGGGATGGATGGTCGATCGTCTGCGCCGGGAGGGCATCGACGGCGTTGGTGCGGCCAGCCACGTCCCGTTCCTGACGCAGGTGCGTCATGCGGCTTAGGAGAGGGCACCGGGTGGTCGCCCTTCTACGTTCGGAGCTATCCGGGAAGTCGCGTGCGCCGGTCTTCTGGCTGTTGGGCTGTGGCTTCCTGGTACTCGTCGGCTACGTCGTGGCCAGCCTCGTGACCATACCTCGCCGGTCCGAACTCGGGCCCGTGTATAGCGCGCTGGCCTTCCCGTTGGCGGTCGTCGGTGCGCTGATCGCCTGTGGAAGCAGTGCCGCCGACATTCGTGACGGGCATTACGAGGTGCTGGCCGCCGAGGGTATCGCCCCAGCCGAATACGTCGGGCAGAAATTCCTCGCCGGGTTGGCGTTGGGCGGGATGCCGCTCCTGGCCACCGCAATGCTGCCGGTCGCCATGGCCTTTGTCGATGCCGCCCCGGGCCGTGAGCTTGTCGGGTCGTATCTGGGGTTGACGCTGTCGCTCGCTTGGGGGATCGCCATCGGGACGGCGATCGGGCTGGTGGTTGCCCGAGGATGGTTGGCGCCGGCAGTGGCCGTGGGAGTCGTCATCGCCGGTTGGCTGGCCGGAGATCTGCCACCCCAACTGCAATCTTGGGTACCGGAGATCGTCACGCCCCGACCTGGGCTCTTCAACCTGCTCCGGAGCTTCGTCGACGCCGGCGACGTCGTCACCGTCGTCGCCCACGTGCTGAGTGCTCTGGCCGGCGCCTGGCTCGTACTCGAGCTGCGCAAGGGCGCGAGCGGCCTGCGGGGCCGGGCCCGGTTCGTGGGGGCGGGGGCCGTCGCCGTGGCGGTGAGCTTCGGACTGGCCGTCGGCGTCGGGTTCACAGGGCTCTCGCTCGATGTGAGCCCGGGTTCGCAGTTCACCCTAGGTCGGGACGCCCGCCGGGCAGCGGCGGCAGTCAAATCCGATACCACGGTGACCGCCGTCTACCGGCGTGGTCAGCCGGCCCGCCGGGCGGCGGAGCGACTCCTGGCGGCGCTCCACCGGGAGAACGGGCGGATCGCGGTGCGGACGGTGAGCCCCGAGACGGTCGCGACCCGGCTTGAAGCGTGGGGACTCGACGACGCGGGTGGCATCGTCGTGTCGCGGGGAAAGACGGAGCTGATCGTGACGTCGGCCGACGAGGTCAACCTGGCCGATGCGCTCAACCGGCTGGGTTCGGGGTCGCAGGGCACTGTCTGCTTCCCCGTCTTCGCCGGGGAACGGTCCCTCGACGACGGCGACACGCCCGCAGGAGCGCGCCGCTTGAGGGAGTTTCTGGAGCGGGAGGGTTTCCAGGCCATCCCGCTGCTCCAGCCGACCAGCGCCGGGCTCGCACCGTGCGCGGCGGTGGTCGAACTGGGCCCCACCCGCCCGCTGGCTCAAGAGTGGGCTGATAGTCTCCTCCGATATCATCAGGACGGCGGGGCAGTCGTCGTGTTCGCCGAACCGGGAAGTCAGCCCCTGCTGCACCCGGTCCTGGCCCCGCTCGGTGCGATCGTCTCGGGCGAACGGGTCATGGACGAGGCCCAACGGGTCGCGCCCGGCTCAGAGGTGGTCCTGGCGCTGACGGCGGAAGGCAAGGGAGTCACTGGCGACGGTGCCGCCGCGGTCAGACTGAACGGTGGCAAGCCGGTGCTGGTGGCAGGTCCCTCTTCCGTTTCCGCCGAGCCAGGCTCGCCGGAGGCGCCGGTTCCGCTCGGCCTGACCAGGGAAGCGGGCGAAGGCGGACGGCCCGGTACCCTGACGGTTGTGGGTGACGCTGACACGGTGTCCAACGCCCGGTTCCGCGGCGACAACGTTGCCTGGGTCCGCCAACTGCTATACGGCGCAATGGGCAAACCGCTTCCCGCGGCACACGATCCGGCGGTCAGCGGCGAGGAAGCGTTACGCCTCTCGAGCTCCGGCGCTCTGTGGCTGCTCCTGGTCGCCGTTGGCGTTCCCCTCGCCCTGTTCGCGGCACTGGCGGTTCTGGCGCCGCTCCGCCGTCGCCGACGTCGGTGGAGGCGAGCTGCGCAGCTGGCTGGCGCCAGCGCCGGATTGCTGGCCATCCCGCTGGTCCTCGGGCTGACGGCCACGAAGGCCGACGCGCAGCCACCCGTTCTCCGTTGGGGCACGCTGCGCATGGTTGTCGAGGCGCCGGCGCAGATCGTGGAGACCAACGCGCGTCGGGCGGTCATCGGCGTCGGCCGCCGCGACGATCTCGACACCGTGATCGAGATCGAGGCCGGGCCGGTGGACACCGAGCGGCTGGCCAACCTCAACTCCGGCCGCATCCTTGGCCGTGGACACCGGCGCGTCGGAGGTGCCGACGCCCAATGGATTCGCTCGACGAACGCCA
This sequence comes from Actinomycetota bacterium, assembly GCA_040756995.1. GTDB lineage: Bacteria > Actinomycetota > Acidimicrobiia > IMCC26256 > BP-133 > BP-133. The sequence continues at coordinate 121,100 of JBFLYK010000013.1, read as the reverse complement.
GCGGCTATACGTTCTGGGATCTGCAGGTCCCAACCGAAGGGATCGTCATCCTCACACGGTCCCGTGATCCGAACGACACGGCGGTGCGCAGGCTTCTGGCGGCAACGAGCTTCGACGACCGGTTCGCGGTGCGCACACCGTTCGGCGGGCTGCTGGAAAGCCTTTCCGGGGCCTGAGGTGGTGACGGAGCACCCGGCCGATCCGGACTGGGAGCGAATCCCGGAACGATTTCGGGTGAAGCAGGTACTGGCTCGCGGTCGCCAAGCCGGCGTGCTGATCGCCGACGACCTCGTCAGCGGCCGCCCGGTGCTGGTGCGGGTGATGCCGGCCACATGGATCGACGACGAGACCGTCGACTACTTCGATGAGGCCCGCCGGCACTTGACGAAAGACGGGCAGGAACGCAACGACGTTCCGGCGCTGGAGTTGCACATGGGCGGGCGAGTGGCCTTTCTCGCCCGGCTCTATGTCGCCGGTTCACCGCTCTCAGCATGGACGCCCGGCCGGCAGGATCGGCCAGGGCTGGCCGGCTTCATCGCGGTCGCGCTCGGCGCCGTACGGGCGCTGTCCGTTCTTGACTCGGTCGGTGTGCTGCACGGGAATATCAAAGCGTCCAACCTCTTCGTCAGGCCGGACGATGTGGCGTTGGTCGACTACGGCCTGTCTCGCCTGTCGCACATCCTCGACTATAAGCACCACGAGACGATCGCGTCCGAGGGCGTGTCGGCGGCGTCTCCCTCCGACGCCGCCGCCCTCGGTGTGGTGTTGCTCAAAGCCTACGAACGGCTGCAGGGCGAGGGCCAAGCGCCAGTGCCCTACGAGCAGCACGAAGTAGAGGTCGCCCTCCGCTACCTGCTCGGACGACTGTTCGCCGGGCCCCGGGGCTATCACCATCTTGCTGCCGCGGTCGACGACCTCGAGATGTTGTTGGAGGCCGCATGTGCTGATGCTCGGCTGGCCATCAATGTCGGTGCCCATGACGTCCGCGACGACCTTGCGCCCGCCGCCTTCGTGCCGCGTCGGCAGGAATGGACGACGCTACTGACGGCGTTCGATGCCGCTCTCACCGAGCGGGCCCAGGCCGTTCTGGTCGAGGGCCCGGCCGGTATCGGCAAGACGCGGCTGGTACGTGAATTCGCCGACTGGGCGGAACAACAGCATGGTGCGCGGGTCGCCTACACGAAAAGCGACCTCGCCGTCGCACCCCGGCCACATTTCCTTTTCGCCCGGCTCGTCCAGGCACTGAATATCGCCGACCGGATCAACGACGGTGGCGACGCGCTCCTCAGCACCGCCGAGGCAGCTCGGCGCCTGGCGTCGACCCTGAGCGCGATGGCATCCCCACAGCACCCGCTTCTGATCATCGTCGACGACTGCCAGTTCGCCCGCGACGAGGACGCCGAACTCATCCGGCAGTTGGCCGAACTCACGCCAAGCATCGCCCGCGGTGTGCAGCTGATGTTCCTTTCCCGGGACTCAAGCCTGGCTGAGCACACTTCGGAGGCCGGCGCGGCGTTCGACCATGTGGTCCGCCCGGGCCTGCTCGGACCCGACGCCATCCGCGCCCTCGTCCGGTCGATGATGGGGAAGATCGACGAGGCGATCGTCGAAACGGTCATCGGATGGTGCCACGGAAGCCCGCTGGTAGCGCAGAACGCCCTGAGGTTCTTGGTCGACCGGGAAGGGATCGTCTGCGGTCCGTCTGGGTGGAAACAGCACCGGGAGCTGCCGCTCCCGCCGGCCGTCCTGACCGAGATTGTCCGCTCCCTGCCGCCGCAGGCCGACGCCGTCCTGGCGGTCGCGGCGGTAACCGGCTACCGGGGGCGGCTCGACATCGTCGCCCGAGCGGCCGGCATCCCCGAGCCCTCCTGCGGACAAATCCTGGTGGAGCTTGCCCGGCGGGGCCTGCTGTCAATCTCCTGGGAGGACGGGGCGGATGGCGGCTCCGCCGCTGAATACTCCTTCACGCACGACACGGTCCGAGAACTCGTCAGGAGCGATCTCGGGCGCGAGCCCACGAGGGAGCTTCACCGGGCGGTGGCTCGGGCGATGATCGACGTCGGTCATCTCGACGACTTCGATCTCGCCTTCCACCTCGCCAGCGCCGGGGACATCGACGCTGCCCATGACCACGCCGTTCGGGCAGCTCGGGCGGCACGGCGGCGTTACAGCCTGGGAACGGCGCAGCGCTACTTCGAGATCGCCCTCCGCGCCCACGAGGACGGCGACCTGCTGCGAGAGCTCGGCGAGGTCCACATGCTGAGCGGCAGCTACGTCGAGGCGCATAGGGTCTTCTCCCGGGCGCTGACGAAGGCAGAAGAGCCGTTCCGGGTGGCACAGACGCTGCGGCTCGTGGGGGAGACCTACTTCAAGATGGGTGCCTTAGAGGAGGCCGAGGACCATTTCGTCCGGGCCCTGCAGGTCCTCGGTGAGGAGATTCCCCGCGCTCCGAAGGCCTTCGCCATCGCCCTGGCCCGTGAGGTGATCACTCTCTGGACGCAGCGCAACCAGGCGGGGGGCCGACGCGACGCTGGCGATGCCGACTTGCTGAAGGCAGCGATCTTCGCAAACCTCACCTACTGCCTCTTCTTCCATAACAGCCTCCAGGCTGCCTGGGCCCAGGCCCGCCAAATGGCTCTCACCGGAGCGTGCGACGACCACGACCCCCTCCGCGCTCATGCCTATGCCACCCATGCCGTCGTGTGTGCCGCCATGCTGGGCCTCGGCCGCAGGGCGACCCGCTACGGTGAGCGCGCTGTGGCCGCCCGCACCGCGGCCGGCGACCCCTGGGGAGAGGCACACGCCTTTCACCTGTACGGCGTCGCGCTGTTGGCGGCCAGGCGATACGAGCGATCGATCGACCTGCTCACCCGGGCGATCGAGCGCTTCGACCGAACGGCCGACCGCTGGGAAGCACACACAGCCCGCTGGCACCGTGCCATCGCCCTGTATCAGACCGGTGCCCGTGACGCCGCCTACGCCGATGCGGTAGCCGTGTGGGAGTCGGCCCGCGTCATCGGGGACCGGCAGGGCGCCGCGATCGCCGCCACCATCCAGACGCTGGCCTGTGATGGCGTTGTGGAAAGCGACCCAGCTGATCCCGATCTCGGTGATCCCTACGATGTGCAACGGACCGTCACGTTGCTGCTTGGCCGGGCCATCCGCGATCTCGCCGGGGAGCGACTCAACGACGCGGCCTTGGCGCTCGACGATGCCATCGCCGAAATCCGGCGGGGGTCATTGGTCAATTCCTATGTGGCCCCGGTGTTTTCCTGGCGGTCGACCGTGGCGCGCTGGCAGGCGGAGACGGCCCCAGCCGGCAGCGTCGTGGCCCGGCGTTTGGCCGGGAAGGCACTGCGTCACACGGCCGTCGCCTGCCTGGCCGGCGCGCTCTACCCCAACGAACGCCACCATGTCAGATTTGAGGTGAGGCGATTGCCCTCGGCGATAGCTCATGCGTTCATGCCGGATCGGCGGCACCGTTGGCGGCAGACTCCACCACCTGCTCTTGGCACGCGTTTTCCTAGCCAAGCCGGGTGGGAGACAGGCCCGAGCGAGATGGAAGGACGCGAACGTAATGCACGGGCGACGACAGACGCGGCGATCGACGCGCTGGCGGCGATTACATGCGCCGAACATACGGCGTTGGTCGAACTGCCGTACGCGTCGGCAACCGACGTTCGTGTCGTTTGTGGGTCGCTTCGCGACGACGACCTCAGGTGGCTGGCGTCCACCGGCCGACTGCACTGCACGCGCGACATGACCTGCGTCCGCTTCGGCACTCGGCCACCACGGTTAGCGACGTTCCTCCTCCTGCCAATGTCCGGGAGGGTCTCGGCCCTATTGATCGCTCAGCGCGAGGGTCCCATTCCCTTCTCGTACGCCGAGCAAGCGGGAGCCAGGATCATCCGCGACACGACGCAGCGCCTCCGCGAGGTGTCGGACTTCACAGACGTCAATGCTGCTTCGTCGATTATCCGCGAGGAGCTGTTCCGGACGAGACTGGCGGCTGAGTTGCATGACGAAGTCGGTCAGCGACTTTCTGCCCTCCTGATGGAGTCCCGCCGACTCGAAAGGTTCCTCGGAGAAGGGCGGTTTGAGTCGGTACGCGAGGCGGCGTCAAGTATCCGGGAGCAACTCAGCGAATGTAACCGTGCCGTTAGGGATCTCGTCTACGAGACCTCACCGCCGACCATCTCGCAGTTCGGCCTGCCTGCCGCCCTCCGGGACCTCGTAGAACGTATGCAGTCCCAGACGACCGTCACGATCGACTACTCGGTGGACACCGCCCACAGCGACGTCGAGCTGTCGTTCGAGAACCTGCCGCGGACGATCGAGATCACCTGCTTCCGGATCATCCAGGAGGCACTCACCAACGTCATCAAGCATGCCGGCGCCGAGCACTGCACCGTGACGCTGACTCTCGCGGAATCGACGCTCTCGGCTACGATCGAAGACGACGGCAAGGGGTTCAAGGCGAACGAGCGGGCCGACGGCTTTGGACTGACCGGTATGAGGGAACGATCTTCGGCCGCTGGGGGGACGATTACCATCGTCGGGAGCCCCGGCGAAGGAACGGTGGTCCACGTCGTCCTCCCGCTCCTTCGTGGTGATACCGACCGTGCCGATGACCTCGTGTGACTTCTTCAGATCAGAAGCGGAAACCATGGATGCCTCCAGCACCGGCGTGATCCAGATCCTGCTGTGCGACGACCACCGCCTCTTCCGTGAAGGCGCCAAGCGAATCCTCGATGACGAGGACGATCTCTGTGTGATCGGAGAGGCCGCAACCGTGGAGCAGGCGATCAACCTGGTCGGGACAGTGGCTCCCACGGTCATCGTCCTCGACATCTCCTTCCCCGGCGGCAACAGCGGGCTCGACGCCGTCGCCGCGGTGAGGGAGAAGAGCCCATCGTCGAAGATCCTCATCGTGTCCATGCACCGGGACCGGTCGTTCGTCGAAGCCGCGTTCGCTCAGGGAGCCACCGGGTACGTCACCAAGGACGCCGCTGCCGACGACCTGGCCGCGGCCGTGAGGATCGTGGCCCTCGGCGGCCGCTATATCCCCGACTTCCTTGAACGTCCGGCGAACAACTCGACCGCCCGTCGCCTCACCACCCGGGAGAGGGAGGTCTTGGAGCTGGTCGCCCTCGGCCACACCAACCCCGAGATCGCCCAGCTCCTGCACCTTTCTCCCCGCACGATCGAGTCGTACCGATCCCAGTTGGCGCGCAAGCTCAACGCCGGGAGCCGGGCCGAGCTGATCCGATCGGCGAAGGAACAAGGCCTGCTGTAAGTGTAAGGGGAGGAGTCGTGGGTTGGCGGCCCATACGAATCCTTTGGTGATGTCGGGTCGCAGCCCGGGGCGCCTGTGGCCGTGAACGGCCGCGCCAGCTGATGGTGCGCGACAGCGGACGACTGGCCGCATCCCCATATCCGACGCTGCTACGACCCGCGCGTTCGGTTGGACCGTGGCGACGCGCCGGTGCCCGACCGAACTCTTTCGCCAACACGGGTTTTCATACCCAGCATTTCGCTGACGAGGCGCACCTGTTCCAGCGGGGGGTGTCGCCGCCGTCTCGGACTTGTTCCGGGACCGTCACCCCGTCGAGTGTTTGGCCCATTTGCTGGTCAGTTCTTCATAGAGGGCCAGCGTGTCGGGGTGAACCCGGTGGGCGCGGTCGTCGGTTTCGAGGACGTCGCAGAGTTCGGCCATGGCGGCGTGGACTCTGGCCGGGTTGCCGGCGGCGTCGGCGGCGATCATGCGGTCGCGGTAGAGGATCTCGTTGCCCGGGTAGGCGGGGAGCCCTTGCCGGGCGGCCCAGTCAGCTCCGGAGGGATCAGCGGCGGCGAGGATGGCTGCCGCTGTCGTTGGTGATGCCCGTGACTCCTCGTCACCGGTCGGATTCGGCCGACTGATGAGCGGTGGGCCAGCCCGATGGGCCCGATGATGGCGATGGAGCAGCTTCATGGATCTTCAGCAGTTCGTTCGAAGGCTCGAAAGTCTCGCTGAGGACGACTTCGTATGGTTTCGGAGCGGCTCTCGGGCGGCCCGAACACGGCGGCGAGCGAGATTGCCCACTGGCGGGCCGATCTTGCCATCGACCGGGCGGTGAAACGCGGTCGCTCTTCGGAGGCCGCGGCGCTGGCCGCCCGCCGGGCCCGCCAGGCGGTGGGAACCGCAGCCGAGTGGAGTGCTCTCGTACTCCCCGACCCTCACGTCACCCTGGTTGCCCGCGCCGCTGGGGAACTGGCCCGCGGGATCCTCGTCTGCAGCCAGGTACCTGAGGCCGTCGCCCTGTTCCTGGATCCCTGGGATGGCGTCCTGCCCCAGCCAGCAACTGACTTCGTGGCCGCTGAGGAGGTGCCGACGGCCCACGCGAGACGAGCAGGCTGAGCCGGCAGCAAGACGCGATGTCGCCGGCCCCGTTGATTGCCGGCTATGCGGCAAACAAGCGGTCCGCGGTCAGGATCTGGGTGGCGGTCAGCGGAGGGTGCCTTCGCCGGTGACGAGGGCTTTGGTGACGGGGGCGCTGAAGCAGTCGCCGGCGGTCGGGGTGAGCTGGAACGTTCCCGTGAAGCGGGCGCTCTCGAAGGTTCCGGCGACGACGCCGCCGGTGGTCGAGAGTTGGCCGTAGACGAAGGTGAAGGTGCTCTCGACGCGTTCCGGTCCGCTGCCGGTCGGGGCGCTGAGGACGAAGGTGCCGTTGCCTTCGTTGCCTTCGCTGAAGGCGCCGCCGCAGGAGTCGGGGTCTTTGGTTCCGTAGCTTCCGGCGATCCCGATGGTGCCGGCGCCGGCGGCGCAGTCGGCTTTGCCGGTCTCGCCGTTGGAGGTGAAGGTGCCCGAGTTCGGGGTGAGGGAGATGCCCGGTGCGATGTCGACGTTCATGGAGAACTTGCACCTGGATTCGGCGGCCGCTCCGGCGGGCGTGGTCTGGCCGGGGGTGACGGCGAGGATGAGCGACGCGACGAGGGTGAACGACGTGAGGGTGCGACGGGTGCGACGCATCGTGGCTCTCTCTTTCTTGGTGCAGGTGTTGGGAAGGCGGAACGGTGAAGGGCTGCGGTCAGGTCCCGTTGACGAGGTCGAAGCGGCCGGCGGCTTCGAGGAGTTTGCGGTAGCGGGGGAAGAGTTGCCTGGCGACCGGGACGAGCTTGAGGATCTGGGGGACGGGGCCTTTGGCCCGCATCTCGCCTTTGGCCAGGGCCATGGAGATGTTGACCTTGCCCAGCCAGAAGCGGTGGGCAACGTCGGCGTTCATCGACAGCGCCACCGTGGCCGGGGTGTCGGGGGCGGCGCCGCTGGTGACCGTGCGCTTCGGCATGTCGACGAGGATGGTGGCGGTCGGTTCCCGGCAGTTGATGCGGAGGACGACCCCTGAGGTGACCAGCCGGTCGGAGAGCTCGGGGTCCTGGAGTGCCTCTTCGAAGATGCCGCCGATGTAGCGGTACACCTCGTCCGCGTCCTTGAAGTACGCCACTGGTTCTCCTCGTGTTCGGCGCGCCGACGCTGGCGGGAGCGCCCGATCTCCGTTCTGGTCACCGTTGTGGCATCGGCGCCCCGGCCGGGTGAAGCGCTGCCTGGGCCAGTTCGTGGCCTACGTGGGCCAGACCTCCGTAGGGTCCTCGTCGAGGAGGCCGGCGCGGCCGGCGAGCGCGGCGGCCTGGATGCGGTTCTCGGCGCCGATCTTGCGCAGGAGATTGGCCATGAGCCGTTTGGCGGTGCGGTCCGAGACGTAGAGCGCCTCGCCGATCTCGGCGATCTCGAGGCCGTCGGCGATCAGCCGCCACAGGCGACGTTCGTCGTCGTCGAGGGTTTCGAGGAGCCGGCCGGCGGCCCGGTCGGTGGCGGTGAGGAGTCGGTGCAGGAGGGGGCGGGGGAGGACGGACCATCCTTCCGCCACCACCTTCATGGGGCCGACGATCACGGCGGGGTCGGCGTGTTTGGGGAGGAAGCCGTCGGCGCCGGCGGCCAGGGCGTCGAGGATCAGCGCGGTCGAGTCGCTTCCGGAGAGGGCCAGCACATGGACCTGCGGGTAGCGGCGTTTGATGGCCCGGATGGCGGCGAGGCCGCCCGGGGAGGGCATGGCGAGGTCGACGATGGCGAGATCGGGCCGGCATCTCCGGACCAGCTCCTCGGCGTCAGCCGCCCGCTCGGTGGTCCCGACCACGACGACCTCGCCGCCTTTTTCGGGCCCGAGGAGCAGCGACAGCCCCTCAGCGAAGAGCCGGTGATCGTCGATGATGACCGCTGTGATGCTCACGTCCCCCCATGCCGTCCCCGTCACTCGCCGTGGGTCGGCTGTCCCTGCCCGGTTGCGGCCGGCCCGCCGGTGGATTGCAATACCTTGCCGTGAGGGACATCGTCGGTCCAGCACCTTCCCCGGAGTGGGATCGGGAAGAGGTCGAGCGGGTCATCGCCCTGATCCGCTTCCTGATCGTGGTGTCGGTGGCCGGGCTGCAGCTGTTCGGTACTCGTGACGTCCGCCCCTATCCCGTCGCCCTGTGGGTGGTGGTCGGTGTGGCCGTGACCTACAGCCTGTTCGTGGCGGCTCGGCTCCGCCTGTTTCTCAATCCGATCGGGCGCTGGATCCTGACGGGGACCGACGCCGTGCTCAGTCTCCTGGCCGTGGCCTTTTCCGGTGGGGCTCGCAGCCCGGCGCTGGCCATCCTGATCCTGGCGGTCAGTTCCTGGGCCATGCGCTTCGATCTCGTGCTGGCGTTGCTGGCCGCCGCGCTCGACGGGTCGGTCCTGGCGGTGGTGATCCTCACCGTCCCCGAACCCGATCTCGGCCAGGCCGAGCGGCTGCAGGCGGCGGTGTGGTGGCCGTGCTACTTGCTCTTCGGAGCGCTGTTGACCGGGATCCTCTCCCGGGTGGAACGGACGGAGCACACCCGGGCCGTGGTCGCCCAAGCCGGAGCGGCGCAGGAGCGTGAGCATCGGGAACGGCTCGAGGGCCTGGAACGGCAGCGGCAGGAGCTGCTCCAGGTCATCACCCACGAGTTCCGTACGCCGGTGGCCTCCCTGCAGGCGCTGACCCAGCACCTGGCGTGGTCGGCAACCCCGGAAGGGGATCGGGTGGGCCGGGGAAAGACCCTTGGGCTCATCAAGACGCACGCCGATCATCTGGCGGCGATGGTCGACGCTCTGCACGAAGTGGCCGGCTCCCGCGACCCCGACGCCCTCAGCCGGGTCCAGCTCTCCGATGTCTTCCTCGGCGATCTTCTCGAGCAGGCGGTCTCGGCGGCCGGTCCGGGGAGTTCCCGGGTCTGCATCCGGGTCGATCCCGGCATCGACATCGTCCGGGTCGATCCGCCCAAGGTGCGGCGCATCGTGACCAACCTGGTCGAGAACGCGCTGCGCCACAGCGACGAGGACAGTCCCGTGGAGGTCGTGGCGCAGCGCGGCGACGGGCGCCTGGAACTGCTCGTGCTCGACCGCGGCCCGGGCCTGCCCCCGCAACAAGCCTCGCTGGCGTTCGACAAGTTCGCCGGCTTCGGGGAACGGCGGGGCACCTCGGGCCTCGGTCTGTGGATTGTGGACCAGCTGAGCACCAGCCTGGGGGGCTGGGTTGAAGCCGGCCCCCGGGAAGGCGCGGGACTCCAGGTTCGGGTCGTGCTCCCCCTGCGGAGCCGCACGACCTGAACTGGGGAGGGGCGCGGGCGATCCTCGATCCTGGCCCGCTCAGCGCCGCAGCATCGCCGGCGGTTCAACCTCCTCGACGTGGGCTCCGTCGAGCAGCGCGCTCAGCCGGGCCACGTCCTCCTGGAGACGATCGAGGCGTTCGCCGTTCTCCCGCAGGTGCTCCACGACGAGGTCCGTCTCGTGGGACCGCAGCAGCCACACGCCGGCCAGCACGAGCGCCAGCCCGCCCATCCCGCCGCTGATGAGGTGCGGTACCTGGTCGGCCACCTCCAGGAGGTTCCGCACACTGGACCAGCCGGCCAGGATGGCCACGCCACCTCCGAGGGCCAGCAGCAGGCCGGCTGCCACCTTCCAGGACTGTCTGATTGTGAGGCGCATCGCCACTACCTCGCTTTGTTCGCCAGCGCCCGCAGCGCTAGTTGCCGTCGGGTCATCCCTACTGCCACCGCCATCCCCACTCCAGCGACGACGGCCACGAGACCCATCCCCCGCCGCACCTCCCGCGCCGCCTCGCGGCCCAGCCCGGCTGTCACCGTTTCGAGCGGCGCCCCGGCCCGGGGCCCGGTTCGACCGGCACCGTTGAACGGCGCGGCACCGCTGAGCGGCGCAGACGGCAGCGGGGGCGCCGCCAGCGACGGGAACGGCGGCCGGACCTCCTCGACGCCCGGGATTCCCTGGTCGTCGGTGGCCGTTCCGGCCGCCGGAATGTTCACCAGCGGCGGCTCGACACTGGCCTCGCCGCGTTCGGCGGCGGTCACCGGAAGGGCCGGGTTCTCCTCGGCTGCGGGAGGTGGCGCCGTCGCGCCGGAGGCGACGGGAAGGTCGCCGGTTTCCACCGGTGCCTCGAGTTCGGGAGCCGGGTCGCCGCCGCGGTACAGCGCCCGAGCGGAGCTGAAGCTGATGGCGTACCCGAGCTTCTGGAAGAGGCTGTTCTCGGTCACCACGGGCCGATGGCCCATCTTGAGGAACCCCGATTCGGCGTGAGCGCCACCATCGTCCTTCCACAGCCGCCCGGGCACGATCCGGAACTCCGACCGCCGCTGTTCGGCCCCGCCGGCGAACATTTCGTTGAAGGCCTGGATGCGTTGGTCGCCGTGGTCGTCGGACGAGAACGTCAGGTCCTGGCGGGGCTGGCCGGGGGCGGAGAACCCGAGGATCACCAGCTTCCAGGTGGCGGTCTCTCCCGCCGTCGTGGCCCGCACCGACGCTTCGCTGCGGATCTCGTCGATGGTGACGTCACCCATCCGCAGGTTGCGGGTCACGGCCCACCCGGTGCCGACTGCCGCGCCGGCCTCCCGGCGGGCCTGGGCGAAGGAGCGGGCGAACCCGATGCTGACCGGCGCGCCGGCCGCCTGGAAATCGGTGAAGGCGAAGTCGCCGGTGCCGCCCTCGGCGTCGGAGTGCCCCGAGAACGACCCGAGACGCAGCCGGCCGCCGGGGGTGTCGACGGTGGGCCCGAGCGGCCCTTTGACCGGCTCGCCGAAGTTGATGTCGCCGTTGCTGTTGCCGCCGGGCGGGTAGCTCGTCCACGAGCCGGGAGCGCGCCAGCGGCGCCCTGCGAGGGGACCCTGCTGGGGCACCGACGACTGGAACACCGTCTCCGGGGTCGGCCCGGCCCAGAAGGCGAAGGACCGGCCCCACGACTCGGGGGTCTGGTTGACGTAGGCCCAGGAGAACCCCTCGCCTCCCTCTTCGACCTTGGGGATCTCCACGACGTGGTAGGAGGGAGCGGCGAAGGCCTCCGCGGAGAAGAACCCCGTCTCGCTCTCCGGATAGGCCGGGGCGGCGATCCCGACGACGACGAGGAGCGCGCCGACGCCGAGGCCGGCGGCGATGTTGCGCATCAGCCTCACCTCCCGAGGCGGGCCGCGCTCTGGCGGCCGAAGTAGGACGACACCAGGACGTCTCGTGCTCCGCTGGGGGGACCGGCCCAGCCGACCCGGCCCTTCTCGATGACGTAGACCCGGTTGGCGATCCGCAGGGCCAAGGGGTACTCCTGTTCCACGAGCAGGATCCCGATGCCCTCGTCCCGGAGCCGTTCGAGGCGGTGGGCCAGTTCTTCGACCACGATCGGGGCGAGCCCGAGGGACAGTTCGTCGATCATCAGCAGCTGGGGGGCGGCCACCAAGCCCCGGCCGATGGCCAGCATCTGCTGCTGGCCGCCAGAAAGGGCGGCGCCGGACGTGTCGAGCCGCTCTTCCAGGACGGGGAACAGGTCGAGCACCCGCCGGATGCTCTCCTCCCGGCCCCGGCGGCGGCCGTAGCCTCCGAGGAGGAGGTTGTCCCGCACGCTGAGTTCGCCCAGGATCCTTCTCCCTTCGGGAACCTGGACGACGCCCAGCCGGTTGATGGCCGCCGCCGACAGATGGTCGAGTCGCTGGTCCTTCCAGCTCACCGTTCCTCGCCAGGGGCGGCTCACGCCCGAGATGGTCCGCAGCAGGGTGCTCTTGCCCGCCCCGTTGCGGCCGAGGACGGCGACGATCTCGCCCGGTTCGGCCCGCAGCGAGACGCCCCGCAGCGCCTCGATGCCGCCGAAGCGGACATGCAGATCGGCGACTTGGAGCATCAGATCACCTCCGGGGTGACGCCGAGGTAGGCCTCGACCACCTTGGGATGGGACAGCACCGCGTCGGGAGGACCGGAGGCGACGAGCACCCCGAAGTCCAGCGCGTAGACCTCGTCGCAGATCTGGGCGACCAGATCGACGTCGTGTTCGACCAGCACCGCCCCCCGGCCGGTGGTGTCCACCCACTCTCGGATGAGCTCCCCGAGCTCCGAGCTCTCCTCCGGGTCCATGCCGGCCACCGGCTCGTCGAGGAGGAGGAACGACGGCTCGGCCACCAGGGCCCGGACGATCTCCACGCGCCGCTGCCAGCCGTAGGGGAGGTTCCCGACAGGCTGGTCGAGGAGTTCGGCGCCGATGCCGAAGTGGGCCAGCAGCTCGTCGGTGCCGAGCCAGGCGTCGTCGCTGCGGCCGAGGAGCTCGTCGACGAGGCGCAGCCGCCGGTGGGCGCCGATGAGGACGTTCTCCTCCACCGACAACTCCGGCACGAGCTCGCAGCGCTGGAACGTCCGGGCGATGCCGAGTGACTGGCGGGTCCACGGAGGGAGGCCGTTCAGCCGACGCGCCCCGAGGCGGATCTCCCCTCCGGCGACCGGCACTGCTCCGGTCATGGCGTTGAGCAGCGTGGTCTTGCCGGCTCCGTTGGGGCCCATCACCCCGACCAGGACTCCGGGGTGGAAGGCCACGGTCACCCCGTCGAGGGCGGTCACCCGGCCGAAGCGGACGGTGAGGTCGACGACCTGCAGTTCGGCGGCTTCAGCGTCCGGCATCGACTCGCACCTCCTCGCCGGAGTGCCCGTTGGGAGAGATCCACAGCTGCCGGCCGCGGCTGAGCGTGAGCCGGAGGGATCGGCGGGCGGCGCCGTTCCCCGGCGTGGGGACGGGCTTGGGGGCGGGCGCCAGCCAGGCGTAGCGCTGGCGTTCCCGGGCCCGGACCCGGTCCAGGTAGCCGAGGATCCCGCCCCGGAGGAGGACGGCCGTGAGGAACAGCCCCAGGCCCATCACCGCGCTCACGTTGAAGTTGCGGATGTCGAACCGGCGGAGGATCTCCGGGAGCGTGACGAACACCGCGCTGCCGACCACCGCGCCACTGAGCCGGGTGATCCCGCCGATGACGGGGATCGCCAGCAGGACGGTCGACTTCACGATGGTGTACTCGTTCGATCCCGGCGCCGAGTTCAGGGCGTAGGTGAAGAGGCTTCCTCCCGCCCCCGCCAGCCAGGCCGCGGTCACGAAGGCCAGGAGCCGGTAGCGGGGAATGGGCACCCCGCAGGCGGCCATGGCCGCCTCCCGCCGGTGCTGGCCGATGAGCGCCCGTCCGACCTTCGAGCGGCGCACCGCCCGCAGTGCCAGAAACAGCAGTACCACCAGCGGAACCGCGGCCAGCGACAGCGCCCGGGCGCTGCCCAGCGTCGCCCCGCCGACGAGCTGCGGATTCCCGATGGCGATCGATTCGCCCCCGAGGGTGAACCAGATCTGGCGGAACAGGAACCGTTCGATGGCCGCCTGGTAGGCCAGCGTGGCCAGCGCCAGGTAGATCCCCCGCAACCGGACGGCCGGAATGGCCATCGGCAGGGCGAAGCACGCCGCGCCGGTCGCCGCCACGATCAGCGTGATGGGATAGCCGGGGTCGGCCCCGCGGGCCAGGTGGGCGGTCAGGTAGGCGCCGATCCCGAAGAAGGCCGCCTGGGCGAAGGACACCTGCCCCGCCCATCCGACGAGGAAGACGGTGCCGAGGGACACGACGACGTAGGCCAGGAACAGGTTGAACAGGAACGCCTCGTAGTCGCTGGCCGGACCGAGGAGCCACGCTCCGACGGCACCGCCGAAGAGGATCGTCCACCCCACCACCGGCCGCCGCCAGGCGGATCGGGCGGCCGCCCGCGCCGGGCGGGCCGGGGCCGTGGGAACCGCGAGCACTAGACGACCTCCCCGGGTCTGGTCTTGGAGGAGAGCATCAGGAGGGTGCCGGCGAGCAGCACGTAGGCGATCACTTCTCGGATGCCGGGCCGGGCCGAGTACGGACCGAGCACCCCGTAGAGCACCCCGAGGCTGAGGGAACCCAGGTAGGCCCGCCCGAACCGGCGGAGCACGCCGAGGGCGGCACCGACGAAGGCGGGGACCATCTGGAACGTCAGGGTCACCGGGTCCAGGGTGGCGATGTGGCTGATGAGGATGCCGGCCACGCCGCTCCCCAGCCCCGCCGCCGCCCAGGCCAGCGCGGCCATGGGAAGAGGTCGGACACCGTGGAGGACGGCCACCTCGTCGTCCTCGCTCATGGCCCGCAGGGCCAGCCCGCTGTCGGTCCGCCGCAGCCACAGGTGCAGGAGCAACGCGTACAGCGCTCCCCAGGCGATGGTGGCCAGCTGGTGGCCGGTGATGTTGACGCTGCCGAGGTCGAAGATGCGGTCTCCGCCCGGCACCACCGAGCCGACGATCCGCAATCCCGCCCCCCAGACCCAGATCGTCCCCGCCACCAGGAACAGCATGAGCCCGGCGGTGGCCGCCGTCGCCTCCGCCCGCCCGTAGCGGCGGGAGGCGTGGTCGATGGCCACCCCGGCCGCGGCGCTGACCACGACCCCGCACAGCACGGCCAGCGCCGCCGCCGACGACGGCGCCCAGTGCCATTCCTCGGTGAACTCCCAGTACAGGTAGGCGACGGCGGTGCCCAGCGCCCCGGCGGCGAAGTTGAGCACCTTGCTCACCCGGTAGACGAGCACGAGGCCGCCGGCCAGCACCGCGTACAGGGCGCCGAGGAAGACCCCGGCAATGACGTATTCCATGACCTCCCCCGATCCGCCTGCCGTCCGGCCTTGTCAGTCAGCCCGGTAGGTCGGCTTCACCAGCCGCCAGCGCCCGGACTGGTCGAGCTGGAGCATCTGCCCGCCCTTGCTGCCCTCTCGGACGTTCGCTTTGTAGAAGGTCTGCATGCCCTGACAGGTCCAGCCGAAGAACTTCCCCGAATCGAGTGCCTGCAGCAGGCTCAGCCGGGTGAGGTTCGGGCCGGCCAGGCGGAGTGCTTCGGCGATCATCTTCGCTCCGCACCACATGTTCTGGCCGTAGTAGTGCATCCGCTCGATCTCGCCCGGGTAGTGCTTGTCAAGCTGCGTCTTGAACAGCTTGACGTCCGGGTCGGCATCGCACTCTGGTGCTTCGTGGTAGCAGACGGAGCTGAACCCGTAATGCCCGACTCCCCAGTCGCCGACGATCTTGCCGAACTCGGGGACCGTTGGCCATCCGCCGATCCAGCCCAGGCGGGGCTTGTACCGCTGGGCCCGGGCCGCCACCCCGACGAACTTGGCGTTGTTCACCGGGTCGTTGCAGAAGGCGACGATGTCGGGGTTGGCCTGGCGCATCTTGAGCACCTGGGGGGTGAGGTCGGGCTCGTCGAACTCGTTGCCGACCTTGGCGACCACCTTGACGCCGCCCTTGCCCAGGTACTCCTCGAGGCCCTTCATGCACTCCTGGGCGGCCTCGATGTTGAGGTAGGAGATCCCCACCGTGGCCGGCTTCACGGTCTCGATCAGGAACTTCCCGAACAGGCGGGCAATCTCGTAGACCGGGACCTGCGCCGGGAACGAATACAGGTTGTCGTTCTTGAACTCCTCGAGGTACAGGCCGAAGCTCCCGACGAAGGGGATCTTCTGCGACTTGATGTAGTCCTGGATCGTCCCGGTGGCCCAGCTGATCGTCGGGCCCATCATGAAGACCTTCTTGTTCTCCACCAGGTCCTTGAAGCAGGCCCGGGCCCGGCTGGTGTCACCGCCGTCGACGCAGCTGACGTACTCGATCTTCCGGCCGTGGATCCCGCCCGCCCGGTTGATCTCGTTGAAGAAGGCCCGGGCGGCGTGCTCGGCCACCCGGGAATAGCGGTCCAGGTAGCTCTCGTGGAACCAGACCCCGCCGATCAGAACCTTCTCGCCGGTGACACCGACATCCGTGGCGCCGGGGTTCACCGCGCCCGACAGCGCTGCCCCACCGGCCGGCGCCGCACCACCGGAGGGCGCTGCCGCGCTCGAGGCCCCGGCCCTGGTGCCCGGGGTGCTGCCGCCCGGGGCGGCCGGCCCCGCGGCGTTGGGTGCCGGCGTGCCGGTGGCCCGGGCCTGGCCGGCCCGGGTCTGGGGGGTCACACCCCCCGAGGCCACCCTCGCAGCCGGTCCGGACTCGCCGACGGCGGCATCCGTGGGGGCCGCCTCCGGCGCCGCTCCGCCGGAATCCTCCGGAACGGCGCCGTCGGCCGGCCCGGCCGCGGACGACTCCGGCGCCGACTGGATCTGGCGCCGGAGGGCTTCCTGGTTGCCGCCGCAGGTGGCCCCCACCATCGCCGCCAACACGGCTCCGAGCACCACGGGTCGTCGAACGAACCTGGTCAGAATCTGCATGGTTCCTCCCCCTTGATTTGCTGGCTACGCCCGCGATCCCCGGTGGTGCGACGCGTCTGGCGGCTTGGCCAACCGGGCCGCACCCACGAACTCGCCCTGGCGGGTGTCGTGGATGCAGTCGACCGGGCACAGCGGCACGCAGAAACCGCAGTCGATGCAGTCCTCGGCCACGATGGCGAAGCGGCCGAGAAAGTCGTCCTCGATCCGGAAGATGGCATCGACCCGGCCGGGACAGGCGTGCTCGCACGCCCCGCAGCCGATGCAGGTGTCATCGATGAAGAAGTGGCCGGTACGGCGACGGGCCACGCCGGGCTACCCCTCTCCGAACCGGGTCGTGAACGACCCGCAGTTGTCGATGAACTCCTGGAGCGTCTGGTTGAAGCGGAAGAAGGCGTCCCGGCGGAGCGGATCCTCTGACCACACGCGGATGGGCGTCCCGGGAAGGCTGAGATAGTTGAGCGTGTGGGCGAGGTCAGGGCGGCCCTCGCCGGCCACGATGTTCTCCACCATCTCCCGCCAAGTCGCCAGGTCGGTCTCCACGACGAAGTCGGCCCGGGCCAGGTCGTCGTCCCCGACCAGGCGGACGTCGGTGAGCGCGAACTCCTCGAACGTCACCTGGGTCTTCCACGGCTCGCCGCCCGGCCCACCGTCGACGATCGTCACCTGCATCACGCAGTCGATGGTCCCCAAATGCTCGAAGCGGGGCCGCTGCTCGGCCATCAACTCGCCGAGCCGCTCGAACCACGCCACCGACGGAAAGGGAACCTCGACCGCCCCCTCCCGGGAGGCGGCCCGCGACGCCTCAGTGGTCGTCACTTGGCCGAACCCCAGGGACACTCGGTCGGGATAGTGATGCGCTCCCGGCGGTCGAAACCCGCCCGCTCCGCCCGCTGGAGGTACTCCTCGACGATCGTTGCCCACAGCAGGCCCACGCCCTCCATGCCCTCGTCGATGTTGTCGACACTTCCGCCCATCAGGACGGCCAGCGGCTCCAGGGCACAGGGGTCGGTCAGCGCCGTGAGGATCACCTGCTCGCCGAGGTCGGCGAAGCGATGGAGCAAGGCCACCGCTCGCTCCCGGTCCGGCTGTGCGTCGAGGAACGACTTGAGCTCCAGCGTCCCGTAAGAGACGTGGCGGGCCTCGTCCTGCATGCACCGCCGGAAGATCTCCTTGTCGACCCGGGTCTTGGCCAGGAACTCACCGGCCCGGAAGATCGACAGGACCATCCCTTCCGCCATCAAGTTGAGCAGGAACGTGCCCTGGGTGTGGGTGGGCGACTCCAGGATGGCCTTGAGGGCCCACTCGAAGGCCGGGCTGGCGTGCAGCAGGCCACCGCCGCCGGCCAGCGCCCGCTTGCGGAACACTTCCATGTGCCGGGCCTCGTCCACCATCTGGGTGGCCAGGAAGTTCTTCACCTCGAAGAACTCCGGGGCGATCCGGTACACCCACCGGGACGGGAAGTCGCCGGCTACGAACTCCACCTCGGTCAGGAACGTCGAGAACTGGCACGCCGCCTTCTCGAGATCCTCGCTCACCGGTTCGAGCTCCGACCAGGGGATGTCGGTGGTCGAGTTCCACTGCCGGGTCTTGGCCTCCTCGTACAACGTCAACACGTTGTCGGCCCACACGTGCATCCTGTCCAGCACGTCGTAGGCGTCGATCACCGGCATCCGATCCAGGTACGGGTCCCGCACCGCCCCCCGGGGCGCGAAGTTCCGCCACCGGGTCGACTCCGGGATCTCCCCGTACGCCTTCGGCCGGTTCATGTCCATGTACGTCAGGCCCCGGGAGCTCGGCTTGACCTTCACCCCCCAGTTCGCCTGCTCCGTGTCCATCCAGTGGAGCGAGTACGAACCCCGCCCCAGCCGCTCGAGGTTCTCCTCCAGCAACTCGCCCCAGACCTGGTAATGACTCCGGAAGCGGGCCTCGTACTCGGCCAGCGCCTCCTCCTCCAGCCCGACCTCCGTCGGGGGGGCTGCCATCGTCTCGAGCGCGTTCGCCACACGGCCTCCTTTAAGCCCACCGGCTTCAGCCCGTATGCAGCCAGATCGGCCGCCACCCGGAAAAGACCCATGCAGGCCATTCCGTGGCCCACATGGGCCCCCGCCGGTTCTGCGAGTACTGACCCGCCGGCCGACTCAGCGGCGCGGCGCCGTCGTGCGGTGGATCTCGTCGGCCACGTGCTGGTAGCGCCCGGCCTTGGCGTCGAGCTCCTCCAGGAACCCACCGACGCGCAACACCTTCTGGCGCACTTGTTCCGGTCGTTGATTTCGATGGCCTGGCCGATGAGCTCTCGGGGGCGCCGGATGCCGGCCGGCCGGAGCGGCGTTCGCTCCGGATCCGCTCCAGGGTGTCTTCGGCGGGCAGGATCTGCCAGGTCTCCTCGAGAGCTGAATCCAGTCAGCTCCTCGAGCTCACGAATCCTCCTGATGCGCGCAAAGTCGACCGCGTAGCGGCGGGCTCCGCCCATCCGAATGGACGGACGGAACGAGCAGCCTGAGCTCCTCGTAGTACCGCGGCGTCCGGGCGTGACGCCGGCTGCGGTGGACCACCTGGCCGATGGTCAACAGGCGCTCTGCGTGCAACTCGGCCACCCCCGGCCTCTCGCCGACGCAGACCTCCGCCGGTCGTTTGGCTTCGGCGTACGGTCATCCCAGGCGGATGGAGTCGAGGGAGGCGCCGGTACCGCTCCGTTTTCAGCGTGGGTGGATGTCTGGTGCTCGTGGGTGACGGGGTAGGCGGATTCCGGCCTTGAGTCCGCTGGCCACCGTGGCCAGGACTTCCCTTGGGGTGAGACCGCAGGAGATGCCGGCGTCGACGAGGGCTTCTCGCACGTCGTCGCCAGGGAGGTGTCCGCCGCCGACGAGCTGGCCGAGGGCAAAGGCAGCCCGGTTCAGCGTGTGGTTGCGGTCGCCCGGGATCGAGGAGCGGACTCGGCCGAGCTCGGCGGTGAGTGCGGTCCGAGCCCATGGCCGCGCTGGTGGGTCAGTGGTGACCCGCTGCCGCGCTGCTACCGGCGTGGGTTGATCGCGTTCCCGGGTGAGTTCGACGATCCAGCGGGGCAGGGGGGCGAGCGGTCGGAGCGCCGCCCATCGGTACCGCCGCCCGGTGATGTGGCAGCTGGGCGGGGCGATGACGTAGCCGCCGTCGCCGCGAATGTCGACGCCCGGGCCCAGGCGGCCGGCGCTGTTGCGAACGGGACCGTCGGGATGGGCGAACCAGTAGTGCCGTCCGCCGCCGGTCTCGACCGTGGCGGTGGGCGGTAATTCGCCATGCATTCGTTCCAGCGCGGCCAGCGACCGGAGGCCACCCGGGTGGCGGTCGATGTCGACGACGACGAGGCCGCTGCTGCATCCGGTACGCAGTCCGACGTTGGCGGAGGGCCAGCGGTGCCACCAGTCGATCAGGCGGGCAGGATCGGTGGTGGCGTCATGGAGTCCACGCGGGGTGCGGGGGTGTTTGGCGGGGCTGGAGCAGTCGGCGTGTCCGCAACTGCAGTGTCCATGGATGGGCTCGTGGCAGGGGAAGACCGCCCACCCCCGGGCGGCGTAGGCGAGCGCGGCTTCGAGGGCGGAGCGCATCACAGTTCCAGGTCGACGGAGCGGCCACGACGCTCGGGATTCGGTGCCAGCCGGACGAACGCCTCCCGGCGATGCTGCTCGGCGAGATGGGGAGGGAGGTGGGCCGCTTGCCATCGGCTGAGCGGTGGGAGGGTCGGTCGCACGGCGAACTGCCCATCGGTCACCTCGGCCAGCTGGAAGCCCACCATTCGGGCCAACGACTTGGTCAGCGGCGCGTTCCGCCCGGTGCCGGCGCCCAGGCCGATCTCTCGGGCCAGGGTCGGCAGGTGGACGGGATAGCCATCCGGGTGACGGTCGAGCTCCCCGGCGAGTTTCCGGTGGAGCAGCGAGGCGGTCGGGCCGATCGTCGGAACCCAGTAGCGGTCGGCATAGGCGCTGGCGGGGTGGTGGCCCAGCGCCTCGAGGACCGGGTTGTGGAGGGGGACCACGACGAGGCCGTCGCGTGTGGCGAGCCAGCCGTGCAGGTCGCTTGCCGGGTCCGGTGCCGTCCCGTCGGTGACCGGGATGGCGCTCACGGTTCCATCCCCCAGCTGAGATCGTGCGACCGACTCGGGGCGTGTCGGCCGACCGACACGTCGGCGGTACGGACCGGCGGCGCCGGCTCCGTGGTCCGTTCGGTGGGCCGAACGGCTCGCTGAGCTAACTCGGCCATCACTTCAAGAGAACGGAAGGCGGCCAGGCTTCGCCCCTTGTCGGCCAGCAGCCCGGCGTCGATCGTCCGGGCGACCGCCGGGTGGACTGGGACGGTGGCGACCACCGGGACGTCCAGCACGGCGGTGACATCCTTGGCGCTGAGCGCCCGGCCGGGTTCGGCAACGAGGACGACCCCGTCGAGGCGGAGCGAGAGCGAGACGAGCGTGGCCAGGGCCAGATAGCACGGCCCCCGCACCACGGCGTAGCACTCCCCGTCGAGGTCCGCAGCGCTGGTCGCCCGGCCGGCGTCGACCACCGTCAATTCGGACCGTGGCCCGTCGAGGCCGGTGAGCCGGAGGCCGGGGACGACGGTGACAGCCTGGCCGGGGAGCGGCGGCGGCGCAGCCAGGAGCTGAGCCACGGCCAGCGGCTCGTGGCTGAGCAGCGTGGTCGGGGCGTGGGTGGAGAGGGTGGCGGCGAGAACGGCGGCGACCGTTGAGGTCCCCTGACCGCCCCGGGCGCCGACGAGGGTGATAGTTCGGGACATGGGATCTACCTCCTTGTGGGCGTGCGGCGGTGGGAGACGGCCACCCAGGCGGCGCCCGGGCCCACCACGTCGACGTGCTCACCGGTCGGCGAGGTCGGGGCGGAGGTCGGTGGGGTGGGCGAGGCGGAGATCCCCGACACGGACGCCGAAGCCGGGAGGGGCGGGGATGGCGTAGCCGTAGCGGAGGCGGGCGTGCTGCAGCTGGGCCCCGGAGAGGCGAACGACTCCGGCGGTGGGGAAGTCGATGACGACCGAGCGCCCGGCGGTGTCGACCAGACGGACGTCGCCGGGGCTCCCTTCCGGAACTCCTCGGCCTCCGGGCCGGCCGATCCCGCCCGCTCCGGCGACGACCCGGTCGCCGGGAGCGAGTTCGACGTCCCCGGCCCGGACGGTCGGGCCGGCGAGACGGCCGGCGGCGGTGAGTGCGGAACGGCCCAGGCGATTGAGCAGCTCCGCCTCCGGGTGGGAGCAAGCGAGGAGCACGAGCTCGTCGGGGTTCCCCAGCGGAGCGACCAGGCCCGCAGGGCGGCACCCTCCGGCGACCTGATCGGCCGCGGCGACCGGGACGTCGCCGTCGCGGCCGGTGCGGGACATGATGCGAGTGACGGGATGGCAGATTGGCGGTGGGTTCGACGCATGGGGGCAGCGTCGGACGTCGACCTTGGACGAGAACTTGGACGGGAACTTGGACGCCTAGAAATCCCGCCGAACTTTCTCCGGAACGACCACTGCTCCGCCCTGGCCGCGTCAGCGGGACTGCCCCCCGGGCCCGTCGTCGGCAGGAGCGACGTAGCCCGTCCGAGGCCGACCCTCAGACGCCGCGTTCCCGGGGGTCAAGGCGTGTACAGATCACGCCCTGCCCGCTGCCGCCGCCACGGCCGTATGCGGCGTCGGTGTCGCCGTGGCCGAACGCTCTGCTTTCCTATCGGCTCAGCGTACGCACGTTGTCGAGCGTCGCCCGCCGGGCCCGATCGCTCATCCGCTGCCGGAGGGCCTGACGGTCCTTCTCGAAGAGGTGGCCGTAGACACGGTCGACCATCCTCGTGTCGCGATGGCCAAGGATCTCGGCCAGCATCCAGGGGTTGGCCCCCTCGGCGATGAACAGCGAGGCGGCGGTGTGCCGCAGATCGTGGGGCGTCAGCGGGGCCAAGCCTGCCCGGAGCACGGCCGGGTCGAAGTGGCGGCGCCGGAAGTTGTTGGGCCGCAGCAGGCCGCCTTCCTGACCGAGGAAGAGCGGGGCCCGCGGGTCGTTCCAGTCGACCCGGAACTCGATGTGCTGGCGGAGCTTGTCGAGGGCGAGGTCGGCCATGGGGACCGTGCGGAAGGCGCGAGCCGTTTTCGGATCCTCGAAGGCAAGGTGGCCGGCGACATCGGTCAGGCCCTCGTCGACCCGGATAGACCCGCGGGCCCAGTCGACGTCGTCGAGCCGGAGGGCGAAGAGCTCGCCGAGGCGGAACCCACCGTAGGCGGCCACGTAGATCGTGGCTTCCAGGAAGGGCGTGATGACGGTGGCCAGGTGGGCCACCTCGGACTCGGTCAGGTACCGGACCGGCTTGCGCTTCTGGCGGGCGATGGGAGGGTGGGCCGGGCAGGGAAGGCGAGGGATCCGCTCGGCCTCGTAGGCCGCCTTCATCACCTTCCGGAACGTCTGGTAGGTCTTCTCGATGGTGGCGGGGGTAAGCGTCGCGCCGTGTACGCCCGCTCCGTCGGCTCCGAGGTCGACGATCCAGCGTTCGACCTCTGACTTCGTGATGCGGCCGATTCGCACTTTGCCCCAGCGGGGGAGGATGTGGGATCGCATCGACACCATGTCGCGGGCGTAGCTGGTCCGGGCAAGGCGGCGGCTGGCGATGGCGAAGTACTGCTCCGCCCACTCCGCGAAAGTGATCTTGCCGCCGCGCTCGTCGACGTAGAGGCCGCGGTCGATGGCCACCTCCTGCTGGCGCAGGTGCGCTTCGGCCTCCCGTCGCAGCGGGAACGTTTTGCTCTTCAGGCTGCCGTCGGGTGCCCGCCATCGGGCTTTGAATCTGCTGTCGGAAAGCTTGACGACATACCCCATAAGGGCCCCCAACGAAGTTCTTTCAGCGGCTGCCCCAACAGCCGCTTCCTGGGCCAAATGCTACACCTCGATAGGTGATCTCTGCTGTGCAAGAGGGCGCGGCGAGGGCGCGAAAAGGGCGCGAACGCTTGGGTAACCATAGCAAGAAAGGGCGCTCGAAGGCTGCGCAGGAAAGGCACTCTGACCTGCTGGTTTACGTCCTCCGAGCGCCCTTTGGCGCCCTTCTCTAATAGGAAGACCTCCAGCCTGAAAAGCCCTTACAAGGCGGAGGTCGGGGGTTCGAAACCCTCAGCGCCCACGGATTCCTTGTGTAACAAGGGGTTCCGGGGACTTCCCCTCATTTGAGGGGACGTTCCCACCTCTCGAACAGCGCCACCTTGAGCCTGTGAGAGGGGAGAGAGAAGTGCATGAGCTAGGACGCCTCATCCGAAGCTGGGAAAGGCATCTCACCGTGCGTGGCCTGTCGCCACGCTCCATAGAGAAGTACACGTGGACAGCGCAGAAGTTCACAGATTTCATGTCCCTGGAGGACCCTGAGGGGTCCGTGCAGGGGCTGCGTGGGAGGCACGTGGAGGCCTACCTTGCCGACTGCCTTGCGGCTGGCCTCACGCCTGGTACGGCAGCTACCCGGTACCAGGTGCTCAGGCAGTTGTTCGCCTGGCTGGAGAGCGAGGGGGAGTGCACCAGCCCCTTCGGGAAGCTGCGCCCACCGATGGTCCCTGAGGCCCCCATCCGTATCCTGACCGTGGCTGAGTGCAAGCGCCTGCTGCTGGCCTGCGGCACCCACAGGCGTGACGTTGCCATCCTGCGCCTGTTCATGGATACCGGCATCCGCATGTCGGAACTGGTGAACCTCACCGTTGGGGACCTGGACCTCGCCACAGACTCTGTAACGGTCCTAGGGAAGGGCAGGCGTGTGAGGGTGGTTCCGTTCGGCAACCGCACGGCGCAAGCCTTAGAACGCCATATACGGGCCTCTGGCGTGACTGTGGGGCTATGGCCTGGACACAGCGGCCCGCTGACACGGAGCGGCGTAGCGCAGATGGTGGAGCGCCGTGGGCTGCAGGCAGGCGTGGGTCACGTCCACGCCCACATGTTCCGGCACACGTTCGCTCACCGTTGGCTGGCCTCAGGCGGGCAGGAAGGGGACCTCATGCGGCTGGCTGGCTGGCGCTCGCAGCAGATGGTGCGGCGCTACGGCGCCAGCGCTGCAGACGAGAGAGCCACGGCAGCGCATAGACGCCTGGCCCTAGGCGAGTCCCTGTAACAGCAAGAGCCCCCCAACCGGGGGGCTCTCGCTTTGCCGTAGGGGTCCGCAGCCTACGGGTTCTGTAGCGGGCTCTTGAGGCCCAGGCCAACCAGGAAGGTCAGCACGGCAGCGCCGTCCACCCTCCCCAGCACGGCCAGCAGGATCACGCCCACGAGGGCTACCAGGACTTCGGGCTTAACCTTCTCCATTTATCCCTCGGGTATCTGTGCAGCGTCGTGCGCCGTCTGAATCAGGGTCTGAGGATCGGACTCCATGAGGTCCGCTGCACGGCGCACGCAGGCAGGTCCGCAGAGCGTCAGCTTGCCCACGCCGCTGAACGCCAGGTAGGCCCAGCCCTGCGGCAGTACGCCGTGGCCCTTCGTGACCTCGTTCTCGCAGAGGTCGCAGCCGTGAGTGACTTTCTTGATTGCCAAAGGAAGCTCCTAGTACTTGATGATGAACCGAACGCCTGTGTAGGGCGGAATGTTGGCCCCACTGGCTGACGAACCCTCAGCGCTAAGGAAGTGCTGGTGGTTGTTGTTCACGCCTCCGGTTGTGAAGCCGTGGCCGTGGTCAGCGTTGACCCCCGCAGTGGTCCCACCGTCGTTGTTGCCGGTTGTTGTCAGGTTGGCCCCGAAGAACGTTCCGCCCACGGCGCTAAGGGGACTCAGACGCCTGCCCTGCACCACCAGCGTGGGCGTGGATGTCATCTGAGAACGTTGCCACGGTGCCGTTGGCGTTCACGTGGCTGTGATTCAGCAGGTTGAAGGCGTGACCGTGGTTGGCATTCTGCCCACCCGTAGTGCCGCTGTGCGTGTGGTGCTGGTTGTCGTTGCCGGTCAGCCCACCGTGCGAGTGGCTGACAAGTGTGGCGTCAGCGGTACCACCCACGTCCCCAGTGATGTTGCCGTAGGGGAACCTGTCCGTGAAGTTCGGCAGGTTGAACGTCGTTGAGCCGTTGCCAGCGCCGTAGGTGTCCCCCACAACGGCGTACAGGTCCGCATACGTCGTTCGGGACACAGCAGCGCCGTCACAGTTCAGCCAGCCCGTAGGCGGGTTCAGGCCGCCCTCACCGGCCCACATACCAACGGTGCCCACAGGGGGAGAGGTGCGCTCAACCCTGTCCAGCTTGGACGCCAGGGCACGCAGGTTCTGCATGACCTGCTCCGCACCTCTGCGGGGCAGGTCAACCAGAGTCGGGAAAGGGAACGAGAAAGCCATTAGACCCCCAGTGCAGGAATCGCAGGTGACAGGGTGAGGGAGGTGCTCCACGCCTTGGCAGCAAAGCTGTGGGAGATGCCTTCCACCACGCAGACCTGTGAGATGGCGCTACCCACGCCCTGGGGGCGGCGCTTGACCGTGATGTTGTCGCCAAGCTCCAGGCCCAGCGCTGCAGGGAACAGCGTGCCGGGGGCTCCACGGGGGGCCAGGTCAATCCCTGTCACCCTCAGCAGGGGTTCTGCGTAGGCACTCACCAGTGCCGTAGCAACAGCGAGGCTCAGCGAGTCGTCATCGTGGAACAGGCCCTCAGAGAAGTAGCTGTGCCGCTGGTACTCAGCCAGGCTGCTGGTGTCTACCACCCGCTGCGCCACGCCGTCCGTGCGGGAGATGGTCACGTCGTTCTTGATGAGGTTCCGGCTGTAGTCCAGGCGGATGGCGACGTAACCAAGCTCCCCTGCTCCGGAGTCCTCCCCGAACGTGTACGGGCCAGGCGTGTTGCCAATGCTGGCCCTGCCAATGAACTTCACGTCTCCGTCCTTGGAGATGAACACACGCCCGAAGTCAGAGTCAGCAACCTTCTGGATGTGCTCCAGCGCCGTCTGCCCGAGCGTGGCGCTCTGCAGCACTGAGAGGCCCGTGTCCAGGTCCCGGTTGGCAGCAGGCCAGTCCACCAGGTCAAGGATGTATCCCATCCTGGTACCAGGCGGATCAGCCTGACGAGGGTGAGACATAGCGTCAGCGTGGACAGCGACACGGGCAGCAGACAGGGCCGTGTTGTAAACGGCAACGTCCTGCAGGTAGCCCGCAAGTCCGAACTCCCCACCGCCGCCAGTGTCCACCCAGTTCCCCATGTTGGCCGTGTAGGCCCCTGCAGGAATCACAGCGGTGCCTGCGGTGAGGACGTTGGTTTCCTCAACGCCGTCCACGTACATGCGAATCTCAGTGCCGCTGACCCCCCGCACGGCGATGTGATGCACGGAGCCGTCATCCACCCGGGAGGTGGAGATAACCGAGCGCTGCGTGGTTCCACCGTTGCGGATAGCTATGACAACCTTGCCGGGTTGCCCGATGGCGGTGTCCTCAATCCAGAGACTGACCCAGTTGTTGCTGTCAATCGCCTGGTCGTATATCTGCCGGAACTCGTTGTCCCGAGCTTCAGGGATCATGACAACGGCTTCAAGGGTGAACGGGAAGGCCGTGATGGGGCCACCGCTGAAGGACACCAGGTTCCCTACAGGGTGATCGAACAGCGTTGACGTGTTGGGGTCCCGAGACACCAGGCCCTGCTGTCCCCTGATAGGACTGTCCACGTAGGTGGCGTCATTGCCGTTGCCCGAGCTATCAAAGGCAATTGTCTGTCCGTCAGGCTCGTTCAGCCTCCACCAGTGCGTGGGGCTGTCAGCCTGCACCTCAGCCACGTACACGGACACAGGAAGCTCAGCGCCCGCCAGGACAGCCGTGCCGTCAACGGCGTAGATGGTGGCGCTAGCCACGTTCTGCGACGTGTACGTCTGGTCCCAGGACTCAATGTAGCCCTGGAAGACGGGGTAACCCACGGAGCCCAGGCCGTCGTCATAGGCAGCGATTACACGCACCCGCCGCATGGGCTTGATGTTCGGATAGTACGGCCCAGCGGCGTGGCTGGGATCAAAGCGGCGGTCATCGTTGCGGAGTTCCAGCGTGCAGGTGCCCGCCTGGTCCCGCTCAAGTTCTTGCGCCCGCCCACGGCTGGTGCTGCCCTGAACGAAGTAAGCAGACACGTCCGTCCACACGTCGGGAGCGCCTACAGGGTCAAACTCAATCTCGACTGTGATCGTGGGGTCTTCAGCGGCAGGCATTAGATCAGCCTCGTAACAGGGCCACTGCGCTTGGCTTCAGCAGCGAGCCCGTTGCGGATGGTGCGGATAAGCTCCCGCTCCGTTGTCACGGAGCCCTGAACGATAATCGTGACGTTGCCGCCAGCGCCCTGGCCTGCGGGCACCACACGCTCACCGGCCATCGCCAGGATGGGCACCTCGGTACCGGGCGCACCCGGCACGATCCCACCATCGTGGAACTTCTGCAGGCGGGGCATAGAGAAGCCCTTGCCCCCCAGGCCCCCTGGGACCCACGAGGGGATCTCGAACGAGAGCCGCCCAACGGTGTTGTTCCAGGCATCGGCAATGAGGTTGAACGCCGTGCGGTAGGGCCACACGAGCACGTCCTTGATCCTCATGGCGATGCCCCAGATCTTGTCCGGCAGTGAGGAGAAGAAGTTCCAGAAGCCCTCTGCAGCGCCCTTCACCGTGTTGAAGGCACCCTGCACGATGTTCCGGAAGGTCTCGGACTTCTGGTAGGCCACCACGATCCCAGCGGCCAGGGCGGCAATGGCAATGGTGGCGAGCACCACAGGGTTCGCAGCCATCACTGCGTTGAACGCTGCCTGAATCCCAGTCCAGACCTTGGTTGCCATAGAGGCAACGTTCGTGGCCTTGAACCATTCCGCCAGCTTGCCTGCGCCCGAGGTCATCATTCCCTGCACAACCTCGAACCCTCCGGAGAGGTCCCCGAAGGCCCGCATGAGGTTGGTAGCACCTTCAGTGGGCAGACCGAATGCGCCGCCCAGACCATCGAGCAGGTCAGCGGCGCCCATGAACTTGCCTTCGCTGTCTCCAACGGCGCCACCCACGCTGTCCATTGCAGCGCCGAAGCCCTTGGCGTCACCCTCGGCCTTGTCGAGCTTCCCAGCCATCTGCGTGGCGCTGGAGCCGACACGCTCGAATGCCCGCTCCAGGCTGGTGCTGTCCCCAGCAACCGTGATTAGAACTTGATTACCTGCCACTTGCGTCCAGTCCGTGTTTCTCAATCAGGCCAAAGATTTGGTCAGCGACACGCTCCAGCACCTCTCCACGCTTGGCCTTGTACGTGGGGTACAGGTAACGGCCCTCAGGCTTGAACTTGCGGTCAACGGACCTGTTCTTCCCGACCTTGCCGCCGAAGTCCAGCCAGGGGTAGTACGGCGCCTTGGCGCTACCGGCCTTGATGCGGGCCTCACGCTGCCCAGACGCAGCCTTCACGGAGGCCCGGGCCTTGCCGCTCTGGCTGGGCACCTTCCGACGCACGGCCTCAGCCAGATCTTCGATAGCGGCGTTCAGCGCAACACGGAGTTCCTTCTGCGCTTCACCGTCAATGGCCTTCAGCGATGCCTGAAGCTCCCGAAGGCCCTTGACCTGTACTGCGTCCTGGGGGATGAGTGCCATTACCTCTGCTTGCTTGCGTGCTCTGCCCGCATGTTGTGCAGGACTTGCTTGACGTTGAAGTAGGCCACCAGGTTCACGTAGTCCTGGTGCGGTAGCTGCCGGATGACCTCGGGGGTCTGGCCCAGCTTCTCCGCTAGCTGGTAGTCAGCTAGGGGGAAGTCAGAAGGCTTGCCGTGGAACGCCTTCATGGCGCCTGCCTCAGCTTTTGCTGGCGGCCCCTTCAAGCAGGCCAGACAGGCGCATGATTGCCGTCATAACAGCGGTAGCCACGTCGGCAGGGGTGGAGTCCAGCCACGCCTGGGCCTCGTCAACGGTGCAGCCAACGCCGTAGCTCACGGCCAGGGCGTCACCGTTGGTTTCCCCAGCGGCGTGGACCTTGCGGACTTCGGAAACAGTAAGCCCACGGACGGTCACGTCGGCATCGCCAACCTTGACCGTCTCTGTGGGCATGGGAACAACGGGAAGCGACATTTAGCGGACCTCGCTTGGTTATGTGGGGCGCTGTACGGCGTTCTAAGCCTCGTTAGCAGCGCCCCTGGTGTATTGATACGTGGATTAGACCCAGGTGCCAGCAGTGACAGAGCCCGAGATACGGAGCGTGGCCTGGAAGGACACCATGTCCCCCACAGGGGCGCTCTCCGTGTAGGACTCCAGCACGCACTCACCCGAGAGCTTCACCATTCCGGTGGTGCTGCCCTCAGGGCCGTACTCAAAGCCGACCGTGGTGGAGATGCCAACCAGGCTCTGCAGAACGGTCTGCGATCCAGTGTCAGCCGTGTCATCCCACAGGCCCTGGAGGTTGATAGTGCCGTTGGTCAGCCCCTGCTTCCAGGTGCGGCCCTCAGAGCCCATCGTGGTGGTGTCAGCAAGCTCGTTCTCCTGGGAGACCTCGATGCTGTTCAGGTGGGGAGTGATATCCCGCAGCGTGGTACCGGTGGCGTCCTCAATCTTGAAGACAGCATCCTTACCGTGTGTGTTAGCCATTGTCTGTGTCCTTCTGGGCCTTAGCCCACAACGTCGATATCGAAGCGAACGGCAACGAACGGCTGTCCAGCAACCTCGCTGCCGTCAACCGGCGTGGCAGACATGACACGCACGGACTGAGCGGCGCCGCCCAGGGTCTTGTCACCCTCAACGGCAGTCTTGATTGATTGGGCGCCCGTCCCAGCCATGTAGGCCGTGAGAGCGTCCCGAGAGGCCCTGTCAGAGACACGGCCTACGTACACGTAGACAGGGACCGTCATACGGTCAACGCCCCTGCCCAGCGTGCTGTCGTAACTGATTTCCGGGTAGCTCACGATTGCAGCAGGGGGCTGCAGCGAGTCCGGGGGGAAGTCGAACACCCGAAGGCCGGTGATGGTCTGCAGGCGCACGCCAATGCCGTCCATGACGGCTGAAGCGTTGAGGGCCATTACGCAGCCGCCCAGTGCCGCTTGACCGTGCGCAGCATGATTGCCACGTCAGGGTCCAGGCGCTCCAGCAGCCGCATCTCATTGCCAAGCTCAGGGCTTCCGGCAATGCCGTACGGGCTGTTACGCCGTGCGAAGAACCGAGAGGCCTGCAGCAGCGTTGCCTGCTTGACCACCGTGGGAACGGTGCTCCAGCCCCAGTTGGCCGTGACCTTCACGGACAGCGGCGTGGTGGGGAGGAACACGGTGCCGCTCGTGGTCCACGTCCTCATAACGAGGTGCGTGTAGGGCTTGCCCTCCGCAGCAGCGTTGAACGGGTACAGGTCAAAGTCCGTACCGTTCACCAGGGTTTCCTCGTAGACCCCATCGTTGTCCAGGTCCACAACGACCGTCAGGCCCGTCAGGGTCTGCAGGTCATCAATCTCCAGGGCCTGACGCCCGCCAACCTCCGTGCCGTCCCAGGCGTAGTACCGGTCCACGGCAGAGCCCGTCAGACCGAACTGACGGTTCGTGGCGAGGTCCACGGCCCTAGACGCAGCGGTGATTGCGTAACCAAGCTCCGTGTCATCGGCAGCGTCCGAGATACGGAGAAGGCTCTTGAGTTCTGTAGTTGTGCAGTAGTCAGGCGCCCAGGCCATTAGTTCTCCGTGTTCTCTGCTCTGTGGCGCAGGTCATGCCAGACAGTCCAGTCCTTCAGCGTGTCCAGCTTCTGGTGGACTTCCTTGAGTTCTGTGCCAAGCGGACCTACGCCGTTGGTCCGCCGCCGCATGTCACGCCACATCGCACCCACGAGGGGCACGATGGCCGTGATAGCGGCAGCGGCAACGGTCTCCATTAGTTAGCCTCAGTCAGTGCTACGGACTACGCAGCAGCAGCCGAAGCGAGCGTGAAGGCGTTGGCGTTCTGAACGTGCCCACCCGCACGGGTCCAGGCCATGAAGCCCACCTGGCCGTTGGGAGCGTAAAGCTCGTTCAGCACAACGATCTGAATGTCGTTGACACGCCGGATGACGTAGCCCTCACGAATGTCACCGAAGGCGAGAACCTCAGCGTTGACAGCGAAGGTCGGAGCGCCCTGGTCGATAACAACCGGGTAGCCGAGCAGGGTGCCCTTAAGCTCGCTGCCCATGTCGTTGCTGCCGTTCCAGTAGAGCGGCCGACCGTCCGAGTCCTTGAGCTTGCGGATGACCTCAAGCGTGGCGTCGTTCATGACCCACTTGCAGTTGCCGAGGTTGCGGTACTCAGGGTCAACGTTGTGAACGATGCTGACCAGCTCGTCATGCGTAACGGTGCTGGCGCTCGCCAGGGTCAGGCCCGAGGACCCACCCACGAACAGACCCTCAGGCTGGCCCGTGCCGGTACCGGTGGCCCAGTGAGCGGACTGCGCCCGGTGGATGCGGGTAGCGAGAGCCTTGACCAGGAAGGACTCCACGTCGAAGGCCGAGTCCTGCAGAAGCTCAACCGAGACCTTGATGGGCAGGTTGCTAGCGCCACCAGCCATGTACTTGTAGGTCGGGAGGCTCTTGGTACCGAAGGTCACGTCAGCGCCAGCAGCGAAGGTGCCGTGCTCCGCAACGATCTCGCCCGAGTTGGCGGTGTCGTCAACGGTCGGGTACTCAACGGTCTCACCGTTGTCGGTACGGATTTCCTCAGCCTCAGCAGCGATGCCGCCGAACGCCTTCAGGCGCTCAACCAGCTTCTGCCGGAAGCCCGGGGGAACGAGGTACCCACCAGCCGAGTCCGTGCCCTTGCCCTGAGCACGAAGCTCAACGAGGTCGGAGTTGGCCTGGCCGGTACGCATGTAGTGCTCAAACGCACGCTCCAGCGTGTCGTCAGACTTGGGAGCAGCGAAGCTCACGGGAACCACCTTGTTGGTAACGGTCACGAGACCGGCAGCCTTCGAGCGGATTTCCGCCTTGGCCTGCGCAGCCTCAATCTTGCTGGTGAGGTCAGCGGCACGCTCCGCTTCCTCATCGGTCATGTCACGGCCCTCAGCGTCAATGCTGGCAAGCAGTTCACGCAGGGCAGCGGTCAGGTCTTCAAGCGTCATGGTTGTTACTTGTCTCCAAGTGTCAGTAGGCGGGCCTTGGCTTTGATGAGCCGAACAGGGAGCCCGGGTTTGTGGTCAAAGTTGTAGGCCCGCAGGGTCAGTGACGTGTTGTCATATGCGGGGATGCTGACAGGGGAAATCTCCAGCAGGCGTGCAACGGACGTGTGCGTCCGAAGCTGGCGCCCGTCAGGAGCGGTACTCCATTCGTCCTTGCCAGGCATGAAGCCAAAGGACATGGAGTTGAGCACGCCCGCACGGACCAGTTCCCTGGCGTCATGGGCGTAGGACACGTCAGGCAGGTCCAGTTCAAACCGGAGCCCAACGTCATCCACGTCCAGGCGGAGGTTCCCCGCCTGAACGGAGCCGAGCAGCTTGCTGGGATCGTGGTGCAGGAACGCCTTCACGTCCTCACCCGAACGCAGCGCTGCGTCGAAAGCGGTAGGTGCCAGGCGCTCGTAGCCCTTAGGCCCGAGGTCGGCAACGGTGTCGAAGGTTGCGGCGTACCCAGCGAGGGTGTTGCCACGGACCTCCGAGCGGTACTCAATCAGGAAGCGGTTCACTCAGCGGTGTCCTCAGAGGGGTCTGCCGCATCTGCGGCAGAGGTCGGAAGCGGGGGAAGGTTCCTGATACGGCGAACCTCGTCAAGGGTCAGGATGCCCTTGTCCAGTTGCAGGGCCAGCATCTCCAGTTCTTCCTTGGGAGTGGCCTGCAGGAGTCCGGAGTAGTCGAACTCACAGATGCGGGGCTGAGGCAGCAGCATTGAAAGGCGCTGCTCCAGGCGGGTGGTCCAGGGGCGCAGCGTGAACTGAGCCAGCCCACGGTTCTGCTCGCTCCAGCGTTGCGGCCCTGTCGTAAGCCATGACCGCCGCAACCGCTGCGTCGATCTTCCGCCCAGAGTCTTTGTGTTCCTTGGCTATCTGGCCGTTGGGGCGGATTACTGCGTTGCCCAGATGCCGTGCGAGAGAGGGGTTGCCGTCATGGCGCATCGTGCCGGTGGTCACGGCCTCATAGAAGCGCTGCGTTGCAGGGACCATGCGGGAGGGGGTCTGCGGGAACTCCACTACGGGAACGCCCTGCTGTGCCCACGCCTCCATGTCTCGCTGCCAGAGGTGAGGGTCGCAGACAAGCTCCCTCACGTCATAGCGCTGCAGGGCGCCCAGGACCGCTGCCTCTACCTCAGCGTGGTCCACACGCCACGAGGCAGGCGCTTGAGGGTCACGCTCCCAGAGGCCCACGAGCGTCACCCTGGGGTTCGGCTCAATCGTCGCTGCCACGAGCGCCGTGCCGTCACCACTGAAGCTGCCGTCAAAGCCGAGGACTACGGAAGCTCCGTCAGAATTCTGACTAAGCTCAGCGCACGCCTCCCAGCTTCCGTACGGGAGCCACGCAGCCTGTGCGTTGACCCACTGGCCCATGCGCTTAGTCCTGAACTCATTCTCAGGCGTGGTAAGCGCTGCAGCCTCCATGTCCTCAACGGAGAGGAAGTCCCCGAGGCCCGGGTTGGCTCGCTCCCAGGCGTCAACATCCCAGAGCCCGGAACCTTCGGGGGCCTCCCAGATTCGGGAGAAGAACGTGGGGTCCGAGACCTCGCCACTCTCAATGCGGCGGCTGTAATCCCAGAGTGTCCACGCAAGGCTGTCACGCCCGTCTGTGCCGTAGCGCACGCCAGGCGTGGTGATCCCCAGCACCAGCGGGTGTTCCCGGGCGCCAGAGCCGAGATTCATAACATCCCAGAGACGCCTGTCAGAGCCCAACACGTGGACCTCATCAAAGACCACGAGGTGAGGGTTCAGTCCTTCAGCGGTACCGGCCTCCGCTGCCAGCACCCGGTACTTAGAGCCACTGGGCTTGTGCAGGATCTGGTAGCGCTGCACCGTGAGGTGCTTGCTGAGGAAGGGGTCTAGCTGCACCATGCGGCAGGCCTCGTCAAAGACCAGGCGGGCCTGGTCCCTGGAGCCCGCAACGCTGTAGACCTCTGCGCCCTGCTCCCCATCCACGAAGAGGCCGTGGAGTGCGAGCACAGCCCCGAGCATTGACTTGCCGTTCTTGCGGGGCATCTGGATATACGCACGCCGTGCGCCGCTCTCAGCGAGGTCCACGAGCAGACGCTTCTGCCAGTCACGCAGCGTGTAGAGGGTGCCTGCCTGTGAGCCTCGTGTCTGCCTGCAGAAGCGCTCAGCGAAGTCCACCAGGCGCTGGCCGTTACGCTCCCTCAAGGAACGCTGCAAGGGCGTCAGGGCCCTCGTCCAGTGTCATGCCAGCTTCAAGCTTGCGCAGGGCCTCCAGCGCTGCACGCCTCGCAGCAAGAGCCGGGTTCAGAATGTCCTGCCCCTGTGATCCCTTGACCCACAGACCCAGGTGCTCCACGGCAGCGGTGAGGTCTTCAATCTCTGCGATAAGAAGTTGTCTGCGGTCTTCGGGTGTCATCACTTACTCAGGTATCGCCTGGTCAGGGACTTGATACGGCCAGGCACCTTGTCCTCTGAGATGCGGCCCCAGCTAGCTTCCCGCTGGGCTTGCTTCATGGCCCGCTTATGCGCCTGGTTGCGCTTCCGGTTGCGGGCCAGCATGTCTTGCAAATTCAAAATCGGACCTTTTCTGAAAATGGGAATTTCACCGTGTGAAATTTTCCGAGGGGCGGCGGGTGTTGGACGGTAGGTTTTTGAACTTTTCCGTGTCCCTACCGTGCGCCCTTGCTGCTGTTACAGGGGCGGCACAGCACCTGCAGGTTGTAGATGGCATTGGAGCCACCCTGGCTAAGCGGCAGGATGTGATCCACGGTGAGGTCTTGCCTACTCCCGCACATCGCACAGACTCCGTTAGCCAGAAGGGCGGCTCTCCACTTGCGGTACGTGGGGTTGTTGTACGCCCCACGTGCAGGGTCCTGGTTGCGGGCCTGGTGCTTAGCCTTGTAGTGGTATTCGCACAGGCCCTCGTTGTGCGAGAGGCCAGGACAGTTAGGCGTAAGGCAGGGCTTCTTAAACATGGTCACCCCAGGTGAGTTGGCCCTGCTGATTGATGTACCACCGGCGCCCTGATCCCTTGTGGCAGAGGGCCGTGTGGAGGTGCTGAAGGGACTTGATTAGCTCAGTGAGTTCCCCGCCCTCAGACCACTGGTAGTAGCTGTCTGCGTCTACTGACCTTAGGGAGGTAATCAGGGACTCAATAGCGGACGGCCCATAGGCCGAGAGAGCGACAGGGAATTGCAAGGGTGCGGACCTCAAAACCTGGGGGTGGGACTTACCGGCAAATTTGCCGAAAACTAGATGGGGAACAGCGCCCCAGGGCTGGCTATGAAAGGAAGAAAGTTCACCAGCCCCGGGCGCTCACCCACCCAACTATTCCATTTTATCATAAACGCATTCTGTAATAGCGGGAGTTGCGGTAGTTGCGCTTTTGAAGTTCGCTGGGTACGGAGAAATGCTTAATAGTAAAACAAACTACAGAACCGCAACTAGCGCAACTCCCCGTCAGAGTTACCGTAGTTACCGATTGTAATGTTCCTCTGGTACGGAAAAATCGCTCTATAGAAAAGGAATATGAGAAACGGTAACTACGGTAACTCCCCCCAGAGTTACCGGTGTTACCGGTTGGGAAGTTCCTCTGGTACGAAGAGATTTTCTATGGGGGGAATATGCAAACCGGTAACACCGGTAACTCCCTGGACAACCAGTTGTCTAGGGTTTACCACCGGTGGTCAACCTTTGAATCCTGGGATTCATACCCCCTTTATAACGGGGTGGAGTGTACCTCCAGAAGGCCCTGAGAGGCCTCTATTTTGCCCTGAGAGCCGTTCAGGCCCGTGGGAATACCGTTGTACGCCTGAAAGTGGTTTTCGGAGTGCTATGGATAACGGCCCCTGGTTCATCTGAGAGGCCTCTATTTTGCGTTCTAAGCCATTTTACGTTTGAGGGTGGGTACTTATGACCTCCCATTCACCAACCCAGCGGTCGGTTTGAGATTTATAACCAGGCTACCCCCCTACCGGGTTTGGCTTTCAGGCCGATTTTGCGCTGAGAGGCTTCTATTTTGGCGTCTAAGCCATTTCGCATAACCGGGCGTTAGGGCTGGTTAACCAGCCGACCGGTCGGACAGCGAAGTTCAGCGAAATTCTGCGAAAAAATTGACAATCGGTCCGGTCGGTCGGTAAATTTGTTAACTATTGTGGCTACGGAGAGTGATTTACCCTCACTCAGTGTGGTACGATAAAGATAGGGAAAAAAAGTTCCCCCCAGAAAAGAAAGGACCACCCCAATGAGCAAGAAGACAGGCAGACCCAAGGACCCCATCCTCTCCATGTACCGGGAACTGTTCCCCGAGTGGAGTGACAGGACCCTCCGGACCTTCTGCAAGGCAGAGCGCCAATGGCAAGCCTTCAGGGAGTACGCAGGCGAGGAAGTGGCCCTGGAAGTCCGGAAGGAAGTCACCGAACTGGCCTCCCGGGAGAATGGAAGCCTCAGCGTCCGGAAGTACGCCCAAGCAATGGAGGTAGCAATCGTCCTCCGACTTACCGGCAAATTTGCCGGAAAGTAAGAACCCAAGAGAAAGGCAATACCAATGAGCCGTCCCCAGTACAAGACCCTGAACGTTGACCTCGCCACCTGGGAGGTCATCAATGACCTAGCTGAGATTGAGGACCGCACCCTCATCTCAGTGGTTCGCCGGGCCATCCGCACCTACGCCCAGAAGGAAGACAAGTAATGAGCCGTACCGTCGCCTATTTCATCCTCGGCTGGACCACCGGTATCAACACCATGATCCTCGCTGACCTCTACCTCCCCCGCCGCAAGCGCAACCGATAAGGAACCCCCAATGGACCTGAACAACCTCCTAGCAACCGACACCCAGAAGAAAGACCCTGCCTTCTGGGCTGAATACCTCAAGCTCGCTAAGGACATGGAGTCCGAAGCCCTCCGGAACATGGGCCGTGAGGAAATCAAAGAGCGCTCCATGCCCTCCTATATCACTGAGGCTGAACTGGCTACCTTCGACTTCCCGCCCATCAAATGGGTTGTGCCCGACCTGATCCCTCAGGGCCTGACCATCCTGGCCGGTAAGCCGAAGGTGGGTAAGTCCTGGATGGTTCTGGACATTGCCCGTCAGGTGGCCTCAGGTGGCGAATTCCTGGGGCGCTCTATCGACCAGGGCGCTGTGCTCTATCTGGCCCTGGAAGACACCCAGAGGCGCCTTCAAGAGCGTCTGGGAATGATCCGGCAGGAGGGTGACGCACCCAGTCCCCACCTGACCCTTAGCACCACGTTCCCCCGCTTCCCTGACGCTCGTGGGCGCCTGCTGGAGTGGCTGGAATCGGCTGAGAACCCTCGGCTGATTATCGTGGACACCCTGGGGCACATCCGCATGGAGCGCTCCGGTAAGGAAGCCAAGGACGCCTACCAGATTGCCTATGAGGACCTGACCGAACTCAAGGCTATTGCTGACGAGATGGGGATTGGCGTGCTCGCTATCACCCACACTCGTAAGGCTGGCGCTGAGAGCAGCGGGGACCCTCTGGACGCTGTGGTTGGGTCCGTGGGTCAGGCTGGCACGGCAGACACAATCATGGTGCTGGACAAGCAGAGTGGCCCTGGCGCTGCCAAGCTCCTGGGGCGTGGCCGTGATATCACGGAATTCAGCTTCAAGCTCCAGTTCTCTGACGAGACCAGCCGGTGGGGCCTGGCCCAGGCTTTGGACTCTAAGTCAGCCCTGGAAAGCGCCATCTGGCTCCACGCCACGTCCGATGAATTCAAGGGTGCCGACCTGCTCCCGATGTGCCCCGAAGGGACCACGGTCGCAGCCCTCCGTAAGGCCCTGAGCCGCATGAAGGGCGAGGGCCTGCTCATTGGGACCAGGCGTGGGCACTACCGGAAGGCCAACGTCGCCACGTCGGAATGTGACGTGACCGACGTGACATCCCCTATAGAAGGTTCCTCACTGACGTTCGGAACTCACTGAGCGTTCGGTCTCTACTGACCCCTGGTCACGTCACGAAGTGGCGACGTGACTGGGGGTTGTCACGAAAGGACTCCCCCCCAATGGCAACCTGGAAACACCGTCTATCAAATATCAACCGAGAGGCCCGCACAGCCGACTGTGCCGAGTGCGGACCCAACGTCAAGATCAAGGTCCGCAAGCAGGGCCAGCGCTGCTACACAGCCACCCTGTCAGAGTCCAAGGGCGTGGGCCGTGACAAGCCTGCACCGGTGGGACCGTGCGAACTGTGCGGCACCGTGGAGACCCTGGCACGCCACCACTACCACGGCTGCTGTAACACCTCTGCGGACAAGGCCTGCCGTCGCTGCGACGTTGGCCTGCTGTGCCGTGCCTGCAACCTCGGCCTTGGCCTTTTCATGGATGACCCTGACCTACTGCGCCGTGCTGCCGAGTGGCAGGAACGAGCCCTCTACGAAATGAGCATGCGATGAACGCAACCCACGCCCAAGCCCAAGCCTCCGCACTCGCTGAGGCCCGTACAGCCCTCCTGAACGCCCCTGAGGACACGCTGCGTGACCTGTACGCAGAGTGGGTCGCAGGGCGCACGAAATCCAGCATTGAACGTGAGGTGTTTGGCATTGACCGCTACCACGGCAAGGCCATCACCCACGCCTGGCGTACACGCCTCGGGCTGGAGACTGAGAGCACCCACCCCCTGGTCCTGGAGAACGCACGCCTCCGTGCGCTGCTGGAGGAAGCGGGGATCAGTCCGGATGCGTAGGGCCAGACGCAGAGCGCTCATCGGAGCGCTGCTGATCCTCACCCCTCTGGCCCTCGCTCCCTCACTGCGAGCGGCACCCTCTGCGGAATCCTCCACAGAGGTCCCCGAAATCCACTTCGGTCCCTACGCCAAGCCGGGTGACCGAACCCCAGGGCCAGCCATCCCCTGCCCTGACTGCTACTAACCACTGAACGACGCAGCCCGCCGCTCTCCGTAAAATTTCACGGACCTGCGGCGGGCTTTGTTGTGCCCTAAGCTGGGAGGGCTGTTGGAGAGGCCGCCCTTACAAGGCAGAGGTCGGGGGATCGAGACCCTCAGCGCCCACGGAGAGCGGCGGAGGCAGAACCTGAAGCCTCCTGAAGGCTGAAGGGACAAGACGGCCGAAAAACGAAAAAAGGGGCATGGTTCGACGGCTGTTAGGTCCCATCATCACAGTGGCGACCACGTTGGCGGTGATGACGGGGGCACTCGCCGCGGTAGGCGCCTGGAGACGGTCAGAAGACGTCAGGTGGTGCGAGAGAGCTGTCATGGGCGGCGTGACGGGCGATCCGCAGATCCTCAGCGATGACCTCGTCGAGGAGCAGCGCTCCGCCTGCGCCATTCAACGTCAACGGCAACGCGTGATGTTCGGCGCCCTGTGGCGTAAGGGCGGTACCACCATGGCCCAGTGCGGGTTCGAGCTCGCCCGGCTGCAACTCCTCCCCACTGACCGGGAGGCGCGCCGGGCAGTCCTCGAACCGTACGGCATCGACGATCCCGACTTCACCGGCGGCGACCTCGGACAGCAGGACCGGTTCATCAAGGCCTGCCTGGCCAAGCACCAGTGATGCCGCCGATGAGCGCCCTCGGCCAGGCCCGCGGCCGACGATCATGGGTCGGCGCGCTCTGCGCCAGTGTGCTCCTGGCCGTCGGGCTGGGCGTCGCCGGAGTCGCCGGGGCCGCTCTCCAGTTGCAGCCGACGGCCACGTGCTCCGAGGAAGCCGTCGCCGAGCTGAACCAGACGATCGAGTTCGTCCGGGGCCAGACCTGGACGAAGCGGCCCGGGAGTATCGCCCTCAACATCGCTCCGGACCTCAACGCCTGCCGGGTCGTGCTCAACATCGGCGAGCTCAGCGACGAGGAAGAGACGGCGTTGCAGGCCGGTGGCGGCTCCCGGCTCATCATCGAACACCGCCGGGACTGGGCCCGACCGTCCCGGCTGCTGTTGATCTTGTGGGTCGTCTTCGGCGGATCCGGGCTCGTCTGGCTCTTCCGGCGCCACGCCCGCTCATAGTCCGCTTCACCGAGGAGTCCCATGCCTGCCCTCCGCTCGATCCGACTGACGGTGGTCGCCGTGAGCCTCGTGGCCCTGACGGCCGCCTGCACCAGCGGCAACGAGCGAGCCTCCTTGTCGGGAGGGGTCGACGAGCCAGCCATCGCCGAATCGCCCAACTCGGAGCCGACGACCGCCACGACGACGGTCACCCTCGGGCAACTGGTGCTCGCTCCCGACGGTCTGGGCCCTGTTTCGTTCGGAACCCAGGCAGCTCGGGCGATGAACGGCCTGACGCAGGCGCTCGGCCGAGCCGAGCACGTCAGCCATGTGCCGGCCGAAGCCCATTGTGAGGGCACCCGCATCTTCCGGTGGAAGGATCTCGACGTCGTCGTCAACGAGGTCGGAGGGTTCTCGGGCGGCAAGCCTGGACTCGTCGGCTGGTCGCTTGGTTCCGACGGAGCCTCTGCTCTCGGCCTGAAGACCGAGAAGGGCATCGGCCCCGGATCGACCGTCGCCGCGGTCAAGGCGGCGTACGGCTCGGGTGTGACCATCGCCGAAGGTGGGAGCGGCCCTGTCGTCACAATCACGGCTCCCAACGGTGTGATCACCGGTGCGCTCGACGGTGTCAGTGACGCCAGCAAGGTCAAGACGCTCCGGGCCGGCGAGTCCTGCGCCGCCTGAGGTCCCGCTCCGTCCTCAATCTTCGCGGTCGCCGGACGCGGCCGCGTCAAGGTAGTCGTCGGCTTCGACTTCGAAGCCTCGTCATCCACGCGACAACAGTCAGGCGGTCTCGATGACCGCCTGACTGCGTCGCTGAGCCGAGTCAGTACTCGCAGTTGGCGAGTTCGTCTCCGGCGCTGAACAAGCAGACGTCGAAGTCGTCGCCGGCGTTCACCTTGTCGACTTCGTCATCGTCCGCGGTGATCATGACATCGTCACCGCTGCCGCCGAGGAGGAAGTCTCGTCCCCGGCCGCCGGCCACCGTGTCATTCCCGCCGTCGCCAACCACGGTGTCAACGCCCGGACCACCATCGAGGTCGTCATCGCCGGTGTCACCCCGGATGGCGTCATCGCCCCGACCACCAGCGATCGAGTCGTCGCCGGCTGCACCGCAGACGACGTCGTCCCCACCCCCGGCGTGGATCACATCGTCGCCGTCGCTTCCGATGATCACGTCGTCGTGTCCGGTGCCATCGAGCAGCGCCGGGCCGTATTGCCCGGACGCATCCAGCCAGGTATGGCTGGCCGGGCGCCCGTTGCACAGCCCACCGATGGAGTGGACCCCACCGCCGTTCAACCAGGCGAGTCCCGTCACGAACCCAATGGCGGCGGTCGTGACGGCCACACGGCCGCGCTTCCGCCTCGTCACGCTGTAGACCTGCATTTTCTGTGCCTCCTTTGTTTGCAGTGCATAGCTTCAACCGACGCCAGCCCGCTGCTGGCGCCCCTCGCCCGCATCCGGTTTCGCGATGCGGACCGCGTGAGGTCATCCCACGCCGTCGCATCCCCAGCCACCTGATCCGGACACCTCTCCCGGCTTCCGCCGGGCCCCCAGCCGTCACCCGAAGCTCGGGTGCCGCAGGCGCGTTGTCCCCCGAGATCCGAAGGATGTCGCCCGACTTCATGTGCAGCGGCCATACGGATGGCCACTGATATGTCCTACAGCCCCAGACCTTCTGGAACAGATTGTGCGCCAAGCGGCGCCCAGGTGCCACTGAATGGATCTGAGAAAATGATCTCGACATCTACCGGGCTGAGCCCGGCGGGCGGCTCAGCCTCGATCGACGTAGTCGGACCTGCCGTCGCCGTCGCCGTCGGCCGTGCCCTCCTGGGCGTCGGGAATCCCGTCACCATCGCTGTCGGTGTCGACGAAATCCCGCTGACCGTCGGCGTCGGTGTCGAAGGCACCCTCGACGGCGTCGGGGATGCCGTCGCCATCGCTGTCCAGATCCCGGAAATTCAAGATCTTGTCGCCATCGGTGTCGGCGGTGCCGTCGACGCGGTCCGGAATGCCGTCGCCGTCACTGTCGATGGAGACCCGATCGGGCTTCCCGTCGTTGTCCGTGTCGACGAGGCCCTCGAGGACGTCAGGGATGCTGTCCCGGTCACCGTCGATGTCCACATAGTTCGGCGACCCGTCGGCGTCGGCGTCGCCGCTGCCCTCGACCTTGTCGGGTAGCCCATCCTCGTCGCTGTCGGTGTCGAAGCAGTCCCGGGTGCTGTCGCCGTCGGTGTCGTGGGTGCCTTCGACCCGGTCGGCGATGTCGTCGCCGTCGGAGTCGCTGTCGAGGTAGTTGGCCACACCGTCGCCGTCGAAGTCGGCCACCCCTTCCGCGGCATCGGCGATCCCGTCACCGTCACTGTCCGGGTCCTCCGAGTTGGGAACGCCGTCACCGTCAGCGTCGGCGCCGCCCTCGACCGCGTCGAGGAGGCCGTCACCGTCGTCGTCAGGGTCCACGACGCTCGGGATTCCGTCGCCGTCGGCGTCGGGAGCGCCCTGCTCCTGGTCGGGGACGTTGTTGCCGTCGCTGTCGGTGTCCTGGAAGTTGGCCTTGCCGTCCTTGTCCGGGTCGGTGTTGCCCTCCACCGTGTCGGCGATGCCGTCACCGTCGCTGTCGTGGTCGCGGAAGTCGGGAGCGCCGTCGCCGTCGGTGTCCACCGGGTTGTTCGGGTCCGAGCCGGCCTCACTCGAATCGTCGATGAGGTCACCGTCGCTGTCTTTGTCCCGGAAGTCGGGAAGACCGCCGCCGAACGTGTCGACCGGGTTCTTCGGGTCGGGCCCTGCCTCCACCGAATCAGGGATGCCGTCCTGGTCGCTGTCGGTGTCGCGGAAGTCGGGGATGGCGTCGAAGTCGTTGTCGATGTTGCCGTCGATGCCGTCGGGGATCCGGTCGTTGTCGCTGTCGAGGTCCCGGTAGTCCTCGGTCCCGTCGCCGTCACTGTCGACGGGCGGAGCGGGCTCGACGAAGTTGATCTCCTCGTCGTCGGGGACGCCGTCATCGTCACGGTCGATGTCGAACCAGTTCCTGATCACCGGCGGTGCTTCCACCGAGTCGGGGATTCCGTCGTTGTCGCTGTCGAGGTCGCGGTAGTCGGGCGTTCCGTCACCATCCGAGTCGGCCGGAGCGGACGGGTTGGCGCCGGCCTCGATGGTGTCGCGCATCCGGTCGCCGTCGCTGTCGATGTCCAAGAAGTTGGACTGGCCGTCCCCGTCGATGTCGCTCGTACCTTCGGCGGCGTCTGGGATCAGATCGCCGTCGCTGTCGACGTCGAGGTGATCGGGCGTGCCGTCGTGGTCGGTGTCGAGAGGAGTCGCCGGGTTGAGCCCGATTTCCACCCCGTCAGGGATGCCGTCGCGATCGCTGTCCGCCGGTGACGCGCCTGCTCCGGACACTGGCCAGAGGGTGAAGACGAGCAGCAGCACGGCGGCCGACGCCAGCGGCTTCCAACGACCATTGCGCACGAGCGGGGCCCTCCCTCGTGTGACTGACATGCAGGGTCCGGACCGAATTGCTCGGCCAAGAGGGGCAGATTGTCCCAGGAGCCGCCGTCTTTCTGTTCGAAGTTCAGCAAGTTTCAGGAGGTGCTCCCGGACGGGAAACCGCTCGTGCCAGCGATCCAGGCGGGCTTCAGATGACCATCTAGGGCATCAGTCGCTGATGTTCTGAGGAACCCGAACGAAGCGCGCCAGGACCCCCGCACTCGGCGGGGGCCCTGGTTCCTGGAGGGAGGACGGGGGAGGCTCCTCGACCTTCGGATTCAGGCGTTGGCCAGTACCTTCTGGCTGCCGTTGCGGACGACCTCGGGGGCGGCGAAGGCCTTGTCCCGGGGGGTCTTCCAGGCGTGGTAGAGCCCGGCCAGTGCGAGCAGCAGCATCAGGCCGCTGATCACAAAGGCCACGGTGGCGCCCTGGGCGCCCTTGACGCCGAAGACGCTGAATCCGTAGGAGGTGAGGAGCAGGCCTCGGAGGGTCTCGCCCTTGAAGAGGGTTTCCCGGGCGGCGGTGGCGGCGGTGATCTGGGAGTTGAGGTCCGTGATCTTGGCCTGGTCCGGAGGGGTGGCCGTCTGGGCGGTGGCCAGTT
Organism: Actinomycetota bacterium; assembly: GCA_040756995.1. GTDB lineage: Bacteria > Actinomycetota > Acidimicrobiia > IMCC26256 > BP-133 > BP-133. Next base: position 76,473 of record JBFLYK010000013.1, on the reverse strand, counting down.
CAGCCTTCAGACCGTTGATGTAGTCGCCCTGGCTGGCGTAGGTGCGGCCGGCGGCGGTCGACTTGACATGGAGGCCGATGTACTCGTTGGCGTAGCACTCGGCCTGGGCGCCGGTGGTGAGCCGCTGACCGGCGTACTCGACGAGGCAGGCAGCCTTCTTCTCTTCGGCGGTCAGCTTGTCGGCGGCCTTGAAGCTGATCTGCTGGGCGGTCAGCTGGTCGCGGGTGTAGTTCTTGGCGAAGTTGGCGTTGCTCGTGAGGACGATGCCCATGGCGAGGAGCAGCGCGGCGATCATCAGTCCACCCACGCTGAACATCACGTCCAGAGTCCTGCGCTTCATTGCGTTGGCTCCCTTGTTCTTGCGGGCCTCTCCCGACGAGTGCGGCCCTTCCACTGCCGTCATCATCGGCTTCGGCGGTGGTCCGGGGTCAGAGACGAACGTCCCGATCCGGTGGGACCGAGGTCCTGGAGCGGCCTGATGGGCGGAGGATCCGCCGGCCGGTGAGGGAATCGGGCTGGAGGCAGGCCCAGCGGCTGGTCTGCTGGTCGAGGAAGCAGTCGAGGTCGACGTCCTCGTACGCCATCTCCCGGTCGGACGCCTCGTAGGCGAAGCCCTGGGCGACGACGCTCCAGCCCGTACGGCTCTCGATGTCGAAGCAGTCGACCTCGAACGTCACCGGCTCCGTGATGAGCCGGTTCAGCTTCGTTCCGGGTGCGGTGCGGAACACGATCGAATCACGGAGCAGGGCGTAGTTGACCGGCACCACATGGGGAGGCTCCCCGGCCCGGCTCACGGCCACCCGGCCCACCGACTGGGTGGCCAACAGGGCCAGGCAGGTCGGCCGGTCGAGTCGCTCGACCAGCGGTGCCGGGTGGGCCGGGTCGCGGGACGCGGTGTCGAGGAACATCGTGGTCGTTCCTTTCGTCGCTCGAGGTCGTTACTGCACGACCATGGCCGTGACCATGCCGAACATGCCGTCCTCGTTCTCGGCGTGGGTCAGGATGTGGCAGTGCCAGGCCCACACGCCGGGGGTGTCGGCGTGGATGAGCACGCTGTAGCGCTCGCCGGGCCCGACCATGATCGTGTCGGCGTCGTAGGGCTGGGCGAGGGGGATGCCGTCCTTGGCGATGACCGTCTGGATCAGGCCGTGGAGGTGCATGGGGTGTGACATGACACCCTCGTTCAGGTAGTGGACCAGCACGTACTCGTTGGGCTTGACGGCGATGGGCGCCGTGGCGGGGAACGACTTGCCGTTGAGCGAGAAGCCGATCGTGCCGGCGTCGTTGAGCATCATCGGCAGTTCCTGGCTCAGGGTCACCCCTTGGGGCACGGGCAGTTTGCCGACGAGGAACGCCCCGGCGAGGCCGTTCGGCACCTGCACGACGGCGTTCTGGTGGGAGTGGTACATCCCGACGGCCGGGCCCTGGGCGACGAATTCGTAGGTGAAGGTCGTGCCCGGCTTGATCGGTTCCTGGGTGATGTCGGGGACACCGTCCATCGAGTTCGGCGTCTTGAGGCCGTGGAAGTGGATGGCGGTCGACTCCGGGAGCTCGTTGTTGACGACGATCCGAACCTTGTCGCCGACGTCCGCCTTCAGCGTTGGCCCGGGCACGACGCCGTTGTAGGTCCACGCCTTGACGAGTTTCCCGGGTTCGATTTCCCAGTCGACGATCTTCGTCGTCAGGTTGAATTGCTTGGTCCCGTCGGCCAGCACCTTCGGCGGCAGGATCTGCGCTCCGAGGCCCTCGGTCTTGGCCGGGAACGCCTTCGTCCGTACGGCCATGTGGGCGTCCATCTCCTCGGCGGTCATGGTCTTGCTGCTGGGCCCGCCGCCCGCCGCGCCGTGGTCGGTGCCGGCGGCCATGACCATGAGGTCGCCGGTCATGCCGGCGGCCTGGTGGCCGGGGATGGTGCACGTCACCTTGTAGTCACCGGGCTCCAGCGACGCCAGGGACAGGCCGGCGGCTTCCTTGCCGTTGAGCGTAGGGGTGACAAGATCGGTCCCCTCGATCGCCAGCGTGTGGGGGATGGCCCCGTCGTTGCTGACCTTCAGGAACCCGCCCGCCTGCGCCATCACCATCTTCGGGCTCATGGCGAACTCCGTGAGGCTCACCACCGCCGCATCGCTGGGAATGGCGGATGCCGCCAGCACCGACGTAGTCGCCTTCACCGCACCGGCCTGACCCGTGCCGGAGTCTCCGGTGTTGTTGTTGGCGACGATCAGGGCCCCGAGCGAGAGCATCAGCGCGACGACCGAGAAGATCGCCGTGCCGAGGCGGGCGACGCTCACGACCTCGGTGACCTGCGAGACCGGGGCGGGCGGATGCTGGGCGTCCATGGTGACCTCCGTGCGTGCCAGCGGGTTCCCGCCCAGCATCGGGCAGCCGGCTCGTCATTGGCACGAGGCGGAGGTCCGCCTCCGGAGGGCCGAAAGTCCCGAACGTACCGGCGGTGGGCGTCAGGGTGTGCGGACCGGCACGGCCCATTCGACGACCGTGCCGCCGCCTTCGGCCGGGCGGACCGAGAAGCGGCCGCCGAGCGCCTCGGCCCGGCTGGCCATGTTGCGGAGGCCCAGCCCTTCACTCGGCCGGTCCGGTACGCCCCGGCCGTCATCGACCACCTGGAGCACGATCTCGGCGCCGGCCGCGATGCGGACCTGGACGTGCGAGGCTCCGGCATGGCGGGCGACATTCGACAGCGCTTCCCGCATCGTGGCCAGGAGCTCCCGCCCGACATCGTCGGGGACCAACGTATCGACGGGCCCGTCGAACGTGACCTCCGGGAGAAACCCGAGGGGGCCACTGGCTTCCCGGGTCAGCGTCATCGCCCGGCTGCGCACACCATCACCCCGCCCGGCGGCGGTCTCCAACCCGAAGATGACCGTCCGGATGTGTTTCACCGTGATGTCGAGGTCTTCGACGGCGTCCTGGATTCGGGAGGCCACATCGGGCCGTTGGGCCAGGCGGGCCGTCCCCTGCAACGACAGGCCGGTGGCGAAGAGTCGCTGGATCACCGTGTCGTGCAGGTCCTTGGCGATCCGCTCCCGGTCTTCGAGCAGGACGAGCTCGCCGAGGCGGGCGTGGAGTCGGGCGTTTTCGATGGCCACGCCGGCCGCGCCGGCCAGGGCCACGGTGAGCTCCTCATCGACATCGGTAAAGACCTCGGCGCTCTTCTTGTCGGTGAGATAGAGATTTCCGAAGACCTCGCCGCGTACGAGGATGGGGACGCCGAGGAAGGACCGCATCGGCGGATGGTTGGGAGGAAAGCCGTAGGAATCGGGATGTTCGCGCAGATCCGGGAGGCGCAACGGTTTGGGGTCGGCGATGAGGAGGCCCAGGATGCCGTGGCCCTTGGGTAGATCGCCGATCGCCTTGTGCGTCGTGTCATCCAGCCCGGCGGTGACGAACTCCGCCAGCTTCGACTTCTCCTCGTCGAGGACGCCGAGCGCGCCGTAGCGGGCGTCGACGAGATCCATGGCCGCGTCGATGATGCGTTGCAGCACGGCCGCCAGTTCGAGGTCGGCACTGAGGGAGATGACGGCGTCAACGAGTTTGCGGAGGGCTCGGGGCCCGGCGAGCTCCGTCACGGCCGGATTCTAGCCGTGCGGTCTGGCGGCATGGCGGGGCGCGAAGAGGCCAGAATGGCGTCCATGACGACCAAAGTCTTCCTCCTCGACGACCACGAGATCGTGCGGCGGGGGCTGCGCGACCTGCTCGAAGCGGAGGACGACCTGACCGTGGTCGGCGAAGCGGGCACGGCCGAGCAGGCGCTGAACCGGATTCCCGCCACCCAGCCCGACGTAGCCGTCCTCGACGTGCGGCTCGGTGGCGACACGGAGAGCGGCATCGAGGTCTGCCGGGAGGTCCGCTCGCAGCATCCCGAGGTCCGCTGCATCATGCTGACGTCCTTCGCCGACGACGAGGCGCTGTTCGCCGCGATCATGGCCGGCGCCTCGGGATACATCCTCAAACAGGTGCGGGGCAGCGACCTGGTCGACGCCATCCGCCGGGTCGGCCGGGGCGAGTCGCTCATCGACCCTGCCCTGACCGGCCGGCTCCTGGAACGGCTCCGCACGAAACCGGAACAAGAAGACGAACTGGCCGGTCTATCCGACCAGGAGCGCAAGATCCTCGACCTCATCGCCGAGGGGTACACGAATCGCCAGATCGCCGAGACGATCTTCCTGGCCGAGAAGACCGTGAAGAACTACGTCTCCAACCTCCTGGCGAAGTTGGGCATGAGCCGGCGGACCGAAGCGGCGGCGTACGCCGCCCGGCTCACCGAGCGGCGCAAGCAGGAGCCGCACTGAGCTTGGGCGTCAGGCGATACGCCGCCCGGAAACGAACTCGGGCGTGATCTTGACGACATGAGAGCGGTCGCCGCCGGCGAACGGGCGGAGGACCAGCGGTTGCAGCCCGTCGAGTTCGCCGGGCGTCGCCACCTCCTCCGCCAGGCCGACGGCCATGACGCTCCAGCCGGAGGCGGTCGCCTCGTCGAAGTCGTCGACCTGGAAAGCGACCACGGTCCGGTCGAGTGCGGCCCGCAGTTTCGTCCCCTCGCCGGTGAGAAACAAGATCTGGCCGCCGACGACGGTGAAGTTCACCGGGAAGATCGCCGGCAACGCGCCGATCGTGACGGCCACCCGACCGACTGAGGATCGCCGCAGACGATCCCAGCACTGCTCCGGGCAAAGAATCTCGAGACCATTGTCGATGAGGGCCATACCTTCATCTTCGGACGGTGGACGCTCCGTCCCTAGGGTCCTTGGTCACAACGCCGTCGGGCCATCCAGACCCGATTCCCGTCGTGTCATGCGCCGCATGATGGTCAGTCCAGTCGACCCAGTTCACGCCGCTGGTGTCGACGTAGGCCGAAACAGCAGTGCCCAGCGTCGGATAGAAGCGATCGGGACCGAAGCGGCTGGACAAGCCGTACGCCGTCAGGCGGTCCTTCACCGGGCCCTTGAGTTCGGCGAAGACCAGCCGCACCCCGCGGCGGCTGAGTACCGAAGATGGCCACGCCGCCCTTCCCGGCTGGAAGCTCGGATGCGGGCTATAGGTAGCCTCGGGGGTCGAAGACTGGTGCGACCGGGACGCGGATGCGTCGTCCGGTGATCCTGTGGGGAACGATCCGGATCCAGCATCGCTTGTCCCCCGGAGCGAAGGTATCGATGTGGAGGTTCTCCACCTCGATCTCCCACTCAGATGCCTGGTAGGCGAGCCCTTGGACAAGGACGCTCCAGCCGGTCTGATGAAAGGCGTCGGCGAAGTCCACCTCGAAGCTCACCGGCTCAGTCACGGCGAGGCGGAGCTTCATACCCTCGTCTGTCCGGAAGACGATGGAGTCCCCGGGCACGACGTAGTTCACCGGGACGACGTGAGGCGCCCATCCCGGTTGGCTGACGGCCACCCGGCCCACGGTCTGGGTGGCCAGCAGCCGGAGGCACTCCTCTCGGTCCAGCTCTTCGAGGACGGGTTCTTCCTGCTGCGCCAGGTGCGTCTTCTCCACGGCAACTTCTCCTATCTCCGAAGCTCGGTCAGTGCCTGTGTCAGCGCCGCAGAGGCCGGGCATGTGCTCACGAGCCCGGGCTGTCCGCCGGCTCCTGGGGCGGCCCGTCCACCTCCAGTTCGGCCAGGATCCGGCTCAGGCTGCAGAGGTCGGGGTCGTACTCGATCTCGGCCATGCCGGCCACCGGGTCGACCAGCGCCCGAATCACACCGGGTGTGCCGGCCAGCTGCCGGTCGACACCCAACGCCCCGCCTCGGCGCTCGCCCAAGCCGTCGAGCGGCACCAGGATCCGCCGGTGATCGGAGTCGTCGGCTTCGTCCCTGGCGCGTTCGCTTGGTTCGGGACCGAGGGTTTCGACGTCGACCAGCGCTTCGAGCCGACGGGCGATGTGGTCCACGAACCCGGCGACCGACTCGACGGCCACGTTCTCGCCGCCCATCCGGTCGCCGACTGCGCCGAGCGCGCCGAAGGGCGGGCGGTAGCGGCCCACGAGGCCGACCTGGGTCACCTGCCGTCGACCGGCGCTGATCGGGGTGAGCGAGAGGATGCCCTCGAGGACCGGAAAGAGCTGCGGGTGGTGGCGGTCCTCCCACCGCAGCCCCATCCGGGCCATCTCCTCTTCGGCCACCAGTCCACCGAACTTGATGTTGACCGCCCGGGAGACGGCGATGCCCGCCCGGACGACCCGAAGCTCCACCAGCGGAAGCCCGGTGGGTGACAGGTCGTCACCGGTCCTGAAGACGTCGCGAGGTGCCTCGGCGAGCTTCGCCCACACAGCTTCATAGGGTCGCCGGACGTAGGCGTAGTGGCGGACCGTTCGCCAGCCGTCGCGACCTTCCGACGTCTGTGTCGTCGTCATCTCCGGCATCGCAATCCTCCTCGGTCGTCTCTCGCCATGCTCGCCCACCGGCCCGTACGCCGGGCAGGGCCGAAGGTCCCGCCGGGAGAGCGCGTTCGGCCCTGGTTGAGCCGGACGCCTTCTCATCAGGATCAGAAGCGTTCCGACAGAGGAGGTCAACGTGGACACCGAAGCCCTGCTCATTCTCGCCCTGCTGGCCTGGATCTCCGTTGGGCCGGTGTTGTCGATCGCCATGGGGCGTCGGGGCTACGCGCCCGCCACCTGGGGCACGATCGGGATGTTCCTCGGCCCACTGGCGCTTCCCCTGGCGCTCGATGCCGCCCGGCGGCGGCGTCGCAACGCAGTGACCGTCCTGACCGGCGCGCCGGCCGCCGGGCCCGGACCGATCGCCGTCCTGGCCGGGATCGATGGCTCGGAGGAGGCCAGTGCTGCGCTGGCGCATGCCGTCGACCTCCTCGGCGACCGGCTCGGCCGGCTCACCCTGGTGTACGTCGCCAGCGTCGACGCGGCGACGGATGTGGCGCTGCTCGAGCAGGACGAGGCGCTGGCCCGCCGGTGGATGGCGTCGGCACGGCGGGCCGCCGCATCCCCGCCGGCCGAGGAGTGCGTCGTGACCGGACAGCCCACCACCACGCTGGCTCAGATCGCCGGGAACGGCGATTACGACCTGCTGGTGATCGGGCCTCGCGGCCACGGCATGTCACCGCGGTTGTTCGGGAGCGTCGCCCGGGAGCTGGCGGCGTCGTCACCGGTGCCCGTACTGATCGGCGGCCAACCGCGGGCCGTATCCGAGATGAGTTCGTTCGTGACGGTCGAGGCGACGACCGCAGACGCGGCTGCTCAGAGGAGGACAGGGTGAAGGAGAACAGCCTGATCACTCAAGGGAACCAGGGACCGGGCTACTGGATGCTCGACCGGTGCCCCGGGTGCGGCCACGGATACCTCTACACCGTGTCCGACGGCACCAGGACGAACCTGTTGTGCCGCGCCTGCAGCCGGTGCTGGGCCGTCGGGATGGGTTGGGTCCACCAGATCGATCCACGAACCTGCCCCGGTTGCGAATGGCGCCCGACATGCGAGGCGCGCTGGGACCGTCCGACGCCGCTGGAAGCCGCCTCCTCGACGGCGGCCAGCTGAAGGCCGTCATCTCCCGCCGCGACCTGGTCTGTACCCTGTCCCACGAGGACCAGGAGATGATGCGGCCGCTGGTGATCTCGTGATCGGTAGAGCCAGACGGCAGTGGTCCGTCAGGGATGCTGCGGTCCGGGAAGCGCGGCGCTGCCGGGGCGAACTGGCCGCCATCCGTTCGGCCGGCCCGTCGATATCGCCAACGGCGGCGCTGGGCTGGTCGGTGGCGGCCGTGCTGTGGGGAAACGGTCTGGTGGCGGTCGGCCGCCGTGTCGGGCACGACCAGTGGATCACGCTGGTCGGCGTTCCGCTCTTCGGCGCGGCAGGGTGGTGGTGGCTGCAGCGCCGGGGCTGCACCCGCCGGGCCATCGGCCTGCGATGGCCGCGGCCTGATCTTCCCCGGCCGCTCGTCATCCTCACCGGGGCGGCGGCGGTGGTGGCCGGCGTTCTCACCGCGGCCGGCCTCGCCACCGCCGGCCAGGACAGGCGCGGGCTACGGACGGTCCGCACCGTGGTCGGCACCGCCTTCGGCGAAGAGCTCGTGCACCGGGGTGTGCTGCTCACCGTCTGGGCCATGAGCGGTGCGTCGACCGGCACGACCGTCGCCGCCAACGCCGTCGTCTTCGGCCTGTGGCACGCGACCGGTGCCGATCACGCCGGCGAGGTCGCCGGTCCGGCCCTCGCCGCACTTACCCTCGTCTGGCTCCGGTTGCGGTCCCGCAGCATTCTCGTGCCGGCCGTCTTCCACGCTGCCACCAACCTGGGCGGCGTCTTCAGCGCTCGGGAAGCTTTCCCGGCCGGGCCGACCGGGTAGTCATCACGGACAGCGCATGTGAACGAGGCTCGCACCGGCTGATCGGAGGACTCGAAGGTGGAACGGAATCCGGGCACAGAGCCGGACAGGCCGCGGCACGTCCAGGGGGCCAGCCGGGGCAAGGACGACCCTCGCGACGCCGAGGGAGCCGGTTCCGGTAGGCGGGCGGCGCCGAGTACGGAGTACGCCGCCAACCGCGAGCCGGGGCGATCAGCCGAAGAGGGCTACGTCCCGCCCGGCCAGGAGCACGACACGGCCGCCGACCTGAATCCGCAGGAGCCGCCCGATCAAGGCTGAGACCTGATCGCTGGACGTTGCGCGGCGGTTCATTCAAGCGGGTGCGTCGAACGGTAGGCCGAGCGTCTGCGCCGCCGTTTGCATCCGGACGTCGTAGGTCACGATCGCCCGCAACCCGGGAAGCGTCTGGGCGGCAGCGAGGTGGATCGCATCGAGGCTGCGGAGGGCTTCGCCCGGAAGTCCGGCCGCTCGGTCCAGGAGCTCGCGATCGAGGTCCAGTTGGTGGAAGCGGGCGAGCTGGCGGCGGGCCAGGGCTACGGCCTGGGACCCGCCCGGGGCCACGGCCCGCACAACCTCCACCCGGGCCAGGGCACACGTCGCCCTGACCAGTGATTGGCGACGACGGAGATAGCGGCGCAGCGCGGCCGACTCCTGTTCCCTCTGCACCAGTTTCACCAGCGCCGAGGAATCGACGTACAGCGTGGCCGGAGCGGCGACCGTTGCCGTCGTCAACGCTCCTCGGCCCGTAGGCCGGCCAGCCGCGCCGAGGCGTCCATCTCGAAGTCCTCGGGCGACTCCAGATCGCCGTCGTTCTCCGGCGGCTTCAGCCGGCCGGACCGCAGCAACTCGGCCAACGCATTCTCACCGCTCGGAACCGGTACCAGCCGAGCAACCGGCCGGCCCCGGTCGGTGATTTCGAACGGCTCGCCGTTGACCACGCGGGCCAGATAGCGGCTGGCATGCTGCCGCAGCTCCCGAACCCCGATCCGTTCCATGAGCTACATTGTAGCACATCTGCTCCGACCGCCGGCGGGCCAGGCTGCGCCGCCGGTTACGCACAGGTGCGCAGCATCACCCGCAGGTCGTCGACCTCGTTCTGATCGGCGGTCAGGTCCCAGGCCTTCTTCACCGCCACCCAGTCGTTGGCGTACTCGCACCAGGCGGCGTCCCGGGTCGGCTTCCACTGCCCGGGGTCGAGATCGCCCTTGGAGCGGTTGGCCGACGCGCTCACCGCCCGCAGCGTCTGGGGCCGGTCGAGGTCGTTGGCGAACGCCTGGCGGCGGTTGGCGTCCCAGGCCGACGCCCCCGAGTCCCAGGCTTCGGCGAGTGGGACCATGTGGTCGATCTCGAGCTCCGACGGATCGGTGAACGTCAGCCCGTCGTAGAGGCTGTACCAGTCGCCCTCCACCACCTTGCACCCGTAGGGGTCGAGCTGAGCCGGGGAGCGGGATTCGGCCATCAGCACCTCCTCCCGGGTGTCGCAGCCGTCGCGGTCGGCATCGACCCAGTGCCGGAACAGCTCCCGCTGGTACCCGGTCCGAGGCCCCTCCGGCGCCACCCGCAACCCGACCAGCACGGTCGTCGGATCACCGGCCGCCGGCGAACCCGGCTGAGTGGTCGAAGTCGTCGTCGCCGTCGATTCCGGCCCGGGGGACGCCGCCGTCAGCGAGCCCCCGGCGGAGGACGACGCCGGTGGGCCGCCGCAGGCGGCCGACAAGGCCAAGGCAACCGGCAGGCCCAGCTGGGCCCAGCGACGGAAGGCTCGGACGGACGGCGAGAGTCGGCTCATGGGGAAGTTGTTCCAGATGCTTCCACAGCGCGCTCCGCCCGACGTGTCACCGACAAGTTCGGCGGACGGGCGGTACGCCTTGAGCCCGGAAGCCCTGAGCCGGCGGGCTGGCTACTCGAACGACCCGACCTATCCGACGGGCTCGTACTGGCCGGTGAGGTGCGTGACGGGAATCCCGAACGTCCGCTCCAGCCGGTGGGGCAGATCCTGCTTCAGCCAGCGGGAGACACCGGGCGGCAGCGTCGAGAGGATGATGCCGTCGTAGCTGCCGTTGGCCAGGATGCAGTCCCGGACGGCCAGGAAGGGGCTGGAGTCACCCACCTCCCCGTCGGCCTCGCAGCCGAGGGCCCGAAGCCGCTCGAGGGCCGCCTCCAGCCGCCGCTCGGCCAGGGCGTGGGAACCGCCCTCGGTGTAGAAGGCCTGGTCCCGCGTGTGGGTGGCCGGGACGACGATGTGGAAGTTGCACTCTCCCTCCGACTGCAGCTGGCGGACCCGCTCCATCAGCTGGTCGGCGGCGAGCGTCTGGTTGGCGACGATGAGGTATCGGGCCACAAACCCACCTCCTCACGCGTTTGTCTGCGTGCTGAAGAGTTCACCAGGCCGGCGACCCGTCCACAAGGGCGGCGCCTCAGTCGAGCGGCATGAGAAGGACGGCTTTGAGTGCGATGCCCTTTTCCGAGTCGGCGGCTGCTTCGTTGATCTGGTCGAAGTCGTAGCTGCGGATCAGCCGGTCGAACGGGAAGCGACCCTGGCGCCACAGGTTGATGAGGGCGGGGATGAACACGTCGGGGACGCTGTCGCCTTCGATGATGCCCCGCACCGTCCGTCCGGCCAGGAGCGAGAAGATGTCGAGGTTGACCTCGGCCCCCATGGGGGCGACACCGAGCACGCCGCAGGTGCCGGGGACGCCCAGGCAGTCGACGGCCTGCCGGAGGACGGCGGGGATGCCGGTGCACTCCAGCGAGTAGTCGGCGCCGAACCCGGCGGTGGCTTCGCCGATGGCCTCGACGGCGTTGTCCTTGTTGGGGTCGACGGTGTGGGTGGCGCCGAGCTCGACGGCGATGTTGAGCCGCTCCTGGTTGGGGTCGACGGCCACGATGGTGGTGCAGCCGGCCACCAGGGCGCCGAGGAGGGCGGCCATGCCCACCGACCCGACGCCGAAGATGGCGATGCTCGATCCGGCTTCGGCGGCCAGCGAGTTGAGGACGGCGCCGGCGCCGGTCTGGATCCCGCAGCCCAGGGGGCCGAGCAGCTCGAGGGGGACGTCGGCCGGCACCTTGACCACGTTGGACTCGGTGGCCAGGGCGTAGGTGGCGAACGACGACTGGCCGAAGTAGGCGCCGCTGACCGGCCCGCCGTCCCGGGTCAGGGTGGGCGAGCCGTCGGGCCGGACCCCGGCGAAGTTGCGGGCCAGGAAGTTGATGCAGGCGGTGGACCGACCCCGCCGGCAGTTCGGGCACTGGCCGCAGGAGGCGAAGGTGAGCACGACGCGGTCGCCGGGCACGACCTTCGTCACCCCCGGCCCGACCCGTTCCACCACGCCGGCGCCCTCGTGGCCCAGCACCGCCGGCAGCGGGGGCGGAAGCGCGCCGTCGCGGGTGACCAGATCGGTGTGGCACAGCCCGGCCGCCGCCACTCGGACCAGCACCTCGCCGGGCCGGGGGTCGTCGAGGTCGACGTCCTCGATGGAGAACGGCCCTGCGGGTTCGTGGACGACCGCGGCCTGGATCCTCATGACGCGTTGCCTCCCGGGCACTGGCTGGTGCCCGGGAGGCTAACGTCCCGTCATGTCGGGGGAGGCGGGATCTTGGGTCGCGCCGGTCTCAGTGGCGCTGGTCGAGAATCCGCAGGCGGTGGGCCATGCCGGCCAGGAGCCGGCGGGTCATCCCCGGCGCCTCCTCGAGGGCCTGCTCGAAGTCCCACTGGGCCAGCACGATGAGCTCCATCGGCGTCCGGGCCGTGACGGTGGCGTCGCGCCGCCCCGGGTCGAGGACGCCGAGCTCGCCGAAGTAGTCGCCCCTGCCGAGGCGGGCCACGACCTCACCGTCGCGGCTCACGTCGGCCTCGCCGGAGACGATGACGAAGAAGTCGTAGGCACCCTGGCCCTCCCGGATCAGCACCTGACCCGGCTCGGCGTTGATGTCGGCCGTGCGGCGGGCCAGGCTCTTCAGCTCGGCCCGGCTGCAGTCGGAGAACAGCGGCAGCGACGACAGGTGGCTCAGGTAGTCGGGCTCGCTGCGGCGGCGGAGGGCGATCACCGGGTCACGCTCACGGCGTAGAGGACGGACCGGCCGTCAAAGCCGATCGCCTGGGCGCCCACCCGCCGGGCCAGCGCCAGCATCGCCCGGTTCTCGGGCAGGATGTCGAGGAGGAGCCGCCGGAGGCCGAGACCGGCCGCCATCTCCAGAAGCCGGTCGAGCAGCAGCGTTCCCAGGCCCCGGTTGGTCACATCGTCCCGCAGCAGCAGGGCCGCTTCGGCGTCGCCGTCGCCGATGACATCGAAGCGGGCGTCGGCCACGATCCGCTCCTCGCCGTTCTCGACGGCGGTGGCGGCCAGCGCCACCCGGCTCCGCCCGTCCACCGCCGCCAGGTACGCAGCTTCCGCCGCCCGCAGGCGGGGCTTGGCGGCGTGGAACCGGAAGTAGCGGGCGTCATCGGAGCAGCGGGCGACCAGGTCGACGAGCCGCTCGGCGTCGGCGGGGGTGACCGGCCGGATCTGCAGTGTCAGCGTCATGCTTCGGACGATACGGACGGGTGGCGGTCCGGTTCTCCGTCTCCGGTGACGCATCGACTGTCACGGCGACGGCATTTCCCGGGCCGGGCCGGCTCAGCTCCGGACGGTGAACTCCGTGCCTTCCCGGCCCGGAGCCACCTCGAAGCGGCGGTCCCGCCCGTTGGCAGCGTAGAGGGCGTCGAGCGACTCGTCCTCGTGATCCGGGTCGTGGTGGAAGGGGATGAGGCAGTCGACGCCGGCCAGTTCGGCGAAGGCCAGCGCGTGGCTGATCGAGCTGTGACCCCACCCGACGTGGCTCGGGTACTCCTCGTCGGTGTACTGGGCGTCGTGGATGAGGACGTTGGCCGCCTTGGCCAGCTCGTACCCCGACGTCCACATCGACGGTCCGCCCACCGTCCCGCTGCCCAGCGCCGGTTCGTGGTCGGAGATGTAGGTGAGCACGCCGCCCTGCTCGCCCTCCAGCCGGTAGCCGAGCGTTGGCCCGGGATGGCAGACGAGGTCGGCGGTGACGCTGAGGCCCGGGATCTCGAACGGACCCCGGGGGGCGTCGTGCAGCTCGAGCCGGCAGGGCAGGTCCCGCAGCCGGACGGGGAACAGCGGCGGCGACAGGTAGCGGGTCAGCCGGGCGTGGAGGCTCTGGGTGGCCGAGGGCGGCCCCCAGAGGTGCACCTCGAGCCCCGGCTGGTAGAGCGGCCGGAAGAACCCCAGGCCGAGGATGTGGTCCATGTGCAGGTGGGTCAGCAGGACGTCGACGCGGCGGAGATCGGCGGCCCGGCCGTCCACCGCCCGGATGCCCGTCCCGGCGTCGAGGACGCAGACGGTGCCCGGGGCGGCCCGCACTTCGACACAGGCGGTGTTCCCGCCATAGCGGGCGGTCTCAGGCCGGGGGCTCGGCAGCGAGCCCCGCACGCCTCGCAGGACGACATTCATTGGCGGTTCACCATACGGTTGGGCGACCGGGCGGTCTGTCGGGCGACGGACGCCGCGACTGTGACCGACATCACACAGTGGACGACGCACCGGCGCACGACGGAATGGCCGGCGCTGCCTACCGTCACCGCTCATGACACGTTCCACGCTGGTGCCCCGATCGGTTCCAATGGTGGCGTTCGCTGACGGAACCGAGGAGACTTTGCGCATGGGCGCCGACTGGCCACTACTCCGGTCGCTTTCCGAGGAGGACCGCCGGCAGGTCCTGGCGGCCGCCCGGAGGCGACGCTTCGCCCGCCGGGAGGTGCTCTTCCATGAGGGCGACCCCGGCGACACCCTCCACCTCATCGACAAGGGCCGGGTGGCCATCCGCATCACCACCCCCTTGGGCGACGCCGCCACCGTCGGCGTTCTCGGCCGGGGGGACGTGGTCGGGGAGATGGCCGTCCTCGAGGAAGGGGGCCGGCGGGGCGCCACGGTCATGGCCCTCGAGGCCACCGAGACGCTGTCGATCGATCGGGGACAGTTCCTCGAGCTGCGGCGACGTTACCCCGGTGTCGACCTGTTCATCTTCGACGTCCTCATGGCCAACATCCGCCGGGTCAACGTGCAGCTCATGGAGGCGCTGTTCGTCCCCGTCGACCGCCGGGTGGTGCGCCGCCTCCTGTCGCTGGCCGAGATCTACGCCTCCCGCGACCAGATCGACGACGTCGAGGTGGCCCTGACGCAGGACGACCTGGCCAGCCTGGCCGGGACGTCCCGGGCCACCGTCAACCGGGTGCTGCGCCAGGCGGAGGATGCGGGGGCGGTGGCACTCAGCCGGGGCCGCATCAAGGTGACCGACCGGGCGCTGCTGGCCAAGCGGGCCCGCTGACCGGGGCCTCCTCCGATGATCCTGACCCGGCGGGACGCCTCCATCGAGCACCTGCAGCGGGTGCCGCTGTTCAGCGCCTGCAGCCGCGACGAGCTCCGCAAGCTGTCGCGCCGCACCACCGACATCCCCGTCACCGAGGGTCACGTCCTGGTCAAGGAGGGCGACCGGGGATCGGAGTTCTTCGTGATCGTGGACGGGCGGGCCAGGGTCTCCCGCCGGGGCCGCAACGTCGGTGAGCTGGGCCCCGGCGACTTCTTCGGCGAGCTCGCCCTCCTCATCGACGCGCCCCGCAACGCCACGGTCACCGCCCTCACGCCGATGGAGGCCATCGTCCTGAGCCGCAAGGAGTTCGACGCCGCGCTGGCCGACGCCCCCCGGCTGACCCGCCGGATCATGGCCGGCATGGCCAGCCGCCTGGCGGAGTACGACTCTAGGGTCTGAGGGTTCTCAGCAATCCGCCGAAGACGGCGAGTCCGAGGGCGGCCAGCAGCAGGCGCACGACGTTGCGGCCCGTGCGGGGCAGCTGCGACACGGTCGTCGGCGCCGCCGTCGGTGGGACGGTGACGCCGGGCTGCGTCACGACCTCACCGAGCACGCCGGTTGCCGGAGCCGGGTCTCCGGCCGGATTCAGCGCCAGAGGAGCGGGCACCGCCCGGGTCTCGACCTGGTTGGACTGCACCGCCGGCAGCGGCGGATGACCGGGAACATTGCCGGTGGCGGAGGCGATGTTCACCACCCGGCCGGCCTTCATGTCGTCCTCGGTCACGGTGTACACCCCGGTGCAGGTCAACGACGCGCCGGGGGCCACCACCTTCGCCGGACAGCTCACCTCCGGCACCTTGGGGTCGCTGATGGCCACGTTCTCGATCGTGGTGTTGCCGGTATTCGTGATGGCGAAGCGGTAGGTCACCTTCTGGCCGGCGGTGTTCACCTCGGAGGTGTCGGCCGACTTGACCATCGAGAAGCCCGGTCGCTGGACGCCGCTGACGATCACCTCGTTCGACGAGACCGGCGGCAGGTCCGGCCCACCGGACGGCGGGTCACCGTCGACCGTGGCCTGGTTGACCAACCGGCCGGCATCGACGTCGGCCTGGGTGACGGTGTAGACGCCCTCGCAGGTCATCTGCTCACCGAGCGGCAGCCTCGTCTCCGGGCAGCTGATGTCGGCGATCTTCGTGTCGGTCACGGTGACCTTGTCGAGCGTGACGTTGCCCGTGTTGATCACCGTGAACCGGAACGGGATCTTCACGCCGGGAGCGTCGAAGGTCGTCGTGCCGGTCGATTTCACCATGGTGAACTCGGGCCGGTAGATGCCGGGCACCACGACCTCGTTGGAGGTGGCGGTGACCGGCGTCTGGCTCGGGCTGGTTCCGGAGGCGGTCGCCTGGTTGGCGACCCGACCGGCGTCGAGGTCGCCGGCCGTCACCCGGTAGGTGGCATCACAGGCATGCCCGTCCCCCGGGCCGAGACTGGGAACGGAGCACACCGTGCCGCCGAGCCGCGGATCGCTGACCACGACATCGGTGAGGGTCTGGTTCCCGGTGTTGGTGATCACGAACGAGTAGTCGAACGGGTCGCCCACGCCGTCGTAGAAGGTGGCCGACGTCGACTTCACGATGGCCAGCTCGGGCCGGGGCGTCCCCGTGAGGACGTGCTGGTTGGAGACGCCGACGGTCTCCCGCCCGCCGGGGGCCAACCCGGTGACAGCGGCCTGGTTGACGATCTGACCGGCGTCGAGGTCTTCCTGCGTGACGGTGTAGGTGGCGCTGCAGCTCGTCCTCGAGCCGGAGGCGAGGCGGGTGCCGGCACAGTTCACGTGGCCCACCCTGGGATCTGACACCACGATGTCGTCGAGCGTGACGTTGCCGGTATTGGTGACCGTGAACCTGTACGGGATCTGTTCGCCGCGGCTGCTGAACGTCGTGGCGTCGCTGGTCTTGACGACGCTGACGGCCGGATCGAACAGGGCGGGAATGATGACCGAGCCCGAGTGCGCCGTGACCTTGGCGCCGTTCGGGTCGTTACCGGTGACCTCGGCGATGTTGGCCACCTGGCCGGCGTCGAGATCGTCCTGGGTGGTGGAGTACGTGGCGGTGCAGACGGTGTGGTCCCCGGGGCCGAGTTCGGTGGCGGGACAGGTCACCTGGTCGACGATCGGGTCCGTCACGGCGATGTCCTTGATCGGCAGGTTGCCGAGGTTGGTGACGGTGAAGGTGAAGGGGACCACCTCGCCCACCTCGGTGACGAGCTGCTTGGTCGTCGTCTTGACGATCGACAGATTGGCCTTCGGCGTCATCGGCACGGTCACGGTCGACGTCGCCGACACGGGGTTGCCCTCGCCGTCGACCGCTCCGGCCGTGGCGGTGTTCGTGAACGTGGACTGCTGGGCGTCGGCGGCCGTGAGGACCCGGGAGCCGGTGCAGACCATCGTGGAGCCGGGTTGCCCGGCGGGGGCCAGGGTGGTGGACGGGCACGACACCGACGACACCTTGGGGTCGTTGACGGCGACTCCGGTCAGCGGTGCGTTCGTGGTGTTGGTGACGACGAAGTCGTAGGGCACCGTGTCGCCTTCGGTGTAGCTCGCCGGCTGCGGCCGGTTCTTGTTGACCTGCTTCACGAGGTTGATCGGGGGAAGGGCCACGACGGAGGCCACGGACACGTTGCGGATGAGATGGACGTCGGTGGCGCCCCCGGTGCTCCCGGCCAGGCCGAACTTGAAGGTCGACGGCAGCGGGCTGGGCAACTCGGTGGTGAGGACATTCTGGAGTCCCTTGCCGTCGTGGAAGTCGATCTCCACGGTGACCTTCGGTTTGGCGTCGGGTGCGACGCTGATGTGCACCGTGCGGCGCCCCGGGGCGGGGTCGGTCGCGCTGGCGGTGGCACTGCGCAAGCTGCCGGGAAGTTGCAGGTTGCTGGCCAGCCAGCAGTAACCGGTGCGGCCGTCGCCGGGCCCCCGGACCGTGACGTTGTTGCGCTTTTCGCCACTGTGCGGGGAGCGGGGGTTGCAGCCCTCCCCTTTGCTCTCGCCGTCGTTGGCGAAGTTGCCCCAGGCGTCGAGCCCAACGCCGACATAGCCGCCGCTCACTCCGGGCGTGGTGCTGTTCTGGGCGTAACCGAGCGATCCACCGGCCGCGCCGGTGGCGGTCAGGTTGGCCGAACCGTCCACGAGGAAGAAGGCGATCCCGTCTGCGCCGCTCCCCCCGTACTGGTACTGGTCGAAGGTGACGTCGATCCCGCCGTTGGCCGGCAGGGCCCGGTTGTAGAGGACGGCTCCGGCCTGATTGCCGGAGGCGTCGGTGATCTGCAGATAGCCGGGCGTGCCGGACGGAGTTCCGTTGCGGCGGGCACACGGGCCCAGCTTTGACTGGTCGGCCGGCGGACTGTCGGTCGCCGCCGTCAGGCAGGCCGCGCCCAGGGGACTGATCGCCGCATCGGTGACCGACGTACCGCTGAACGTCTCCGACAGCAGCGTCGATCCGCCGTTGGCGGCCCTCGCCGGAGTCAACTGCACCGGCGTCAGGCAACCGACGACCAGGACGGCGATGCAGGCGGCGAGACGGAAGGGTGTTCTTACAGTGGCGCGCATGACGTCTCCGCGGCTCGGGATCAACAGCGGACGCCACTATTGGTGCTCCCTGGAGGGCAGAACATCGCCCAAATGGGTGATGTTTCGCCGCCGTCTGTCTGGTTCAGACAACCAGGATGCGGTGCTCCACCAGCCGGCCGTCGTCGACGCGTAGAAAACCGAAGGTGGGATGCGGTTGGCGGCGCCGTTCGGTCGGTGAGCCCGGATTGAACAGCCACTGGCCATCGAGGCCCGGGGCGTCGATCGGGATGTGGCTGTGGCCGAAGACGACGAGGTCGGCGGTCGGGAACCGGCGGCGGAGTCGGGACTCGCGGCCCTTGCGGGCGCCGGAGTCGTGGACCATGGCGATGCGGTAACCCTCGACCGGGAACAGCCGCTCCTCGGGGAGCTGCCCGACGAGCTCGGTGTCGTTGTTGCCGAGGACGGCCACGGTCGGGGCGAACCGGCCGAGCTCCTCGAGCAGTTCGCCGCTCACGACGTCGCCGGCGTGGAGCACGAGATCGGCGTCTTCCAGCGCGGCGTAGACCGACCCGGGCAGGCGCCGCGTCGAGCCCCGGCGGATGTGGGTGTCGGCCAGGACGACGACCTCGGTCATGACGCGTCGCCCTCCGGCGGGAGGAGGACGGCCCGGGCCGGGGCGCCGTCGCCCCCGGCGATGCGCAGCGGGAGGCAGACCAGTTGATACCGGCCGGGAGCGGCGGGCGTGAGGTCGAGGCCCTCGACGATGATGACGCCGGCGCCGAGCAGGAGGCGGTGGACGGGATAGTCCTCGGTCGCCGGTTCGATCGACAGCGTGTCGGCCCCGACGAGCCGCACGCCCCGCTCGACGAGCCACGCCGCGCCGTCGGGCGTGAGGACGCCGGTGGTGGCCGGGCCGCCGGACGCCGTCGGGCCCTCGCCGCCGGTCGGCGGGGCGCCACCGCCCGCCGTCTTGAGCAGCAGGCGGGTGGTCCCGGCGGGCAGGGCGAGTGCCTCGAGGCGAGCGGCGTCGACCGGGCCCCCGCCGCGGCAGTCGGCGACGACGGCCGGGCCGACCAGGACGTCGAGCGGCAGCTCGTCGACGGTGGCGCCGCCGGGCAGGAAGTGGGCCGGCGGATCGACGTGGGTGCCGGTGTGCGTGCCCAGCACCAGCCGGGAGACGGCAGCGACGTCGCCGTCTTCGACCCGGGCGACCGGCTCGACCACCACGGGCGGGTCGCCGGGCCACACCGTGAGCGTCGGGGAAACCGAAAGTGAAATGTCGATGACCACTTCCGACCCACCGTATCGGCTACTCCAGAATGTCGGCCGATGGTAAGCGGGCGGCGAAATACCAGTGTCATGCGCCTCGTCACCGGGGCGGTGCTGGCGGGAGTGGTGGCGGTCGGGACGGCGGCGCCGGCCGGGTCGGAGTCGAAGTCGGCGCCGCGCCGGACGTACATCGTCCAGTTGGCCACCTCGCCGTTGGCCGCTTCCGACGGCCCCATCCAGGCCCTGGAGGCGGGGCGCGTCCAGCGCTTCACGGCGCTGGTCGACCGCTCGGAGCGCCGGGCGTTGTCGTCGGCCCGGGCCGGGCGGGCGCCCGTCCTCCACCGCTACCGCAGCGCCATGGCCGGCTTCGCCGCCCGGCTCACCCCGGCGGAAGCCGCCGCCCTCGAACGCCAGGCCGACGTGGCCGCCGTCACCCCCGACGCCGTCCACCGCCCGATGGCGGAGGGCGGGGCGCAACCGGCTGGTAAAGCCGGCGAGGCCAACGCCTCCCACGGAGGCCGCGGCGAGCCGGGCGGAGCCGGCTCCCTCGGTTCCGAGACGGCCGCCTTTCTGGGCCTGCCCGACGGCATCTGGGCCCGGGTGGGCGGGGCGAGCCGGGCCGGGGAGGGCGTGACGATCGGCGTCATCGACACCGGCATCCATCCCGAGCATCCGAGCTTCGCCGACAACCCGTCGGGCCCCGGCGGCCGCCGCTATGACGGTCCCGCCTACAGCGCTCCGACCGGCTGGAAGGGCACCTGCCAGACCGGCGACGACTTTCCGGCCACCGCCTGCAACAACAAGGTGATCGGTGCCCGCTACTTCGTCGACGGGTTCGGCGCCCGGAACGTGAAGGCGGGCGAGTCCCTCTCGCCCCGGGACGTCATCGGCCACGGCACCCATGTCGCCTCCATCGCCGCCGGCAACTACGGCGTGAAGCCCGCCGTCGCCGGCCACGACCTCGGTGTCCCGGCGGTGTCGGGCATCGCCCCCCGGGCCCGCATCGCCGCCTACAAGGTCTGCTGGACACCCCGATCGGCCCGGGGCGACGACGCCGAGGGCGTCTGCATGGGTTCCGATGCCGTGGCGGCCATCGACGCCGCCGTGGCCGACGGGGTCGACGTCATCAACTACTCGGTCGGATCCTCGACGCCGGCGGTGTTCGGACCGGTGGAACGGGCCTTCCTCGGGGCGGCCGCCGCCGGCGTGTTCGTGGCCAACGCCGCCGGCAACAGCGGCCCCAAGGCCGGCACGATCGGGTCGCCGACCGGTGTGCCGTGGGTCACGTCGGTGGGCGCCACCACGCTGGGCCGGGCCTTCGAATCGGCCTTCATCGTCGCTCCCGGACCGCGGCCCGGGATCACGCCGGCCGGCGCCCCGGAAGCGGTGGCCGGCACCGGCGCCAGCCTCACCGGCGCCCTGCAGCAGGCCCCGCTCATCGACGCCGCCACCGCCGCCGGTCCCGGGGTCGACGCCGACGAGGCGGCCCTGTGCCTGCCCGGGTCGCTGTCCGCCGCGGCGGTGGACGGCAAGGCCGTGCTCTGCACCCGGGGGCGGAACTCCCGGGTGGAGAAGAGCAAGGTCGTTCACGAGGCGGGCGGCGTCGGCCTCGTCCTGGCCAACGCCCGGCCGGAGGAGAACATCGCCGCCGACCTCCACTGGGTGCCGGCCGTCCACATCTCGGCGGCCGACGGAGCCGCCATCCGGGTGCTGCTGAGCGACGGGGGAACAGCCTCGCTGTGGCTGGGAGGAGGCCACGGCGTGCGCGCCCCCGCCGACCGGCTGGCCGCCTTCTCCTCCCGGGGGCCGGAACAGTCCGTGCCCGACATCGCCAAACCGGATCTCGCCGCCCCGGGGGTGGGCATCCTGGCCGCCGACACGCCCCGGCGGGCGACCGACGGGCTCCCGGAGACGATGTTCAGGATCGCCAGCGGCACCTCGATGGCCTCGCCGGAGGTGGCCGGCGCCGCCGCCCTCCTCAAACAGCTCCAGCCGGGCTGGTCGCCGGCGGCGATCAAGTCGGCCCTCATGACGTCGGCGCAACCGCAGGTGATGGGCGAGGACGGCACCCCCGCCGGGCCGCTCGACGTCGGCGCCGGCCGGATCGATCCCAACCGGGCCGCCGCCCCGGGCCTGGTCGTCGACACGTCGCTGGCCGACTACTTCCGCTACCTCAAGGCCCTGGTTCCCGCGGCGGTGACCGACGACACCATCAGCCCGCTGGCCGCCCGCGACCTCAACCTGCCGTCCGTGGCCTTCTCCCGCTTCACCGGAGCGGCGTCAACCGTGCGCACGTTCACCAGCGTCGATCGCTTCCCCCAGACCTGGGCCGTGGCGGTCGAGGCCCCACCCGGCATCGCCGCCGCCGTGTCGCCCGTCCGGTTCGAGATCGCCCCCGGCGCCACCCAGGCCGTGACGATCTCCCTCCGGGGAGCCGGCGCGCCGGCCAACACCTACACCTCGGGGGCGGTGGTGCTGACCAACACCGTGGACGGGCGCCGGATCCGCCTGCCGGTGACGGTGCAGCCGGTCACGTAGGCTCGTGGCCGCGTGGCCGCCTTCGACGACCTCCTGACGCTCCAGACCCACGACAGCGCCGCCGACCGGTTGCGCCACCGGCGGGCGACCCTGCCGGAGCGGGCGGAGCTCGAGGCCCGGCAAGCGGCCCACGCCGAGCTCGAACGCCGGCGGGTCGAGGTCACCGAGCAGCGCGACGCCGAGCTCCGGGAGGAGAAGCGCCTCGACGACGAAGTCCGCAGCCTGGAAGCCAAGGCCAAGGCGGAGGACGCCCGCATGTACTCCGGCACGATCAGCTCGCCCCGGGAGCTGCAGGCCATGCAGGCCGACATCGAGCAGCTCCGCCGCCACGCCGCGGAACGGGAGGACGAGGAGCTCGAGGTGATGGTGCGCCGGGAGGCGCTCGACGCCGAGGTGGCCGAGGTCGAGGCCGCCCAGGCCGCCGCGCTGGCCGAGATCGCCACCCTGCAGGCGGCCATCGAGAAGCAGGAGCGGGAGATCGACGCCGAGCTGGCCGCCGAGGAAGCGGCCCGGGCGGCGCTCGTGCCCAACATCCCCGAGGCGACGTTGCGTCTCTACGAGCAGATCCGGACCAAGAACCGGGGTATCGGCGCCGCCCGGCTGGTGGGCATGAACTGTCAGGCCTGCCACCTGGCCCTGCCGGCCACCGAGGTCGACCGCATCCGGCACCTGCCGGCCGACGAGCTGGTCCGGTGCGAGCACTGCGGCGCGATCCTCGTCCGGTAGGGCCGGAACCGATGACAGTGCCGATGCCGATCACCGACACGCCGGAGTGGCGGCGCCTCGTCGACCACCACGCCGGCCTGGCCGACGTCCACCTCCGGGAGCTGTTCGCCAACGACCCGAAGCGGGGCGAGACGATGACCGTCGAGGCCGGCGACCTGTTCCTCGACTATTCGAAGAACCGGCTCACCACCGAGACGATCGGGCTGCTGGCCGCGCTGGCCGAGCGGACCGACCTCTCCGGCCGCATCGAGGCCCTGTGGCGGGGTGAGCGGATCAACACCACCGAGGACCGGCCCGTCCTCCACGTCGCCCTGCGCATGCCGCGAGGCAGGCGGCTCGTGGTCGACGGGGAAGACGTCGTGGAGGCCGTCCACCACGTGCTCGACCGGATGGCGCTCTTCGCCGAGCAGATCCGGTTCGGGCAGTGGCTGGGCTCGACCGGCCGGCCGATCCGCAACGTCGTCAACATCGGGATCGGCGGCTCCGATCTCGGGCCGGCCATGGCCTACGACGCGCTCCGGGCCTTCGCCGACCCGGCGCTCACCGTGCGGTTCGTGTCCAACGTCGACGGCAGCGACATCCATCAGGCCGTCCGGGATCTCGACCCGGCGGAGACGCTGTTCGTCGTCTCGTCGAAGACGTTCACCACGCTCGAGACGCTGACCAACGCCCGCACCGCCCGGGCCTGGCTGGTCGGCCGGCTGGGCGAGGGCGCCGTGTCCCACCACTTCGTGGCCGTGTCGACCAACGCCGCCAAGGTGGCCGAGTTCGGGATCGACCCGGCCAACATGTTCCAGTTCTGGGACTGGGTCGGGGGCCGCTACTCCGTCGACTCGGCCATCGGCCTGTCGTTGATGATCGCCATCGGGCCGACCGCCTTCCGGGAGTTCCTGGCCGGCTTCCACACGATCGACGAGCACTTCCGATCGGCACCGTTCGAGGCGAACCTGCCGGCGCTGCTCGGGCTCATCGGCGTCTGGTACGACGACTTCTTCGGGGCCGACACCGTGGCGATCCTGCCCTACAGCCACAACATGGGTCGCTTCCCGGCCTACCTCCAGCAGCTCGACATGGAGTCGAACGGCAAGTCGGTGGACCGCCGGGGCCGGTCCGTTCCGGCGCCCACCGGCCCGGTCGTGTGGGGCCAGCCGGGCACCAACGGCCAGCACGCCTTCTACCAGCTGATCCACCAGGGGAACCGGCTCATCCCGTCCGACTTCATCGGCTTCGGCCGCCCCGACCACGAGGACGAGCCGGGCATGGTCGAGCACCACGACCTGCTGATGGCCAACTTCTTCGCCCAGACGGAAGCGCTGGCCTTCGGGAAGACGGCCGAGGAGGTGGAGGCCGAGGGTGTGGCGCCGGAGCTGGTGCCGCACCGGACGTTTCCCGGCAACCGGCCGACCAACACCATCCTCGCCCCCCGCCTGACGCCGTCGGTGCTGGGCCAGCTCATCGCCACCTACGAGCACAAGGTCTTCACCCAGGGCGTGATCTGGGGCATCAACTCCTTCGACCAGTGGGGCGTGGAGCTGGGCAAGGTACTGGCCACCCGGATCGCCGGCGAGCTGGCCGAACCGGGAGACCCGGACGGCCACGACAGCTCGACCAACAGTCTGATCCGCCGGTACCGGAGGGCCCGGCGGGGATGACCGCCGGGGGAACGCCGGTTATCGAGCGCTCGAACGAGGCCGGCCGCCCCGGGGGGTGACCACGATGGCCGGCCGCAGACGGCGGTGTGAATGGGCCCGCAGGTCGACAATGGCGGCCACCAGAACCGCCCCGCCGACGTAGACGACCCCGGCGGCACCGGCGGTCACCATCAGCCAGCTGGCCCCACCGAGCGCCGGTGCACCGGCCGTTCCGATGGCCATGGCGGCCACGAAGGCCAGCAGGGAGAAACCACCGGCGATGAGATTCTTGGCTCGGCCGAGGTAGGTCGGCTCGCTCCTCAACGTCACGGCGAGGTCCCTACCCGCCGAGCTGGAGCGTGAACCCCGGGGATTGGCGCTATGTCCCTTTCGCGTGGATGGTCAGGAATGCCAGTTCCCGGGGGGCGCGGGCCGGGTCGGCGGTGTCGAGCCCGGGATAGGCCGGCAGCAGGCCGAGGACGGGCGCCATGGCGGCGAGACGCTCGAGGTTGGTCTCCTCCGTCACGCCCGGCTCGGCCGGCCAGCCGGAGATCACGAGGCCGTCGACCGGGAGGGCCCGGGCGCGGGCGGCTTCGAGGGTCAGGGCGGTGTGGTTCAGCGTGCCGAGCGACGGGCGGGTGACGACGACGAGGCCGGCCCCCAGCCGGTCGGCCAGGTCGGCCATGGTGACGTCGTCGGTGAGCGGGACGAGCAGCCCCCCGGCTCCCTCGACGACCACGCGGTCGAACCCGTCGCCGGCCTTCTCGAGGTCGGCGAGCAGGGCGTCGACATCGATGGCGGCGCCGACGCGCTGGGCGGCCACCGCCGGAGCCAGGGGGTCGGGAAACCGGAGGCACTCCACGACCGGGACGCCGGCCGCGGCGGCCACGAACGCCGCGTCCCCGGGCTCGGCCCGCTGCACGCCCGTCTGGACCGGCTTGGCGTAGAGCACGGTGCGGCCCGCCTCCCGCTCGGCCCGGCAGAGGGCGGCGGAGGCGACGGTCTTCCCGACGCCCGTGTCCGTCCCCGTGACGAACCGGATCACCGGGCAGCGGCGAAGGCGGCGGCGGCCCGGTCGATCTCGGCGTCGGTGTGGGTGGCCATCACGGTGGCCCGCAGGCGGGACGTGCCGGGCGGGACGCTCGGGGGGCGGATGGCCGTGACCAGGACGCCGGCGTCGAGGAGGCGGGTGGAGAGGGCGACGGCGGCCTCGGGTTCGCCGATGACCACCGGCAGGACGGCGGCGGCCGGGTCGGGGACCTCGTAGCCGGCCGCCCGCAGGCCGGTGGCCAGGCGGCCGGCCAGGCGGCGGGCCCGAACGGGGCGCTCCGGCTCCCGTTCCACGACGGCGAGGGCGGCCAGCGCCGCCGCCACCGTCGGCGGCGGGAGGGCGGTGTCGAAGATGAACGACCGGGCCCGGTTGCGGAGGTAGGCACACAGGTCGGCCGAGCCGGCGATGAACCCGCCGGCAGCCCCCAACGCCTTCGACAGCGTCCCCATGACGACCCCGACCCGGCCGTCGAGCCCGAAGCCGGTGACGGCCCCCCGCCCGCCGGGGCCGACCACCCCGGTGGCGTGGGCCTCGTCGACCATGAGGATGGCGCCGTGGCGGTCGCAGGCGGCGGCGATCTCGGGCAGGGGGGCGATGTCCCCGTCCATCGAGAAGACCGAATCCGTCACGACCAGCGCCCGCCGGTGGCCGCCGGCCTGCCGGCGCCAGGCGGCCAGCTGCTCTTCGAGATGACCGGGGTCGGCGTGGCGGTAGACCCGCACCTCGGCCCGGGACAGGCGGCAGCCGTCGATGATCGAGGCGTGGTTGAGCTCGTCGGAGAACACGGCGTCATCGGGGCCGAGCAACGCCGAGACCGTCCCGAGGTTGGCCAGGTAGCCGGAGGAGAAGAGGACGGCGTCCTCGGTGCCCTTGAAGGCGGCGAGCCGGGCCTCGAGCTCGTCGTGGAGGACGAGCCCGCCGGTGATGAGCCGGGCCGACCCGGCGCCGGCGCCGTAACGCCGGGCCGCCTCGGCGGCGGCGTCGACGACCTCCGGATGGGCGGCCAGGCCGAGATAGTTGTTCGACGCCAGGCACAGCACCCGCCGGCCGTTGAGGATGACCTCGGGCTCCGACGCCGACTCCAGCGCCCGCACCCGCCGCAGCAACCCGGCGGCCTCGATGCCGGCGACCTCCTCCCCGCAGAAGGCCAGCGGGTCGGCGACGACCGGCGCCTCGGGCCGCCCTCCGACGCTCATCGCCCACCCCCAACTGGCGTTCCTTTTCCGGGATATGGCGGAAATCGAACGCCAGAACGGGAGGTCGCCTCGTCGATCGCCTCGGCGGTGGCGGTGACCAGGCGGATCAGCTCGGCTTCCGTCATCGCCAGCGGGGGCATCAGCACCACCACGTCGCCCAGGGGGCGGACGATGGCGCCGCGGGGGCGGGTGGCCTTGGCCACTTCGGCGCCGACCTGGAGGTGCTCGGGGAACGGCTCCTTCGTCGCCCGGTCGGCGACCAGTTCGATGCCGACCATGAGGCCCCGCTGGCGGATTTCGCCGACGTGGGGATGATCGGCCAGCGGCTTCAGCGCCGCCGCCAGCGCCTCGATCTTGGCCGGCAGTGACGCAATGGTCCCTTCGGCTTCGAAGACGTCGAGGTTGGCCAGCGCCACGGCGCAGCACAGCGGATTCCCGGAGTAGGAGTGGCCGTGGTAGAGCGTCTTGTGTTCCTCGGGGCGGGCCAGGAAGGCGTCGAACACCTCGGCGGTGGCCAGCGTGGCCGACAGCGGCAGGTAGCCGCCGGTCAGCCCCTTGGCCAGACAGAGGATGTCGGGCTCGATGCCCTCGTGCTCGCAGGCGAACATCTTTCCGGTGCGGCCGAAGCCGGTGGCCACTTCGTCGACGACGAGCAGCACGCCATGGCGGCGGGCGATGTCGGCCACGCGGCGGAGGTGGCCGTCGGGGGCGGTGATGATCCCGGCCGCCCCCTGGACCAGCGGTTCGATGACGACGGCCGCCACCCGGTCGCCCTCGGCGGCCAGGACGTCCTCCAGGGCGTCGGCGCAGCGCAGCCCGCAGTCGGCGGGGGAGAGGTCGAGCGGGCAGCGGTAGCAGTACGGCGACGGGATGGAGGCGGTGGCGAACAGCAGCGGCCGGTACGTCTCGTGGAACCGGTCGATCCCGCCGATCGACACCGCACCGATGGTGTCGCCGTGGTAGGCGTTCTCCAGCCGGACGAACGTCGGCCGCTCCTGGCCCCGGTGGCGCCAGTAGGAGTAGGCCATCTTGAGCGCCACCTCGACCGAGGCGGCGCCGTTCTCGGAGAAGAACACCCGCTCCAGCCGCCCCGGCGCCAGGGCCACCAGCCGGGCGGCCAGCTCGATGGCCGGCGGGTGGGTGAGACCGAGGAACGTGGAATGCGCCAGGCGGCCGAGCTGGTCGGCGATGGCCGCGTCGAGGGCCGGGTGGCCGTGACCGTGGACGTTGACCCACAACGACGACACGCCGTCGAGGTAGCGGCGCCCCTCGGTGTCGATGAGTTCGCAACCCTCACCCCGCTCGATGATCAGCGGGTCGTCCTCCATCCACCCCTGCATCGGGGTGAAGGGATGCCAGATGTGCGCCCGGTCGAGCGCCGCCAGCCGCTGGGTCCGGGCCGTGGCGGCGGGCTCGTCGTTCATTGCGCTTCGACGGGGATGAGCTTACGGACGGGCTTGGCCGGCAGCGAGCGGGTGCCGTCGGCGGCCACGATGAAGCGGCCTTCGCCCGGTCCGCCGCCGGCCACCGGCATGCCGAGCGACTCCAGGAGGGCGACGTCGTCCTCCGGGGCCCGACCCAGCGTCGTCAGGTAGTTGCCGATGATCAGGGCGTTGGCGCCGGCGTAGAGGCCCATGCTCTGCAGCTCGCCCAGGATCTTCTCCCGCCCTCCGGCCAGGCGGATCCACGCTCCGGGCAGGATCAGCCGGAACAGGGCGATGGCCTGCAGCGCCTCCCGGGGCGTGAGCAGCGGCGTGTCGGCCAGCGGCGTGCCGGGCCGGGGGTCGAACAGATTGACCGGCACCTCGCAGGGGTTCAGCTCGGCCAACTCGAAGGCGAAATCGACGCGCTGCTCCAGCGTCTCGCCCAGGCCCATGATCCCGCCGCAGCACAGCTCCATACCGGCGTCGATGGCCAGCCGGGCGGTGGCCACCCGGTCGTCGTAGCTGTGGGTGGTGCAGATCGAGCCGAAGACGGCCCGGGGCGCTTCGAGGTTGTGGTTGTACCGCTTGACCCCCGCCTCGGCCAGACGCTTCGCCTGGGCCGGCTCCAGCAGGCCCAAGGAGCAGGCGACCTCCAGGCCGGTCTGCTCCCGCACCGCGGTCACGGCGTTGATGACCTTGTCCAGGAGCCGCTCGCTCGGGCCCCGCACCGCCACCACGATGCAGAACTGGGTGGCGCCGGCCGCCTTCGTGGCCCGGGCCGCCTCGAGGACCTCGTCGAGGTCGAGGA
This sequence comes from Actinomycetota bacterium, assembly GCA_040756995.1. Taxonomy (GTDB): domain Bacteria; phylum Actinomycetota; class Acidimicrobiia; order IMCC26256; family BP-133; genus BP-133. Next base: position 47,628 of record JBFLYK010000013.1, on the reverse strand, counting down.
ACGGGTACACGTCGACGCCGGTGTCGAAATGGGCCGACTGCGAACAGAATTTGCAGTCCTCGGCACAGGCCCCCGACTTGGCGTTGATCAGGCTCTCGAGTTCCACCTCGGGGCCGCACCACGCCAGCCGCACCCGGTGGGCCAGGGCGATCAGAGCCGGCAGTTCGTCGAGCGGCAGGTGCGCCACCGCCAGGGCTTCGTCCCGGGTCAGGGGGCGGCGCTCGTCGAGCAGGGCGCGTTCGGCGGCGGCGAGAGGCACGGCGACTCCTTGGAAACTGGTCTCCCCTGACCGGGTCGGACGGGGCGTCAGCCTACCGGGCGACCCTCCGGCAGGCTCAGTCCAGTCGGTCCAGTCAGTCCCGTCAGCCCGGTCAGTCCAGCCCGGCCAGATGGGCGCTGTCGTTGAACCGGTCGAGCCGCCAGCGGGCCAGGCGGTGACCGGCGTTGCCCATGTCGCCTTCGGCGGGCTGGTACGACCACTCGGTGAGCGACGTGTTCTCGATCCGCACGTCGAACGGCCGCCGCAGCGGCAGGCCGCCCAGCGAGGCGAAGGCGCCTTCGATGACGCCGCCGTGGCAGACCACCACCACGGTCTGTCCGGCGTGGTCGGCCGCCGCCCGCAGCAGCGCCTCGCCGACCCGGACGAAGAAACCGGCCCAGCTCTCGCTCTCGGGGGCGATGGGCGAATAGGGGTTGCCGGTCGCCAGTCCCTCGGGCCGGTAGCGGGCGCCGAACTCCTCCCACGTCAGCCCGTCAGCCTCGCCGGGATGGATCTCGCACAGCTCGCAGCGCTGCTCCGGTGTCAGGCCGCCGAGGGCGGGGGCGATGATCTCCGCCGTCTGGATGGCCCGGGGCAGGACGCTGGTGAGCAGGACGGACGCGCCGGCCAGCTCCCCGGTGCGGGCCAGACGCTCATACAGCGCCTTGGCCTGCAGCACGCCCCGGTCGGTCAGGCCACCGCAGCCCGCATGGCCGCCGACGACCCGGTCGACGGTCGAGCGGCTCTCGCCGTGGCGGATGAGGACGAGACGCGTCGGTTCAGGCGGGGCGGGCTCGGCGGAGGTCACGAATACACACGTTAGAGGGGGCCGTTCCGAACGCGGTTTTTCGGGGTATGACGAGCCCAGAGAGCTGGGTGGACATATCGACCGCAACCGGTCGCAGATCACGGGAGAACAACGATGTTCTGGGGTCGCTACGCGCTTCGTCACGCCGTTGCCGCCAGTGTTGCGCTGGCCGCGCTGGCCTTCGGGGGGCTGCTGGCACCGGACGGGGCCGGATCGGCGTCGGCCGCGCCGTCGGCGGCCCGGCCCAACAGCGTGACGGCCTTCGGCTCGGCCGCCGCGCTGGGGCCCGACGGCTCGGCGCCGTTCGCCCGACCGCCGGTGGCCATCGCCCGGGCCGGGTCGGGGGGCAGCGCCGGCTACTGGCTGGCGTCCTCTGACGGCGGGGTCCACACCTACGGCTCGGCGCCGTTCTTCGGCTCGCTGGCCGGCACGAAGCCGGTCCGTCCGGTGGTGGGGATCGCCGGCCTGGCCGACGGCGCCGGCTACTGGCTCGTCGCCGACGACGGCGGAGTCTTCGCCTTCGGCCGGGCGCCGTTCCTCGGCTCGCTCGGCGGACGGCAGCTGGCTTCACCGATCGCCGCCATCGCCGCCACCCCCAGCGGCGCCGGCTACTGGCTCGTGGCCCGCGACGGCGGGGTGTTCGCCTTCGGTGACGCGCCGTTCCTCGGCGCGCCGGCGGCCTCGGCGCTGCGCGGCGCGGCGGTCGGCATCGCCTCCTCCCCGTCCGGCCGGGGTTACTGGATCGCCGCCGAGGACGGCGGGGTGTTCGCCTACGGCGATGCCGACTTCCTCGGCGCCATGAACGAGGGCGCCCTCCCGGCGCCGGTGTCGGGCATCGCCGCCCCGGCCGCCGGCGGCGGCTACTGGCTGGTCGGCCGGGACGGCCAGGTCTACGCCTTCGGGCGACCCGACAAGGGCTCACCGGCCGACAGCGGGCCGGTGGAAGGCACCGCCGTCGGCATCGCCGCCAACGACGGCGACGGGTACTGGATCGTCCACGGGGAGCCGTTCGTCACCGAGAAGGGCGAGAGCGGCCCCGAGGTCACCGCCCTGCAGCGCCGCCTGACCGAGCTGGGCTACTGGGTCGGGCCCGGCCTGAGCGGCACGTTCGACAACAACACCATCCAGGCGATGTACGCCTTCCAGAAGGTCGAAGGCCTGCCGACCACCGGCAAGGCCGACCCGGCCACCCGCCAGCGCCTGGCGGTCGCCGCTCGGCCCAAGCCGGCCAGTCCCGCCGGCGACCTCGTCGAGATCGACAAGGGCCGTCAGATCCTGATGGTCGTGCGGGGCGGCCAGGCCGCCTTCGTCTTCAACATCTCCAGCGGGACGGAGAAGATCTACACCTACAAGGGCCGCCGGTACACGGCCAACACGCCCGACGGGCGCTTCGCCGTCATCCGGGAGTTCGACGGGTACCGTGAGTCGCACCTGGGCCGCCTCTACCGCCCGAAGTACTTCCACCCCCGGGGCATCGCCTTCCACGGTTCGCCGTTCGTGCCGCCCTATCCGGCGTCGCACGGTTGCGTGCGGATGTCGAACGATGCCATCAGCTTCATCTGGGACCAGAAACTGGCGCCCGTCGGCTCGCCGGTGTGGGTGTATGGCGTCAGCCCGCCGGGGAAGCCCGGCTGACCGAATCGTCGTTCAGTTCGAGCCCGGCAGGCGGTATGGTCGACAATGAACGCCCACCGCGCTTCGAGGAGGCTTGGATTGGCCGGCATCGTCGCCTACGGCGCCTACGTCCCGTACCACCGGCTGAAGCGCTCAGAGATCGCCGCCGTTCTCGGTGAGGGCGGAGGCAAGGGGACGAGGGCGGTCGCCTCCTTCGACGAGGACGCCACGTCGATGGGCGTCGAGGCCGCCCGGCTGGCCCTGCGGGACGCCCCGGCCGGAGCGGCGCCGGAGCGGATCCTGTTCGCCACCGCCAACCCGCCCTACCTCGACAAGACCAACGCCGCGGTCATCCACGCCGCGCTCGATCTTCCCGCCTCGGCCCTGGCCCTCGACGTCGGTGGGGCGGTGCGGTCCGGCGTAGGGGCGCTGCTGGCCGCCGCCGACGCCCGCGTCCCGACGCTGGCGGTGCTGTCCGACCTGCGGACGGGCCTGCCGGGCGGCGCCGACGAGCGAGACGGTGGCGACGCCGCCGCCGCCTTCCTGTTCGGCGGCGAGGGTGCCTCACCGCGACCGGTCGCGCCTGGGGCCCCTATAGGGCCCGGAGCGCGACCGGTCGCGCTGGAGACGCCCGCTCCGAGCGGTCCGGGCGGCGGTGGAGCGCCGGTGCTGGCCGAGTTGATCGGGGTGGGCGCCACCACCGACGAGTTCCTGGATCGCTGGCGGACGCCGGGCGCGCCGGCGTCGCGGGTGTGGGAGGAGCGCTTCGGCGAGCACGTCTACGGGCCCCTGGCCGACGCCGCCTTCGCTGATGCGTTGAAGCAGGCGGGGTTGTCGCCCGGCGACCTGGATCGTCTCGTCGTGGCCGGCCTGGCCGCCCGGGCGGTGAAGCGCTTCGCCGGCGGCGCCGGCGTGCGGCCGGACGCGCTGGCCGACGATCTCACCACGGCGATCGGCAACGCCGGCACCGCCCAGCCCGGCGTGCTGCTGGCCGACGCCCTCGACCGGGCCGAACCCGATCAGACCATCGCCCTCGTCGTGCTGGCCGACGGGGCCACCGTACTGCTCTTCCGCACCACCGCCGCCCTGGCGAGCCGGCGGGAGCGGCGCGCCGGGCGCAGCGTGGCGGCCCAGATCGCGGCGGGGAACGACGGCCTCCGGTACGCCACCTTCCTGAACTGGCGCGGCATCCTGCCCAAGGAGCCGCCCCGCCGGCCCGACCCCGACGCCCCCGCCGCGCCGCCGTCGCACCGCACCGAGCGCTACAAGTACGCCTTCATTGGCAGCCGCTGCGACCAGTGCGGTGCCGTCCACCTGCCGCCCGTCCGGGTCTGCGTGAAGTGCGGCGCCGTCGACCGCATGACCGACGTCCCGATGGCCGACGCCACGGGCGCCGTGGCCACCTTCACCGTTGACCGGCTGGCCTTCACGCCGAGCCCGCCGATGGTGGCGGCGGTCATCAACTTCGCCGAAGGCGGCCGCTTCCGCTGCCAGCTGACCGACGTCGACCACCAGACGCTGGCCATCGGCGACCGGGTCGAGATGACCTTCCGCCGCATGCTGACGGCCAACGGCGTCCACAACTACTTCTGGAAGGCCCGGCCCGTCCGGGGAGAGGAGGCGTAAGCCGATGGGTTCGAGGGGAATCCGCGACCGGGTCTGCATCGTGGGGATGGGCTGCATCCCCTTCGGCGAGCACTGGGACCTCTCCACCGAGGACATGCTGCTCGACGCCGCCACGGCCACGCTGACGTCGGCGGGCGTGACGCTCGACGACATCGACGCCTACTGGCTCGGCACGGCCGCCTCCGGCATCTCCGGGCTCACCCTGTCGCGGGCGCTGCGCATCGGCGACAAACCGGTCACCCGGCTGGAGAACATGTGCGCCACCGGCTCCGAGGCGCTGCGCAACGCCGCCTACGCCGTGGCGTCGGGCGCCTACGACGTGGTCATGGCCATCGGCGTGGAGAAGCTGAAGGACTCCGGCTTCTCCGGCCTCACCCGCATGAGCATCCCCAGCGACGGCACCGGGTCGATCATGGGCGACACCACGCCGCCGGCCAACTTCAGCCTGCTGGCCCCGGCCTACGCCAAGAAGTACGGCGTCGACCCCCAGGAACTGAAAGACGTCATGGCCCGCGTCGCCTGGAAGAACCACCAGAACGGGGCGAAGAACCCGCTGGCCCAGTTCCGCAAGGCGGTGGCCAAGGAGGCGATCTGCGCCTCGCCGCTGGTGGCCGGCCAGCTCGGCGTGTTCGACTGCTCCGGCGTGGCCGACGGCGCCGCGGCCGCCATCCTCGTCCGGGCGGAGGACGCCGCCCGCTACACCGACAAACCCCTGTACGTGAAAGGGCTGTCGTTCATGGCCGGCAAGGCCGCCGGCAGCATGGACCCGGACTACGACTTCACGACGTTCCCCGAAGTGGTGAAGTCGGCCCAGGACGCCTACGCCCAGGCCGGCGTCACCGACCCCCGGGCGCAGATCGCCATGGCCGAGGTCCACGACTGCTTCACGCCCACCGAGCTCATCCTCATGGAGGACCTCGGCTTCGCCGAGCGGGGCTTCGGGTGGAAGGAGGTGCTGGCCGGCACCTTCGACCTCGACGGCGAACTCCCGGTCAACCCCGACGGCGGCCTCAAAGCCTTCGGCCACCCCATCGGCGCGTCGGGGCTGCGGATGATGTACGAGTGCTGGCTCCAGCTTCGGGGCGAGGCGCCGCCCGACCGGCGGATCAAGACCGTCGAGGCGGGCAAGACGCTGGCCCTGACCCACAACCTCGGCGGAGCGCCCGGCGAGTGCGTGTCGTTCGTGTCGGTGGTCGGCTCCGAGCCTTCGGCCTAGCGAACGCCCGGCTGTCAGCGCAGCACCACTCCCACCGCGTGGATCCCCACGCCGGCCAGGCCGCCGATCACCGTGCCGTTGATGCGGATGAACTGGAGGTCGGGGCCGAGGAGCAGTTCGAGGCGGCGGGCGGTCTCCTCGCCGTCCCACCGGCTGATGGCGGTGTCGACCAGCGCGCCGATCTCGCCGTGGAAGTGGTCGGCGACGTAGGTGGCGACGGTCTCGACCAGTTGCTCGCCCCGGGCCAGAAGGACGGGGTCGTCGCCCAGTCGCCGGCCGCCGCCGGCGATGGCCCCGGCCAGGCGGGTGCGCAGCTCGGAGCCGGGATCGGCGGCCTGGGCGGCCAGGGTCGTCCGGGCGTCATGCCACAGCGACGCCGCCAGCTGGGGGAGGTGACGCCCCAGCAGCTCCTCCTTGGCCCGGACGATGCGCTCCTGCAGCGCCGGTGACGTCTCGAGCTTCTCGATCAGCCCTTCCAGCTGCCGGTCGACCTCGGCCCGCAGCGGGTGGTCGGGGTCGGCGACGATCTCGTCGAACAGGTGCAGCGCCCCGTCGACGAGGCTGGTGAAGATCCGCCGGTCGATGGCCTCCGGCCGCCACCACGGCGACTCGGCCACGAACCGGGCCTGGAGCTCGCCGCGGTGCTCGTCGAGGAACCGGCCCGTCGCCCGCAACAGGACGTTGAACGCCTCCTGGTGATGGCCGGCCGTCATCAGCGAGGTGAGGCCCTTGGCCACCAGGGCCGCCGGGTCGACCCGGTCGACCGTCCGGCGCAGTCCTTCCTCGATGAGCCGTTCGACGTCGTCCTCCTCGACGACCTCGGCCAGGCTGTGGGCGGCGTCGGCGATGTAGCCGGCCAGCAGGGCGGCGTGCTCCTCGTCGGCCAGCCAGTCGGCGGCCCGCTGGCCGATCCGGGCGTGGCGGATCCGGTCGATGATCAGCGTCGGGGTGACCAGATAGTCCTGGACGAAGCGGCCCAGCGTCTGGCCGAACTGGTCCTTCCGTTCCGGGATGACGGCGGTGTGGGGAATCGGCACCCCGAGCGGATGGCGGAACAGGGCGGTGACGGCGAACCAGTCGGCCAGCCCGCCGACCAGCGACGCCTCGGCGCCGGCCCGCACGAAGCCCAGCAGGCCCCGGTCCTCGCCGAGGAGGACGGCGGCCACGAAGACCACCGCCATCACGCCCAGCAGGCCGGTGGCCCGGCGCTTCGTCACCACCAGCAGGCGGGCCCGGGCGGGGTCGGACCCCAAAGCCGCCTCGGGGGAAAGAGCCATGGAAATGGGCAAGGGGCCGACTCCTGACCTGACGAGGGCCTAATTGACCCCGCGATCTTCGCGAAGAGGGCATTTCGCCGGGCCCCTTCTGACCTCGTGACCAGCGCTTTCGCCGCATTGTCTCTGGCGAATTGACTGATATGGCTGAGGCAGAATTGTGTCTTGAGTTGCTCGAAAGAATGCGAAGTATGACGGAGGGCCTACCCGCTGCTCAGTGGCGGCTGTGACCAATAAAGGCGCAGGTCAAACACCACATTCTGAGAGCCGGCTGGATGCAAACTTGACACAATTCGACACGGCGAGCAGAATTCCTGCAAGCAGTCTGGGGAGCTGGGACAACTCTTCCGGGCCCTGCGAAGGGCCTTCCAGCAGTAAAAGTTTCCCGCATATCGGCGGAGTCAGCGGCCACCGATATGCGGGGCAAGTGTCCGGATCACGGAGCTGGGGTGCAGAGCACAGGGCGGCGGGCCCACGCGTTCTGCACCGGGATCCAACCGAGAACCGGGCGCACGTCGTCAGCAGCGGGCTGACGACAACCACTGCACAGGAGGCACAACCAATGGCAGTAAGCGCTCTGAAGAACAAGGCCGCTCGTCTGGCCACGGTCACGGCGACGGCTGGGTTCATGGTCGGGCTGGCCTTCCTCAATGGCGGCCAGGCCCAGTCCATCGGCGGGCTCTGTAACGGCCAGCCGGCCAGCCACACGTGGCTGGACGCGTCCGGCCAGTACGGCCCCGCCCTCCTCGACGGCACCGACCACGACGACACCATCATCGGGAGCGATGGCGACGACACCATCGACGCCCGGGGCGGCGAAGACGTGGTGTGCGGTGCGGCCGGCGACGACTCCATCGCCGGTGGCAGGGGGGACGACGCCGTCCGCGGTGACACCGGGGACGACGACCTCGATGGCGGGCCGGGCAACGACACGCTGGTCGGCGACGGTGGCAACGACACCGTGGCCGGCGGGCGGGGGCCCGACTTCCTCGTGGGTGGCAGCGGCGACGACGTGATGATCAGCGCCGATGACGACTCCGTCGACAAGGTGAACGGCGGCGACGACTTCGACGACTGCCTCTTCTCGGCCGGCGACGAGCTCGCCAACTGCGAGTACTGAGCGATCGAAGCGCAGCGAGCCTGAGGTGACCGGTCCTACCGGGGATCGCGATCAGGTCGAGCGTTGTTAGGCGGACGGGTCGCCCTCCTTCCCTAGGGAGGGCGGCCCTGACCGCGTGCTCCCAACATTCCGGGCGCCTCTTCCCGGGACGGATGCCGCCGGTCGCGGGCCGGCGGTGCCTGAGCGGCGTGAGATCCGCGCCGCCGCTGCACAGCACTGCACAGGAGGCACGAGCAAATGGCAGTTCAGGGCCTGACGAACCGGGCGGGGCGCGCCGCCATGACCATCACGACGGTGGGCTTCATGGTCGGTCTGGCGTTCCTCAACCCCGGTACCGCTCAATCCATCGGCGGCCTCTGCAACGGGCAGCCGGCCAGCGCCACCTGGCTGGACGCGTCCGGGCAACCCGGGCCGGCCATCCTCGACGGGACCCACCACAGCGACACCATCATCGGCAGCGACGGCGACGACACGATCGACGGCCGGGGCGGCGATGACGTGATCTGTGGGGCCGACGGAAATGACTCGATCCACGGCGGTTCGGGTGACGACGCCATCCGGGGTGACTTCGGCGACGACGACGTCGACGGCGGCCGGGGCTTCGACACCGTGGTCGGCGATGTCGGTAACGACACCGTCGCCGGCGGCTCCGACGAGGACTTCCTGGTCGGCGGACCGGGCGACGACGTCATGATCAGCGGCGATGACGGGTTCATCGACAAGGTCAATGGCGGCGACGACCTGGACGACTGCATCTTCGGGGCCGGCGACGAGCTGGCGAACTGCGAATACTGATGCGGAGGTTGGGGCCGCCCTCTCTTCTGTGGGCGGCCCCGACGTCCATTACGTTGGGCCCGTGGTCAGCCAGCCGATCGAAGACCTGCCCCCTCGTCACGACGTTCCCGCCGGCGGCCGCAGCGGCTACGTCCTGCTCGACGACCGGCAGGTGCATTACCTCGAATGGGGCCACGCCGGGCTCCCGGCCGTGGTCTGCCTGCACGGCGGGGGGCAGACGGCCTACATGTTCGAGGAGCTCGGCGCGGCGCTGGCCGGTCGCTTCCACGTGCTGGCCTGGGACTTCGCCGACCACGGTGACTCCGATCCGTTCGTCGTGGAGCCGGAGAACCCCTTCGACCGCCACATCCTCGCCGCCGACGCCGGCCCGATGTGCGCCGAGTTCGGCATCCGGCGGGCGGTGTTCGTCGGCGCCTCGATGGGCGGGATCGTCTCGGCCACCGTCGGCGCCACCCGGCCGGATCTGGTCGGCGCCGTCGTGCTGCTCGACGTCGGGCACCGCATGGAGGTGGCCGGCGTCCAGCGGATCACCGCCTTCCTGGCCGAACACGAGTCGTTCGCCGATCTGGACGAGGCGGCGGCGGCCATCGCCACCTACCTTCCGGGGCGCACCGTGACCCGGGGCCGGCTGACCCGCAACCTCCGCCAGCGGGCCGACGGGCGCTGGGTGTGGAAACACGGCCTCGGCCGGCGGCTCCGGGCCCGGGGCGGGGTGCCGACGACGGTCGAAGCCGACCAGGAGGCGGGGTTCATCGTCCCCGGGCTGGCCGACGACCTGCGTGGCCTTAACCGCCCGACGCTCGTGCTGCGGGGCGCCCACAGCGACGTGCTCTCCGAGTCCGGCGCCGACGAGCTGCTGGCGCTGCTGCCCGACGCCCGCTTCGCCCGGATCAGCGGCGCCGGCCACCTGGCCGCCGGGGACAATCCGGAGTCCTTCGTCAGCCTCGTTGGCCGCTTCCTGGACGAGATCCGCTGGGCGGAAACCGGTCTGAACCCCATCTGAAACTTCTTGCTCCGCGCCACAGAAGAGCGGCAGTGTTAGTAGTGTCGCGTTTGTGGAGGATCTGCTTGCTGTGAGCCGGGCGCGGTGGCGCTGGCGGGCGGCTGCTCTCGCCCTCCCGCCGTTGCTGGTCTTCGGCCTTCCCCGGGCCGAGGCGCAGGAGGCGCCCGCTTCCCCGACCCTGATCGCCGCCGGCGACATCTCCAAGTGCGGCACGACGGGCGCCGAGCAGACGGCGGCCCTGATCGATTCGATGCCGGGAACGGTGCTGCCGCTCGGCGACCTCGCCTATGAGGACGGGTCGAGGACCGACTTCGAGAACTGCTACGCCCCCACCTGGGGCCGGTTCCGGGACCGGTCCCGTCCGACGACCGGGAACCACGAGTACATCCAGAAGGGCGCCGGGCCCTACTTCGACTACTGGGGCGACGTCGCCGGCGACCGCACGAAGGGCTACTACTCCTTCAACATCGGCTCGTGGCACCTCATCTCGCTGAACAGCACCTGCTCGGCCGCCGGCGGGTGCAGCAAGGGCAGCCCGATGGAGACGTGGCTGCGGGAGGACCTGGCCGCCAACCGGTCGCGCTGCATCCTGGCCTACTGGCACCATCCCCGTTTCTTCACCGCTTCCCGCTCGCCCGGTGGCTCGAAGCCGCCGGCCACCGACCGGAAGTTCGTGGCGATGTGGAGGGCCCTCATGGAGGCCGGGGCCGACGTGGTGCTCTCCGGGCACCGCCATGTCTACGAGCGGTTCGCCCGCCAGGACGCCGAGGGCAACGCCACGCCCGACGGCATCCGCCAGTTCGTGGTGGGGACGGGCGGTGGGCCCCTGGACCAGTTCGAGGGACCCACCGCTCCCAACAGCGAGCTCCGCAAGGCCGGCACGTACGGCGTACTGGAGCTGACGCTGCACCCCGACCGCTACGACTGGCGGTTCGTGCCCGTCGCCGGGGACACGTTCACCGACTCCGGCTCGGACACCTGCGGGCCCGCCGCCGACCCGGCCCCCGGGCCCGCACCGGCCGACCCGGCCCCCGAGCCCGCACCGGCACCGGCCGAGCCGGCCCCGGCGCCGGCCGCCTGAGCCGCCTCATCCCGGGCGGCCCACCTATCCTCCGCGGTCATGACTGCGGCCCCGGGGTCCGCCCCGGCGTTCGGTGACGCCGTCGCCGGGTGCCTGCTCGGTGGCGCGGTGGGCGACGCCCTCGGGGCGGTGGTGGAGTTCGACTCGCTGGCCGACATCCGGCGTCGCTACGGCCCCGACGGGCTGACCGACTTCCCGCCCGAGGCCGGTCCCGTCACCGACGACACCCAGATGACGCTCTTCACCGCCGAGGGGCTCATCCGGGCGCAGCGCCGCTTCGGGGCCCGCCGCTTCGACTACGCCCTCGACGAGTTGTGGGCCGGTTACCGGCGCTGGCTGAGCACACAGGGGGAGCGCCCGGCCGGCGACGGTGACGGGGGCCTCGCCGCCGAGCCCGTCCTGCAGCACCGGCGGGCGCCGGGCAACACGTGCCTGTCGGCTCTCCGCGGCGACGAACCGGGCTTCGTCGATCTGCCCGTCAACCACTCCAAGGGCTGCGGAGGGGTGATGAGGGTGGCGCCGGTCGGGCTGGTCGCCACCCGGCCCTGCGGGCTCGGGATCGCCTCGGCGGCCCTGACCCACGGCCACCCGAGCGGCTACCTCCCGGCCGGGGCCGGGGCGGAGATCATCGCCCGTCTCCGGGCCGGTGAGGGGTTGCGGACCGCCGTGAAGGGGGCCATCGAGGCGGTGTCGTGCTGGCCCGGTCACGAGGAGACCACGTCCGCCCTCGGCCGGGCCCTGGCCCTGGCCGAGCGGGAGCCGGTGCCGACGCCGGAGGCGGTCGCCACGCTCGGGGCGGGATGGGTGGGGGAGGAGGCGCTGGCCATCGCCGTCTACTGCGCCCTGGCCGGCGGATCGTTCCCGGCCGCCGTCCTGGCGGCCGCCAACCACTCCGGTGACTCCGACTCCACGGCCGCCATCACCGGCAACCTCCTCGGTGCGGCCGGGGGCCGGTCGGTCGTCCCCGAGGCCTGGCTGGCGGCCCTCGTCGAGCAGCCCCTGGTCGAGCGGGTGGCCGACGAGCTGACCACCTGCTTTGCGTAGCTCCCCGCCCTTCGCGGCCGGGGACTAGTCCGTTCGCCCACGCCAAATGACTCCTCCGGGTCATTGGCGGGGGACATACCGGTCCCGATCATTCGGAAGAGGCTCGGCGCGACCGGCGAGCCCATCGTGCCTGCTGCCCCGGGAGGCGTCATCCTCGAAATCGCGCCCAACGACCCTGTGACGGACGGGGCCTTCCCCCCCGACGCGGGCGCGACCGTCGACGTGCTGGGCTCCGGCTCGTCGCTGCTCTTCGCGGCCAGCCCGCTGGCGATGCTGGTCCATGACCGTGAGTCCCTGGAGATCCTGGCCGTCAACGAGGCGGCCGTCCGGCAGTACGGCTGGTCGCCGGCTCAGTTCGCATCGATGACCGTCCTCGACCTCCTCCCGCCCGACGACCACCCGGCCTTCCTCGAAGAACTCCTGGCCGGGCATCCCGCCGGCTCCACCGCGGCCCCGACCCGCCGCCGGCACCGCACCCGGGACGGCGCGCTGCTGACCGTCGAGATCAAGGCCGACACCGTCCTCGTGGGCGGCCGGCGGGCGACGCTGCTGGTGGCCCGGGACATCACCGAGCCCGAGCGGCTCCGGGTGGCGCTCGACACCACCGGCGACCAGCTGCGCGAGGCCCAGGCGGTGGCCAAGGTCGGCATCTGGGAGTGGGACATCACCGACAACCAGGTCCGCTGGTCCGACGAGCTGTACCGCATCTTCGGGCTCACCCCGCAGGCCTTCCCCGGCACGTACGAGGGCTACCTGGCGCTCGTCCATCCCGATGACCGGGCGCTGGTCCGGACGACCGTGGAGCGCGGCCTGCACAACGTCGAGCCGTTCGACTTCGCCCACCGGATCGTCACCGTCGACGGGGAGCTCCGGTGGTTGCAGTGCCGGGGCCGGGTCCGGGCGGTCGACGGCACGCCGGTCCGGATGACCGGCGCCTGCCAGGACGTCACCGCCCAGCGGGAGGCGGCCGAGGCCCTGGCGCAGCTGGCTCTGCACGACCCGCTGACGGGGCTGCCCAACCGTTCGTTGTTCATGGACCGGCTCGGGCAGGCGCTGCGCCGCCTCGGCCGCCGCAACCGTGTCCTGGCCGTGCTGTTCGTGGACCTCGACCGGTTCAAGGTCATCAACGACCGGTTCGGCCACGCCATCGGCGACGAGACGCTGGTGGCCGTCGGTGGCCGGCTCCGTGAGGTGCTCCGGCCGCACGACACCATGGCCCGCCTCGGCGGCGACGAGTTCGTCGTGCTGTGCGAGGACCTCGAGGACGAAGGAGCGGCCCTCCGGATGGCCGAGCGGGTGCTGGCCGCCCTCGACCGGCCGGTCGCCTGCGGCGACACCGATGTGGTCACGTCGGCCAGCATCGGCATCTCCCTCACCCGGCGCTCCGATGTCACGCCCGACGCCCTACTGCGCGATGCCGACATGGCCATGTACCGAGCCAAGGAGACCGGCCGGCACCGCATCGAGGTGTTCGACAACTCGGCCCGCCTGCGGAGCCAGGCCCGCGTCCAGACGGCCGAGGAACTGCGCCACGCCGTCGAATCGGGGCAGCTCCGGGTCGTGTACCAGCCGATCGTCCACCTCGGCCGGGCCACTCCCGCCGGCGTCGAGGCCCTCGTCCGCTGGCAGCACCCCCGCCGGGGTCTGCTGACGCCGGCCGAGTTCATCCAGGTGGCCGAGGACACGGGCCTCATCGTCCCGCTCGGGGCGTGGGTGCTGCGCCAGGCCTGCCGGGAACTGACCGAGATCATCGACCGGGGAGCGATCGGCGCGGGCCCGCCGGATCTCGTGATGTCGGTCAACCTCTCCGCCCGCCAGCTCAGCTCGCCCGGGCTCGTCCCCATGGTCGAGCGGACGCTGGCCGAGTTCGGGCTGGCGCCGAAGCGGCTCTGCTTCGAGATCACCGAAAGCGTCCTCATGGACGACGTCGACTCGGCCATCACCGTCCTCAGCGGATTGCGGGCCCTCGGCGTGCGCCTGGCCATCGACGACTTCGGGACGGGCTACTCGTCACTCGGCTACCTGCGCCGATTCCCGGTCGACATCGTCAAGCTCGACCGGGCCTTCGTCGCCGGGCTGGGCAGCGACAGCGCCGCCGACGCCATCACCGCCGCCGTCATCAACCTCGGCCATGCCCTCGGTCTGTCGGTCATCGCCGAAGGCGTCGAGAACGAGGAGCAGCTGACCGTGCTGCGGGCCCTGCGCTGCGACCGGGCCCAGGGGTACCTCTGGAGCGCTCCGCAGAGCCCCGAGGCGCTGTCGCAGTGGATGGCCGCCAAACCCTCCGGCGAGCTGGAACTGGGCCCGATCGATCTCCCGGCCCTGGTCGCCGAACGGGTGCAGGTCGCCCGGTTGACCACCACCGCCCCCATCGTCGTCCAGGTGCCACCCACCCTGGCCTACGCCTTCGCCGACGCCGGCGCCGCCCGCAAGGTCCTCGACCACCTGCTCGGTAACGCCCTCAAGTACTCGCCCGGTGACCGCCCGGTGGTGGTGAGCGCCGCCGCCGACAAGCGTTTCGTCCGCATCAGCGTCGCCGATTACGGAATCGGCATGACCAACGACGAAGCCGCCCGGTGCTTCGAACCCTTCTGGCAGGCCGATCATGCTTCGGGAGGCCACCCCCGGATCGCCGGCGCCAACGGTCACGACCTCGGCGGAGCCGGCGTCGGGCTCTACATCGTCCGCTCGCTCGTCGAGGCCATGGGCGGCCATGTCGCCGTCCGCAGCGCCAGAGGCGCCGGTTCCACCTTCACGTTCGCCCTTCCCCGCAGCGCCAAGGAAGCCCAGCGCGGCGCCGGTCACCACGGCGCCCTCCCCCCGGGCGTCGGCGAGGACTCCTCCATCCGCGAGTTCATGCGCCAGATCGGCGTCCCCAGCCGCCGAGGCTACGCCGACCCCCGTCCCTGACCGACCGCCCACCTCCGTCCGTGACCGACCGGGAGCCCGCCGTTCCGCTCCCACCGACTTCCGTACGGCACTCCTGAGGACCGGAGACACTTCCGTGATCGTGGCCCTTGTCGCCATTACCAATCTCGTGCTCGGCGTCGCCTACACGGGCTACGGGATCATGACGGCCATCGAGATGCGCCGGGACTGGCGGACCTTCGGGTTCTCGCACTTCGGTGCCGCCTGGATCTTCATGGCCTTCACCTGTGGCCCCCACCATCTCGACCACGGACTCCACGTCGCCATCGATGGCCGCGTCGGCGGCCCCCTCGACCTCCTCGCCGTGGTCGTCGGCCTCCCCGTCGGCGTCCTGTGGCTCGGCCTGCGGGTCGAAGCCTTCCTCGGCGGCAGAGGGGACCGCTTCGTCCCCGGCGATCCCGGCTGGCTCCGGGCCGCGCCCCTGGCCAGCGGGCTCTACACCGTCATCCTCGTCGTCGCCTGCGCCGCCGTGCTTGCCGGCCCCCGCGTCACCCCCGGCTTCGCCGTGTGGGCCAACCTCCTCCTCGTCGGGATCTACATGGCCGTCGGCTGGTTCGTGCTCCGCACCCAGCTGACCAACCGACCGTCCATGGGCGGCTGGTCCGTGTCGGGCCTGTGCCTGGCGGCCATCTTCCCGACCTGCGCCCTGATGCACGGCGTCTGGGCCGCCTACGCCGTCGCCGGCCGTTACCAGCAGGACGGCCACGGCCTCCTGATCGACTGGCTCTCCATCCCCGCCGCCCTCTACTTCCTCGCCGTCGTACGCAGCCTCTACCGCGACAGCCTCCGCGACTGGAACGACGGCCCCGGCGAAGTCCCCACCGAAGTCCCCGCCCCCCAGGCCACGCCCACGCCGACGCCCACCGGCCCGATCCTCGGCTCGCGCTGAGCAGGGCTCGCAAGTCCTGCTATGGAGTTGTCAAGGAACGGTGGAGAAGTAACGCCCTAGAGCCTGCTGGTCCCGCCGGCGGAGACGCCGTCAAGGGCGCGTCACGGTGGAGCCTTGGCGATCCGCTTGCCGCGGCGTCGCCTGCCGAGCCGGCCCGCCTTGCGGTCCTGCTCTGTCTTGATCAGATGGTGCGGGATACAGAGATCTCCCATGTTCTCGAAGGACGTCAGCCCTCCGTTGGCCACCGGATCGATGTGATCTTTCTGGAGACCAAGGCGCCGGTCGCATCCCGGCGCCGAACACTTGACGCCATCGAACAGCGGAGGCGCCCCGAGCGAGAGTGCAGTGCGCAGCGCGGCGGACGTCTTGCGCCCGAAATGTGCAATGGTGTCAATCTTCACTCCGTCGTGCAGGACGGCCTTGAGAAACGCATCCTGGCCCAGCTCGCGGGCCAGCGACACCGGAATCGGCCCGCCGCCCACGATGTGACACGGCTCACCCTCGTGCGCATGCCCGCGCCGATATGCCTGCAGGTCACACACGATCACGAGATCGGCGGTGTGCGCCTTGCCCTTCCCGCCGGTCTCCACCAGCCGCACAAACGCATCCGCGGCGATGGTCGCCCTCCGCTCCTGCGTCGAGCTCGAGCCGTTGACGGTCGCCTCCCACAGCTGATCCGGCCCGACCGATCCTTCCGACTCCGCTCGGCGGCGTCTATTGGCATCTTTCCGACCACAGAGCCAGATCCGGTCCGCTTCCGCGTCGACCCTGGTCATGACCGGAACGCCGACCTCGGGCGGAAGTTCACCGGCAAACGCCACCATTCCCAACGCGGTGCGCCAATGCCGGAATCGCCGCGCCCGCTGCTGCAAGGCGTGCAGCTCTTCCGGGTCGATGGCTCGTAACCGCCGATCCCGAGCCTGCTCCTTCAGTGTCTTGAGGCTCTGGCCCCTCGCCACATCGAGCAGATCCTCAACGGAACCCGGACGCTCGGCCTCGGTTCTCACCAGCTCCCGCGCCTGCGCCATCGAGAGCTCTCCGGTCTCGAGAGCCGCCTTCGCCTCCGGCAAGTCCTCGAGCGCGGCGGCTGTCTCCAGCGCGCTCTTCGCTGCTGCCATCGACGATCCTGAGACGCGAGCCAACCAGTCCGCCGGGGCGGCGAACCCCCGATCCCTGTGCGCCCCGCATTCCCCGGCCCGGGCCGCCGCCCGAATGCGCGCTGCCACGCACGCCTTCTCCGCGGTGGCCAGCTCCTCAACCAGAACGGCGCAATCCTCGCCCGAAAACCGCTCAGGCTCGAACGCCACCACGGCGGCCCGAAAGGCCCGCACCAACTCAAGAAGCTCCTCGGCCACCGCACCTCCTCGATCCACCGGAGCGCGCATCGCGCTGCAACTTCAGGAGAGGAGGGCCGTTATGCCCGGCAACCTCGAGGCTTCAGACATCATATCGAACACATGTTCGGGTGTCAAAGCAAGACCGGCGTGGGGCAGCGAGCGGGCATAGGTTCGAGTGGTCCGATCGTTGACCGCTCCAGAGGGCGTCACCCCTTGAACGTCGACGGACCGAAATCACCGAAGGGTTCGGCGTCCCGTTCCCGGACCGCCTGCTTGAAACCGACCGCGGCGGCGCGCTGCTGAAAGGCGTAGCCCTCTCGCGTGTGACGGGTGATCCCGTCGAACACCGTGCTGATCATCATGCTGTTCTGCACGCCCTGGGAGAGCAGCGCCGAGTTCATCGCCAGCTTCGCCATCATCAGCTGGTTGATCGGGACGGCCGAGATGCGCGACAGCAACACCTCGGTGCGGGCGTCGAGCTCCGATGCCGGCGGTGCCTCGATCGCCAGCCCCCACTCCAGGGCTTCTGCCCCTGACAGGCAGTCGCCGGTGTACAGCAGCCGCTTGGCTCGCTGGTCGCCGAGCCGGTGGGCCCACATCCCGGCGGCCGGGATGCCCCAGACGCGGCAGGGCGGATAGCCGATCTTGGCGTCAGCAGCAATGAGGATGAGGTCGGCGAAGAGCGCGATGTCGGTTCCGCCGGCGACGCAGAACCCGTGGATCTTGGCCACGGTCGGCTTGTTGGCGTGGAGCAGGCTGGAGAAGCCCTTGTTGAAGCGACTCATCATGGCGTAGTCGACCATCGGGTCCCAGACCCGTCCGGGGGTGTGGTTGGTCATCTGCACCACCGGGTCCAGCACGGTGCCGGCCGGTCCGGCCCCCAGGCCGATGCCCTGGTTGTCCATGAGGTGCTCGGCCGACAGGCTCAAGTCGTAGCCGCCGCAGAAGCCCTTGCCCCGGCCCGAGACCACCATGACATGAACCCGGGGATCGAGGTCCGCCCGCTCGACGGCGTCAGCCAGCTCCAGCGGGGTATCGGCGGTGATGGCATTGCCGTGCTCCGGCCGGTTGAACGTGATCCGCGCCACCCGCCCGGTGACCTCGTACGTCAGTGTCTTGTACGCCGGTACGGACTCCTCATAGCGCCCGGCAGAGGCATACGGAGAGTCGTCACCGGAGGTCGCATCCCGCCGCCATGCCGCCGCCTCGCCCACCGAACCGTTCTTGTCCTCCACCGGAGACCTCCATCGGTCGTCGTCCACGCGTCCCCGGCAAACTAGTTCCCGCCCGTGAACGCCTTCAGCGCCTCGAGATACCGGCGGGTGGTGGCGACCTGCACCGCTCGGGCCACCGGGCGGCCGAGCCGGGCGAGGGGATGGCGCGGCCGGGAGAAGGCCGTGACGGTGAAGCGCACCACGCCACCGGGATCCCGGCGGACGATGAACGCCTCTTCGCCCTGCTCGGGGTGGACGGGCAGCGTCCCGTAGGCGAAGCCGAACTCGCCCGGCTCGTCCACGACGTACACGATGCGGCAGGCAGCGACCGCCGTGACCAACGGCAGCGGAAGGGCCATAACCAACGCCGTCCCCGAAGCAAGCTCCGCAGCATCTGGTCGCACGGACAACCCGGCGCCCCGATGCGGTTCCCACCGATGCAGGCCGAGCACCGCTCGCTCGAAGACCCGGTCACCGGTCCCCAGAACGATCATGTGCTCGTCATGCCGGTATCCGTCCGGCAGCCGACCACGGGTTGCACCGACTTCGTCGTAGGTCAGGGCCGCCGAAGCCTGCTCCGCCAGAAGCCGGTCAAGCTCAGCGCTCGACGGTCGGCCCCGGACGAACATGTCGGTCAGGATTGCACGGCGAGCGCCGGAGCGTCCCCGAACGGGTAGACGGAGCCGTCACCGGCGAACAGCCAGTAGCCGTTGTTCGTCGGAGTGACCTCCAATGTCACGACCGAGTCGGGGATGCGCTGACCGGCCATCGTGCCCCTGAACACCGCGTCACCGAAGGTCCACAGCCCGCCGTCGACGCTCAGCATGTAGTAGCCGTTGCCGGTCGGCGTCGGCGCCATGGCCTGGATGGTGGGACGGGTCGGCGCCTGGCTGGTGTCGCCGACGTGTGCAGGACCAAAGGCGTAGACGATGCCGTCGGACGTCGTCATCGCATAGCCATCGCCGGCCGGATTGCCGGTGAACGACACCATCGGCTTGTGCACCACTGCTCCGGCCGAGCCCTTGAACGGCGCGTCGAAGGCGAAGATGCCGCCGTCCTCGCCCATGAGCCAGTACCCGACGCCATCGTCGTCGGGCACGAGACCCTGGATCGTCTTCGGCAGACGCTTTCCGGCCATGTCGCCGCTGTACCAGGCGTCACCGAAGGCGAAGACCTCGCCGCGCTCCCCGGTGATCCAGTAGCCGTTGCCGGACGGCGTGGCGACGATGTCGGTGGCCGTGGAGACACGGCCAACGGCCGAGCCCAGGACCGGCGCATTTCCGAGGGTGATGACGGAACCGTCCCGCTTGACGAGCCAGCCGCCCTTGCCGTCCGGTCGCATGGCGGAGTCGACGACTCTCGGGCGCGGGCTCGTCAGGATCGTCGAGGGAGTGCTCGACGTCGTGGTGGGCTCCGACGGGGCGGTGGTCGGTGTCACGGCTGCCGGCCCGGTCGTGGTCGAGGTTGTGTTCGCCGGCCGGGAGGTCGTCGTCGATTTGGGCCTCGCCGTGGTCGCTGTGCCCGGCGCGCTCGAGGTCGTCGGCTTCGTGGTTGTCTCCGTCGTGGCCGGCGCGGCGGTCGTCGTGGTGCTTTCTGCTGCCGCCACCGTCGAACTGGTCGAGGCCTCCGCCGGAAGGGCCCCATCCTGCCCGCGACTGCCGGCCGACACCTCCACAGCCGGCTTGTCGCGCCGACCGGCGCATCCAGCCGTCCCCAGGGCAACGACGAGCGCGACAACGAGAGTCCGTTTCACCTCCCGAGCTTCGGTCCCGGCAGCCGCCGGCCCTGCCGTCTCCCGGTCCCGGACGATCGACTCGCGCCCATTGCGCCGATCCAGGGCCTACGCTCGGACGAGGAGGACGCAATGGAATTCAACGCCGGGTCGTGTGAGGACTGCGGCCAGCCGACGAAGCGGCGGGTCGAGACGGCGACGGGGCGCCTCGTCTGCCAGGGTTGCTCCGACACCATCACGGCGGCCAGTGCCGCGGCGATCCAGGGCGGCGGCGCCGGGGAGGCCGTGGCCATCCGGGGATGGCTCCGCCGAGCGCGGGCCTGGAGGCTCCGGGGCCGCTCGTCCTGAAGTCGATCGACAGACGGCCCGGCCCGGCCGGCCGGAGCTTGCCCCCGCTCAGAGCATGTCCACCGGCCGGTCGAGGGCGGCGAGCTTGTCGTCGGCGACGATGACGTGAACCTCACACACCAGACCGCCGGCGACCTCGAAGCTCATGGCCGCCAGCCGTTCGCCGCCGTCGTAGATGACCATGCCGAGCTCGCCGTTGAGGGCCACCGGCTCGATGGTGGCGTGGCTGTAGCGCTTGCCGAGGTTGGCCATGAAGCGGGCCAGGCGGTCGCGCCCCTTGATCGGGTGCCGGGCGGCCCGCTTGTGCGGCCCGCCGTCGCTGACCAGCACCGCGTCCTCGGCCAGCAGCCGCACCAGACCGTCGATGTCGCCGGCGGTGGTGGCGGCCAGCATCTCGGCCACCACCCGAGCCGCTTCGCCGTCGGGCGGCTGGTAGCGGTGCGGACGGGCCTCCTGCACCCGCCGCCGGGCCCGGGAAGCGATCTGCCGGCAGGCATCGGGCGACTTGCCGACCGTCTCGGCGATCTCCTTGAACGGCACGTCGAACACGTCGGCCAGGACGAAGACGACGCGCTCAACCGGCGCCAGGGTTTCCAGGACGTGCAGGAACCCCAGCGTCAGCGACGACGCCAGCTCGGCCATCTCCTCCGGACCGGGCCGGGAGACGGCCAGCGGATCGGAGGCGATCGGTTCGGGCAGCCATGGCCCGACGTAGACCTCCCGGTCCCGTCGGGCCGCCTTCAGGTGGTCGAGCGCGATCCGGGCCACCACGGTCGTCAGCCAGGCGGCGGGCCGCTCGATGGGCTCCGACGACGACGACGAGGCCCACGCGTTCGAGAACCGCAGCCAGGCCTCCTGCACGACGTCGTCGGCGTCGGCCAGCGACCCGGTGATCCGGTAGGCGATCCCCGTCAGCCGCCGCCGCTCGGCGGCGAAGACGGCGGTACCGTCATCCGCCGCCGACGGCGCGGCATCGGACAGATCGAGCGCCGGGCCTTCCTCATCCATCAGGCAACATCCTGACGGCTCGGCAGCGACCGCACCCCATCGGCCCGGCGGGCGGCGTCGCGCGCCGCGGCCGAACCCGCCGCTTCACCGCTCGACAACGAGGCGTCGGCCAGCCAGCCCCGGGGCCCGACCCAGTCGCCGGCCACGAACACGCCGGGCAGCCCGGTGCTGTCGATCCCGGGTCGGCCGACGAGGCCGCCGGAGGCCGGAGTCGGCACGGCGCCGACCACCGTCATGCGCAGCAGGAACCGCTCCTCTTCGATGTCCGAGGGCGAGATTCCGGCCAGGCGGGCGTGCTCCTCGAGCCCGGCCTTCAGCACCGAGGCGGGCGTCCGGTCGTCGAGCGGCAGATAGTGCAGCACGTGGACCAGTCCGCCGCCCTCCGGGGCCAGCCGCTTGGCCGACTTGGCGTGATCGACGAGGTAGATGGGCGGGTCGATTCCGAACAGGATCGGGTGCTCCAACCCTCGACGCAGTCCGAGATCCAGGACGGACGCCTCGACCTCCGGCCCGAGCGAAGCCCAGGTCGCCGGCGGCCTGCCGCCGAGGAGCGCCGTCGATGCCGCCGGCGTTCCGGCCGCCAGCACCACGGCCCCCGCGCTGATCTCCTGGCCTCCGGCCAGCGTCACCACCACGTCGCCGTCGGGTGAAGGACGACGGACGGACTTGACCGCCGCCGCCGTCCGGATCTCCGCGCCGTTGCGACGGGCGCTCGCCGCCAGGCCGGCGACCATCGATCCCCAACCGCCGTCGAGATACAGCACGTTGTTGGCCAGCGCCATCTGGATCTGGCTGGTCGCGACGTCGGCCGACACGGTGTCTTCGTTGTTCACGTAGGTCGTCGTCCGGACGAGGAAGAGCACCAGCTGACGCGCGTCCCGGGGCAGCCGGAACGAGTCGAGCCATTCACCGATGGTGAGGCCGGCCAGCTCACCCGGGCGCCACTTCTTCACTCCGCCCAGGAACCGCGTCAGGGCCACCTTGCCCCGAACCGAGAGGAGGGGCGAGCGAACGAGCGTCGGCAACGTCGCCGGCAGAATGCCGACCTTGTCGCCGATCCGGCCGCGCGCTCCACCGGCGGGGGGAAGGGCGCCCGGTGTCGACACACCCAAGCGGGCGAGAACCGCGGCGGCCTCCCCGCCCCGGTACAGGGCGTGCGGCCCGCGGTTGAACTTGTACCGGCCCCGCTCGTCGGTGCTGGCCCGCCCGCCGGCGGGGTGGCCGTCGAGCACCAGCGTCGACGCCCCGGAACCGGCGGCGGTCGCCCCGGCCGCCAGCCCGGCCAGCCCGGCCCCCACCACCACGACATCAAAGCGCTCGTCCATGATTCGCCCTCCTGCGCTCCACTGCGCTCCAAATCGCTTGTCATCCACTCGACGATGCAGCCCCCCGAGATGTGACAAAGCGGCGCAAAAAATCCCGCCGGCCCCTGATACGCCGAGGGCGGAGCGGCGCTACGTTGGGCGCCGTGCTGAAGCGACGGCGTCTCGGCGACGTCCCCTTCCCCTCCGAGGGCGCGACGGCGCGATGAACCTCGCCGTCTGGGTCGAGCGCCACGGCCGCCGGCGGCCCGACGAGCCGGCGCTGGCCGACGGTGAACGCGTCCACGCCCGCTGGGCCGAGTTCGCCGCCCGAGCGGCCGGCGCGGCCGCCGGCCTGCGCCGCGACTTCCACCTGCGGCCCGGGCACCGGGTCGCCATCGTGATGCGCAACCGGCCCGAGTACCTCGAGGCGCTGTTCGCCATCTGGCACGCCGGTCTCGTGGCCGTGCCCGTCAACGCCCGCCTCCACCGCGACGAGGTCGCCTACATCCTCGAGCACAGCGAGTCGGCGGTCGTGGTGACCGACGCCGAGCACGCCGGCGACGTCGAGTCCCTGGTCGGCACCGTCGCTTCGCTGCAGGCGGCGGTGGTGGCGCCCGGTGACCGCTGGGACCGGCTCACGACGGCGTCTCCGGCGCCGCTCGTCGCCCGGCAGCCCGAGGACCCGGCCTGGCTGTTCTACACCAGCGGGACCACCGGACGGCCCAAGGGAGCGACGCTCACACACCGCAACCTGCTGATGATGTCGCTCAGCTACTTCGCTGACATCGACCCGGTGGCGCCGCAGGACTCCGTCCTTCACGCCGCGCCGCTCTCACACGGTTCCGGCCTCTACGGGCTGCCCCACGTCGCCCGGGGCGCGGTGAGCGTGGTGCCGCACTCCGGCGGCGTCGACGGCGACGAGATCGCCGCCCTCCTGGCCCGCTGGCCGGGGATGTCGTTCTTCGCTGCTCCGACCATGGTGAAACGGCTGGCCGGCGACCCGGCCGTGGCCGGCGCCGACCTCTCTCACCTGAAGACGATCATCTACGGCGGCGCACCGATGTACCTGGCCGACCTGGAGGACGCCCTCGCCGTCTTCGGCCCCCGTCTGGCCCAGATCTACGGGCAGGGCGAGACGCCGATGACGATCACCGCCCTGTCCAAGGCCGACCACGCCGACCGCGACCATCCCCGGTGGCGGGACCGCCTCCAGAGCGTCGGCGTGCCCCGCACCGACGTCGAAGTCCGCGTCGTCGACGAGGGCGACCGCGACATCCCCGCCGGCGAGGCGGGAGAGATCCTGGTCCGGGGCGACGTGGTGATGGGCGGATACTGGAAGCAGCCGGAAGCGACGGCCGAGGCGCTGCGGGGGGGCTGGCTGCACACCGGCGACGTCGGCAGCTTCGACGCCGACGGGTACCTCACGCTGCGCGACCGGTCCAAGGACCTGATCATCAGCGGAGGGATGAACATCTATCCCCGGGAGGTCGAGGAGGCGCTGCTCCGCCACCCCGGCGTCCGGGCCGCGGCCGTCGTCGGCCGGCCCGACCCGGAGTGGGGGGAGGCGGTGGTGGCGTTCGTGGTCGCCGCCGAAGGCGCCCCGGCGCCGCCGGTCGAGGAACTCGACCGGACGTGCATCGATCACATCGCCCGGTTCAAACGGCCGCGGGACTATCGGTTCGTCGACGCCCTGCCGAGCAACAACTATGGCAAGGTCGTCAAGCGGGAGCTGCGCGACCGGCTCCGGGCCGAAGCGGAAGAGGGGTCGGGCTGAGCTCGGTCAGATGAGGTCGCCGCGCAGGACGGTGACGGCGCGGCCGGTCAGAAGGACCCGGTCGCCGGCCAGCTCCACGCCGACGCGGCCGCCCCGGCGTGAGGCCTGCCAGCCGACCAGCGACGGCCGGCCGAGCCGGGCGCACCAGAACGAGGCCAGCGTGCAGTGGGCTGAACCGGTCACCGGGTCCTCGTCGATGCCGGTGGCGGGATAGAAGCAGCGGGAGACGAAGTCGGCGCCGTCGAGCCCGTCGCCGGGCGCGGTGACGATCACGCCCCGGGCGTCGTAGCCGGCCAGCGCCCGGAAGTCGGGCGCCAGCATCCGCACCGTCTCGGCGTCATCCACCTCGACCAGCAGGTCGAACCGGCCGCTGTGCACACCGACGACCGGCGCGCCGAGCGCCGCCGCCATCCCGTCCGAGAACGGCCCGCCGCCATAGGCGACATCCGGCGGGTCGGCCGGGAAGTCGAGCTGGATCAGCCCGTCGCCCACCGGCACCGCGGTCAACACGCCGCTCCGGGTCGAGAAGCTGAGCGGCTCGAGGCCCTCGACCTTCTCCTCCCACAGCACGTGGGCCGACGCCAGCGTGGCGTGCCCGCACAGGTCCACCTCCACGGTCGGCGTGAACCAGCGCAGGCCGTACGTTCCGTCGCCCGTCCGGGAAAGAAACGCCGTCTCCGACAGGTTCATCTCGCCGGCCACCGACTGCATCCAGTCGGAGTCGACGTCGCCCTCGACCAGGCACACCGCAGCCGGATTTCCGGCGAACGGCCGCTCCGCAAACGCGTCCACCTGAAAAAGCCTCATGGCCGGAACCCTAACGGTCCCGGCCATGAGGGCCTTGACGAATTACCGGAGCAGACTCAGTGCTGCCCGGCGCCGATCCGCTCGGCGTCGGGGTCGCCGTCCTCGTCCCGGCGAGCGGCCGGAGCCGAAACCGGAGCGGGAACCGGCGCCGGCGCACCGGCCGGGGTGTGCGAGGGCGAACCCTCCACCGCCAGGTGCGGCAGGATCCGGTCCAGCCACTTCGGCAGCCACCAGTTGGCGTTGCCGAGCAGCTCCATGGTCGCCGGCACCAGCACGATCCGGACGATGGTGGCGTCGACGGCCACGGCCACCGCCAGGCCGAGCCCCATGAGCTTCAGAGCCCGGATGTCGGAGAGCACGAACATCCCGAAGACGCACACCATGATCAGCGCCGCGGCGGTGATCAGCCGGGCGGTGACCGCCAGGCCGGTGCTCACGGCGTGGGCGTTGTCGTGGGTGGCGTCCCACTCCTCCTTGACCGACGAGAGCAGGAACACCTCGTAGTCCATGGAGAGCCCGAACACGATGGCGAAGAGCATCATCGGGGCCCAGGCCTCGATCGGAGCGCCGCTGACGCCGACGACCGACCCGAACCAGCCCCACTGGAACACCGCCACCATCACGCCGTAGGCGGCGCCGATCGACAGCAGGTTCATGACGACGGCCTTGAGCGGCACCAGCACCGACCGGAACACCATGAGCAGCAGCAGGAAGCTGAGCACGAGGACGGCGCCGATGAACAGCGGCAGGCGGTCGCCGATCATGGCCGCGAAGTCGAGCCCGAAGGCCGTGGTGCCGCCGATGTGGATCGACACGTCCGAGCCGGGGCCGGCCGAGGGGAGCACGTCGTCCCGGATGTGGTGCACCAGCTTCTCGGTCGCCTCGTCCTGCGGCCCGGTGGCGGGGATCAGGGTGGCGAGGGCGGCCTCACCGTCCGGGCTCGGGATGAAGTCGCTCACGAACACGACCCCGTCCGTCGCCCGCAGCGCCGAGGTCACCCCGGCGAGACCGGCGGTGGAGCCGTTGGCGATGTCGGCCACGATCAGCATGGGGCCGTTCTTGCCGGGGCCGAAGCCGGCGGCGGTGAGGTCGTAGGCCGTCTTCGTCGACGAACCCTCGGGATTGTTGCCGGCGTCGGCCATGCCGAGGCGCAGACCGAAGACCGGCAGCGAGGCGGCGGCCAGCACGACGAAGCCGATGACGGCGACCGGGATCGGCCGGCGCTGAACGAAGTCCGCCCACCGGGTCCAGAGGCTGATGCGGGTCCGCACCTTGTTCTTGCGGTGGACCGACAGCTTGTCGATGTTGAACCCGATGAAGCCGAGGAGGGCCGGCAGCAGCGTCAGGGCGGCGGCCACGGCGATGGCCACGGCCAGCGAGGTCCCCACGGCGAGGCCGTACAGGAACTCGAGGCCCATCAGCAGCATGCCGAGGACCGAGATCATGACGGTCATACCGGCGAACAGCACGGCCCGGCCCGACGTGGTGATGGCCTCGACGACCGCCTCAGCCGGGGGCTGCAGGCGAGCCAGGGCGTCGCGGTAGCGGCTGACGATGAACAGGGCGTAGTCGATGCCGACGCCGAGGCCGATCATCGAGGCGATCTGGGTCGTGAAGTCGGGCGTGGTGATGAAGCGGGCCAGGACGGCGATCAGGCTCGTGGCGATGCCGATGCCGAGCAGCGCGGTGGCGATCGGCAGGCCCATGGCCAGCACGGACCCGAAGGCCACGAGCAGGACCACGACCGCCATCAGCAGGCCGAGGGCCTCGCTGGCCGGCATCTCGAACTTGTCGAAGCGCCAGTTGCTGAAGGCCACGCCGCCCTTGTCCTCGAGCGGCTCCGCCAGGTCCTTGAGCTTGGCCACGGCGGCCTTCACCTGGGCCTCGTCGTCGGTCAGCAGCGTGAACGACGCGCTGGCGATGCGCCCGTCGGGGGAGGTCTCGAGCGGGCCGACCGACCCCACGCCGGGGACGCCGGTCGCCGCCTGCAGGAAGTCGTTGATGGCACCGCCGGCCCGGCCGACGTCACCGAACACGAAGGCGGAGTCCTCACCGGCCTGGGCGGGGAAGTGCTCCTTCAGCAGGTCGTAGGCTTGCTGGGAGTCGGTGCCGGGAAGGCCGTCACCGGTCGATTCCCATTCGCCCTTGAGCGCACCGCCGGCGGCGATGGCGACGACGAGAAACGCTATCCAGCCGAGGACGACGAGGCGCCGCCGGTGATAGCTGAAACGAGCAACGCGAGCGAGCACGGGATCCTCCAAAGCGGACGGCGAGCCGGGGACGAGACGATTCTTCGGCCAATGTCTCGGCACCACGACCCCCGCGCTTGAGGATCAGCCCGGTTTCAGCCGGCTTGTGCCCCAAAAGTTTGGCAATCCGACACCCCCCGCCTACCGCCGGGGCCGGTTGAAGCGGTACCCGACCTTGCGGACGGTGACGATCCGGGCCGGGGCGGACGGGTCGTTCTCGATCTTGGCCCGGATGCGCCGGATGTGGGTGTCGAGCGTCTTGCCCTCCGTCGACTCCCAGCCCCAGACCCGCTCGATCAACACCCGCCGGGGGACGGTCTGGCCGGCGTTGGTCATGAGCAGCCGCAGCAGCTCGA
Source organism: Actinomycetota bacterium (assembly GCA_040756995.1). Classification (GTDB taxonomy): domain Bacteria; phylum Actinomycetota; class Acidimicrobiia; order IMCC26256; family BP-133; genus BP-133. The sequence continues at coordinate 19,842 of JBFLYK010000013.1, read as the reverse complement.
ACTCCTTGCGGGTCAGGTCGACCCGCTCTCCGGCCAGGGTCACGACGTAGCCCGTCGGGTCGAGACACACGTCGCCGACCTCGATGACCATCTCGTCCGCTTCCGGCTCCGGGCCCCGCCGGATCGCCGCCCGGGCCCGGGCCACCAGCTCCCGGCTCCGGACCGGGACCGCCACCGCGTCGTCGGCACCGGCGTCGAGGGCCGCCACCACCCCTTCCTCGTCGTCGGCCGGGGTCAGCACGATGACCGGGACCTCGGAGCGGGCCCGCAGCGCCCGCAACAGCTCGACGGGCTCGGGCGTGATGGTGGCGTCGATGACCACCAGCACGTGTTGCGGCCGGTAGGCCGGGAGGGCGGCCGGCCCGCCGGCGACGACGTCGACCCGGAACCCGCTCTCCTCCAGGGCGCGGACGGCCTGCTCCAGATTCCCCGGAGTGTCCGAGACGACGAGGACAGCGGATTCAGGATGTGACGGCGTCACGTTGGGCTCACGTGGCGCCCGTCCCCAACCCGCGCCCACGGGAGGCGGAAGCGCCTACTTACCCAACGCTACGAAAGCCAGTTCACCCCGATTCGAACTTCGACGAACGGCCCGGTGAACGAAGCCTGACCCTGTGGTTAGCGGACGACGAGCGGGTCGGCGATCAGCTCCTCGGCCAGCAGCCGGCCCCGCAGGGCGGTCAGATGGGCCACAAGGTGCGGAAGCCGGTCGGGGTCCGGGCTGTCGGTCCGGGTGTGGATCAGCGTGACGCCGGTCACCGGGTCGTCGTGGAACGACATCGGCGGCCCATCCGATCCGAGGACGGCGACGCATCCGTCGGGCGAGAGGAGCGTGGCAAGGACGTGATGCCAGCCGCCGTCCTCGGCCCGGACCTGGTAGATGTCGCCCGGCAGCACCCGCTCTCCGGGGCCGACCGACACCGTGATGATGGGCTCGGCGTCGCCGAGGCCGCAGAAGTCGACGTCGAGGCCTTCCTGTCGCTGGCCCCAGGCGCGGCCGACCGCCATCCGGAAGGCGCACGGCCGGAGCCGGACCCCGTCGCCGAGCGGGTCGTCGAAGTGCCAGCCGACCTCGGCCAGCACCCGGGTGGGGGAGGCGATCTTCACCTGCACCGTCGGCAGGGTCAGGGCCAGGGTGGCCGCCATGCGCAGGGACGCAAGCCCGTCGTCTGTCAGCATGGCGAAGACTTTATCTTAGGTATGCCTAATATCAAGAGCCTTTCTCGGTCCCCGGCCCGCGCCAAGCCGTCTCCCAGGAAGCTCCCAGGTCCGGCCCCGATGCTGTCTCCGTGACGGAGTACGGATCCCGAGGAGACGCCCCCATGACCGCCAGCGACGACACGATCGACCTGTCCGCGAGCATGGCCAACCGCCGGGCCACCAAGGTGCTGGAACGGGCCCTGTTCGAGGTGAAGAAGGTCGTCGTCGGCCAGGACCGCATGACGGAGCGGCTCTTCGTCTGCCTCCTGGCCCGGGGTCACTGCCTCCTCGAGGGAGCGCCCGGCCTGGCCAAGACCCTGGCCGCCGAGACGCTGGCCCGGACCGTGGGCGGCGACTTCACCCGGCTCCAGTTCACCCCCGACCTCGTGCCGGCCGACATCGTCGGCACGCGGATCTACAAGGCGTCGACCGAGTCGTTCGAGATCGAGCTCGGCCCGCTGTTCGCCAACATCGTCCTGGCCGACGAGATCAACCGGGCGCCGGCCAAGGTTCAATCGGCGCTGCTCGAGGTCATGGCCGAACGCCAGGTGTCGATCGGCGGCACGACGTTTCCGGTGCCCGACCCGTTCATGGTCATGGCCACCCAGAACCCCATCGAGAGCGAGGGCGTCTACCCGCTGCCCGAGGCCCAGCGGGACCGGTTCCTCATGAAGGTGCTCGTCGACTACCCGACGGGCCGGGAGGAAATGGAGATCGTGCGGCGGATGAGCGTCGCGCCGCCGGAGGCGCAGACCGTGCTGACGCCCGAGGAGCTGCCGGGGCTCCAGTGGGCGGCGGACGACGTCTTCATCCACGACGGCATCGTCGACTACGCCGTCCGGCTGGTGCTGGCCACCCGGGCGCCGGCTGAACACGGGCTCGCCGATCTGTCCGGTCTGATCTCCCACGGCGCGTCGCCGCGGGCCACACTGGGACTCGTGAAGGCCTCCCGGGCGCTGGCGCTCATGCGGGGGCGGGAGTTCGTCCTTCCCCAGGACGTCTTCGACGTCGCTCCGGACGTGCTGCGCCACCGCGTGCTGCTGTCCTACGAAGCGATCGCCGACGGCGTCACCGCCGAGCACATCGTCAACCGCGTCCTCGGCACCGTCCTCGCTCCCCGCCTGGCCCCCAGCCAGGACAACGCCCTGGTCGAGGAGCGGGCGTCGTGATCGGCTCCGCCGACATCGTCCGCCGGGAGGACCGGCTCCGCCAGCTGGAGCTGAGCGTCACCCGCAAGCTCGACGGCCTCCTCCAGGGCGACCATCAGGGTCTCGTCCCCGGGGGCGGCACCGAGCCGGCCGACGGTCGCGTCTACACACCCGGTGACGACGTCCGCCGCATGGACTGGAACCTGACCGCCCGCACCAGCGTCCCCCACGTGCGGACCACCATCGCCGACCGGGAGCTCGAGACGTGGCTGGCGGTCGACACCAGCGCCAGCCTCGACTTCGGCACGGCGTCGTGCGAGAAGCGGGACCTGGCGCTGGCGGCGGCGGCCGCCTTCACGTTCCTGACGGTCCGGGGCGGGAACCGGGTCGGGGCCTCGCTGTTCGGCCCCGAGGCGGCCGTCGTCCCGCCCCGCAGCGGCCGGCCGGCGGCGCTGGCCCTGCTCCACCGCATCGAGCAGCGGGGCCGGGCCGCCACCGGCGGCGACTCGACGACGCTGGCCGAGGCGCTGCGCCGCATCCGCCTCACGGCCAAGCGCCGGGGTCTCGTCGTCCTCATCACCGACCTCATTGACCAGAGCCCCTGGCAGCGGGAGCTGCGGGCCCTGGCCCTGCGCCACGAGGTCGTGGTGGTCGAGGTGCGCGACCCCCGGGAGAGCAACCTCCCGCCCGTCGGGCTGCTGATGCTGGTCGACCCCGAGACCGGCCAGCGGCTCGAGGTGCAGACCTCCAACCCCAGGGTGCGGGCCCGGTTCGCCGAGCTGGCCGCCCGCCGCCAGGCCGAGCATGTCCGCCTGGTGCGGGGCACCGGCGCCGCCCACCTCGTCCTGTCCACCGATCGTGACTGGCTGTTCGACATTGTCCGGTTCGTGGCCGCCCGGAGGCACCGGCGATGAACTTCCTCTCCCCCGGGCGCCTCGCCCTGCTCCTGGTCGTGGTGGCCCTGGCCGGCCTCTACGTCTGGGTGCAGCGGCGCCGCCGGCACGCCGCCGTCCGGTTCTCCAACCTGGCGCTGCTGGCCGAGGTCGCTCCCCCCAAGCCGGGGTGGCGCCGCCACCTGCCGGCGGCGGCGGTGGCCGTGGCCCTGGGCGCCCTCGTGCTGGCCATCGCCGAACCCGTCCACCAGGTGCGGGTGCCGAAGGAGGCGGCCACGGTGATGATGGTCATCGACGTGTCGGCCTCGATGGACGCCACCGACGTGTCCCCCTCCCGGCTCGAGGCGGCCACGGCGGCGGCCAAGACGTTCGTCAGCGACCTGCCGCCCCAGGTGAGGGTGGGCCTGGTCTCGTTCGACCGGATCGCCCGGGTCGTCGCCTCGCCGACCGTCGACCATCAGGCCGTTCTCGACGGGATCGACCGCCTCATCCTGGGGACGGGCACCGCCACCGGCGAGGCCATCTACACCGCGCTCGACGCCCTGGCGGCGGCCAACGACACCGCCGGGGCGGCGGCGACGACCATCGGCGGGGCGGCCATCGTGCTGCTCTCCGACGGTGTGCCCACCGTTGGGCGGCCGGTGATGGGCGCGGCCCAGGACGCCGCCGACCAGGGCGTGCCGATCTCGACCATCGCCTTCGGCACCCAGGAGGGCACGGTCACGGTGCAGGGCCGGCTCGTCTCTGTTCCGGCCGACCCCGACACGATGTCGGCCATCGCCGAGACCACCAACGGCCGGTTCTTCGAAGCCGCCTCGGCCCGGGAGCTGCGCAGCGTCTACAAGGACATCGGCACCCGGATCGGCTACGAGACCGAGCAGCGCGACGCCAGCGGCCCGGTCCTGACGGTCGCCGTCCTGGCGCTGCTGGCCGCCTCCGGGCTGGCCCTCCTGTGGAACGGACGGTTGGTCTGATGCGGCGAGTGTCCGGAACCCTGGCCCTCGACTTCGCCGCTCCCAGCCGCCTGTGGCTGCTGGTCGCCGCCGGGGCCCTCATCGTGGCCTACGGCGTGATGCAGGTCCGCCGCCGGCGGGACGCCGCCAAGTTCGCCGACCCGGACCTCCTTCCTCTGCTGGTGCCGGGCAAGGCGCCCTGGTGGCGTCACGCCGTGGCGGTGGTGTTCGCCGCCGGCCTCGTGCTGGCCACGGTGGCGGCGGCCGAGCCGACCGTGCCCGCCACCGCCGAGCGGGAACAGGCCACGATCGTGCTGGCCATCGACACGTCCGACTCGATGAAGGCCACCGACGTCGCTCCCTCCCGGCTGGCGGCGGCGGTGGCGGCGGCCAAGCAGTTCATCGGCGGCCTGCCGGCGACGTTCTCGGTCGGGGTGGTGACGGCCGACGCCGCGCCGCAGGTCGTGGTGGCCCCGAGCACCGATCATCAGGCGGTGCAGGTCGCCCTCGACCGGCTCGCCACCCGGCCGGGCACGGCGCTCGGAGAGGCGATCTTCACCGCGCTGGCCGCCCTTCCGGCGGGCAGCACGCCGGCGACCGACCCCAACCAGGCGCAGGGCGGAAGCCAGATTCCGTCCGAGGCGGCCAAGGCCCCGGCGGCCCGGATCGTGCTGATGTCGGACGGGGTGAGCACCACCGGCCGCTCCGATCAGGAGGCCATCGCCGCCGCCAATGCCGCCCGGGTGCCGGTGTCGACGATCGCCTTCGGCACGGCCCACGCCAGCGTGGAGAGCGCGGGGCAGATCGTGCAGGTGCCGGTCGACGCCAGTGCCCTCGAGGCCATCGCCGAAGGCACCGGGGGCGAGTTCTTCCGGGCGGCCTCGATGTCCGAGCTGCAGGCCATCTACACCGACATCGACGCCGAAGTGAAGGTCGTGGCCGTCGACGAAGGTGTGGCCGAGTGGTTCGCCGCCGGCGCCCTGATCCTGCTCCTCGTGGCGTCGCTGGTGTCGATGCTGCGGACGGGCCGGGTCGTTTGGACTTGATCGCCGGCTAGCGGGTAAGTCCACCGGATGCGAGCGGCCCGGGTCGCCATCTGCGGCACGTTCGACGTCGATAACTACGGCGATCACCTCTTCCCCCGGGTGGCGGCCCACGAGCTCGCCCGGCGGGTGCCGGGTGTCGTCGTCGAACCGTTCTCCCCCTACGGGCGGCTGCACCCCACCCGACTCGACGACGGGCGGGCGGCGGCGCCGCTCGGGCCCTGGAGCCCGGAGCGGGCCCGCCGGCTGGCCGCCACCCACGACATGGTCCTGGTGGGCGGCGGCGAGCTGATGCACCTGAACGACCCGTTGCTGGCGCCCGTCTACGACACCACAGCGGACGAGTTGACCGAAATGGCCCCCAGCCGCTGGTTCGTCGAGGGCCTCGGCCCGGAGCTCGAAGCGGACTGCCCGGTGGTGTGGCATGGCGTCGGCGTCCCCTGGGCACCGGCCGAGGAGGAGGCCGGGCGGTTGCGGGCGGCGCTGGCGGGGCGGCCGTACGTGACCGTGCGGGACCGCCATTCGGCGGAGCGGCTGGCCCGGGCCGGTGTCGAGCGGCCCGTCGAGGTGGTGCCGGACTCGGCGCTGCTGATCGACCGGATCATGCCCATCGGGTCGTTGCAGGCCCGCCTTCCGGCCCTCCGGGCGGCGGGCGGCTATCCGCCCCCCGGTCCGCCGGTGCTGGTGGTGCAGGGCTGCGATCTGATGGTGCCCCACGTCCCGGCCGTGGCGGGGGCGGTGGCCCACTGGCGGGCCTCCCGGCCCGAGGGTGAGGTCGTGGTCGTCGAGACCGGCCGTTGCCGGGGCGACGGACTGTTCGCCGCCGCGCTGGAGCAGGCGCTGTCGCCGGGGCCGGTGTGGCGCCTTCCCGATGCGGTCACGGTGGAGGACCTCGCCGCCGCCATCGCCGCCGGCGACCTGTTCCTGGGCAGCTCGCTCCACGGAGCGATCACGGCGCTGGTCTACGGCCGGCCGTTCGTGCTGCTCAAGCTGTTCGACGAGGCCAAGCTCGACGGCTTCGGCGACCTGACCGGGCTCGGCCGCTACGTCCTCCACTCGGCCGGTCAGATCCCGGCGGCCATCGACGCCGCGCTGGCCGGCGGGGCGGTGGATCGGGCGCTACTGGCCTCACTGCAAGGTCGCATCGACGCCCACTTCGACCGGCTGGCCGGGATGGCCGGTCGCCAGGCGGCGGCCCGGTCATGGCGTCCGTCCCGCCGGGTCTACCGGCGGCTACGGCGGGCGATCACCCGCTCGGGCTGACGAGCGGTCCTAGAGGAGGTCGGCGGCCAGGTCGGCGACCCGGGAGCGCTCGCCCTTGCAGAGGGTGACGGCCCCGAAGCACTCCTGGCCGGCGAAGGCCTCCATCAGTACCGCCAGGGCATTGTTGTGGGCCGACACGTAGGGGGTGTCGATCTGGGCCAGGTCGCCGGTGAAGACGATCTTGGTGCCCTCCGCCACCCGGGTGAGCAGCGTCTTGAGGGTGGGGACCTCGAGGTTCTGGGCCTCGTCGACGATGACGAACTGGTTCTGCAGTGACCGGCCCCGCAGGAACGTCACCGACTCCAGCGACAGCCGGTCCTGGGCCACCATCTCGTCGACCACCCGGCGGGCGTCGGCATAGGAGCGGTGCTCGGTGAGGGCCGTGACGTTGTCGAGGATGGCCGCCATCCAGGGTGAGAGCTTCTCTTCCAGGCCGCCGGGCAGGAATCCGAGGTCGGCCTTCCCGTGGGCCACCACCGGCCGGTAGATGGCCAGCTTGTCGTAGCGGGAGCGGCGGTCGACGGCCGGCTCCATGACCTGTTCGAGGCCGGCGGCGAGGGCGAGGATCGTCTTGCCCGTCCCGGCGAAGCCGGACAAGGCCACCACCGAGACGTCGGGGTCCATGAGCAGGTCGAGAGCGAAGATCTGCTCCTTGGACCGGGCGGTGAGGCCCCAGACCTGGCGGCGGCGCTCGACGAGGTGCAGCCGGTCGCGCCAGACCCGGGCCAGGGCCGAGGACGACCCGGCCGAGAGGACGACGTACTCGTTGGTGACCATCCCGTCGAAGGCGGCGGGGATCTCGACGGCGCCGGTGGCGTAGAGGGTGTCGATGAGGTCGCGGGTCGTGTCGACCTTGTGCCACCCCCGTACGCCGAGCGCGTCGCGGCCCTTGCTGGCCCGGTGGTAGTCCTCGGCCACCAGCCCGAGCTGGGACGCCTTGATGCGCAGGGCGGCGTCGGCCGACACGACCTTGACGCGGCCCTCGCCGCAGTCCCGGGTGAGGCCGAGGGCCGTGGCCAGGATGCGGTTGTCGGCCTTGTCGGGGTTGAGGCCATGGGCGGCGATCTGGTCGACGACGAGACCGTTGATCGTGACCCGCAGGGTCCCGCCGGTGGGCAGGGCGACCGGCTCCCGGAAGTCACCGCCGCTGTCGACCCGCAGTCGCTCCAGATCTCTGACCACGTGCCGGGCCGCCCGGCCGACGTCGTCGAGGCGGCTCTTGTGGCCGTCGAGTTCCTCGATGACGGTCAGCGGGATGACGATGTCGGCGTCGCCGAAGGCATAGAGCGAATCGGGATCGGCGAGCAGGACACACGTGTCGAGGACCACGATTGTCCCCACACCTCCGTCCTTCTGGCCAGAATCCTGAAGGCTCGGGTGCCGGGGTTCCGTCGTGGTCACCAGGGTCCTCCCAGTAGGGGGCAGGGCCGTTTCCACAGAATTCGACGCCCCGCGGGGCATCTCCCTTCGAGGGTAAGGGCTCGGCATCGCTCGGAGGGGGACCGTAGTGAGATTCCGCCCTTTCTCGGGTAGAACGGTTCGCATGAGCGGGCGTCTTCGACGCGTCGGTGTGGCGCTGGTGCTGGTCACCGTGATGCTGCCCCGGCCCGCCGAGGCCTACGTGAGCCGGGTCGATGTGTCCGGTATGCGCTTCACGCCGCCCCGGGTCGAGATCGAACTGGGCGACTCGGTCATCTGGGAGGCCGGCGAGGACGGCCACACCGTGACCGCCCGGGACGGCAGCTTCGATTCCAGTTCCCGAGGCCTGATGCGGGAGGGCGACCAGTACCGCTGGCGGTTCCGGCAGCCCGGCACCTACGCCTACTTCTGTCGGGTGCACCAGAACCAGGGGATGCAGGGAGAAGTCGTCGTGGTCGACCCCTACGCGCCCACGACGAGCTCGACCCGCCTGATGCCGGTCACGGCCCCGGCCACGACGGCCACCACCGCTGCGCCGCCGCCGCCGACGGTCTCGACCGCGCCGCCGACCACGACGACCAGCCGTCCGCTGGCCACGAGTTCCTCGACGAGCCCGGCGATCGCCACGTCGACCACGGTGCCGGTCGGCACGCCGGTCGTGCCCCAGGAGCCCCCGCCCCTCGACCCGGCGGCGCCGGTGGTGGGATCGGCCGAGGCCGACGCCGACCTGCCCGAGGCCCAGGCCGCCGCCCGGCGCACCGCCGCCGAGGACGACGTGCTGCCGCTGATCGCCCTGGGCACCGTGATCGTCCTGGCGCTCTTCGGCGGTGTGATGGGCCTGCGAGCCCGCCGCAGCCGCGCCGGCTAGCTGCAGCTAGCGGCAGATGACCTCGGGGCCGGCGGCGGTGAGGACGAAGGTCTCTTCGGCTTTGGCGCCGGGCAGGGACGGGTTCCAGGCGAAGGCCTGACCCACGGCGATCTCCAGGGCGTCTCCGGGCAGGGCGATCACCTCCCGGGAGCGGTAGCCGGTCAGCCCGCCCTGGTGATGGTCCTGCCACTCGTCGGGGAAGCCGGCCTCGGCGTACGACATCTGGCCGTCGGCGAAGACGTCGCCGAGGGTCCGCCCGGGCCGGGTGGCGTCCCGGAGGCGGGCCAGGATGCCTTGGCAGGCCTCGAGTCTGGCCGCCAGCTCGGCGTCGGGCGGCTCGAAGTGAACGAACCGTGACAGGTTGGCGTACAACCCGGCCCGCTCGGCGCACACCACCACCAGTGCCCGGGCCCCGAGCGGCGCGCCGGCCGGGACCGGATGGCGGTGGCGGGGAAGGCGCTCGGCGCCGCCGACCATGAGCGCCGGAGTGAAGAGCCCGGCGGCCCGGCAGGCGGCCGCGACGGCCCCGGCCGCTTCGGTCTCGCTCATGGCCGGCGTGAGCGCCTCGCAGGCGGCGTCGACGGCCGCCATGGCGTCGGCCCCCACCGACCGATAGCGGTCGATCGCCTCGTCGTCCAGCCGGTAACGCAGCGGGGAGATGAGCCCGTCGACGTCGACCTCCGACGGGTCGGCCACGTCGGCGCCGATGGCGGCGCCCCCGCCGAGCTTGCGGAGCACGTCCCGGGCGCCGACGTGCCAGTCGTAGACGACGACGTCCCAGCCCGGCACCTGCTCCTCCTGCATGCGGGCCGCCTCGATGTTGCTCGTCAGGACGTGATCCCCGCTCCGGGTGACGACGATGTCGGCCACGCCCTTCGCCGAGGCGTGGTCCACCCGGTTGTCGGCCCCGCCGGTGTACCAGGCGAAGTTCTCCGGCCGGCGGAGAACCACCGCCCCCAGCGCCGCCTCGTCCAGCACCGCCCGGACGAGCTCGAACCGCACCTGCCGGCCGCTCGCTGCCATGCCGCTGACCGCCTCTCTGGCCCCGGCGAGTATCGCCGCCGTGTCGGAGGAACCGTATCGCCCGTCACGGATCGATTGACCAACGGTCGGCCAGACGTAACGATCGGCCGCCCGAAGAAAGGAGCTCAGCCGATGTCCGTCGAGGAGAACAAGGCCGTCATCCGGCGCTACATCGAGGTGGGATGGAGCACCGGCGACATGAGCGCCGTCGAGGACGCCATCGCACCCGACTACCGCCGGCACCAGCCGAACATGGTGATGCCGGTCGAGAGCGAGAAAGACCTGGAACAGCTCATCGGCATGTACCGGGCCGGCGTCCCCGACCTCGACATCAAGATCCAGCACATCGTCGCCGAGGGCGACTGGGTCGTGACCCGGGTGATCTGCCGGGGCACCCACACCGGCGAACTGGCCGGCATCCCGCCGACCGGGAAGAGCCTCGACTTCACCGCCAGTGACATCTTCCGGATGGCCGACGGCAAGGTCATCGAGAGCTGGCACAACGTCGACGACCTCGGCCTGCTGCAACAGATCGGGATCATCCCCGCGATGGGCTAGCCACGATCCTCGTCGAGGCCCTGTTGGTGGCGGGGTTCGTCTCGGCGGCCGGTCGCCGCAGGGCCAGGACTCCGCCGGCGACGATGAGGAAGGCGCCGATCCAGATCCAGGCGACGAGCGGCCGGCGGAACACCTCGACGACGGCCACGCCCCGGTCGACGTCGATGCGGACGACGGTGACCAGGAGGTCGTCCCGCAGCGTGGAGCGGAGGGCGGCTTCCGGGAGCGGCGCACCGGACCCGCCGGCGCCGTGGTAGCTGTCGAGACCCGGCCGCAACGTCCCCACCCGGTGGTCGCCGACGAAGACGCCGAGTTGCACCCGCACCGAGGAGCGGCGTTCGTTGGCCTGCTCGATCAGGCCTTCATGGGCCAGCCGGTAGCGGCCGAGTGTGAGCTGCTGCCCCGGCCCGATCGGCCCGGTGGTCTCGGTGCCGGCGGTGGAGCCGGCGATGCCGAGGAGGGCGAGGGCGAAACCGAGGTGGGCGAGGGGCGCCGCCAGGGCCCGGTCCCGCCGTCCAGCGGCCAGCGCCCGCATCGCCTGCGCCGCCGAAAGCCCGACGGTGGCCCCGGCAGCCATCGCCGCGATGAGGACGACGGGCGTCGCCAGGCCGAGGACAACACTGGCGCCGATCCCGAGCCCGGCGCCGACGGCCGCCGCGACCCGTTGCCCGTGGAGCGATGCCGCCGCCGGACCCAGCCCGGCCAGGGCCAGCGCCACCAGCGCCGGGACCGCGGTGAGGGAGGCGAAGAACCGGGGCGCCACCGTGAACTCACCGGCGCCGAAGGCCTTCGACACCAGCGGCGCCAGCGTGCCGGCCGTGACCACCACCAAGGCGGCGAGGAGGACGGCGTTGTTGGCCAGCAGCGCCGCTTCCCAGGTGCCGACGCCGTTCGGTTCCCAGCCCCGCCCGAGCCGCCGCCTCCGGCGGGCCAGCACCAGTCCGCCCCCCACGACGACGACGGCCACGGCGCCGAGGAAGGCGACACCGATCGTCCGGGCTTCGGCGAAGGCGTGCACCGAACCCGTCACGCCCGACCGGGTGAGGTAGGCGCCGATGAGGGCCAGAGCGAAGGCCGACAACGCCCATCCGGCGGTCCAGGCCACCAGGCGGCGCTTCCGTTCCACGACCAGCGCCGAATGCAGGAAGGCCGTGGTGGCCAGCCAGGGCAGCAGCGAGGCGTTCTCCACCGGATCCCAGGCCCAGAAGCCGCCCCATCCGAGCTCCTGGTAGGCCCAGTGGGCGCCGGCCGCCATCCCGGCCGTGAGCGCCACCCAGGCCCCGAGGGCGAAGCGCCGCGCCACCACCACCCAGTCGGTGTCGAGACGACCCTGCAGGAGGGCGGCGACCGTGACCGCGAACGGTACCGCCAGCAACGTCTGGCCCAGATAGAGGATCGGCGGGTGGTACAGCAACGCCGGATGCTCGAGGATCGGCGTCAGCCCCGCGCCGTCGAGCGCCGGAAACGCCAGCCGGGCAAAGGGATCCGCCACCGTCAGCAGGAGGAGCGTGGCGGCGCCGACGAGGGCGGCGGACACCGCCTGCGCCCCGGCCCGCAGCCGCCCGCCGTACGACCGCAGCCGCGCCACGCCGAAGCCCGTCCCCAGGGCCAGCAACCAGCACCAGAGCAGCAGCGAACCCTCCATGCCGCTCCACAGGGAACCGAGGCGGTAGGGCCAGGACATCGACCGGCTGGTGGCGCGGGCGACGTACTCCAGGCTGTAGTCGCCGGTCAGTAGGGCCCACCCCAGTCCCGCGAGGGCCACGCCGAGGAGGACGGCGGCGGCGGTGAGCGCCCGACCGCCGATGGCGATCCGCTCCTCCCGATCCCGGACCGCTCCGCTGAGCGACGCCGCAACGCCCAGGCCGCAGGCCAGAACGGCGGCGGCCAGCGCGCCGTGTCCGACGGCGCTGATCATCGCTCAGCGTCCCCCGCTGCGCTTGCGCTGCAGCAGCCGGCCGATCGTGTCCGGCGGGTCCGACGGGCTCGACGCCACCGGAGCCGGTTCCGGCGGAGCTGGTTCGGGCGGAGCCGGCGGTGCGGGCGGGTCCGGCGGTCCCGGAGGGTTCGAGGTGCGCCCGGGCTTCGGCGCCGGCGACGGAAGGCGGTCCACCCGCGGCAGCCGATCCAGCCCGGGAAACCGTGACTTCAGGCCGGAGCCGACTCGGGCCGCCAGTGCCCGGGGCGCGGCCGCGGTGAAGCTCAGGCGGCGCAGGGCGCAGTCCAGCGGCCAGAGCAGCGCCGCCAGGAGCAGGAGCCAGCCGGTCAGCGTCCGGCGGCCGTGGCCCTTGCTCAGGCTCTCGGTGTCGAAGGCGGCGGCGGCTTCGATCGGGCCCCGCCCGCCGGCCAGCTCCGACAGGCGGGCCAGTTCCTCGGGTTGTGCCGGTCCGGGCCGGTACTCCGGCGAGTACGACTGGCTGGCCAGCGCCACACCCGACGCCAGCCGCCCGCTGGGCCCGTCCACCGACACGCCGACCGAGTAGCTCCCGGCGGCGGTGGCGTCGATCTGACCGGCGAAGCGCCCGCCGGCCGTGCGCTCGAGCCGCACTTCCCGGCTCGAGCCGTCGGGGCCGGCGACCCGGGCCACGGCGGTGGCGCCGTCGGCCCAGGGTTGCTCCGACTCGGCCGCGATCTCCAGCCGCTCGCCGTCGATCTTGGCCGTGACGGCGGTGCCTTCGGAGCCGCCGAGGGGGAGCGTGTCCTTCACCACCGCGGCCCAGAAGTTCTGGTAACCGCCCCAGGCGGCCCAGTTCTTCGACCAGCGCTTCGAGGCGTCGCTGGTCCAGGCCGTGACCCGGCCGAGGCCCGCCCGCCAGCTGGCCAGCAGCGGGTCGTCCTCCACTCCGATGCGGAGCTGCACCTCGGCGGTGGGCTTGGCCGTGGTGGCCAGATAGCCGAGCAGCGCCGGCGACTCCTGGAGCTGATCCACGGCGGGGCCTCGGCCTGTGACCTTGGGGTGGAACTCGCCTTCGTTGACGAAGTCGCGGGAGGCGAGCAGTACCTCCTGGGCCATGAGCTGGGGGATCTCGGACAGGTCCCGTCCGGGATAGAAGCGGCCCCGTCCGGCGTCGGCCACGGCCTTGAGTTCCTGGCTGGCGCCTTCCCCGGTGGCCAGGACCGACACCGTGATGCCCTCGTCGGCCAGCTGGCCGGCCTGGGCGACGAGGTCGTCGAGGGCGTTGTCGGCCGTGAACCCGTCGGTGAACAGCACGATGTGCTTGAGGCTGGCCTTGGCGCCCCGCAGCGCGTCGGCGGCGGTCTTGAGCGGCTGGCGCAGGTCGGTGCCGCCGGCGGGCGTGAGCTGGCCGAGGCCCTTGTCGATCTCCTCCTTGGGTGGCACCGGCTGGAGCGGGATTACGAAGTTCTGCTCGGTGTTGAAGGCGAGGACGCCCACGTGGTCGGTGGCCGACAGCGCCTCGATCGCCCGGGCCGCGCCGGCCTTGGCGATGTCGGTCTTGTTGAGCCCGCCATTGAGGAAGTTGCCCCCGGTGGCGATGCCGTTGTTGCCCTCGGCGCAATGGCAGGCACCCATGGAGCCCGACGAGTCGATGGCCAGTACCTCGGCCACCGACTGCTTCCGTTTCGGGTCGGTGATGTCGCTCACCACCGGGAGGAGCTGCTCGAGTTCGGAGTCGCGGTAGCCGCCGAGGGCGTAGGAGTGGTCGCCGCCGATCACGACGAGGCCCCGGCCGAGGTCGCGGGTCGCGGCGGTGAGGTCGTGGATCTGTTGTCGGGAAAGGGAATGGGCGTCGACGTCGACGAGGACGGTGGCCGAGTAGGTGCCGAGCCGGTCGAGCGCCGGCAACTCGGCGGCCCTCTTCACCTCGACGTCGAGGCCGCCGGCCCGCAGCGCGGCGGCCAGCGCCGCGCCCTCGCCGGCCGTCCCTTCGGCGATGAGGACCTTGGGCGGGCCCTCGACGGCCACCGCGGCGTAGCCGGCGTCGTTGGCGCTGACGGTGTCCCCGGCCGCGCTCACCTCGACGCGGTAGCGGGACAAGCCCGGGTCGCCGGCCACCTGGTTGAACTCGACGACGGTCTCGCCGACGGCGAGGTCGACAACCCGCTCCTCGACCGGGACGCCGTCCTTCTGGAGGGTGACCCGGGCCGGGCCGGCCCGGGTGGAGGCGATCTTGGCCCGCAGCAGGAACGATTCGCCCTTGTGGGCGGAGCCGGGGGCGTCGATCCGGGCGACGGCGGCGTCGGGCCCCTCGGCGGCGGCCACGGTGTGGACGTCGAGGTCGATACCGTCCTCTTTGAGGCGACGGGCTTCGAGGGCGGCGTCCCCTTCGGTGGCCCGTCCGTCGGAGACGAGCACGACCCGCCGCCGGGCGTCGTCGGGCAGCAGGGCGCCGGCGAGGCGGAGGGCGCCGGCCAGGTTGGTGCGGCTGGCGTCGACCTGGACGGCGGCGTCGGACAGGCGGATCCGGGGGGCCAGGGTGGCCTCGACCCGGGCGTCCCCGCCGAAGAGGACGACGCCGGCCCTGGTGCCCTTGGGCTGCTCGGCCAGCGCCTGGCGGACCCACTCCAGCGCCGCTTCCTTGCCGCCGGCGCCCATCGAGTCGGAGGCGTCGACCAGGAACACGGTGGCCACCCGGCCGCCACCGCGGGGCAGCGAGATCCCGAGCAGCGCTCCGAGCAGGCAGGCGGCGATGGCGGCCCGGGCGGCGACACCGGCTCGCCACTGGCGGCGGGGTACGCCCCGGGACCGGCGGCTGGCGAGGAACTCGGCCGCCAGCACCAGCGCCAGGGCGAGGATGATCCAGCGCAGCAGCGACACCTCGCCCCGGGGGGCGCGCTCGCCGGGAGCGGGCGGTCGGGGGCGGACGGGCAGGGTGTCGGCCGGCGCCAGCGCCGATTCGCCGATGGGGGCGTTGACGGCCACCACCTGCTCCGGCTTGCCGCCCGTTCCCCCGGGCCCCGAAGCCCCGGCCTGGATGCGGTAGAAGCCGGTGCGGTCGGTGAGGGGCCCAGCGCCGCCGGCCGGGACCTCGATGCGGGTGCCGCCCGGCCGCAGGACGGTGACCGCCGTCCCGCCGGGTGGGAGCGGGAGGGGCTGCCCGGCCCGGACGTCGCCGGGCGCGGCGGCGGCGCCCGACAGGTCGGTGAGCAGCCGGTCGGCCAGCACCGGGAAGGCGACGGTCAGCGGCAGGTTGGAGTCGGCCAGCTTGAAGCCGAGGTAGGCGAAGGCCCGGCCGTCCCGGCTGCCCCGGACGAACAGCGGTGTCTCCTCGGCGCCGACGAGCACCTGGTCATCGGCCCGGGGAGCGAGCTTCTGGGCGGTGGAGATGCCGACGGTCGACAGGTCGAGTCCGGCCAGCAGCGGGTGCTCGGCCCGGACGAGCGCCACCGCCGGCTGGTCCACGGCGCCGGCCACGGTGAGGCCGGGGGCGCCCCCCGGTGGGGCGATGGCCAGCCACGGCGTGCCGGGGTCGGCCGGGACGGGTACCTGGTTGTAGACGGCGAGGTCCAGGCCCGGCGCCGGCCGGGACGCCTCGCTCCGTTCCAGCGTGACGCCGGGGATGGCGGCCAGGAGCCGCTCCAGGAACAGGTCTTCGGGGCCGGCCAGGAGGATGCGGAGGCGGGGCCGGGGGGCGGCGGTGGCGTAGGCGTGGTTGTCGGCGGCGAGGAGGTCGTCACCGTCGAGGAGCGCCTCCACCCGTTCGCCGGCCGGGAGGTCGACCTCCCGCTCGACGACGCCGCCCTCCGGGAGGTGGACGGATTCCCGGTGGACGGTACGGCCGTCGACGTCGAGCCGGAGCGTCTGGGTGGCCTCGGCACCGCCGGTGTTGCGCAGGGTCACGAGGGCCCGCAGTCCGCTGCCCCGGGGCTCGACGACGAGCCGGGTGATGGCCCGGTTGGTGGCCCGGTCGCCGACCTTCTCGTACCGCGTACCGGGCGGGAGCAGCTTCTGTTCGGCGGGGGAGAGGCCACCGTCGGACAGGAGGACGAACCCGATCGGGACGCCGGGCGTCTCCAGGCTCTCGGCCAGATTGAAGGCGCCGGCGAAGTCCGCCGTGCCCGCCGGCGGCGGGATGGCCGCCAGCGCTTCGGTGAAGGCCCGGGAGTCGTCGCTGGCGGAGAGCAGCACCCGGGGCTGGGCCGAAGCGACGACCACGCTGGCCTGCCCCCCGGCCGGCAGCTGCTTGCGCAGGGCCTGGGCCCGGGCCCGGGCGGCGCCGATCCGGTCCGGCTTGCCGTCGTTGGCGGCCATCGACCCGGAGTCGTCGACGATGAACACGGTGTGCCGGGCCAACGGTGCCGCAGTCAGCCGAACCGGCCTGGCCACCGCCAGCGCCAGCAACGCAACCGCCAGCAACTGCAGGATGAGCAGCAGTGAAGGCCTGAGCTTCTGCCAGGGCGAAGCGGCGGAGACCGGCTGCGCCAACGGCTTCCACAAGTAGGTGGACCCGACGACGATCTGCGGCCTACGAGGCCGCAGGATGTGCAACAGCACGATAGGAATGGCGAGCGCCAGCAGCCCGAGTGCCGCCGGATTGGTGAACCTCATGGCTGCACCGCCAGACCCCGAGCGAAAAACCCACCGTTACGGTGGGTAAACCGCTCGGGCTCCTGCCCGCTCAAGAGACCCGGAGCGGAAAACCCCCAGTAGGTGTGCGTTTTCCGCTCAGGGTCCCGGATGGCGGCCAGCGTGCCAGTCATCGCAGGACGCCGGCGTCGCGCCAGTTGCCAAGGAGCAGGGGTTCGATGTCGGCGTCGGAAGCGACACGGACGTAGGCGGCGCCGGCGGCGCGGGCCCGGGCGGCGACGTTGTCGGCCCAGGCTTCGGCAGACTTGGCGTACTGCGCCACGGTGTCGGGCGAGCAGCTGACGGCGACGCGGCCGGCGCCTTCGATGTCGACGAGCTCGAGATCGCCGACGAAGTCGGGTTTGAGGTCTTCGGGGGCCAGCACGTGGACGATGACGACGTCGCCACCCCGGGCCGGCAGGCGGGAGAGGCCCGTCTCCCATTCCGGCGTGAGGAGGTCGGAACACACGACGGTCAGGCCGGGCGGGCCGGGGCGGGCGAGGAGGTGGGTGGCGGCGGCGGCGAACGGCGTGGTGCCCGACCCCTGCTGCGCCTGCAGGTGGCGGAAGAGGAGCGGTGCGGCGTTGCGGCCGACGAAGCGGGGAGCGGCGTCTTCGAACGGGAAGGTGTGCAGGGTGACGGGATCCCGCCGTACCAGCGCCACGAACCCGAGGGCGCCGGCGATGCGGGCCGCCTGTTGCAGCTTTCCGCCCCGGGCCATCGACGCCGACGTGTCGACCAGGAGCCGGAGGCGGACCTCGTCCTCGGCCTCGTAGAGCTTGAGCAGCAACGTGTCGAGCCGGGCGTAGAGGTGGTAGTCGATGCGCCGGAAGTCGTCGCCCGGGTGGTACGTGCGGTAGTCGGCAAAGTCGAGGGAGCTGCCATGCCGCGGCGACCGGTGCTCCCCGGCCAGCTGCCCGGCCAGCCGCCGCCGTGTCGCCATCTGCAGCGTTTCCAACCGCGCCAACAGCGGCGGCGGCAGCAACTCGCTCACGCCGCCGCCTCCACCGGCCCCAACTGGCGCTCGTTTACCGGGATATGGCGGAAATGGAACGCCGGTTTGGCGGGGGCCGGCGGTGAGACGGACTGCGCTCGGTTCACGGGGCGCCTCGGAGGCCGGGCTTCGGTTCCTCGATGGCGCCGAGGACGGCGGAGACGACGTCGTCGGCGGTCACGCCGTCGGCGGTGGCTTCGTAGCCGAGGACGAGGCGGTGGCGCAGCGCCGGACGGGCCATGGCCCGGATGTCGGCCGCCGACACGTTGGGGCGGCCGTCGAGCAGGGCGGCGGCCTTCGCCGCCAGGACCAGCGCCTGGGCGCCTCGGGGTGAGGCACCGACCCGCACGTAGCGCTTGACCGATTCCGGGGCGCCGGCGCCGTCGGGGTGGCTGGCCACCACGAGGTCGACGGCGTGGGCCACGAGGTGGGAGGCCACCGGCACCTGGCGGGTGAGCTCCACCATGGCGCCCAGGGTGGCGGCGTCGGCCACCTGCTCGACCTGGGCGAGCCCGGCGCCGGTGGTGCGCTCCACCACCTCCGCCAGTTCGGCGGCGGTGGGGAACGGCACGAGCGCCTTGAGGAGGAACCGGTCGAGCTGGGCTTCGGGCAGGGGATAGGTGCCCTCCATCTCGATCGGGTTCATCGTGGCCATGACGAGGAAGGGGCGGGGCAGACGGCGCGTCTCGCCGGCCACGGTCACGGCCCGCTCGGCCATCGCCTCCAGCAGCGCCGACTGCGTCTTCGGCGTGGCCCGGTTGATCTCGTCGGCCAGGACCAGCTGGGCGAACACCGGCCCGGGCCGGTAGCGGAACTGGCGCCGACCGGCCTCGTCCTCCTCGAGGACGTTGGTGCCCACGATGTCGGCCGGCATCAGGTCAGGCGTGAACTGCAGCCGGGAGAACGACAGGTTCAGGGCGTCCGACAGCGTCTTCAGCAGCACGGTCTTGCCGAGCCCGGGCACGCCCTCGATGAGCGCATGCCCTTCACAGACCAGGCAGACGAGCACCAGCCGCACCAGATCGGCCTGCCCGACAATGACCCGCCCCACCTGCGCCTCGATGGCTGCCGCCACTTCGGCGTACGCCTCTGGAGCGAGCTGTCCGGGCATGTTGGCGTCGGAGATGGTCATCGGACTCCCAAAGAATCGAAGGGCCACACCAGGGCCCGCAGGGACGGAGGCAGCCTGAAGGAATCGAGCGGCCGACCGGCGGGCGGCGCGCTGCACGCGGCAGGCGGGTTGAAGGAGTCGGGCGGCCGACCGGGGGGTGGCGCGGCGCGCGCAAAGCGGAGGTTGCGGGGGCTACGAGGTCGAGGGGCAATCATGCGGCTCCTGGCAGCGCAGGGAGGCGCCGCGGAAGGCCGGCGGCGCGAGCGAGCGATGGCGGAGGACCCTTCGTGTGTCATTCGGCGCCCAAGGAGTCGAAGTAGGCGCGCACCAGGGCGCGCAGGGAGGGCGGGAGGTTCAGGGAGTCGAGGGCCCGGGTCGCTTCGGCGCGGTAGTAGGGGAGGGCCCGTTCGAGGGGGACCTGGGCGCCGGAGGCGCGGCTGAGGCCCTGGCCGCGGCCGGCGTTGGTGGTGGGACCCTGGCCGGGGCGACCGCCGAGGTTGATCTGTTCGCCGGTGCCGCCGGCGATCGGGTCGTAGACCGTGGCTGACTGGAGTCCCACGGAGGCGTTGTTGCCGGAACCGTTGGCGGTGCCGACGCCGCCCCGCCCGGAGCCGGTGGCCGCGCCGGTGCCGCCCACCTGTCCGCTGGCCGAGCCGCTCCCTTGCCCCTGTCCCGAACCGGAACCGGAACCGGAACCCGACCCCGACCCCGACCCCGACCCCTGTCCCTGCCCGGAGCCCTGACCCTGGCCTTGGCCCGATCCCTGGCCTTGTCCTTGGCCCTGTCCCTGACCCTGGCCTTGGCCTTGGCCTTGTCCCTGGCCTTGGCCTTGGCCTTGGCTCT
>JBFLYK010000012.1:0-152500 GCA_040756995.1 Actinomycetota bacterium | reverse complement strand
CAGGGCCAGGAGGCGGGCCAGGCGGATCCGCCCGTCCACCAGATGCTCGGACAGGAGCTCGAACTCGGGGACGTCGTCCGGTACCTCGTGCTTCTTGAAGACCTGGTCGAAGCCGGCTTCGGCGGCCGCTCCGGCGCCCTCGCCGTGGTAGAGGTCGACGATCGTGCGGGCCAGCAGGCGCTTGGCGGCGTTGGGGTGGAGCTCCCCGGAGGCCAGCCGGGCGGTCTCGGCCTCGACCCGGTCGGGATGCCAGCCCGTGGCCAGGAGCATGTACCGGGGCAGGAGCGAGTCGGGAATGCTCATGACCTTGCCGAACTGCTCGGCCGGCGGCTCCGTGATCCCGATGTAGTTGCCCAGCGACTTGGACATCTTGTTGACGCCGTCGAGGCCCTCGAGCAGCGGCGTGGTCAGGACGACCTGCGGTTCCTGGCCTTCCTTTTCCTGGAGCTCCCGGCCGACCAGGTTGTTGAAGAGCTGGTCGGAACCGCCCAGCTCCACGTCGGCCTGGACCATCACCGAGTCCCAACCCTGGAGCAGCGGGTAGAGCAGCTCCATGATCGAGATCGGCTGGCCGGCGGCGTAGCGCTTCGAGAAGTCGTCGCGTTCCAGCATCTGGGCCACGGTCGCCTTGCCGGCCAGGGCCAGCATGCCGTCGGCGCCCATGGCACCGAGCCACTCGGAGTTGCGGCGCACCTCGAGGCGGTCGGGCCGGAGGATCAACCCGGCCTGGGCCTGGTACGTCTTCAGGTTGGCGTCGATCTGCTCGGGGGCCAGCCGGGGGCGGGTGGCGGACCGGCCGGTCGGGTCGCCGACCTGGGCGGTGAAGTCGCCGAGGATCAGCACCGCGGTGTGGCCGAGGTCCTGGAACTGGCGGAGCTTGCGGAGCACCACGGCGAAGCCGAGGTGGATGTCGGACGCCGTGGGGTCGATGCCCAGCTTGATCCGCAACGACCGCCCGCCGGCCAGCTTCTTGCGCAGGTCCGCTTCAGAGATGAGGTTGGTGGCTCCGGCTCCGACGATCCGGATGGCCTCGTCCACAGAGGTGCCTTCAGTCACGGACGGACACCGTATCTCCACGCTTTGTCCATCACGCCTGTGGGGCTCGGAAAGGAGTTGAATAGCCCCATGCTCCGACGCCTCGCCCTCGTCGTCGCGCTCGCTCTGGCGGGGAGCGGATGCGCCTACCGCGTCGACATCGCCGCCCCGGCGGCGCAGGCCGAGACGACCAAGGTGTTCGCCGCCGACGGGTCGCTCATCACCACCCTCCACGCCGAGCAGGACCGGGAGGAGGTGCCGCTGACCGAGATGGCTCCCGTCCTGAAGTCGGCGGTGCTGGCCATCGAGGACTCCCGCTTCTTCACCCACAAGGGCGTCGACCTCCGGGCCCTGGCCCGGGCCCTGCGGCGCAACGCCGAGGCCGGCGAGGTGCTCGAGGGCGGGTCGACGATCACCCAGCAGTACGTGAAGAACGTGCTGCTCGACTCGGAGAAGACCGTCAGCCGCAAGGTCCGGGAGGCGGTCCTCGCCGTCCAACTCGAGCGGACCCACACCAAAGAGGCGATCCTCGAGGGCTACCTCAACCGCATCTACTTCGGGAACGGGGCCTACGGCGTGCAGGCCGCGTCGTCGCTGTACTTCAACAAGGCGGCGTCGGCCCTCAATCTGGCCGAGGCGGCCCTGCTGGCCGGGCTGATCCAGGCCCCGGAGAGCTACGACCCTTTCAGCGCCGCCGAGGCCGCCCTGGCCCGCCGCCAGGTGGTGCTGGGCCGCCTGCGGGAGCTGGGCTGGGCCCCCGAGGCCGACGTCGCCGCCGCCGAGGCCGCTCCGCTCGGCGTGGCGGCCAAGAGACCGAGCAAGGACCGCTACCCGGCCGGCTACTTCGTGGAACGGGTCAAGCGGTTCGTCCTCGACGACGAGCGCTTCGGGCCCACCCCGGCCGACCGCCGCCGGCTCCTGTTCGAGGAGGGGCTGCGGATCCGCACCACCGTCGACCTCCGGATCCAGCAGGCGGCCGAGGAGGCAGTGAAGGCGGTGCTGCCGAATCCGGCCACCGACCCGTCGGGAGCCGTGGTGGTGCTCGACCCCCGGACCGGGTTCGTCCGGGCCCTCGTCGGCGGACGGGACTTCTTCGGCCCGGAGCCGGAAGCCAAGTTCGACCTCGCCACCCAGGGGATGCGACAGACGGGGTCGTCGTTCAAGCCGATCGTGCTGGCCGAGGCGCTGGCCCAGGGCATCCCGCCGGAGCGGGTCTACGAGGCCCCCGGCACCCTCACCGTCCCGATGCCCGACGGCCAGGAGCCCTGGGTGGTCCGCAACTACGAGGGCGACGGCGGGCCGCCGCTCAGCCTGGCCGATGCCACCGTCTCGTCGATCAACACGGTCTACGCCAAGCTCATCGAGGAGGTGGGGCCTCAGAAGGCGATCGACATGGCCCACAACCTCGGCATCGCCGGGCCCCTGCAGCCGTTCCCGTCCGCCGTGCTGGGCAGCAACGAGGTCAGCGTGCTCGACATGGCGTCGGCCTACTCGACCTTCGCCGCCGACGGGATGCACGCCGACCCGGTCTTCGTGACGGAGATCACGCGGGCCGACGGTTCCGTCCTCTACCGGCGGCCGTCGACGCTGCGCCGGGCGATCCCCACGGCGGTGGCCCGGGGCGTGACCTCCATCCTCAGCCAGGTGGTGCAGCGGGGGACGGGCACGGCGGCGCAGCTGGGCGCCCGGCCGGTGGCCGGCAAGACCGGCACGGCCAACGAGTGGAGGGACGCCTGGTTCGTCGGTTACACGCCCGAGCTGGTGGCGGCGGTGTGGGTCGGGTTCCCCGAGCGGCTCCGGTCGATGGTTCCGCCGGCGACACCGATCCGGGTGACGGGCGGATCGCGGCCGGCCCAGATCTGGCACCGGGCCATGGCACCGGCGCTGGCCGACAGCCCGATCACCGCCTTCCCGGCGCCCGAGCCGGTGATTCCGCAGGAGCGGATCGCCGCCACGACGCCGGCTTCAGAGCCGGCGGGCGTGACCCTGCCCGACGTCCGCGGCCAGTACGAGTCGCAGGCCCGGGCGGTGCTGGAAGCGGCCGGCTTCAAGGTCGAGACCGAGCGACGTCCGACCCGCGAGCGGGCGTCCGGGATGGTGGCCGACCAGACGCCGGCTCCCGGGACCCTCGTGGGCCCGGGCGGGACCGTGGTCATCGGCGTGTCGTCGGGCCCGCCACGGCCGGTCGTGATCGCCAACACCATCGGCCTGTCGGTCGATCAGGCCGCCCGGTTGCTCCAGGTCTCGGGCCTCGCCGTGGAGATCGTGGTCGAAGACCCGCCCGAGGGGACGAACGCCCGCCCGGGCCGGGTGTGGAAGCAGACCCCCGACGGCGGCGCCGTCGTCGACGAGGGCCAGCTGGTGCGGATCTGGGCTCGAAGGTAGCGTCTCTTCCACGGCCGTTGCCTTTTTGTTAAGTTAGCCGGCGTGGTAGCTACAGCCGCGCCGGTCTCGACCACCGAGTCACAGCGCTTCCTGGTTCTCGGCCTGTGCTTCGCCACCATTGTCTTTGACGGCTACGACCTGATCGTCTACGGATCGGTCGTTCCCGCCCTGCTCGACTACGGGCCCTGGGGGCTCACGCCCCAGCGGGTGGGCAACATCGGGAGCCTGGCGCTGGCCGGGATGCTGATCGGCGCTCTGGCGGTCGGGGCGCTCACCGACCTGATCGGCCGGCGCAAGGTACTGCTCGGGTGCCTGGTCTGGTTCTCGGTGGCTATGGGCATCTGCGCCGTCGCGCCCAATGCCGGAGTCTTCGCCGCCGCCCGCTTCCTGGCGGGACTCGGCCTCGGCGGTGTGATGCCCACGACCGTGGCGCTGACCGTCGAATACGCCCCCGCCGACCGGCATCACCGGTACAACGCGGTGATGTTCTCCGGCTACTCCGTCGGCGGGATCCTGGCCGCGCTGCTGGCGATCTGGTTCCTGCCCGACTACGGGTTCCGGTTCCTCTTCGGGTTGGGCATGCTGCCGCTCGTCACCGTCGTTCCGTTGGCGTGGCGGTTCCTGCCCGAGTCCCGCCAGTTCAAGGCGGCGACGAAACGAGCGCTGCCCCGGGGGCTCTTCAGCCCGTCGAAGCTGACGGCCAGCGTCCTCTTCCCGCTGGCCAGCTTCTGCGGGCTGCTGCTGGTGTACGGGCTGAACACGTGGCTGCCGAAGATCATGCAGAAGGCCGGCTACCCGTTGACGTCGTCATTGGCCTTTCTCGTCATGCTCAATGTCGGAGCGGTCATCGGGGCGGTGTCGGGTTCGGCGGTGGCCGATCGCCTCGGAGCCAAGCCGGTCACCGCGGCCGGGTTCGTCGTCGCCGCCGGAGCGGTGCTGCTGATGTCGCGGGGCCTGTCGGTCGGCACGCTCTACTTCGTTGTGGCGGCGGCCGGGCTGGGCTCGGTGGGCACGCAGATCCTCCTCAACGGCTACGTCGCCTCGTACTACGGCGCCGACCATCGGGCCTCGGCTCTGGGCTGGACGCTGGGCATCGGCCGGTTGGGGGCCATTCTGGGCCCGACGGTCGGTGGCTGGCTGCTGGCGTCGTCGCTCGGCGTGGACTGGAACTTCTACACGTTCGCTATCGCCGCCGCGACCGGGGCGGCGCTGGTTCTGTGCGTGCCGCCGGGGCGCGACTGACGTTCGGGTCGCCCGGGACCCACCAGCGCCAGGGGGACTCGTCGCCCTTGCCGGGGCTGAGGCCGATGCGGACGGAGTTGCCGGGCGCCGCCG
Source organism: Actinomycetota bacterium (assembly GCA_040756995.1). Taxonomy (GTDB): domain Bacteria; phylum Actinomycetota; class Acidimicrobiia; order IMCC26256; family BP-133; genus BP-133. The sequence goes on along the minus strand of JBFLYK010000012.1, from coordinate 147,745 downwards.
GCGGCGGGGTGCCGTCGTCGAGGAGGAGGACGGGGCCCTTGGACAGGTCGGTGCCGTCGAGGGCGCCGGTCAGGCCGAGGGCCTGGGCCAGGCGGGCCGGGCCGGAGCAGAGGTCGCGCTCCCGACGGGCCTTCGGCCGGCGGGACCACATCACGTCGAGACCCTCGACCGGGTGCAGCGCCCGCAGCAGCACCGCTCCTCCGCCACCGGCCGGGTTGCAGACCACATTGCTGCACCAGTGCATGCCGTAGGTGAAGTACACGTACAGGTGCCCCGGCGGTCCGAACATCGTGGCGTTCCGCTTGCCCGGGCCCCGGAAGGCATGGGAGCCGGGATCAATGCCCGCCCCGAGGTAGGCCTCGACCTCGACGATGCGGCCGCCGACCCGTCCGGTCTCCGGGTCGTCGTGCACGAGCACCTTGTTGAGCAGGTCGACGGCGACCTGACGGGGGTCGCGGAGAAAGAACTCCGCCGGCAGGAACTCAGCCACCGCCTTTGGCCAGCCGGCCCTCCTGGTCGGCCAGGCGGGCCCGGGCCGCCTCCAGCTGGGCGGCGACCGAAGCCGTTCCGGCCCCGCCCGGCGAGGTGCGCCGCCGAACCGAGGCGCCCGGTTCCAGCGCCGCCAGGGCATCGGGACCGAGCTTCGGCTCGGTCATTATCAGCTCGTCGAGCGGGATACCCCGCTCGACCGACTCCCGCACCAGCTTGCCGACGAGGGAGTGCGCCTCCCGGAACGGCATGCCGTTCCGCACGAGATCCTCGGCCAGGTCGGTGGCGGCGCTCGAAGGCGTGTCGGCCGACGCCCGCATCCGGTCGTAGTCGAACGTGGCGGTGTCGAGCAGACCGGCCATGGCCGTGCTGGCCAGGGCCAGCGTGTCGAGCGCGTCGAAGAGCGGTTCCTTGTCCTCCTGGAGATCCCGGTTGTAGGACAGCGGCAGGCCCTTCAGCGTGGCCAGGAAGCCCGTCAGATGACCGATGAGCCGCCCGGCCTTCCCCCGTACCAGCTCGGCGATATCGGGATTCTTCTTCTGGGGCAGCATCGAACTGCCGGTCGAGTAGGCGTCGGCCAGCTTGAGGAAGCCGAACTCCTCCGTCGCCCACAGCACCACTTCCTCGCCGAGGCGGGAGAGGTGCACCTGGCAGAGGGCGCAGACGAAGAGCAGCTCGGCCACGAAGTCGCGATCGGAGACGGCGTCGAGGGAGTTCTCGAACGGCCGGGCGAACCCGAGATCGGCGGCCACGCTGCCGGGGTCGAGCGGCAGCGTCGACCCGGCCAGGGCACCGGCGCCGAGCGGCGACACGTCGGCCCGGTCGAGGGCGTCGGCCAGGCGGTCGACATCGCGGGACAGCGCCCAGAAGTGGGCCAACAGGTGATGGGCCAGGAGCACGGGCTGGGCCCGCTGCATGTGGGTGTAGCCGGGCAGGTAGACGTCCTCGGCGTGGGCCTGGGTCGCCCGGCGCAGGATCACCTGCATGAGGTCGCACAGCCGCCGGGCCATCTTCCGGCCTTCCCGGCGGACATACAGCCGCAGATCGAGCGCGACCTGGTCGTTGCGGCTCCGACCGGTGTGGAGCTTGGCTCCGGCCGGGCCGGCCAGCTCGGTGACCCGGCGCTCGACGGCGGTATGGATGTCCTCGTCGAGTGGCAGGAACGTGAAGGTCCCGCCCTCGAGCTCGGCCTCGACACGGGTGAGAGCGGCGGCCACGACGGCCCGCTCCTCCTCGGTGATCAGGCCGACGCGGGCCAGCATGTCGACGTGGGCCCGGGAGCCGGCCAGGTCGTCGGCCGCCAGCCGGGAGTCGAACGAGAGGCTCTCGGTGAAATCGAGGAGCTCCTCGGAGGGGGCGTCGGCGAACCGGCCCTGCCAGAGGGCCCGACCCCGCCGGGGATCGGACGGCTCGGTCACTGCCCGGGGGTCCGGGGGTGTTCCCCGGAAATGGATTGCGACCTGGGCGCCGGTGCGCCCTGGCGCCGGGCCCACGTCTCGACCGACAGGCCCCACAGCCGCACGAAGCCTTCGGCGTCGCGGTGGCGGAACGTGTCGGAGGCGTCGTAGGTGGCGAGGCCGTGGTCGTAGAGGCCCTTCGGGGCCCGCCGGCCGGACACGGTGCAGCGGCCGGCGTCGAGGGCCAGGCGCACCTCGCCGGTCACGTGCTCCTGGGTGTCGAGCATGAAGGCATCGAGGGCCCGGCGCAGCGGTGAATGCCAGAGCCCGTCGTAGATCATCTCGGCGACGCGGGTCTCCAGCCGGCTCTTCTCCCGCATGACGTCGCGCTCGAGGCAGACGCCTTCGAGATCGGCGTGGGCCAGGATCAGGGCCAGGGCCCCGGGGCACTCGTAGACCTCGCGGCTTTTGATCCCGACGCGGCGGTTCTCGACCATGTCGATCCGCCCGAAGCCGTAGGCGCCGACCTTGGCGCTCAGCCGGCCGATGAGTTCGTGGAGAGGCAGGGGCTGACCGTCGAGCGTCGTGGGGACGCCGGCCTCGAAGCCGATCACGACCTCCGATGGCGCCGGCGGGCCGCCCTCCGGCGGACGGGTGAGCAGCCAGATGTCGTCGGGCGGCTGGGCCCAGGGGTCCTCGATGGCGCCGCACTCGATCGCCCGGCCCCAGAGGTTCTCGTCGATGGAGTAGGGACTCTTCTTGGTCTGCTCGATGGGAATGCCGTGCTCGGCGGCGTAGTCCATGGCCGTCTCGCGGTTGAAGCTCCAGTCGCGCGTCGGGGCGAGGACGTCGAGGTCGGGGGCCAACGCCCGGGTGGAGACCTCGAAGCGGACCTGGTCGTTGCCCTTGCCGGTGCAGCCGTGGGCCACGGCGGTGGCGCCGTGGCGGCGGGCGGCGGCCACCAGCTCTTCGACGATGATCGGCCGGGACAGCGCGGAGACGAGCGGATAGCGGCCTTCGTAGAGGGCGTTGGCCCGCACGGCGGGAACGACGAAGTCACTGGCGAAGCGGGCCCGGGCGTCGATCACCTCCGCCTCGATGGCGCCGGCGGCCAGGGCCCGCTTGCGGATCGTCTCGAAGTCGCCGCCCTGGCCGACGTCGACGGCGAGGGCGATGACCTCGCAGCCCCACTCCTCGCCCATCCACCGGACGGCGACCGACGTGTCGAGCCCGCCCGAATAGGCCAGGACGACTCGTGCTCCCACGGACCTCTCCTTCTGCTCGCTTCGAACGACTGCCTTACTGCGCTTCGAGCCCGGCCAGCCTGGCCAGGCGGGCGGATACTTTCTGTCCCCCGTCCGGCGGGCAGACGACCAGGACGGTGTCGTCGCCGGCGACCGTACCCAGAATCTCGGGCAGGCCGGCCCGGTCGAGGGCCGAGGCCACCACGTGGGCGGAACCCGGCGGCGTCCTCAGCACGGCCAGGTTGGCCGAATGGGCCGCCTCGACCAGGAACTCGCCGAGCACCTTTTTCAGCACGTCCTCCGGTGCCACCCGGTCCTTGGCCAGCTCGGGAATGGCGTAGGCCATCTGGCCGCCGGGGATCCGAACCTTGACCGCCCCCAGCTCCTCCAGGTCGCGGCTGACCGTGGCCTGGGTGAGGACCATCCCTTCGGTGGCCAGCAGCTCCACCAGCTGGACCTGGCTGGAGATCACCTGCTCCTCCAGGAGCCGGGCGATGCGGTGCTGGCGCTGCGGCTTGCCGAGAGCCACTAGGCGTCGTCTCCGGTCAGCTCGACGAGGATCGAGCGGTAGGAGTGCATGCGGTTCTCGGCCTGCGTCCACACCACCGAGTTCGGACCGTCGATCACCTCGTCGGTGATCTCGAGCCCCCGCTTGGCCGGCAAGCAGTGGAGGACGAGGGTGTCGGGCCGGGCCGAGGCCAGGAGCTCGGCGTTGATCTGGTAGCCGGCGAAGGCGGCCAGGCGGGCCTCCTGGGTGGCCTCCTGGCCCATCGACGTCCAGACGTCGGTGTAGACGGCATCGACGCCTTCCACGGCCTCGAAGGGGTCGGTCACCAGCTCGATGACGCCACCCAGGTTCCGGGCCCGCTCGACGACGGCGTCGTCGAGCTCGTAGCCCGCCGGGCTGGCGATGACCATCTCCAGGCCGGTGAGGGCGGCGGCCAGGGCCAGCGACGCCGCGACGTTGTTGCCGTCGCCGATGAAGGCCAGCCGGCGACCCTCGACCGGGCCACCGAGATGTTCCTCGAGCGTGAGGAGGTCACCGACGGCCTGGCCGGGATGGGCCGTGTCGGAGAGCAGGTTGACGACGGGGACACCGCCGATGCGGGCCATCTCCTCCAGCACCCGGTGGTCGAAGACCCGGGCGCCGATCATGGTGCAGTAGCTGGCCAGCGTGCGGGCGACGTCGGCCACCGACTCCCGGCTCCCGAGGCCGAGTTCCTCTCCCCGCAAGGTGACGCAGTGCCCACCGAGCGTCGCCACCGCCACCTCGAACGAGACGCGGGTGCGGGCACTGGGCTTCTCGAACACGGCGGCCACCGCCTTGCCGGCCAGCAGGTCGGGGACTTTGCCGCTCTCCTTCCAGGTCGTGGCCCGGTCGAGCACGCGCCGCAGGGCGGGCGCGCTCAGGTCGTCGACGTCGAGGAACTGGGGGACGCTCATCCCGCCAGGACCTTGGCGAGGATCGTCAGCGCCTCGTCGATCTCGTCGTCGGTGACGAGCAGCGACGGTTCGAACCGCAGGGCCGTGGCCGTGACGGCATTGACGACCAGTCCCTGGTCCAGACAGGCGGCGGCGACGGCCTTGGCGTCCGTCCCCTCGGCCAGCTCGGCGGCCAGGAGGAGGCCGAGGCCCCGGACCGAGGACACGCCGGGCGTGTGGGCCAGCCCGTCGGCCAGGCGGGCGCCGGCCCGGGCGGCCCGCTCGGGCACGTTCTCCCGCTGCATGATCTGCACGGTGGTGAGGGCGGCCCGGGCGGCGAGCGGTTGGCCTCCGAAGGTGGTGGCATGGTCGCCGGGCTCGAAGGCGGCGGCCGCCTCGGCGGTGGCCCAGCAGGCCCCGATGGGGACGCCGTTGCCCAGCGCCTTGGCCATGGTCACGATGTCGGGCCGTATGCCGAAGTGCTCGAAGGCGAACCACCGGCCCGTCCGCCCGAGGCCGGTCTGGACCTCGTCGAGGATCAGCAGCGCTCCGGCCCGGTCGCACAGCTCCCGCACGGCCTGCAGGTAGCCGGGCGGCGCCGGCCACACGCCGCCCTCGCCCTGGACGACCTCCAGGAGGATGGCGGCCAGCTTCCCTTCGAACCGCTCGGCCTGCTCCTCGAGAGCGCCGACGTCGCCGTAGGGCACCTGCCAGAAGCCGGGGGCCAGCGGCTGGAAGGCGGCCTGCTTGGCCGGCTGGCCGGTGGCGGCCAGCGTCGTCAGCGTCCGGCCGTGGAAGGAATTGAGGGCCGACACGACGTGGTAGGTGTGCGGGATGCCGTGCTTCTGGCCGGAGCGGCGGGCCAGCTTGATGGCGCACTCGTTGGCTTCGGCACCGGAGTTGGAGAAGAAGACCCGCCCGGCGCCGCCCAGCAGGCCGTTGAGTTCGGCGGCCAGCTTCGGCTGGATCTCGGTGTAGTACAGGTTCGAGACGTGGAGCAGCGTGCGGGCCTGCTCGGCCAGCGCGTCGGCCACCTCGGGATGGGCGTGCCCCAGCGAGGTCACGGCCAGACCGCCGAGGAAGTCGAGGTACTCCCGGCCCTCGCTGTCCCACAGCCGGCTGCCTTCGCCCCGGACGAACGCCACCGGCAGGCGGGCGTACGTCTGCATGACGTGGGCGGCATCGAGAGCGGCGAGGTCGTCGAAACCCATGGTTCTCCTCGTGGTCAAGCCGGCGTCGTTGCCGGCATCAGGGCACCACCATGGTGCCCACACCTTGGCGGGTAAAGCACTCCAGAAGCAGGGCGTGGGGGATGCGGCCGTCGAGCAGGTGCGCCCGTCCCACGCCATTGCGCAACGCCGAGACGCAGGAGCGGATCTTCGGGACCATGCCCTCCGACAGCGTGCCGGAGTCGAGCAGATCGGCCAGCTCCTTCACCGTGATCTGGGAGATGAGCGAGTCGGCGTCGTGGAGGTCGCCGAACAGGCCGGGGACGTTGGTCAGGTAGACGAGTTTCTCGGCCGTCAGAGCTTCGGCGATGGCACCGGCCACCGTGTCGGCGTTGACGTTGTAGGCCTGCCCGTCGTCGTCGACACCGATGGTGGCGATGACGGGAATGAACTCCTCGGCGATCTGGCGCTCCAGGATCGTGGTGTTGATGCGGCTGACGTCGCCCACGAAACCGAGGCGGGGGTCGCGCTGGTGGACGGTGACGAGCCCGGCGTCCTCGCCGGAGAGGCCGATGGCATAGGGGCCGTGGCGGTTGATGGCTCCCACCACTTCCCGGTTGACCTTGCCGACCAGCGCCATGCGGACGATGTCGACGGTCTCGGCGTCGGTCACCCGGAGACCGTCGACGAACGTCGACTCCTTGCCGAGCCGGGACATCAGATCGGTGATCTGGGGCCCACCACCGTGCACGACGACCGGGTTCATGCCGACCAGGCGCATGAGGACGACGTCCTGGGCGAAGAGCTCGAGGTCGCTCATGGCGTTGCCGCCGTACTTGACGACCACGGTCTTCCCGGAGAATTCCCGGATGTAGGGCAGCGCCTCGGCCAGGATGGCCGCCTTGGCCTCGGGGCCGATCTCCAGCAGGCCGTCGACGGCGGGGAAGGTCACGAGGTCCTCATGTTCTCGTCGATGTAGCCGGGGGTCAGGTCGACGGTCGTGACGGTGGCTTCGCCGTTGCCCAGGCGGAGGTCGGCGGTGATCTCGATCTCCCGCTGCTGCATGGACTTGGCCAGGGCGTCGGCGTCGAACCCGCCGGGGGCCGCCACACCGCCCAGGCAGACCGTGAATCCGTTGTAGGCGATGTCGACCTTCTCGGGTTCGAGATAGGCGCCGCTGGCGCCGAGCTCCGAGAGGACCCGACCCCAGTACGGGTCACCACCGAACAGCGAGCACTTCACCAGCTGGCTTTCGGCCACCGCCCGGGCGGCCCGCAGCGCGTCGGTCCGGGACAGGGCTCCCTTCACCGTCAGCCGGACGAACTTCGTGGCGCCTTCGGCGTCGTGGGCCATCTGGTCGGCGAGGCTGGCGCACACCGCGGTCAGGGCGTCGGCCAGGGCGTGGGCCTCCGGTGTGCCGGTGGCGATGGGAGCGTTGCCGGCGGCGCCGCCGGCCAGGACCAGGACGGTGTCGTTGGTGGAGCGCGACCCGTCCGTCGTCATGAGGTTGAAGGAGGCGTCGACCGCCCGGGAGAGGGCTAGTTGCAGCGCCCGGGGTTCGACGGCGGCGTCGGTCGTGATCACGGCCAGCATCGTGGCCATGGCCGGCGAGAGCATGGCCGCGCCCTTGGCCATCCCGCCCACGGTCACGTCGACCCCGCCGGCCTCGAAGGTGGCCCGCGCCTCCTTGGGGACGGTGTCGGTGGTCATGATGGCCTCGGCCGCCGAGCGGCCCGCCTCGGGCGTGGCCGCCAGCGCGGCGGCCGCCGCCGGCACACCGGTGGTGAACGGATCGATCGCCATCGGGATGCCGATGAGCCCGGTGGAGCAGACGAGGACGTGGCCGCGGTCGCAGCCGAGCGCGTCGGCGGCGAGGGCGGCGGTCTGCTCGGCCACCAGCAGCCCCGGCTCGCCGGTGGCGGCGTTGGCGTTGCCAGAGTTGAGGAGGACGGCCGCCGCCCGGGTGTCGGTGGCGAGATGGCGGCGGCTGAGCTGGACGGGGGCGGCGGCCACCAGGTTGGTGGTGAACACCCCGGCGGCGGTGACCGGCCGGTGGTCAGCCGTGGCGACGAGGGACAGGTCAGGCCGGCCGGACGCCTTGATGCCGGCGGCGACGCCGGCGGCCACGAACCCCTGGGCGGCGGTGACCGACATCTAGGGCACCAGCCCGACGGTCGGCAGGCCGAGGGTCTCGGGGAGCCCGAGGAGCAGGTTGGCGTTCTGCACGGCCTGCCCGGAGGCGCCCTTCACTAGGTTGTCCTCGGCGGAGATCGCCAGGACCGTGCCGGTGCGGTCGTCGAAGCGCACGGTGACGTGGACGGCGTTGCTCCCGGCGGTGGCCTTGGTGGCCGGCGGCGTGTCGAGCACGGCCACGAACGGCTCGCCGGCGTAGAAGTCGCGGTAGTGGGCCAGAAGGCCGTCGGTCCCGAGCGAGGCCGCCTCGCCGGCGGGCCGGGCGTAGCAGGTGGCCAGGATCCCTCTGGTCATCGGGACGAGGTGGGGAGTGAAGAGGACGGTGGCCTCGCCGCTGGGGCTCAACCGCCCCAGCGCCAACTCCATCTCGGCGGTGTGCCGGTGGGTCAGGAGCCCGTAGGCCGCGACGTTCTCGTTGGCTTCGCTGTAGAGGCTGGGGGCGGACAGGCCCCGGCCCCGGCCGGAGACACCGGAGGCGGCGTCGACGATCAGCCCGGTGGGCTCGACGAGACCGGCGGCCAGCAGGGGCGCCAGCGCCAGCGACGCCGCCGTGGGATAACAGCCGGGGTTGGCCACGTGGGCGTGACCCTTGATGTCGGCCCGGAACAGCTCGGGCAGACCGAAGACGAAGCGGTCGATGAGCTCCGGCGCGGCGTGGGCCTCCCCGTACCACTGCTCATAGGCGGCGGCCGGGAGGCGGAAGTCGGCCCCGATGTCGACCAGGTGGGTCACCCGGTGGACGAGCGCCCCGGCGTGGCGCTGCGACTGCCCGTGGGGCAGCGCCAGGAACGCCAGGTCGAGGCCGTCGAGATCACCGGGCTCGAAGGGGTGGAAGACCAGATCCGGGTACGCCGCCACCAGGCTGGGATAGAGGTCGGCGACCCGGGCCCCGGCGTTGGAGTCGGCGGTGACGTGGACGACCTCGATCTCCGGATGGTTGGACAGGAGGCGGAGCAGCTCCGCACCCGTGTACCCCGACCCGCCGACAATTGCTGCCCGATACGCCATGGCATCAGTATACGCAGTTCCGCATAAACATGCGGAGGCGGGTTCGTGGTGGCTCTTCGGAAGCACCGGCCCCGTGGTCCCCTAGGGGTTCTGCGCTGGCTATTTCTGGCCACCCTGCTTAAGGGTTGACCGAAATTGTCCGATTCCTCCTCTGAAGTGAGTGCCACGGGCTGCCGACAATGGTCAAAGCAGCTTTAAGGAGGAGCAATGGTCCGGATTCAAGAGTCAGCCGCCTGGTGTAAGCGTCACGCAGGCAAGCTGCTCGCCGGCGCCGCCCTCGTGATCAGCCCGGTGGCCATGTGGTCCAGCCCGGCTGGAGCCCAGGTTCCGACCTGTCTCGGCCTCCCGGCCAACATCATCGGGACGGCCGGCCACGACGTCCTGAACGGGACGCCCGGCAACGACGTGATCATCGGGCTCGGCGGCGACGACACGATCAACGGTTTGGGCGGCAACGACACGATCTGCGGCGAGGACGGCAACGACCGGCTCTACGGCGCCGACGGCAATGACGTCATCGTCGGCGGCAACGGTGATGACATCGTGGCCGGCGACAACGGGATGGACAGCCTCGACGGCGGGAACGGCAACGACTCCGTCTACGGCGGCAACGACGACGACGACCTGCGGGGCGGCAACAACGACGACCAGCTGTGGGGCCACGACGGCAGCGACACGTTCTCCGGCGGCAGCGGGCACGACCTCTGCAACGGGGGCCGGGGCCGCGACGCCGCCGACGGCTCCTGCGAGCGCCGTGAGGGCATGTAGCCCGTCCGCAGCCCACCGCACTACCTGACGAAGCGCCGGCCCTCGGGCCGGCGCCGTCGCGTCCGCCAGAGTCGGCGTCAGCCCTCGAAGTCGCCGGCGGCGAGGCGAAGCTTGCGGAGGAGGCGGATGAGCTGCTCCAGCTCCCGTTCCGTGAGGCCGTCCATGGCGAAGGACACCTCGGTGACCGCCTTGGTCGCTTCTTCCACGACCTCCCGGCCCTTGTCGGTGATTTCGGCCAGGGTCGTGCGGCGATCGGTGGGGTGGGGCACCCGGCGGAGGAAGCCCTGGGCCTCGAGCCGGTCGACGATGTTGGTCACCGACGTCGGGTGGATCATCAGCCGCTCGCCCATCTTGCCCAGCGGGAGCGAGCCCTTCCGGGAGAACTGCAGCAGCACCAGCGCCTCGTAGCGTGCGAAGGTGAGGTCGAAGGGCCGCAGGGCCTCGTCGACGGCGGCCAGCACGATCTGCTGGACCCGCATGACGGCGGTGGCGGCGGCCATGGCGTCGCCCCGACCCCAGCGGCCCTCCCAGTGGCGGCGGGCCTCGTCGATCGGGTCGAACGGCAGCTTGCGCTTCGCAGCCATCTCTCCAGGGTACATCTTTTGGGGTCCGACGCTAGGTGGACAGATAGTAGGAAGGCCAAGTATCTTGGCGGGTGACGATCCGCGCACCGACTCCGGCGAGAGGTGACCCCCATGGCTGCATCCCGAGGCGATCTCCACGTGCCCGTCCACCCGATCCGCTTCGTCACCGCCGCCAGCCTGTTCGACGGGCATGACGCCTCGATCAACATCATGCGACGGATCCTCCAGTCGCAGGGCGCCGAGGTCATCCACCTGGGCCACAACCGTTCCGTCGATGAGGTGCTCGTCGCCTGCCTCCAGGAGGACGTGCAGGGTGTGGCGGTGTCGTCGTATCAGGGCGGTCACGTCGAATACTTCAAGTACCTGGTCGACCAGCTCCGGGCCCGCGGCGCCGGCAACGTCAAGGTCTACGGCGGGGGCGGCGGCACGATCGTGCCCCGGGAGATCAAGGAACTCGAGGACTACGGGGTGGAGAAGATCTTCTCCCCCGAAGACGGCCAGCGTCTCGGGCTGGCCGGGATGATCAACACGATGATCGCCGCCTGTGACGTCGACCCGGTCGAGGGCTCGGGCGGGCCGCCCGCCCTGGAGGAGGTCTTCGCCGGCGACCAGCGGGCCCTGGCCCGGCTCATCACCGCCCTGGAGTGCGGAGGCGTGCCGGACGACAAGCTGGACGAGCTGCGCCGGGTGGCGAGCGGGCGGACCGTTCCCGTCCTGGGGATCACCGGCACCGGCGGGTCGGGCAAGTCCTCGCTGACCGACGAGCTGCTGCGCCGCTTCCGGCTCGACCAGGAGGACAAGCTCCGCATCGCCGTCATCGCCGTCGACCCCACCCGGCGCAAGGGCGGCGGCGCCCTGCTCGGCGACCGGATCCGGATGAACACGCTCGATTCCGGCCAGGTGTACTTCCGGTCGCTGGCCACCCGGGGAGCCAAGGAGCTGCCCGAGGCGCTCGACGACATCATCGCCTCCGCCAAGGCGGCGGGGTTCGACCTCGTGATGGTGGAGACGCCGGGCATCGGGCAGGGCGACGCGGCCATCGTGCCCCACGTCGACGTCCCCATCTACGTGATGACCCCGGAGTTCGGGGCCGCCTCGCAGCTCGAGAAGATCGACATGCTCGACTTCGCCGAGGCCGTCATCATCAACAAGTTCGACCGCCGGGGGGCGGAGGACGCCCTGCGCGACGTCCGCCGGCAGCTGGTCCGCAACCGGGAGGCGTTCTCCGCCAAGCCGGAGGAGATGCCGGTGTTCGGCACGGTGGCGGCCCGCTTCCACGACGACGGCGTCACCGCCCTGTACCAGCACCTGCGGGGACTCCTGGTTGAGAAGGGCCTGCGGCTCCCGACCGAAGGGGCGCTGGAGCCGGTGACGAACCGGGTCAGCTCGTCGGTGTCGCCGGTCGTGCCGCCGGAGCGGTCGCGCTACCTGGCCGAGATCGCCGCCACCGTGCGGGACTACCACCGGCAGACGGCCGAGTCGGTGGCGGCCGTCCGCCGCTGCGCGGCGCTGGAGCAGGCCCGGGAGCTGCTGGCGGGGCGCGAGGGTGTGGCCGGTTCCACCACCGCCGACCTCGACGCCGCCCTGGCCGAGGCCCGGGAGGCGGTGCCGGAGGGCGACCGGAAGCTGCTCGAGAACTGGCCGACGGTGGTGGAGCAGTATTCCGGCGACGAGATGGTCTTCAAGGTGCGGGACAAGGAGCTGCGCCGGATCCTCACGCGGGAGTCGCTGTCGGGGTCGAAGATTCCCCGGGTGGCGCTGCCCCGCTACGAGGACGGGGGCGAGCTGCTCCGGTTCCTCCGGTCGGAGAACCTGCCCGGTCACTATCCGTTCACCGCCGGGGTGTTCCCCTTCAAGCGGGACGAGGAGGACCCGGCCCGCATGTTCGCCGGTGAGGGCGACCCGTTCCGGACGAACCGCCGGTTCCACTACCTGGCCGAAGGGCATCTGGCCACCCGCCTGTCGACCGCCTTCGACTCCGTGACCCTCTACGGCTTCGACCCCGACGAGCGGCCAGACATCTACGGCAAGGTCGGGACCTCGGGCGTGTCGATCGCCACGCTCGACGACATGAAGGTGCTGTACTCCGGCTTCGACCTGTGCGACCCGACGACGTCGGTGTCGATGACGATCAACGGGCCGGCGCCGACGATTCTGGCCATGTTCCTCAACACCGCCATCGATCAGCGCGTCGAGGCGTTCGTCGAGGAGATGGGCCACGACCCGACGCCCGAGGAGTACGAGGGCATCAAGGCCGACACCCTGGCCACCGTGCGGGGAACGGTGCAGGCCGACATCCTCAAGGAGGACCAGGGCCAGAACACCTGCATCTTCTCGACGGAGTTCTCGCTCAAGATGATGGGCGACATCCAGGAGTACTTCATCGAGAACCAGGTGCGGAACTTCTACTCGGTGTCGATCTCCGGCTACCACATCGCCGAAGCCGGCGCGAACCCCATCTCGCAGCTGGCCTTCACGCTCGCCAACGGGTTCACCTATGTCGAGTCGTACCTGGCCCGGGGCATGGGCATCGACGACTTCGCCCCCAACCTGTCGTTCTTCTTCTCCAACGGGATGGACCCCGAGTACTCCGTCATCGGCCGGGTGGCCCGCCGCATCTGGGCCGTCGCCATGAAGGAGCGCTACGGCGCCAACGAGCGGTCGCAGAAGCTCAAGTACCACGTGCAGACGTCGGGCCGGTCGCTCCACGCCCAGGAGATGGACTTCAACGACATCCGCACGACGCTCCAGGCGCTGATCGCCATCTATGACAACTGCAATTCGTTGCACACCAACGCCTACGACGAAGCGGTCACCACGCCGTCGCAGGAATCGGTGCGCCGGGCCATGGCCATCCAGCTGATCATCAACCGCGAGTGGGGCCTGGCCATGAACGAGAACCCTCTGCAGGGCTCGTTCATCATCGAGGAGCTGACCGACCTCGTGGAGGAAGCCGTCCTTTCCGAGTTCGAACGGATCTCCGAACGGGGCGGCGTGCTCGGGGCGATGGAGTTGGGCTACCAGCGAGGCAAGATCCAGGACGAGTCGATGCTCTACGAGCAGCGCAAGCACGACGGCTCGCTGCCGATCATCGGCGTCAACACGTTCCGGAACCCGATGGGCTCCGACGTGCCGGAGACGCTGGAGCTGGCCCGGGCCACGGAAGAGGAGAAGCAGTCGCAGCTCAAGCGGCTCCGGGACTTCCAGGCCCGGACGGCCGAGGAGCGGCCGGCGGTGCTGGACCGGCTGCGCCAGACGGCCCTGGAAGGCGGCAACGTCTTTGAGGTGCTGATGGACGCCGTCCGCTGCTGCTCGCTGGGCCAGATCACCCAGACGCTCTTCGAGGTCGGCGGAAGGTACCGCCGCAACGTTTAAACACTCAGCGCGCGCGGGAACACCCGCCGTGCGATGTTCCCGAATCCGTGCTCTCTCCGGAACCTCGGGCGCGTGCTGGGGATGCTTCTTTGTGTCGGCGTTGCCCTCCCCGTCGCGCCTGAGCCAGCCCGTGCCGACGCCCCCGGCACCATCACGACGATCGCCGGCGGCCGCACGGCCAAGGGTCCGGACGGGAGCTTCGCCCGGCTGGCCCAGCCCCGGACGGCGGCCGTCGCCGCCAACGGCGACATCTTCTTCACCGACACGTACCACCACCAGATCCGCCGGCTCGACCGGGCCGGGGTGGTCACGACAATCGCCGGCAACGGCTACGCCGGGTCGGGCGGCGACGGTGGGCCGGCCACCGAGGCGTCGCTGAACACACCGCACGGCGTGGCGGTCGACAACCGGGGTCATGTCTACATCGCCGACAGCCCGAACCACCGGATCCGCAGGGTCGACCTCGCCACCGGCATCATCACGACCGTGGCCGGGACCGGCCAGGAGGGCTTCGGCGGCGACGGTGGCCCGGCGACCGCGGCGAAGCTCAACCGGCCGCGATTTCTGCTCGTGGCGCCGGACGGCAGCCTGATCATCGCCGACACGGCCAACTACCGGGTCCGGCGGGTCGACCCGGCCGGGACCATCACGACGATCGCCGGCACCGGCGTCGCCGGGTACTCCGGTGACGGCGGGCCGGCCACCGCCGCCCGGCTGGACGATCCCCGAGGGCTGGCCCTCGACGACGCCGGGAACCTCTACGTCTCCAACGCCGAAGGGTCGCCGATGCCGACCGTCCGCCGCATCGACCCGGCCGGCACCATCACCACGGTGGCCGGAGGGCGCCCGGCCGGGTTCGGTGGCGACGGCGGGCCCGCCACCGAGGCCCGGCTGCACGAGCCACGCAGCATCGCCGTCTGGCGCTCCACGCTCTACATCGCCGACTCGATGAACAACCGCATCCGGGCGGTCGACCTCCGGACCGGGGTCATCCGGACGGTGGCCGGCACCGGCGCCTGCGCCTACGGCGGCGACGGCGGCCCGGCGCTGGCGGCCAAGCTCGCCGAACCCCGGGGCGTGGCCGTGATGCCCGAGGGCGATGTCATCGTGGCCGACACCGGCAACGACCGGCTGCGCCGGATCGCAGCCGCCGAGGGGATCTGGCCGGCGGGCGAACAGGGCGGGGACTCCACCGCTCCCGGGAGAGGGCCTGAGAACGACGGTGTCGAAGCCGGTTCACCGGGCGTCGCCGGAGGGGCGGGAGCCGGCCCGGGTATCTCGAGTGGCGGCTACTGGCTGGCGGGAGCGGACGGCGGCGTCTTCACCGTGGGCGACGCGCCGTTCCTCGGCTCGGCCGGTGGACTGGCGCTGCGCCGGCCCATCGTCGGGGCGGCCGCGACACCGAACCGGCGGGGGTACTGGCTCGTGGCCGCCGACGGCGGCATCTTCTCCTTCGGCGACGCCCGGTTCTTCGGCTCCACCGGCGGCATCCGGCTCAACCAGCCGATCGTCGGCATGGCGGCCACCCCCACCGGAGCCGGCTACTGGCTCGTGGCGGCCGACGGCGGGATCTTCTCCTTCGGCGACGCCCGGTTCTTCGGCTCGACCGGCGGCATCCGGCTCAACCGGCCGATCGTGGGAATGGCCTCCACGCCGACCGGGGCGGGCTACTGGCTGGTCGCCGCCGACGGCGGGATCTTCTCCTTCGGCGACGCCCGGTTCTTCGGCTCGACCGGGGGTAGCCGGCTGGCGCGGCCGATCGTCGGGATGGCGGCCACCCCGTCGGGGCGGGGATACCGGCTCGTTGCGTCAGACGGCGGAATCTTCGCCTTCGGCGACGCGGCGTTCCTCGGCTCCGCGGCGGATCCCGCGGCGCCGATCGCCGTGGGCATGGTCGGCGATCGTGATGGTGGCGGGTACCGCGTCGTTCGGATCGACGGTTCGGTGTCGAGCTTCGGCGCCGTCGCGGTCCTCAGGTCGGGGCCGCCTTCCCTACCTCGGAACATCGTCGGCATAGCCGGATAGAGGCGCAGAGGACCTTGGCTGCTGGCGCGGGCGGGTCAGTGCGCCGCGGCCTCGAAGGCGGCGCGGACGTCGTCGGGGATCGGGACCGATCCGCCGCTGACCGGCTTGACCGAGACGTAGGTCACGATGCCCCGGCACACAGGGCGCCCGTCGACCGTCGCCTGGTACTCGAGGTCGAAGGACTTCGAGCCCAGACGGACGGGGGTGACGGCGATCTCGATCTCGTCGTCGAACCCGGCCGGCCCCTGCCATTCCAGCTCCGCCTTGACCACCATGACGTCGAAGCTGGAGAAGAAGACCTCCTTGGGCGGGAAGCCGAGATGGTCGCAGAAGCGGGTCATGGCGTCGTCGAAGTAGGCCAGCCAGTGGCCGTGGAAGACCACGCCCTGCTGGTCGACTTCGGCGTAGGTCGGGCGGCGCCGGTGGACGAACGGCATGGACCTAGGCCCGCAGGCTGGCGCCGTGTTCCTTGGCCATGGCGTCGATGCCCCGCTGGCGCAGCTTGCCGACCTCCTCGTCGGTGAGCGTGCGGTCGGGGGCCCGGAAGCGCAGACCGAAGGCCAGGCTCTTCTTGTTGGAGCCCAAGGCCTCGGAACGGAAGACGTCGAAGAGGTGCACCTCCTCCAGCAGGTCACCGGCGGCGTCCCGCAGGGTCCGCTGGGCCGCACCGGCCGGTACCGACTCGTCGACGACGAAGGCCAGGTCGATGGTCGAGGCCGGGTAGCGGGACGGCGTGACCGACTGCCGCTGCCGGCGGGAGGCGTCGAGGACCCGCGACAGGTTGATCTCCAGCGCCGCCACCGGGCCCGGCAGGCCGAGCCGGTTCCGGACGGCCTGGTCGATCTCACCGACGGCACCGACCTCGGCGCCGTCGACGACAACGAGCGCCGCCCGACCCGGGGCGAACCCCGGGGCGTCGCCCGGCCGCAACGACCAGTCGGCCAGCGCCAGCGCCTCGGCCACCGTCTCCAGGCGACCGACGACGTCGTGGCCGTCAACGGGCCGGTTCGGCTCGTGAGGCAGGCGGAAGACGGTGCCGGCCAGCACCACGGCCAGGTGCTCCCGCTCGTCGGGGAGCGTCTGGCCGGCCGGCGGCGGCAGGAAGACGTGGCCGATCTCGAACAGGCCGACGTCGGGCAGGCCGTGGCCGGCGTTGAAGGCCACGGCCTTCAGAAGGCCGGGCAGAACGGCCGGGCGCAGCAGCGACTCCTCGGCCCGCAGCGGGTTCTCCAGTTCGATGCCCTCGGCGGGCAGACCGGCGGCCGCCAGATCGGCGGCGGCCACCAGCGAGAACGTGTGGGCCTCCGACAGGCCGGCACCGAGAAGGGCGTCGCGCACCGCCCGCCGGCCGAGTTGCACGGCCGTCAGCCCGCCGGAGGGCTCCTTCATCCGGGGCAGGGTGCGGGTGATGTTGTTGTAGCCGTGGTGGCGGGCCACTTCCTCGATGAGGTCGATCTCGCGCTCCACGTCGGGCCGGTAGGTGGGGACCTCGTACTCGACCGCCTCCTCCGGCTGGAACGTCTCGTCGTCGACGACCGTCACCTCGGAGTCGTCCGGATCCGAGGCGAACGTGTCGACCGTGAGGCCTTCCGGCATGCCGTCGGGATGGGGGGTGAAGCCGAGGGGCTCGAGGTAGCCCTGGATCCGCTCGGTGTCGAGCTCCGTCCCCAGGACGGCGTTGACCCGCTCCGTCCGCAGCCGCACCCGGATCGGTTCGATCGGCGCCGGGTACTCGTCGAGCGTGCCGGTGGCCGGCTGGCCGGAGGCGACCTCGGCGAACAGCTCCCAGGCCCGTTCGGCGGCCAGCGCGGTGCCGCTGGGGTCGACGCCCCGCTCGAAGCGGGCCGACGATTCCGTCCGCAGACCGAGGCGCTTCGACGTGCGCAGGATGCCGTCGGGGGTGAAATAGGCCGACTCCAGCAGCACCTCGGTGGTGGCGTCGGACACCTCGGAGTTGCCGGCGCCCATGACGCCGGCGATGGCCTGCGGGGCCCGCTCGGCGTCGCAGATCAGGAGATCGGCGGCGCTCAGCGTGCGTTCGACGTCGTCGAGGGTCGTGATCTTCTCGCCCTGGTTGGCCATCCGCACCACGATGCCCCGCCCGCCCAGGAGGTTGAGGTCGAAGGCGTGGAGGGGCTGGCCCCGCTCCAGCATCACGTAGTTCGTGACGTCGACGACGTTGGAGATCGGCCGCATGCCGGCCTTCGTGAGGCGCTGCGTCAGCCAGCCGGGGGACGGGGCGACCGCCACCCGCCCGGTCTTGGCCACGTACCGGGGGCAGCGGTCGAGGGCTTCCACGACCAGCGTCGCCGGCGCGAGATCGATGACGCCGGAGGCGACGGGCTCCGGCAGCGTGAACGGCACGCCGAGGGCGGCGGCGAGGTCGCGGGCGACGCCGGCGATCGACATGGCGTCGGGCCGGTTGGGAGTGACCTCGAGGTCGAAGACGATGTCGTCGAGGCCGAGCACCGTGCGCAGGTCCTCGCCGACCACGGTGTCCGGCGGCAGGATCATGATGCCGCTGTGGTCGTCGGACAGACCGAGCTCGTCGGGCGCGCAGAGCATGCCCTCCGACACCTGACCGCGGATCTTGCGCCGTTCGAGCTTGAACCCGCCGGGCAGCTCGGCACCGGGGGGCGCCCAGGGGACGATGTCGCCGGCGGCGTAGTTGTGGGCGCCGCAGACGACCCGCACCGCGTTGCCGTCCCCCGGGTCGACATCGACCAGCGCCAGCCGGTCGGCGTCGGGATGCTTTTCGACAGCCAGCACCCGCACCGTGCGGACACCGGCGATGTCGCGCCCCGGCGCGTGCAGGCCCTCGACGATGAGCCCGATGCCGTTGAGCCGGTCGGCCAGGTCGAGCGGCGAACCCTCGATGGGAGCGAAGTCGCGGAGCCAGGAGAGAGGGGCCTTCACAGCTACTCCTAGAACTGCTTGAGGAACCGGATGTCGTTCTCGAAGAACGACTTGATGTGCTCCACCCCGTAGCGGACCATCGCCATCCGCTCCAGCCCGAAGCCGAAGGCGAAGCCGGTGTAGGTCTCCGAGTCGTAGCCGACGGCCCGGAACACGTTGGGGTCGACCATCCCGCAGCCACCGAGCTCCAGCCAGCCGGTCTTGGAGCAGACCGAGCAGCCGGCGCCGTCGCAGACGAAGCAGGTGACCTCGAATTCGGCGCTGGGTTCGGTGAAGGGGAAGTAGCTGGGTCGCAGCCGCGAGGTGTGGCCCGGACCGAAGTAGGCCCGGGTGAAGGCGTCGATGGTGCCGGCCAGGTCGCCGAAGGTGATGCCCTCGTCGACCACCAGACCCTCGATCTGGTGGAAGACCGGAGAGTGGCGGGCATCGAGCGTGTCGCGCCGGTAGCAGCGCCCGGGCATCACCGTGTAGACCGGCGGCTGGCGCGACTCCATGACCCGGATCTGCACCGGCGAGGTGTGGGTGCGCAGCACGACCTCTTCGGGCCGGCCGAGCTTGACGTAGAGCGTGTCCCACATGGAGCGGGCCGGGTGGGCCGGCGGCATGTTGAGGGCTTCGAAGTTGTAGAAGTCGGTCTCGACCTCGGGCCCCTCGGCCACCTCGTAGCCGAGGCCGAGGAACACCTCCTCCAGCTCCTGCTGCACCTGCGTGATCAGGTGGAGGTGCCCCCGCCCCAGACCCCGTCCGGGGAGGGTGAGGTCGAGCCGCTCGACGGCCGCGCCCTCGCCGTCGCCGAGCGCGGCGCGCCGGGCCTCGATGAGCTCGCTGACGGCCGCTTTGTAGGCCGACACGGCCTGGCCGGCCTTGGGCCGCTCTTCCGGGGCGAGGTCCTTGATGCCCTGGTTGGCGGTGGCGGCCGCCGACCGCTTGCCGAGGAAGGTGCGCTCGGCCTCGTCGAGATCGACCGAAGTCTCCAGCTTCTCGATCTGGTCTCTGGCCCGGGCGAGCTCCGCATCGAGGAGCGCGGTGAGTTCCGAAAGCGTCACGAGCTGCCGTCTCCGTCGCCGAAGGTCTTTTCGAAGGCGTCGGCCGGAAGGGTGAACGAGAACGTCGACCCCTCTCCCAGCCGGCTCTCGGCGGCGATCCGCCCGCCGTGCGCCTCCACCAGACCCCGGGCGATGTAGAGGCCGAGCCCCGACCCGCTCGGCCGGCCGCCCTCCGAGCCGCGGAAGAACTTGTTGAACAGCCGGGGCAGCTCGGCCGGGGGAATCCCCTTGCCGACGTCGTGGACGGCCACGGTGAGCTCCCGGCGCCCTTCGTCGAACATGCCTTCGACCCGGACGTCGGGGCTGTCGGCGTACTTGGCGGCGTTCTCCAGCAGGTTGGTGAGGACCTGCTCCACCTTGTCGGGGTCGGCGTAGACCCGGGGCAGCTCGCCGGGGAAGCTGACCGTCACCGACAGCTCCGGATGGCCGATGCGGACCTTCTCGACCACGACCTCGGCCAGGGCGGCGATGTCGACCATCTGGCAGCGGAGGCGCAGCCGGCCCGTCTCCAGGCGGGAGATGTCGAGGAGCTCGGTGATGAGGCGGGTGACCCGGTCGGCGTCGTGCTGGACCTGTTCCAGCATGGAGCGCTTCTGGTCGTCGTCGAGCCGGTCCCACCGGTTGAGGAGCAGCGAGGTGTAGCCCTTGACCGAGGTCAGCGGGGAGCGCAGCTCGTGGGAGACGGTGGAGACGACCTCCACACCGCTGGCGGCCAAGGTGTTGCGCCGCTCGATCGGCCGCAGGGCGAGGACGACGCCCTCGAGGCGCCCGTGGCCGTTGCGGCGGTAGCGGCCGGTGACCGCCACCCGGACGGATTTGCCGTCGCCGCCCAGGACGTCGATCTCCTGCTCCGGGATGCGCCGGACCCGGGTGAGCAGCGCCGCCCGGGGCCAGCCTTCGGCCCAGACGAGCTTGCCGTCGCGGGTGCGGGGTTCGAGCATCTCGTCGGCCGAGGCGCCGATCAGGTCCTTGGCCGGCCGGGAGAGCAGTTCGGCGGCGGCGTCGTTGACGGCGGTGATGGTGCGGTCGGCGTCGAGGACCACGACGGCGTCGGGCAGGAGATCGATGATCTCTGACGGCGAGGGGCCCTGACCGGTGGTCACGGGGCCAACACCGCCTTTTCGGGGGACACGCCGGCCTCCCGGGGGGCCCGCTGCCGGCGGGCCTCGTAGAGGAGCATCGACGCCGCCATCCCCAGGTTGAGGGACTCGGAGCGGCCTGGCATCGGGATCGTCACCTGATGGTCGACCCGGTCCAGGACGTCGGGAGACAGACCGGCCGCCTCGTTGCCGAAGACGAGCGCCACCGGGCGGTTGAGATCGACGCGATCGGGCCGCTCGCCGCCATGCGCCACGGCGGCGATGCGGTGGTGGCCCAGATCTCCGAGCACGCCGAGCACCTCCTGCGGGTCACAGCCTTCGACGACCGGCACGTGGAAGAGTGCTCCGGCCGAAGCGCGGACCGTCTTCGGATTGGTGACGTCGACTGAGCCGCGGCAGAAGATTACCCCGTGCGCCCCAGCGGCCTCGGCGCTTCTGATCAGGGTGCCCCCATTGCCCGGATCGCGCACATCGACGCCGACCACCAGGAGTTTTGGTTCGTCGCCCCCGCCGCCGGCCACGTCGGCCAGGGCCGGGGGACGGCGCCGGGCGACGGCCAGGACCGGCTGGGGCGTGACCGTGCCCGCCACCCGCTCCAGCACCCCGGGATCGAGCCGGTGGACGACGATGCCGCGCCGGGCGGCCCGGTCGAGCAGCGCCGGGCAGTCGGCTTCGGCTTCGGGCGCGGCGAAGAGCGCCTCGATGTCGGCCTCGCCGTCGAGAGCGGCCTCCAGAACGTTGACACCTTCCACCACGAATGCACCCTCAGACCGGCGGGCGGAGCGCTGGGCCAGGAGGCGGCGGATCCGCCGCACCCGGGCGTCGCGCACCCCGAGGCCGGGACTGCCCCGGCCGGCGCCGCTACGCAGCGGCGAGGGCCTCCCGCGCCGCGGCCACCAGCGTGCCGAACGTGTCGGGGTCGGTCACGGCCAGGTCGGCGAGGACCTTGCGGTCGACGTCGATCTCGGCCGCCCGGAGACCGGCCATGAAGCGGGAGTAGGGCATGTCGTGCTGGCGGCAGGCGGCGTTGATCCGCACGATCCACAGCCGGCGGAACTCGCCCTTGCGGACCCGGCGGTCGCGGTAGGCGTACACACCGGAGTGCATGACCTGCTCGTTGGCCGCCTTGAAGCTGCGGCTGCGGTTGCCGCTGTAGCCCTTGGCCGCCTCGAGGACGGCGCGGCGGTGTTTCTTGCCGTGGACGGAGCGCTTGACCCGGGCCATGACAACAACCTCTCCTTAACGGCGGCCGAGGAGCCGCTCAACGTGCTGCTTGTCTCCGCCCAGAAGCTCGGAGCCACGACCGAGCCGGCGGGTGCGCTTGCTCGGCTTCTTCTCCAAAAGGTGGGCGCGGAACGCCTTCCGGCGGCGGACCTTGCCGGATCCGGTGATCTTGAAGCGCTTGGCCGCGCCCCGGTGGGTCTTGATCTTGGGCATCGGTACTCCCGCTGGGGGTGGAAGAAAAAGGTTACGACGTGGGCGAGGCGGGGACCGACTCGGCCGGGGTGGGAGGAGCGGCGGCCGCTGCCTCAGGCGCCGGCGACTCCTGAGCCGGCCGCGGCGGGCGGGGCTTGGACGACCCGCTCTTCGGCTCCTGCTTCTTCACCGGTGCCAGAACCATCAACATGTTGCGGCCGTCGACCCGGGGAGCGGCTTCGACGTTGCCCACGTCTTTCACCTGCTCGGCGATCCGGTCGAGGATCCGCTTGCCCAGCTCCGGATGAGCCATCTCCCGGCCCCGGAACATGATCGTGATCTTGACCTTCGAGCCCTCTTGGAGGAACCGCTCCACGTGCTTCGTCTTCGTGGTGTAGTCGTGCTCGTCGATCTTGGGACGGAACTTCATCTCCTTGATCACGACATTGCTGGCTTTGCGCCGTGATTCCTTCCGCCGGACGTCCTGCTCGTACTTGTACTTGCCGAAGTCCATGATCTTGCAGACAGGCGGGTTGGCGTTCGGCGCGACCTCCACCAGGTCGAGGTCGTGTTCACGAGCGATGTGGAGCGCTTCGGGCAGCGGTTTGACTCCTATCTGCTCCCCGTTGGCTCCGACCAGGCGTACCTCTCGGGCCCTGATCCGCTCGTTGATCCTGGCATCGGTTGTGGAAATTGGCGCATCACCCTTTCGGTTGGGGGGTCTGGCTCCCGGACGCGGAAACGGCGCACGGAGGTGCGCCGTTCGTTGGTCGCCCGGTTACAGGCTCTCCTTTCGACCCGGCGCACCTTGCTCGGTGGCCGGGTGGGAAGTCGCGAACAGCTGCTCGACTCCCATCTTCCCTGTAAGTTGTCGAAGCTGAGGATAACAGGATGAGCACGATCTGGACACCGAGTGGGGAGTACGTCCCCCGGCAGGAACCGCCCAAACAGCCCACCGCGCCCCCGTCCGGGGGGCCGCCGCCCGGCGGGCAGGCTCCCGGTGAGGGCCGCCAGCCCACCGAGGAGGAGGTCCAGGCCGCCCTCGGCGAGGCCCGCCGGGTGCTGGCCACCCCCGTCGTGGAGCACATCGGCGGGCACGCCATGGCGCTGTTCGAGCTGGCCGCCCTCCACCTGGAGCGGGAGGCCGCCACCGGTGGCGAGGAGAAGCCCGACCTGGCCGAGGCGTCGCTGGCCATCGACGCCATGGCCGCCCTGGTCGAGGGCCTCGGCGACAAGCTTCAGCCCTACCGGGCCCAGCTCGAGAACGCCCTCAACCAGCTGCGGATGGCCTTCGTCCAGCTGAGCTAACGCCGGCGGATCCCCACCGCCTCCCAGCGGCCGAGGGGGCCGGGGGCGACGGTGAACTCCACGGGCACGCCGACGGGGATCTCGCGGGTGCCGTCGGCGATCTTGGTGCAGTGGAAGGGATAGACGCGGTCGTCGTCGCCCTTGATCTCGCCCAGGCCGCGCTTCGAGTCGAAGGCCAGGACCTTCCCGTCCATCAGTGGACGATTTTGGCGATCGGGAGCTCGATGATGTCGGTCGCGCCGTGGTCCTTGAGGGCCGGAATCAGCGTGTTGATGTCGGACTTGGGGACCACCGTCTCGACGGCGTAGGCCTCGTCACCGAAGAGCTTCGACACGGTGGGCGACTTCATGGCCGGGAGGATGGCGATGACGGCGTCGAGCTTGTCGGCCGGGACGTTGAGTTTGACCAGCACCCGGCCCCGGGCCTCCAGCGTGCCGAGCAGCAGCGTCGACAGCTGCTCCATGGCGTGGCGCTTCTCGGGGTCGGCGTAGCTGTCGCGGTTGGCGACCAGCTCGGTGTAGGACACGAGGATGGTGTCGATGATCTTCATCCCCGCCGCCCGCAGCGAGCTGCCGGTCTCGGTCAGCTCCACGATGGCGTCGACGATGTCGGGGACCTTGGCCTCGGTGGCGCCGTAGGACAGCTGGATGTCGACGTCGATGTTCTTGGACTCGAAGAACCGGCGGGTCAGCTCGGGGAACTCGGTCGACACTCGGGTGCCGGGCTTCAGGTCGCTGACCGACTCGACGGCCGACTCCCCGGGGACGGCGACGACGATGTTGACCGGCCGGGCCGTGGCCTTGGAGTAGTGGAGCTGGGTCAGGGAGACGACGTCGGAGTTGGTCTCCTCGATCCAGTCCCGCCCGGTGATGCCGAGGTCGAAGTAGCCCCGGGCGACGTACCGGGGGATCTCCTGGGGGCGGAGGATCCGGACCTCGCTGATCCGGGGATCGGCGATCTGGGCCCGGTAGTCACGCTCCGAGGAGCGGCTGACGGCCAGATCGGCGTCTTCGAACAGGGCGAGGGTGGCGCGCTCCAGCGAGCCCTTCGGCAAAGCGATTCGCAGCATCGTGGTCTCAGTGTCCCTGGCCCTTGGGCAGCTGGCGGAGGAGGTCGGCCATCTCGATGGCGGCCACGGCGGAGTCGAAGCCCTTGTTGCCGGCCTTGGTGCCGGAGCGTTCGATGGCCTGCTCGATGTTCTCGGTGGTGAGGACCCCGAAGATGATCGGGACGCCCGTCTCGAGCGACGCCCGGCCGATCCCGGCCGCCGCCTGACTGCAGACGTAGTCGTAGTGGGACGTGGCGCCCCGGATCACGGCGCCGAGGCAGACGACGGCGTCGAACTCGCCGGAGGCCGCCAGGCGCTTGGCGGTCAGCGGCAGTTCGAAGGCCCCCGGCACCCAGGCGATGGTGATCGAGGCGTCGTCGAGGCCGTGGCGGCGCAGCGCCGAGAGCGCACCGTCGAGCAGCGACTTCGTGATGGTCTCGTTGAACCGGCTGGCCAGCAGGGCGATCCGCAGGCCGCTGGCGTCGAGGCGACCTTCATACGTCGGCATCGTCGGCTTCCTTCAGATCGATGTGCTTCGTCCCGTTGCCGCTGCTCTCGGCGGCGAGCTCCTTGAGCTCATCGGCGTCGGTGTCGAACACCAGATGGTGACCCAGCTTGGCCGCCTTGGCCTTCAGGTAGTCGATGTTCTCGACGTTGGGAATCGACTGCAGCGGTACCCGTTCGACGATCTCGAGGTTGTAGCCGGCCAGGCCGCCGTACTTGGCCGGGTTGTTGGTCATCAGCCGCATGGTGGTGATGCCGAGGTCGACGAGGATCTGCGCTCCGATGCCGTACTCCCGGGAGTCGGCGGCGAAGCCCAGCTCGAGGTTGGCCTCCACCGTGTCGCGGCCCTGCTCCTGGAGCTGGTAGGCCCGGAGCTTGTGGGCGATGCCGATCCCCCGTCCCTCGTGGCCCCGGAGGTAGACGATGGCGCCGCGGCCCTCCTCGGCGATCTTCTGCATGGCCAGCTGGAGCTGCGTGCCGCAGTCGCAGCGCAGCGACGAGAACACGTCGCCGGTGAGGCACTCGGAGTGGACCCGGACGAGGACGTTGTCGGCGCCGGCCACCTCCCCCCGCACCATGGCGATGTGCTCGGTGCCGTCGATCATCGACTGGTAGGCGTAGGCGGTGAAGTCGCCGAAGGGGCTGGGGATCCGGGCCTCCGACACCCGGCGCACCAGCTTCTCCCGCTGCCGGCGGTACCGGACGAGGTCGGCGATGGAGATGATCACCAGGTTGTGCTCGGCGGCGAAGCGCTCGAGGTCGGGCAGCCGGGCCATGGTGCCCGAGGCGTCGTCGTTGACGATCTCGCACAGCACGGCGGCCGGGTAGAGGCCGGCGAGGCGGGCGAGGTCGACGCCGGCCTCGGTGTGGCCCGCCCGTTTGAGGACGCCGCCCTCCCGGTACCGGAGGGGGAAAATGTGACCGGGCCGGTTGAAGTCGTCGGGCCCGGTGTTGCGGTCGATGAGGGCCTTGATCGTGGCCGCCCGGTCGGCGGCCGAGATGCCGGTGCTGGTGCCCTTCTTGGCGTCGACGGAGACCGTGAAGGCCGTGCGCTGCGACTCGGTGTTGTCGGCCACCATGAGCGGGATGCGCAGCTCGTCGAGCCGGGCGCCGACCACCGGCAGGCAGATCACCCCGCTCGTGTGCCGGACCATGAAGGCGATCGCCTCGGGGGTGATCTTCTCGGCGGCGATGATGAGGTCGCCCTCGTTCTCCCGGTCGGCGTCGTCGACCACGACGACGAACTCCCCTCGGGCGATGGCGGCAACCGCCTCGTCGATCGGCGCGAACGGCATAGTGCTCAGCCCTCTCTCTGGCTCATCAGGCGCTCGACGTACTTGGCCACCAGGTCGACTTCGAGGTTCACGGGGTCGCCCGGCCCCTTGATCCCGAGAGTGGTCACGGTAGCCGTGTGGGGGATCATGGCGAACTCGAAGGTTTTGTCGTCGACGGCGGCCACCGTGAGGCTCACCCCGTCGACCGCGATCGAGCCCTTCTCGGCCACGTAGCGGAGGAGGGCGTCGGGGGCGGCCACGCTCACCCGGGTGGAACCGTCGGCCAGGGGCGTCTTCCCGGCGATCTCGCCCACGCCGTCGACATGACCCTGCACGATGTGCCCTCCGAGGCGGTCGGCCAGCCGGACGGGCCGTTCCAGGTTGACCCGGTCGCCGGGGACCAGGACGCCGAGGGAGGTCCGGTGCAGGGTCTCCTCGACGGCGTCGGCCGCCCACCAGCCGGCGGCGAACTCCACGGCGGTGAGGCAACAGCCGTTGACGGCGATGGAAGCGCCGAGGACGACGTCGTCGAGCACGGCGGTGGCCTCGATCTCGAGGCGCGCCCCGGTGGCGTTGGGGATGACCGCCCGCACGGTGCCGAGCTCCTCGACCAGGCCGGTAAACATGCAGTCAGTTTCCTGGTTGAACGGGCTCCCAGTCGAGGCGGGCGTCACCGCCGAGCTGGCGAACACTCAGCAACCGCCACCGTGACGCCTCGGCCAGGGTGGCCGGCCCGGGACCGGTGAACAGGGGCCGGCCCTCCGCTCCGAGGACGGCGCCGCCGGTGTAGACGACGAGCCGGTCGACCAGACCGGCCCGCAGGAACGAGCCGTGCAGGGTGGCTCCGCCCTCGACCATGACCTGGAGGATGCCCCGCCGCCCGAGGAGCGCCAGCGCCGCCTCCAGGTCGACCGCCGGACCCGGCGGGGCGGACACGGCGCCGGGAAACGGCGGCGCGGCGGGGGCGGTGGCGACGTCCTCCACTTCGGCGCCCGCTTCCTTCCACGCCCTCCTGACCTCGGGGTCGGCGGCCGGCGTCGTGATCACGAGGGTGGGGGCCAGCGCCGGATCGAAGAGGGGACCGGCGGACGGGACCCGCCCGGCGGCATCGATCAGGACCCGCAGGGGTTGCGCCGGCACCAGGCCCTCTTCGAACTCCAGGTTCCGGAACGTCAGCGCCGGATGATCGGCCAGGGCCGTGCCCGCGCCGACCACCACGGCGCCGGACTCCGCCCGCAGGCGGTGGGCGTCGGCCCGGGCTTCGGGCCCGGTGATCCACTGGGACGTCCCATCGGCGGCGGCGGTGCGACCGTCGAGCGACGCCGCCGTCTTGAGCAGACACAGCGGACGGCCGGTGCGGCGGTGGTGGAGGTAGGGGGCGAGAGACCGGGCGGCCACCTCGCCGCCGATGCCGACGTCGACGGCGGTGCCGGCCGAGCGCAGGAGCTCGACGCCCCGGCCGGCCACCCGGTCATCGGGGTCGAGGACGGCCACCACCACCCGGGCCAGGCCGGCTTCGACGAGCGCCGGGGCACAGGCCGGCGTCCGGCCGTGGTGGGAACAGGGCTCGAGGGTGACGTAGGCCGTGGCCCCCCGGGCCCGGTCGCCCGCCTCCCGGAGGGCGTGGACCTCGGCGTGCGGCTCGCCCGCCCGGCGATGGAAACCCCGGCCGACGATCCGGCCGTCGGCGGCCACGACGATGCAGCCGACCCAGGGGTTCGGGGCGGCGGTGAGCCGGCCGCGCTCCCCCAGCGCCACCGCCTCGGCCATCGCCGCCTCGTCGTTCACCACGGAAGTGAAGGTAGACGGCCGGGCATGGGCAGGGGCCCGGCGGCGTCAGCCGCTCAGTGCGGGCGACCCCCGGCCAGGAGGTCGAGGGCGTGGGGGATGGCCGGCAGGACCGCTTCCAGGCATTCGATGGCGCCCTTGGAAGACCCGGGGAGGTTGCAGATCAGCGCCTCGCCGACGGCGCCGCACACGGCCCGGGACAGCATCCCGTGAGGCACGTTCTGGTTGTGGCTGACCAGGCGCATGGCCTCGGCCATGCCGGGGGCCTCCCGCTCGATCACCGCCCGCGTGCCTTCCGGGGTGAGATCCCGGGGGCCGAAGCCCGTCCCGCCGGTGGTGAGCACCAGGCCGGCGAAGCCGTCGGTCAGCTCCCGGAGGGCGGTAGCCACCGCCTCGGTCCCGTCCTCGGTGATGCGGTGCTCCACGACGACGTAGCCCTCGGCCAGCAGCCGCTCGGTCAGCGTCCGGCCCGAGACGTCCTCCCGGGTCCCGGCCACGACGCCGTCCGACACGGTGAGCACCTTGGCGAGAAGCGGCACGGCCGGGATGCTAACCGCCCCGGCCGCGCGCCAGTCCTGTGGCCTGCGTGGTTTCTGTTGCTTGTCAGGAAAACTTTTCGTAAGTTGAAGCCGACCTTTGGCGGAGGGGGCGGCACATGGAGGAACGGTCGGCGTCGCTCGTCGTCACCTTGGGGCCGGCGTCGTTGCGGCCGGCCGTGCTGCGCAGCCTGGCACCCCTCGGCGTCAACCTCGTGCGGCTCAACCTGTCGCACGTGGCGCTGAGCGACTTCGAGGCCATCCTGCGGACGGCCCGGATCCACGCCCATCTGCCGGTGTGCCTCGACACCGAGGGGGCCCAGGTGCGGGTCGGGCTGGTGTCCACCGGTGTGGCCCTGCGGGTCGGCCAGCCCGTCCGGCTGGTGCAGGAGAAGGCCCTCGGCACCGAACGGCAGCTCTCGCTGCGCCCCGAAGCGGTGTTCGACGAGGCGGTGTTGCGGGTGGCGGTCGTGGAGGAAGGGCGGGCCGGGGCCATCGTCGTGGCCGGCGGGCGGGTGCGCTCGAACCGGCCGGTGATCGTCGACCCGGCCCCGTCGCTTCCGGCGCTGACGGACAAGGACCGCACGGCCGTCGACATCGCCGTGGCCGCCGGCGTGGACCACTTCGCCCTCGGGTACGCCGCCTCGGCCGGCGCGGTGGAGGAGCTGCGGTCGCTGCTGCCCGCCGGCGCCCGCCTCCTGGCCCGCATCGACAGCCGCCGCGGCGTCGAGGGGCCGGCGGAGATCATCGCCGCCGCCGACACGGTGGTCGTGGGCCGGCGCCATCTCGCCGCCGAACTGCCCATCGAACAGGTTCCGTTGCTGCAGAAGGCGATCGCCCGGGAGGGGGCCGCAGCCGGCACCCCGGTCTGGGTGGCCACCGGGCGGTCGGGTATTTCCGCCGACCCGACCGCCACGGTGGCCGAAGCCAGCGACGTCGCCAACCTGCTGCTCGACGGTGTGTCGGGTCTCGTCCTGACCGGTGAGACGGCGGTGGGCACCGACCCGGTCGAAGCGGTCGAGCGGGTCGCCCGCCTGCTGGACGGGCTCCGGGACCACACGCCGGCTACGCTCGTCTAACTCGGCCGGCGGGGGGTTCGGAGCAGCAGCAGGTACATGCCGTCGGTCCCGGCGGCCGCGGGCAGCAGCAGGGCGCCGCGGCCGTGGGGCCGCCACGGCGGGCCGGGGGCGGGAAGGGCCGTGAGCTCCGGGTGGGTCCCGGCCAGCCAGGCGTCGACGTCGACGGTCTCCTCCCGGCTGAGCGTGCAGACGCTGTAGGCCACGAGGCCACCGGGGCGGACCCATCCGACCGCCGCCGTCAGGAGTTCCCGCTGCAGACCGGCGAGGCGGTGGACGTCGGACGGGTCGAGCCGCCAGCGCGCCTCCGGCCGCCGGCGGAGCACGCCGAGCCCGGAACAGGGGGCGTCGAGCAGCACGCGGTCGAACCGGTCGCCCGGCGTGTCGGGGCCGGCCAGCGGAAGGTGTCGGGCGTCGGCGGCCAGGACATGCACCGATCGGAGCCCGAGGCGGTGGGCAGCGCGGCGGACGAGGGCCGCCCGGCCGGGGTTGACGTCGACGGCGACGACCAGGCCCTCGCCGGCCATCGCTTCGGCCATCGCCGTGGTCTTGCCGCCGGGGGCGGCGGCCAGGTCGAGGATCCGCTCGCCCGGGTGGGCGTCGACGGCGGCGGCCACCGCCTGGCTGGCCTGGTCCTGGGGGGTGGCCCGGCCTTCGGCCACGGCCGGGAGCCGGCCGAGGTCTCCGACGCCCCGGACGACGAGCGCGCCGGGCACGAGTCGGCCCGGCTCGACCTCCACCCGCGTCCCTCCGGCGGTCAGCTCGGCAACCAGGGCCTCTCCGGTGGTCCGGAGGCGGTTCGGGCGCAGCGTCACGGCCGGCGGTTCGTTGGCCGAGGCCAGAACGGCGGCCGCCTCATCGCCGAGATCCCGGCGGAGGAGCTCGACGATCCACCGGGGGTGCGAGGTCCGCACCGCCAGGGCGTCGGAGTCGTCGCCGGCCGGCCAGGGCCAGTCCGGACCGAGGTCGGCCACCCGGCGGAGGACAGCGTTGGCGTACGGCGCCGCCCGCCGGATCGACGCCGGAGACGACCAGCCGGACAGGGCGCCGACGGTGGCGCTCACCGCGGCGTGGGCCGCGGTTCCGCTGAGCAGCTGGTAGACCCCGAGACGGAGGGCGGCCCGGACGGGCGGATCGAGTTCGGCCAGCGGGCGGTGCGACGCCTTCGCCAGCAGGTGGTCGGCCTGGCCCTGCTGGCGGAGCGTGCCGTAGACGAGATCGGTGACCAGGGCCCGATCCCGGGCCTCCAGCCGGGAGGACCGGAGCAGACCGGGAAGGACCAGGTTCGAGTAGCCGCCCGCCTCGACCCTGAGCAACGCCTCGATCGCCAGACGGCGCGCCGAAGTCCCCGGAGGAGTGGACGTCGGTGGTTTCCGGCCGGCCCGGGGCGTCAACTACCCAGGCGGTCGCCGCGGAAGCCGGCGGCCCAGGCGGTGGCGGCCATGGCCGCCTTCCCTTCGGGTTGCACCTCGCTGAGCACGAGGACGCCGTCGCCGGTGGCGACCCGACCCGCCCCGACCAGCGTTCCGGGCTCGGCGGCCCCGGCCCCGTCGGCGGCCGGTTCGGCCCGGGCCCGGAGGAGCTTGAGACGGGCACCCTTGGCGGTCGTCCAGGCGCCGGGCTTGGGGTTGCCGGCCATCACGAGACGGGCCAGCTCGACCGCCGGGCGGGACCAGTCGATGGCGAACTCCTCGACCGACAGCTTCTCGGCGTAGGTCTCCTCGCCCTTCTGCGGCGTCGGCGTCCGCCCGGGGATCGAGTCGATCTCGCTCAGCAACAGCTCGGTGCCGAGGTCGGCCAGGCGGCGACGGAGATCGCCGGCCGTGTCGTCGGGCGTGATGGGGATGGTGCGGCAGGCGTAGACGGGCCCGGTGTCGAGCCCGGCCTCGAGCTGCATGAGGCAGACGCCGGTCTCGGTGTCACCGGCCAGGATGGCCCGCTCGACCGGGGCCGCGCCCCGCCAGCGGGGCAGCAGCGAGAAGTGGACGTTGACGTAGCCGGAGGGGAGGGCGGCCAGGACGGACGGCGGGATCAGCTGGCCGAAGGCCACCACCACGCCGAGCTCGGCGCCGCTGCCGGCGATGTCGTCGAGCGCCTCCTTGCAGCGTTCCGGCGTGACGACGGGCAGGCCCAGTTCGAGGGCCGTCTTCTTGACCGGGCTGGGGACGAGATCGCCACCCCGGCCCCGCTTGCGGTCGGGCTGGGTGACGACGAGAGCGATCTCGTGACCGGCGTCGTGCAGGGCTCGCAAGGCCCCCTGCGCTTCGGGCGGACTGCCGAGGAAGACGAGCCGCACGCGGGGAAACCCTACTCCGGCCGGGGCGGGGCTCCGCCGTCGTCCGGGACGCCGAGCCGGCGGACCTTGCCGCCCGTCCCGCCGGAGCGGAGGATCTTCATCGCCTCCCGCCGCAGGTCGGCATCGAGCCGGTCGAGGAGCAGGAACCCGTCGAGATGGTCCGTCTCGTGGAGGAAGATCCGCCCCAGCAGGTCCTGCCCCTCCCGGGTGAACTCCTTGCCGTCGAGGTCGTAGCCCTTGAGGGTCACGCAGCGGGGCCGGACGATCGGGAAGTACAGCCCCGGCACGGAGAGACAGCCCTCCTCGTACTCCCAGCTCTCGGACGTCTCGACGATCGTGGGGTTCACGACGGTGAACGGGCCGTCTCCGGCGTCGTAGACGAAGATCCGCTTCTGGATGCCGATCTGGTTGGCGGCCAAACCCACACCGGGCGCGGCGTACATCGTCTCGATCATGTCGTCGGCCAGCTTGGCCAGCGCGCCGTCGAACTCGGTGACGTCGGGGCAGCGCTGCTTGAGACCGAGGTCGCCGAAGACCCGGATGGGGAAGGTGGCCATGGGCCGTGAGACTACCGGCCGTCCTGGTTCACACCCGCAGCGGATCCACCTCGGCCCGCAGGCGCCCGAGGGGGCGGCCGGCGCTGAAGGCGGCGGCCAGCGCGTCGGCCAGGGCCTCGGCGGTGGGAGCGCGTACGAGGACGTCGTCGCCGGAGCCGGCGCCGGCGGACACGCCGACCGCGGGAGCGGCGCGTAGCGCCTCGGCCGCCGCGGCCAGGGCCGGCGCGTCGCCGGTGAGACGGGCCAGAGCGGCGTAGGGCGGAAGGTCGAGGAGCCGGCGGCGGGGGCGTTCGGCGTCGGCCACGAGCCCGGGAGCGGCCCGGACGGCAGCCTCGATGACTTCGTGGCGGGGCAGGCGGGTCTGGACCAGGATCCGCCCCCCGCCGGCCCGGGGCCCGACGAGACGGGCGGCCCGCACGAGAAGCCACAGGGCCTGCTCCCCCGCCCGGAACCGCGGGGCGAGCAACTCGGCGTCGAAGTCCAGGAACACCACGGCCGCCGTCGCCCCGCCCGGGTACGGCTCGACCCGGTGCAGCACCGCCTCGGTCCCGATGAGAACGGGCTCCGTCGGAAGCTCGTCGGTGGCGGCGTCGACCATGGCCACCCCGACCCCGGGGAGGAGGGCCGCCAGGTCCTCCCGCACCTTGCTGACGCCGGACCGCAGGATCTTCAGCCTCGTGCTTCCGCAGCGGACGCAGACCCGGGGCCGGGTGGCCCCGCACCGGGCGCAGCCCAGGAGCGCCACCCCGTCGGGGCCGGCGTCGACCTCAGCCACCGCAGCCTCGCACCGGTCGCAGCGCACGAGCTCGCCGCAGGCGGCGCAGGCCAGCAGTCGGGCGCGCCCTCGGCGGTTGAGCACGCAGACGGCCCGCGGGCGGGCGGCGCCCGCACCCCGAGCGGTTTGCCTACCGTTACGGTGGGCGATCCGCTCGGGGTCCTCTACCGCGGCCCGCAGGGCGGCCACGGCGCGGGAGGAGAACAGGCCGAGGCCGGGCGGTTCGCGGCGGCGGTCGATCACTTCCGTGATCGGCCACCCGGCCCGTTCCACCGTGCGGGACGGAGCCACCAACGGGCCGGGCGCCTCCAGCGGCGGCACCGGCGAGACGATCGTCAGGCGGGCGCCCCGCCGCCGGGCCCGTTCGGCCGCCACGTCGCGGGCGTGCCACGTCGGGGACCGCTCCTCCTTCAGGGCTTCGGAGCCGTCGTCGACGATCACGACGGCGGCGAGGTCGGGCACCGGCGCCAGCACCGCCGAGCGCCCGCCGAGCACGACGCACCCACCCTGACGGGCCCGCTGCCACGCCCGTGCCCGGTCCCGAGGCCGGCCCTCGACGAGCCACGGCACGACCGTGGCGCCCCTCGCCCGGAGCCCGGCGGCCAGGGCTCCGAGCCGGCCTTCGGGCACCACGACGATGGTCGAGCCGTCCGGGGCGAGGAGACCGGCGACGAGATCACCGTTGCCCGCCGCCGGAGGCCAGCGAATCGTCGCCGTCTGGCGCCGGGCGGCGTCGGCGGCGACCTCGGCGGCCTCGTCCGAAGAAGAGGACGCAGACGAGGAGGGACGGACCACGTCCGGGTCCGAGGGAGGGGAAGGGGCCGGGGCGGCGGAGGGTGCGACGATGGCCGCCGGAGAAGCGGCTCGCAGCAGCGGGAGTCGCGGCCCGGCGAAGCGGTGGGCGGCCCAGGCTGTCAGATCGATGATCTCGGGCGGCGGGCCGGCGGAGACGGCGGCCAGCAGCGGTCGCAGCTTGTCGGCCGGCGCTTCGGAGACGACGTCGTCTTCGACGACCCAGGCCCGGACGCGCCGGCCGCCGAGGTTGACCCGGACGATGGTTCCGACGGCCACGACGGCCGCCAGCGGTTCGGGGACCGTGTAGTCGAAGAGCCGCTCGACGGCGAGGACGTCGACGGCGACCCGGCAGACGCGGGTCTCTCGCACCTCATCGTCGCCGGCCGCGCCGGCGCGTTCACCGGCCGCCCGATTCGGCGCTCGCGTCGCGGCCGGCGGAGAGCCGAAGAGATCAGCCGCCGGCGGCGGCGCGGAGGGCGTCGGCGAGGTCGTTGACCTGCTCCCAGGTGAATTCCTTGTCGGGCCGGCCGAAGTGACCGTAGGCCGCCGTCTTGCGGTAGATCGGCCGGCGCAGGTCGAGCCGGTCGATGATGGCGGCGGGCCGCAGGTCGAAGTGCTCCTGGATCAGATCGGGGAGCCTCTCGGGGTCGATCTCGGCCGTTCCGAACGTCTCGACGAGAATCGACACCGGCCGCGCCTTGCCGATGGCGTAGGCCACCTGGACCTCGCAGCGCTTGGCCAGCCCGGCGGCGACGACGGCCTTGGCCGCCTGGCGGGTGGCGTAGGCGGCGGACCGGTCGACCTTCGTCGGATCCTTGCCGGAGAAGGCGCCGCCACCGTGGCGGGCCATGCCGCCGTAGGTGTCGACGATGATCTTGCGGCCGGTGAGACCGGTGTCGGCGTGGGGCCCGCCGAGCTCGAACGTCCCGGTCGGGTTGCACAGCAGCGTGAAGTCGTCGTCGGCGAACTCCGGCGGCAGCAGCGGGCGGATGACGTGGTCCCGCAGGTCCGGCTTGAGCAGCGTCTCCACGTCGATCCCCGGCTGGTGCTGGGTCGAGATGAGGACGGTGTCGAGGCGGATGGGCCGGTTGCCCTCGTACTCGATCGTCACCTGGGTCTTCCCGTCCGGCCGCAGGTAGGGCAGCACCCCGGCCTTGCGGACCTCGGAGAGCCGGTGGGCCATCCGGTGCGCCAGCCAGATCGGCATCGGCATCAGATCGGCCGTCTCGTCGCAGGCGTAGCCGAACATCATCCCCTGGTCGCCGGCGCCGACGGCGTCGAGGGCGTCTTCGCCCAATCCCCCGACCCGGCGCTCCAGCGCCGTATTCACGCCCTGGGCGATGTCGGGCGACTGCTCGTCGATCGACACCACGACGCCGCAGGTGTTGCCGTCGAACCCGTACGACTCCCGGTCGTAGCCGATGGAGCAGACCGTCTCCCGGGCGATCTTCGGGATCTCGACATAGGCGGTGGTGGTGATCTCCCCGGCCACGACGATGAGGCCGGTGGTGAGCAGCGTCTCGCAGGCCACCCGGCCGGTCGGGTCTTCCCGGAGGATGGCGTCGAGGATCGAGTCACTGATCTGGTCGGCCATCTTGTCGGGGTGACCCTCGGTCACCGACTCGGAGGTGAACCTCCACCGGTTGCTGCTCACGGAGCCTCCTCTTCCGTTGTTCAGTTCTGCGGCTGCAGTTCCGGGGCCACCCGGTCCCAGATGGCATCGGCCAGTTCGATCTTGGGCATCTGCGGTAGCTGGCGGGTGGTGCCGTCGGGAGTGATCAGCACGGCCCGGTTGGTGTCGACCTCGAAACCCGATCCGGGGGCGGTCACGTCGTTGGCGACCATCAGGTCGACCCGTTTGGCCGCCATCTTGGCGGCCGCCTGCTCGACGAGCCGTTCCGTCTCGGCCGCGAATCCTACGAGGTACTGCGTCGACTTCCTGCGACCGAGCTCGGCCAGGATGTCGACGGTCGGCTCGAGGATGATCTCGGGCGGCCCCGAGGCCTTCTTGATCTTCTCGGGGGCGGACGCCTTCGGCCGGAAGTCGGCCACGGCGGCGGCCATCACGACGACGTCGACGTCGGCGTAGCGCTCGAGGACGGCGTCGGCCATCTCGGCCGCCGTCTCCACCCGCACGACGTCGACCACCCCGGCGGGCGCCGGGCGGGGAACGGTCGTGACCAGAGCAACCTCGGCCCCCCGGCGGGCGGCCGCTTCGGCGACGGCGTAGCCCATCTTCCCCGAGGAGCGGTTGCCGATGAACCGGACGGGGTCGATCGGCTCCCGCGTACCGCCGGCGGTGACGAGCACCCGCCGGCCGGCCAGGTCGCCGGCCCGGGCGGTGCCGGCGCCCGACAGCACCGCGGCGGCCGCCTCGACGATGCGGGCGGGATCGGCCAGGCGGCCGGCGCCGATGTCGCCCCCGGCCAGCCGACCGGACTCCGGATCGACAATGTGCACTCCCCGGCGACGCAGCAGAGACAGGTTGTCCTGCACAGCCGGGTGTTCCCACATCTCGGTGTGCATGGCGGGCGCCAGGAGAACGGGGGCCCGGGTGGCCAGCAGCGTGGCGGTCAGCAGGTCGTTGGAGATCCCGGCGGCGTAGTGGCCGATGACCCGGGCGGTGGCGGGGGCCACCAGCACGAGGTCGCAGGTCTGCCCGAGACGGGTGTGGGGAATCGGCTCCGGCCCCTCGAAGAGCGAGGTGCGGGCCGGCTCGGAGGCCAGCGCCGAGAACGTCAGCGGACCGACGAAGCGGGTGGCGCCGGCGGTGAGGACCGGCATGACGTGCCCGCCGGCGTCGACCAGCCGCCGGCAGATCTCGATGGCCTTGTAGGCGGCGATCCCGCCCGAGACTCCGAGGACGATGCGCCGCCCGGCGAAATCGCCCAACGACGGCCTACTTGATCGACTTCTCGACGACCTCGGGTCGTTCGAAGACGATCTTGCCGGCCTCGATCTCCTCCAGGGAGATCGACAGCGGCTTGCGGGACAGCGACGTCACCTGGGGCGGGACGATCGTGCCGAGGCCCTCACCGAGCTGGTTGAAGTAAGAGTTGATCTGCCGGGCCCGCTTGGCCGCCAGCGACACCAGCGTGAACTTGGAGTCGACGCGGTCGGTCAGGTTCTCCAAGAGCGGGTGCATCAGCGACGGGCGGCGTTCCACGGATTTTCGCTCCTCACGAATGGTGAGTACTCAGAATTCATTCGATTTCCGACATAACAGCATGAATTCTGAGTACTCATCTGCGGGCTTCGAGGATAGCAGCGACCTGCTCCACGGCCGTCTCCAGGTCGTCGTTGACGACCACCAGGTCGAACTCGCCGGCCATCGATTCCTCGGCGTCGGCCTTGGCCAGCCGCCGTTCGATGCTGTCGGGCGCGTCGCCGGCCCGGGCGAGCAACCGCTCCTTTTGCACCTCTCGGCTCGGCGGCCGGAGGAAGACGAGCACCGCGTCGGGAAAGGCCTTACGGACCGCCATCGCGCCCTGCACGTCGATCTCCAGGATCACGTCGTCGCCGGCGGCCAGGTGGTCGATCAGCGGGCGTTTCGGGGTGCCGTAGAAGTGACCGAAAACCTCGAACGATTCGACGAACTCGTCATGCTCCTGCCACTTCTCGAACGTGGCCCGGTCGATGAAGACGTAGTCGACGCCGTCCTGTTCACCGGGGCGCGGCGGCCGGGTGGTAGCCGACACGGAGAGCCACGGCCGGGGCTCCCGGTCGAGGAGTTTGGCCGCGACGGTGCCCTTACCGGCTCCGGAAGGGCCCGAGAGGACGAGGAGAACGCCCAGAGAGCCCTAACGCTCGAAGTGTTCGAGGAGGGCGCGCCGCTGGTGCGTGCCCAGGCCCCGGACGCGACGGTTCTCGCTGATCTCGAGCTCCTCCATCGTGCGCCGGGCCTTCACCTTGCCGACGCCCGGGAGGGACTCGAGGACAGTGACCACCTTGAGCTTGGCGACGGCGTCATCGGTGTCGCCCTGCGCCAGCAACTCGCCGAGGCTGATCGATCCAGCCTTCAGCTTCTCCTTCAACTCGGCCCGCTGACGGCGGGCGGCAGCTGCCTTCTCGAGCGCCGCCTGGCGCTGCGCGGGATCGAGCGACGGCGGGAGGGGCATGGCCTTGGGACCTCCGGAGGCGTCAACGAAAACTTTTGTTCGGAACCCGGGTGGTCACCTGCACGGTGGCGTCGCCGCCCGGGGACCGACGAACCTGGTCAGTATAGGCAGAGCCCCTAGGCCCACAACCCGTCCGTAACGGTGTTTTCATGGGAATTCGGCCCGCAGTAACGGTTTTCGCGTCACGGACGTGACAGACGGGGAAAGCGGTGGGGACTACCCGGCAAGCGCCGCGGCGGCCGCTTCGGGATCGGGCGCAGCCGTCACCGCCCGGCCGATCACGAGCAGGTCGGCGCCGGCGGCGATGGCCTCGGCCGGGGTTCCGACGCGGGCCTGGTCGTGGGTCGCCCCTCCCGGGAGGCGGATGCCGGGCACGACGGCCAGCAGCTGTGAACGATCTTTCACCGCCGGGAGCTCGCGGACCGAGCACACGACGCCGCCACATCCGCCGGCGGCAGCGGCGTCGAGCCGGGCGGGGAACGCCGAAGCGTCCGGATCACTGGTGAGCACCGTGACGCCGAGGGCCACCGGACGGTCGACGCCGGCGTCGGCGGCGCCGGCCACCAGACCGTCGACCGCGGCCCGGAGCATGTCGACGCCGCCGGCGGTGTGCAGTGTGAGATAACCCACACCGAGCCGCCCGACCTGGCGGGCGGCCTTGCCGACGGTGGTCGGAATGTCGTGGAGCTTGAGGTCGAGGAAGACGCGCCGATCGGGGGCGGCCAGCTTCTCGACAGCCGCCGGCCCGGCGGCGGCGAACAGTTCGAGACCGACCTTCACGACACCGAACCAGGGGTGCAGCCGGTCGGCCAGGGCGACGGCGGCGGCCAGATCGTCGACGTCGAGAGCGAGGGCGAAGCGGTCGCGGACAGCGGTCACCATTGGAGTCCTCCGACGAGGTCGCCGCTGCGGGCCACGCCGTGTTCGGCGCACCAGCGGGCCAGGCCGTCGACGACGTGTTGGGCGGCCCGGGGATCGAAGAACGTGGCGGTCCCCACCCCCACCGCGCTGGCGCCGGCCAACAGCATCTCGACGGCGTCGAGGCCGGAGCGGACACCGCCCGTCCCGATGATGGGTGTGTCGGGAAGCGCCCGGTGCACGTCGGCCACGGCCCGCAGGGCCACCGGCTTGATGGCCGGCCCGGAGAGACCACCGCCGCCGGCGCCCAGGCGCGGCCGGCGGGTCTCGGCGTCGATGGCCAGACCGAGGACGGTGTTGATCAGCGTCAGGCCGGTGGCTCCGGCGCCGACCGCGGCGGCGGCCACGGCCACGAGGTCGGTGACGTTCGGCGAGAGCTTGGCGAACAGCGGAACGGACGGCGGGAGCTGATCGAGGACGGCTCCGATCGCCGCCGCGGTGGTCTCCGGATGGGCGGCGAACATGTGACCGCGGTCTTCGAGATTGGGGCAACTGACATTGATTTCCAGGGCGGTGAGCCGGGAGAGCGCCGGAACGACGGCCGCCGCCGCTTTGGCGAAGTCGTCGACCGAGCGGCCCCAGATCGAGACGATGACCCGGGCCCCCCGGGCGAGGAGCGGAGGCAGGTCGTGTTCCAGCCAGGCCTCGACACCGGGATTCTGCAATCCGACGGAGTTGAGCATCCCGGCCGTCGCCTCCCACACCCGGGGTGGCGGATTCCCCTCCCACGGATAGATCGACAACGACTTGGCCGTAACCGCGCCGAGCTTCGAGGGATCCCCGAGCTTGGCGACCTCGTCGCCGTACCCGTAGGTGCCCGAGGCGGTGACGATCGGATTGGGAAGGGTGAGCGGCCCGAGCCGGCAGGTGAGGTCGACGCCGGGGCTCACAGCGGGAGCCGCAGTTGGGCGTCGAGGTGGTACTCCTGCAGGGAGCGCACGCGGGGTTCCTCGGTGCGGGATTCGGCGATGCCGGCCGCGGCGGCCAGGGCGGCGGAGATTGTCGTGAGGCACGGAACGCCGTGGGCGCTGGCGGCCAGGCGGATGTAGGCGCCGTCGGCCCGCGGGCCGCGGCCGCGCGGGGTGTTGACGACCAGGTTGACCTTGCCGGAGGCGATGAGGTCGACGGCGTCGACACCGACGATGTCGGGGTCGTCCCGCCCGTCGGGACCGAGCTTGGCCACGATTGCGCCGATCGGGATGCCCTCGGCTTCGCAGGCCGCGGCCGTGCCGGCGGTGGCGACGATGGTGAAGCCGAGATCGGCGAAGCGGCGGGCGGCGGTGAGCCCGGCCGGCTTGTCGCGGTCGGCCAGCGAGAAGAACACCGAGCCCCGGTCGGGCAGCTTGTTGCCCACCGCGGTCTGGCTCTTGGCGAAGGCGACGCCGAAGGTGCGGTCGATGCCCATCACCTCACCGGTGGAGCGCATCTCGGGGCCGAGGAGCGTGTCGACACCGAAACGGTCGAAGGGCAACGCCGCTTCCTTCACCGCCACGTGGCCGCCGGCGTCGGCGCCGGCGTTGGCCGGGATGAGCCCTTCGGCCCGCAGCTCGGCCAGCGTGGCCCCGACCATCAGCCGGGCGGCGACCTTGGCCAGCGGCACCGCCGTCGCCTTGGACACGAAGGGGACCGTGCGGCTGGCCCGGGGATTCGCCTCCAGGATGTAGACCGTGCCGTCCTTCACGGCGTACTGCACGTTGATGACGCCGATCACGTTGAGGGCGTCGGCCAGGGCCCGGGTGTGGCGCTCGATGGTGGCGACGACATCGCCGGGCAGGGTCGGGGGCGGAATGGCGCAGGCCGAGTCGCCGGAGTGCACCCCCGCTTCCTCGATGTGCTCCATGACCCCGCCGATGAGGACTTCGCCGCTGGCGTCACGCACGGCGTCCACGTCGACCTCGGTGGCGTCCTCCAGGAACCGGTCGATGAGGACGGGCCGGGTGGCCGACAGGCCGCCGCCGGCGCCGCCTTCGGCCGAGGCGGCCAGCGCCGCCATCGCCGCCCGCAGCCCCGCTTCGTCGTAAACGATCTCCATGGCCCGCCCGCCCAGCACGTAGGACGGCCGGACCAGCACCGGGTACTCCACGCGGGCCGCCACGGCCACGGCGGCGTCAACCTGGGTGGCGACGCCGCCGGGCGGCTGCGGAATGCCGAGCCGCTCGCAGAGGGCGTTGAACCGCTCCCGGTCCTCGGCCAGGTCGATGGAGTCGGGGCTGGTCCCGAGGATCGGCACGCCGGCGCGCTCCAGGTCGTGGGCCAGCTTGAGCGGCGTTTGGCCGCCGAGACTCACGACCACGCCGCGGAGGTTGGCCGACAGGGCCTCGCAGACGTGCAGCACGTCCTCGGGGGTGAGCGGTTCGAAGAACAGGCGGTCGGACGTGTCGTAGTCGGTCGACACCGTTTCGGGGTTGCAGTTGACCATCACGGTCTCGAACCCGGCGGCCGACAGCTCGAAGGCGGCGTGGACGCAGCAGTAGTCGAACTCGATGCCCTGTCCGATGCGGTTGGGCCCGCTGCCGAGGATCACCACCGCCGGCCGCTCCAGCGGCGCGACCTCGTCCTCGTCCTCCCACGTCGAGTAGTGGTACGGCGTGCGGGCGGCGAACTCGGCGGCGCAGGTGTCGACCGTCTTGTAGGTCACGGTCACCCCGGCCGCCTTACGGGAAGACCGCACCTCCGCTTCGGGGACCCCCCACAGGTAGGCGAGCTGGGCGTCGGAGAACCCGGCCCGCTTGACCCGGCGCCAGTCCGCCCTGGTCAGCGCGGCCGGCGATCCGGCCTCGACGATCCAGGCCCGTTCCTCGACCAGCGCCGCGATCTGGTCGAGGAACCAGGGGTCGACGCCGCTGGCCTCGGTGAGGCGCTCGACGGTGATGCCCCGCCGCAGCGCCGCTTCGAGGTGGAAGAGGCGGTCGGGCGACGGGACGGCCGCCCGGCGGACGAGCTCGTCGTCGTCGAGCCCGTCGTAGGCCGCTTCCGTGGGGTCGGCGTTGAGCCCGAGGCGGCCGGTCTCCAGCGACCGGCAGGCCTTCTGCACCGATTCCGTGAACGTGCGGCCGAGCGCCATGACCTCGCCGACCGACTGCATCTTGGTGCCCAGCACCGGCGGCACGCCGGTGAACTTCTCGAAGGCGAAGCGGGGGATCTTGACCACGACGTAGTCGATGGTCGGCTCGAAGCTGGCCGGAGTCTCGCCGGTGATGTCGTTCATCACCTCGTCGAGGCGGTACCCGACCGCCAGCTTGGCGGCGATCTTGGCGATGGGGAACCCGGTGGCCTTCGACGCCAGCGCCGACGAGCGCGACACCCGGGGGTTCATCTCGATGACGACCATCTCGCCGGTGGCCGGGTTGACGGCGAACTGGATGTTGGAGCCGCCGGTCTCCACGCCGATGCGGCGGATACAGGCGAAGGCGGCGTCCCGCATCGCCTGGTACTCCACGTCGGTCAGTGTCTGGGCCGGGGCCACGGTGATCGAGTCGCCGGTGTGGGTGCCCATCGGGTCCAGGTTCTCGATCGAGCAGACGACGACGGCGTTGTCGGCCCCATCCCGCATGACCTCGAGCTCGTACTCCTTCCAGCCGGCGATCGACTGCTCGAGGAGGATCTCCCCCACCGGGCTGGCGGCGAGGCCGTTGGCCGCCGCCACCTCGAGCTCGGCGGCGTCGACGGCGAAGCCCGTCCCGCCTCCGCCGAGGATGAACGACGGCCGGCAGATCAGCGGGTACCCGATCTCCTCGCCGACGGCCAGCGCCTCGTCCAGTGAGTAGGCGATGCCCGACTTGGGGACGGACAGGCCGATCTCGACCATGGCGGCCTTGAAGCGGCGCCGGTCCTCGGCGGTGTGGATCGCCTCGACACCGGCGCCGATGAGCTCGACGCCGAACCGGTCGAGCACGCCGGATTCGGCGGCCGACACCGCCAGGTTGAGCGCCGTCTGGCCGCCCAGCGTCGGGAGCAGCGCATCGGGCCGTTCCTTCTCGATGACCCGGGTGAGGCTGTCGAGGTCGAGCGGCTCGACGTAGGTGGCGTCGGCCAGCTCGGGGTCGGTCATGATCGTCGCCGGGTTGGAGTTGATGAGGAT
The DNA here is from genome assembly GCA_040756995.1 of Actinomycetota bacterium. Taxonomy (GTDB): domain Bacteria; phylum Actinomycetota; class Acidimicrobiia; order IMCC26256; family BP-133; genus BP-133. The sequence goes on along the minus strand of JBFLYK010000012.1, from coordinate 104,519 downwards.
GACCCGGTAACCCTCGGCCCGCAGCACCCGGCAGGCCTGGGTCCCGGAGTAGTCGAACTCGCAGGCCTGGCCGATGACGATCGGGCCGGAGCCGATGACGAGGATGCTCTCGATGTCGGTGCGCTTCGGCACTTAGCGACTCGCCTCCATCAGGGAAGTGAAGTCGTCGAACAGATAGGCGGCGTCGTGGGGCCCCGGAGCGGCCTCCGGGTGGTACTGCACGGAGAAGGCCCGCAGGCGCTCGACGCGCAGGCCTTCCACCACGCCGTCGTTGAGGTTCACGTGGGTGACCTCCGCGCCCTCCAGCGAGTCGGGGTCGACGGCGTAGTTGTGGTTCTGACTGGTGATCTCCACCACGCCGCTGCTCATCCGGCGGACGGGGTGGTTGGCGCCGTGGTGGCCGAAGGGCAGCTTCGAGGTGGTCCCGCCGAGCGACAGGCCGAGGAGCTGGTGGCCGAGGCAGATGCCGAACACCGGGACCTCGCCGAGGATGCCGCGGATGGCGTCGGGGGCGCCGACGACGCCGGCGGGGTCGCCGGGCCCGTTGGACAGGAACACGCCGTCGGGCCGGCGGGCGAGGACGTCGTCGGCCTTGGTGGAGGCGGGCACGACCTCGACCCGGCAGCCGGCGGCGACGAGGCGGCGCAGGATCGACTGCTTGATGCCGAAGTCGTAGGCGACGACCGAGAACCGTGCGTCGGGATGGCTACCGGGCGCCAGGTAGGGCTCGGTACAGGTCACCCCGGCGACCAGGTCGAGGCCATCCGTCCCCTGGGCCGTGGCCGCCGCGGCCCGGACCGACGCCTCGTCGGTGCCGAACGCCCCCGGAAGGGCGCCGTGCTCCCTGAGATGGCGCGTCAGCCGGCGGGTGTCGATGCCGGCCAGGCCGGGGACCCGGTGGCGGCGGAGGTAGGCGTCGAGACTTTCTTCGGAGCGCCAGTTGGAGGGTCGCCTCGCCAGCTCCCGGACGACGATGCCGGCGCAGTGCACGCCGCCGCTCTCCTCGTCGGCCGGGTTCGTCCCGTAGTTGCCGATGTGGGGATAGGTGAACGTCACCACCTGCCCGGCGTAGGACGGGTCGGTCAGCACCTCCTGGTAGCCGGACAGGGCGGTGTTGAAGACGAACTCGCCGGTGGCGACGGTCAGTTCCGCCTCCGGGTCGGTGAACGCCCCGATGGCTTCGCCTTCGAATTCGGCGCCATCGGCGAGAACGAGCAGTGCCTCCTGGGTCAACGCTGGGCCTGCCCGTCGCGGACGACCGGCTCGCCGGCCAGGACTGTGTGGCGCACCTTCCCGGTCAGCTTGCGGCCGGCGTAGGGCGTGTTGCGGGAACGGCTGGCCAGCTTCGTGGGGTCGACCTCCCAGACGGCTTCCGGATCGAAGACGGCGATGTGAGCGGGGCGGCCGGGGGCGATCGGGCCGCCGTGGTCGGCCAGGCCGGCGAGGCGGGCCGGCTGCCACGACAGCAGGGCGAGGGCCTTCGGCAGGTCCAGGAGCCCGGGGCCGACCAGTTCGGTCAGCGTGAGGGCGAGGGCGGTCTCAAGCCCCAGCATCCCGGGCGGCGCCTCGTCGAAGGGCCGCTCCTTCTCCTGGGCGGGGTGGGGAGCGTGGTCGGTAGCGATGGCGTCGATGGTGCCGTCGGCCAGGCCTTCCTTGACCGCCTTGACGTCACCTTCGGTGCGCAGGGGCGGGTTGACCTTGTAGATCGGGTCGTAACCGCAGCACAGCGAGTCGGTCAGCGTGAAGTGGTGGGGCGCGGCCTCGGCGGTGACGGCCAGGCCCTTGGCCTTGGCCGCCCGGACGAGCTCGACCGACGTGGCGGTGGAGAGGTGGAGGAAGTGGACCCGCCCGCCGGTGAGGCCGGCCAGCGCGATGTCGCGGGCCACCACCACCGACTCGGCCTCGGCCGGCATGCCGGGGATGCCGAGCCAGCTCGACCAGGCGCCCTCGTTCATGTGACCGCCCCGGGCCAGCTGCGGATCCTCGCAGTGCTGGGCCAGCACGGCGCCGGGCAGGGCCCGGGCGTACTCCAGGGCCCGGCGCATGAGACCGGCGTCGGCCACGCAGGTGCCGTCGTCGGTGAAGATGCGGACGCCGAGGCCGTGGAGCTCGCCGAGGGGCGCCAGCTCTTCGCCGGCCCGGCCCTTGGTGATGCAGCCGGAGGACACGACGTGACAGGGCGCCACCCGGCCGGCCCGGAGCACCTGCTCCACCACCGCCGCGGTGTCGATCGGCGGGTTGGTGTTGGGCATGGCCACCAGCGCGGTGTACCCCCCGAGGGCGCCGGCCCGGGCGCCGGTCTCGATGGTCTCGGCGTCCTCCCCGCCCGGTTCCCGGAGATGGGTGTGGAGGTCGACGAAGCCCGGCGACACGATGCACCCGTCCGCCTCGAGGACGGTGGCGCCACCCGGTGCAGTGAGGTTGTCGCCGACGTCGGCGATCAGCCCGTCCCGCACGACGACGTCGGCCCGGCGCGACCCATCGGCATCGATGACGGTCCCACCCTGGATGAGCAGGTTCACGCCGCCCTCCCCTCACCCGAGCCGAGCAGCATGTACAGCACGGCCATGCGGACGGCGACCCCGTTGGCCACCTGTTCGTTGATGACCGAGCGGGGGTCGTCGGCCACGAGGGCGTCGATCTCCACTCCCCGGTTCGTCGGGCCGGGGTGCATGACCAGCGCATCGGCCGGCAGTCGGGCGAGGCGCTCGGTGGTGATGCCGTAGCGGGTGGCGTACTCCCTCAAGGAGGGGAACAACGCTTCCTGCTGCCGTTCCCGCTGGATGCGCAGGACGTAGAGGACGTCGGTCGTGGGGAGCACCTCGTCGATGTCGTAGCTGACCGTCACCGGCCAGCCCTCGAGGTCAGGCGGCATGAGGGTCGGCGGGCCGACCAGGGTGACCTCGGCGCCGAGGGCGGACAGGGCCTTCACGTTGGAGCGGGCCACCCGGGAGTGCTTGATGTCGCCGACGATGGCCACCTGCATGCCGGCAAGGTTCTCGCCCCGATGGCGCCGGAGGGTGAAGGCGTCGAGGAGGGCCTGCGTCGGGTGTTCGTGCCAGCCGTCGCCGGCGTTGACGATCGAGGCGTCGATCCAGCCGGCGATCCGCTGCGGCACACCGCTGGAGCGGTGGCGGACGACGATGGCGTCGATGCCCATCGCCTCGACGGTGCGGACGGTGTCGAGCAGCGACTCACCCTTGCGCAGCGAGGACGAACCGGCCGAGAAGGTCATGGTGTCGGCCGAGAGGCGCTTGGCCGCCGTCTCGAACGACAGCCGGGTCCGGGTCGAGTCCTCGTAGAACATCGACACGACGGTCTTGCCCCGCAGAGCGGGCACCTTCGGGATGTCCCGCCGCGTGACTTCGAGGAACGAGTCGGCCAGGCGCAGCACTTCGGCGATCCCGTCCGCCCCGAGGTCGTCGATACCCAGCAGGTGCTTCACGGCGTCCCTCCCTCGCCTTCGTTCTCCTCCACGCACTCCCAGATCTCGATGCCGTCGTCCTCGTCGGTGGGGATGAGGTGGACGCGCACGTCCTCGTCCCACTTCGTGGGCAGGTTCTTCCCGACGTAGTCGGCCCGGATGGGCAGCTCCCGGTGGCCCCGGTCGACCAGCACGGCCAGCTGCACGGCCCGGGGCCGGCCGAAGTCGACGACGGCGTCCATCGCCGCCCGGACCGTCCGGCCGGTGAAGAGCACGTCGTCGCAGAGGACGACGATCTTGTCCTTCACGTCGCCCGGCAGCTGCGTCGGCCCGAGGGGCGACACGCGCCGGACGGCGATGTCGTCGCGGTAGAAGGAGACGTCGAGGGCGCCCACCGGCACTTCGACGCCTTCGAAGGAGGTGATGGCCTCGGCCAGCCGCTGGGCCACCACGACGCCCCGGGTGTAGAGGCCGACCAGCACGACATCGGAGGCGCCGTGATTGCGCTCGACGATCTCGTGAGCGATCCGGGTGATGGCCCGTTTCAGGTCGTCGGCCTCGAAGACCCGGGCCCGGAGAAGCCAATGCCCCGGACCCGTCGGGTCAGGGGCACTCCAAGCAGGGGGATTCCGCAATGCTGTTCGCCTCCCGTGGGGACCTCACAGGATCCCCTTCACGGTTACCTCTCGGAAGGTAGCACGACCGGGCCGGGATCGGGCACACCGACCACGCTCCCGAGAAACGCAGGCGACAACCTCAGAGGTCGTCGCTACGCTGCGCGACATGATCATTCTGCGGGGACACCCCGCACCCCGGGGCATTCGTCGCGCTGTCATCGCCGCTGTTCTGTCAGCTGTCGTCCTGGCCGGCTGCGGCGCGGCCGAGAAGCTCTCGCCCCGGGTGGCGGTGCGGGAGGCGGCCGAGAGGACCGCCAACCAGAAGGAAGGGACGTTCCGGCTGAGTGTGGTCGGCTCCGAGAACGACCTCAACGCCCTCTTCAACGACGGGGCGCCGCTCACCGACGAGGACCGGGCCGGCCTCGACATCCTCCGCAACGGCCACATCGCCATCTCGACCGCGAAGGACCGGTTCGGCCTCGACGTGAAGGCCGGCGACCTCGAGCACGCCTTCGAGCTCCGCTACATCGACCGCAAGCTCTACGCCCGGGCCGACATCGCCGGGCTGGCCAAGCTGTTCTCCGAGTCGCCCGACGAGATCAACAAGACCCTCTCCGAGCTGGCCTCCCAGGACGGGTTCGGGTTCATCTCCGCCGCCGCGGCCGGCCAGTGGATCGTGGCCGACCTCTCGACGGTGACCGGTCTGTTCGACAACCTGCGCCGGCAGTTCGGCGGCGACACCGAGAGCTCGACCCCAGCGCCGACCGGTGCCGAGAAGCTGCCCAGCGAGTTCCAGGCCCTGAAGGATGCGGTCGGCAAGGCCCTCAGCGAGGACGTCAGCATCAAGGAGCTGAAGTCCGACGACGCCGGCGACCACTACCTCGCCACCGTGTCGTCGCTGCGCGGCTTCTACGCCAAGGTCCGCCCCGCCCTGGCGCAGCAGCAGACGATGCCCTTCGGCGGCCAGCTGCCGGAGGTCGGCGACGTCCCCGACAAGCCGGCGTCGCTCGACGTGTGGGTCAAGGGCGGACGGGTGTCGCGGCTGGAGCTCGATCTGGCCCAGCTGGCCGGAACCACCCCGGCGCCGAACACCGGCCGGGTGGCGCTGCGCCTCGACATCGACCGGGAGGCGGCCGGCGTGACCGCCCCGTCCGACGCCGTCAGCGTCGACGTGGCCGGGCTCCTCGGGAAGCTCTTCAGCCAGTTCGGCAGCTCCCTCGAAGGGGTCGGGGGCGGCCTGACCGAGTACGACTGAAGTCAGAGGGCGCTGAGCACGGCGTAGGTCCCGGCGGCCACCCCCGCCGCGGCCGGGATCGTGAGGATCCAGGCCATGACCACCGGGCCGGCCACGCCCCAGCGCACCGCCGACAGCCGCTGGATGGAGCCAACCCCGACGATCGCGCCCGTGATCGTCTGGGTCGTGGAGACCGGGATGCCCTGAGCGGTCACGAGGAAGATGGTGGCGGCGGCGGCTGACTCGGCGGCCACGCCGCCGGCCGGCTGAAGCCGCGTGATCCGGTTGCCCAGGGTGTGGACCACCCGCCAGCCGCCGGTCAGGGTGCCGAGCGCGATGGCGGTGTGGGCGGCCAGCACCACCCACAGCGGGACGTCGGCCGTGACGCTCACCTTGTCGGAGGCGATCAGCAGGGCGAGGATCACGCCCATCGTCTTCTGGGCGTCGTTCAGGCCGTGGCCGAGGCTGTAGGCACCGGCCGACGCCAGTTGCAGGCGGCGCAGCACCCGGTTGACCCGGTCGACCTCGCCGACCCGGACGCCGACGTTGAGCACGACCACCATCAGGACGAAGCCCACCGACAAGCCGATGAGCGGCGACAGCACGATGAAGGCGGCGATCTTCACCAGCCCGTCGGCGATCACGGCCGAGAACCCTGATTTGCCCACCGCGGCCCCGAGCATCCCGCCGATGAGGGCGTGGGACGACGACGTGGGCAGACCGAGGAAATAGGTCGCCACGTTCCACGTGATCGCCCCCACCAGACCGGCGAAGATCACCCCGATCGAGAGGACCTCCTGCTCGACCACGTCGTTGGCGATCGTCCCGGCCACTCCGGTGTGGAACACCAGAAAGGCCACGAAGTTGAACGTGGCCGCCCAGATCACGGCCAGACGGGGGGTGAGGACCCGGGTGGCCACCACCGTGGCGATCGAGTTGGCCGCGTCGTGGAAGCCGTTCGTGAAGCAGAAAGCCAGGGCGAGCGCGACGACGGTGTAGAGGGCGAGGTCTTCCATCCGGGTTGCGCCGGAGACTACTCGGGACGGTAGGCGGCCCCATCGGCGAGGAAGGCGTCGTTGCCGGTGTCCACCCCGCCCCAGAGCAGCATCGCCTCGCCGGTCCAGACGGCGGTGTGGAGGGTGCGGCTCGGGAGCGGCCCGGCCGGGAACGGCTGCCAGCGGTTGGCGGCCGGGTCGTACATCGCCGCCACCGGCTTCAGCGGTCCGTCGCCGGTGTCGCCGGGGTCGGCGCCGGAGCCGTCGTCCTCCCCGCCGGGGAGACCCCATGTCAGCAGCCACCGGCCGGTCCACACGGCCGGCTCCCCGGGAGCCGGGGCGTCGCGGCCCGGTGGGGCGGCGAGGGCGGACCAGCGGTCGGCGGCGGGGTCGTAGGCCTGCGCCGAGGAGGGGAACAGGACGGCCGTCCCGGTCCAGATGCCGGTGCAGGCGATCTCGCCGCCACAGGCGTCGGGCTCCGGCCGGGCGGCGATGGGCGACCAGACCCCTGAGACGGGGTCGAGGGCGGCGCCGTCGGTGCGGTTGCCGTCCTCGCCCTCGCCGCCGGTGACGATGAGGCGGCTGCCGGTCCAGGCCGACTGGGCGCCGCTGCGGGGCGGCATCGGGGCCGGCCCGATGGGAACCCAGCTGTCGGTGGCGGGCACGTAGGCCGCGCCGTCCTCCTTGGCCTCGGGGACGAACTCCTCGTTGGCGTCGGGCGGGGCCACGGTGTAACCGCTCCAGATCACGAGGCGGTCACCGGCCCAGGCGACGACGGCGCCCTCGCGGGGGCCGGTGGGGGCGGCGGGGATGGCTCGCCAGCTGTTGGTGGCCGGGTTCCAGGCCGCGCCGTCGGCCAGCTCGCCGTCGACGGAGCTGCCGCCGAAGACGAGCATCTCGGAGCCGGTCCAGAAGGCCCGGGCGTCGTGGCGGGGGGTGATGGGGGCGGCCGGCAGTTTGCGCCAGGTTCGGGCGGCGGGGTCGTAGGCCGCGCCGTCGATCAGCGGATCGGCCTCGAAGTCGGCGGTTCCGCCCCAGATCACCATCTCCCGGCCCGTCCACTGGGCGGAATGCCAGCTCCGGGGGCCGATCGGCGCCTTCGGGATCAACTCCCAGCCCTCGGCGTTGGCGCCGGTGGTGGCCGGCGAGCTGGTGGCGCCCCCACCGGGACCGGTGGTGCGGGTCGCGCCAGTGTCCGGTTTGGTGGTGTCTGTGCCGCCCGTCCCACCGGCGGTGGAGGGAGAGGGACCGCTTCCCGCGGTGGCGCCCGGGGACGCTCCGGGCGCGGTGCCGACTGTCGTCGGAGCTCCCGACGCGGCCGGGGCGCCGGTGCCGTTGCCCGCACCGCCGGGCCGCCGGCCGCCGGCGGATCCGGCGCCGTCCGGCGCGGCCGATCCGCTCGGCGCCTCGACGTGGTCGTTCTCGACGCCGCCGTCGGCGCCGATCGACCCGGCGTACTGCCGGTGCCGCAGCCGCCCCTTGTCGGCGTCGCCGTCGGGGCGCAGCCCGATGAAGGCGCCGCCGGCCAGCGCGGTGACGACCGCACCGGCCACGGCCACCCGGGCCCGGCGCGGATGGGCCCAGATCCAGCCCCGGGCGCGCGACATCGTCTTCGCAATCGGTGCCATACGGGCGGAATCTTCTGCGTGGCGGGCGGCCGTCCCTGCCGGATCGGCGCAACCGGCCTAACCGGACAGGACCTCGACCAGCCGCTCCTCCAGCACCCCCAGCCACCAGTACACGGCGTAGGGGGCGGTGTCGGGATCGTCCGGATCGAGCCCCGACAGGTCGAGGTCCTCGGTGACCTGGAGGCGGGTGCCGAGGGCCAGCCGGGCGTCGTTGAGGACGGCCAGCCAGTCCTGGGCCTGCTCTTCGCTCAGGGTCAGCTCGAAACGGCCCCGCCGGACGGTGGCGCCGGCCAGGGTGCCCTCCACGCTGGCCAGCGCCTTGCGGCGCCCGTCGACGAGGTCGTCGTGGACGAGCCGCTGCCAGTCGCGCTCGGCCTCCTCCTCGGTGGGGTCGAGGTAGGCCCGGGGAAAGAGCCGCTCCAGCACCGGGTCGGAACCGCCGTCGGCCTCGCCGCCGCTCAGGAGCGTGGTCAGCTCCTCGCACAGCCGGGTCAGCACGGCCGCCTCCCCGGCCTCGAGGACGACGTCGTAGCCGTCGGAGCGGTTGCGGCGGAAGGGATGGCGGGCCACGGGCGGCTCCGGCTAGTCGCGCTGCATGGTGGCCCACAGGCCGTGGGCGTGGAGGCGGGCGACGTCGGTCTCGGCCTGCTCCCGGGTCCCGGAGGAGACGGCGGCCTTGCCCTTGTGGTGCACGTCGAGCATGAGCTTCGTCGCCTTCTCCTTCGAGTAGCCGAACAGCTTCTGGAAGACGTAGACGACGTAGGACATCAGGTTGACGGGGTCGTTCCACACGACCACGACCCACGGCCGGGCCACGTCGGTGGTCTCGTCGATGTCGGGTTCGACGATCGTCGGTGTCTCAAGCGGTCCCATCGGAACTCCGGAGGTGCTCGCCGATCCGGCCGAGCATCCCGTTCACGAACCGGCCGGAGTCGTCGGTCGAGTACCGCTTGGCCAGGTCAACCGCCTCGCTGATGGCGACGCCGAGAGGGATCTCGGGCCGCCAGCCCAGCTCGTAGACGGCGATGCGCAGCAGGTTGCGATCGATCACCGGCATGCGGTCGATCGACCAGCGGTCGGCGAACTTGCTGATGATGGCGTCGATCTCGTCACGGTGCTCCTCGACGCCGCGGGCCAGCTCCACGGCATAGGGGGCGGGGGCGACCGGCAGCTCGAAGAGCAGGTCGTCCACGCTGTTGCCCCGCACGTCGAGCTCGTAGCACAAGGACAGGGCCCGCTCCCGGGCGTCTCTCCTCGTGCGAACCATGGCGCGCCCCAGCGCTCCTGCGGTCAGACCCGCGTCAGGTACTCGCCGGTCCGGGTGTCGACCTTGATCCGGTCACCCGTCTCGACGAACAGCGGAACCTGGACCACCGCGCCGGTCTCCAGCGTGGCCGGCTTCTTGGCCCCCGACACCCGGTCGCCCTGCACCCCGGGGTCGGTCTGGGTCACCTCGAGCTCGACCGCCGCCGGGAGCTCCACGCCGACGACCTGACCCTGGTACGTGGGGAGGATGACGGTGTCGCCCTCCTTGATGTACCGGATGGCGTCGCCCAGCGCGGCCGGATCGACCCCGATCTGCTCGTAGGACTCGTTGTCCATGAACGTCAGCGAGTCGCCGTCGCGGTAGAGGTACTGCATCTCCTTCTTCTCGATGATCGCCAGCGTCAGCTTCTCGTCGGCCCGGTAGGTACGTTCGAGGACGGCGCCGGTCTTGAAGTTGCGGAGCTTCGTTCGCACGAAGGCGCCGCCCTTGCCCGGCTTGACGTGCTGGAACTCGATCACCGTCATGAGGCCCTCGGGCAGGTTGAGGGCCATGCCGTTCTTCAGGTCGTTGGTGGAGACACTCACAACACGAGATCCTTCGGGGAGGCGGTCAGGATGTCGCAGCCGTCCGGGGTGACGACGACGGTGTCCTCGATGCGGACGCCGCCGATACCCGTGAGGTACACACCCGGCTCCACGGTGACGACGTAGCCAGCGGCCAAAGTACCACGGCCGGTGGCCGAAACTCTGGGGTCCTCATGGATCTCGAGGCCCACGCCGTGGCCCGTTCCGTGCAGGAACGCGTCGGCCCAGCCGGCCTCGGCGATCACGTCGCGGCAGGCCTTGTCGACCGCCGCCGCCTCAACTCCTTGGCGCACCGCCTCGCGGCCGGCCCGCTGGCTCTCCAGCACGACGTCGTACATCCGCCGCGCCTCCGGACCGGGATCGCCGACGGAGACGGTGCGCGTCATATCGGAGCAGTACCCATCGACGACGCAGCCGAAATCGAGGACGAGCAGCTCGCCGGGTTCGATCCGGCGGTTGGACGGGCGGGCGTGGGGCTTGGCCCCGTTGGGGCCGGCGGCCACGATCGGCTCGAAGCTCATGGCCGACGCCCCGAGACGGCGCATCTCGAACTCGAGGTCGAGGCCGAACTCCAGCTCGGTCGGACGGTCCCGCAGGCGGCCGGCGACGTTGGCGAACGCCCGGTCGGCGATCGAGCAGGCGGCCCGGATACGGGCCACCTCGCCGGGGTCCTTCACCCGCCGGAGGCCTTCGATCAGCCCTTCGGTGGGGACGAGCTCGGCGTTCGGGAACCACTCGGAGGCGAAGCCGCGCTGCTGGGACCAGGTGACGCCGTGGGCCTCGAGGCCGATGCGGCCGTAACCCTGGGCCTGGGCCGCGTCGTGGACGATCCGCTTCTGCTCGGTGCCGGAGATCTCGATCCGGGCCTCCACGCCGGCGGCGGCCAGCTGGTCGGCCGACTGGTCCTTGTAGCGGCCGTCGCTGACGAAGAGCACCTCGTCGGGGCCGACCAGCAGGAGGGCGGCGGAGCCCGTGAACCCGGTCAGGTACCGGATGTTGACCAGGCGGGTGACGAAGAGGGCGTCGATGCCGGCCTCCGGGAACAGCTCCCGCAGGCGGCCGATGCGACCGGCCACGTCCAACGGGGGCAGAGAGTCAGTGGTCACGATTCCGCTTCCTCCAGCAGAGCAAGGACAGCCTCGACGGCCAGGCGGTAGCCGGTGCCGCCGAACCCGGCGATGGTGCCGGTGGCCACCGGGGCGATCACTGAGGTCCGCCGCCACGCTTCGCGGGCGGCCGGGTTGGACAGGTGGACCTCGACGACCACTCCATCGTAGGCGGCGAGGGCGTCGGCCAAGGCGTAGGCGTAGTGGGTGAAAGCGCCCGGATTGAAAATGATGGCGGCCGCCCGGCCCCGGGCCCCGTGGATGGCGTCGATCAGATCGCCCTCGTGGTTCGACTGCCGGTGCTCGACCTCGTAGCCGGCCGCGGCGGCCGTCTGGCGGACGGTGGCGACGTGGTCGTCGAGGGTCGCCTTGCCGTAGACGTCGGGTTCCCGCTGGCCGAGCAGGTTGAGGTTGGGCCCGGACAGCACGAGGATCAGTTTGGAGGGCATCAGCCGCGATCCTCGCGCTCGGCGGCGGTCACTCCGAAGCCGACGATGATGGCCGGGAGCAGCAGCGCGGAGCCGACGGCCAGGCTGCCCACGACCACCACGACCACCAGTCCGGACAGGCCGACGACGAGCCCGATGACGAAGGCGACGCAGGCCAGGGCGAAGAGGGCCCAGCCCGCCTTGCGGGCGGTGGCGGCCAGGCGGCCGATGCGTTCCCGCCGTTCCCGGACCGGATCGGTCACAGCATCTCCGGCCGCTGCCATTCCTTGCCGAGCAGGTGGTGGTCCAGCCAGGTGAGGACCGTCTCGTACCAGATCCGGGCGTGCTGGGGTTTGAGGATCCAGTGGTTCTCGTCGGGGAAGTAGAGGAACTTCGCCTCGACGTCGTGGCGCAGGAGGTCGACCCAGAGTCGGAGGGCCTCGCCGACCGGGACCCGGTGGTCGCGCTCGCCGTGGATGACGAGCATCGGGGTGGTGATCCGGTCGATGGCCCGGTGGGGCGAGTGGGCCTCGTAGCGGGCCTTGTCGACGTAGGGGTTGCCGAACTCCCGCTCCCACCAGACGGCGTGGTCGGTCGTGCCGTGGAACTGGTCGAGGGCCCACAGGCTGGCGTGGGTGACGAGGCAGCGGAACCGGTCGGTGTGGCCGGCCACCCAGTTGGCCATGTAGCCGCCGAAGGAGCCGCCCATGGCCGCCGTCCGGGTCTCGTCGATGTCGGGCCGGGCGACGGCGGCATCGGTGGCCGCCATGAGATCGGTGAAGGGCTCGTCGCCCCACCGGCCCCGGCCCCGTTCGACGAAGGCCTGGCCGTAGCCGGTCGACAGTGCCGGGTCGGGCAGGAGGATGGCGTAACCCCGCTCGACGAGCAGCCAGGGGTTCCACCGCCAGTGCCAGCTGTTCCACGAGGCGAGGGGCCCGCCGTGGATCCAGACGACGAGCGGGGCGGGGTTGGTTTCCGAGGCGTCGGAGGGCAGCGCCAGCCAGGAGTGGATCGGGGTGCCGTCGGAGGCGGTGGCGGTCAGCTCCTCGACCCGGCCGGGGATCTCGAGCGGGACTCCGGGCGTGGGGATCGGGCGCGGTTCCTGATCGGCGGCAGTGGTGTCGAGGGCGACGGCCTGGGGCGGCGACCCGATCGTCGTGCGGAGGGCGTAGACGGTCGTGCCGTCGGGGGACGGGCAGAGGTCGGAGAAGGCGCCGGCGCTCGAGAGCCTGGCGACCTCGCCGGAGGAGACGTCGACCCGGAAGACGGGGGCCCGCCCGTTCTCATCGGCGACGAAGTAGACGGCGGAGGAGTCCGGCGCCCAGACGGGCGGAGCGGACGGCCACCGGTCGAGGTCGGGGGTGAGATCACGGCCGTCGCCCGTGGCGAGATCGACGAGCCAGACGGTCAGCTGCTCGGCGTGGTCGGGGTCGCCGACGACCGCCCGGACGCACACGACTGACCGGCCGTCCGGGGAGCAGCGGGGGCTCCAGAAACCGACGTCCGCCTCGGAGGCCAGGGTCCGCCGCTCGCCGGTGGCGACGTCGACCGCGATCAGCTCCGCGCCGAGGTCGGTGATCCCCCGGCGGGTGTACCAGCTGGTGACGAGCGTCATGCCGTCCGGGGTGACGTCGAACTCCGCCTCGTCGAGGTGCTGGCCGGTCCCGTCGAGGACGAGCTCCAGCTCGGCCCGGCTGTCGTCGGCCGCCGGCGCCGGGATCCGGTAGAGGCGGCGGTCCCGGGGGCCGATGTAGTGGTCCCAGTAGCGGATGGGATAGGACTCGAACAGCTGGGCGGTGACGCCGGCCTCCTTGCGGGCCTTGTGCTTCTCGGCGTCCTCCTCCAGGGTCTCAGTGCCGGGATAGGCGCCGACGCCGAGGATCACCGTGCCGCTGTCCCGGGCCGCGGCCACACCGTCGACACCGGCGGGCGGGTCGGCCAGGAGGCGGGCCTCGCCCCCACCGGCGGGCAGGAGCCACAGCGCCGCCCGGTCGTCCCGCTCCTCGCCCTTCTTGGCCTCGGGGTCGGGCCGGGCCGAGGTGAAGAGGATGGAGCCGTCGGGCAGGAAGGTGGCGCCGGTCTCGCCCTTGGCCGAGCGGGTCAGGCGGCGGGGCGCCGCCTCGCCGGCCGGGTCGAGCTGCCACAACGCCGACTGGAACTTCGTCCCGTCGGGTGCCACGGTCGAGACCGAGGTGACGAGGCGGGACCCGTCCGGCGACAGAGCGAGCGCCGAGACCCGGGGGACGGCGAGAAACGTGTCGAGATCGAAGGACATGACTTGGACGCTAGCGGCGTTGATCAGACCGTCACTCCGACAGCGGCCAGGGCTCGGTCGACGGCGGCGGCCGGGGGGTCGTCGACCCGCTCCAGCGGGCCGCCGCCCGGGGCGGGGAGGACGAACGTCAGGCCGCCGGCGGCCTTCTTGTCCCGACGCATGAGGGTGATCAGCTCGGCGGCGGCCAGCCCGTCCGGCGCGGCGGTCGGGAGGCCGAAGCGGGCCAGCATCGTTCTCGTGGCGTCGGGGGCGTCGGGTGGGAGGCGGTCGAGGGCGGCGGCCAGCTCGGTGGCGAACACCAGACCGACGGCCACCGCCTCGCCGTGCAGGAGGCCGTAGTGCCCGAGGGTCTCGAGGGCGTGGGCCAGGGTGTGGCCGTAGTTGAGCGTCGCCCGGAGGCCCGTGCGCTCGTGCTCGTCGGCCGAGACGACGGCGGCCTTGATGGCCGCCGAGCGGGCCACGACTTCGGTGAGGACGGCGGCGTCGCGGGCCAGCAGGGCGGCGGCGGCCCTGTCGTCGGCCAGGGTGGCGCTCAGGTCGGCGTCGCCCATGAAGGCGTACTTGGCCACTTCGCCGAGCCCGGCCCGGTACTCCCGTTCCGGGAGGGTGGCCAGCGTGGCGACGTCGCAGATCACGCCGACCGGTTGGTGGAAGGCGCCGACCAGGTTCTTGCCCTCGGGCAGGTTGACGCCCGTCTTGCCACCGATGGCGGCGTCGACCTGGGCGAGCAGGGTCGTCGGAGCCTGGAGGCAGGCCACGCCCCGGTGGTAGGCGGCGGCCGTGAAGCCGGCCGTGTCGCCGACGACGCCGCCGCCGAGGGCGACCACGGCGTCACCCCGGAGCAGTCCCCAGGCGGCGAAGCGGCGGCAGAGCGACTCGACGGTGGGCAGGCTCTTGGCCTCCTCGCCGTCGCCCATGAGGAAGATCTCGGCGGTGGCGCCGGCGCTCTGGAGGGCGGCCAGCAGCGGCTCGGCGAACCGTTCGGCGATGACGTCCTGGGTGACGACCGCCACCCGGGCCCGGCCGGCGAGGGCGGCGGCGGCCTGGTCGAGGACCCCTGATCCCACGGCGATGTCGTAGCTGCGGGGACCGAGGTCGACGCGGATCGTCCGGGCGGCGGAGACGGCGGCCGGAGGGTGCTCGCCGGTCATGGCGCGGACCATCCGGTGGCGACGAGGACGGCGGTGGCGGCCTGGCTCGGGGAGCGGCCGGCGGTGTCGACGAGGACGTGGGCGGCCGCCCGGTAGGCGTCTTCCCGCCGGCGGGCGATCTCGTCGAGGACCTGCTCGGGCGGCCGGCCCTGAGCCAGCAGCGGGCGGGCGGTGCCGCCGGAGCGGCGCATCGAGGCCGACACCCGTCGGGCCAGCTCCCGGGCCGGGGCCTGGAGCCACACGACGAGGGCCAGCTGCCGGGCCAGCCCGGAGTTCGTCGGATCGAGAACAGCGCCGCCGCCGAAGGCGATCACGGCGTAGGGGTCGGACTCAAGGGCCCGGCGGACGGCCGCCGCCTCCAGCGCCCGGAACGCCGCTTCCCCCTCGGTGGTGAAGATGTCGGCCACGGTGCAACCGGCCTCCTCCTCGACCATCTTGTCGGTGTCGAGGAACTGCCGGCCGAGGCGGAGGGCGACCCGCCGGCCGACCGAGCTCTTCCCGACCCCCATCATCCCGATCAGCACCAGGTGGCGTTGGTCGTCCATCAGGACGGGCTCATCACGGGGCCTGGAGCTGCTCGAGGTAGCCCCGATGGTTGCGGAGCAGCTCGGGCAGCGAGTCTCCCCCGAACTTGCGCAGCGCCTCGTTGGCCAGCACGAGCGAGACCATCGTCTCGGCCACCACGCCGGCGGCCGGGACGGCGGTGACATCGGTCCGCTCCTTGAAGGAGACGGTTTCGTCCTTGGTCTCGATGTCGACGGTGCGCAGCACCGGCCGGTTGAGGCTGGCCAACGGTTTCATGGCCACCCGGGCGACCAGCAGGGCGCCGGTGGTCATGCCGCCCTCGGTGCCGCCGGCCCGGTCGCTGGCCCGCTGATAGGTGGCCGACTCCGGCTCCCAGAGGATCTCGTCGTGGGCGTCGCTCCCCCGTCGGCCGGCCACGTCGAAGCCCTCGCCGATCTCGACGGCCTTCATCGCCTGGATGCTCATGAGGGCCTGGGCCAGCAGACCGTCGATCTTCCGGTCCCAGTGGACATGGGAGCCGAGGCCGGCCGGCACCCCGTAGCCCAGCACCTCCACGACGCCGCCGAGCGAGTCGCCGGCCTTGGCCGCCTCCTTGATCTCGTTGATCATCGCCTGCTCCGACGCCGGGTCGAAGCAGCGGACCTCGGAGGCGTCGACCGCCTCGAGGTCGGCCGGGGTCGGGCGGCGCTCGGTGGAGGCCCGGGCCGAGCCGATCTGGATCACGTGCGACAGCACGGAGATCCCGACGTGCGACAGCAGCGCCTTGGCCAGCGTCCCGGCCGCCACCCGGGCCGCGGTCTCCCGGGCCGAGGCCCGTTCCAGGACGTCGCGGGCGTCGTCGAAGCCGTACTTCTGCATGCCGGCCAGATCGGCGTGGCCGGGCCGGGGCTGGCGCAGCGGCTTGGCCGTCTTCCCCGGCGCCGGCGACATCTCCTCGACCCACTTCGGCCACTCGGTGTTGCGGATCAGGATGCTCACCGGCGAACCGAGGGTGCGGCCGTGGCGGACCCCGGAGAGGAACTCGACGTCGTCGCGCTCGAACCGCATGCGGGGGCCCCGGCCGTAGCCCAGCCGGCGGCGGGCCAGCTCGTCGGCGATCTGCTCGATGGTGATCGGCAACAACGCCGGCAGGCCCTCGACGATCACGACGAGGGCCTGGCCGTGCGACTCGCCGGCGGTCAGGTAGCGCAACACGGAAGCCAGGCTACCGGGGGACCTGCCGAGTTAACGGGCCGGGGATCCTCCCGCCGGCGCCTGAACCACGAGGGGCTGGAACGGGTCGCGGGGCGGAGGGGCCACCGGAGCTGACGGCGTCGTCGTGGTGGTCGTCGTGACGGGAGCCGCCGCCTTGGGCCGAGCCGTTGTCGTCGTCGTGACCCGCCCGTTCTGCACCACACCCGCCTTCTTGGCGGTCGGAGTGTCGCTTCCCCCACTGTTGCTGAGGAAGAAGGCGGCCAGCGCCAGGCAGGGGGCGGCCAGGCCCCCGGCGGCCATGAGGAAGAGCCGGAGGAACTTGCGCGCCCGGGGGCTCTTCACGTCCGGTACCGGCTCGGACTGCCCGGGCTGTTCCATCAGTTCATCAGCCATCAGCCACCTGCCTTGGGAAGGGCGGCCGTGCCGGAGGAGTTTGGAGTGTTTCCTGCGGCGGCCGCGGTCGCAGCCGCCGGGCCTGCCTTGCCGGCCGAGAACATGCGAGCGTTGATGCTGGCCTGGATGCCCGTTCCCGCTGACCCCTCCGCGCCGGGGCTCAGCTGGAGACTGTCCACCACGACAAGCCGGTCGAGCTGCTCCAGCCTTCGGAGGTAATCGAAGATCTGCTGGAAGGTGCCGGACACCCTCATGCTGATGCCGATGGACATAGGCCCGCCGGTGGCGGGCGTCGGCGGCGAAGGTACGAATGACGACCACGCCACGCGTGCCTGGTGGGCCGTCTCGTTGAGCGTCAGGATGGCGCCGGCGATGTCGGCGTCGGCGGGGATGAGCCGGCCGAGGCGAGCCAGCTCCGCTTCCCGAGCCTGGGTGTCGTTGGCCAGCTTGCGGAGTTCGGCCAGGTTCCGGCGGAGGTCGGCCTCCTGCTGGCGGGCAGCGGCCAGCTGCTTGTGAAGCTTCGCCTTCGCCTCGGCCTTCGGCGCTAGGAAGAAGTTGTTCCAGCCGTAGAGCAGGACGAGGCCGGCCATGACCACCAGGGCGATCACCGCCCGACTGCCGCTCGAGCGGCGGGTGGCGGCGGCGGGACCGGAGCCGCGGCGACCGGACTTCACAGGGCCGCCTTCGTCAGCCGGGCCGCCCGGTCGGAACGGGCGGCGGAAGTGATCGTGGCCGTCGAGGTGAAGCCAACGGTGGCCTGCGTGCCCTCGCCCGCCCTTGTGACAGTGCCTGTGATCGCCACCCCGGACAGTGACGGGTTAGCGGCGACCTTGCGCAGCCAGTCGGCGGCGTCAGGGAAGTCAAGGCCGGTAACCATCACCTGCAGCGAACCGATGCCGGCCGCCGTCCCGCTCGCCGCGGTCGCCGAACCGGCCTTGGGCGCCGCCGTTCCCGAATCGCCCGCCTCCTCCTTCGAGGTCGAGTCATCGCCCGCCTTGGGCGTCGTGGACGCCGGGCGGGCTGTTGGCGCGACTGGTTTGGTTGGGGAGATCTGCACGTCGAGCGACCGGATCCACGTCCCCGAAGGCATATGGCGGACGAAGTCGTCGAGGAACCGGGTCCACGACACGTCGCCGGCCAGGGCCGACTGCAGCTTCTTGCGCCCGGCGTCAAGGTCGCTGCTCAGCTTGCGGAGGTCGGCGAACTGGCCGATCTCGGATTCGACCTTGGCGATCTTCTTCTGCTGGGCGGCGAGATCGCTCCGCTCGCTGCGCAGGGCCAGGATCGAGCGGGCGCTCAACCCCCCGAGCACCACGACGACGACGGCGGCGGCGACGGCCAGGCGCCGGCCCATCTCCCCGGTCAAGCGGAACGACCGCCTGACCGGCGGGCACAGATCGATCTGCCACCCTTCGGCGACGGCGCCGAGGGCCAGCCCCGCGGCCACGGTGTGGTCGGCCCAGGCACCGGCTCCGGCGGCTGGTTCGGGCGGCTCCAGGCGCTGCACGACGCCCCACTCGACCGGGGCGCCGACCAGAAGGGCCAGCCGACCGGCGATGTCGCCGGCCCGGGCGCCACCACCGCTCAGGACGATCCGCTGAAGGGGGCGCTCGGCCTGGGCCATCCAGTAGGCCAGACCGCTCTGAATCTCCCCGAGGATGGCGGCCAGCCGCAGCTCCACGATGCGGGCCGCTCGCCCGTCGGTCTCATCCCGCTTGGCCGCCTCAGCCGCGTCGAGTTCGATGCCGACTTCATCGGCGATGGCCGCGGTGAGCATGTCGCCGCCGGCCTGGACCGTGCGGACGAACTTGGGCCGCCCCGCTTCGTGGACCACGACGGTGGTGAGAGCGGCGCCGACGGAGACGATGGCCTCTGCCGGGGCCGGCGGCGGCGCGACGCCCCCGTCCTCGGACTCGGACCCGTTCTCCGAAGCCGGCCGGGGGTCGTGCAGCGCCCGGACCAGGGCGAAGGGGACGAGGTCGACGGCCACGGCCCGGGCCCCGCCGGCGGCGACGGCGGCCACGAGGCCGTCGAGCGTCGAGCGGTGGGCGGCGACCACGAGCACCCGCACCATCGGCGGCGAGCCCGGTTCCCCGGGCGGGGCAGGCTCGAGCACGGCGTGGTCCAGGACGGCCTCGTCGAGGGGGATCGGGATGTGGTCGGCGGCGGAGAAACGGATGGCTCCGGCCATGTCCTCGTCGGGCATGGCCGGCATGTCGATGACCCGGACCACCACCCGGGCGCCGGTCAGCCCGACCCGGACCTCCCGGGAGCGCAGGCCGGTCTGGCGCCACAACTCGGCGATGGCGGCGCCCACGGCGGTGGGGTCCGCCACCTCGCCGTCGCGGACGGCGCCCGGCGGCAGGGGGACCTCCCCGACCCGGGTGACGGTCGGACCCCGCCCGGAGCGGCCGCGGCCACCGGGGCGGTCAAGGGCGACCTCGACGACGCGGACCGCGCTGGTCCCGACGTCGAGGCCGAGCACGCGCTCGGCCATCGTGTTGTCTATCCGCCGTAGGAGCGGTCGCCGAGGTAGCTCTCGACGTCCGACCGGCGGATGCGGAAGTTCTTCCCGACGCGTATGGCCGGGAGGTCTCCTGCCTTGATCAGGCGGTAGACCGTCATGTTTGACACCCGCATCAGCTCAGCCACCTCTCGAACCATGAGAAGGCGGTCGCCGAGGCCGTTTTGCTCGATGGCCACGGTGACACCTTAGCAACCAATACTTGACAATGACAACGGGCAAAACTTTGAACAACAGTTACGAGCCCGAGTACCACCTCAGGATCGGATCGCCCCACAGGATCGTGAGCATCGTTCCGAGGGCCAGGAAGGGCCCGAAGGGCACGACGTCCTTCCGGCCTTTGATCTTCGTGGCGATCAACGTCACCCCGACGACGGCTCCCAGAAGGAAGGCCAGGAAGCCGCCGAGGAACACCTGCCCCCACCCGAGCCACCCGAGGAACAACCCGAGTGAGAAGGCCAGCTTCACGTCGCCCATCCCCATCCCTCTCGGGTACATCAGGTTGAGGACGAGGAGGAAGGCGAAGAACGCCAGGGCCCCCAGGAGGGCCCGGCCGAAGGTCCAGCCCTTCCCGTCGGCGAGGGCGGCCACACCGAGGAGGGCGAGGGCCGACACGGTCAGCGGGGCGGTGATCCGGTCGGGGACGATGAAGTGCTCGAGGTCGATCAACGAGATGGCCAGCAGGGCGGCAGCGAGGACCAGGTAGGCGGGCAGCTCCCAGGAGGCTCCGAACCGGGCGGCGACGGCGGCGAAGAGGACTCCGCAGCCGACCTCGACCAGGAGGTACCGGATCGGGATCGGATTTCCGCAGTGCCGGCACTTTCCCGACAGCACGAGCCACGACAGCACCGGAATGTTGTCGGCCGGACGGATCGGGGTCTCGCACTGCGGGCAGTGCGAGGGGGGCCGCACCACGGACAGCTTGCGGGGGACTCTCCAGATCACCACGTTGAGGAACGAGCCGATGGCCAGGCCGAGCACTGCGGAGATCACGACGACCACTCCGTCCATGGGGAAGGAACCTAACCTGCGGAGCGGGCGGGACCCCGGAAGTCCCGCCCGCTCTCGACCCTCAGGTCAGTGCACGTTCTTTACAGCACGGACCACACAGAGACGCCGTTGGCATCCACGGCGTTGTCTGCCGGGACGTCGGTTGCGTCGGCATCGCACGTACCAGCGGCGGCGCCCTCGACCTTCGTCTGGTAGCTACCGCTCAGACCGGCGAGCCCAGGAGTGTTGACGTGGCGAACGAAGAAGCAGTTGTTGCTCTTCGAACGGACCGCCAGGTAGATCTTGTCGTTCGTGCTGGTCGTCTGGGCGACCCTGACCGAGATCGTCTTCTCAGTCGTGGACTCAGTGCCGGCGCCCACGAAAGTCAGGCTCGGCTCCTCATCTCCGAGGAGGCCGACCGTGGTCGTCGTGTCCTGGTACTCCTGGTTGTCGGAAAAGATGGCAGTGGCGGACGACAGGGCGTTACGGATGTTGGACTTGGCCGCCGCGTCCTGGGCCCGACGACGGGCGCCGAGGAAGGCGGGAATGGCGATACCGATCAGGATGGCGATGATCATGACCACGACCATCAGCTCGATGAGGGTGAAGCCGCCCTGCCGGTCACCGTTGGAACGGTCGGCCAGCCGGCGCTGAATCGCTCGAGTCACGAAAACTCCCTTTCTCCATTGCAGCGTTGCCGAGGGATGAGCGGAGCCCGTGTCTCGCCGTTGGGCCCCGCTTTCCGGGCGACGGAAAGGGGTGCCTCCAGGTAGCCCGGCTGGCCGGTCTGGCCCCGTGGCTTTGCGTCCCCGCCTCCCGGCGGGTTTGCCTTTCTCAGGAGCACTGCTCGCTCAAGAGGTTGATCGGTTTTCTTTTCCTGCTCTTGAGATGCACAGAGCGCACGACCCGGTTCATCTGCGGCATCGCTGTGGGGAGGCGGGCGCGTTTGCTGCCAGTTCCTCCCGGGTACGGCGCGGAGCATGAACGCGATCACGTTGCTGAAGAACGACCACAAGACGGTCGAGGAGCTCTTCAAGCGCTTCGAGAAGCTCGGGCCGCGAGCGGTGAAGTCCAAGCAGGACATCGTGGAGCGCATCGTCCGCGAGCTGTCGATCCACGCCGCGATCGAAGAGATGTTCTTCTATCCCGCGGTGCGGGACGCGGCGGAGCAGGCCGAGACCAGTGACATGGTGCTGGAGTCGCTGGAGGAGCACCACATCGTCAAGTGGGTCCTGTCGGAGCTGGAGAAGATGCCGGCCGACCACGAGCGCTTCGACGCCAAGGTCACCGTGCTGATCGAGAACGTCCGCCACCACGTCAAGGAAGAGGAGCAGGAGCTCTTTCCGCAGGTGAGCAAGCTGATGGGCCGGGCGGCCCTCGACGAGCTCGGCGACGCCATGGCCCGGGCCAAGAAGACGGTGCCCACGCGACCCCATCCGCGTTCGCCCGACGAGCCGCCCGGCAACCTCGTGGCCGGCGCCGGAGCGGCGTTGGTGGACAAGGCGATCGACGCCGGACGGAGGCTGGTCCGCCGGACCTGACCGTCCGGCCGCTCAGCCTCCGTCGATCTTGCCGATGATCGAGAACATCGGCATGTAGAGCGCCACCACCATGCCGCCCACCGCCACGCCCATCAAGACGATGAGGAGCGGTTCGATGAGCGACGTGAGGGCGTCGACGGTCGCTTCGACCTCGGCGTCGTAGAAGTCGGCGATCTTCTCCAGGAGCTCGTCCAGCGCGCCGGTCTCCTCGCCGACGGCGATCATCTGCGTCACCATCGGCGGGAAGACCGGATGCGCTTCGAGCGGCCGGGCCAGTGAATCTCCGGACTTGACGGCCGCCTGGGTCTCGGCCACCGCTTCGGCCACGATGGCGTTCCCGGCCGTCTCCGACACGATCTCGAGCGCGTCGAGGATCGGGACGCCGGACCGCACGAGCGCGGCCAACGACCGCGAGAAACGGGCCAACGCCGTCTTGTGGGCCAGCTGACCGAACACCGGGGCCCGCAGTTTGAACGCGTCCCACCGTTGCCGGCCGGCCGGGGTCTTGATGTACCGCTTGAACGACCAGACACCGAAGCCGGCGCCGGCGAACGCCAGGGGGAAGAACTTCTTGAAGGCGTTGGAGACGGCCAGCAGGATCAGCGTCGGCGTCGGCAGCGTGGCGTCGAGATCGGCGTACATCCCTTTGAACATCGGGACGACGAAGATCAACATGGCGATCACGATCAGCACCACGATGACGCCGACCACGACGGGGTAGGTCATCGCCGACTTGACCTTGCGACGCAGTCCGACCTGCTGCTCGATGGTCGTGGCCAGCCTGGTCAGCACCGTGTCGAGCGAGCCGCCCGTCTCGCCGGAGCGGACCATGGCCACGTAGAGGCGGGAGAAGGCCTTGGGGTGCTTGGCCAAGGCGGCGGAGAGCGCTGACCCGCGCTCGACGTCCTTGC
This sequence comes from Actinomycetota bacterium, assembly GCA_040756995.1. Taxonomy (GTDB): domain Bacteria; phylum Actinomycetota; class Acidimicrobiia; order IMCC26256; family BP-133; genus BP-133. The sequence goes on along the minus strand of JBFLYK010000012.1, from coordinate 81,732 downwards.
GGACCTCGCCGATGATGCGGGCCAGTTCCTTGTTCTGCGTCTGGTCGGCCAGGATCGACAGCGACCGGAGCAGCGTCAGGCCGGAGTTGATCATGGTGGCGAACTGCCGGGAGAAGACCGCCACGTCCTTGAGTTTGATCCGGCCGGAGAAGTACGGAATCTTGATCTCTCGGGCCGAGAGGTTCTTGGTTTCGCTGCTTTCGATCGAGACGGGCACGTAGCCCATCTGGCGCAGCTTGCCGGCGACGACGGCCACGCTCTCGGCCTCCAGCGTGCCCGTGACGAGCTTCCCCTGGCGGTCGCGGACCTTGTAGGCGTAGGTCATCGGCGGTCAGCGGCCGAGGAGGCGGCGGAGGTCTTCGGCGTTGGCCGCCCGTTCGACGGCGACGTCGAAGGTGATCTTCCCGGAGCGGACCAGCTCGGCCAGCGACTGGTCCATCGACCGCATGCCGAAGCGGGCGCCGGCCTGCATGGCGGAGTAGATCTGGTGGACCTTGCCTTCCCGGATCAGGTTGCGGACGGCCGGGGTGGCCACCAGCACCTCGGCGGCCACGGTGCGGCCCTCGCCGCCGACCAGCGGCACGAGCTGCTGCGTGACGACCCCCTGGAGCGACGTGGCCAGCTGCACCCGGATCTGCTGCTGCTGGTGGGCGGGGAAGACATCGATGACCCGATCGACGGTCTGGGGGGCGTCCTGCGTGTGGAGGGTGGCGAAGACCAGGTGGCCGGTCTCGGCGGCGGTGAGGGCGGTGCCGATGGTCTCGAGGTCGCGCATCTCGCCGACGAGGATGACGTCGGGATCCTGGCGCAGGACGTGCTTGAGGGCGGCGGCGAAGGAGTGGGTGTCCTCCCCCACCTCCCGCTGGTTGACGACCGCCCGCTTGTGCTGGTGCAGGAACTCGATCGGGTCTTCCACCGTCATGATGTGGACGGGCCGGGACGTGTTGATCAGGTCGATGAGGCTGGCCAGCGTGGTGCTCTTGCCCGACCCGGTGGGCCCGGTCACGAGGACGAGGCCCCGGGTAAGTCCGGCGAACTGGGCCACCGTGTCGGGGAGGCCGAGGGCGCCGAGGGGGACGATCTCGTGGGGAATGACCCGCATGACCGCGCCGACGGCGTCGCGCTGGACGAGGACGTTGACGCGGAACCGTCCGACGCCGGGGATGGAGTGCGACGTGTCGAGCTCGAGCTCGTCCTCGAAGCGCTCCCGCTGCTTCTGGGTGATGACGGCGTAGAGGAGCTCGCGGATCTTGTTGCCGTCGAGGACCGGGTACTCCGTGAGCGGCGCCAGCTCCCCCCGCAGGCGGATGACGGGATGGCAGCCGGCGGCCAGGTGGAGGTCGGAGCCACCGAGCTCGACGACGCGGCGGAGAATGTCGTCGACGTGGAGCGGGGCCGGGCCCAGCGGACCGTCGTCGGGGCGGCCGATCGGTTCGGGGGCCAGGGTGACGCGCAGCGGCGCCTGGTTCGCTTCGGGTTCGTACATTCGACCTCCTCGCCTCCGGTGATCGGGCCCGGGGCTCGGGGCCTTAAAGGCCGGCGTGCGCTTTCAACCGACGCTTCGCCGTTCGGGTGGTCCACTACCCTTGGGCCACCTTGGGAACATCGACGACGGTTGGGGCGGTAGAAGCGGAAACCGGTTGGTGGACGGGCGTTTGGGCCCGTCTGTCCGCCCGGCTCACGCTGGGGTTGACGGAGGGCGCGCCGCTCTTCCCGCTGGTCGTGCTGTTCGGGTTGAACGCCGTCGACGAGCTCGACAAGACGGCCTTCAACGTGCTGGCGCCGGAGATCCGCCGGTCGTTCGACCTGGGCATCTCCGGCATCCTCGGGCTCGTGGCCGTGATCGAGCTCGTGGCCATCCTCCTCGGGGTGCCCCTGGCCTACTGGGCCGACCGCCGGTCCCGGGTCCGCCTCGCCGCCCGGGGCGCCACGCTGTGGGGTGGCTTCTCGCTGTTGACCGGCCTGGCGCCCAACGTCGGCGTCCTGGCCGCGGCCCGGGTCGGAGCGGGGATGGGCCGGTCGGTGGTGACGCCGACCCACTTCTCGCTGCTGGCTGACTACTACCCGCCGGAGATCCGGCCGAAGGTGTTCGGGACGCACCGGGCGGCCAACTCCGTCGGCCAGTTCGTCGGGCCCATCGTGGCCGGTGGGCTGGCGCTGTGGTTGGGGTGGCGGGCGCCGTTCGTGCTGTTCGTCGTCCCGACGCTGGTGTTCATCACGCTCGCCCACCGGCTCCACGAACCGGCCCGGGGCGCCCATGACCGGCGGGCGGCCGGCGCCACCGAAGCGGCCTGCATCACCGAGGAAGACCCGCCCCGCTTCCTCGAGGGCTTCCGGATGTTGTGGCAGGTCCGGAGCTTGCGGCGCATCTGGTACGCCCTGCCCTTCGCCGCGGTCGTCATCGTGGGACTGGGGTCGCTCTTCTCGATCTTCTACGAAGAGGAGTTCGGCCTGAACTCGGCCCAGCGGGGGTTCGCGGCCGCCGTCACGGAGCCGGCCCAGCTCCTGGGCCTACTGGCCGGGATCCCCGTCGCCAACCGGCTCCTGCGGAAGGACCCGGCGCTGGTCCTGCGATTCGTGGCGCTGGTCGGCGTGGTGGTGGCGGCCTGCTTCGCCACACTGTCCATCACGCCGTACCTGGCGGTCGTGATCGCCATGCACATGCTGATCGCCGCCGCGGCGGCGGTGCTCCAGCCCGGGGTCTTCTCGATCCTGTCTCTGGCCCTGCCGCCCCGGGCCCGGTCCCTGGGCTATGCCGTTTCGGCACTGTGGTTCCTGCCCGGGCTGGGGCTGTACCCGCTGATCGGCCACATCGCCGATACGGAAGGGATCCGCACCGCACTGTTCGGGCTGTCGTTCCCGCTGGTGCTGGCCGGCTTCCTCCTGGCCACGGCCGGCCGGTTCGTCAACGACGACATCCAGCGGGCCCGCACGGCGGCCCGGGTATCAGCCGAGGCGCGCTTGGCGGCGGCGGCCGAGGGGTAGCCGTTCCGCCCCTTCACCGGCGCACTGGCCGACGTCGCGGACGGTCTGGGATCATCTGCCAATGGCGGGACGAGGGGAGGGGACCGGCCCGGGCGCGCCCCGGCCCGGCAGGCCGAACAAGGTCGTCGTCGCCCTGGCCCAGTCGCTGGCCCGGTACCGGTACGTCCTCGGGCTCGCGGCCGCCATCCTGCTGATTCTGGCCCTGCTCCCGACGAGCCGTCCGGATGGCGCGGCGGCCGGCAATCCCGGCGGTGGGGGCAGCGGCTTCAAGGTGATCGATCCGACGCCACCCAAAAAGCCGGCGGCCCGCCGGGCCGCCGACGCCGGGCGGACGGGCCGCGCCACGCCGGAGACCACCGCCAGCGCGGCGCCGGACGGGCGTGTCGCCGGTGCGTCCCGGCCGTCCGCCGTGACGTCGGCCACCACCGGGCGGGCGGCGGCGGCCGCCACCGGGCCGGTGTTGCTTCCCAGCCCGGCCTGCGACCCGGCGACCGGGCGGCTGGCGGTGCCGTCCCGCTTCGCCCCGCCCTGTGTGGCGTCGGTGCCGTCGAACCGCGGGGCCACGTGGCCCGGCGTGACGGCCGAGACGATCACCGTGGCGGTGTACCTGGCCCGGGGCGACGTCGCCGCCCAGGCGCTGGCCGCCGCGGCCGGCAACCGGGACAGCGCCGACGAGGTGGCCGCCACCTACCGGTCGTACGCCGACTACTTCGAGCGCCACTACCAGACGTGGGGGCGGCGGGTGCGGCTGGTCTTCGTCACGCCGTCGGGGGCGGACGACGACGCCCTGGCGGCCCGGGCCGACGCGGCGCGGGTGGCCACCGAGTTCGGAGCCTTCGCCTCCTGGGGCGGCCCGGCCCGGACCTCGGCCTACGCCGACGAGCTGGCCGCCCGCCGGGTGCTGTGCCTCTGCGCCGTGCCGGAGCCGGCGGCCTGGTACCAGGCCCGGGCGCCGTACGTGATCTCGCCGGAGCCGACGGTCAGCGAGCGGATCACCCTGCAGACGGAGTACGTGGCGAAGCGGCTGGCCGGGCGGGCGGCCCGCTTCGCCGGCGACGTGATGCTGGCCACCCAGACCCGCACCTTCGGGTTGGTGTACGAGGACTCGCCGGGGCAGACGGGTCTGCGGGGCGCCGAGGCACTGGAGCGGGAGCTGCGCCGGGCGGGTGTGGAGCTGCTCGACTCCGTCGGCTTCCCCGGTTCGGCGGGGACGGCGGCGGCGTCCGGTTCGGCCGAGGCCCGGCGGGTGGTGAGCCGGCTGCGCCAGGCCGGGGTGACCAGCGTCCTCTACGTCGGTGACGGACTGTTTCCGGTGTTCATGACGCAGGAGGCGACCCGGCAGGGCTACAGCCCGGAGTGGGTGCTCCTAGGGCCGGGGGTGGGCTCCGGGGCGTCGGCCGGCTCGGTCGGCGGCGGCGGTGGCGGCGGGCTGACCGGCGCCGACACCACCTTCGCCGGCCGGACCTACGACCAGACGCAGTGGGCCCATGCCTTCGGCCTGTCGTTCTCCGGCGCCCGGCTGACCGCCGGCCAGGGCGAGGCGTGGCGGATCCACCTGTGGCACGCCGGCCATCCGCCGCCGGCCCGGGCGTCGCACGCCCTGATCTACCGGGCGCCGTGGATGTTCTTCACCGGCATGCACCTCGGCGGCCCGGTGGTGACGCCGGCGTCGGTGCGCGACGGCCTCTTCCGCCTCCCGCCCGCCGGGCGGGGGATGGTCACGAGCCCGTCGGTGTCGTTCGGCCGGCACGGCCTGTGGTCCGGCGACGACTACGGCGCCGGCGACGACGTGACCGAACTGTGGTGGGACGCCACCACCCCCGGCCCGGACGAGTCCGGCAGCCACGGCGTCGGGATGTACCGCTACACCGAAGGCGGCCGCCGCTACCTCCCCGGCCAGCAGCCCGCCACCGAGCCCGCCGCTTTCGACCGCTCCGGAACCGTGACGGTCTACGCCGAACCACCCCCGTCCGACCGCCCGCCGTCCTACCCCCACAAGGACTGACCCCGGTCCCTGCTCCGGCCGCCGCCCGCCCAACCGGCGGGCCACCCCCGACGCAACTGGCGTTCCTTTTCCGCCATATCCCGGTAAACGAACGCCAGAACGGCCCGCGGGCGACCCCCAACCCAACTGGCGTTCCTTTTCCGCCATATCCCGGTAAACGAACGCCAGAACGGCCCGCGGGCGACCCCCAACCCAACTGGCGTTCCTTTTCCGCTATATCCCGGTAAAGGAACGCCAGTTGGGTGCGCGCTCGGGCCGTCGATCCAGGCCGGGCTAGAGCCCGAGGGCCTGCAGGACTTCGGCGATCACGGATTCAGGGTCATTGATGAAGCGCCGCCAGGTGACTTCAATCACGATCCAGCCAAGCAGCTGGAGACGGTTGCGGCGGACGGGGTCCATCTCGAAGGCCCGTTCGAAGTCGTGTCCGATCCGGCCGATGCACTCGACCGCGACCTTCCGCGGCGTCAAGAAGGCGAGGTCGATGTAGTACCGGCCCTCGTGGTGGTCGACCGGGTGCTCGTAGACGGGAGTCGGAAGGCCGGCCGACTCGAGGAGCAGACCGACGCGACGGGCGAACTTCGTCGCCGCCGGCGCCGTCCCGTCGCGGGTGAGCAGGACATCGCGGTAGCGGCGCAGACCTCGCCGTCCTCGACCGGTGTGGACCACAAAGCACTCCCAAAGCTCATCCCAGTCCACGAGTTTGAGCCGCCGCGCTTCATCCAGGAGGTCGAGGCGCTCGACGAACCGGGGCAGGACGGCGCAGGAGTCGAGGATCGTCCGGGCGACGCCGGTGACGGGCAGCTCATCCCGCACCGCGGCAGTCTCGGACGCGACGTCGAACAGCCGGCTCTCGTGGAACTGGATCCCCGGCCGAGCCCGGGGCCGGCGGTGCCGGGGAACGGTGATGTCGATGATGCCGGGCATGCGCTCATCAATCCCGTACAACCAGGCCGCGCTCCGATGTGAGATGAGGGCCGGCGCCCGGGCGGACAACACGGCGGCCGACGCCCGGAGGTGCCAGGATCGCTTCACCCCCCATGGGCGGAAAGCGCCGGGCGCTTCCCGACAAAGCGTCCGGGCGGCAAGCTCGTGGTCGATGTCGTCGTCGCTCATTCCGACTGAGCGGAGCTGTCGTCGCGTCACAATCGACTTCTGCTTGCGGCCAAAGTTGTTCACGTGGTCGGCGAACGTCAGAGCGGCGGCGTCGTCATCCTCCGGACCAACCGGGTCAACGCTGTTCTGGCTGGCGGGTTCCACCCGTCCTCCCTTCGAACTGGCGTTCCTATTCCGGGATATGGCGGAAAAGGAACGCCGGAATGCTTGGGCGGGGGAAGTGGTTCGAACTGGCGTTCGTTTGCCGGAATACAGCGGAAATCGAACGCCAGTTGGGAGGAAGCGGGTGCTCCGGCGGGTAACGGGGGCGCTCGAGGGGGGACTGAAGCCTTCGGAGCGCTCCGCGGGGCGGGGCGTAGGGTATTGCGTCGAAGCGGAGGTTCTCATGGGGTTTTTCTCGAAGAAGAGCGAGATGGTGGCACCGGAGCAGGCGTTGCCGGGGCGGGAGCGGGCGATGCCGGTGCCGGCGGCGCACGAGGTGCTCGGGACGCCGCTCACGGGGCCGTTCCCCGACGGGCTCGAGGTGATGGTCGTCGGCATGGGTTGCTTCTGGGGTGCCGAGCGGAAGTTCTGGGAGGCGTCGGGGGTGTACACGACGGCGGTCGGCTACGCCGGCGGCTACACGCCGAACCCGACGTACGAGGAGGTCTGCTCGGGGCGGACGGGGCATGCCGAAGTCGTGTTGGTCGTGTTCGACCCGGCCCGGACGAGCTACGAGCAGCTGCTCAAGATCTTCTGGGAGGCGCACGACCCGACGCAGGGCATGCGGCAGGGCAACGACGTCGGCACCCAGTACCGCTCGGCCATCTACACGTTCTCCGACGAGCAGAAGGCGGCGGCCGAGGCCTCCCGGGAGGCGTACAACAAGGCGCTGGCCGACGCCGGCTACGGGCCGATCACGACCGAGATCGCCCCGGCCGGGCCCTTCTACTACGCCGAGGACTACCACCAGCAGTATCTGGCCAAGAACCCCTACGGCTACTGCGGCATCGGAGGAACAGGAGTCAGCTGCTCATGACCTTGTCGTACGCCAACGGCCCGTCGACCCAGCCGCTGCTCGGCGAGGCCATCGGGGAGAACCTGGAGCGCACCGCCGCCCGGTTCCCCGGCCACCTCGCCCTGGTGTCGCGCCACCAGAACCGGCGCTACACCTACGCCGAGTTCAACGCCGCGGTCGACGAGGTCGCCCGGGGGCTCCTGGCTCTCGGGCTGGAGGCCGGTGACCGGGTCGGGATCTGGAGTCCGAACTGTTACGAGTGGGTGCTGGTCCAGTACGCCACCGCCAAGGTGGGCGTGATCCTGGTCAACATCAACCCGGCCTACCGGACCTCCGAGTTGGCCTACGCCCTCAACCAGTCCGGCTGCCGGCTGCTCATCGCCGCCCAGGCGTTCAAGACCAGCAACTACGAGGCGATGATCGAGGAGGTCCGTCCGGAGCTGACCGCGCTGGAGAAGGTGATCCTCCTCGGCACCGATGGCTGGCACTCGCTCATCGCCGGCGCGGCATCGGTCACGGACGAGGCGCTGCGGGAGCGGATGGCCGCGCTGCAGTTCGACGACCCGATCAACATCCAGTACACGAGCGGCACCACCGGCTTCCCCAAGGGGGCCACGCTGTCGCACCACAACATCCTGAACAACGGCTACTTCATCGGCGAGGCCTGCCGGTACACCGACGCCGACCGGGTCTGCATCCCGGTGCCCTTCTACCACTGCTTCGGGATGGTGCTCGGCAACCTGGCCTGCACCACCCACGGCGCGGCGATCGTCATTCCCGAAGCGGGGTTCGAGCCGGGCGCCACGCTGGAGGCGGTGGCCGCCGAGCGCTGCACCAGCCTCTACGGCGTGCCGACCATGTTCATCGCCGAGCTCGAGCATCCCGACTTCGGGAAATACGACCTGTCCTCGCTGCGGACGGGCATCATGGCCGGCTCGCCGTGCCCGGTGGAGGTCATGAAGCAGGTCGTGTCCCGCATGCACATGGAAGAGGTGACGATCGCCTACGGCATGACCGAGACGTCGCCGGTGTCGACGCAGACGACGCCCGACGACAGCCTGGAGCACCGGGTCTCGACCGTCGGCCGGGTCCACCCCCACGTCGAGGTGAAGATCATCGACCCCGAGACCGGCCGTGTGGTCGAGCGCGGGGTGCCCGGCGAGCTCTGCACCCGGGGCTACTCGGTGATGACCGGCTACTGGAACGACCCGGAGCGAACCGCCGAAGCCATCGACCGGGCGGGCTGGATGCACACCGGCGACCTGGCCACGATGGACGCCGACGGCTACGTCAACATCGTCGGCCGCATCAAGGACATGATCATCCGGGGCGGCGAGAACATCTATCCCCGGGAGATCGAGGAGTTCCTCTACACGCATCCCGACGTGAGCGACGTCCAGGTGATCGGCGTGCCCGACGTGAAGTACGGCGAAGAACTGATGGCCTGGGTCAAGGTGCGCGAAGGCGCCACCTTGACCGAGGACGCCCTCAAGGAGTTCTGCAAGGGCAAGATCGCCCACTACAAAGTCCCCCGCTACATCAAGTTCACCGACGAGTTCCCCATGACCGTCACCGGCAAGATCCAGAAGTTCAAGATGCGGGAGGCGGCCATCGCCGAGCTGGGGCTCGAGGGAGCGGCAGGAGTCAAGACGGCATAGGGAAGCGACGGGCGCCGGTCCGGGGCGCGCCCGGCGGCCGGGGGCGGGTCGTAGCCTGGGGGTGTGGAGCGGGCCGTTCTCCAGGCGTTGGCTGCCTTCCGGTGGGTGGCGTGGGCGTGGATGGCCGTCGTCCTGCTGCTGGCGCGGGAGGACCTCGAACATCCGGTGGTGGCGGTCGCCCTGGTGACCGCGGCGCTGGTGTTGACGGCGGCGTGGGCGTCGGCGTGGCGGTGGAGACCGGCGTTCCTGTGCTCGCCGGTGGCGGTCGTGACCGAGGTGGCGCTGGGCGCGGCGCTGCTGGTCTTCGACGGCTGGGTGTTCGGGGAAGGGCATGCCTTCTCCACGTCGCAGTCGCTGGGTTCGGTCTGGCCGCTGGTCGGCGTGCTGGCCGGCGGCGTGGCGTTCGGGCCGTGGGCCGGGGCGGCGAGCGGGGTCGTCCTCGGCGGCTGCCGGGTGGTGGCGACGCTGTGGAACGGCGCGTCCGTCGACACTGCGGGACGGGCCCTGTCGCTGGTCAACACGACGGTGCTCTACGCCCTGTCGGGTGTGCTGGCCGGGTACCTGTTCCGGTTGCTGGTGCGGGCGGAGCGGGAGGTGTCGGCGGCCCGGGCCCGGGAGGAAGTGGCCCGCACGCTCCACGACGGGGTGCTCCAGACGCTGGCGCTGGTCGAGCGGAGAGCGGGCGACGAAGCCCTGGCCCGGCTGGCCCGGGAGCAGGAGCGGGAACTGCGGGAGTTCCTCTTCGGCGGCGGAGCGAGCGCCGAGGGCGGCAGATCGGGCCTGCCCCACGGCCCGGAAGGCGGCGCCGATGAGGGCTCGGCCGGCGACCCGTCCCCAGGATCCCGGGCCGGTCCCGACGGCCCGGCGCTGAGCCGGGCCACGCTGGCGGCCTTCGACCGACTCCGGGCGGCGCGGGGCGGCGGGGATCTCGGTACGGCTCTGCGGGCGGCCGGGGCCCGATTCGAGCGGGCCTTCGGGGGGCGGGTCGACGTGATCGCGGCGGAGGACGTGCCGAAGCTGCGGGCGGAGGTCGTCGCCGCCGTGGCCGGGGCCGTCGGGGAGGCGTTGACCAACGCCGGAAAGCACGGCGCCGCCACCCGGGTCACCGTCTACGCCGAACCGACCGACGACGGCGGGCTGTTCTGCTCGGTGAAGGACGACGGCACCGGCTACGACACCGCCGCGGTGCCCGACGGCGTCGGGCTGAGCCGGTCGGTGCGGGGGCGGATGGCCGAGGTCGGCGGGCGGGCCGAGGTGGCCAGCGCCCCCGGCTTCGGGACGGAGGTGCGGCTGTGGGTGCCGGCCTGAGCCGCGGCGGTGGGCGGTGACGGCGCCCATCCGGGTGGTGCTGGTCGACGACCACCCGATCTGGCGGGACGGGGTGGCGGCGGACCTCGGGGACGGCTTCGAGGTCGTCGGCACGGCCGGCACGGCCACCGAGGCCGTGGCCGTGATCCGGGAGACCAGCCCCGACCTCGTGGTCTGCGATCTCACGATGCCGGAGGGCGGGGGGCTCAAGGTGGTGCGGAAGTGCGCCGAGCAGACCCGCATCGTCGTCCTCACCGTGTCGGAGATGGAACGTGACGTCCTCGACGCGGTGGCGGCCGGCGCCGTCGGGTACCTGGTGAAGTCGACGCCGGGCCCGGAGCTGCGGGCGGCGCTGGTGCGGGCGGCGGCCGGTGAGCCCGTCTTCTCGGCCACGCTGGCGGCGCTGGTGCTGGGCGAGTTCCGGCGGCTGTCGAAGGCCGCCACCGGCGCCAATCCGCTGTCGGAGCGGGAACGGGAGGTCCTCCAGCTCGTGGCCCGGGGCCACACCTACCGCCAGATCGGGGACCAGCTGTTCATCTCGGAAAAGACGGTCGAGAACCACGTCCGGAACATCCTGGGCAAACTGCAGCTGTCGCGGCGCCAGGAGCTGATCCGCTACGCCCTGGAGCACGGCATCGAATAGGGGGTTCCCCAGCCCCGGATGAGGGCCGCCCCGGATAGGCGCCGATCGCCGGCGGCCTCACCCTGGGGCCATGGACACCACCGACACCACCCCGAACCGCACCGGCGCCGTGTGGGTCGCCGGAACCGGCGCCTTCCTGCTCCTGGCCGCCACCGCCCTCTTCATCGCCGTGCGCTGGGACGACCTGCCCGACGCCGCCAAGCTCGGCGTGGTCGGCGCCCTGACCGGCGCCTTCCTGCTCGGCGGGCGGGCGTTGAGCCGCACGCTGCCGGCCACCGGCGACGTCCTGTTCCATCTGGGCGCCCTCCTGATCCCCGTCGACGTGGCCGCTGTCGCCGTGCGGCTGCAACTCGGTTGGCGGGGACTCCTGCTGGCCGAGGGTCTGGCCGCCGGAGCGGCGCTCGCCGCCCTGGCCGCGGCGTCGAAGTCCATCGTCCTCACGGCGGCCGCCGGCGCGGCGCCGGTCGCCGTGGCCGCCGGCGTGGCGGCCGTCTCTCCGGTCCCCGCACCGCTCCTGCTGGTCCTGGCGGCCGTGGCCGCCGCCGTCACCGCCGGGTCGGCCGCCGGCCAGGCCCGCCGTCAATCGAACGGGGTAGAGGACGGCGCCGCCGATGAGGCCACCGACCGGAGCGAGGCGGTCATCCGCCGGCTGGCGTTGGCGTGGGCCACCCTGGCCGGTCTGGCGCCGATGCTCGCGGCGGTGGCGGCCGACGCGCTGCGGATCGGGTCACACGCCGGGCTGGGGGTACTCACGGAGCTCGGCCTGGCCGGCCGGGCGGCAGGGTGGGCCGCCGTCGGATCGGGGCTGCTGGCCGCCGGGGTGATCGGTCGAGAGGCCAAGAGCCGGCGGGACGGTGCGCTGGCGGCGCTGGCCGTCGGCGTGTTCGCCGCGGGGGTCATCACCGCCGGCGTGGCCGTCGACCTGTCGGGTCCGGCGGCGTGGCTGGCGTTGCCCGGTCTGTTCGTGGCCGTCGAGGTGGCGGCGCTCGTCGCCCGCCGGGACCACTTCTGGGCGCCGGTCGCAGCCGGTACCGCCCTGCTGGCCGAGATCCCCGCCGTCATGGTCGGGTGGACGGCCGCCGTCTGGTGCTTCGTGATCAGCCCGGTCACCAACAACTTCGAGTTCTTCGGCGAGCGCTTCGAGGCGGAGCCGATCTTCGGTGCGGCGCTCGGCCTCCTGGCCGTGGGCTGGTTCCTCATGGGCGCCCGCCAGGAGCCGATGGGCGACGGCGCGGCCCTCGGCCGGGCCGTGCAGGCGGCGACCGGGCGGCACGCCTGGCTGGTCGTGCCGGCCGCCGTCGCCGCCGTCGCCCAGGGCACAACGTCGGGACCGGCCACGGCGGCCGCCTGCATCGGGCTCGCCGCCGTGCTGGCGACGGCGCCCCGCCGCTCCGCCCGCCTGGTGGCCGGGGCCCTCGTGCTCTGGGCGCCGCTCACCACGGTGCGGTGGCAGTGGGCCACGGTCGTGGCCGGCCTGGCCGGCGCCGCCGTCGCCACGTGGTCCGCCCGCCACGCCGATCGGCGGGCGACCACCACGACGGCCGAAGGGGCGGCGCTCACCGTCGCAGCCGTTGGTGCGGCGTTGATCGGTTGCGGCCTCGGGTCCTTGGACGGTGGTGTCGTCGTCAACTCGCTGCTGGCGGTCGCGGCGTGCTTCGCCATCGCGGCCGGGCTGGAGCCGACGGCGGTCCTGCCGGCCATGGCCCGGACGGGCGCGGTGCTGGCGGCCGTGTGGGTGACGGGGTCGGAACCGGAGCGGGCGTTGCCGGCGCTGGCGCTGGCCACCGTGCTGGCCGTGGTCGACGCCGTCGGACGGGACAAGCCGATAGTCAGCCTTGGGGCGGCCGTCACCGTGCAGCTGGTCGTGGCCGATGTGGCCTCGCGCGGCGGGCTCGACACCGCCGCCACCGGGCTGGTCCTGTGCGTGTCAGCGGTGGTGTGGGCCGGCCTCGCCCTGGTGGTCGATCAGCGGTGGCGGCTGCCGCTGCTGATCGCCGCCGGCATCGGCGTCATGGCGGGACTGGTCCTCGCCGGCGACGATCCCCGGACCCACGCCCACGGGCTGCTGATCGCCGGGGGCCTGGTGGTCGCCGGAGGTCTGGTCGCCCACCGGCCGGCCGTCATGGGCGCCGGAGGAGCTGTCCTGTGCGTGGCCATCGGATCGCACCTGCAGCTGTCCGAAGTAACGGCCACCGACGCCTACCTCGCTCCGGTGGCGGCCCTGCTGGTCGGTGCGGGGCTGCACCTGCGCCGCTCGGAAGATCCGCCGTCGTCGTGGGTCGCCTATGCCCCGGCGGTGGTGCTGCTCGGCGGCTCCGCCCTCGTCGAGCGCATCGCCGGCGGGAGCGGACTCCACGCCCTCGTGGCCGGCGCCGTCGGCACCGCCGCGGTCGTCGCCGGCGGTGGGCGGCGCCTGGCCGGGCCGCTCGTCACCGGAACGGCGCTGCTGGTGGCCGTGACCGTCCACGAGTCGCTGGGCACGCTGGCCTCCGTCCCGACCTGGGGTTGGCTGGCCGCCGGTGGTTCGCTGCTGCTGGCCGTCGGTGTGACCCTCGAGCGCCGCGGCGCCTCGGGGCCGGTGGAAGCGGGGCGGCGCCTCGTCGACGTCGTGGCCGAACGGTTCGATTGAACGACCGGGCTCTTGACCCGGCGGCCGCGGTGGACGAGCGTTGTCCGCCGCACGGCGACGACGAGGGAGAGACAGGAATGAGCGTCCGGCAGATCGATCAGGTCCTGAAGGCGGGTGTGGATTCGGGTGCAGTGCCCTGCGTCATCGCCATGGCGGCTGACGACAACGGGGTGGTCTACGAAGGCGCGGCCGGGACCCGCACGCCCGACAGCGGCGACGCCGTCACCCCTGACACCATGCTGCGGATCGCCTCCATGACCAAGATGGTGGCCACCGTGGCCGCCCTCCAGCAGGTGGAGCGCGGCGTCCTCGACCTCGACGCCCCGGTGGACACCTACCGGCCGGAGTTCGCCGAGGTTCAGGTCCTCGACGGATTCGACGGCGACACGCCCCGGCTGCGGCCGCCGGCCACCCGGGCCACCGTGCTCCACCTCGTGACGCACACCAGCGGGCTCGGCTACTTCTTCATCAATGCCGACATCAACCGCTGGGAGCAGGTGACGGGGAACCCCAACATCCTCTCGGGGCTCAAGCGGATCTTCCAAGCGCCGATGGTCGCCGACCCGGGGACGAGGTTCGAGTACGGCATCAACATCGACTGGCTGGGCCTGGTGGTCGAAGCCGTCGCCGGCCAGTCGCTCGACAAGTACCTGGCCGAGAACATCCTCCGGCCGCTCGGCATGAACAACACGACGTTCCTCATGTCGGCTGAGCAGCGGGCCAACAGCATCCCGGTGCATTTCAAGGGTCCCGACGGAGCGTGGATCGCCACCGAGCTCGACTGGGCGCAGAGCCCCGAGTATTGGGCCGGCGGTCACGGCCTGTATTCCACGCCCCGGGACTACCTGCAGTTCCAGCGGATGCTGCTCGGCGGAGGCGAACTGAACGGCGAGCGGATCCTCGACCCGGAAACCGTGCAGGCCGCCTTCCGCAACCAGATCGGGGCGCTCTACTTCCCGCCGGAGATCAAGACCGCCGACCCCATGGTCACCTGCGACATCGCCCTCGGGCCGGGCCTCAAGTGGGGCCTCGGGCTGCTGCTCAACGAGGAGCCGGTGCCGGGCATGCGGGCCGCGGGGAGCGGCGCCTGGGCCGGGGTGTTCAACACGCACTTCTGGGTCGACCCGACGAACCGGCTGACCGGATCGATCTTCACCCAGACCCTGCCCTTCGCCGACCCGGCGGCCTTCCAGCTCCTCATCGACTACGAACCGGCGCTGTACGCCAGCCGTTAGCCGCTCGGCGTCGTGGCGTAGGCCACCATGCCCTTGCCCATGGCGTGGAGGTCGCCGCCGCTGCGGTCGGACAAATAGCAGGCGAAGACGAACGTCCGGTTCGGTTTCAGGTCGACGGAGAACGTCGCTTGACCGCCGGCGCTGAGAGGACCGGCGAAGGCGACGTCCACCGGCGTCGGGAGGCCGTCGGGCGGCGGGTGCTCCTCGTCGGCCCGCAGCAGCGTCTCGAACGCCGCCTTGGCCGCCTCGGCGCTGACGCCGTCGGCCCAGACGGCGACGGCCAGGCTGTGGTCCTGCTGCCCGTCGTTGCGGAACGTCAGGGTCCGGGCGCCCGGGGCGAGCGGCGGCAGCTCGAAGCTCCAGTCCTTGGCCACGATCGTGCCGTCGGTGGTGGGCATGACCGCCGCGTTGGCCGTCGTCACCTCGAAGGGGGCGGCCATGCCGCGCTCGTAGTGGAACTGCAGCTCCTCGGCGGACGGTTCCTCGGCGTCTCCGGCCGCCTTGTCCGAATCGAGACTGTCGATGTCGGTCAAGGTGCAGACCAGGACGTACTTCCCCACCGGCAAGGTGAGCGTCGACTCGGCGGTGGCGCCACCAGGCACAAGCGACACGCCGCCGTGGAAGCGGAGGTAGGCGGGCGTCGCCTTCCCTTCCCCTTGCACGATCGGCGTCAGATCACGGGTGAGCTGCGCCACCGGGGTGTCGCCGGCGCCGACGATCACGGCTTCGTGCTTGAACTTGCCGCTGTTCTGGAGGGTCATCCGGATGACGCCACCCTCGACGACGGCCGGAAGTTCGAAGCCGTAGTCCCGGGCGGTGACCGTGACGGCCGGGACGACGGGGACGGGGGCCGTCGTCGACGTCGTGGTGGTGGACTCGTCCCCGCTCGCACTCTTGTCGTCGCTGCTGCAACCGGAAACCACCACGGCGAGGAAGAGCGTCAGCAGAGCGAGGATCGTTGGCCGGCGTCGGTGCACGACGAGCGAGGCTAACGCAGCTCAGGCTTCAAGCGATGACGCGGAACAGCTCCTCGAGCGTCGTCTTGCCCTGGGCGACCTTGACCAGCCCGTCCTCCCGGAGCGTCAGCATCCCCTGGGACAGCGCCGTCTTCTTGAGGTCTTCCGACGACTCCCGTTCCACCACCATCCGGCGGAGCTCCTCGGTCATCACCATGACCTCGTGGACGGCGAGGCGGCCGCGGTAGCCGGTGCGGGAGCAGGCGGCGCAGCCCACGGCCCGGTACAGGGTCGGCGGGCCCTCGGCCTTCAGGAGCGCGGCGGGCCAGCCCGCCTCGGTCAGCTCGGCGTGGGTCGGCTCGTACTCCTCCCGGCACCGGTCGCAGAGCTTGCGGGCCAGCCGCTGGGCGACCACGCAGTCGAGGGCGCTCACGACCAGGAACGGCTCGACGCCCATCTCCACCAGCCGCATCGGGGTGGAGGCGGCGTCGTTGGTGTGCAGTGTCGACAGCACGAGGTGACCGGTCAGCGAGGCCTCGATGGCGATGGTGGCCGTCTCCCGGTCCCGGATCTCGCCGACGAGGACGATGTCGGGGTCGGACCGCAGGATCGAGCGTAGGGCGGAGGCGAAGGTCAGCCCGGCCTTGGGGTTGATCTGGACCTGGTTGACGCCCGGCAGCCGGTATTCGACCGGGTCTTCGACGGTGATGACGTTCTTGTCCGGCGAGTTCAGGACGTTGAGGGTGGCGTAGAGGGTCGTCGACTTCCCCGAGCCGGTCGGCCCGGTGACGAGGATCGTTCCGTAGGGCTTGCGGAAGCAGCTTTCGAACCGGGGCAGCACCGCGGGGTGGAACCCGAGGTCGGCCAGGCCGAGCTGGGCCCGGCTCTTGTCCAGGATCCGCATGACGACCTTCTCGCCGTAGACCGTGGGCAGCGTCGCCACCCGGAGGTCGACGCCCTTGCCGGCGACGTTGAGCGAGATCCGGCCGTCCTGCGGGATGCGGCGCTCGGCGATGTTGATGTCGGCCATGACCTTCAGCCGGCTGATCACGCCCCCCTGGATCGAGCGGGGCGAGTGCATGACCTCGTGGAGCACGCCGTCGACCCGGAACCGGATCCGCAGGTCGTGCTCGGTCGGCTCGACGTGGATGTCCGACGCCCGGTCGGCCACCGCCTGGGCGATGAGGAGGTTGACGAACTTGACGATCGGGGCGTCCTCGACGGCGTCCCGGGCGAGGGCTTCGTCGTCGTCGACGGCCAGTTCCTCGGCGGCGATCTGGGCGACCTCGTCGACCTCGGCGTCGAGACGGTGGAACCGGTCGATGGCCTCGGCCAGCTGCGTCCGGGTGGCGACGACGATCGTCACCTCGGCGCCGGTCACGGCCCGGAGGTCGTCGACGGCCAGGACGTTGCCGGGGTCGGCCATGGCGATGACCAGGCGGTCCTCGGCCCAGGTGACCGGCAGGGCGAGAAGACGGCGGGCCATGGCCTCGGGGACGAGGGCAACGGCTCCCCGGTCGATGGGGTACTCGGCCAGGTCGACGAACTCGAGGCCGAGCTGGCGGGCCAGCGCTCCCATGAGGACGGCCTCGGTGACGGCGCCCTCCTCGACCAGCAGCTGGCCGATGGGGAGGCCCCGCTCCGCCTGGGCCTTCAAGGCCGCGTCGAGCTGGGCCTGAGTGATCAGGCCCTCGGACAGCAGCATCTCTCCGAGCGGCTGGCGGAAAAGCAGGGTGGGCTCCGGCTAGGGGGCCCCGGGGGACGGGGTGTCCCCGGGAGTGAACTTGGAACCTTCCACGCTGATATCGGCGGCTCAGGCCCGACTCTGAACGTCCTCCCACTTCTCCTGCTGCTGGAGGGCGAACAGCGACGTGTAGCCGCCGGACCAGTCGGGCGGAATGAGGCACGGCCGGGGGTCGTGGTGGGCCCACCGGGCGGGCCGGCCCCGGACGATCTCCCCGGCGTGGCTGCTGGGCAGCGGGTTCGCCGTGTAGGGGAAGGCATCGGCGGCGGAGTACACGTTGAGCAGCAGCGGCCGGCCGGCGTCGGCGGTGTTGGGCCGGGAGCCGTGCACCACCCGGCAGTTGTGGATCGTGATCGATCCGGCCGGGCCGGTGAGCTCGGCGGCGGTCTCGACCGGCACGGCCTTCACGTCGGTCTCCGACAGGCAGCCGACCCACGTGCCGCCGTCGTCGTACTGGGAGAACAGCTCGCCGTTGTGGCTGCCGGGCACGACCATCAGCGGGCCCTGGTCGGGGCCGCAGTCGTAGAGGTAAAGCCCGGCGGTCAGGGGCGAGTAGTTGGTGTGGGGCCAGTACGTGATGTCCTGGTGCCACTTGACCTCTTCGCCGCCTCTGGCCCATTTGAAGTTCAGCTTGCTGTGGTGGAACTTCACGTCGGGCCCGACGAGGTCGGCCATGATGTCGGGGAGGACGGACCCGGAGGCGAAGGCCCAGTAGTCCGGGTGATGGTCGACGGGGCTGGTGAGCCGGCGCAGCCGGGGCTCGTCGGCGGTGTGGCCCGGCTCGAGGTCGAAGACCCGGTCGGAGCGGGTCAGGGACCGGCTGCGGTCGATCATCTCGTCGGTCGCCGCCCGGAGACGGTCCAGCCACGCCTGGTCGACCACCGCTTCGACGAGGAGGTAACCGTTCTCGAAGTAGAACTCCCGCTGCTGCTGGGTGAGCACCCGGGGTTCGTGGGCGAGGACCTCTTCCGGCTGCATCGCGCCCCCCTCATAACGGTCTCTTAACGGAGGCTACCCCCACCTTCTGCCCCGATCACCCAAGAGTGCCGACACCGCTTCAGCCGGTTGTCCGGCTGGGCCGAGATTCCATTGCAACCCTCGAAAGGCAGGGACGCCACCCATGGCCCTCAGCGGAACGCTCGACACTCTCAGCCTCCCCGAGCTGTGCGAACTGCTCGCCGGGACGGGTAAAACCGGTGCCCTCCACATCCGGGCCGAGACCGGCCAGGGCGTGTTGTGGTTCACCGACGGCAAGGTCTGCGCCGGCGAGGCCGGTGGGCAGACCGGGCCGCCCGCCCCGGGTTCCGGCGGTGATCTGCTGGAGCGGCTCCACGACGTCTGCTTCGAGCTCTTCCGCTACAGCGAGGGCTCGTTCGAGTTCGAACCCGACCGGCGGCCGTCGTGGCCGGCCGACAAGGGCGTCGACGTCACCGGACTCCTGGTGGAGACCGAACGGCGCATGGCGGAGTGGCGGGAGATCATCACCGTCATCCCGTCGATCGAGGCCCGACCCCGGCTGGTGCCCGAACCGCCGAGCGGCGGCCCGATCACGCTCGACGCCGCCCAGTGGCGGGTCGTCACCGGTATCGACGGGCGGCGGCGGGTCAGCGCGCTGATCCGGGTCCTCGACGGCGGTGAGTTCACCGTCTGCAAGACCCTCCGCAGCCTGGTGCAGGCCGGCCTGGTCGAGATCGACGCCGCTGATCCGGCCACATCGGCGCCGGGATCCGAGGCACCGGCGGCGGCCGCTGCTCCGGCCGGGTCCTCCGGGGAGAACGGCGCCCGCCCGGGGCCGAAGGCGGGCCGGGAGCGGGGACGGGTCGAGGTCGACGAGCCCGCCGCCGAGACGGAGTCCGAGTCCGACCCCGAGGCCGAGAACGGCGATCCGTTGGCCGACGGTCTGGACCGCGGCGCGGTCATGGCCCTCCTCACCAGCGCCCGCACGAAGTAGCGGCGTTCAGCGCTCGGCGAGCGCGGCGGTCACCGCGGCGCGCATGGCGTCGAGCGGTGCGGCCTGCCCCGTCCAGAGCGAGAAGGATCGGGCGGCCTGGTGGAGGAGCATTCCCAGGCCGTTGATGGCCGGGGCTCCTTTGGCCCGGGCGGCGGTGAGGAGAGGCGTGTCGGCGGGGTGGTAGACGAGGTCGACGACGGCCTGCCTGGAGTGCAGCGCCTCCGGGTCGACCGGCAGCGGATCCCCGCCCGACATTCCGAGCGGCGTGGCGTTGACCACGAGGGAGTACGGCGAGGGGTCCACGGCCCCGAACGGGATCGCCCGGGCGCCCGACACCAGGGAGACGGCTGATTCGGCGGCTTCCGGCCGGCGGGCCGCCACCGTCACGGACGCCCCGGCCCGGCCCAGCGCCAGGATCACCGCCCGCGCCGCGCCACCGGCGCCGAGGACCAGGACGGGCTGTCCGGCGACGTCGATGCCCTCTTCGGTCAGCGCGTCGAGGAACCCGGGGCCGTCGGTGGAGTCCCCCAGCGTGCGGCCGTCGGGCCGGCCGACCACGGTGTTGACCGAACGGAGCGCGGCGGCGTCGGCGGTCAGCTCGTCGCAGGCCCCGGCGACGTCCTCCTTGTGGGGCATGGTGACGTTGAGCCCGACGAGACCCAGGGCCGACACCGCGGCCACGGCCTCGGCGCCGCGACCCCGGGGAACCGGGAAGGCGACGTACACCCAGTCGAGCCCGAGGGCGGCGAACGCCGCGTTGTGGAGGGTCGGCGACAGCGAGTGCGTCACCGGATCGCCGATGACGCCGACGACCCGCGTGTGCCCGGAGAGCGGCGGCCGGCCGGCGGCCATCGTCAGATCAGACCCTTCCGGCGGGCTTCGGCCTTCAGCGCTTCGAACTCCGCCGGGGTGGTGGCGAAGGCGTGCTTGCCGTTCTTGTCGGAGAGCACGTAGTACAGGTACGTCGTGTCGGCCGGATGGAGCATCGCTTCGAGGGATGCCCGGCCGACGGCGGAGATCGGCGTCGGGGGGAGGCCGTCGATCTTGTAGGTGTTGTAGGGGCTATCGACCTCGAGGTCGGAATACAGCACCTTGTCCTTGTGGCCGATGGCGTAGAGCACGGTGGCGTCGATCTGGAGCTTCATCCCCTTCTGCAGCCGGTTGGAGATGACCGAGGCGATGAGCGACCGGTCCTCGTCGACCTTGGCTTCGCTCTCCACCAGCGAGGCGGCCACGATCAGCTGGTAGGGGCCGAGACCGGTCGGGCGGGCGGCGGCGCCGAGACCGACTTCGTCGGCCACCTGGTCGAACCGGCTGACGAGCCGGCGGACGATGGCCGTCTCGTCCTCCTTGTCGGTGAGCAGGTAGGTGTCGGGGAACAGCAGCCCTTCGAGGTTCGTGCTGCCCGGCGGTTGCCACTTCGACTGCACCGCTCCTGACCGGGCGGCGGCCAGGAACTTGTCCCGGCTGCGGCCCGGCAGTTCGGCGACCCGGTCGGCGATCCGCTCCAGGGTGAGCCCTTCGGGGATCGTCAGCCGCTGGAACTTGATGCTGGGCCCCCGCCGCAGGGCCGCCTTGGCCTCGCCCATCGACAGGTTCCGGCGCAGCTCGTACTCGCCGGCCTGGATGGCGCCGGCGCCGCCCGTCACCCGGAGATAGAACCGGAAGATGCCGGCCGACCTGATGACGCCCTGCTCCTCGAGCTCGCTGGCCACGCCCGAGACGCTCGTCCCCGGCACGATGTCGACGGCGACCTTCTGCCCCGGTCCGCCGGACGGGTTGATCTGGCGCAGCAGCCACAGGCCCGTTCCGAGCCCGACGACGACGAGAACGGCCAGGATCCCGAGGACGATCCGGCCCCGGCGTGTCAGCCGCCCGCCTGCCCGGGGAGGGGGCGGATCGGCGGGGGGCGGGGTGTCGTCGGTCATGTCGGTGTCCTCGGGTGCCCGTCCAGCCAGGCTTGGAGCATCACGGCGGCCGCCACCTTGTCGATTTTGGCCCGGCGGTCCCTCGCCCGTACGCCACCGGTGGCCAGCGAGCGTTGGGCCGTCACGGTCGTCAGCCGCTCGTCGTAGGTCTCGACCGCCATCGGCGGGTCGGCGGCCGCCGCCCGGTCGGCGAGCTCGGCGACCTCGTCCAGGGTCGCCTGGGCCGCCGGGCCGGGCCGGCCGGTCGACAGGGACAGCGGCACGCCGACGACGATCACCCGGGCCTCGTTCTCCCGGGCGGCCCGGAGGATGGCGGTGTGGTCGGCGGCCCGGTCACCCGTCCGCTCCAGGACGTCCAGGGGCCCGGCCAGCACGCCGAGAGGGTCGGACAGAGCGAGCCCGATGCGCCGGGCTCCGAGATCGACGCCGAGGACGCGTCCGGTGACGGGCGCTTCCGGCAGCGGCGTCACCCTCTCTGCGTCGGGGGAGGCTGGTGAAGCTCCCAAGCGCCGCCCACCGCCTCGGTCGCCTTCTGCAGGACCTGGCCCAGCGCCGCCTCGATGTTCTCCACCCGTGGGCCGCCGCCGGTCACCAGCTCGGGATTGCGGGCGGTGCCCCCGCCCAGGGTGCGGGCGGCCTCCCCGGCCACCTCGGCGGCCGAGACGCCCCGACCCTGCAGGTCGGAGCTCACCGCCACGGCCAGCCCGGCCTTGGACCCGTCGGGCGACGCCCCGATCAGCGCCACGACGCCGCTGCCCATCTCGTCCCGCACGGCCAGCGCCAGCCGGCGCAGGTCGTCGGGCGTGACTCCGTCGCGGCGGGCGACGAGCACGCCGTTGCCGGCCGAGGCGGCCAGGGCCTTGGCTTCTCCGGCGGCCTGGCGGGCCCGGGCGGCGTCGAGCTCGTCCTGGAGCTCCTTCACCTTGCCCTGGAGGCGCTCGATGCTCTCCGGCACCTCGTGGGGCGCGACCCGGAGCAGCTCGGCGGCCCGCCGCAGCCGGGCCTCCTCGGTGCCGATGTGGGCCAGCGTGGCCGTGGCCGTCAGCGCCTCGATCCGGCGGACGTTGGCGCCGATGGAGCTCTCCCCGAGCACCTTGATCGGGCCGATCATGCCCAGGGCGTTGACGTGGGTGCCCCCGCACAGCTCCCGGGAGCGGTCGCCGGCCTCGACGACGCGGACGATGTCGCCGTACTTGTCGCCGAAGAAGGCGATGGCGCCGATCGACTCGGCGTGCTCCTTGGTCGTCTCGTAGATCCGCACCGGGCTGTTGCTGAGGACCTCTTCGTTGGCCAGGGCCTCGACCCGGGCCAGGATCTCGGCCGGCACGCCCTCGTAGTGGGAGAAGTCGAAGCGCAACCGGTCGGGGCTGACCAGCGATCCGGCCTGCTTCACGTGCTCGCCGAGGACGTCGCGCAGCGCCCAGTGCAGCAGGTGGGTGCCGGTGTGGTTCCGGCGGGTGCGCTCCCGGCGGGCGACGTCGATCCGGGCGGTGGCCTCCGAGCCGACGGCGACGTGGCCGGAGACGACCTCGGCCCGGTGCAGGATCAGCTTGCCGGCCACGGCGTAGACGGTGTCGAGCACCCGCAGCGCTCCGTCGGCCGTCTCGATGGTGCCGGTGTCGCCGACCTGGCCGCCGGACTCGGCGTAGAACGGCGTGCGGTCGAGGATCACGTCGACCTTGCGCCCGGCCTCGGCCCGGCTGATCGACTCCGTCTTGTCGAGCAGGGCGACGACCCGGGCGGTGGTCACCGGCTCGGTGTAGCCGACGAACTCGTTGGGCCCGGAGGCGTCGAGCAGTTCGGCGAGGACGGGCGAGACCGCCCCGGCGCCGTCGGGCCCCGGGCCCCCGGCTCCGGGCATGGCCGCCCGGGCCTCCCGGGCCCGGCGCCGCTGCTCCTCCATCCGGGCCTTGAAGCCCTCCATGTCGACGGTCCGGCCCCGGTCGGCGGCGATCTCGGCCGTGACTTCGACGGGGAAGCCGAGGGTGTCGTGGAGGAAGAAGGCGTTCTCGCCCGAGACGTCGCCCTTGCCGAGCAGCTCGTCGAGCAGGTCGAGACCGCGCCGCAGCGTCTCGCCGAAGCGGGCCTCCTCCCGGGCGGCCATCTGGCGGACGAAGTCGTGCTGGCGCACCAGGTCGGGGTAGGCCTCGCCCATCGTCTCGACGGTGGCGTCGACCAGCGGCCCGGTGATCTCGCCCTCGAAGCCCAGCAGACGGGCGTGGCGCACCGCCCGGCGGATCTGGCGGCGCAGGACGTAACCCCGGCCCTCGTTGGTGGGCAGCACGCCGTCGGCCAGGAGGAACGTCATGGCCCGGCCGTGGTCGGCCAGGATCCGCAGCGACACATCCGTACGGGAGCCCCCCGGAGCTTTCTCGTCGGCTCCGTAACGCCGGCCGGTGGTGGCCTCGGCCACGGCCAGGATCCGGCGGAGGACGTCGGTCTCGAACACCGACTGCTCCCCCTGCAGCAGGGCCAGGATCCGCTCGAGGCCGGCGCCGGTGTCGATGTTCTTCTGGGGGAGGTCGGTGAGCGTCCCGTCCTCCGCCCGGTTGTACTGCATGAAGACGAGGTTCCAGAACTCGACGTAGCGTTCCTCGCCGCCGCCGGCCGGGCCGCCCTCAGCCCCGAACTCCGGCCCCCGGTCGTAGTACAGCTCGGAGCACGGCCCGCAGGGGCCGGTGGGGCCCATGGCCCAGAAGTTGTCGGCCTCGCCCCGGCGCTGGATCCGCTCCCGGAGCACGCCGACGTCGTTGGCCCAGATCTCGATCGACTCGTCGTCGGTCTCGAAGACCGTCACCCAGATGCGTTCCGGGTCGAGCTCGAAGACGGTGGTGGCCAGCTCCCAGGCCAGCGGGATGGCCTGCTCCTTGAAGTAGTCGCCGAGCGAGAAGTTGCCCAGCATCTCGAAGAACGTGAGATGGCGGGCCGTCGTGCCGATGATGTCGATGTCAGTCGTGCGGAAGCACTTCTGGACAGTCGTGGCCCGGGGCCACGGCGGCTTCTCCTCGCCCAGCATGTAGGGCTTGAACTGCACCATGCCCGCGGTGGTCAGCAGCAGCGTCGGGTCGTTGGGGACGAGGCTCGACGACGGCAGCGGCGTATGGCCTTTCCCCTCGAAGAACCCGAGGAAGGCGCGTCGTAGCTCGTCAGCGGTCATGGGCTTCATTGGCTGACAGGCTATAGCCTGCCCGTCATGTCCCAACCACCGTTATCGCAGCCCGCGGATTGGTACCCCGACCCGTCCGGCCGCCACGAACACCGCTACTGGGACGGGACCCGCTGGACGGAACACGTCGCCTCCCATGGCCGCCAGAGCGTGGACCATGACACGAGCACGCTCCCCCCGCCGACCGTCAACCGCCCGGCCGAGAAGATCACCCGCGACGTGGCCAAGGCGGGCGCGGCCGGCGCGTCCCAGGGCGGCGGGACGCTGTTCGACGAGCCCGTCCTCGTGGTCAACCAGAAGGCCAAGCTGATCGAGGTCAACAGCGAGTACGCCATCTACGACGCCAACGGGCGCCAACTCGGGGCGGTGCGCCAGGTGGGGCAGAGCGCGCTCAAGAAGGCCGCCCGGCTGCTGACCTCCTACGACCAGTTCATGACCCACAAGCTCCAGGTCGTCGACATGGCCGGCAACGTGCTGCTCGGGATCACCCGGCCGGCCAAGGTGTTCAAGTCGAGGGTCCTCATCAACGACGGCCTCGGACGGGAACTCGGGCAGGTGCTCCAGCAGAACGTGATCGGCAAGATCAACTTCTCGCTCGAGGCCGGCGGCCAGCGGGTCGGCTCCATCAATGCCGAGAACTGGCGGGCCTGGAACTTCTCGATCCGCGACAACACCGACACCGAGGTGGCCCGGATCACGAAGACGTGGGAGGGCCTGGCCAAGACGATGTTCACCACCGCCGACAACTACGTGGTGCAGATCCAGCGTCCGCTGGAGGAGCCGCTGCGGAGCCTGGTGGTGGCCTCGGCGCTGTCGGTCGACACCGCCCTCAAGCAGGACAAGCGCGGCCTGGGCTGAGGCGCTAGCCCTTCTCGTCGAGGGCCGGGGCGGCGAGGCGGGCGGCAGCGGCCGCGCCGCCGGCGGAGAGCAGTACGAGCCAGCGGCCGCCCTTCGGCAACTTCGGGAAGGCCAGTAGCGTGGCCAGGACGTCGCCGGCGTCGGCCACGCCGCTCCCTTCCACCCACCCCCGCACCGGGGCGTCGTGGCGCAGGGCCAGGATCACGCCGAGGCCGAGGGCGAGATCCCGGGCGCCGAGGGAGCGGGCCAGGAGCTTGGCCCGGGGTTGCCAGGCGAAGTCGCGGCCAACCCAGGGCCGCAGGGGCAGCGTGGGGGCCACGAGGGCGGTGACGCCGATGGCGATGCGGCCCCAGGCCACCGCCTCGGCCAGTTGACGAGCTTGATGCCGTTCCATGGACCCCTGCACGTTACCGGTACCACTGCTCCCGGAGTTGGGTCTCCCGTTGGCGCATGGCCTCCCGGCCCTCGGCGAAGGCGCTGCGGACCTCCGTCGCCTTCCGCCCGGCCATCTGGGTCGACCGCCTGGCCGCCCGGGCGGCCACCTCCGGCGGCGTGTAGGCCTTGAGCCACAGCTTCACCCGGCGCTGCGCCCACGCGCCGAGGCCCACGCCCATCGCCATCCACCGCAGCCGTTTCAGCACGTCGACCTCACAGCTCTCGATGCCCATTCTTGCCGTCGCCGGCCGGCTCCGGTTTGCCCCGCAGCTTCCGGCTCACCCGGCTGACGCCGTGCCCGACCGCCAGCACCTTCACCACCGGGTTGGAGAAGGTGGCGAAGGCGACCTTCGACGCCCCGTCGACCCGGCGGGTGACCGACTCGGCCGCGCCCACGAGATCACCCACCCGGTCGAGCCCCTGGCTGGCCTTGCGGGCGTCGCCCTCGAGGCCGGCCAGGAGCGGGAGGGCCTCCCGGTGGAGGTCGTCGACCACCGCCCGCATCGACCGGAGCGTCCGCAGGAGCGTCACCGTGACGACGATGAGGGCCACCGCCAGCCCGGCGGCCACGAGGGTCAGGGCGGCGGCGGCCCAGGTCATGCGGGGATCCTACGAGTTGAAGGTGATCTCGTAGAAGTCGTTGAAGGTCACGGTCTGCGGAAACTTGTTGGCGTCGTGCCAGCCCGACATGCGCAGCCGCCCGGTCCGTCCGGCGTAGGCGCCGGTGCTCTTGTCGGGCTGGAGCGTGTCCTTATCGGAGTGGACGCCGATGAGGTAGAAGCCCTGCTTGCTGCTGTCGGGCCCGATGGCCTCGACTCCGACGTTGGCCAGGTCACCGTCGGGCAGGTGGAACGTGCTGCGGAGATCGAGCGTCGTCGGCGAGGTGAACATCACGTCATGGGTGACGGTCCCGATCTTCTGGCCGTTGACGTCGAAGACGTCGGGTTCGTAGACGAAGCGCTCCGGCGCCGAGCCTTCCTTGCGGTCGACGGTGCCCCGGACCTGCAGCAGGAGCGTCCGCCCGCCGGACGAGACGCCCTCCTCGGCGCCGGCCGACGGCAGATCGACGGGTGAGAACGGAGAGAGGAGTGCGACGACGAGAGCCGAGAGTCCAAGAGTGCGACGAAGAGCCATGATTCCTCCCCAGGGCGCCGAACGGTGCGCCCGTCCGCCTGCGACGATAATCCTCAGTCCTCGCCGTCTCTAGGGGGTGGGCGGAGGGCTGCTTCGGCGCCGTGGGGGCTCGGCTCGTAGTAGCGGCGGCCCTCCAGCTCGGCGGGTTTGTACTGCTGGGCGACCCAGCCGGTCGGGTCGTCGTGGGGGTAGACGTAGCCCTTGCCGTGACCCAGGGTTCTGGCCCCCTGGTAGTGGGCGTCGCGCAGGTGGACGGGCACCTCGGCCGACGGGCCCTTCCGCACGTCCTCCCGGGCCCGCCAGATGGCCAGGGCCGCCCGGTTCGATTTGGGGGCGGTGGCCAGGTAGATCACCGCTTCGGCCAGGTTGAGCTGCGCTTCGGGGAGGCCGACGTACTCGACGGCGTGGGCGGCGGCGGTGGCCACCACGAGGGCCATGGGGTCGGCGAGGCCGACGTCCTCGGAGGCGAGGATGACGAGCCGGCGGGCGATGAAGCGGGCGTCCTCCCCCGCTTCGAGCATGCGGGCCAGCCAGTAGACGCCGGCGTCGGGATCCGAGCCCCGGATCGACTTGATGAAGGCGCTGATGACGTCGTAGTGCTCGTCGCGCCCGTAGCGGACCGCCCGGAGGTTGATGGCGGTCTCGGCGTCCTCCAGCGTGATCGTGCTGCGCCGGGCCTCGGCGGCCAGCGCGGCGGCCACCTCGAGGCCGTTGAGGGCGGCCCGGGCGTCGCCGTCGGAGCGCCCGGCGAGGTGGTCGGCGGCCTCCTCGTCGATGGTGATCTGCCGCCCGCCGGCCGCCAGCCCCCGGTCGGGGTCGGTCAGGGCCCGGTCGATGAGCGCCCGGAGATCGTCGGTGGAGAGCGCCTCCAGCCGGAAGAGCGTCGAGCGGCTGCGCAGTGGGCCGTTGACCTCGAAGAAGGGGTTCTCGGTGGTGGCGCCGATCAGCGTGAGGAGCCCGTCCTCCACGTGGGGCAACAGCGCGTCCTGCTGGGTGCGGTTGAAGCGGTGGATCTCGTCGAGGAACAGGATCGTGCCCCGGCCCTGCTCCCCCAGCCGGCGCCGGGCCCGCTCCACGACCTCCCGCACCTCCTTCACGCCGGCGGTCACCGCCGACATGGGCTCGAAGGCCTTGGCCGTGGCCCGGGCCACCAGCCGGGCGATCGTCGTCTTGCCGGTGCCCGCCGGGCCCCAGAGGATGCACGACGACAGCCGGTCGGCCTCGATCAACGCCCGCAGCGGCTTACCGGGACCGAGGAGGTGCTGCTGGCCGACGATCTCGTCGAGCGACCGGGGCCGCATGCGGCTGGCCAGCGGCGCCGAGGCGGCCGTGCGCTGCTCCGCCGCCTGGCTGAAGAGATCGTCCCCGGACGCCACACTCTCACCGTAGGCGAGTCCGCCCGGGCATCCCGACTGCCCGCCCAAGCGGGGCTGAGCGGTCCATTTCGCCCCGACGGGACGGTACAACGCAACGCGGCCGGGGGCGCCGTCATGGTGCCAGGCCAGGGCCGTTCCTTCAGGGCCGCTGGGACTCTCTCCCGTCGCCGCGGCCGTCACGTCCGTCGAGAGGCTTCCGGTGTCCCCATTCCGAACCCGACGTCGCTGTGCGGTGGCGATCGCCACGATCGCCCTGGCAGCAACCGCGCTGTCGCCGGCGCAGGCGGCCGCCGGCGTGGCTGGAGCGAGCGTCGTTCTGAGCCAATCGACGGACAGCGAGCCGACCGGCTCGGTTCACGCCGTCAATGCCACCGCCACCGACCCCGATGGCGCTCCCGTACCCGATGGAACGACGGTGACGTTCAAGATTTCCGGACCAAACCGGGCGATCACGGTGGGGGCTCCGGTCGCCGACGTCGCCCTCACCAATGATGGCCGCGGCGTCTGGATCCTCCGAGAGGACGGCACTGTCACCGCGGTGGGGACGGCCCGAAACTGGGGGGACGCCACCACAGCGTCGGTGGCGGCTGTGGCCATCGCCCCGACAGGAACTGACGCCGGGTACTGGATCGCCCTGGCCGACGGGCGGGTCCGGGCGCTGGGTGACGCTCCGGCCGCCGACTCGGTGTCCAGCCCGCCGGCCACGCCGGTGGTCGACCTCGCCGCCCATCCGTCGGACAAGGGTTACTGGCTGGTGACGGCCGGAGGCACCGTATACGCCTTCGGCGACGCAACGTCGTACGGCAACGCGACGGCACCGCAGCCCGGAACGTCCGTCCTGGCCATCGCCGCGACGCCGAGCGGCAACGGTTACTGGACGCTCGACGCCCGCGGCAGGGTCACGGCGCTCGGCGACGCGACTTTCTACGGCGACACGCACAACATTTCGCTCAACCTACCGATCGTTGCGTTCGAAGCCACACCCGACGGTAAGGGTTACTGGTTCGTCGCCGGCGACGGCGGCATCTTTGCCTTCGGCTCGGCAACGTTCCACGGATCCACGGGCGCCAAGCCCATACCGGCCCCGATCGTCGCTTTGGCTCCAGCGCCGACCGGGCGGGGCTACGTGCTGGCCGGGCGCGACGGAATGCTGTACCCGTTCAGCGTCGTCGCATTGACCGAGGGCTACCCGGCCCCGACCCGCAGCGGCCGGGCGACCCTGCGATTCAGTTCCAGCGCGCCCGGGATCTCGACCGTCGAAGCGTCGGTGGCGAGCACCGGAGCAGTGGCGGCGCCCGTCAACGTCCGCTGGTTGGCCGGCCCGCCAGCGTCGATCACGCTCTCCGCCGGTGGAACCGGCTACACCGGCCAAGCTCTCCTGTTCACCGCCCAGGTTCACGACGCCAACGGGTATCCGGTCGATCCGACAGCGGTGCAGTTCGTGGCGACGCTGCCGGGCGGCGACCGGCCTCCGCCCGTTGTCGTCACCACGGAAAACGGGACGGCGCGGGCGACGTTCAGCAGCAGCCAGGCCGGCGAGATGACCGTCACGGCGACGACAGCGAATCTGTCCGCCGCCTGGACGGTGAACTGGGTCAACGCGCCGCCCGGGCCTCCGCCGACCCAGGCGACTGCGATCAGCCTCAGCCCGGACGAAGCCGCGGTCTCACCACGAAACGTCCATACGGTCACGGCCACGGTCACCGGCGCCAACGGACAGACGGTGGTGGATGGGACGCCGGTCACGTTCACCGTTTCGGGACCTGCCGAGGCAGACATCAACTGCGCTCCGATCGTGGGCTTCGCCGTGTCTACCGCTCGCGGTGGCGGCTGGCTGCTCTACTCCAATGGCCGGGTCGAGAACCTCTCATCCGGCGACCATGACGTGAGGTCGGTCGGGGCGTCGACCCAGGCGGTGGATTTCGCCTTCACTCCGGCGGGTCACGGTTACTGGATCGCCACGCTCGACGGTCGGGTCCTCCCGGTCGGCGATGCCGAGTGGTACGGCGATGTCCGCAACCAGGCATCGAGCGGAACGATTCTGCGGATCACCGTTACGCCGTCCGGCCGTGGCTACTGGCTGCTCCACCGTGACGGTTCCGTCTCCGCCTTCGGCGATGCGCCACTGCTCGGGATGAAGGGTCAAACGAGGACTTCCGCCCCGGTCATCGGTCTGATGGCGACGCCGAGCGGCGCCGGCTACTGGATCGTGGGTGCGGACGGATCGGTGTACGCCTTGGGCGACGCCGTCCACCTCGGGCACCTCGCCAACATCCGCCTCAAAAAACCAATCGTCGACGCCGCTCCCACGGCCACGGGCCGGGGATACTGGCTGGTGGCCAGCGACGGCGGCATCTTCGCCTTCGGCGACGCCGCGTTCTACGGCAGCACCGGCGGAACGCTCTTGCCGACTCCGATCTTCAGGTTCGCCCGTTCCGCCTCGGGCGCGGGCTACTTCATGATGACGCGTGGCGGCACCATCTGGGCGTTCGGCGATGCCCCGCAGCTGCCGGAGGCCCGCGCAACGTGCGTGCGTCGCACGGTGAATGGGCGGGCGACACTGGAGTTCACGTCGGCGCTGCCCGGTCGGAGTGACATCGTCGCCCATGCCCATGAGGCGTCGGCCAGCGCCGGGGTCGACTGGCGCGAGGGAGCAGGCGACGGGTCATCGAGCAAGGCGGGGTACTGGATGCTGGGCGCGGGTGGGGCGGTGTACGCCTTCGGCGACGCGGTGTACCACGGTCAGCCCTCGCTGGCCGGCGGCGTGGAGGCCGTCGACCTGGAGCCGACTCCGTCGTCCGGCGGGTATTGGATTCTCGGGTCGGACGGGGTCGTGCGGGTGCTCGGCGACGCCCGCCACTTCGGCGACGCCGGGCTGCGGTCCCTGGCCGCCGGGGAGAAGGTCACCAGCCTGTCGGCGACACCGAGCGGCGCGGGGTACTGGATCTTCACCACCCGGGGTCGGGTGCTGGCCTTCGGCGATGCCAGGCATTTCGGTGATGTCTCGGCCGTCGCGCTGAACGGACCCGTGCTCGACTCGATCCCGACGCCGTCGGGCCTCGGGTACTACATGGTGGCGTCGGACGGCGGGATCTTCGCCTTTGGCGACGCCCGGTTCGCCGGGTCCATGGGCGGTCGGCCACTCAACAAGCCGGTGCAGTCGTTGGTGCCCGACGGTGACGGCCACGGCTACTGGCTCGTCGCCTCGGACGGCGGGATCTTCGCCTTCGATGCGCCGTTCCGGGGCTCGCTCGGCAGCGTTCGGCTCAACAAGCCCATCAAGGGCATGGTCCGCTACGGCGACGGCTACCTCATGGTCGGCACCGACGGCGGCATCTTCGCCTTCTCCGACAAGCCTTTCGCCGGCAGCCTCGGCGCCAACCCGCCCAGCAGACCCATCGTCTCGGTCGCCGCCGCCCGCTAACCCGGGCGGCGGCCCAAGGAAAGAGTCGATCGGGTACCCCGAAGGTAGTCGTACCCGGGTGGCAGGGGGCGCATGATGGGCGCATGGAGCGTCAGGGTCACCGTGGGCCGAGGCTGGGGAGGAGTCGGCTGGTTGGGGTGACGTTCGTCGCCCTGGTCCAGCTGGGGCTGCCGGTGGCGGCGCAGGCCCAGGACCTTCCCGATGTCGACCTCGACCCGAGCGACCGCGTGTTGACGCTCGAGACCCGGGGCTGCGGCGAGACGACGACCGCCGAACCGCGCTGTTCAGAACTGGCCATGGCGCTGGGCAAGCAGGCCGGTCGGCGGGTTCGCAGCTTCAACGACGTGACGGCCACGCTGCCGGCCGAGCTCCGCTCCGACTGTGACGTCAAGGCGGAGGACATCGGCTGGCCCACGAAGTGGATCCGCTGCTTCGACGAGGCCGACACCGAACAGAGCCAGTGGCTCACCCAGGGCATCGCCGGCACCGGTGAGTGGCGCACGGAGGAGACGCCGGGCGGCGGGCAGCACTTCCTGGTGGCCACGTGGTGCTGGCGAGGGTCCGAGGGCATCGACGAAGCGGACGTCTGCGACCGCGAAGAGCCCGTCAAGCGAACGCGCATCAGCATCATCAGCGTGGATCGCGGCGCCTACCGCAACGTCGAACTGGTCGAGCCGTACCTCCAGCAGGCGCCCGGCAAGGAGCCGGTCGTCGCCGCCCGCGGGATCCTCCTCCACGCCGGCGGCGCCGCCATCGCCGGCCGGTGGCTCTACGTCGCCGACACCGACTGGCTCTACGTCTTCAACCTCAACCACTTCCTCCAGGACGGCGACGGCCCGTACCAGCTCCCCGTCTGGGCCCGCTACGTCGTGGCCGACCCCGCCGACCGCGACCGGAACAATCCCTTCTCGTCGATCTCGATTGACGGCTCCGGCGAGAAGCCCCGGCTCCTGGCCGCCGAGTACCGGCTCAACAACCGCGAGGACGCGCTCGTCACCACCTGGCCGCTCGACGAGAACGGCCGGTTGCCGGGCGGGCAGGCCCCCATCCGCTCCATCCGGGCCCACACGATCGACGGCGACAGCGGCATCGACCGGGTCCAGGGCGTCGCCGCCCACGGCGACACGTTCCTCTTCGCCGAGTCGGCCGAGACGATCGAGCGCGCCCCGGCCGGCCGGCCCCGCCGGCCCGCCGACCAGTGCATCCTGTGGGGCGACGGCACCGGCGAAGATCTCTACGCCTCACCGAGCCAGAACCTCGTCGTCGGCATCAACGAAGGGTTCCTGGCCACCGGCTCGGCGTTCTGGGCCGTCTCCTACCGACAGGCCTTCGGCCTCACGCCTCCACCCCCGGGCTCTCCCCGACGAGACTGCTGAGCTCGAGGTCGCCTCCGAGGTAGGCGGCCTGCACGCGGGGGTCGGCGGCCAGTGCCGAGCCGTCGCCTTCGAGCACCACGCGGCCCACTTCGAGGACGTAGGCCCGATCGGCCAACCCCAGTGCCTGAGCGACGTTCTGCTCCACCAGCAGGACCGCCGTCCCCGCCGCGCTGATCTCGGCGATCGTGGCGAAGATCCGCCGCACCATGAGCGGCGCCAATCCGAACGACGGCTCGTCGAGGCACAGCAGGCGAGGCTGAGCCATGAGCGCCCGGCCCACCGCCAGCATCTGCCGCTCGCCGCCCGACAGCGTGCCGGCCGCCTGCGTGCGCCGTTCGGCCAGCCGGGGGAAGAGCTCGAACACGCCGGACATCCGCTCGGTCACCACGGCCCGATCGCGGCGGGCGAGGAACGCCCCGAGCCGCAGGTTCTCCTCGACGCTCAGCCCGGGGAAGATGCGGTGGCTCTCGGGCACCTGGCCCAGGCCGAGCCCGACGATCCGCTGCGCCGGCCGGTTGGTGATGTCGACACCGGCGAAGCGGACGGTTCCGCCCCGGGCGGGCTGGAGGCCGCTGATCGTCCGCAGCGTCGTGGTCTTTCCGGCGCCGTTGGCCCCGACGAGCGCCACGACCTCACCGGCGGCCACCGAGAACGACACACCCTCGAGGACGTCGCCGCGGCCGTATCCGGCCCGCAGGCCGGACACCTCGAGCAGCGCCTCGCCCGCCGGAGGCTTCGCCCGCACCGGCCAGGGTGGCTCGTCGGCGCTGTCGACCCCGAGGTAGGCCTCGATGACCCGCGGGTCCTGGCGGACTTCGGCCGGCGTTCCCTCGACGAGAACGCGGCCCGCGTCGAGGACGGCGACGCGGTCGCACAGCCCGTCCACGAGCCCCATGTCGTGTTCGATGATCACGACGGTCACGCCGGCGTCCCGGATGCGCCGCACGAGGGCCGTGAGTGACGCCTTCTCGGCCGGGTTCATGCCCGCCGCCGGTTCGTCGAGCAGCAACACCCTCGGCCCGGACGCCAGGGCCCGGGCGATATCCAACCGGCGCTGGCCCTCGAAGGTGAGGTCCTCCGGCCGGTCCCAACCGCGGCCCGAGAGCCCGACGAGCTCCAGCCAGTAGGCAGCGGCGGCCATGGCCCGCCGCTCCTCGCGCCGCTGCCAGGGCAGCCGCAGCAGTGCACCGAGGGGCGTTGACCGCAGGCGGCTGTCCATCCCGGCGAGCACGTTCTCGATCACGGTCATGGACGGGAAGAGCCGCACGCCCTGAAAGGTGCGGCCCACGCCGGCCGCCACCACCTGATGGGGAGTCAGACGGGAGAGCTCGGGCCCGCCGAGCGCGACCTTGCCCGTCGACGGCCGGACAACGCCGGTGACGCAGTTGAAGACCGTCGTCTTCCCGGCGCCGTTCGGTCCGATCAGCCCCAGGATCTCGCCACGCCGGACGAACAGACTCATCTCCGTGAGCGCCCGCAGACCACCGAACGTCTTCGTCAGGCCGCTGACCTCGAGATCGGCCGGTCCCGGGGCGGAGAGCAGGGGGTCGTCCGGGTCGAGGGGCCAGTCGCCGGCCGGCTTCGCCGGTCGGGGGGCCGGCCACAGCCCGCCCCGCCGCACCAGCATCAGCACCACGAGCGCGACGCCGAAGGAGAGGTACTTCCACTCCTCCACGCTCCGCAGCGCCTCGGGGACGCCGACGACCACCAGCGCCCCGAGCATCACGCCGGGGAAGCTGCCCCGGCCGCCCAGCACCACGACGACCAGGATGAGCACCGAGACCGTGAACGTGAAGCTGGTCGGCGCCACGAGGCCGTACTTGCCGGCAGCGAAGGCGCCGGCCAGGCCGGCCCACACGGCGCCGAGGACGTAGGCCAGGAGCTTGGCCCGCACGGTCGGAATGCCGACCGCCTCGGCGACGTGGTCGTCGTCGGCCAGGGCCCGCCAGGCCCGCCCGAGCCGGGAACGGTGCAGGTTCCAGGTGGCGGCGAAGGTGATGGCCACCAGGGCCAGCGCCAGCCAGTAGAAGTCGTCGACGGTGAACAGCTCCCGTCCGGCCAGTGTCGGACGGGCACCGACGATCTTCCCGTTGGATCCGCCGGTGACGCTGTCGAGGTTGATGGCGCAGATCCGCACAATCTCACCGAAGCCCAGCGTGACGATCGCCAGGTAGTCGCCCCGCAGCCGGAGGGTCGGATAGCCGAGCACCGCTCCGGCCACCGCAGCGGCGGCCACGGACGGCACCACCGCCTGCCACCAGGTCAGACCGGCGTCGGCGGTGAGGATGGCGGTGGTGTAGGCGCCGATGGCGTAGAAGGCGGCGTACCCGAGGTCCAGGAGCCCGGCCATCCCGACCACCACGTTGATGCCGAGGCCGAGCATCACGAACAGCAGCACGCCGGTCCCGACGTCGACCTGATAGTCGTTGCCGACCAACGGGAACAGCGTCGCGGCCACCAGCACGGCGCCGGCGACCGCACCCGGGCGCCGGATACCCGGGGGACGGGGGGTGTCCCACCGACAGCGGCGGCGTGAGCCGCCAAGGATCGCGTTCACACCCGCTCCACGACGCGCTCACCGAAGATTCCCGACGGGCGGATGACGAGCACGGCGATGAGGACGGCGAAGACGGCGACGTCCTTCCACGCCCCGGAGACGTAACCGGAAGCGTACGACTCGAGCAGGCCGATGATGAAGCCTCCGACCATGGCCCCGGGGATGTTTCCGATCCCGCCCAGCACGGCGGCGGTGAAGGCCCGCAGGCCGAGCAGGAAGCCCATGAGGAAATTGATCTGGCCGTAGTAGACGCCGCTCAGGAAACCGGCGGCGGCGGCCAGTGAGGTCCCGATGAAGAACGTGAGCAGGATCACCCGCTCGACGTGGATGCCCATGAGCCGGGCGGCGTCCTGGTCCATCGCTAGCGCCCGCATGGCCGTGCCCATGGCGGTGCCCTGCACGAAGCGGTGCAAGGCCGCCATGAGGGCCACGGCCGCGGCGGCGATCACGAGCTGCGAGACCGTGACGCCGACGCCGCCGACCGTGAACGCCCGCCCCCGCAGCACCGAGGGGTAGCTCTCGAAGCCCGGCCCGTAGATGCCTTCGACGCTGTACTGCAGAGCCAGTGACAGTCCGAGGGCCGAGATGAGGATCGACAGGCGCGGCGCCCGCAACAGCGGCTGGTACGCCACCCGGGCGGCGACGACCCCGAGGACACCGGTGGCGGCCATCGACACGAGCAGGCCCACCGCGAGGACAACACCGATCGGCCAACCGGAGCCGGCCAGGCCGCTCAATACCGACCAGCCGATGAAGGCACCGACCATGAAGAACTCGCCGTGAGCGAAGTTGATCAGCCGGATCACGCCGTAGACCATCGTGTAGCCGAGCGCCACCAGGGCGTAGAAGCTGCCGGTCGTCAGCCCGTTGACCGTGTACTGCAACCACCGCTGCATGGCCGTCTCTCCTAGGCGTCGACCCAGTTGCCGGCGTCGTCGAGCTTCTTGTACGGAACGAAGCGCCCGTCCCGGACGATCGCCGTGACGTACACCGTCTTTTGCCGGTCGCCCTTGTCGTCAAAGGTGATCTCGCCGGTCAGACCTTCGTGACGCGTCGCCCGCAGGGCTTCGACGACCTTCTTCAGATCCGTCGATCCGGCGCGGGTCACCGCGTCGGCTAAGACCCTCACGGCGTCGTACTCGTAGACCGAGTAGGGGCCGGGGGCGGTGCCGTACCGCTCCGAGTACGCCTTGGTGAAGCCGGCCGCGGCCGGCAGGAAGGCGGGCAGCGGAGAGGTGGTGGCGATGAAGCCCTCGGCGGCGGGACCGGCCGTCTTGATGACCGCCGGGTCGTTGGTGGCGTCGCCGCCGGTGAGGCGCAACGGCAGCCGGAGCTCCTTGGCCTGCCGGACGATGAGACCCGCCTCGGCGAGGTAGCCGGTGAAGTACAGCGTGTCCGCCCCCGAGGCCTTGATCTTCGTCAGAGCGGAGCTGTAGTCCCGCTCGCCCGGCGTGATGGCGTCGAAGTACACGATCTCCATCCCCAGCTTGAGTGCGTCGTTCGCCGCTCGCGTCTGCTCGGCAAGTCCCTTGGAGTAGACGGTGTTGGTGTGGAGCAGGGCCAGCTTCTTGGCCCCGAGCGAGCCGGCCAGGAACCGGGCCGCGAACGGCCCCTGCTGATCGTCGCGGCCGACGGTGCGGAACACCGTCTTCATTCCCCGCTCGGTGAGGGTGGGATTGGTGGCCGCGGCGGAGATGAAGGGGATGCCCCTCGGGTCGAGGACCGCCGTTTCGGGGATGGCGGCCGCCGAGCAGTAGCCGCCGGCGACTCCGACGATCCCGCTGACGAGCAGCTTCTGGGCGGCGGCGGTGCCGGTCTGTGGGTCGCAGCCGTCGTCGGCGGACACGATCTCCAGCCGCCGGCCGAGCACTCCGCCGGCGGCGTTGATGTCGTCGACGGCCAGCTTGGCGGCGTTGAGCATGTCGGTACCGCTGTTGGTGTTGTCGCCCGACAGGGGCAGCAACGCTCCGATCTTGATCACGCCCGATCCCTTGCCGGACTTGGCGTCCGTGCCCGACGCCGATTCGGAGCCGCCGCCCCCGCAGGCCCCCAGGGCCAGAACGAGGCCGGTGATGAGGAGGCGCGGCCGCGCTGAGACAAGCCCCTTCATGGTCCCCCCTTGCTGTAGGTGTGGCTAGGCCGGGGTCTGCAGCTGTTCCCGCGATGCCCGGTCGAAGTTGGGATTCAGGATGTGTTCGCGGACGTGTTCTTCCACCCCGGTGGGATCGCCGTCCCGCACCGCCCGCAGCAGGGCGCGGTGCTGTTCGACGGCGTCGGCGAGGTGTTCCACCCGATCGATGAACAGCGACCAGATCCGGTGGGCCAGGTTGAGATGACGGACCAGCGTCTCGGTCATGTAGCGGTTGTGTGTACAGACGTAGATGTGGGTGTGGATCCGGCGATCGGAGTACATGAGCTCTTTGCTCGAACGCGGTGACCGCGCCGGGCGCAGAGCGCCGGCGTCGATCTCGGCCAGCAGCGCCCCGGCCTCCTCCCGCTCGGCCGGAGTCGCCCGGACCACCGCCAGCAGGGCGGCCTTCGGTTCGAGGGCGATGCGAACCTCGCGAATGGCCTGCAGGTCGGTCACGTCGATGGTGGCGACGAAGAACCCCTTGTAGGGCACAGCGGTGACGAACCCCTCGTTCGTCAGCCGCCGAAGCGCCTCCCGGACCGGCGTGCGTGAGATGCCGAGCCGTGCGGCCAGCTCGGTCTCCTGGAGGGCGATGCCGGGCCGGAGGTCGTGGAACACGATCTCCTCGAGGAGCACGTGGTACGCCCATTCGCCGAGGCTGCCGTTGTTTCGCTCGGGAGTGGGGCCGACGTGGAACATGCCACCGCCTCGTACGCTCGTCGCGTGCGGGTTGTATACAACCCGTCCACAACCTAAGCCCGGCCGTGGGCCGGCGTCAAGAGTCCTTGACGGTCTCCAGAATCAGGGCTGCTGCGGCGGCGTCCTGGGCGGCGACGCCGACCGACTTGTACAGCGTGAGCTGCTGCTCGTTGCTCCGGCCGGGCCGTGTCCCGGCGACCAGCTCGCCCAGTTCGGCGTGGACGACGTCCTCCCCCAGACCGGCCTCCCGGGCCCGCTGGAACTCGACGGCACCGGCCGGCGGGTCGGCCAGGGCGGCGGCCCGGGATTCCACCGCCACCACCGCCGCGGCGATGGTGGCGACGTCGACCTCGCCGTCGCCGGCCGGGTTGTAGCCGAGCGCATTGACGTGGGTGCCGGGCCGGAGCCATTCCCGGCGGAGCACCGGCCGGTCGGCGTGGGTGGTGAGGCAGACGATGTCGGCCGAGCGCACCGCCGCCTCGATGGACCCGCCGGCGACGACCGGGATCCCCGCCGCCGTCAGTTCGTCGACCAGGGCCATGGTCCGGCCCCGGTCGCGGCCCACCACTTGGAGCACCTCCACCCCCTCTCGCCGGGCAAAGGCCCGGGCGTGGCTCCGGGCCAGCGTGCCGGTCCCGACGATCGAGACGGTCCGGGAATCCGGCCGGGCCAGCAACCGGGCCGCCAGTACGGAGCCTGCGGCGGTGCGGGCGGCGGTGATGGCGGTGCCATCCATCACGGCGAGGGGTGTGCCGTGACGGGGATCGAAGCAGCAGATGACCGCCTGCGTGGTCGGCCGGTCAGTGTTGCGAGGGAACACCGTGGCCACTTTGGTGACGAGCGCCCCGGCGGCCGGCAGCAACGCCGGCATGGCGAACAACCGCCCGTCCATAGAAGGCACGTCGACGCCCGCCCGTGGCGGCGTCACCGTCCGCCCGGCGCTGAGCTCGACCATGGCCGCCGCCACGGCGTCGACCAGACGGTCAAGGTCGAGAAGGCGTTCGACGTCGGCCGCCGAGAGGACGAGCACCGCGTACTCCTTTGCTCAGGCCGGAGCGCCCGCGGCGAACCGGCCGGGGTCGAACAGCGCCAGCGGGTGCGCCGTCTTCCCGTGGCAGACGAGGTCGGCGAGGATCTCACCGATCACCGGCACGAACTTGAAGCCGTGCCCCGAGAAGCCGGCGGCCACCGTCACCTGCCGGTGGCCGGGGTGGACGCCGACGACGAAGTGGTTGTCGGGCGTGTTCTCGAACATGCACGGCTCGGCCCGTACCACGGGCCCGGGGTCGACGGTCAGGCAGCGGCGCACCTCGGCGGCGATGGCGGTCGATTCCTCGGCGCTCACCGTCCGGTCGATCGTCTCGGGAGTGCAGACGGCCTCCCGCATGACGTTGATCTTCACGCCCTCGTCGGCGCCGTCGATGGCCGGCACGCCGTAGATGAAGCCCGGGAAGGAATCCGGGTCGCCGGCGCCGCGGCGGTCCCAGACCCAGACCGGATGCCGGTCGGGCAGGAAGGCCGCCAGCCCACCGGCCGGCCGGAACCAGGTGTGCACCTGGCGCTCCACCGTGAGCGGCAGCCTCAGGTCGGGGAGGAGCTCGGGCGCCCAGACCCCGCCGCACACCACGAGATGGCGGGCGGCGAACGCCGCTCCGGCGGTCCTGACGACCACGCCCTCCCCAGACGGGTCGGCCTCCCAACCCGTCACACGCTCCCCGAAGCGCAGATCGGCTCCGGCGGCCGCCGCCAGCCGCAAACCGGCGGCCACCGTCGGTTCCGCCCGGACGACGCCGGCCGCCGGGTCGAACAGTCCCACCGTGTCATCGTCGGGAGCCAGCGTCGGCAGGCGCCGGCGGATCCCGGCGGCGTCGAGCATCACGTGGGCCACGTCACAGTGCTCGGCGGTCGCCCGGCTCCTCTCCACGAGTTCGCTGCCGGGCGGCCCGAGCAGCACCCCGCCCGTCCGGATGAGCAGCTCGGCTCCGGCATCGTGTTCCAGCGCCCGCCAGCGGTCGTAGGCCTCCAACAGCAGGGGCACATAGCCGGGGCCCTCGAAGTAGGCGAGCCGGATGATGCGGGACCCGCCGTGGCTGGAGCCGCGATCGTGGCCCGGGGTGAAGCGCTCCAGCCCGAGCACCCGCCGGCCGCGCCGGGCCAGATGACAGGCCGCGGCGCTGCCCATCCCGCCGAGCCCGACCACGATGACGTCGTACGGGCGCAGCGGCGTGACCGCCTTCTACTTCGGCTTCGGCAGCGAGATGCCGAGGTCGCGCAGCTGGATGTTGTCGACGGAAGCGGGGGCGCCGGTCAGGGGGTCGGCGCCGGACTGCGTCTTCGGGAAGGCGATCACGTCCCGGATCGAGCTCTCGCCGGCCAGGATCATCGTCAGGCGGTCGAGACCGACGGCGAAGCCGGCGTGGGGCGGAGCCCCGTAGCGGAAGGCGTCGAGGAGGAACCCAAACCGCTCGGCGGCGATGGCGGGTTCGATGCCGAGCAGCGTGAAGATCCTCGACTGCAGCTCCGGGTCGTGGATACGCACCGACCCCGAGCCGAGCTCGATGCCGTTCAGGACGAGGTCGTAGGCCAGGCTCCGCACCGCCAGCGGGTCGGACTCCAGCTTGTCGAGATCGTCCGGATGGGGACGGGTGAAGGGATGGTGGGCGGGGATCGGCTTGCCATCGGGGGACAGGGCCTCGAAGAGCGGGAACTCCACGACCCAGGTGAAGTTGAGCGGTTCGCTCAACCGTTCCGGAGCGCCGAGGTCGAGACGCAGCGTGCCGAGCAGCGACTGGGCCCGGCGCAGCGACGGGTCGGCCACGATCAGCACGAGATCGCCCGCAGACGGCTTCAGCCCCTTGCGCAGCCCGTCCTGCTCGGCCTCCGACAGGAACTTCACCACCGGCGCCTCGAGGACGCCGCCGTCGCGCACCCGCATCCACACCAGGCCCGCCGCCCCGAGCGACTTGGCCCGGTCGGTCAGCCCGTCGAGCTGGTTGCGGCCCATCTCGCCCTTGCCGGGCACCACGAGCCCGACGACACCCTTGCCCTTGAAGGCGTTGAACTCGCTGCCGGCGAACAGCGCCGAGAGGTCGTTCAGCTCCATCCCGAAGCGGGTGTCGGGCTTGTCGGAGCCGTAACGGTCCATGGCCTCGGTCCACGTGAGACGGGGGAAGGGCTTGGGCCGCTCCCCCGTCACCGCCTCCACGCCCCGGGCCACGGCCTCCTCGATGATGCCGAGGATGTCCTCCTGGTCGACGAAGCTGGCCTCGATGTCGAGCTGGGTGAACTCCAGCTGCCGGTCGGCCCGCAGGTCCTCGTCCCGCCAGCAGCGGGCGACCTGGTAGTAGCGGTCGAGCCCGGCGACCATCAGCATCTGCTTGAAGAGCTGGGGCGACTGCGGGAGAGCGAAGAACGTACCCGGCGTCAGCCGTGACGGCACGAGGAAGTCGCGGGCCCCTTCGGGGGTGGAGCGGGTCAGCGTCGGAGTCTCGACATCGACGAAGCCGGCGGCGTCCATGGCCTGGCGCATGGCCGTCGTGAGCTTGGCCCGGGTGATGAGGTTGGCGGCCATGCGGGGGCGGCGCAGGTCGAGGTAGCGGTACCGGAGCCGGAGCGTCTCGTCGACCTCCACCCGCTCGTCGAGCGGGAACGGCGGCGGCTCGGCCTCGTTGAGGATCTCGAGCCGGTTGACGGCGACCTCGACCTCGCCGGTGGCCATGTTGGGATTCACGGTGCCTTCGGGTCGGGGCCGGACGGTGCCCTCCACCCGCACGACCCACTCCGAGCGCAGCCGGTGCGCCTCGGCGCAGCCCGGCGAGGCGGGGTCGAGGACGACCTGGACGATCCCCTCCCGGTCCCGCAGGTCGATGAAGACGACGCCGCCGTGGTCGCGGCGGTGGGCCACCCAGCCGCAGAGGGCGACCTCGGTGCCTTCGTCGCTGGCCCGGAGGCTGCCGGCGTAGTGCGTGCGCATGGTCATGTCAGCGTCCCAGATCGCGGTGGGTGGTGTTCAGGTGCTCGTGGAGCCAGGCGACGACACGGCTGCGGGGCACCTCGACCTGTTCGCCGGATTGCATGTCCCGCACCGCCACCGCTCCTTGTTCCATCTCGGCCCGGCCGATGAGCACGATGTAGCGGGCCCCGGCCCGGTTGGCCGCCTTCATCTGGGCGTTCACCGACCGGCCGCCGTAGGCGCGGTCAGCCGACAGGCCGGTCTCCCGCAGCTCAGCCAGCAAGGCGGTGACCTCGGAACCGGCCTCGGGGCCCACGGCGTCGACGACGTAGGCGTCGACGCGTGATTCCGGGGTCGGCAGCACGCCCTCGGCGTCGCAGGCGATCAGCACCCGTTCGATCCCGATGCCGAAGCCGATGCCGGGCGACGGGGGGCCGCCCATCTCTTCCGCCAGCCGGTCGTAGCGTCCTCCGCCGCCGAGGGCGTTCTGGGCCGACTCCAGCGCCTCGCTGGCGAACTCGAACGTCGTGCGGGTGTAGTAGTCGAGCCCCCGGACCAGCCGGGGGGCGATCTCGTGGGCCACGCCGATGGCGTCGAGGCCGGCCTGCACCGCCTCGAAATGGGTCTTGCAGTCGGCGCAGAGGTGCTCGAGCAGTTGCGGCGCCCGTTCGGTCACGGCCACGCAACCGGGGACTTTGCAGTCGAGGACCCGCAGCGGGTTGGCCTCGAGGCGCGAGCGGCTGTCCTCGCACAGGTCGGCGGCGTGGGCCCGGAGGTACGACTGCAGCGCCTCCAGATAGCCCGGCCGGCACTGGGCGTCGCCCAGCGAGTTGATGGCCAGCCGGAAACGCGACAGCCCGAGGGACGTGAAGAACCCCTGGGCCAGGGAGATGACCTCGACGTCGAGGGCGGGGTCGTCGACGCCGATGACCTCAACGCCGAGCTGGTGGTGCTGCCGGTACCGCCCCCGCTGCGCCTTTTCGTGGCGGAAGTGGGGGGAGAGATACCAGACCTTCCACGGCGGCGTCGGGCGGTGCTGGATGTAGGCCCGCACGACGGGGGCGGTGCCTTCGGGACGCAGCGCCAGGCGGCGGCCGCCCTTGTCCTCGAACTCGTACATCTCCTTGCGGACGACGTCGGTCCCCTCACCGACGCGCTGGAAGACCTCGATGTGCTCGTAGGCCGGGGTCATCACCAGGCCGTAGCCGAAGCGCGCCGCCCGCTGGGCGAAGGCGGCGACGAGCACGGCCCACCGCCCCGACTCCGGCGGGAGGACGTCGTGGGTGCCGACGGGGGCGCGGTAGGCGTCAGCGGCCGGTTGCATGACCGGCCATGCTACCGGCGGGTGGTGATGGCCCCTCCTCCGAGGACCAGCGCCAGGCCGGCCAGCGCCAGGCCGAGCCGCAGGTCGACCGGGCCGGTACGGGGCAGCTCCGCCAGCGGCTGCGGCGTGGACTGGGTCGCCGTGCCCACCGCCGGTTCGGACGGTGGAGCCGTCTGCGTGGAGGGCAGGACCACGGCCGCCGGACGGGCCGGCGGGGTCGTCGTGGCGGTCGTGGCCGGCGGCGTCGTGGCCGGCGGCGTGGGTGGAGCCGGCGGCGTCGTGGCCGGCGGCGTGGGCGGAGCCGGCGGGCGCGGCGGCGCCGGCTCCGTCACGGTGAGGCAGGAGTTCCCGCCCAGGCGGAGGAGGCCGCCGTCGAACGCCTCACCGGCGGCCACGCCGAGGACGCACAGACATTCGCCCGGAGCGAGCTCGGCGGGGATGACGAAGGAGCCGCGGTACTCACCGTCGTTGCCCGACGGCGCCTCGGCGGCGCTGAGGTCGAGCCGGACACGGCCGTCGAGCGTCACGACGCAGTGGGCCGCCCGCTCGAGGTCGGGTCTGGCGA
This sequence comes from Actinomycetota bacterium, assembly GCA_040756995.1. Lineage (GTDB taxonomy): Bacteria > Actinomycetota > Acidimicrobiia > IMCC26256 > BP-133 > BP-133. The sequence goes on along the minus strand of JBFLYK010000012.1, from coordinate 37,583 downwards.
ACGCCCGCCGATCCCACCGCAGGGTCACGGTCACCTTCTGGCCGGCCCGCAGTGGCGCGCCCGGCGGTGGATCGGTGATGAGCTCGGCGCCGCCCTGCCGCGGATCCTGGGCCAGCTCGTGGCAGACCGACCGCAGCCCGGGGTCCCCGGGGCCCCCGGCCCCGGCCGGCGCCACCCACCCGGCCGCCGCCACCCCGGCCGCGATGGTTGCCGCCAGCAGCAGGCGCCGCGCCCGCCGACCCGTCCGACCCGAAACCGTGTCCGTGCTCATCGAGCGGGGGACGTTAGCAGCTTCTTACATTCGGTTCAGGAGAACGAGACTTCCTTGAAGGCGCCGGCCGTGACGGCGTAATGGGACGACGACGTGAGCCCGAAACTGAAGCCCGGCGGGGACACCGGCCGGAACGTCAGCGTGAATTGCTGGCTGAGGGCGATCGACTTGGCGTAGACGGTGCCGGTGAAGTGCTTGAGCTGGGTGAACTTCACCGTCCCGTTCTTGGCGAAGAACACGACCTTGATGTTGTCGGGCAAGGTGACGTTGTTGGACATCGACACCGCCGGCGTCGAGCCGCTGTCGGTGGCGTCCGAGACGATGGTCAGCGTGACGGTCGCGCCGTCGGCCCGGCCGTTGGCGATGTCCTTGGACAGGGAGATCGGCCCGTCGGAGTAGATCGTGGTGTCACCGTTGAGCGTCCACCGGGAGCCGAAGTCGATCATCCCGCACGTCGGCGCGCAGGCGATGCGGTGGGCCCCGGAGAAGGCGTTGCGGTTCGTCGACCAGTACGTCTGGAACAGCGCCGCGCTGCTCCAGTTCCAAACCGAAGTCGCCGGAAACGCCGCCGAAGCCTTCGTCCAGTCGAACTCGGGCAGCGTCTGGGCGGCCGGCGGCGGCGGTGGAGAGTTCTGCGAGCGGCTCCCGTCCACCGTCCCCCCGGAGATCGTTCCCCCGGCCTGCACGTTGCCCTTCACATGACCCGTCATCACGACATCCCCGCCGGCGTAGACGTCGCCCAGCACCGCGGTCTGGGAGTTGTGGAGCGTGACGTCGTTGGCGGCGTGCACGTTGCCGAGGATCGTGGTGTTGTTCGAGGTCGTCACCGACCCCAGCGCGCTGACGGAGCCCGACACCGTGGAGTTGTTGGCCAGCGTCAGGTCACCGGTGGCGTAGACGTCGCCGTTGACCGTCATCTGGTTGGCCCCGGTGATGCCGCCCGGGTAGCTGAACAGGGCGTAACGAAAGCCGTCGGTGGGGACGAGCTCCACCTGCTGCTCGAGGCGCCGGGCCACCCGGTTCGGATGCGCCTTGGTCGGGGCGTAGCCCCTCGAGATGATGTAGCGCCGGCCGTCGTTCGGATCGAGCGGATCGTGGATGATGCTGACCTCGAACTCGCCGCCGTTGATGGCGCTGAGGCTGATCCCGGTCACCGAGGCATCGGCCGAGAGCCGGCTCATGGCGGCGTTGAGCCCGGCCTCGGCGACGTTCCGGGCCTGGTCCCGGAGCTTCTCCCGGCCGGTGGCCGTCACCTGGTGGGTGCCCAGCCCGATCCACACCGCCCCGAGGGTGAAGACCACGAAGGCGACGGACATCGACAGAACCATGGCCATCCCGCTCTCCGAGGCGCTCCGTCGGCGCAGGCGACTCAGCAGGCGTGCCATGCGTTCCTCCCGGCGATGACGGTGGACAGGTCGAGCACCGGCTCGGTGGGGTCGGGTTGGAAGTGGAAGACGACCTTCACCGTCCGCCGCGGGGTGGCGATGTGGGTGAAGGCGTCACCCGGATTCACCAGCCCGCTGTCCACCAGCACGCTGTCCCCGCCGGTCACCTGGCGGAGGAGCTGGCCGTTCTCGGCCGTGTACGTCACCTCGTAGGCGTAGCCGCTGTCGTTGGCGTAGGTCGTGAAGCGCAGCCGGTTGCTGGTGCCGGCGTTGGCCGCCGGTTCGCTGACACAGGCGGCGGAGCGCATCTCCCGGCTGATGGACGCCAGCGAGTTGCGGAGGCTGTCGATCGTCTGGGATTTCACCTGCATGGGGTGGATCGAGCGGGACGAGGTGGCCATGATCGGCAGGAACACCACGCTCACGATCCCGACCAGCATGACCGAGATCACCAGCTCGACCACCGTGATGCCGGAGTCGCCGCGGGCTCTCATGCGACCGGGTCGTAGAGGGCGGTGGCGGCGAGCCGGCCGTAGTCGAGGTGCAGGTTCAGGTTGGCCAGCTCCAGCCCGAGCAGCGTCCTGATCCTGACGTGGAGGTCGATGAACAGCCAGTTGGTGAGCCCGGCGGAGGCGGCGGAGATGGCGCCGCCGTCGATGGCCTTGCTGGTGACCAGCGGCGTGCTGGTGATCGAACCGCTCACGGTCACGGTCGCGAGGAGGCCAGAGATCGAAACCGAAGGGATCGTTGTGGAGGATGCGGTCCCGACGGTGATCGGAACGGTGGTGTAGCCGCCGCCGTTCCAGTACCGGACGTTCACCACCGCCGCACCCGCCGCGGGGTCGGACACGCCGGGGCCGGCGTGGGCCTCGACCGACGCCGACACGGCGTCGATCTTCACCGCGCCGCTGTAGCCGGCGGGGGCGACGTCGAGGGGCAGGAGGTTGACGGCCGGGAACGTCGTCGTGGCCCCCGAGGTGACCCGTTGGTTGTTGCTGAGGTCGTCGTGGCGATCGACGGTGACCGTGGCGACCGGGCTCGTCCCGAACGACACGAGGTCACCGAGCACGGTGTCGGCGACGAAGCCGACCGAGGCGCCATCGGGACCGGTGGCCCGGCCGGTGAAGTGCGGGAGGCGGTCGTCGTCGCCGACGGTCGGATCCGCCGGGTAGCAGGCCCAGCAGGACCGGGCCGTGGCCTGGGCCTGGGCGGTGCCCGACCCGAGGTCGACCGTCAGGGAGGGCAGGGCAGCGATGGTCCCCGCGGCGGCGGTGTTCGGGCCCTCCTGGTCCGTGTCGGGCCGCGCCGTTCCGGAGTCGTTGTCGGCGTCGGCCTGGGCCAGCGCTGGGTCCAGCGACGATCCCAGGCCGAGCAACAGGTTGATCTCGCTGCTGGCGCTGCGGGCCAGGCCCTTGGCGTTGCGGATGAAGCCGGAGTCGATGCCGCCGCTGACGTACGGCAGGGTGAGGCTGGCATCGGACAGCGAGATGCCGGCCAGTGACCCGGTCACCTTGAACGTGCCGGCGTCGGCCTCCCCGGTGCCGACGAGTTTCGGGTCAGGAGGCGTCCCGGCATGGAACAGGAAGCTCGAGAGCGTGACGCTGCGGGCCGCGGTGGCGTACTGCGCCGGAGACCACGAGACGATGGTGGTGATCCGCTTGTAGGGATCGCCGCTGGCCGGGGTGACGGTGGTGACGTAGACAAACGTGGTGTAGGTGGTCTTTTCCCGCTGGGTGGTGAACGTGTGGGGGCTGAACGGGAACAGCGGGTTGGTCACCGTCCCGCCGGAGGCGCCGGCATCGACCGCCGAGGTCGCCAGCGGCTCTCCTCCGTACATCAGGTTGGGCGCCGTGCCGGTGATGAGCGGGTCGGTGGCGAGGGTGGGATCGGAGTCGAAGTCGTGGCCGACGTCGCCGTAGGCCCGGCCCCGGGCGTTCTCCATCACCTCGTTGGCCACGGCCAGGGCGGCGCTGCGCTGCCGTCCGGTCACGAGACCGCGGACGCCGGCGGTCAGCGCCCCGAGCAGCCCGACGAGGACAACGAAGACGACCGCCAGGGCGATGGTCGACTCGAGGATGGTGAATCCCGCCTCGTCGGTGGCGCGGCGGTCCCTGGATCCCATGCCCACTGATATCGGCGGGGCGGCCGCCGGGCTCGACCAGACAGCCTTCGCGAAGCGGGTCCTACACTCGGCGGGCGACATGGACGAACGCCTGTATTTCCGGCAGTTGCTCAGCGGACGTGACTTCGCCCGCACCGATCCCGTCGCCCGCCAGATGCTCAACTTCGTCTACCTGGTCGGTGACCGGGAGACAGGCGAGGCGGTGGCCATCGACCCGGCCTACGCCCCGGGCGACGTCCTCGACGTGCTGGCCGCCGACGGCATGCGCCTCACCGGCGTGCTGGCCACCCACTACCACCCCGACCACGTCGGCGGCGAGATGATGGGCTTCTCGCTGGCGGGGATCGCTGAACTGCTCGAGCGGGTGGAGGTGCCGGTCCACGTGCAGCGCGACGAAGCCAGCTTCATCACCGCCGTGACCGGCGTGAACGACGCCCTCGCCCCCCACGACAGCGGCGACGTCGTCACCGTCGGGTCGGTGTCGATCGAGCTCGTCCACACGCCCGGCCACACGCCCGGCAGCCAGTGCTTCCTGGTCGACGGGAAGCTCATTGCCGGCGACACGCTGTTCCTCGAGGGCTGCGGCCGCACCGACCTGCCCGGCGGTGATCCGGAGCAGATGTACTTCAGCCTGACGCAGCGGCTGGCCAAGGTGTCCGACGACACCGTCCTCTACCCCGGCCACCTCTACGCCCCCGACCCGTCCGCCACCATGGGCGAGACCCGGGCCCGCAACTACGTCTTCCAGCCCAAGTCGCTGGAGGACTGGATGCGCTTCTTCGGGCGCTAGCGCTAGGCGGCCAGGCGCAAGCGGGCCAGGTGGCGGAGGTAGACCATCCCTTCGCGGAGGGAGGCCTTGCTGTCGCCGGCGTGGCGGGGGGCGAACTCGTAGCCGACCTCGGCCCGGCGCAGGCCCGGGGTGCGGACCAGGATCTCCAGCAGGATCTTGAAGCCGGTGGGGCGCAGGGCGTCGACGTCGATGGCCGAGCGGCGCACCAGGAAGAAGCCGCTCATCGGGTCGCTCACGCCGCGGAGGCGGCGGGGGAACGCCCGACGGGCGAAGGTCGTGAAGCTCCGGGAGATCAGGTCCCGGGCGGCCCCGAGCCCGTCGCGGCCGCCGCCGTTCACGTTGCGGGTGGCACAGACGATGTCCGCCCCCTCCGTCCCGGTGGCGGCGAAGAGGTCGGCCAGGACCTCCGGCGGATGCTGGAGGTCGGCGTCCATGACGGCCAGCCAGTCGCCGCGGGCCCGGCGGAAGCCTTCGAGCACGGCGCCCGACAGGCCGCCGTGGCGGTGACCGACCTCCCGGTGGACCACGTCGACCGGGAAGTCGACGCTGGGACCGAGGTAGGCGATGGCCGCCGGGGTGTCGTCGTCGCTGTCATCGACGAAGATCACCTCGCCGAGCACGCCGGCCGGCAGCCGGCCGAGGCGCACCAGCAGCTCGCTGATGTTGCCGGCCTCGTTCCGGGTGGGAACGATCAGAGAAACGGCACCTGGGACGTCACCCATGCCGGGGTGATCGACAGTTCGGGTCGCCGCCTTGAGCGGGGCCCTCAGTGGGCGGGTGTCTTGCCCGGAAGGACCCGAGAGACCTCATAGATCGAATCGACCCGCCGCACGGCGGCCAGGATCGAGTCGAGGTGGCCGGGGTCGGACAGCTCGAAGTCGAAGTGGAGCGTGGCCACCCGGTCGGCCGTGGTGTGGGTCGAGCAGGAGATGATGTCGACGTGGTGGTCGGCCAACACCTGGGCGACGTCCCGGAGGAGCTTGGAGCGGTCGAGGGCCTCGATCTGGACCGAGACGACCCAGCTCCCCGAGCTCTCCCCGTCCCACTCGACCTCGATGAGGCGGGAGCTCTGGCTGGTCAGGCCGGCGGCGTTGGCGCAGTCGGCCCGGTGGACCGACACTCCCCGGCCCCGGGTGACGAAGCCGATGATCTCGTCGCCCGGCACCGGCGTGCAGCAGCGTGAGAGCCGGACCAGCACGTCGTCGAGCCCCTCGACGTGGACACCGATCTTGTTGTGGGCGCCCCGCGGCTTGCGCCGCGGCCGGGTGGCGGTGGTGGAGATCTGCTCCTCGCCGCCCCGCATCTCCCGCTGGATCCGCTGGGCCACCGCCTTGGCTGCCACGTGACCCTCGCCGATGGCGGCGTGGAGGGCCTCGAGGTCGGCGTAGTTCATGGCCACGGCGACCTTGTTGAGGATCGAGCTGCCGGCCAGCTTCTGGACCGGCAGGCCCTCCTTGCGGATGGCCTTGACCAGTTCCTCCCGGCCGGTCTCGATGGCGTCCTCCCGGCGCTCCCGGGAGAACCACTGGCGGATCTTGGACCGGGCCCGCGGCGTCTGCACGAACCGCAGCCAGTCCCGCGACGGGCCGGCCCCGGCCACCTTGGAGGTGAAGATCTCGACCGAGTCCCCCGAGGCCAGCGCCGAGTCGAGCGGCACCAGCCGGCCGTTCACCCGGGCTCCGATGCAGCGGTGGCCGACCTCGGTGTGGATCGTGTAGGCGAAGTCGACGGCGGTGGCGCCGGCCGGCAGGGTCACGACGTCGCCCTTGGGGGTGAAGACGAAGACCTCGTCCTGTTCGAGGTCGACCTTCAGGACCTCCATGAACTCCGTCGGGTCGGCCGTCTCCTGCTGCCAGTCGACGAGGCGCTGCAGCCAGCCGAGGTCTTCCTGGGGGGAGCGGTTCTCCTTGTAGCCCCAGTGGGCGGCGATGCCGTACTCCGCCCGCTGGTGCATCTCCTTGGTGCGGATCTGGACCTCGACCGGCTTGCCCTGGGGCCCCACCACCGTCGTGTGCAACGACTGGTAGAGGTTGAACTTGGGCATGGCGATGTAGTCCTTGAACCGCCCCTGGATCGGCTTCCACAGCGCGTGGATGGAACCGAGGGCGCCGTAGCAGTCCTTCACCGAGTCGACGACGACCCGGATCGCCACCAGGTCGTGGATCTCGTCGAACTCCTTGCCCTTCACGACCATCTTTTCGTAGATGGAGAAGAAGTGCTTCGGGCGGCCGGAGACGTCGGCCCGGATGCGCAGCACGGCCAGGCGGTTGGAGACCGCTTCGAGCACTTCGCGCAGGTAGAAGTCGCGTTCGGGAGCCCGGCTGGCCACCATCTGCTCGATCTCGGCGTAGCGCTTGGGATAGAGGACGGCGAAGCTCAGGTCCTCCAGCTGCCACTTGACGTCCTGGATGCCGAGCCGGTGGGCCAGGGGGGCGTAGATGTCGAGCGTCTCCTGGGCGATGCGGCGCTGCTTCCCTTCGGGGAGGGCGGCGATCGTCCGCATGTTGTGGAGCCGGTCGGCCAGCTTGATGAGCAGGACGCGGATGTCCTTGGCCATGGCCACCAGCATCTTCCGCAGGGTGGCGGCCTGCTGCGCCTCCTTGGTGTCGAACTGGAGGCGGTCGAGTTTGGTGACGCCGTCGACGATGGCGGCGACGTCGGGCCCGAAGTCCTTGGAGATGTCGGCCAGGGTGACTTCGGTGTCCTCCACCGCGTCGTGGAGCAGGGCGGCGGCGATCGTCACGTCGTCGAGGCCCAGCCCGGCCAGGATGCGGGCCACCGACAGCGGGTGCGAGATGTACGGGTCGCCGGAACGGCGCACCTGGTCCTGATGGGCCTTCTTGGCCAGTTCGTAGGCCCGCTCGATGCGGCCGGTCTCGCCCTTGGGATGGCGTTCCAGAAACGCCGCCAGCAACGGCGCCAGCTCGGACGAGGCGTGATGGCGCCGCCAGGGCACGATCGCCCGGCGCCCCTCCACTCTCAGGTCGATGCGCCGGTCGACGGTGCTCACGCCTTCACGCTCACTCGTAATGCAGCAGCGACAGGATGTCGCGCCCGGGCAGCTGCCGGCGGCCGTTCAGGAATCCGAGCTCGATGACGAAGCCCAGCCCGGCGACCTTGGCGCCGAGCCGCTCGATGAGGCGGACGGTGGCCGCCGCCGTCCCGCCGGTGGCGAGGACGTCGTCGACGACGAGCACCTGCTCGTCGATGTTCACGGCGTCGCTGTGGATCTCGAGGAGCCCGGTGCCGTACTCCAGCTCGTAGGCCTCGGCCTCGACCTCCCAGGGCAGCTTGCCCACCTTGCGGACGGGCACGAAGCCCGCCCCCAGCCGGTGCGCCACCGGAGCGGCGATGATGAAGCCCCGGGCCTCGATCCCCACGACCTTGGTGACGCCCCGACCCTCGAACCGCTCGGCGATGCTGTCGATCACGAGGGGGAACCCCTCCGGGTCGGCCAGGAGGGGCGTGATGTCCTTGAAGACCACCCCGGCCTTGGGGAAGTCAGGGATGTCCCGGATCAGATCCTTGAGGTGAGGAACGTCAGGCTCCACACATCAAGCGTACCGGCCCAACGCTCACGCAGCGTCACCGCCGGCGGCGCTTCTGGCGGGGCCGGGGCGTGGCGCCGCCGGGACGGCGGGTCGGGACGGGGCGGGGGGCCACCCGGGGCGGCCGGCCAGGTTCACCGGTCTCGGCGTCGCCCGCCGGCGTGTCGAGGACCCGACCACCGCCCGCCGGGCTGCCGCCGGTCGATCCGCCGCCGGCCGTCGCCCCGGCATAGGCCGGCGCGGCCACGGCGGCGGCCCGACCGGCCAGCCGCTGGCGGATGGCGGCGTACCGGGGCTCCCGCTCCTTGAGCACGGCGAGGAGCGGCGTGGCGATGAAGATCGACGAGTAGACCCCGGTGATCAGGCCGATGAGCAGCGCCAGGGCGAAGTCCTTGAGGGTGGTGGCCTCGAAGAGGTACGCCCCCACGATCAGCAGTGAGAGGACGGGCAGCACGGCGGTGATCGACGTGTTGAGCGATCGCATCAGCACTTCGTTCAGCGACCGGTTCACGACCGCGGAGTACGTCTCCTTGCCGGTCGCGCCGATCCCGGCCACGTTCTCGTCGACCTTGTCGAACACGACGACCGTGTCGTACAGGGAGAAACCAAGGATCGTGAGGAACGAGATGACCGTGGCCGGCGAAACCGTGAACCCACTGACGGCGTAGGCCCCGACGGTGATCAGGATGTCGTGGACGACCGCGGCGATCGCCGCGATCGCCATCTTGTACTCGAACCGCAGCGACAGGTAGGCGGCGATGACGAGGAAGAAGATCAGCAGCGCCCGGACGGCCTTCTCGCTGACCTCCCCGCCCCAGGTCGGCCCGACGTCGTTGATGCTGACGTCGGCGGGCTGGGCGTTGGCGTACGCCGCCAGGGCGGCGCGCACCTTCTCCTGCTCCTCCGGCGTGGCCCGCTTGGCCTCGACCCGGACGGAGTCCGGAGGCCGTCCGAGGAGCTGGACGCCCGGATCGATGAGCCCGGCACCCTCCACCACGTCATGGACGGCGTCGGTCGTGGGCCGCTTGCCGTTGACCTCCACCTCCCACGACGTGCCGCCCTTGAACTCGATGCCCAGGTTGAGGCCGCGGATGCCGAGCGTGGCCAGCCCGATGAGGATGACCACCGCCGAGAAGATGAACCACTTCTTCTTCGGCCCGACGACGTCGTAGTTCGTCCTCTCGTGGAAGATGTCGCTGATCTCGCTGCGCAGGCTCACGCCGTCGCCCCCTTCACCTTGAGACCGGAGGCGATACCGAGCCACCTGGCCTGCTGGAACGACTCACGGCGGCCGATGATGCTGACGACCGGATGCATGAAGAAGTAGGCGACGAAGATGTCGAGCACCGTCGTCACCCCCAGGAAGAAGGCGAATCCCCGGACGGACCCGATGGCTAGCAGGTAGAGCAGCGAGGCGCCGATGAGCGACACGAGGTTGCCGGCCATGATCGTGCGGAACGACCGGGAGAAGCCCCGGTCGAGCGAAGAGCGGATCGTCTTGCCGGAGCGGACCTCGTCCTTCAGTCGTTCGAAGTAGACGACGTAGGAGTCGACGGTGGTGCCGACCGACACGATGATGCCGGTCACGCCGGACAGCGTGAGCGTCAGCCCGACGACCGAGCCGAGCCACGACGTGATCGAGTACAGGATCCCGGCCACGACCGTCAGGCCGGCGATGATCACGAGGCCGAGCAGCCGGTAGTAGACGACCATGTAGATGGCGACGAACGCCAGGCCGAGGAGGCCGGCGATGATCCCGGACCGAAGCTGCTCCTTGCCGAGCGTCGGCGAGACGTCCTGGACCGTCTGGCGCTCGAGCGGGATGGGCAGGGCACCGTACTTGAGCACCAGCGCCAGGTCCTTGGCTTCGCTCTCCTTGAAGTTCCCGCTGATCTGGACGTTGTTCTGATCGAAGTTGGCGTCCTGGATCACCGGGTACGACTTCACCTCGCCGTCGAGGATGATGGCGACCTGCTTCTGGTACCACTGCTTGGCGACTTCCTGGAACTTCTTGAACCCGTCGCCGGTGAACTCGAGGTTCACGACCCAGCCCCGCCCGCTCTCGAAGAGCGCCTTGGCCGTGCGGACGTCTCTCCCCGTCATGAGCGTCGCTGTCAGGCGGAGGCGCTCGGCGCCCTGGTCCCTCAGGTTCTTGCTGACCGGCAGGACGACCTCCTGGTCGAGGATGTCCTCGGTGGTCGGCACCACACCGGTCAGCGGCGCCACGGTGGTGGTGGTCGTGGGCGGAGCGGTGGTCGTCGTCGTCCCGCCGGCGGTCGTCGACGTCGTCTCCTGCGCCACCTCGCCCCGCTGGACGGTGGTCGAAGTCGTGGCCCCGCCGGCCGCCGTCGTCGTGGTCGTCTCCGGCGGAGCGGTGGTGGTCGTCGTCGTCACCGCCACGTTCTCGGCAGGCAGCGCCTGGAGGACGCCCCGGAACCGCAGCTCGGCCGTCTGGCCGACGATCCGCAGCGCCTTGTCGCGATCCTCCACGCCGGGCAGGTCGATGATGATGTTGTTGCCCTGCCGGCTGATCTCCGGCTCGGCGACACCGAGGGAGTCGACCCGGTTCCGGATGATGTTGACCGCCTGACCCAGCGTGCCCGACTCGACCTTGGCCCCCTGCTTCGGCGCCAGCACGACCGAGATCCCGCCCTGGAGGTCGAGCCCGAGCTGCGGCGTGGTGTCGGTGACGAACACCGCGGTGAGCGGCACCACGACGACGAGCAGGCTGAAGATCAGCCGTATCACTAGACGGCGCACGTCAGTTCTCGACCTTCCGTGAGATGGCTGACCGGGCCACCCGGAACGACGTCCCGGGGGCGACCTCGAGCTCAATGACCTCGTCGCCGAGCTTCTGGATCCGCCCGAAGATCCCGCCCATTGTCATGACCTCGTCGCCTTCCTGGAGGCTGGCCATCAGCGCCTGGTGAGCGGCCATGTTCCGGCGCTGGGGACGGATGAGCAGCGCGTAGAACGCGCCGAGCATCAAGATGATCCAGACGAGACCTAAGACGCCTTCCACGGCAGGAACTCCGGAATCCACCGGTCGGGGGAAGTCTGAATCGTAACGCGGGACTTCGCCCAGCCCGGCTCATCCCCGCCCGCGGCGCGGCGTTTGTGCAGTTCAAAGGGGATCAGACGCGCCTCAGGAGCCGGAGTCGTCGCTGTCGAAGAGGCTGGCCGTATCGGGCGCGGCCCGCTCGTCCGGCGCCGTCATTCCGAGGTGGGCGAAGGCGGCTGCGGTGGCCACCCGACCCCTGGGCGTGCGTTGGAGGAACCCTTCCTTCAAGAGGTACGGCTCATAGACATCCTCGACGGTCTCGGGCTCTTCCCCGACCGACACCGCCAGGGTCGACAGGCCGACGGGCGCCCCGCCGAACGTGCGGCAAAGGGCGGCGAGGATGCCGCGGTCGACCTTGTCGAGCCCCCGCTCGTCGACCTCGAAGACCCGCAGGGCCTCCCGGGCCACCTCGCCCGTCACGACACCGTCGGCCCGGACCTCGGCGAAGTCGCGGACCAGCCGCAGCAGCCGGTTGGCGATGCGGGGTGTCCCCCGGGCGCGGACGGCGATCTCGGCCGCCCCTTCGGGCTGCAGCCCCACGCCCAGGATGCGGGCCGCCCGCTGGACCACGGCCTCCAGATCGGCGGTGTCGTAGTAGTCGAGCCGGGCGACGAAGCCGAAGCGGTCCCGCAGCGGGCCGGTGATGAGCCCCGTCCGGGTCGTGGCGCCGACCAGGGTGAAGCGGGGCAGGTCGAGGCGGATCGACCGGGCGGACGGGCCCTTCCCGATGACGATGTCGAGGCAGAAGTCCTCCATCGCCGGATAGAGGACCTCCTCCACGATGCGGTGGAGACGGTGGATCTCGTCGATGAAGAGGACGTCGCCCTCGTCGAGGTTGGTCAGGATGGCGGCCAGGTCGCCCGACCGCTCCAGCGCCGGCCCGCTGGTGATCCGCAGGCCGACGCCCATCTCGGCGGCGACGATCCCGGCCAGCGTGGTCTTGCCCAAGCCGGGTGGGCCGGCGAAGAGGAGGTGGTCGGCGGCCTGGCCCCGCTGCCGGGCGGCGCCGAGGACGATCTCGAGGTGTTCCCGCAGCGCCGGCTGGCCGATGAACTCGGCCAGGCGCCGGGGCCGCAGTGTCGTCTCCTCCGCCTCCTCGGCCGGCGAGGCCCCGGCCCGGAGCAGTTCCTCACGCACGGCGCTTGCCGTTCCCGTTGAGGACGGGCCGCTTCGAGGGGGCGCCCAACGGTGCGCGCTCCGTCGTGGCCAGCAGCTTGAGCGCCTCCTTCAGCAGCACCTCGACCGGCCCGTCGTCGGGCAGCGTGTCGAGCACGTAGCGGACCTCCTCGGTGCCGTAGCCCAGGCCCTCCAGGGCGGCCCGCATCTCGGCCCGGCCGCTGGGGATGGCGCCTTCGACGCCGGCCGGGTCGGGGGCGGTCGTGCCGAGCTTGGCCGCCAACTCGATCATCAGCCGCTGGGCGGTGCGCTTCCCGACGCCGGGCACGAGGGTGAGGGCGTCGAGGTCGCCCTCGACGACGACCCGGCGCAGGGCCGAGGGGGAGTGGATCGACAGGATGGACAGCGCCAGCTTCGGCCCGACCCCGGTGGCGCTCATCAGCGCCTCGAACGTGTCGCGCTGCTCCCGGTCCGGGAACCCGTAGAGGCTGAGGGCGTCCTCCCGCACCACCAGATGGGTGAACAGGAAGGCCGGCTCCCCCGGCTCCAGGGCGGCGACGGCGCCGGACGGCACGGCCACCCGGTAGCCGACCCCGCCGACCTCGACCAGCACCTCTCCCCCGATGGCCCGGTCGAGGACCGTGCCCCGCAGCGATCCGATCACGGCGACTCCTTCTGACGAGTGGCCTCAGCGCGACCGGTCGCGCCTGAGGCCCTATAGGGGCCCGAAGCGCGACCGGTCGCGGTTGGGCCGGAAGCGGTGGCGGCGGCGATGGCCCGGGCCAGGCCGGGCACCGGGCCCGAGGAGGCCGTTCCGGACCGGTCGCCGCCGGCGAGACCGGCGGCGACCCGGAAGCGCCCGGCCGACAAATGGCAGATGGCCAGGGCGAGGGCGTCAGCCGCGTCCGGGGGCTTCGGGACCTCGGGCAGGTTGAGCAGCCGGGTCACCATGGCCTGGACCTGCTCCTTGCCGGCGGCGCCGTAGCCGGCGACCGCCTGCTTCACCTCGTTCGGCGTGTACTGGCAGACGGGGACGCCGGCCCGGGCGGCCACCGCCAGGGCCAGGCCGCTGGCCTGGCCGACCGACATGGCCGTCCGCACGTTGGTCTGGAAGAACACCCGCTCCACGGCCATCGTCGCCGGCCGCAACTCGGCCACCAGACCCTCCAGCTCCGCCTGGAGAGCGGCCAGCCGCTCCGGCAGCGGATCGGATGGTGGGGTGCGGATCACCCCGCAGGCCAGGGCCGTGAGCGTGCTGCCCTCGGCGGCCACCGCGCCGTAGCCGCAGCGGGACACCCCGGGGTCGATCCCCAGCACGACGGCCGGTTCGGCCGATCCGAACATGGGTTCGAACATACTCCGGGGGTGTGACAGCGCCGTGGATTTCCGCCGTCCGTCCCGGCAATTGGAACAGAAGGCGCCAACCGGCTGTTTGTCCACTTGACCAGCAGGTTTTGCCAGTGAAGGCCTCGAAACCCTCTGGTGAACAGCCGACCTACAGGCTGAACGAAAGGGGTGCGGGATGGCTGACCAGATCCACGTCACACTCCGCCACCTCGAGGGGCGCCGGGTCGGCCTCGTTCTGAGCGACGGCTCCCGGATCGTCGACGCCCAGCTCATCTCGGCCGGCCGGCCGGGTCTCTCGAGCGTCTGGATCCTGATCGACGGAAGCGACAGCTTCATTCCGGTGATGGCCGTCACCGAGGTCTGGGAGATGGCTCCGGCTACGCCCTTCCAGGCCGCCTGACGAGCTAGCTGTCCTCCAGCGCCGCCAGGTCGGCCGGCGTGTCGATGTCGGTCGCCTCGCCCGTCCCGTCGCAGGGCACCTCGACGACCTCCGGCTTGGCCAGCAGGGTCCGGGCTCCCTGGTCGCCCGTCATGCGCATCGCCTCCTCGAAGTAGTTCCGTCCGATGAGGACGGGATGGCCGCGCTTCCCGCCGTACGTCGCCACCGCCAGCTCCGCCCCGTCCGCATGGGCCAGCACCAGCCGCCGGTAGGCCTCGGCGCCGATCCGGGGTTGGTCGGCCAGCGCCACGGTCATGGCCGTGACCGTCCGGTCGGCCAGCACGGCGGCCAGACCGGCCCGCAGGCTGGTCGACATGCCCTCCTCCCAGTAGGGGTTCTCGATCACCTCGACGTCGCGACCGGCGGCGGCCGCCACGTCGGCCGCCTGGCAGCCCACGACGACGACGACCGGGCGCAGGCCGCTGGCCTTGGCCGAGGTCACGGCGTGGGCCACCAGCGGCCGCCGGCCGAGCCGGGCCAGCGTCTTCGGCGACTCGTCGCCGAAGCGGCTGCCCCGGCCGGCGGCCAGGACGATGACCCCCACCCGGAGGCCGACTGCCCGAGTCACGTCTCCTACTCGGCCGACACCGCCTGGAAGATCTCGTCGGGGATGTCGAAGTTGGCGTAGACGTTCTGGACATCGTCGTGGTCCTCGAGGGCGTCGAGGACCCGGAGCACCTTCCGGGCGTCGGCCTCGGTGGTGAGCGGCACCTGGGTGGTGGCGATCATCGTGAGGTCGGCCGAGGCCAGGGTGATGCCCGCTTCGGTCAGGGCGTCGCGCACCGCGGTGAAGTCGGTGGGGGCGGTGGTGATGTCGAAGGTGTCGCCCTGGTCGGTGACGTCCTCGGCGCCGGCCTCGAGGGCCGCCATCATCAGCTCGTCCTCGTCGACCCCGGAGGTCTTGTCGACGATGATCATCCCCTTGCGGTGGAACTGCCAGGCCACCGCCCCCGGCTCGGCCAGGGACCCGCCGTTGCGGGTGAAGATGTTCTTCACCTCGGAGGTCGTCCGGTTGCGGTTGTCGGTCAGGCACTCGGCGATGACCGCCACGCCGTTGGGGGCGTACCCCTCGTAGGTGACCGACTCGTAGGTCACGCCCTCGAGCTCGCCCGTCCCCCGCTTGATGGCCCGCTCGATGGTGTCGATGGGCACCGAGGCGTCCCGCGCCTTGTCGTACATCGTCCGCAGCGTGGCGTTGGCCGACAGGTCACCCCCGCCTTCCCGGGCCGCCACCTCGACCTGGCGGATCAACTTGGCGAAGAGCTTGCCCCGGACCTTGTCCTTGGCCGCCTTCTGGTGCTTGGTGGTGGCCCATTTTGAATGGCCGCTCATGCTCGTTTCACCTCACAGGCTCGAGAGGAAGTGCTGGTGGAAGCGCAGATCGCCGGCCAGCTCGGGATGGAAGGCGCAGACCGTGACCGGCCCCTGCCGGGCGGCCACGGCGTCTCCAGAGGACAAGCGGGCCAGGACTTCGACGCCCTCGCCGATGCGCTCGATCCCCGGGGCCCGGATGAACACACCCGGGAAGGGTCCACCGGCCAGGCCGGTGATTTCAAGTGGTGCCTCGAACGACTCGTTCTGCCGGCCGTGGGCGTTGCGGCGCACGGTCAGGTCGATGGCGGCCAGCGAGACCTGGTCGGGCCGCCCGTCGAGGACTTCGGAGGCGAGGAGGATCAGGCCGGCGCAGGTGCCGAGGACCGGAAGGCCGCCAGCCAGGCGCTCGCGGAGCGGCTCGATCAGCTCGGCCGTGCCGAGCAGCCGGCCGACGGTGGTCGACTCGCCGCCGGGCAGCACCAGGGCGTCGGCGCCGGCCAGGTCGCGGGGCAGCCGCACTTCGAAGGCGTCGGCCCCGAGGGCCGACAGCGCCTCAACGTGGGGCCGGAAGCCCCCCTGCAGGGCCAGGACGCCGATCTTCACCTGGGGGCACCGCCATCGACCTCACCGTCACCAGCCCCGCTCGGCCAGCTTGACCTCGAGCCGGTCGATCTCCTCGCCCCGCATCGGCTCGCCGAGCCCCCGGGACACCTTGGCGATGATCTCCGGGTCGCGGTAGTGCGTCGTGGCCTCCACGATGGCCTTGGCCCGGGGCGCGGGGTCGGCCGACTTGAAGATGCCGCTGCCGACAAAGACCGCCTGGGCGCCGAGCTGCATGACCAAAGAGGCGTCGGCCGGCGTGGCGATCCCCCCGGCGCAGAACAGCGGGACGGGGAGCTCGCCCTTCTCGGCGACCTCGGCCACGAGCTCGATCGGGGCCCGCAGCTCCTTGGCCCAGCCGTAGAGCTCGGCCGAGTCGGCCGTGGTGATCTTCCTGATGTCACCCAGGATCGAGCGCAGATGGCGGACGGCCTCGACGATGTTGCCCGTCCCCGCCTCGCCCTTGGAGCGGATCATGGCCGCCCCTTCGGAGATGCGGCGCAGCGCCTCGCCGAGGTTGGTGGCGCCGCACACGAACGGTGTGGTGAAGGCCCACTTGTCGACGTGGTGCGCCTCGTCGGCCGGCGTGAGAACCTCCGACTCGTCGATGTAGTCGACCCCGAGAGCCTGGAGGACCTGGGCCTCGGCGAAGTGACCGATACGGCACTTGGCCATGACCGGGATGGTCACCGCCGCCTTGATCGACTCGATCATGGCCGGGTCGCTCATGCGGGCCACGCCGCCGTCACGGCGGATGTCGGCCGGGACCCGCTCGAGGGCCATGACCGCCGCCGCGCCCGAGTCCTCGGCGATCTTCGCCTGCTCGGCGGTGACGACGTCCATGATCACGCCGCCCCGCAACATCTCGGCCAGGCCCCGCTTGACGCGGGCCGTCCCGGTGCTGCGTTCGTCGGCCATACCCCTGCCCTCTCGTCCGTACGGTGGTGAATCCGCGTCCGAGTCTAGAGGGCGGTGCCGGCCGGCCGGCCGGGGATTACCGGGTGATGACGGGCGTGCCGACGGGGGCGAAGTGCACCCAGGTGCGCCCGGCGCTGAGCTTGACCGGGTTGCCGGCCGAGTCGGTGTACTTCGTGGGGGCCGTCTCCGAGGACTTCGACCACTTGCCCTTGGTGATCCGGCCGCCGGAAAGGATCCAGGCGTCGCCCGAGCCGATGACGTTGGACTCGACGACGTTGCTGCCGGACTGGTCCTTGTAGCCGAGGGTCCTGGTGGTCACGAACTGGATCACCACGTTCTGGGGGGCGATCTGAGCCCCGGAGGCGGCGGTGTGCGGCGTGCCGTTCTCGCCTCGCTTGTACGTACCGGCGGCGGCGTCCCAGTCGTAGGTGGCGCTGGCCCGGGGGGAGTACGTCATGGAGAGGTGGGTGGCGTCGGCGTCGCCGAAGGGCTCGCCGGCGGCCCGGTACTCGAACATGGGCTGGGGCGGGGCGGCGTTGTCACCCTTGGCCTTGGGCCAGAGCTTCTCGGGAGAGATGAACGTGTTGTGCGGTGCCCGGCGGGACTTGTCCCAGCTGTAGGCGTCGGTGGCGACGTCGACGTTCACGTCCTGCACCGGGGCCTTGCGCATCATCGACACGAAGGCCGGGATGCCGCCGGAGTAGGCGACGAGGCCGTGGTAGGCGGCCAGGATGTCGGGGTCCATCGGCCGCACCGACCGGACCGGGCCCACCACCGCCGGCGCCGCCGAGTGGAACAGGGCGATGAAACGGGTCACGCCGCCCTCGACGACCTCCTCGTAGACGATGTCGGCCATGTCGAGGCCGGCCTGCGGCCGGGCCTCGGGAGCGTTGTCGATCTTGACCGCCAGCGATGGCCGGCTTTTCGTGGCTCCGCTCTGGTCGGGGAGACCGGTCAGGGGGGCCAGCGGAGCACCCTCCGTCGTGACCGTGCCCTCCGACACCTTCGTCTCCGGCGTGACGGCGGCGACGGGCTTCGGTTCGGCGCCTCCCCCACAGGCCGCGGTGGCCAGGGAGACGAGACCGAGGAGGGCGACGGAGGTACGGCGGAATGACACGAGAAGAGCTCCTTGCTGGCGGACGCGGTGACTTCTCGACATTTCGGCGTCCGCCCTTGAACCCGCCGTTCGTCAGAGTGAGTTAAGCACGCCCGTGTTACTGAGGTGAGGAAATCGGCTGCCCGATAGACCGATTTGCGGCGGTTGATCGTTACATATCGCGCAGGGCCGCGATGCGGGCCTCGAGCCGGCCGGCGCCGTCCTCGGCGTCGAGCGGCGAGGCGATCCAGAGGTGGGCGGTGGCCCGGGAGACCGAGACGGCCTGGGCGCCGTCCGTCCGGACCTTCTCCAGGGCGGCGGCCAGCCCGGGCGGGTAGCGGGTCAGGCGCACCCCGCTCAGGTCGGCGTCGCGCTCCCGGCCCCGGCCGACCAGCGCCGTCAGCAGCCGCCCGGCCACCGACCCGACCGGCATGAGCGGCAGGGCCACCAGGGCCGTGCCGAGGCTGGTCACCAGGATGTCGTTGCTGCGGATGTGGGACAGCTCGTGAGCCAGCACACCCTCCAGCTCCATCCGGGACAGCTTCTGGAGGAGCCCGGTGGTCACCACGATGGCGGCGTGGGCCGGGTTGCGGCCCGTGGCGAAGCTGTTGGCCACCGGGTCGTCGACGACGTACAGCTCGGGCTTGGGGAGCCCGGCCGAGACGCAGAGCCCTTCCACGAGGTTGTGGTAGCGCGGCTCCTCGTCGGGTGAGACGGGCCGGGCATGGCTAAGCCTCAGCACGAGCCGGTCGGCGTAGAGGTAGGCGACGGCCGCGAGGACTAGTGCGACGACGGCGGCCGCGACGAACAGCACGGGGCCGAGGACGGCGGCCAGGAGGGCGCCGACGACCAGCACCACGGAGGCAAAAGCCCCAAGGAGGACAGCCGACTGGCGGCGGTTGCGGGTGATCTGCTCGGCGATGCGCTCATCCTATGGCCCCGGACCCCCGGAACGTCCTGGTCGAAATAGGTACGAAGGCTTGGTGACTAGTTCTTCCGAGCCATCGAAATAGTTCTTTCGGGCCATGTTCCGGGGGGCCCTGTTCACCGATCTTGCCTCTGTGCCCCCTCGCGGCTGTTGGGGCCGATCTATCGATGAAAGGACGTTCAGTGAACAGGATCCGGATCGGGCTGGTGGGCCTGGTCGTCACCTCGCTGACAGGGCTCACCGCCGGAGGGGCGAGTGCGGCCGTGTCGGGGCGCGGGACGGCCTCCTCCAGCATCACTCTCCTCAGCGTCGACCTCGGCAATGTCCAGCACCTCAAGGTTCTGACCGACCAGGGGCAGGGGACCCTGGACCCCGGTCGTCTCGGCCTCTCGGGCCCCCAGGCCTTCGCCTCCCTGTCGGCGGTGGACGCCACGGGGCTGCTGAACCTGGCTCTGCCCAACCCGGCCTTCAAGGCCACCTCCCCGGGGACCAGCAACGTCCCCGCCCAGCTGGCGTCGATCCCGGTCAACTTCCCGGGTAGCGCCCTCAACCTGGCCGGCGCCAGCGTTCCGCTCGGTGCGGGCCTGCTGGCCAGCGGCACGGTCAACCCCGTCAAGATCGAGGCCCACAGCAGCGCCTCCGCCGTGGACTCGGTCGTCTCCACCAGCGTCCCCAACCTGTCGGTCCTCCAGGGCCTGATCGGCGTCAAGGACGTCAACATTGCCGGCGTCACGACCAACGCCTCGGGTTCGGCCAGCGTGGGTGACACGGGCATCGTCGGCATCGGCAGCGTGGACGTGCTGTCCCTCCAGGGCCTCCTCGGCGGGCTCGGCATCGACAACCTCGCCAACCTGCCCCTCGGCGCCCTGACCGGCATCCTCGACCAGCTCGGCCTCACGGTGCCGACGGGCTCGCTGGGCCTCGGCGACCTGACCGGTTCGGGCATCAGCGGCCTCCTGGCCAACGTGACCGGCCTGCTCAACGTGAAGAACGGCCTGTCCACCGCCGCCACCTGTGACGCGGTGGAGTCGCTGGTCACGACCAACCTGAGCGGCCTCGGCGACCTCAGCGGTCTGCTCGGCACCGGCGGCGTCCTCGGCGGCCTCCTCGGCACCCTCGGCCTGTCGTCGGCGGGTGGCCTGCTCGGCATCCTCGACGGCTGCACCACCGTGGCCGCCGTGACCGACCCGATCCTCAACCTCATCAACCCGGTCCTCACGCCGCTGCTCACGCAGGCCACCTCCGTGGTGGACGGGCTCCTCGGCGTGCTCAACGGCGCTCCGCTGGTCTCCCTGCAGGGCGTCTCGCTGTCGGCCTTCGCCAAGGCGGCTGACACGCTGGCCAACTCGCAGGCCACGACGTCGGCCAACTTCGGCAAGCTGCTGGTCGGCGGCAAGGACCTCGGCGTCCTCGACCTCAACGCCACCGTCGAGCAGATCAACGCCCTCAAGGGCAGCGTCCTCGGCCTGGTCAACGGGATCACGAGCACGCTCGGCCTCGGCAACCTGATCGACATCGGCCTCCTCGAGCGGACGGCGTCGGTCAAGGCCGAGGGCAACTACAACGTGGCCACCGCCGGCCTCGACCTCCTGCGGGTGAGCATCAACCCGCCGGCCAACCTCAGCGGCATCCTCGGCGGCCTTCTCGGCAGCGGCTCCGTCTCGAGCCTCCTGCCCGGCCTCAACCTGCCCCTGGGGGCCCTGCCGCTCGGCACCGACGTCCTCGCCGGCGCCTTCGGCCTCACCTCGCTGCTGACCGAGCCGACCACGATCAAGGTCGGGTCGATCAACGCCGCGGCCGACTACACCACGGCCGTGGCCGGCGAGAACCTGACCCAGAGCCCGGCCGACGGGACGCTGGGCGGCGGCACGCTGCCCCGCACCGGTGGGACGAACGGGGCCTGGTTCGCCGCTCTGGCGGCCATCAGCCTCGCCGGGGCGTTCGGGATCACCCGGACGCTGCGGAAGTCGCCGGTGCCCCAGGGCGACGACCACTAAGCAGCAGCAGTAGCGGTACCTGATCCGGTTCCCGGACGTCGGGCGGCGTCCGGGAGCTGTGAAGGTCTCACCCGGGCCGCCCCACCGATCCGAGGTGGCCCACGCCGGGCCGGACGATTCCGACCGGCACCGGCGCCGGGTGAGCGACAGAGCAACGACCCCGTGGCGACTCCCCCCTGCGCCACGGGGTCGCTCTGTTTTCCGGCTTCAGCTGAAGGCGTCGGCCCGCAACTCGTCGACCTCGACGATGGCGTCGACCGGAACGCCGGCCCGGCGGGCGGCGGCCATGATCGCCTCGGGGTTGGGCGCCTCGTACAGGCAGTACGTCCGCTTCCGGTCCAGGCTGAGGAAGGAGTAGAGCCACTCCACCCCTTCCTCGGCGTTGATCGCTTTGACGCGGTCCTGATCTTCCCGTGTGATCTCGAGTCGCTCGGCGAAGGTCCGTTCGATCATGTAGAGAGGCACGGTGTGCCCTCCTCTCTCGGGGCGGATGCACGGAGCCGCTCCGCCTCATTCCGGTCCCCGGCCGTGGCGGCCAGCAGCCCGAGGAGACGGTCGGCCGGACCGAGGGCCGGTAGGCAGCCCTGGAACGCCAGGCATTTCCCTTCCAGCGGACGGAGCGCGTGGAACAGCCAGCGCGCCCGCTCGGCGTCACCCAGCGCCACGCAGACCTCACCCAGCAGAGCCAGGGTGAAGTCGCGGGTGGCGTCGTAGGGCACGGCCCGGAAGTCGTCCGCCGCCAGGTGATCGAACTCCCGGCGGGCATCATCGAGCATCCCCAGTTCGGCGTAGAGCGCGGCGAGGCCCGGGCGCCACAACCGGTCCGGCGGGCTGGTGGCCACGAGCGCCCGCAGGATCGGAGCGATCTCGTGCAGGCGGCCCTGCTTCCGCCGGATCAGGAACAGTCCGATCCCGTAGAGGGCATCGGTGCCCCACCCCAGCGCCCGATCGTGGCGGCGAGCGTCGGCCAGGCGACGCTCCGCTTCCTCCAGCTCGCCGGCCAGGAACGCCCGGCAGTGGAGATGGAAGTTGAGCATCACGTCGAGCCATGGCTGGCGGAGCTGGGTGGCCAGTTCGGCGAGCTCGGACAGCATCTCGTCGACCGCCCGCGTCTCGAAGAGCTGGGTGGCGGCGATGATCCCCGTGCTGAGCGCCCAGGCCCGGAGCTCGGCGTCTCCCAGCTCGGCGGCCATGGCCCGCAGTTCGGCCGTTCGAGCCGCCATGAGGGGAGCGTGGACGATGTCCATGTAGGGGAAGGCCGTCCGCCACAGGACGGCGGCGGTCGTGGCCTTTCGACCGAGGCGGATGGCGGCCGCCAGCGCCTCCTCTCCCCGGGCCAGGGCCTCGGTCCGCTGCCCGCTCAACTCCAGCGCCCGGGCCAGGGAGGCGGCCGTGAGCACCCTGAGCTCCGTCTCCTCAGGGGGCAGAGCGTTCTCGGCCCTCCGGAGCAACTCCAGCGCGTCGCGGCCGTGAAAGCCCGTCGGCCAGCTCACGCCCTCGTAGGCGAGGGCCGCCCGGGCCAGGAGCACCGCCAGCTGCCGTCGGTCGGCCTCGTCGGCTGCGGACCGCAAGGTCTCGAGCGCCGATCGGAAATCTCCGGCCCGTCCCTGCGCCCGGCCCAGCGCCAGGAGCAGTTCGCAGCGGTCGGCAGGCCCGACGTCGTCGAGCTCGTCGAGCACGGTCAGCGCCCGGCCGTACGCCTCGGCCGCCTGCTCGTGGGAGTGCAGCTCTTCGGCCCTTCGGGCGGCCAGGAGACCGTAGCGGTAGGCCTTGTCGGCTCCACCGACCGACACGGCGTTGAAGAAGTGGTAGGCGAGGGCCCCGGCGTTCTCGTCGATGCGGCCGCCGTGCAACCTCTCGATGGCCTCCCCGATCCGGTGGTGCCACCGCACGCGGCGCGAACGGCTCAGCTCGGCACTCAGGGCCGACCGCACGAGGGCGTGGACGAACCGGTAGTGGTTGGCGTCCCCTTCCTCGACGAGACCGGCGCCGTCGGCCAGTTCCAGGACTTCGAGGACGGCCAGTTCGTCCCAACCGCCGGCGAGGGCAACCACCCGCAGGTCGAATTCCAACCCCACGAGCGCCGCCACCCGGAGCACTTCGCTCACCTCGCCGGGGAGGGAGCTCACCCGGCGGCGCACCGTCTCCGCCACGCTCCCGGGCAACCCGGCCGCCGACCACGCTTCCTGCTCGGGAAGGCTCGACAGCAGGGCCCGCACGAACAGAGGGTTCCCCGCCGTCTCCCGGTGCAGGGTCACGGTCAGGGCCCGCAACTCCTCGTCGAGGCCCCGCTGGAGCAGCCGCTCGACGAGCTCCGCCACGGCGTGGACCTGCAGCCCTCGAAGGCCGACGCGGTGCGTCACGGAGCCGCGGCGGGCGAGTTCTTCGGCGAGGACGCTGAGGCGCTCGTTCCGATCCGGGGTCGTGTCGCGGGCGGTGCAGACGAACACGACGCCGGCGGGCTCGTCGCTGGCGGCCACATGGGCCAGCAGTTGCAGCGTGGGGGCCGTCGCCCAGTGGACGTCATCCAGGACGAACAGCACCCGGTCGGCGGCGCCCGACAGCCAGGAGCGGATGGCCTCGAACATCCGGTACTGCTCGATTTCGGGGGTGAGGGACGGACGGGGTTCGAGACCGCCGAGGCGGGCTCCCAGCGCCGGTACGAGCCGCGTCAGCTCCCCCGGGGCGGCGCCCAGCCGGCGGGGGAGCTCGTCGTCGGGCAGCTGGGTCGTGAACCACTGCAGCGCCTCGAGGAACGGCTGGTACGGCAGGGCGAGGTCCTCGTTGCAGCGGCCGAAGAGGACGAGCGCCCCACCGGCGTGGGCCCGGCGGGCGATCTCCGCCGCCAGTCGTGTCTTGCCGATCCCCGGTTCGCCCGTGATCCACACCGTCGCGGCCCGGCGACCCGGGGCGGCCAGCACCCGCTCGGCCAGCGCCATCTCGTCCGCCCGGCCGACGAACGTTCCCGCCTCGCCGGACGGGAGCAGCGAGGCCAGCGCCGCCGGGAGCTCGTCGGGCAGGGCGGTGCTGAGCGTCCGGCCGACCTCGACCAGATCGGCCCGGGTGCCACCGAGCTTTCGCAGCAAGGAAGAGACGTGGCTCTCGACCGTGCGCTCGGAGACGAACAGCCGCTTGGCGATCTCAGCGTTGGCCAGGCGCTCGGCCAGCAGGACCAGCACCTCGGCCTCCCGCTTGCTGACGCCCGCTTCCCGAAGCCGCTTCGGCACCCGCGGACTGCCCCCGCCCACGGCGTCATTGTCGCACCGCACCGGCCCGGGCGAGAGGGCCGGGCCGCCGATTCCGTACTGCGGCCTGCGCCTTTCCGTACCGGGCACTGAGGTGCCCGGCGGCCTGGGGGCGCAGGCTGAAGAACGAAACGCGACCACGGGAGGGTGCGGTGACGGCGACAACCGGTACGACGCTGAACCAGGCCGACGTCGAAGCCTTCGTCGGCCGGGTGCTGGGTGATACCAGCGGCACGCTGACGACGTTCCTGGCGGCCGTGGGCGACCGCCTCGGGCTCTTCAAGGATCTGGCCGTCCTCGGCCCGGTGACCGCCCCCGAGCTGGCCGAGCGGTCCGGGGTGAACGAGCGGTACGCCCGGGAGTGGTTGGCGGCCATGGCGGCGGCCGGCTACCTGGACTACGACCCGGCGACCACCCGGTTCACGTTGCCGCCGGAGCATGCTCCGGCCCTAGCCGAGGAAGCGGGCCCGTACTTCTTCGGCGGGCCCCATCAGATGATCATCGGGTTGGCGAGCCGGCTCGACGAGGTGGTCCGTGTCTTCCGGGAGGGCGGCGGCCTGAGCCAGTCCGGCTACGGCGCCCACTGGTGGGACGGCATGGAGCGCTTCACCAACGGGTGGTTCGAGAACCTGCTCCTGCCGGTGTGGATCCCGGCCATGCCGGAGGTGGAACGCCGGCTGGAGCGGGGCGCGACGCTGGCCGACGTCGGGTGCGGCCGGGGCCGGGCGCTGGTGCGGCTGGCTACCGCGTTCCCGAACTCGAGCTTCGTGGGTTACGACGTCTTCGAGCCGTCGGTCGCCCGGGCCCGGATCCTGGCGGAGTCCGCCGGCGTGGCGGATCGGGTCCGCTTCGAGGTGGCGGACGGGGCGGGGGGCCTTCCCGAGCAGTACGACATCATCACCACGTTCGACGTCGTCCACGACGCCGTCGACCCTCGCGGGCTGCTCCGCTCGATCCGCCGGGCCCTGCGGCCGGGCGGGATCTACGTGTGCCTCGACATCCACTGCTCCGAGCGCCTGGAGGAGAACCTCGGCCCGCTGGGCGCGCTCTTCCTCGGTTTCTCGGTCATGTACTGCATGACGACGTCGCTGGCCGGCGGCGGCGAGGGGCTCGGCACGGTGGGGTTCCACGAGCCCAAGGTGCGCGAGCTGTGCGGCGAGGCGGGGTTCTCGGCGGTGCGCGCCGTCCCGATCGACAACCCGTTCCACAACCTCTACGAGATCCGGCCCTAGCGCCGCGAAAGGGGGAGAGAGTCATGACCCGAACCATCCACACCGCACCCGGATCGGGCGAGACCGTCGGCCGTCGGGAGATCCTCCGGCAAGGGCTCCTCGCCGGAGGCGTGGGGGCGATGATCGCCGGTCTCGGCGCCACCCGCTCCGACGCCGCCTCCGCCGGCAGCGAAGGGAGCACGCTCGTCCTCGACTGCGCCCTGCTGGGCGAGACGCTCAGGATGCTCATCGCGCCGGGCAGCCACCCGCCTTCGGACCACGCCGGCTCGGTGTTCGTCGTCGAGGGACTGCTCTACCCGGCCGGGACCATCGGAGGCGACGGCTTCGACCCGGCGGCGGCGCCCCCGATCGGAACCTGGTTCTGTCGCGGCTGGTTCATCGACTCGGCGACCCGACCCCAACCGGGCGTCCTCACCACGCAGGAATATCTCCTGGGCCAGATCACGCCGAAGCGCCTCTTCCCGCCCGACCAGCTGACCTCCCATGGGCTGGAGCAGACCGCCCTCCCCACCTTTGACCCCACCCAGCCCGGCATCCGGTCCGTGATCGGAGGCACGGGTCGGTACGCCGGGGCCTCCGGCGTGGTCATCCAGCACTTCGTCGGGCACAACACCACGAAGCTGGGCCCGGCCGGAGTCATCGGGCCCGCTCCGAGCTTCCGCTTCGAGTTCCAGCTCCGCTGATCCGAGGGCTCTCATGAACCGCGTCGGGGCCCTCCAGGCCCGGGTCCTGCGAGATGGATGGCTGGCCTTCTTCGTCCTGCTGGTCGTGACCCAGACCGCCCACGTGGGCGAGCACGCCGCCCAGCTCGTCCAGATCCACGGGCTCGGCCGGGAGGGCCCGGCGGCCCGCGGCGTCGTGGGACAGCTCGACATCGAGTGGGTGCATTTCCTCTGGAACATCTGGATTCTCGGCGCCGTGGCCGCCCTCGTCCGGCACTACCGCCAGAACCGCTGGCTGCAGGGAGTGCTCGTCATCGCCGCCTGGCACGCCTTCGAGCACGCCGGCCTGCTGACCACCTACCTCACCACCGGCGTCGCCGGGACCCCCGGCCTGCTGGCCCGGGGAGGCGCGCTGGCCGGGGGGCTCCCGATCGCCCGCCCCGATCTCCATTTCCTCTACAACCTGCTGGAGACCCTTCCGCTCGTCGCCGGCGCCCTGGCCGAGGCGCGGTCCTACGGAGTTCGGGCCAGCAGGGTTTCGTAGAGGTCGATGTAGCGGGCGGCCAGGCGCTCCATCGAGAAGCCGGCGGCCCGGGCGGTGCCGGCCTCGACGAGGCGGCCGGCCAGCGTCGGATCGTCGAGCACCTGGCGGAGCCCCTCGGCCAGGGCGGCCGGGTCGCCCCCGGGGACGAGGACCGCCTCCTTAGCGTGACGGGCGACGTCGCGGTAGCCGGAGATGTCCGAAGCGACGACCGGGGTGCCGGCGGCCATCGCCTCCAAGAGGACCACGCCGAACGACTCGCCGTGGAGCGACGGGGCGCAGAACACCGTCGCCGCTCGGAGGCGCTGGGCCAGCTCCTGGTCGGAGATGCGGCCCAGCCACTCGACGCCCGGCGGCGCGGCGGCGGCCAGGGCGCTGGTGTTCGGCCCTTCGCCGGCCACCCACAGCACGGCGTCGCGATCGAGGCGCCGGAAGGCTTCGAGAAGCACCTCGAGGCCCTTGCGGGGTTCGTGCCGGCCGACGAAGAGGATCGTCCGCCCGGTGCCGCCCGGCGTCTCGGGCGCCGGCCAGGGATCGGCCTTGGCGAAGCGCTCCACCTCCACGCCGTTGGGCAGGACGTGGCAGGCGCCACCCAGCCACCGTTCCGCCAGGGCGCGGGCCTCCGGCGAGACGGCCGTCCGGATGCCGATGCGCCGGGCGACGCCCCGCACCGCCGGCCGGAGCCACACGTAGGCCGGGACGCGCCCCGAGGCGTGGAACGTGCCCACGGCCGGCACCGACCCGGCCAGCAGGGCGGTCAGCGCCGGCCCGGGAACGAGCGGCTCGTGGAGGTGGAGGACGTCGGGCTGTTCGGCGGCCAGCACGTCGAGCGTGCGGCGGATGGTGGTGGGGTCGAGCGCCAGCGGCGCCACCGAACCGTTGGCCGCCAGCGACACGCTGCGGCCGCCGGAAACGACGCCCGCCTCCGGCGGCGGCCCGTCACAGGGGCCGAGGACGGTGGCCGAGATGCCGCGCTGACGGAGCGCCCGGGCGAGACCCAGGACCTGGCCCTGCACGCCGCCGGGCAGCGTCAGCGAGTAGGGGCAGATGAGAACGACCCTCACGCGGCCCTTTCCTTCCCCAGAAGCTGGAAATCACTCGGCCAGTTTGGCTGGAGGAGGTGCCACTGGTCGGGGGCCCGCCGGATGAGAACTTCGAAGTCGGCGGCCAGGGCCTGCGTGATCCGGCCGATGTCCTCCTTGATCGACCCCTGCCGGGAGGTGTCGAGCGGCGGCCGGAGGACGCAGCGGTGGGCGTCGCCCTCGAAGTAGTTGGCGCCGGCCAGGAGCGGCGCACCGGCCCGCAGCGCCAGGGTGGCGGGCCCGGCCGGGAACGTCGTGCGCTCCCCGAAGAACTCGACCTCCACGCCGTTGCCGGCCAGATCGCGATCGCAGACCAGGCCGACCATGAGGCCTTCCCGCAGCTTCTTCAGGAGGACCGTCCCGGCGTCCGGCCCGAGCGGCACGATGCCCATGCCCAGCGCCCGGCGGTAGGAGCAGAACCACTCGAACAGCGCCGGCGGCTCGATGGGCTCCACGACGGTGGTCGGCTGGTAGCCCCGGGAGGCGAACCAGGCGGCGCCGAGGTCCCAGTTCCCGAGGTGCGGCGTGCCGATGACCACGCCCTTCCCCTCGGCCAGGGCCTTGTCGACGTGGTCGCGACCCTCGACCACGAACCGGTCGCCGTCGAGGGCCAGGAGATCCTGGCGGGGCAGGCGGAACACCTCCAGCCAGTAGCGGCCGTAGGAGGCGAACGTCTCGTTCACGGCCCGGTCGAGGGCCCGGCCTTCGAGTTGCGGGCCGTGGATCCGGCGGAGGTGACGGCCGAGCATCTGCCGGCGCCCCCGCATGGCGAGCCCCAGCGCTTTCCCGGTCAGGCCGGCGGCGGGACGCGACAGGGACTCGGGAAGGGCCATGGCGATGGCCGCGCCGACCCGGTAGCCGAGGTAGGTGGCGGTGGCGGCCGGGCCGCTCGTCGTCACTCTCTTACGGACGACGATTTAGGGGCGGGTCCGGCTCCGCAGGCGGCGGAGCTGCGACCGGACGCCGGTGAGGTCCTCGTCCAATCGGGCGGCCCGGCGGGGCCGGGCGGGGCGGGACGACGACCACCAGCGACGGTCGCCCTCGGCGGCCGGCGGGCGGGCGGACAGCAGCCAGGTGGCGAGGCGCGACCGCTCCCCCGGAGGCCGGTTGGCCAGGCGCCACCAGGCCAGGCGGGACTCGTCCGTCCGGGCCTCGCGGGCGGTGACCCACCAGCTGGGCCGGAGATTGCGCTCCGACTCCGGCGTGGCCTGGCGCCAGACGAGCACGAAGCGCTGGACGACCGTCAGGCCGGTGAGGGCCAGGAGGACCCACAGGGCGAAGGTCAACCGGCCGAAGGTGAGGCCGAGACCGAGCACCACCATCCGCTCGGCCCGCTCCATGAGCCCGCCCTTGCCGTTGAAGCCCAGACTCTCGGCCCGGGACCGCTCGTAGGAGATCAGCAGCGAGAGCATGGCCACGGTGAAGGCCAGGACGGTGAGATGGGGGTCGCGCCCGGCGTAGTACCAGGCGGCGCCGCCGAGGACGACGCCGTCGGACACCCGGTCGCAGACGGAGTCGAAGAAGGCGCCCCGGGGCCCGGCCGTGCCGCCGGACTTCGCCACCGCCCCGTCGAGGACGTCGGTCAGCCCGGAGAGGGCGAGGAAGAAGGCGCCCCAGCCGAGACGGCCGGTGGCGATGGCCAGGCCGCAGGCCAGGGAGGCGGCCAGCCCCAGCAGGGTGATCTGATCGGCGCTGATCCCGATCTCACGGAGGCGGGCACCGGCGGGGCGCAGACCCCGTTCGACTCCCGCCCGCCAGCGTGTATCCAGCATCTTCACTTCCTCACGCGCTCGCGAGCGTTCGCGCTGAGTGTAGCGGGGAGGTAGCCGTCGCCCTGGTTCCCCGGGGCCCGGTACGATCAGCGGCCACCCGTCCGCCGGTTTGTTCACGGTCCCGTAACCGGCGGCCCGGATGGTCGATCGTCACGACAAGATGCTTCGGAGGCTGGTGTGAAGACGTTCCCCTCGGCCAAGATCCGCAACGTCGCCCTCGTCGGTCACGGCAACGCCGGAAAGACGACCCTGGCCGAGGCGATCCTCTTCACCAACGGGGTCATCCAGCGGATGGGCCGGGTCGAAGACGGCAACACCGTGTCGGACTTCGACCCCGAGGAGCACAAGCGGGGCATCTCCACCAACCTGTCGATCATCCCGGTCGAGTACGAGGGCCACAAACTCAACATCCTCGACACCCCGGGGTACGCCGACTTCATCGGCGACGTGGCCGCCGCCCTGCGGGCCGCCGACCTCGTGCTGTTCGTGATCTCCGGCGTGGAGGGCGTCGAGGTCCAGGCCGAGATCATCTGGAAGATGGCCGAGCAGGCCGGTCTCCCCCGGGCCTTTTTCGTCAACAAGCTCGACCGCGACCGGGCCAGCTTCTCCCGGACCTGCGACGACCTGAAGAACCGCTTCGGCGCCGGGGTGGCGCCCCTACAGCTGCCGATCGGCGAGGAGGCCGACCTCGCCGGCGTCGTCGACCTCCTGACCGACAAGGCCTACACGTACAGCGACGGCCGGTCGACGGTCGGCGACGTGCCGGCCGGAATGGAGGAGCAGGAGCACGCGGTCCACGACGCTCTCGTCGAGGGAATCGTCGTCGCCGACGACGACCTGATGGAGCGCTACCTCGGCGACGAGGCGATCGAAACCAAGGAGCTGGCCGGGGCGCTGGCCAAGGGCATCGCCAGCGGCACGGTGTTCCCGGTCCTGTGCGGCAGCGCCACCAAGCTCATCGGGATCGACCGGCTGTGCCGGTTCCTGGTCGACGAGGCACCGGCTCCCTCGGCGCCGGCCGACGGCCCGCCGGCGGCGTTCGTCTTCAAGACGATCGCCGACCCCTACGTGGGCCGGGTCAACGTGTTCAAGGTCATGTCGGGCAAGGTGCTACCCGACGCCGTGCTGACCAACGGCCGCACGATGGCCGACGAGCGGCTCCACCAGCTCCTGACGCTGCGGGGCCGCGAGCAGGAGCCGGCCTCCGAGGTGCCGGCCGGCGACATCGCCGCCGTGGCCAAGCTGAACGACACGTCGACCGGCGACGTCCTCGCCCAGCGGGGCGCTGACGTGTCCATCGAGCCGTTCGAGTCGCCCGAGCCGGTGCTCCCGATCGCCATCAAGCCGAAGAGCAAGGCCGACGAGGACAAGCTGGCCAACGCCCTGCACCGCCTCCAGGACGAGGATCCCGTCCTGCGGATCGACCGCAACGCCGAAACCCACCAGACGCTGCTGTGGGGCATCGGCGAGACGCACATCTCCATTGCCCTGGAGAAGCTCCAGCGCAAGTACGGCGTCGAGGTCGAGACGGAGGACGTCAAGGTCGCCTACCGGGAGACCGTGACCGGCAAGGCCGAGGCCGAAGGGAAGTACAAGAAGCAGACCGGCGGCCACGGCCAGTTCGGTGTCGCCTTCCTGCGCGTCGAGCCGAAGGAGCGCGGTGGCGGCTTCGAGTTCGCCGACGAGATCGTCGGTGGCGCCATCCCCCGCCAGTTCATCCCGGCGGTGGAGAAGGGCATCGTCGAGACGATCAGCCAGGGTGGAGCGCTCGGCTTCCCGGTCGTCGACGTCAAGGTCACCTGCTACGACGGGAAGTACCACCCTGTCGACAGCTCCGAGATGAGCTTCAAGATGGCCGGGTCGCTGGGCTTCAAGGAGGCGGCGGCCAAGGCCCGCCCGGTCCTGCTGGAGCCGATCAGCGAGCTGGTCATCACCGTCCCCGAGGCCTACCAGGGCGACGTCATGGGCGACCTCAACTCCAAGCGGGGCCGCATCCAGGGCACCGCCGCCGTCGGCAACGGCGAGCAGGAGATCACCGCCCTGGTGCCCACCTCCGAGGTGATCCGCTACGCCATCGACCTCCGGTCCCTCACCGGCGGCCGGGGCCGCTTCACCGCCCGGCACTCCCACTACGACCCGGCTCCGCCGAACCTCGCCGACAAGATCGTCGCCGAAGCGGCCGCCGCCAGGGACAGCTGAGCCCCGCGCCCGTTCCGCGGTGGCGGGCGTGCGGCGCTAGAGGGTTGGAACGGCCGCCGTGACGTGGTCGACGGCGGTGCGGATCGCCTTGGCGAAGGCGGGACCCTTCGTGAAGGGGGCGAAGTGGTCGCCGTCGAGGGTGAAGATCTCGGCGTCGAGGGCGTCGGCCAGCTCGTACTGCTTTTCGGGGCGCACCAGTTCGTCGGTGGTGGTCACGACGACGGCGCAGGGGACGTCGACGTCGGGCGCCAGCGACCGGCCGTCGTAGGTCGACAGCGCCCGTCCGGCGCCGGCCAGGTCGGGCGGGTAGCCGCGGTGGAACTCCCCCCGGACCCACGGCTCGAGCGCTTCCAGCTCCGGCGCGCCGTCGATGATCTCCCGCAGGACCCGGGCGACAATGCCCTCGCCCGTCCCGCTGCGGAGGGCGACCTCGAGGAGCGTCATGCCCCGCCACACGAGCCGTTCCCGGGCGGTGGCCTTCCATTCCAGGGCGGTGCCGCAGACCACCATCCCGCGGACGAGGTCGGGGCGGCGGTGGTGGAGGAGCATGGCGATGGCGCCGCCCATCGAGAAGCCGACGAGGATGACCGGCCCCACCCCCAGTTCGCCCAGCAGCGCGGCGGCGTCGTCGGCGCACTCCTCCAGCGAGAACGGCGTGCGGGGTCGCATGCCGCGGCCGTGGCCACGATGGTCGAGGGCGATCACCCGGTGACGGGCGGCCAACTCCTCGTAGAGGCTGAAGAAGTTGAGGTCGGCGCTGACCGTCCAGCCGTGGAGCAGCAGGACGGGCGGCGCCGTGGCGCCGTCGCCGCCGGAGTCGCCGGTGTCGCGGACGAACACCTCACCCCGGCCCGGAAGGGCAACGGTGAAACCGGCCGGCAGGGGCGGCGGGACCGGCGCACCGGGCGCCGGCACGCCGAGGGGCCGGGCGAGCCGCCGGAGCCGGCGGGCCTCGTCCCGCAGTGCGGGGTTGGCGGCCACGGCCGCCGCGGCGACGGCCGCCCCGGCGGCCGCTCCTCCGGCGGCGAGAACCTTGATCGTGCGGCTGACGGCCAACGGCACCGGCCGCCGGTCAGATGAACGCGAACCCGGTGAACACGGCGCCGAGCGTACCGAGCCCGGCGGCCAGAACAACGACGAGGAGGGCGAGGACCGCCACTCTCTTTTCCCGATCCGACAGTTCCATGTTGCGTGGTCCCCCCGAGTTCCGCCCGCAGGACCTCCGTCCTTGTCGGACAGATTGGTGTCATATCGGTCGCTGTGAGCAGGCACTTGAGGACTCAGGGAGCACCGGGCCGGGCCGATTGAGTCGAACGAAGCAACGTTCCACGGAGGGAACGCCGATGTCATTGCCCGGATCCCTGTCGAGGCGGGCCGCGCCGTCGATCGCCGAGACGGCGGCACTGGTGGAGCGGATCACGATGGAGGCCGACCTGCGCCAAGCGCTGGTGGCCGGTGACCTCGTTCTCCGCTACCAGCCGATCATCGACCTCGGCACCGCCCGGATCCTGGCCTTCGAGACGCTCTGCCGATGGCGTCACTGGTCGAAGGGTCTCCTCGGGCCGGCGGAGTTCATGCCGCTGGCCGAGGAGACGGGGTTGATCGGGCCCCTCGGCGGCTGGGTGCTGGAGGAGAGCTGCCGGCGGCTGGCCCAGTGGCGGGCCCGCCTCGACGAGGCCCGGCCCCTCGACGTGACGGTCAACCTGTCGGCGGTGGAACTGCGCGACCCCGGTCTGGTCGACCGGGCCGCTCAGGCCCTCGACAACTCGGGACTTCCGGCCGGGAATCTGGTCGTCGAAGTGAGCGAGGCGGCCGCCTACGCCGAGCCGCACGGTCCGGCGGTCGCCAACCTGTCGGCTCTGGTCGAGCTCGGGGTCGGCGTCGCCGTCGACGACATCGGCGTCCCCCGGCCCGGCCACCGGACGGGCCGCCCCGATCCCGACGGCTGGCTGTGGACCCTGCCCGTCCGGCTGCTCAAGATCGAGCGGGGAGTGGCGGCCGGGGTGAGCGAAGGCGCGGCCGGAGGTCGGGCCGGACGCGTGCTGGGCACGACGCTGCGGCTGGCCGCCGAGCGCGGTGTGCCGGTGGTGGCCAAGGGCATCGAGACTCCCGAGCAGCTGGCCCTGTTTCGGAAGGTCGGTTGCCCGGCGGGGCAGGGATTTCTGTTCGCCCGGCCGATGGACCCCTCCGACGCCGAGGCCTACCTCCGCCGGGGCGGGCGCCCGGGCCGCTTCTAACTTCGCTTCCGGGACGGCCTGGCGGCGGCCTTCGAAGCCGACTTCCCCGCCGGGACGGCTTTCCGGGCGGCAGGCTGTTTCCGGGCGGCGGCGCCGTTGCCGGCCGGCTCGCTGCGGGGCGGCAGGGTCGGCAGCTCGAGGCGGGGGCGCTGAGTGAGGTCGGCGCTGAGCGGGCGGTGCGTCTTCAGGGCGTCGAGCGCCAGCTGCACCGCCATGTCGAGTTGGGGATCGGCGCCCGCGGTGTGGTCCTGGGGCCGGATGTCCACCTCGACGTCGGGATCGGTGCCGTAGTTCTCGACGCTCCAGCCCACGTCGGCGAACCAGAAGGCGTACTCCGGCTGGGTGGTGAGGCTGCCGTCGACCAGGGCGTGGCGGGGCGAGATGCCGATGACCCCACCCCAGGTGCGCTTGCCCACCACCGGCCCGAGCCCGAGCAGCTTGAAGCAGTGGGTGAAGATGTCGCCGTCGGAGCCGGCGTGCTCGTTGGTGATGGCCACCAGCGGCCCGGCCGGCGAATCGGCCGGGTAGGGCTCCGGTTCGCCCCAGCGGCTGATGTCGTAGCCGATGCGGCGCCGGGCCAGCTTCTCCAGCACCAGCTGGCTGACGTGGCCGCCGCCATTGAAGCGGACGTCGACGACGAGCGCCTCGCGCTCCACCTCGGCCAGGTAGGAGCGGTGGAACTCGGCGTAGCCCCGGGCGCCCATGTCGGGCACATGGACGTAGCCGACCCGGCCTCCGGTCATCTCGTGGACCTTGGCCCGGTTGGCCGAGACCCATTCCCGGTACCGGGCGGAGCGGTCGTCGCGCAGGGTGGAAACCACCACACTGCGGCGGCCGCTGCCGTCGGGGCGGGCCACGGTGAGCTCCACCGCCAGGCCGGCCTGGTTGACGAGCAGCTCCGCCGGTGTGGTCACGGCGTTGACCGGCCGGCCGTTGACGGCGAGGAGGCGGTCGCCGGCGGCGATCCGCACACCGGGGGCCCGCAGCGGCGAACCGGCCTCGGGGTCCCACGGATCGCCGTCGACGATGTGGGTGAAGCGCCAGGCGCCGGCGCCGGGGCCGTCCGCCTCCGGGTCGTAGGCCAGATCGGCGGCGAGGTGGGCGATGAGGTAGGCGGGGGCGGGCCGGTAGTCGCCGCCGAGCTCGTAGGCGTGCGACGTGCCGAGCTCGCCCTGCATCTCCCACATGAGGTCGGAGAACTCGAGGCGGGTGGCCACCTTTCCCACCAGCGGGAGGTAGCGGTCGAGGACGAGCCACCAGTCGACGCCCGACATGTCCTCGGCCCAGAAGTGGTCGCGCTGGAGGCGCCACGCCTCCTTGAACATCTGCATCCACTCGCTGCCGGGGTCGACCGACACCCGCACCCGGTCGAGGTCGAGCCAGCCGCTGCGGCGGGAGGCGCCCTCGTCGTTGTCGGGCGGCTTCTCCCCCGCCTTGATCACCCGCAGGCGGCGCCCGGACCGGTAGGCCAGCGTCTGCCCATCCCGCGACACCTCGAAGTTGTTGATGCCTCCGGCGAGGACGTCGTGACGCTGCTCGGCCAGGTCGTAGACCTCGAGCGTGCCCCGCGGCCCGCCGCCGTCCCGACCCAGGCTGCCCTGCACCGGCCAGGAGGTGAGGAGGATCTTTCCCTTGATGCCGACGACCTGCGAATACCTTCCTTCGGGGACGGGCACGGGCACGATCCGCTCGCTGATGCCGTCGAGATCGATCCGCAACGGCGGAGGACCGCCCGCCGCCTCCGATTCCAGTTCCGGTTCCGGCTTCTTCTTGCCGTTCTTCCCGTTCTTACCGGGCTTGGCCTTGGCCCTGGCCGGCGGCGGAGCATCAGCCGCCGCCGGCGGTTTCGGCGTCGCGCCGCCCATCCCCTTCGGTTTCGGCACGAACGGCGACGGATCGTCGGCGTTGAGCGTCACGAGATAGGGCCGGATGGCGCGGGGGAAGCCGAGGTCGAAGTAGAGCGAGTCGTAGACCGGGTCGAACACCCGGTAGGACAGGAAGTACAGGTACTTCCCGTCCGGATCCCATGACGGATGCACATCGCGGAACTCCGGCTTGGTCACCAGGTGGGTGGCGCCGGTGGCCACCTCGCAGAGCTTGATCGACCGGGTGCGGGCGGTGGTGGCGAAGCTGTAGGCCAGCCACCGGCCGTCGGGTGACCAGACGACGCCGTTGAGGGCGCCGTGCTCCGAGCGGTCGAGGAGCCGGGACGTGCCTTCGTCGAGATCGACGAGGTGCAGCTCATGACGGTGGTTGGCCACCGCGATGTGGGTGCCCGACGGTGGGGTGGCGAGATCCGTGATGCAGCCGAGGTCGAGCGGCTCGAGCCGCCAGCCGATGGCATCTCCCGCCTTGTGGATCTCGATGCCGTCCTCACCGCCTTCGTCGCTGACGACGACGATCGACGAGCCGTCGCCGACCCAGGCCGCCAGCCGGTAGCGCACCCCGTCCGGCCGGCCGTACTGCCGGACGGCCTCCTCCCACAGGGGCATCGTGAAGAGCTTCCCCCGGCTCTCGAGGGCGATGGAGTGGCCGGCGGGATGGAGGGCGAAGTCGCCGAGGTAGCGGTCGGCGGGGACGAACTTGCGGTGCCGTTGCACCCGGGGGCTGTGGAGGTCGACCTCGACCCGGTGCCCTTCGTCGGTGGCCGGGTCGTGGAGCCAGATCTCGGCCGCGTGCTGGTAGACGATGCGGGTGCCGTCGGTCTTGGCGAAGCGGGCGTAGTACTCATCGTGGTCGGTGTGGCGGCGGAGGTCGGTGCCGTCGGGCTTCGTCGAGTAGAGGTTGCCGATGCCCTCGTGATCGGAGAGGAACCAGATCCGGTCGCCGATCCACATCGGTGAGGCGGGGTTGCCGGGCAGGCGCAGGAGCCGGCGGAAGTTGCCGTCGCCCTTGCGGTCGATCCAGAGGTCGCCGGCCGTGCCGCCCCGGTAGCGCTTCCAGCGGGCGGGGTCGGCGGTGTTGCGGCCGAGGACCACCGGAGTCCGGCCATTCTTGCCGTTGGGGCCGAAGGCCACCTCCCGGGCCGGGCCGTAGGGGAGGCGCTCCACCGGGCCGCCGTCGGGCGCAACAGCGTAGGCGTGGATCATGTGGTGGAAGGGCTGCCCCGCTTCGGAGGTGAAGAGGATCCGCCCGTCGGGCGTCCAGCCCCGGACGGTGGCGCTGGCGCCGAGAAACGTCACCCGCTCGGCCGGCCCGCCGGTGGCCGGCATGCAGTACACCTCGGGGTGGTGCTCCTCCCGGCTGGTGAAGGCGACGTGCCTCCCGTCCGGCGACAGCGCCGGATGGCTGACCTCGGACAGATTGGCCGTGAGCCGTCGGGCGATCCCACCGGACGCCGGCACCGACCACAGATCGTCCTCCGTGACAAAGGCGATCGTGTCCCCCCGGAGACTCGGATGCCGCAGATAACCGCTGGTCTCAGGCATGGCCAATCAGGCTAACCCCCCCACCGCCCCCGCTTCCCCGGCGTCTTCCCGCCCGCTCACCGGCGCGGCGGACGGGTTCGGGGCGGGCGGTGGCGCGGCAACAATGGCGGGGATGGCGTTGTGTTCGTGGTGCCGAGGAGAGTTGCCGGTGGCGGCGCGGTTCTGTCCGGCGTGCGGACGGCCGGTGGAGCCGGAGTTCGGGCCGCCGGCGCCGCCACCGGTGGCGCCGATCTGGTCGGGCCTGCGGTTGCCG
>JBFLYK010000011.1:141154-156574 GCA_040756995.1 Actinomycetota bacterium | reverse complement strand
CTTGGCGACGGCGGCATTCGGCGCGGGAGCGGCGGCGCGCTTGGGAGCGGGGGTGGCCTTGGCCGCGGTGGCGGCTTTGACGGGGGCGGTCCGCTTGGGACCCGGGGCCGGCTTGGCCGGCTCCGGCGGGGGCGCCCACTCCGGACCTTCGGCGTAGTAGCGGGCCTGGAGCTCGAACATCCGGGCGTAGCGGCCGCCGAGGGCCATCAGCTCCCGGTGGGTACCCGCCTCGACGATGCGGCCCCCTTCGAGCACGACGATCTTGTCGGCCCGGCGGACCGTCGAGAAGCGGTGGGAGACGACGATGGTGGTCAGCCCGGCGGTCAGGTCGAGGAACCGGTCGTAGAGCGCCGCTTCGGCCCGCACGTCGAGGTTGGCGGTCGGCTCGTCGAGGACGAGGACCCCGGCGCCGCACTCCAGGGCGAACATCGCCCGGGCCAGCGCCACCCGCTGCCACTGCCCGCCGGACAGGTCGGTGCCGCCCTCGAACTTCTTCGACAGGACGGTGTTCCAGTTCTGGGGCAGCGACTCGACCAGCTCGATGATGCCGGCCCGATGGCCGGCCCGGATGCGGGTCTCGTAGTCGGCCGCCCGGCCGGGGTGACCGAGGACGACGTTCTCCCGCAGCGTGAGCGGGTACTTGGCGAAGTCCTGGAACACGGCGGCGATGCGGCGCTGCCAGGCCCGCTTGTCGATCTCGCCGAGGTCGACGCCATCCACCAGGATGCGGCCCAGGGTCGGCTCGTAGAAGCCGCACAGGAGGTTGACCAGGGTGGTCTTCCCGGCGCCGTTCTCACCGACGATGGCCAGCGACTGCCCGGCCCGGATCACGAGGTCGAGGTCGTCGAGGACGGGCCGGTCCGACGTCGGATAGGCGAAGCTGACGCCCTCGAAGCGGATCGACTCGATCGGCGCCCCGCCGGGATGGCGAACGCCCCGGCTGAAGTTGCTCTCCGCCTGCTCGACCCGGCGCTCGATGGCGGTGATGTGGGGCATGGGGGCGGCGGCCATCTGGAGCACATACTCCATCTCGGGGTTGAACCCGAAGCCGGCCATCATCAGCGCCACCTGGCAGTAGATGAAGACCCAGCCCACGCTGAACTCGCCCCGCAGGGCCGCCCGCACCAGCGCCCCGAGGACGACGACGTGGGCCCCGAACAGCACACCGGCGGTGATGACTGTCCCGAGGCGGCCCCGGCGCCGGCCGGCCCACACCTCCTGCATTCCACAGGTCCACTGGCTCTCGAACCGGTGCAGCAGCCACGGCCCGAGGCCGAAGATCCGTGACTCCTTGGCCGCCGTGCCGCCGAGCAGCAGTTCGCCGACGTACTCCGCCTTCCGCAGCGACGGGGTGTTGCGTTCCATAGAGGTGACCAGCGTGCCCATCTGGATCCGGTACCAGCCCCGGGAGACGAGCCAGGCGCCGAGCAGGGCGACGGGCCCCCACCACTGCCAGGTGAAGAGGATGACCCCGGCCGCCGTCGAGGCCAGCCGCATGCTGATGAGGTCGCTCATGGCGCCGAGGGCCTGCTGGGCCGAGAAGTTCTCCGAGCCGACCTGTTGGGCGAGGCGCAGCTGGTCGGCCACCTCCGGGTCCTCCAGGTGGCCGATCGTGACCGGCCGCAGGAGCGGGGCCATGACCCGCTGCTGGACGAGGATCGTGAGCCGGTGTTCCAGGCTCTCGATGGCGGGGTCGAGGAAGGGGAAGGCCACCCGCTGCACGAGGAAGATGGCGGCCACCGAGGCCAGGGCGATCCAGGGCTTCGAGCCGCTGATGCCGCCGTCGTTGATGATGGCGTCGACCAGCAGACCGATAGTGACCATGGCGCCGATGTTGGCGGCGGCCTTGAAGAAGCTGGCCAGGAAGATGGCGGCCGTGCCACCGCGGTCGGCCCGCCACGCCATGCGGACCAGCGTGGGCACGGGGCGGCCCGTGAGAGCGGCGCGCACGCCTCGGCGGCGGGGTGCGTCCATGAGGGGTTCTTTCAAGGAGATGGCCCTTCAGTCCTGCGCCCGATGGCAGGAGGAGCAACGAATGTCCCCAAACGCGAAAAAAAGGCCGGCTGGCGTCGGACCCGAAGGCCCGGCGCCAGGCCGGCAGTGAGGCTGCTTAGAAGCCGCCGAACCCGTTCAGGATGTTCAGGATCGAGAGGCCGTTGGCGGAGCCGTTCAGCGTGATGAGGCAGACGTTCTTGCGGTAGCTGCTGCCACCGCCGTGGCCGCCACGCCGACGAAGCTGGGCGGTCTCAGCAACCGACTGCAGGCCGAGGACGTCGGCACCGGTGAGCTCGAACATTTGGTGGATCCCCTTTCGCACATGCGATCAGTCGCCCGGCGTCCCGGGCGGAGTATCGATCGGGAGGCACGGGTCCCGCCTTTCGGGGACCCTGTGCCGCCCGTCGAAATTGGTGAGTTGGTTGGCGACTTAGAAACCGCCGAACCCGTTCAGGATGTTCAGGATGCCGAGGCCGTTGAGCGAGCCGTTGAGCGTGATGAGGCACACGTTCTTGCGGTAGCTCTTGGAACGGTGGTGACGCCGGCCCAGCTCAGGCATCTCAGCAACCGACTGCAGACCAAGCGTGTCCGCACCGGTGGTGAGCTCGAACATATTGTTCACCTCCTTTCGGGTTGGTCTTCCCGAGGCCGCCTGCTCAACGCCCCTGCTGCTGGTGTTCTCGTTGGGCAGGCGTTCTCGAACCCGGAAGGCTCGCCACGAACGTGGCGATCTCCCGATACCACCGCTGGAGCACAGGACGGCCAGAGAGGTCATGCCCCTGGCCTTCCATAGCGACGAACCGCACGTCGTGTTCCCCAGCTTCTTCTCTGCCCCGCAGCGCCTGGACCAGAGCCCAGGACTCTGCTGCGGGAATCCTGATATCCGCGGTGCCATGAGAGATGAGCACCTTGCCCCGTATGGTTCGGCAGCCCGTCAGCAGATTCCTCCCGTATGCAGCGTGATTTCCTCCGCCGAGCAGGTCGAGAAGGTCTCGGACCTCGGGCGATCCGGAGCCGCTCAGGCTCTCGAAGGAGGCGAACGGCGCGAAGGCGATCACACCGGCACAGGGCCGTACAGCGGCCGCTGAGAGGGCCAGGAAGGCCCCGTAGCTCTCGCCGTAGAGAATGACCCTCCGGCCCTCGGCGGTGAGTCCGTCGATCACGGAGGTGACCGCTTCGAGATCGATGGCGCCGGCCCGGCCGAACAGCGAGCGGGTGTACTCGTGCCCCGACCCCGTGCTGCCCGGGTAATTGAGCGCCACGGTGGGCAGCCCGAGGCGGGCGAACAGCTGGAACTCCGGCACCAGCGCGGCGCCGTAGCGGGCGATGGGCCCTCCGTGGAGGGCCACCACCGCCAGGCCTGACCCCGAGAGCGGCCCGTCGGAGGCCGCGGGGGGATAGACCAGCGCCGGCATCGGCCCGGCCCCGGAGGGGAAGGACGCCACCCGGGCGGCCACCAGCGGCTCCTGGCGGCGGCCGTCGTCGGGCAGCGGGTCGAAGGCGAAGGCGCCCGTCCGCAGATCGAAGGAGGCGGGGCGCCAGGGCTCGTCGGGAGCGGAGAACGGGAAGCGCAGCCGGTGGCCGGCCACCACGACGGGCGTGCCGACCTC
Source organism: Actinomycetota bacterium (assembly GCA_040756995.1). GTDB lineage: Bacteria > Actinomycetota > Acidimicrobiia > IMCC26256 > BP-133 > BP-133. The sequence goes on along the minus strand of JBFLYK010000011.1, from coordinate 152,969 downwards.
GCCGGTTGGCAGCGGGATGGGGCCCGCCACCTCGAGGCCCTGGCCGTCGGCCAGCCGGAGGTGGCTCTCGACGCCGTTCTCGTGGCGGAGAACCAGGGTCCGGCCGTCGGGCAGCAGAGCGCAGGGCTCGCCGGCCTCGTCGCCCTCCTCCAGGGCCGGGATGAACCGGATGCCGGCCGCGGCCTTGGGCTCGGCGATGCCGACCGCCGGGTAGCCGAAGGCGTCGGTGGTGACCACCACCCGGCCGGTGGCCGGGTCGGAGAGGACGATGCGGTCTTCGCTGTCGGGCGACGCCTCGAACAGCCGGGAGAAGCTCTTGCTGGCGAACTCGACGACGTAGACGCTGGACCGGCCCGATTCCCCGGCCAGGTTGACGGCCAGCTTCTCGCCGACGTCGTCGAGCCACGCCCCGCCGGCCAGCGGGGCCGGGAGGCGACCGGCCTCGGTCATCGACCCGTCCCGCCAGTTGATACGGAACACGGTGGTCGTGTCGTCGAAGCCGACGACGGCCAGGAGCTGCCAGTCGGCGCCGGGAAGGCGGGGGAGCAGGCAGGTCTGGGGTGTGGCCAGGTCGGCCACGGTGCGGGCGGTGCCGGTTCCGGCGTCGGCGTCGACGTCCAGCGCCATGACCTCGAGCCCGGCGGCGGTGGGCCGGCACAGGCCCATGAGCCGGCGGTCGATGATCTCCAGCTGCGTGGGAGCGGGGAGCGGCTCGGGGAACACCAGCCGGCCGAGACGGCCGGGCGCGTCGTCGTCGAGCCACTCGACGGCGTCGTCGTCGATCCAGGCGGCCCGGCCGATCTCGGCCGAGAAGGCGAAGTCGCGCCGGTCGGGAAGGCCGGCCAATGCGGCCGCCAGGCCCTCGAAGTCGTCTTCGTGGAGCTGGGTCATCGGTCGTTTCCGCTCTCGGGGGTGAACAGGTCGTCGAGGAGCAGCGGACGGGGGCCGCCGGCCACCAGCCGGAGCAGGAAGGCGCCCGTGCCGGCCAGGCCGGTGCCGAAGCCGGCGCTGATGGTGGCGCCGGAGTCGTCGGCGAAGACGGTGCCGCTGCCGCCGGCGGCCGTGCGCCGTTGGAGGAGGAGTGCCTCGGCGGCGTCGAGCGCCGCCCGCCGGTAGGGATCGGCGGGCTCGAGGTGGCGGGCGGGCAGAGTCATGAGGTCGACGAGGAGCTCGGCGTCACCGGCCAGGCCGTGGCACTGCACGGTCGAGCTGCGCCACCGTTCCCGCAGCCCGGCCTTGGCCGCCGCTTCGGCCGCCAGCCGGAACGTGGGATTGCCGGTGGCCAGGTGGGCCCGGACGAAGGCGGTGCCGATACCCGACGAGCCGTTGCACCACGAGGGCCAGTACCCGGCCTCCGACCGGTCGCCGGCGTGGTCGGGGCTGGCCGGCCAGTAGGCGGCGCCCTCGATGTTGACGGTATGGGGCAGCACGGTGAGGAGGGCCTCGGTCGCCACGTCGGCGAACTCGGGCTCGCCGGTGGCGGCGGCCACGGTGAAGAGGAAGGTGGCGATGCCGGCGTTGCCGTGGGCGTAGCCGTAGGCGACCGTGCCGGCGAGGCGGGTCGGGGCGTCGAGGGGGACGGGCCAGGTCACGCCCGTCCCGCTCGGGCTCTCGTGGCGCACGGCGGCCCGGAGCACCTGCTCGGCGGCCACGACGGCCCGGGCCAGGAAGCGGTCGTCGCCGGTGGCGATCCACTGCCGCAGCTGGCCGAGGCCGATGCCGGCCGTGCCGTGGGTGATGTCGCTGTTGGGCACCCGGACGGGCAGGGCCAGGGCGAGCTCGTTGGCCCGGCGGAGGAGGTCGTCGCGTCCGAGCACGGCGGCGGCGTCGGCCAGGAACCAGGCGACGCCGGAGGTCCCGAAGTAGAGGCCGGGCGGGCGCTGCGGGTTGCGGGTCAGCTGGTCGGTGACCCACGACGCCGTCTGGGACAGCGCCTCGCGGAGGCGCACCTCGTCGAGCCGAGCCTGCGCCGGGCCGGGCAGGTCGCCGGCCGCCATGAGCAGCCGGGCCACGAAGAGGCCCACGCCGCTGGCCCCGGCCTGGACGGCGATGGGGTCGAGGGAGGCGGCGGCGGCGCCGGCCGGCCAGAGGTGGCCGTTGGGGCCGGCGCCCAGGGTGTCGAGGAGCCAGCCGGCGAGGTCGACGACCACGTCGGCGGCCCGTTCCACGGTGTCGTCGGCCCCCGGGGCGGCCGAGGGAGTCGGACCCCCGCGGCCCGGAGCCGTCCTGGACCCCTCCCCCCGGAGGGCGCTCAGGACGGCATCCGGGCCCAAGCGGTCGTTCGGCTCGGCGGCCATGGCGCCGAGGGCGATGGCGGCCAGCCCGGCGTCGGCGACGCCGGCGGCGACCTGGGCTTCCAGCCAGGTGGCCAGGCGGGCCGGGTCACTCCAGCTGTCGTCGGCGCCGGCCGGCAGGAACGGGTCGGCGCCGGTGATGAGGAAGGCGATGGTGGCGCCGAGGCTCCAGTAGTCGTCGGCCTCGCCGCCGCGGGACCGGCCCTGGAGCTGTTCGGGTGAGGCGTAGCCGGGCGTGCCGGCCGGACCGCCCATCTCCTCGCCGGACGGGCGGGCGTGCTCGAGGTCGATCACCACGAGGTCGCCGTCGTCGGTCACCAGGATGTTGTTGGGGTTGAAGTCGCCGATGACCACACCGGCGGTGTGGAAGGCGGCCATGGTCTCGGCCAGCGCCGCGACCAGCGATCGCACCTCGTCGGCGGGGAGAGGAGCGGCCGGTGAGTCGGTGTCGCCCTCGATGACCTCCCGCAGTGACGGGGCGTCGACGTACTGCTCGACCAGGAAGACGTGCCCGCCCTGCTCGAAGATGTCGACGAGGTACGGCGCCCGGCGCAGACACTCGACCAGCGCCAGCATGCGGGCCTCGTGGCGGATCCGGGCCCGGGCGTCGCCCCGGCCGTCGTCGCCCACGTGGGGCCGGCCTTCCTTGATGACGACCAGGGCGCCGGTCGTGTCGTCCTCCGCCAGGTAGGTGCCGCCCTTGTTGGCGTGGCTCAGCGCGCCCTGGATGCGGTACCGGCCGTTGAGCACCACGGTGCCGCCGGCCACTGACGCGGTGGAGTTCCCGGCCGCGGTCCGTTCCGGGGACACGCCCGGCACCGGGGCCGGCTGGAACGGGTCGGCCAGCCACGAAGGCGCCCGGTAGGACGGCGTGCGCTCGTCGGCCAGCGGCGAACCGTCCGGACCCTTGATCAGGTGGACGACGATGCCGTCGTTGTCGACGGCCGGCGAGCTGGAGAACCCGCCGTAGCGGTAGTGGACCAGGCTGCCGGGCCGGTAGGCCCGGTCGGACAGGATGACCGGCCCGGCCAGACCCTCGGTGGCCCGGTGGCAGGCCTCGGCCAGGCGGACGGCCTGGGCGTCGTCGGCGGGGTAGACGGTGATGAACTTCCCGCCCGAGGCCCGGTCGGCGTGGGTGGAGTTGAGGAGCCGGACGATCTTGTGGCCGGCGGCGAACTTGAACGGGACGCCCTCGGCCACGAGGACGGGGACGGTGGCGGCCAGCACGTCGGCCGCCGAGGCCTCGGTGGCGGAGATGTGGAGCTTCCAGCCCTGCTCCGGGGTGCGGGCACCGACCGGCGTGGCGAAGGCCCACGGACCAACGACCTCGAAGCTCCATTCGCCGCCCGACGCCGCCACGAGGGCGCGACCGGTGGCGCTGAGCTCTCCGAGGAGTGGCATGTCGAGGCGAGCGACATCCATGGACAGCGGGTTCGCTTCCTAGATGGGGAAGGCAAGGGGGGATCCCGGTGAGCTCCCCAGTCGCCCACCGGCCCGCGGCCCGCCGCGTGCCAAAACACCGCGACGGGCTCAGACCTTCAACGGGCTGCGCCCGTTCTCCTGCTCAATCCGCCCCGAATCTTTCGCCGGAGGGTCGGCGGCTAATCGAAGTTGATGGAGCTGTAGCGCATGAGCTTCTTCCACCGGTGGGTGGCGTCCATCTTGCGGATCGTCCCTGACTTCGACCGCATGACCAGCGACTGCGTGTTGGCCCCGTCCCCCCGGAACCGGACGCCCCGGAGGAGCTCGCCGTCGGTGATGCCGGTGGCGGCGAAGAAGACGTCATCCCCCGAGACGAGGTCGTCGAGGGTCAGCACCTGGTCGAGGTCGTAGCCGGCATCGATGGCCCGCTGCCGCTCGTCGTCGTTGCGGGGCCAGAGCCGCCCCTGGATGGCGCCGCCGAGGGCCTTGAGGGCGCAGGCGGCGATGACGCCCTCGGGCGTGCCGCCGATGCCGAAGAGGATGTCGGCGCCCGACTCCGGCCAGGCGGTGGAGATGGCGCCGGCGACGTCGCCGTCGGGGATCAGCCGGATCCGGGCCCCGGCCTCCCGGCACTCCTTGATGATCTTGGCGTGCCGGTCCCGGTCGAGGATCACGGCGGTCACGTCGGCGACGTCCTTGCGCAGGGCCTTGGCCACCCACTTGAGGTTGGCCTTGACCGACGCCGTGAGGTCGATGGCGTCGGCGGCTTCGGGGCCGGTGGCGATCTTCTCCATATATACGCACGGCCCGGGGTTGAACATCGTGCCCCGCTCGGAGAGGGCGATGACCGAGATGGCGTTCGGCCGGCCCAGCGACGTGAGCGTGGTCCCGTCGATGGGGTCGACGGCGATGTCGACCGCCGGCGGGTGGCCGTCGCCGATCGTCTCACCGTTGTAGAGCATGGGGGCTTCGTCCTTCTCCCCCTCGCCGATGACGACGATCCCGTCCATCGACACGCCGTTGAGGACGGCCCGCATGGCGTCGACCGCCGCCCCGTCGGCGGCCTCCTTGTCGCCACGGCCCATCCAGCGGGCGGCGGCCATGGCCGCGGCCTCGGTCACCCGGACGAGCTCCATGCCGAGGTTGCGGTCGGGAAGCTCCTGGGCCCTCGCCATCATCTGGTCCTCCTCGTCGGGGTCGGGGCGCGGGGCTCGGACTCTACCCCCGGTCGGGGATAACGTCCCCCCACCATGGAGGGTTCCTCCCGAGCACCCGCCGTCACCGCCGCCATGGTCGCCCGGTCCCGGGGCCTGGCCGCCCCCCGCTTCTCACCCGACGGCCGGCGCCTGGCCTGGATCGAGACCGTCGGCGGTCGATCCGACATCGTGGTGGCGCCGGTCGACGGCTCCGGCCCGCCGGTGGTGGTCACCGCCGACGCCCCGGCCGCACCGTTCGGCGGCTTCACGTGGGCCGGTGCCGATCTCGTCTACGCCGCGCCGGACGGGCGCCTGGTGGCCGTGCCCTCCACCGGCGGGCCGCTGCGGGTCCTCTCCCGGGACGGGGAGGCCGCCGCTCCCGCCGCCACCGCCGACGGGGAGCGCATCGCCTTCGTGCTGGAGCGCGACGACAACTGTGATCTCGCCGTGGTCCCGGCCGACGGCTCGGCGTGGCCCGTCCGGGTGTCGACCGGCGCCGACTGGTCCTTCGATCCCGCCTGGTCACCCGACGGCCGGCGGCTCGCCTGGCACGAATGGGACTTCCCCGACATGCCGTGGGACGCCTCCCGCATCGTCGTCCGCCCGGTCGACGGGCTGGCGCCGGCCGGCGAGTCGCGGGTCGTGGCCGGAGGAGCCGGAGTCGCCTGCGGGCAACCCCGCTTCTCGCCCGGCGGCGGCGCCCTGGCCTTTGTCTGCGACTCCACCGGCTGGATGAACCTCTGGGTCGGCGGGCCCGACGGCGCCGACGCCAAGCCGCTGCTCGAGGAGCCCTATGAGCATGCCGAACCGACCTGGGGCGCGGGGCAACGGTCCTACGTCTGGTCCCCGGACGGGTCGGCCGTGGCGCTGTGCCGCAACGAGGGCGGGTTCGGCCGGCTGGTCGTGGTGTCCCGCCGTGGCGAGCCCCGGGCCATCGGCAAGGGCTGGCACCACTTCCTCGACTGGGGCGAGGCGGGCATCGCCGCCGTCCGCTCCGGCGGGGTGACGCCGCCGTCGGTCGTCATCGCCGACCCGGCGGCGGAGGGCGCCCGGCGGGTGCTGGGGTCCGGCGCCCCGGGGGCTCTGGTGGCCGCCGGGCCCGTCGAGCCCGAGCCGGTCAGCTGGACGGGCGAGGACGGCTGCACCGTCCACGGCCTGCTGTACCGGCCGGCGTTCTCGGCCCTCGGCCCGGGAGCGAAACCGCCGATGATCGTCTACGTCCACGGCGGGCCGACCGGTTCCTCGGCTGCGGCATGGTGGCCCCGCCACCAGTTCTGGGTGGCGCGGGGTTGGGCGGTCCTGGCGCCGAACTACCGGGGGTCGACCGGATACGGGCGGGCCTACACCCAGGCGCTCACCGGGCGCTGGGGTGAGCTCGATGTATCCGACGTGGCCGCCGGCATCCGCCACGCCGGGGCGTCGGGCTGGTGTGACGCCGGGCGGGTGGCCATCGACGGCGGCAGCGCCGGGGGGTTCACCCTCCTGCTGGTCTGCGCCCGGTACCCCGGTCTGGTGCGGGCGGCCGTCGACCGCTACGGCGTCGCCGACCTGTTCGACCTGGCCGAGACCACCCACCGCTACGAGTCCCGCTACCTCGACAAGGTGGTCGGCCCCTTGCCCGAAGCGGCCGCCCTCTACCGGGAGCGCTCCCCGGTGAACCACGCCAACAAGATCACCGTGCCGCTGCTGGTTCTCCAGGGCGATCGGGACAACACCGTGCCCAAGGCCCAGGCCGACGCCCTGGTCGAGGCCCTCCGCCGGGCCGGCTCGGCGGTCGAGTACCACGTCTACGAAGGGGAAGGCCACGGCTGGTCGAGGCCCGAAACCATCGCCGACGAACTGGAACGGGCCGAAAAGTTCCTCACCCGCTGGATCCTGAAGCGATGACCATCGAGTTCCATCCATCTCGCCGCTCCCACATGGGCCGGAGCGCGACCGGTCGCGCTGGAGGCCCCTATAGGGCCCCGGGCGCGACCGGTCGCGCTGGGGAACAGCCGTGAACGCCGATTTCGAGCCGGGCGGCGGTCGGCGCCGGGCGGATCGGGCCGTCCTCCTGGCCCATGGGGCGGGCGCCGACCGAAACGCCAAGCCGCTGGTGGCCACGGCCAAGGCGCTGGCCGCGGCCGGCATCCCGTCACTGCGCTTCGATTTTCCGTATCGGGCGGCGGGCCGGAAGGCGCCGGACCGCCCGCCGGTGCTGCTGCAGGCGGTGCGGGACGCGGCCGCCGAACTGGCCGAGCGCACCGGCCTCCCGCCCGAGCGGCTCGTCCTCGGGGGAAGGTCGATGGGCGGGCGGTACTGCTCCCTGGCCGTCGGCGACCCGGACGACCCGCAGCCGGCGTTGGGCCTCCTCCTCCAGGGCTATCCGCTGCATCCGGCCGGGAGGCCCGACAACCTCCGGGTCGAGCACTTTCCGAGACTCCGGGTGCCGGTGCTGTTCCTCTCCGGTGACCGGGACGCGCTGGCCGGCAAGGAGGATCTCGAGAAGTGGGCCGCCACCATCCCGGGGCCGGTCGAGTTCCACTGGCTGGCCGGCGGCGACCACGGCTTCCGGGTGCCGAAATCGCTCGGCGGCCAGGGCGAAGCGGCCGTCATGGCCGAAGTCGCGGCCGCTTCGGTGGCGTGGGTCACGGGCCTGACTTAGTCTCGGCCGCCATGCAGACGATCTCGTACGAGCAGGTCGGCGCCGTCGGGTGGCTGCGGCTCACCCGGCCCGAGCGGCTCAACGCCATGACGATCGAGATGTGGCAGGAACTGGCCAAGCTCGGCGAGTCGCTGGGCGACGACGCCAGCCTCCGCTGCCTGGTGGTCATGGGGGAGGGCCGGGCGTTCTCCAGCGGCATCGACGTCGAACACCTGCTCTCCGGCGGAGGCGGAGGCCTGTTCTCCGAAGCCGGCAAGGGCAGCGGGGCGGCGCAGGCCGGAAGCCAGTCCTCCAGCCGGGCGATGGAGGACAAGCTGGTCACCCGGATCACCGACATCCAGGAGGCCTACACCTGGCTGGCCGACGCGCCGTACCCCACCATCGCCGCCATCCGGGGCTACGCCCTCGGCGGCGGCATGCAGCTGGCCCTGGCCTGCGACCTCCGCATCGTCGCCCGCGGCACGAAGCTCGGCCTGCCGGAGCACAAGTACGGGCTGCTGCCCGATCTCGGCGGCACCTACTGGCTGCCCCGCATCGTCGGCCCGGCCAAGGCCAAGGAGCTGATCTTCACCGGCGACGTCATCGACGCCGAGGAGGCGCTGCGCATCGGGCTCGTCAACCGCCTGGTGGATGAGGCTGAGCTCGAGCAGGCCGCCACCGAACTGGCGGAACGTATCGCCGGCCAGCCGCCGATCGCCGTACGGGGCTCCAAGCGGGCGATCGACCAGGCCTACCACCAGTCGCTCGGCGAAGGGCTCCGGGAGGCGGCCGTCGGCCAGGCGGAGTGCATCCGCTCCGCCGACTTCCTCGAAGCGATGAAGGCCAACCTGGAGAAGCGAACCCCGGTTTACAAGAACGCCTGACGGATCGCACGCTTCTCAGGGAACCGGTCGTACAGTGGCCGGCAATGGCTGAGTCGAACGGCGAATACTTTCTCGTCCGGCCGAGCGGGCCGCTCGAGGGGGAGATCAAGGTCTCGGGGGCGACCAAGAACTCGGGGCTGAAGCAGCTCGCGGCGGCGATCCTCGCCCCCGGCGTCTCGGTGTTCCACAACATGCCTCCCGTCCTCGACGCCCACGTGATGATCGAGGTGATGCGGGCGCTCGGGGCGCGGGTCGAGTGGATCGGGCCTGAAAGCCTCCAGGTCGACACCAGCGCCGAGCTGGTGCCGGAGGCGCCCTACGAGCTGGTGTCGAGGATGCGGGCCTCGGTCAACGTCCTCGGCCCGCTGCTCGGCCGCTGCGGCTCGGCCCGGGTCGCCCTCCCCGGCGGCGACGCCATCGGCAGCCGCCGCCTCGACATGCACATCCGGGGCCTCGAGGCCATGGGCGCCGAGGCCCGCATCGCCCACGGCTTCATCGAGGCGAGAGCGTCGGTCCTCAAGGGCGCCCGGATCGTGCTCGAGTTCCCGAGCGTCGGGGCGACGGAGAACCTGATGACGGCCGCCGTGCTGGCCAAGGGCCGCACGGTCATCGACAACGCCGCCCGCGAGCCGGAGATCACCGCCCTGTCGACGTACCTCACCCGCATGGGGGCGCAGATCACAGGCGCCGGCACCTCGACGATCGAGATCGACGGCGTCGACGAGCTCGTCCCCGTCGAGGCCGAGCTCATGGCCGACCGGATCGAGGCCGGCACGCTGCTCATGGCCTGCGGCATCGCCGGCGGCGAGATCTCGCTCATCGGCCCCCGGCTGGAGCACATCGAAATGCTGACGCTGAAGCTGGGCGCCATGGGGATGAAGGTGTCGCCCACCGCCGACGGCATCTGGGCCTACACGCGGGGTCGTCTCAAGGCCGTCGACATCGCCACCCTGCCCCACCCCGGGTTCGCCACCGACTTCATGCCCACGGCCGTGTCGCTGGCCGCCGTCAGCTCCGGGAGCGCCATCATCACCGAGAACCTCTTCGACGGCCGCTTCGGCTTCGTGGCCGAGCTGTGCCGGATGGGCGCCGACATCCGGACCGAGGGCCGCCACGCCGTCGTGCGGGGCGTGGAACGGCTGTCAGGCTGTCCGGTGCGGGCCACCGACGTGCGGGCCGGAGCGGCGTTGGTCCTGGCCGGGCTGGCCGCCGACGGCCAGACCGAGGTCCACGACGTCGTCCACGTCGACCGGGGCTACCGCGACCTTCCGGGGTCGCTGGCCGCCCTCGGCGCCGATGTCACCCGGGTGACCGTTTAACCGCTGCCCGGCGGTACATTGACCGGTATGGAAGCAGCCATCGTCGAGGCCATCGACGCCATCCGGCCCGCCCTGCAGATGGACGGCGGCGACATCGAGCTCGTCGGCGTCAACGAGGACGGGGTCGTTCAGGTGAAGCTGTCCGGCGCCTGCGACTCGTGCTCGATCTCCTGGCTCACCCTCAAGGGCGGCGTGGAGCGCATCCTCAAGGATCGTGTCCCCGGCGTCACCGCCGTCGAAGCCGTCTGACAGGCTGACGCTTGGCGAGGACGTACGACCCGGAGGCGCTGGTCGAAGGCGCCCTGGCCGGCGAACGCGCCTCGATCGCCCGGCTGATCTCGATGGTGGAGCAGGGCGGTGACGCCGCCCACGCCGCCATCGCCAAGCTCTATCCCCACACCGGTGAGGCCTACACCGTCGGGATCACCGGCGCCCCGGGGGCCGGCAAGTCGACGCTCACCGACAAGCTGATCAGCCGGATCCGCAAGGAGGATGTCGAGGTCGGCGTGCTGGCCATCGACCCGTCGAGCCCGTTCTCCGGCGGAGCCATCCTCGGCGACCGGGTCCGCATGCAGGACCACGCCACCGACCCCGGCGTGTTCATCCGGTCGATGGCCACCCGCGGCCATCTCGGCGGGCTCTCGCTGGCCACGCCGCAGGCCGTGCGGGTGCTCGACGCCGCCGGCAAGCCGTGGGTGCTGATCGAGACCGTGGGCGTCGGCCAGGTCGAGATCGAGGTGGCGGGAGCGGCCGACACCACCATGGTGGTGGTCAACCCCGGCTGGGGCGACGCCGTCCAGGCGGCCAAGGCGGGGTTGTTGGAGATCGCCGACCTCTTCGTGGTCAACAAGGCGGACCGGGACGGCGCGGCCGAGACCGTGCGCGACCTGGAGTTCATGCTCGACCTGTCGCTCGACTCCGACTGGCGCCCGCCCATCGTCAAGACCGTCGCCTCCCGGGGTGAGGGCTTCGAGGAGCTGTGGGAGGCGATCAACTCCCACCGGGCCTTCCTGGGGAGCGACGGCCGACTGGCCGCCCGGCGCACCAAGCGGATTCGCGACGAGCTGAAGGCGATCGTCGTCGAGCGCCTCTACGAACGGGCCGGCCAGGTCTGCACCGGTGACCGCTTCGACGAGCTGGCCCGCTCGGTCGAGGCCCGGGAGGTCGACCCCTACACCGCCGCCGAGTCGCTGCTCACCGAGACGCTGTCTTAGCGTCTCGGTCATGGCCGAATTCATCACCGCCGAACGCCGGGACAACGGCGTCGAGCTCATCCGCTTCAACCGCCCGCCGATGAACGCCCTGTCGGCCGAGCTCCTCGGGGAGCTGGCCGACCACGTCGCCGCCCTGGCCGACGATGCGGACCTCAAGGCCGTCGTCGTCACCGGCACGGAGAAGGTCTTCGCCGCCGGCGCCGAGATCAGCCAGCTGCTGGAGAGCGACGCCCCGCTCATCGACAATTTCCGGCGGGCCTACGACGGGCTCGGCGCCATTCCCCGTCCGGTCATCGCCGCCGTGTCGGGGTTCGCCCTCGGCGGCGGCCTGGAGGCGGCGCTGGCCTGCGACCTGCGGCTGGCGTCGGAGAACGCCCGCCTCGGGGTGCCCGAGATACAGCTCGGCGTCTTTCCCGGCGCCGGCGGCACCCAGCGGCTGGCCCGCCTCATCGGCCCGGCCAAGGCCAAGGAGATGATCTGGACGGGTCGCCACGTGCGGGCCGACGAGGCCCTGGCCATCGGCCTGGTGGACCGGGTCGTCCCGGTCGAGGGCTACCTCGACGCCGCGCTGGAGTGGGCCGGGTCCTTCGCCTCGGGCGCGGTGGTGGCCATGGGCCTGTCGAAGCGGGCCGTCGACGGCGGCCTCGACGGATCCCTGGCCGAAGGGTTGGACCTGGAGAAGACGCTCTTCCGGCAGGTGATCGCCACCGAAGACGCCGAGGTGGGCATCAAGAGCTTTTTCGAAAACGGCCCCGGGAAGGCCCGGTTCTCGGGCCGTTAGCGCCGCGGGCGGCGCTAACGGATGTTCCTGGCGGCTTCGCCGCCCCGGGCCTCCGGCCCTCCTCCGGAGCGTGGGGCCCCTG
>JBFLYK010000011.1:0-141144 GCA_040756995.1 Actinomycetota bacterium | reverse complement strand
GGTGGGGGCGGGGGGGGGCCCCCCCCCGGGCCCCCCGCCCCCCCGGGGGGGGGGGGCCCCCCCCCCCCCCCCCCGGCCGTTTAGCCTTTCCCGGCATGAGCGTTCGCTTCGTCATCGTCGGCGGGGGGCCGGGGGGCAACACGGCCGCCACCGTTGCCGCCCGCCTCGGGGCGCAGGTCACGCTGATCGAGCGCGATCTCGTCGGCGGCGCCGCCCACCTGTGGGACTGCGTTCCTTCGAAGGCGATGATCGCCACCGGCGGGTTCCTGTCCGAGCTGCACCGGGCCGAGGTCATGGGCCTGGCCGCCGAAGGCCGTCTCGACCTCGACGCCCTGCGGACCCGCATCGCCGGCATCGAGCAGAGGCTGCACCACTCGATCTGCGACCTGCTGGAGTCGCAGGGGGTCCGCATGATCCGGGGAACGGGCCGGCTGAAGGGTCCCCACGAGGTCATCGCCGAGACGGCCGACGGAGTGGAGGAGATCGAGGCCGACGCCATCCTCCTGGCCACCGGCTCCCGCCCCCGCATCCCCGACTGGGCGGAGATCGACGGCGAGCGGGTGCTCACCACCCGCCAGGCCTACCCCCCGAAGGAGATCCCCGACCACCTCGTCGTCATCGGCTCCGGCGTGACGGGCGTGGAGTTCACCCACATGTTCCGCTCGCTCGGCTCCGAGGTGACGCTCATCGTCTCCCGCCAGCAGGTGCTCCCCGGCAAGGATCCGGAGGTGGCCGCGGCGCTGGAGGCCGAGTTCCTCCGCCGGGGGGTGCGGCTCTACAAGGGCGCCCGGGCGGCGGGAATCGAGGTCGACGGGTCGTCGCTGAAGGTGCTGTGCGACGACGGGCGGGTGGCGACGGGCACGCACGCCGTGCTGGCCATCGGGTCGATCCCCAACAGTGACGGGCTCGGGCTCGACGCCGCCGGGGTGAATGCCGACGCCGGCGGCTACGTCCCCGTCAACCACCACCTCCAGTCGAACGTGCCGCACATCTACGTGGCCGGTGACCTGTCCGGGAAACTGCCGCTGTCGTCGGTGGCCTCGATGCAGGGCCGCAAGATCGCCGAGCACGTGATGGGCCTCCACACCCGCAGCCACCGCCATCTCGACTACGAGAAGGCGGCGTCGGCCATCTTCACCGAACCGGAGATCGCCGATGTCGGTGTGGCCGAAGCCGAGGCCTTCGCCGAGGGCCGCAAACTGCGGGTGACCAAGGTGCCGTTCTCGGCCAACGCCAAGGCTCTAATCGAAGGTGACCCCCGCGGCTTCGTCAAGATCGTCTCCGATCCCGCCACCGGCGTCGTCCTCGGTGGCTCGATCGTCGGCCGGGGGGCGGCCGAGCTCATATCGGTGCTCGCCCTGGCGGTGACTTGCAACTTGAGGGTTGCCGACCTGGTCGATTCGGTCCTCGTTCACCCGGCGCTCTCCGAATCGCTGGCCGACGCCGCCGAATAAGGCGCCCCGCGTCAAACATCACCCAGTCGGGCGATGTTTCGCCGCGCTTGGAATGAGAGGTTCCTCCGGCGGGGAACCCGACATCTCGAACGAGGGAGAACACATACATGCAACGGACCCGGGGGCTGCGCGCCGCAGTGCGGTGCGTGACGGGAGCACTTGGAGTCGGACTGGTCTTGGTGGCCGCAGGCGCGCCGGCGCAAGCACACGACAACCCTGGCGACTACATGGGTGACAAAAAGGGTGCCAAGGTTGAACCGCAGCGCACCTATGACTCGGACGCCAACCGGACGATCTTCTCCTTCATGCTCACCCTCAATTCTGGCGAGTCGCAGGTGAGCCACGTGTTGCTGGGGGCCTGCGAAGGATTGGAGATCGTAAGCGTCAGCGGACCGCCCGGAGCGAACAAAGACCCGGAGGCGCCGAAGGCTGATAACTCCAATGGAGGAGGCGGTCACTTCGGCGTCAAGTACGAGCCCGGTAAGCCCGGCACGTACACCATCGTCTTCGCAGGCAATATTGCGGGCGCCGAGTTCGTGATCAAGGACGGCACCGGCCACAAACACTTCCCGTCCGGGCAGGCGTCGGACGTTTGCAAGCCCGTGACGACCTCCCAAACCACCCCGACCACCGTGGGCGGGGACACGACGCCGACGACGACTGGTGGGGACACGACGCCCACGACCACTGGTGGGAACACCACGCCGACGACCATCGGTGGGAACACGACGCCGACGACGACCGGATCGAACCCCGGCACGACCCCGCCCGGTCAGCCCAGCACCGAGGTGCAGGGCGCGACGGTGACCAACGACAACCCGGCGGCCACGCCGGCCGCACCGGCCACGGTCGTCATGGGAACTCAGGAGAGCCAGCCGGAGGCCCTGGGGTCCACGCTGCCGAGGACCGGCTCGGGCCTCGGGCACCTCGCCCCGCTGGGCGCCATGCTCGTGACCTTGGGCAGCGTCGCCTTGGCCGCCGGCCGCCGGTCGCGCCCCTGATTCGCACACCAGCAAGCGCTGTCCCCGGATGGACCGGCCGGCCCCGCAGGGGGCGGCCGGTCTACTTCGCGGGCGCTCGGAACCGAGTGAGACTCAGGTGATGACGACCAGAATGTCGCCGGTGCCGACCGTGTCGCCGGCCGACACCCGGACTTCCGAGACCGTCCCCGCCTTCTCGGCGGCGATGTGGTTCTCCATCTTCATGGCTTCGAGCACCACGACGGCCTGACCGATCTCGACGGCGTCGCCGGCCGACACGAGCGTCTTGACGATCGTCCCCTGCATCGGAGCGGTGACCTCCCCGCTGCCGGCCGCGCCGCCCCCGCCTGCCGCCGAGCGGGGTTTGCGGCCCTTGCCGGCGCCGGGAGCGGTCGCGCCGCCGGCCGGCACCGCCGGCGCCTCGGGCAGCCAGACCTTGACCTCGAAGCGGCGCCCGTCCACCTCGACGGGAACCGTCCGGGCGATGAGCGGCTCACCGCCGTCCTCCGCCGGGGCGATCGCCGCCGGAGCGGCCGCCGACGCCGCCGCCGTCAGCAGCGCCGGGTCGACCTCCTCCTCCAGCCACTTCGTCGAGTGCTTGGCCTCGATGAAGGCCGGCTCGGCCAGCAGCGCCATCTGGGCCGGGATCGTGGTCCGCACACCTTCGATCTCGAACTCGGCCAGCGCCCGCAGCATCCGCCGGCGGGCGATCTCCCGGTCGTTGCCCCAGGTGATGAGCTTGGCCGTCAGGTTGTCGTAGTACTGCGACACCTCGAGCCCGGCGTCGTAGCCGGCGTCGACCCGCACCCCGAACCCGTCGGGCCGGTTGAACTTCGTGATGAGGCCGGGGGAGGGGCGGAACCCGTTGGCCGGGTCCTCGGCGTTGATGCGGCACTCGATGGCGTGACCCCGCCGCTCGATCGACTCCTGGGTGAAGGAGAGCTTGCCGCCGGCCGCCACCCGCAGCTGCTCCTCGACGAGGTCGATGCCGGTCACGAGCTCGGTCACGCAGTGCTCCACCTGGAGGCGGGTGTTCATCTCCAGGAAGTAGAAGTCGCCGTCCTGGTAGAGGAACTCGACGGTGCCGGCGTTGACGTAGCCGCAGGCGGCCGCCACCTTGAGGGCCGCTTCGCCCATGGCCCGCCGGGTCTCTTCGGTCAACCCGGGCGCGGGGCTCTCCTCGATGAGCTTCTGGTGGCGGCGCTGCACGGAACAGTCGCGCTCGCCGAGGTACACGCCACCGCCGTGGCTGTCGCAGAAGATCTGGACCTCGACGTGCCGGGGCCGCTCGAGGTAGCGCTCGACGTAGATCTCCGGTCGGCCGAAGTAGGCCTGCGCCTCCCGCTGGGCCGACTCCATGGCCTCGGCCACCGCCGACGCGTCACGCACGACCCGCAGCCCCCGGCCGCCGCCGCCGTAGGCCGCCTTGATGGCCACCGGGAAGCCGTGCTCCTCGGCGAAGGCCAGCACCTCTTCCGGCTTCGTCACCGGGTCGAGCGTCCCGGGCACGCCGGCCACGTCGGCCGCGGTGGCCGTCCGGCGGGACGTGACCTTGTCGCCCATGAGCTCAATGGCCTTGGGCGGCGGGCCGATCCAGATGACGCCGGCGTCGGTCACCGCCCGGGCGAAGTCGGCGTTCTCCGAGAAGAACCCGTAGCCCGGATGGACGGCCGTGGCGCCCGATCGGGCGATGATGTCGAGGATGGCCGCCGTGTTGAGGTAGCTCTCTGCCGCCGTCTGGCCGCCGAGGGCGTAGGCCTCGTCGGCGTGGCGGACATGGAGGGCGTCACGGTCGACGTCGGAGTACACGGCCACGGTCGGGATGCCGAGCTCCCGGCACGTCCGCATGACCCGCACCGCGATCTCGCCCCGGTTGGCGATGAGGACCTTCTCGGGAAGTTCAGGCATAGGCGGCCGTATCCTACGAGCCATGCCTCCCGGATCGCCTACTGATGGGGGGAGTCCCCCCGACCACCTGGCCTGGCCGCTCGACCGCAACCGGCTGGCCGGCACCCGCTTCGCCACCGTGCGGATCCACGACGAGCTGCCGTCGACGAACACCGCCCTCGTCGAGGAGGCCCGGCGGGGCGCCCCCGAAGGCCTCGTGCTGGTGGCCGATCACCAGACCGCCGGGCGGGGGCGGCTGGGTCGAACGTGGTCGGCCGAACCGGGGACGGCGCTGTTGGTCTCGGTGCTCCTCCGGCCTCCGCTGCCCATCGACGAGATCCCCCTGGTGCTGATGGCCGCCGGACTGGCCGCCTGTGACGGCGTCGAGGCGGCGGCCGGCTTCCGGCCCCGACTCAAGTGGCCCAACGACCTCGTCGTCGGCGATCGGAAGCTGGCCGGCCTGCTCAGTGAAGCGGCCGGCGGCAACGAGCCGGCCGTGGTCCTAGGGCTCGGGGTCAACGTTGCCGCCGGGGCCTACCCGAGGGAGCTGGCCGGTGAGGCGATCAGCTGCGAGGAGGTGGCCTCGAGGCCGGTCGACCGGGCCGAACTGCTGGTCGGCTTCCTCACCGGGTTGGAGTCGCGCTACTCGACCGTGCTGACCGGCAAGCGGGACGACACGCTCGGCGCCTACCGCGCCGACTCGGCGACGCTCGGCCGGCGGGTGAGGGTCGAGCTGACCGCCGGCGCGGCCCTGGAAGGCGAGGCCAGCCGCCTCGCCGACGGCGGCCAACTCGTCGTCACCGACGACCGGGGCTCCGAGCACCTGATCAGCGTCGGCGACGTGAAGCACCTGCGGACCTAGGGATCGAGGTCTTCGGCCACCATCCGGCGGAAGGCGTCGGCCAGGAGCGTCGTCACCGGCCCGGGAGCCACCGGCAGCAGATTCCCGTCGACCGCCGAGATCGGCTGCAGCTCCCGGGTGCTGGAGCTGATGAACGCCTCGTCGGCCGCGGCCAGGGCTGACATGGGCAGGGCCGTCTCCTCGGCGGCGATGTCGAGCCGGTCGGCCAGGTCCAGGATCAGCGCCCGGGTCACGCCGGCCAGACAACCGGAGTCCTCCGGCGGAGTCCGCAGGACACCGCCGGTCACCACGAATACGTTGGTGCCCGTGCCCTCGCACAGCTCGCCCCGGGTGTTGGGGAAGATCGCCTCGCCGGCGCCGGCCTCCTTGGCCACGGCCAGAGCCCGGACGTTCTCCCCGTAGGAGATCGTCTTCAGCCCCGCCAGGGCCCCCCGCTCGTTCCGGGGCCAGGGCACGGTCACGACGGCCACCGGCGTGGCCGGCCCCGGCGGGGGAAGCTCGCTGGCGGCCAGGATGAGCGTCGGCGTCGCCCGCCCCCGTTCGGAGCCCAGCGGCGAAGGACCACCGGTCACCGTGATGCGGAGACGGGCGTCGGTCAGGCCGTTGGCCTCGATGACGTCGAGCGCCGCCCGGCGCAGCGCCGGGCCGGGCGGGATGGCCAGGCCCATACCCGAGGCGCTCCGGGCCAGGCGCTCGTAGTGCCGGCGCCAGCAGTAGGGCTCGCCCCGGTAGACCCGCAGCGTCTCGAAGACGCCGTCGCCGGTGAGCAGTCCATGGTCGAAGGGTGAGATGCGGGCCTCGTGCTCGTCGACGAGCGCGCCGTCGACCCACACCACCAGCCGGCCGGGGTTGATCACGCCGGTACTCCGATCCGCTCACAGTCCTGCCCGGGGGCGCCGGCCACGGCCAGCAGCCGGGCGGCCTTGAGTTCCGTCTCCCGCCATTCGGCGGCCGGGTCGGAATCGACGGTGATGCCCGCGCCGACACCGAGGTGCGTCCGGCCACCGGTGATCTGGAACGTCCGGATCGCCACGTTGAGCTCCAGGGCGGCGGTGCCGGCGTCGATCCAGCCCACCGCGCCGCAGTAGACGCCCCGGGTCACCGGTTCGAGGTCTTCGATCGCCTGCAGCACCCGCGGCTTCGGCGCGCCGGTGACCGACGCCGGCGGGAACGTGGCCCGCACCAGCGTCCCCGTCCCCACGCCCGGCCGGAGCCGGCCGGTCACCGTCGTGACCAGATGCCACAGCCCGGGGTGGGCCTCGGGGGCGCACAGCGCCGGCACCTCGACCGATCCCGGCCGGCAGACCCGGCCGAGATCGTTGCGGGCCAGGTCGGCGATCATCACGTTCTCCGCCCGGTCCTTGGCGCTGCGCTCCAGGACCTCCCGTTGCCCGGCCGTCCCCTTGATCGGACGGGTCTCCACCGCGTCACCCCGGCGGCGCAGGAACCGTTCCGGCGACGCCGACACCACGGCCCGGTCGCCGAAGCGCAGCAGGGCGGCGTGGGGCGCCGGATGCCGGCGGACGAGCGCCCCGAACAGCGCCCGGGGATCGGCGGCCACCTCCGACGTGAGGCGCCGGGTCAGGTTCACCTGGTAGCACTCGCCCGCCCGGACCAGTTCGACGATCTCCCGCACCCGGGCCTCGAACCCCGCCCGGTCGAGGCTAGAGGTGAACGGCGCCAGACCGGCGGGGGCGGGCTCGGAGCCTTCGGCGCGGCGGGCCCGGCGGGCGGCGGCGGTCAGCAACGGCCGGCTCGGGCCGTCGCCCTCCAGGCGCAGTCCACCGGACCCGATCACCAGGCGGGTGTCGAACCGGGCCAGGCTCACGTCGGGCAGGCCGAGGTCGTCGGGCCGGCGGCGCTCCACCCGCTCGACCGCCCGGCCGAGGTCGTAGGCCAGCCAGCCGGCCCACCATCCGCCGGCGTCGCCGAGCCGGTCGAGGGCGTCGGCTCCGGACGCCTCCACCCGGGCGTCGGGGGCGACGCCGACCACCCACTGCCCGGGCTCCCGGCGGACCACCGCCACGTCGGCGTCGCGGGGGATCCCGCCGAGGACAGCGAGCAGAAGATCGGCGGGAGACGTGGCCATCTCTCCAGAAACCTACCGGCGCCTGCGTCGGGGCCGCGGAAACCCCGGCAGTAGAATCCGACCCGCCGTGAGCACTCGCCCTTCCATCCCCTCGACGACCGGGCGCGTCTTCCTCTGGCGCCTGGCCCTGGCGTTCGTGCTCACCAGCACGGCGGCCGCCATCGGCCTCGGCGGCGGGAACGCTCTCCTGCACCACAAGTTCGCCCAGGCGAAGTCGGTGCGCGTCGACCTGGACAAGGCCCTCCCGGGGGCGATGAACATCCTGTTGCTGGGTTCGGACTCCCGGGCCTTCGTCGAGGAGACGGGCGAGAAGCGCGCCTTCGGCGACACCCGGCAGGTCGGCGGCCAGCGGGCCGACGTGATCATCATCGCCCGGGTCGAACCGAAGTCCCGGCGGGGCATCCTGGTGTCGATCCCCCGCGACACGCTCGTCCGCGTGCCGGGGTTCAGGGGTCAGATCCTCATCAACCAGTCGTTCGAGCAGGGCCCCCAGGGCGTGATCAACGCCATCAAGTCGAATTTCGGCGTGCCGATCCACCACTACGCCCAGATCGACTTCGACGGGTTCCGGAAGATGGTCGACGCCATCGGCGGCGTCCGCATGTACGTGCCGGCGCCCTCCCGGGACCGTCCCAACGACCCCAAGAACCGGGGCACCGGCCTCGACATCAAGACGGCCGGCTGCCAGACGTTCGACGGCAAGACGGCCCTGGCCTGGGTCCGCTCCCGCTACTTCCAGTACTACGAAGCGGGGAAGTGGCGGTCGGACCCCACCTCCGACCTCGGCCGGATCAGCCGCCAGCAGGACTTCATCCGCCGGCTCATGGCCCAGGCCATCGAGAAGGGCGCCTTCAACCCCATCAAGGCCAACCGGCTGGCCGACGCCGCCATGGCCAACCTCACCGTCGACTCGACCTTCGACGTGAAGGACGGCCTGCGGATGGTGCAGGCCTTCCGGCCCGTCGGGCCGGCGGGCATCGAGATGGTGGCCCTGCCGACGAGGCCGGCCGGAGTGCACCTGGCCGTCTCCAACGAGGCCCAGCCGCTCCTGGCCCGGCTGCGGGGCGAGGGCGACCCGTCAGACGTCGACGGAGCCGGCAACGGCAAGGCGCCCAAGGTGGCGCCGTCCGACGTGAAGGTGCGGGTCCTCAACGGGATCGGCACCCCCGGGGCGGCGGGCGACACCGCCTCCGAGCTCGGCGCCGCTGGCTTCGCCCCCGGCGGCCTGGGCGACGCCGACAACTTCGGCTACACCCGGACCGAGATCCGCTACGGCCCGGGCGCCCAGCCGAAGGCCGCCCTGCTGGCCCGCTACCTCGGCGGTGTCGGGAAACTCGTCTCCGACTCGAGCGTGCGGGGCACCGACCTCGTGCTGGTGATCGGCGCCGACTGGAAGGGCGTCACCGTGCCCGCCGGCGCCGGCAAGGCCGCCGCCCCGGCGCCCACCACCGCCACCACCGCGCCGACGACCACCACGGCCAAGGGCGCCGCCTCCAGCACCGCCCCGGCGCCGTCCGGCGGACCGGCCCAACCCACCTGCTGAGGCGTGATGGGTAGACACCGACCGTTGCGAATCCTGGTGACCGGCGCCGGCGGGCAGGTCGGCTCGGAGGTGGCCGCGCACCTGCCCCACCACGAGGTGCTGGCGCTCGACCGGGCCGCCTGCGACCTGGCCGACCGCGACTCGGTGGAGCAGGCGGTCGCCGTCGCCGGGCCGGCGGCGGTCGTCAACTGCGCCGCCTGGACCGATGTGGACGGCTGCGAAGCCGATCCGGACCGGGCCATGCTCGTGAACGCCCTCGGGGTGCGGCACCTGGCCGCGGCCTGCGCCCGGGTCGGAGCCCACCTCGTCCATGTCTCGACCGACTACGTCTTCGCCGGCGACAAGGACGGGCCCTACGACGAGTGGGACGAGCCGGCTCCTCGCTCCGTCTACGGCCGGTCGAAGCTCGGCGGGGAACGGGAAGTGGCCGCCCACGCCGGCTCGTGGGCCATCGCCCGTACGTCGTGGGTCTTCGGCCGCCGGGGCCGCAACTTCGTCGACACGATCGTGGGACGGGCCCGGGAAGGGGCGCCGCTGCGGGTCGTCGACGACCAGCGGGGTTGCCCCACCTACGCCCCCGACCTGGCCGGCGCCCTGGCCCGCCTGGCCGTCGAGCGCCGGGCCGGCGTCTACCACGTCACGAACCAGGGCGCCTGCACCTGGCACGACCTGGCCCGGGCCGCCGTCGAGCTGGCCGGGCTCGACCCGTCGGTCGTCGGCACGACCACCACCGCCGAACTGGGGCGGCCGGCGCCCCGGCCGGCCAACAGCGTGCTGTCGGGCGCGGCCTGGGTGGCGGCGGGCCTGCCGCCCCTGCGACCCTGGCGGGAGGCGCTGGCCGAGCGTCTGGCCGAAGCTCCGGCTCCGGCTCCGGTGTCGGCGGGAGCGGGATCCTGATGCGCGTCGGGCTGAACGCCGAACCGCTGTTCCAGCGGATCCCCACCGGCGTGGGGGTCTACGCCCTCGAGCTGTGCCGGGGGCTGGTGGAGATCGGCCACGCCGACGACCTCGTCCTCTTCCACGCCCATCACGAGGACGAGACGCCGTCGGAGCTCGACGATCTCCCCGTCGACCGCGTGGCCTACACGCTCAGCCGCGACCGGCTCTACGAGGCCTGGATGGCCGACCGCCGGCCGGTCCCGCAGTCGATCACCGGCGACCTCGACGTCGTGCACTCGGTCGGGCCGGCCATTCCGCCGGCCGGCGGGGCGGCCCTCGTCGTCACCGTGCACGACCTGGCCCCGATCCGCTTCGCCGACCGCTACCCCCGCCGGGCCCGGGCCCTCCACAAGCGGGGCGCCCACATCACCGGCGCCGAAGCGGCCCGCATCATCGTGCCGTCCCGGTCGACCGCCCTCGACGTCGAGGAGTTCTACGGCGTGGAACGGGAACGCATCCGGGTCGTCCCCCACGGCGTCGACATCGCCGACCTCGGAGTGGACGACGACCACTCGGTCGGGGACGCCGGCCGCCGGTGGGAGCGGCGGGGGATCGCCGAGCCCTACGTGCTGTGGGTCGGCACCCAGGAGCAGCGCAAGAACGTCGTGGCGGTCCTCGACGCCTTCGCCCACGTCGCCGCCCGCCATCCGGAGCTGTCGCTCGTCCTCCACGGTCCCAACGGCTGGCTGGGCGACGAGGTCGGGGAGGGCCTCCAGAAGCGGGGGCTCCACGGACGGACGATCGTCAGCGAGGGATCTCTTCCCCGCACCGAGCTGGCCGCCCTCTACGCCCGGGCCTCGGCCTTCGTCTACCCGTCGCTCTACGAGGGCTTCGGCCTCCCGGTGCTGGAGGCCATGGCCTGCGGCACGCCGGTGGTGACGTCGAACATCTCGGCCTTGCCCGAGACCGCCGGTGACGCCGCCCTCCTGGTCGACCCGCTCGACGACCTGGCCCTGGCCGAGGCGATCGCCCGCATCGTCGAGGACCACGTGCTGGCCGAGGACCTGGCGTCGCGGGGGCGTAAGCGGGCCCGGGCCTTCACCTGGGGCGAGACCGCCCGCCGCACCTGGGCGGTCTACGAAGAAGCCCGTGACGTCTCCGCCTGAGGGCACCGCCCCCTGGGCGGCCGTCGTCGTCAACTACAACGCCGGAGGCGCCCTGCTGTCCTGCGTCGCCTCCGTGCTGGCCCAGGATCCCGCCCCCGAGCTCGTGGTGGTCGACAACTCGTCGACCGACGACTCCGTCACCCGGCTGCGGGACGCCCATCCCGCCGTGCGGGTCGTGCGGTCGGGCGACAACCTCGGCTACGCCCGGGCTGCCAACCTCGGCATCGCCGCCACCGATGCGCCGGTGGTGGCCGTCCTCAATCCGGACACCGTGCTGGCGCCCGGCGCGGCGAAGGCGCTCGTGGCCCGCTTCGACGCCGAACCGGAGCTGGGGGCGGTCGGGCCGCAGCTCCACAACCCCGACGGCAGCCTGTACCCGTCCGCCCGGCGGGTCCCATCGGTGGCCGACGCCGTCGGTCACGGCCTCCTGTTCTTCGTGTGGCGGGACAACCCGTTCACCCGCCGCTACCGGCAGATCGACGCCGACCCCGGCCGGCCCCGCGACGTCGACTGGGTGTCGGGGGCAGCCATCTGGCTGCGGCGGGCGGCCCTCGACGACGTCGGCGGGTGGGACGAGCGCTACTTCATGTACGTCGAGGACGTCGACCTCTGCTGGCGGCTCCGGCGGTCCGGGTGGAGGGTGGCCTACGAGCCGGCCGCCACCGTCGAGCACCTGCTCGGGGTGAGCACCGCCAGCCGCCCCTACCGGATGATCGCCGAGCACCACCGGTCGCTCCTGCGCTTCGCCGCCGTGCGCTTCACCGGGCCCCGGCGGGCGTTGCTCGGCCCGGCCGCCGCCTTCCTCGCCGCCCGGGGGGCGCTGGCCATGGCCCACCACCGGTTGGCCGCCCGCCACGGGACAATTCGGTCGCGTTTGCGGCCGGGTCCCGACGGGGCCGGGTAGCCTAGCCAGTCATGGGTAAGGCCTCCCGCAAGAAGCGTCCGGTCAAGGTAAAGGCCCGCAAGAGCAGCCTCGGGTTCACCATCGTCATCGTGGCCATCGTGGCGCTGGGCGGCGTGGGCATCGCCCTCAGCCGGGGCGGCGGCGAGACGACCGAAGAGCCGCCGGGCCTCAACGACCACTGGCACACCGCCTACGGGATCAACATCTGCGGCACGCCGCAGCCGAACCTCCCGCAGCCGTCGCGGCTGCTCGGGGTGCACACCCACAACGACGGCCTGCTCCACGTCGAGCCCTACGTCACCGGCTCGATCCTCGATCGCGGTCCCAACGCCAACCTGGCCCGGTTCGTGGAAGGGATGCCCGACTTCAAGCTGACGTCCACCGAGATCCAGGTGCCGGGCGGGCAGCTCATGAAGAACGGCGACAAGTGCGACGGCAAGGACCCCGGCCGGCTGGTGTTCCGGCAGTGGCCGAGCGCCGCCGGCGAGGAGTACACGGACTACACCGACCCGGAGAAGGTCAGGGTGCTCGACGGCGCGGCGCTGACCATCGCCTTCGTGCCCGAAGGGGCTGAGATCCCCAAGCCGGCCAGCATCCCGAACCTCGCCAACCCGAACGCCGGCGAGGGTCAGGGCGCCCCGCAGGGCTAGGGCTCCGTCCCCGGCCGGGCTACCGGGACGGGGAAGTCGGTCGTAGTAGGTTCGGTTCGGTGAAGGCCATTGTCCTGGCCGGAGGCGAGGGCACGCGTCTCCGGCCCCTCACCTGGACCACGCCGAAGCCGCTACTGCCGATCGTCAACCGGCCGTTCCTCGAGCACCAGCTGAGCTGGCTGGCCGGTCACGGCGTCACCGAGGTCGTGCTGTCGCTCGGCTACCGGTCCGATGCCTTCGCCGGCCGGTCCTTCTCCGACCTTCCGGTCCAGGTGGCCACGGAGCCGGAGCCGCTCGGCACCGCCGGCGCCATCCGCTTCGCCGCCGAGGCCGGCGGGGTGACGAGCCGCTTCCTGGTCTGCAACGGCGACGTCCTCACCGACCTCGACGTGTCGGCCCTCGTGCGCTTCCACGAGGAGCGGGAGGCGGAGGCCACGATCGCCCTCACCCGGGTCGACGACCCGTCGGCGTTCGGCGTCGTGCCGACCGACGACGAGGGCCGGGTCCTGCGCTTCGTGGAGAAGCCCCCGCCGGGCGAGGCTCCCACCGACTGGATCAACGCCGGCACCTACGTCCTCGAACCTTCCGTCCTCGACGACATCCCCTCCGGACGGGCGGTGTCGATCGAACGGGAGACGTTCCCCGGCCTGCTGGCCCGCAACGGGCGGCTGTTCGCCCTCCCGTCCCCCGCCTACTGGCTCGACATCGGCACCCCGGCCAAGTACCTCGAGGCCAACGCCGACCGGCTCGAACGCAGCGGCGGCGCCTCGCTGCTCGGAGAGGGCGCCACGGTGGCGCCGGGGGCGGCGGTCGACGGGTCGGTGCTGGGCGCCGGCGCGGTCGTCGAGGCCGGCGCCAAGGTCCTGCGGTCGGTGCTCTTCGACGGGGCCCGGGTCGGCGCCGGAGCCGAGGTGACCGACTCGATCCTGGCCGCCGGGGCGACGGTCGAGGCCGGGGCCGCCGTGTCCGGGGTGACGATCGTCGGGCCGGGCGCCGCCGTACCGCCCGGGGAGCGCCTGGCCGGCGCCCGCCTGGAAGCGCCCGGGAGTCCGGGGGCGGTGGCATGAGGATCCTGGTGACGGGCGGGGCCGGGTTCATCGGCGCCGGCCTCGTCGAGCGGCTGCTGGCCGAAGGGGAGGAGGTCGACGTGATCGACGACCTCTCGACCGGGTCGTTGGCCAACCTCGGGCCGGCCCGGGCCATGGCCGGCGGCCGGCTGTCGTTCCACCGGCTCGACATCCGCCATCCGGGCCTGGCCGACGTGGTCGCCTCCCGGCGGCCGGAGATGATCTTCCACCTCGCCGCCCAGGCCGACGTGCGGGTGTCGGTCGAGAACCCGGTGCTGGACGCCGACATCAACATCCTCGGCTCGCTGCATCTCTGCCAGGCGGCGGTGGCCGCCGGCACCAGCAAGATCGTCTTCGCCGGGTCGGGCGGCACCCTCTACGGCCTCCCCGAGGCGTTGCCGGTGGCCGAGACCCACAGCCGCCGGCCGGTGTCGCCCTACGGCGTGGCCAAGAAGGCGGTGGGGGACTACCTGCACTACTACAAGGAGATCCACGGCCTCGACTACACGGTGCTGGCCCTGGCCAACGTCTACGGGCCGCGCCAGGACCCGCACGGTGAGGCGGGGGTCGTGGCCATCTTCGCCGGGAAGCTCCTGGCCGGCGAGGTGCCGACGATCTTCGGCGACGGCAACCAGACCCGCGACTTCGTCTTCGTCGACGACGTGGTCGACGCCTTCGCCCGGGCCCGCACCGGGGGCAGCGGGCTGCTGGCCAACGTCGGCACCGGGACCGAGACCAGCGTCAACGAGCTCTTCGCCACCATGGCCCGCCTGACCGACTTCACCGACCCGCCGGTCTACGCCCCCGCCCGGCCCGGGGAGCTGGCCCGCTCGGCGCTCGACCCCACCGTGATCGGTCAGGAGCTGGGCTGGAAGCCGCTGCACACCCTGGAGGACGGGCTCGACCGCACCCTGGCCTGGTTCCGGGCCCGGGAAGCGGGGAGCTGACCGCCGTCGGCGCTACGCCGTAGCGGCGGTCTGCGTGGGGACATAACCGCGTTCCAGGGCCCAGGCGACGAGCTGGACCCGGGAGCTGACGCGGAGTTTCGCCATCACGTGGCGGACGTGGTTCTTGGCCGTCTGATGGGCGATGCCCAGCGCGGCAGCCAGGGCCTTGTTGGAATGCCCGTCGACGATGAGCTGGACGATGTCGCGCTCCCGCTGGGTGAGCGTGACCGGATCGTGCAGCCGGTGCCCGGGTGGGCGGTGGCCGTCGAGCCGGCTGACCAGCAGCCGCTCCCAGCCCGGGGGGAAGGCGGTGCGGCCGGCGGCGACGGCCTCGATGGCCCGGAGCAGCTCGTCGGGCTCCACCTCTTTGTGGAGGAAGCCGGTGGCGCCGGCCCGGAGGGCGTCGAGCAGGTCGTCCTCCCGGCGGGACCAGGTCAGGATCAGGACCGGGACGTCGGGAATGATCCGGGCCACGGCCAGCGAGGCGGGCGGCGGCTCGAAGCTCACCAGCACGACGTCGGGCTGCATCCGGCTGACCAGCGCCGGGACGTCCTCGGGGGACTGCGTCGTCCCGATGATGGTGGCCACCGGGCTCTGCCGGAGGATCGCCCGGAGGCCCTCCGTGAAGAACACCGATCGGTCTCCGAGGACACAGCGGATTCGGGCCATTCCGGTCACCTCCTCGCCTCCACGCTCGGCCACTGTCCGAGACAAACGCCGTCGAGGCTCAGCCGCCGCACCGGTCGCCGATGACCGGATCTGCCGGTCCGAACAGGGTAGCGAAAGTCAGCTCACATGTGCCACTTGAGTGAACAACTTCCTCTCAAGAAGACGCGAGTACCGGTACCGGGCCCAGTACCGCGGCGGTACCGATGAGCCATTTGCACGGTTCGTCCGGTCTGGCACGCTCCGCATGTAGGGCCCGTCCGTGAACACGGATCGTGGTGAGCGAAATGTTCGGAGGTATCCGCGTGAAGAAGGTCAGAGACATGAGGCTGCGGCGCCACGGAGTCGTGGCGATCGCCGTCCTGGGGCTCATGGCTACGGCCGTGGTGCCAGCCAGCGCCGACCGGGGCCGCGGCGGGCTTGGCGGTGCAGCGAAGGCGGGTGCCTTCGCCCTCGACGTCGATGTCGACGTCCTCGGCGCGCTCCCCCTCGACGTGGGCCCCCTGGCCCGCCTGCGCCTGTCGGGCGATGCCGGCCCCCGGTACGAGAACGTGCTCAAGGCCGAGGTTCCGCCGCTGATCGAGGCCCTCGTCCTCGCCACCGGCGCCCAGACCAAGGTCACCAAGGACATCTACTCCAAGGCTTCGGCCCGGGTGGCGACCGTCAAGCTGCAGCTGCTCGGCGAGCTGCTCGTCAAGGTGGTGAAGTCGGAGTGCGAGGTGTCGGCTGACGCCGTCAAGGTGGCCAGCGACCTCGTCTTCGCCGACGGATCCGTCCTCAACGGCCTGGTGGGCGCCGACATGGTGGCCCTCGCCGCCCGGCCCAACAGCCGGATCTCGGTTCCCCTCATCGGCGAGCTGATCCTCAACGAGCAGAAGGTGGAGAAGCACTCCAGCGCCAAGGGCAGCTCGGTCATCGTCACCGTCAACGCCCTCCACCTGGCCCTCGACGGGATCCTCGGCAAGGGCGACGTGGTCGTGTCGCAGTCGGTCTGCAAGGCCAGCGGCAAGGGCATCGGCAAGGACCTGAAGGTCGTCTCCACCACCAACGGGAACGACACCAGCGACCAGCTCGGTGACGACGAGGAAGACGACGGCAACGGCGTCAACGGCGTGGTCGAGGGCATCCTCGGCGACGGCAGCCTCCTCGGCGTCAACAACCTCCTCGGCGGCGGACTCCTCAACTAACCGGCACTCAGTAGGGCACGTCCCACCAATCGGAAGCGGGGGAGGACCCACGAGCCTCCCCCGCTTCCGCGTCTCCGCCCCGCCCGCCGCCCGCCTTCTGAACTGGCGTTCCTTTTCCGCTATATCCCGGTAATCGAACGCCAGTTGCGCCGGCCCGCCCCGACCCCGGCCAACTGGCGTTCCTTTTCCGCTATATCCCGGTAATCGAACGCCAGTTGGAGGTGGGCTACCGGAAGAGGTCGTCGGCCGGGGGGCGGATCAGTTCCCGGACTGACGAATCCCGCAGCCAGGCGGCGTCGAGGCCCCGCACGAGGGCGGCCGGGATTCCTTTCGCCTTGCCCATGACCAGTTCGGCGGCCGAGGCGACCTCGTCGGCCACGGCCACCTCGGTCACCTGGAGCGCCCGGCCCCGGTCGTCCTCCGTGCCCCGGAGGTCGACGACGGCGGCCAGGCCGGCCACGCCGATGGCGACGTCGACCAGGCCGTGGCGCCACGGCCGGCCGAAGGTGTCGGAGATCACCACCGCCACCTCGATCCCGGCTGCCGCCCGGATACCGTCCCGGATGCGCCGGGCCGAGCGGTCGCCGTCCACCGGCAGAAGGGCCGCCCACCCGTCGTCGACGTTGGACAGGTCGACGCCGGCGTTGGCGCAGACGAAGCCGTGCCGGGTCTCGGAGATGACGAGGTCGCCGCGCCGGCGGAGGATGCGGACGGATTCCGCCTCCACCAGCCGCCGCCGGGCGTCGACGTCGCCGGGATCGAGTTCGACGAGGCGCCCCTCGGCCTTGGACACGACCTTCTGCGTCACCACCAGGCAGTCGCCGGCCTGCAACGGGCGGCCGGCGGCGACCGCGGCCTCGACGAGCAGGGGAGCCAGGACGACGCCGGGCCGGATCTCCGGCAGCCCGGGAAGGGGGATGAGCTCGATCACGGATCAGCGGATGAGGTCGAGCGCCCGGCGGGCGAGGTCGGCGGCGCCGTCGGCGTCGCGCATGAGGATCGGCGCCACCGCCGCCCGGACGTCGTGGGCCTCCACGTCGGCGGCCCGGTCGGCGTCGCTCTCGTCGACCAGCAGGGTGGCGCAGATGTCGGAGTAGATGGAGGCGATGCCGGCGCAGGAGACCTCGATCCCGGCTGCGGCCATGAGGCGGTCGGCGGGCCCCTTCACGGTCGCTCCCCGGATGATCGGGCTGACTCCGATCACCTGCGCCCGCCGCCGGCGCAGGACGTCACGCACGCCGGGCAGGGCGAGGATCGGCCCGATGGAGATCACCGGGTTGGACGGGCAGAGCAGCACGGCGTCGGCCTCGGCCAGCGCGTCGAGCACCGCCGGCCCCGGCTTGGCCTTGTCGGCTCCCTCGAAGTGGACGGCGGCCACCGGCGGTTGGGCCCGCTCCCGCACGAACCATTCCTGCATGGCCATCCGAACGGGCGGGCCGCCCCCCGGGGGGATGGGGGGTGTCCCCCCGACAGGCGCGGCGTGAGCCGCTGCGGACGCCCGGGCGACGTCGATCACGGTCGCCACCCGGTCGTCGGACATCGGCAGCAGCCGGGCCTTGACGTCCCAGGCCAGGGTGATCTCCGCCGTCACCTCGGTCAGCGTGGCTCCTTCCCGCAGCCGGCTGGTGCGGTACAGGTGGGTGGCCAGGTCGGCGTCGCCGAGGCGGAACCAGGTGGCCTCGCCGTAGCGGGCGTAGGCCTCCAGCGTTCGGAAGGTGTCGTCGGCCAGACCCCATCCGGCCGGTCCCACCGCCCCGGCCAGCGTGTAGGTGACGGTGTCGAGGTCGGGGGAGACGTGCAGCCCGTGGAAGACCTCGTCATCACCGGTGTTGCCGATGATGACGACATCTTCGGCCGGTACGGCCCGCACCAGCCCCCGGAGGAACCGGGCCGCCCCGACGCCCCCGGCGAGGGCCGCGATCGTCCCCATCGCCGAAGGGATAGCGCACCCGGTCACCCGGTGTCGATCCGGGCCGGGGGCCGGGCTGAGAGGCTCGGCCACCCGCCTTGCGACCGAGCCGCGACAGGCGCTTACACTTCGGCCGATGACGAGCCCCGAGAACCCCGACCTGCCGGACGGGCCGCCGCGGGTCGACGAACTGTTCAACCGGGCCCTGGTCGCCCAGCTGGCCGAGCAGCGGGCGCAGCGGGAGACGTTCGCCGAGGTCGAGCGCAAGGTCGAGGCCCTGGAGCGGATCGTGACCGAGCGGCTGGGCGAGCTGAGCCGCCAGCTCGGCGCCGACGGGCAGCTCGAAGGCCGCATCGAGCTGCTGGAGGAGATGATCGGGAACCGGCTGGCCAGCGTCGAGCGCGTGGTGCGCACGGAGCTCGACAACCGGCTGGGAGCGATGGCCGACCGCCTCCATCACGTCGAGCAGTCGCTCGGCGGCGACGACACCGGCGCCCGGCTCCTGGCGCTGGAGGCCACGGTCAAACGCCGGCTGGGGAACATCGAGGAGGCCGTGAAGCTCGAGGAGCTGACCGACCGCCTCGGCCGGATGGAACGGACCCTGGGAGAGCTGGCCGGCGTCGACGCCGTGGCCTTCGACCCCTCGCTCGGGTCGCGGCTGGAGGACCTGGAGAAAGCGGTGGCCGACCGGCTGGCGGGGCTGGAGGGCATGCTGCGCAGCAGCGACGTCGTCCGCCGGCTCGATGCCCTGGAGGCCACCGTGGCTGAGCGGCTCAGCCTCTTGGAGGACACGGTGCGCTCGGAGGAGATCGGGCGCCGGCTCAAGTCCCTGGAGCTGGCCCTCGACGAACGCTCCGGCCGCATCGAGGAGTTCGTGAAGACGTCGGACCTGGAGCACCGCATCGAGGCGCTGGCCCAGGCGGTCGACGAGCAGCTGGCCGACCTGCGGACGTCGCTGGCCAGCGGACGCCCGATCGCGGCCGGCGCCCCGGGGGAGTCCACCGGGGTCGGCGCCCTCGACAGCACGGTCGTGGCCCGTCTCACCGGGCTCGAAGGATCCCTGCGCCGCCTGCAGGAGGACACCGCCGCCCGGCTCGACGACCTGCGGGCGGCCAGCATCGCCTCGGAGGCCGGGATCCTGGAGCGGATCGTGGCCGAGTCGCAGGTGGTCGGCGCCCACTTCCAGGCCATCCGCCCGGTGGTGGAGGCGGCGGTGGCCGCCCGGCCGGAGATCGAGCAGGCGCTGACCGAGGTGCGGTCCCTGGCCGAAGCGGCCCGGGAGGCGGCCGCCGACCTGATGGCGGGCGTGGCCGGCCCGCCCGCCCCGCCGACCGAGGGCGAGCCCTCCGGCCCCTACCGGGTCGAGGAGCTCCAGAAGGCCGCCGAGGCCTCCGACGAAGGCGACGAGGCGTCAGCCAAGGAACCGGAGGACTCGGTCTTCCAGCCCCCGGAGGAAACCCCGATCCCCGACCGCCGCTTCGGCCTGCTTCCTCGCCGGGACCGCTGAGCGCTTAGGGCCGCAGCGCCTCGCAGAGCCGGGTCCGCCCGACCTCGACGACCTGACCGATCGGCCCGGGCAACCGGGGCAGGCTCTCGAGCCGGCTCGTCACCGGCGCCGCCTTGGTCTTCGCCTCGGTGAGGACGGCCTGGGCCTGGCGGCCGGCGGCGCTCAGCTCGGTGCTGACCTTCTGGGCGATCTCCCGCCGGCGGTTCTGGACCTGCTGCAGGGCCAGAACCCCGAGGCCGACAGCGGTGTACCCGGCGTCCTGAACGGCCCTCGGCACCATGCGTTCGTCCTTCCCGGCAGCCCGACTGCTGCCCGTCGCGTCCAATCTGTATAACAAAAGTTAGCAGCGCCCCCTCCGGACCGGGGACGATGCCGGCGGGTGGTCCGGTACGTTTCGGTGCGTGACGAGTCGACTGATCGTGGCGCTGCTGGTCATCCTGGCGGCGGTTCTCGTCGCCCGGATGCTGGAGCGGCGCCGGCCGGCCCCGCCCACCCGCGACGCCTACCCCGTCCCGGCCCAGCTCGACCGCCACGACTTCCCCCGCCCGGACGTCCCCTGGCTGTTCGTGCTCTTCTCGTCCCGCACCTGCGACTCCTGCGCGCCGATGGTGTCCCGGGTCTGCAGCCTGGAGTCGGACACCGTGGCCACCGTCCAGGTCGAGGCCAAGGCCGACAAGGCGCTCCACGACCGCTACCGGATCGAGGGCGTCCCGATGGTGGTCCTGGCCGACGCCGAGGGGGTCGTCCGGGCCGGCTTCGTC
Source organism: Actinomycetota bacterium (assembly GCA_040756995.1). Lineage (GTDB taxonomy): Bacteria > Actinomycetota > Acidimicrobiia > IMCC26256 > BP-133 > BP-133. Next base: position 120,686 of record JBFLYK010000011.1, on the reverse strand, counting down.
GGCGCCGTCGACACCTGGGAGCTCGAAGAGGCCCTGGAGAAGGCCCGGGCCGCCGAGGCTTAGGTCGAGCCGGCGGGGCGGGGGCGGGGAGCCCTCGGGGCGGCGGCACGCCGGGCGCGGGCCGCTTCGCCGTTGGGTTCCGGGGCGGCCGGGGCCGGCTGACGCACGGCGGCGGCGCCGGCCTCGCCGTCGGGCTGGGCCTTGGGGACCCGGCGGGAACCGCCGACCCGGCGGCCGGCGGCCTCGTCGACCAGGCGGGCCACCTCCTCGCCGTCGATCGTCTCGTGCTCCAGCAGGGCGGCAGCCACGGCGTCGAGGCCCTTGCGGTGCTGGCGCAGCACCCGCCGACCCCGCTCCTCCTGCTCCCGCAGGATGCGCTCGACCTCCTCGTCGATCACCCGGGCGGTGTCGTCGGAGTAGTCGCGGGTGTGCATGAGGTCCTCGCCGAGGAACACGGCGCCCTGCGAGCCCCAGGCCATCGGCCCGATACGGCTCGACATGCCCCACTCCCGCACCATCTTGCGGGCCAGCTCGGTGCAGCCGACCAGGTCGTTGTTGGCCCCCGTCGACAGGGCCCCGTACACCGCCTCCTCGGCCAGCCGGCCGCCGAGGCGCACGACCAGCGAATCCTCGATGTAGTCCTGCCGGTAGATGTGCTTCTCCTCCAGCGGCAGCTGCTGGGTCACGCCCAGGGCCATTCCGGTGGGGAGGATCGTCACCTTGTGGACGGGGTCGGCGTGGGGCAGCACGTAGGCCAGCACCGCATGGCCGCCCTCGTGGTAGGCGATGACCTCCTTCTCCTCGTCGGAGAGGGCCATCGACTCCCGGCGCTGCCCCATGAGGACCCGATCGCGGGCGTCCTCGAAGTCGCGGGCGGCGACCTTCTCGGCTCCCCGGCGCACGGCGAACAGCGCCGCCTCGTTGACCAGGTTGGCCAGATCCGCGCCGCTCATGCCCGGCGTGCCCCGGGCGATCACGTCGAGGTCGACGTCGGGCCCGATGCGCTTGTCCTTGCAGTGGACGTCGAGGATCTCCCGCCGCTCCGACTGGGTCGGCAGCGGCACGACGATCTGGCGGTCGAACCGGCCGGGACGCAGGAGGGCCGGGTCGAGGATGTCGGGCCGGTTGGTGGCCGCCATCATCACGATGCCCTCGGTGGTCTCGAACCCGTCCATCTCCGAGAGCATCTGGTTGAGCGTCTGCTCCCGCTCGTCGTGCCCGCCGCCGAGGCCGGCGCCCCGCTTGCGGCCGATGGAGTCGATCTCGTCGACGAAGATGATGGCCGGGGCCTGCTTGCGGGCCGTCTGGAACAGGTCACGGACCCGGGCGGCGCCGACGCCGACGAACATCTCCATGAAGTCCGAGCCGGTGACCGAGATGAACGGCACGCCGGCCTCGCCGGCCACGGCCCGGGCGATGAGCGTCTTGCCGGTGCCCGGCGGGCCGACCAGCAGCACACCCTTGGGGATGCGGGCCCCGATCTCCTTGAACTTGCCGGCGTTCCGGAGGAAGTCGACCACCTCGGTGATCTCTTCCTTGACGCCGCTGTAGCCGGCGACGTCGTTGAACGTCGTCTTGGGCTTTTCGGTCGTGTAGACCTTCGCCCGGCTGCGGCCGATGTTCATGATGCCGGCCATCTGGCCCTGGGCCCGGCGGCCCATCCACCACCAGAGGCCGATGAGCAGGAAGATCGGCAGGAACCAGACGAGGAGCGACCCGACGAAGTCGGATGAGCGGGGCTTGTAGTCCCGGGCCACCTTGTGCTCGGCCAGGAGGGCGATGTCCTCGTCGGGGATCGTGTTCTGGGGCCCGTTGACCCGGAACTCCGTCCCGTTCTTGAGCACCCCGTCGATCCGCCCGCTGACCTGGTCGATCTTCACCCGCTCGACCTGGTCGGCCCGGACGTTCTCCAGGAACTGCGAGTACCGGAAGTCTTCCTTGTTGCTGCCCCGTCCGAAGTTGCCGAGGAACAGGGCCGAGACCACCAGCGCGGCCACCAACCAGGGCACCCAACGTGGCCAGCTGCTCTCAGGGGCTCCCGGGGGGCGGGGCGGCCCGGCGCCCTGCGGACGGTTCTCAGAAGGGCGTCGGGGGTTCACACGTCCCATCGTAGGACCGGCGCTTCATCGTGGGGGACCAGCCGTTTCCCCCGACGTCGCGAATCCCCTTGACGGGACTTCGAATCTGTGCTATGTTGGTCTTTGTCTTCCGCAGGGGCCCGAACCGAAAGGTTCAAGGTCACTGCGGAAGACTTTTTTGCGTTCAAGTTCTCGGCGACGACTGCGGCGACTGGGCGAAGAGCCTGGTCGCCGCCCCTTTTTGTGCCGGCGGGCGGGTGCCTCCCCGGCCCGGGTCCGACCCCCGGGCGGGCGCATCTCCACGCCGCCCTCGAGGGCGAGAATCTTATGTAACAGCCCGTTACCTAAGACGGGCTTTTCGGGCTAAAGACTCGACCCCGAGGCCAGGAAGAGGATCGTGGTGGTCAGGTTGAAGCCGGCATGGATGAAGATCGACGTCGACAGGTCGCCCGACCGGAGCGCCACGAGGGCCAGCACCACGCCCAGCCCGGTGAGGGCGGGCAGGAACGGCAGCGTGTTCGGATCGCCCAGGTAGTGGACGAGGGCGAAGATGACCGCCGAGCCGAGGACGGCGGTGACCGGTTCGACCCGGCGGAGGAGCGCCCGGAGCAGTACACCCCGGAACAGCAGCTCCTCGACGATGGGCGCCAGGATGACCGCCCCGATGACGAACAGGGCGATGGTGGCGGCGTCGCGGTTATCCCTCAGATCGGTGAGGAGCTGCTGGTTCTGGGCGTCGGGGTCGAGCTGGATGATCGGAAAAAGCGCCAGGGTCAGCGCCACCTCGAGGACGGCGCCGACGATCAGCGCCTTGGAGTCCCGCAGGCGGACGACGAAGCCGAAGTCCCGGGCCAGCGACTTCTGGCCCTTGAGCCGGGTGACGTAGACCACGGCCAGGACGACGGTGAGCTGCTGGGCGGGGAGGATGATCCCGAAGATCAGCTTGGTGTCGATGTCCGTGCCGCCCTCGCTGGCGTAGAGCGGGAAGCTGGCCAGGATGGCGCCGAGGTAGCCGGCCAGCCAGCACAACAGGGCGTCGGGGAGCCCCCAGGCGATCCGGGCCGGCCGTGTCACGGGCGGCTCCGGCGTGGTCTCGGTCAATGCTCGGTGGCGGTGTCGACGCCCGAGGGCGCCTCGCCGGGGGACCGGCCCGCTTTGGCGGAGCCGAGGTACCGGGAGCGGAGCCGGCCGCCCTCCCGCCAGTAGGCGTACCAGTAGGGGCCGTGCGGACAGCGGGTGCAGTTGGCCTTCCCGCAGCGCACCTCCTCCCGCCGGTAGGTGATCTTGGCGCCGTCGGGCACCCGTCCGGCACCCCGCCGCTCGAGGAGGTCCTGAGCCAGGATCACGAGGCGGCGGAGCTCGGGATCGGAGAGCGACCGCACGTCGGCGATCATCGACCGGTCGAGACTCACACCACGAGCGTACCGGCGCCCGGGAACGGAACGTGGTCCGGCCGAACGCGATGTGGCCCCGGTCCGGGGACCGGGGCCACATCTGAGGCATCCCAGCGGGGGGAGCTCTGGTTAGCCCTCCGCAGAACCGCGGCGGCCGAAGAAGCGGGCCACGCCACCGGCGGCGACGGCGAGACCGCCGACGCTGACCAGCAGCTCGATGCCGGCCCCGGTCCGGGGCAGGACGGGCAGGGGAGCGGGCTCGACGGCCGGAGCCGCCTCGACCGCCGGAGCCGACGGAGTGCCGGCCTCGATCACCTGCGGCTCAACGACGGGAGCGGCGGTGGTCGTGGTGGTGGGAGCCATCGTCGTCGTGGTGGTGGCGGCGGCGGCCACCCGGAAGCAGTGGGTCTCGCTCACCATCATCTGGCTCGGGTCACCGCCGGTGAACGCACCCTTGACGCCGCCGACGAAGCACACGTCGGTGCCGGGCGGGAGGCTGCCCGGAATGGTGGCCGAGCCGCTCTCCTGACCGTCGTTGTCGAGGCTCTTGTACTGCGACGACATGGCCCCGTTGAACGTGCCGGCCACGGAGGCGCAGATGACGAGACGGTCCGTCTCCTCGAAGTCGCCGGCGTCCCAGGTCGCCGCGAAGTCGATGGTGGAGCCCGGTTCGACGTCCGAGCCGGGGGCCGGATCACTGGTCATCTGGAGGGAACCGCTCTGGGGGTCCCCGATGATGTGGCAATACTCGTCGACGGCGGCGCTCGCCGGACCGGCCGTGAAGCCGACGCCGAGCAGCGTGAGCCCGCTGAGCAGGGTCACGGCCGCGAGCCGCTGGCGCATGCTGCGCATTTCCATACTCCTTCGAGGTTCGGGGGACTGTCCGGCCTCGTCCCGCCAGATCCCCGGCGCACTGTTCGTGCCCGGCGGGTCCTGCGGCCGCAAAAGGCTGGGGGGAGTTCCGCTGATTGCCGACTGCGCCACAGGGTTTCGGGGCGGGACGGGCGGTTCCCTCGGTGGCCGGCGGGGCGGCCAGCAGGATTGGGCGCACTGTCCGGTTGGGGCGGCCGCGGCCGGCGGATGAGAAAAAAGGAGGAAACGGCTCAGCGGCGTCGAACCCCCCTAGCTTGTCCAATCGTAAGGAACCGGTTTCAATGGGAGCACTAGCTGGGGGATCAAGCGGGGGTGCAGTGATGCGACGCGCGTTGGGCAGGATGTTGGTGGGAACGGCGCTGAGCGCCGCGTCCCTGGTGGCCATGGGGGACGTGGCGCTCGCCGCCGTGCCCATCACGCCCGGGCCGGAACCGGGAAGCCCGGAGCAGATGGAGTACTTCGCCGACGCCTGTCGGAAGGCTCTCCAGCGCCCGCCGACGGCGGCGCCGGGAGTCGGTCGGGCCGAGAACGTCACCTCGCCCGGGCCGGGAATGGCCATCGCCGGCGACGTCATCGAGGTCACCATCTCGTGGGACCCGGCGGACTTCGACGACACGTGGATCGAGAAGGTCCTCAACTGCGTCTCGATCGACGGCAAGCCGGTGCCGGAACTGTCCGACGAGGAGCGGCCGGCGCCCAACGACGGCTCGTTCAACCGGGAGCTCACCGTCCCGGCCGACATCGAGGGTGGCCGCCTGCTCTGCCAGCAGGGGTTCGTGCACGGCAACCTGAGCCGCGGCGGGTACTCCCTGATCTCGAGCCCGCGGGTCTGCTTCACCACCGAGGCGGCTCCGCCGCCGCCTCCTCCTCCGCCCCCGCCGCCCACCACCACGACGACGGCGGCGCCGACCACGACGACGACCGCAGCTCCGTTGCCGGCCCGGGTGGCCGCCGAGGCGCCGACCCCGCCGCCCGCTCCGGCCCCGGTCAGGACCCTGCCCCGCACGGGCCCGCACGATCGTCTGCTGCTCTTCGGCGCCGGTGTCGCCTTGGCCATGGGTGGCCTCGGGGTGGCGGCCGGCGCTCGCCGCCGGCGGGCTGAGCAGAGCTGATTCTCGACGGGCGGTGGTCGGCTGAACGCCGGCCGACCACCGGCTCTGTTCGAGCGTTAGCAAATACCAACATTTGGGAAGGGCTCCTCCCCGATGGGCGATCTCGCCCGGGGGAGGAGCTGCAATGCGGGCACGAAGCATGGCCAGCGCGATCGGGTTGGGGTGCGCTGGTCTGACGTTGTTCACGGTGCTGACGTTGGTGACGCCGGCCACGGGCCAGTCGGCCGGGCCGCCGGACCCGTCCTGCGCGTCGTCGGACTGTCCGATGCCCGCCGGACCGGTGGCGGCCGACTGCGAGGACGCGGCCATGAACACGGCGCGGGACGGGTCCGACGCCGTGAGGCTCACCGCCGACATACCTGACGGGTCCCGGGTGGCGCCCGGCCAGGACATCGCCATCCGCCTGACCTGGGACCCGACGCAGTGGTCGGGCGAGGCGCTGGACATGGCGCTGGCCTGCACCTGGGTCAAGGGCGGCCTGAACCCTGACATGTCGGGCCAGGAGCGGCCGAGCCCCAATGACGGGGTCTTCGAGTTTCGCGTCGAGGTCCCCCACAACATCCGGCCTGACTGCGACATCTGCATCCAGGGCTTCCTGGCCGGCATGACGGGGAGCGGCCCGCAGCAGGTCGGTAGCGACCGGCGGTGCTTCATGTCGGGCCCGCCCGGTTCGCCCACGCCGCCGGCGACACGGCCGCCCACGCCGCCGGCGACTCGCCCGCCGACGACGCCGGCCACCTCGCCGCCGGCGCCGGCCACCACGCCGCCGGCGCCGGCTACCACGCCGCCGGTGCCGGCCGGGCCAACCGGCCGTGTCCCGGCCGAGGTGGGCGGTATCCAGGCGTCGCAGCCGAGCCCGGCGCCACTCACTCCGGCGCCGACACCGGCGCCTCCGCCGGCCATGGCGGCCGCGGCTGAACTGCCCCGCACCGGGTCGCCTCTCGCCCAGGTGGCCTCGGCCGGAGGGGGGCTGATGCTCAGCCTCGGTGGCCTGGCTGTGATCGGCGGCGCCGGCCGCCGGAGCCGCCGTCGGAAGAACGGCTGACGGCACGCCAAAGGCGCAAGCCGCCGCCCGGAGAAGGGTCTGCCACGGCCCCGGACCGTTTCGTCCGATAAGGACGGGGTCCGGGGCCCGTTGGCGAACCCGGTGGGCGGATCGCGGCTGGCATGCTAAAGGGGTGCGCCTGTCCCCTCGCGAGCGCTGGATCGGCTTCGTCACGACCGCGGTGGCGTCGCTCTATGTCTGGTTCACGCTCCAGCCCGACCTGCTGCTGGCCAACACGACGACCAACGGGGGCGACACCGGGGCGCACGTCTGGTGGCCCGCCTACCTGCGGGACCACATCCTGCCGAAGTGGCGGCTGACGGGCTGGGCGCCTGACTGGTACGCCGGGTTCCCGGCCGGGGTCTTCTACTTCCCGCTCCCGACGCTGCTCATCGTCATCCTCGACGTCTTCCTGCCCTACAACATCGCCTTCAAGCTGGTGACGGTGCTCGGGCCGGTGATGCTGCCGGTGGCGGCGTACTCGTTCGCCCGGGGCATCGGCGCCCGCTGGCCCGGGCCGCCGCTGTTCGCGGTGGCCACCCTGCCCTTCCTCTTCTATACGGGCTACACGATCTGGGGCGGGAACCTGGCCAGCACCCTGGCCGGCGAGTTCTCGTTCACGATCGCCCTGGCCCTGGGTCTGTTCTTCATGGGCTCCCTGGCCCGGGCGCTCGACGAGCGGAAGGGCCTGGCCGTGCCGACGGCGCTGCTGGCCGCCACGGTGATGAGCCACCTGATCGTGGCGGTGTTCGTCGCCGTCGGCGCCATCGTCATCTGGCTGCAGCGCCGCCCGGTCAAGAACTTCCCGGTGGCCCTGTCGGTGGCGGGCGTGGCCTTCCTCATCACCGCCATCTGGACCCTGCCGCTGATCTTCCGCCTCGGCTACACGACCGACATGGGGTGGACGAAGGAGAAGCCCTGGGACTCCCAGCGCCACCTGATGCCCGACGACCTCCGCTGGGCCTTCCTGCTGGCCGCCATCGGATTGATCGCCGGTCTCCTGCTGCGGCGCCGGGCGACGATCGGCCTGGTGGTCATGGCCGCCATCTTCGGGGTGGCGTTCGTCGTGATGCCGGAGACCCGGCTGTGGAACGCCCGGCTCATGCCGTTCTACTACCTGACGGTGCTCTTCCTGGGCGCCTGCGGCGTGGCGGAACTGGCCATTCTCCTGACCCGGGCGGCGCCGGGAATCGGCTGGGCGCTGTGGCGGGCCATCTCCACCCCGGAGAGAGAGGGACAGGAGCTCGAGACGGTCGACGCCTCGGCCGAGCCGGTCTTCGGGCCGCCCGTCCCGGGGCACGAACCGGCCCCACCGACCTTCGAACCCGACCCGGTGCTCGGCCCGCCGGAGCCCCGCCCCATCCCGGCGGACCGCACCCGGGCCACGGTCGGGCGGAGCTGGCCGGCCTACTCCTGGATCGTCAGCGCCGTGGTGGTGGCGATCGCCCTCGGCAGCGCCATGCAGTACACGCACAAGACACGGGGCTTCCTGCCGGCCTGGATCCGCTGGAACTACAGCGGCTACGAGGCCAAGCCGGCCTACGCCGAGTTCCGCGAGGTCATCACCACGATGGGCAAGCTGCCGCCCGGGCGGGCGCTGTGGGAACCGTCCTCGGCCATCGACCGCTACGGCACGACGCTGGCTCTCGAGCTGCTGCCGCACTTCACCGACGGGAAGATCGGCTCGATGGAGGGCCTGTACTTCGAGTCGGCCGCCACCACGCCGTACCACTTCATGGTCGTGTCGGCCCTGGCCAAGAGCCCGTCCAACCCGGTGCGGGGCCTGCAGTACCGCACGCTGGCCGACTTCGACCTCGGCGTGGCGCAGATGCGGTTGATGGGAGTGCGCTACTACATGGCGCAGTCCGACGAGGCCAAGGCGGAAGCCGACGCCCGGCCCGAGCAGCTGAAGCTGGTGGCCGAGACCGGCTCGCCCCGGGTCACCCCGCAGGTGGCCCGCTGGAAGATCTACGAGGTGCTCGACTCCCCGCTCGTCGAGCCGCTCCGCAACGAGCCCGTCGTCCTCTCCGGTGTGTCGCACAAGCACTGGCTGGAACCGGCCGCGGCCTGGTTCGACGATGCCTCGGCGCTTGACCGGCCGTTGGTCGACGGCGGCCCGAAGGACTGGGTGCGGGCGGGAGAGGACGAGGCCCGCTTCACGCCCAAGGAGCCGCTCCCGGCGGTGACGGTCAGCAACATCGAGAACGACGAGGACTCGGTGAGCTTCGACGTTTCCCAGCCCGGGGTGCCGGTGCTGGTGAAGACGTCGTACTTCCCCAACTGGCAGGTGAAGGGGGCCAAGGGCCCGTGGCGGGCCAGTCCCAACCTCATGGTCGTGGTGCCGACCGGCACCCACGTCTCACTCCACTACGGCCGGACGCCGGTCGACTGGGCCGGACTGCTGTTCACCGTCTTCGGCCTGGCCGGCCTGGTGGGCCTCGCCCGGTGGAAGCTGGAGCCGCTGGAGCCCCGGCCGTCCCGGCGCCGGGCCGAGACGGCGGACGCGCCCCCGGGCGGCGACGGCGGGGACGGCCAGCTCGAGCCCGCCGGCCCGTCCGAGGACGAGTCAGCCCCGGTCCTGGCCTAGCGGGCTAACGCCCGCTACGGCATATTTCTGGCGGCTTCGCCGCCCCGGGCCTCCGGCCCTCCTCCAGAGCGTGGGGCCCCTGCCCCACGCCTGGCCGTGGTCCCACTAGCATCCGGCCCTCTATGGGCAACGGGCTCGACACCATCTTCAAGGCCTACGACGTCCGGGGGGTCTACCCCGACGAGATCGACGAGGACATCGCCCGCCGGGTCGGCAACGCCTTCGCCGTCTTCACCGGCGCCGAGCGGCTCGTCGTGGCCTATGACATGCGGCCGTCGTCGGTGCCGCTGTCGGCCGCCTTCATCGAAGGGGCGACGCTGGCCGGAGCCTCGGTGGTCAACGCCGGGCTGGCCTCCACCGACCTCATCTACTTCGCCGCCGGTCGGCTCGACGCCCCCGGCGCCATGTTCACCGCCAGCCACAACCCGGCCCAGTACAACGGGATCAAGCTCTGCCGGGCCGGCGCCGCGCCGGTGGGGCAGGACACCGGCCTGAACCAGATCAAGGCGGCGGTGGCCGAAGGCCGGCTCGAGCGGGCGGCCACCCCCGGCACCGTGACGAAGCACAGCCTGATCGACGACTTCGCCGCCCACGTCCGCAGCTTCGTCGACGTGAGCCAACTGGCCTCGATGAGGGTGGTGGCCGACACGGCCAACGGGATGGGCGGCCTCGTCGTGCCCCGGGTCTTCGACGGGCTGCCCTTCGACCTCACGGTCCTCTTTCCCGAGCTCGACGGCACGTTCCCCAACCACCCCGCCGACCCGATCCAGGCCGAGAACCTCCGTGACCTCCAGGCGGCCATCAGGGAGAAGTCGGCCGACGTCGGCCTGGCCTTCGACGGCGACGCCGACCGCGTCTTCCTCGTCGACGACCGGGCTCAGCCGCTGTCGGGCTCGCTCACCACGTCGATCGTGGCCAAGGGCATCCTGGCCAAGCACCCCGGCGAGACCGTGGTCCACAACCTGATCTGCTCCCGCGCCGTGCCCGACATCATCCGGGAGATGGGCGGCACGCCCGTCCGCACCCGGGTGGGGCACAGCTTCATCAAGGCGGTCATGGCCGAGATCGGGGCGATCTTCGGCGGCGAGCACTCCGGCCACTACTACTTCCGCGACAACTGGCGGGCCGACTCCGGCATCATCGCCGCCCTCGTCGTCCTGGAGCAGCTCTCCGAAGCCGGCGTCCCGCTGTCGGAGCTGCGCAAGCCCTTCGAGCGCTACGCCGCCTCGGGTGAGATCAACACCAAGGTCGACGACCAGAAGGCGGCGATGGAGCGGGTGGCCGACGCCTTCCCCGACGCCCCGAAGGACACCCTGGACGGGCTGTCGGTTGACGCCGGCGACTTCTGGTTCAACGTCCGCCCGTCCAACACCGAACCCTTGCTGCGCCTCAACCTCGAGGCGCCCGACGACGATACGTGCCGCCGGGGCACCGACCAGGTGCTGGCTCTGATCCGGGGAGTGTGAGCGCCATGGCCCTGGACGCCCGACTGCTGGAGATCCTCGCCTGCCCCGACGAGAAGGGGCCGCTGTACTACTTCGAGGACGACGGGTTCCTGTTCTGCCCGGCCTGCCGGCGCCGCTACGAGGTGCGCGACGACATCCCGGTCATGCTGCTCGACGAGGCGACCGTGCTCTCACCGTCCGACGCCGAGGCGTTGCTGGCCCGGGCGTCCGAGCTCGGCCTCTCTCCGACGTTCACGCCGTGACGGTCCCCGGGGGTCGGGGGGTGTCCCCCCGATCCGGCGGCGTGAGCCACCCGGTCGACACCCTGGGGTTCGCCGGGGCCGTCGCCACCCTCCCCGAGCAGTTCACCCAGGCGCTGGCGACGGCGGCGGCGGCCGACCTCGGCACCATCCGGGCGGGGGCGATCACCAACATCGCCGTGGCCGGCATGGGCGGATCCGGCATCTCCGGCGACGTGCTGGCCACCGCCGGATCGCACGACCTGTCCGTTCCCGTCACCGTGCTCAAGCAGTACCGGGTGCCGCGCTTCGTCGGCCCGGGGACCCTCTTCTTCGCCATGTCGTACTCCGGCGGCACGGAGGAGACCCTCGAGGCCACCGCCGCCGCCCTGGCCGCCGGGGCGCAGGTCGTCGCCGTCTGCTCCGGCGGAGAGCTGGCCTCGCTGGCCGGGAAGGCGGGGGCACCCGTGATCGGCTGCCCGCCGGGCTTCATGCCCCGGGCGGCTCTCGGCCATCTGGCCACGCCGCTGTTCGTGGTCTGCGAGCGTCTCAGGCTCCTGCCCGGCGGTGCGGCGGCCGTGGAGGCGGCCCGGGCCCAGGCGGCCCGCCGGCGCGACGCCTGCCGCCCGGAGGTCGAGGGCCAGGCCAATCCGGCCCGGGAGCTGGCCCGCCGGATCGGGCGGACGTTCCCGCTGGTGTGGGGGACGGGCGCCCTCGGGGCGGTGGCCGCCTACCGCTGGAAGGCCGATGTCAACGAGAACGCCAAGGCGCCGGCCTTCTCGAACGCCTTCCCGGAGCTGGACCACAACGAGATCTGCGCCTTCGGTCAGCACGGCGACGTCACCCGCCAGGTCGTGACCCTGGTCGAGCTCCGCCACGACCACGAGCACATCCAGCTCGGCCGCCGGGTCGAGGCCACCCGGGCCATCGTGGAGGAGACGGTGGCGTCGGTGCTGGAGGTTCGGGCCGAGGGGGAGGGGCGGCTGGCGCAGCTGGTCGACCTCATGTACCTGGGGGACTGGGTCAGCCTGTACATGGCCTTCGACGCCGGCGTGGACCCCGGCCCGATCGACGCCATCGCCCGTCTGAAGGACGAGCTGGCCCGGTAGGAGGCGCCGTGGGCGACCGCCTGGTGGCGACCTTCGAGCTCGAACCGCACGGCTCGGCGCGGGCGCTGGCCGTGGAGGAGTCGACCGGGACGGAGGCGATCCCGGCCGAGATGTGGGAGCGGGTGGGCGGCGAGGTGCTGTCCGAGGGCAGTGGCCGGGCGGTCATCGCCTGGCCGTGGCGGAACTGGGGAGCGAACCTGCCCCAGCTGATGGCGTCGGTGCTCGTCGGCGAGGGTTGCGAGACGGCCCGGTTCACCCGCTGCCGGCTGGTGGCCATGGAGTGGCCCGAGGACCTGGCGGCGGCCCTGGGCGGCGGGCCCCGGTTCGGCTTGGAGGGGGTGCGGGCCCGGCTCGGGCCGGGGGCCGAGACCCGGCCGCTGCTGGGCGGGATCGTGAAGCCGTCGCTGGGGCTCGGCCCGGTCGAGGTGGCGGCCACCGCGGCGGCGCTGGCCCGCGGCGGTTGCGACCTCATCAAGGACGACGAACTGCTGGCCGACCCCGACTGGTGCCCGCTGGTCGAGCGGGTGCCGGCGGTGGCCGACGCGCTGGCCGGGGTGGGGCGGCCGGTCCTCTACGCCGCCAACGTGTCGGGGCCGGTCGACACGCTGCGGGCGCGGGCGACGGCGGCGGTCCACGCCGGGGCGACGGCCATCATGGTCAACGCCTTCGCCACCGGGATCGACGCCGTCCGGGCGGTGGCCGCCGCCGGGCTCGGCGTGCCGGTGCTGGCCCACCGGGTGGGGGCGGGGCCGATCGTCCGCAACCCGGAGGTCGGCGTCGACGGCGCCGTCCTCTGCGAGCTGACCCGGATCGCCGGGGCCGACCTGGTCCAAATCGGCGGGTTCGGCGGGAAGCTCTTCGACAGTCACGAGGAGGTGGCCCGGAACCTGGCCGCCTGCCGCCGGCCGCTGGCCGGCGGTGTGGTGCGGGTGCCCGTCCCCGTCAACGGCGGCGGTGTCTGGGCCGGCTCCACCCCGGCGGTGCTGGCCGCCGCCGGCCACGACATCATGCTCCTGCTGGGCATGGGGGCCTACGAGCACCCCGGCGGCCCGGAAGCCGGCGCCCGCAGCGTCCAACAGGCCATCGAAGCGGTGACGGCGGGTCACGCTCTGGAGGACGCCGCCGGCTCGGCGCCGGAACTGGCCGCGGCCCTGGCCCACTTCCGCCCCCGCTGACCGGCCGCCCCCCTCAACTGGCGTTCCTTTTCCGCTGCATTCCGGTAAACGAACGCCAGAACGGCCCGTCCGCCGGCCACCGAGAAACTGGCGTTCGTTTTCCGCTCTATCCCGGTAAACGAACGCCAGAATGCGGGGGTGGCGGCGGAGGATCCGATTCCGAGGACGGTCGAGTGGCGGGACGGGGCCGTCCGGCTCATCGACCAGCGGCGGCTGCCCGGCGAGTTGCGGTTCATCGACTGCCGGACCGTTGACGAGCTGTGCGAGGCGATTTCCTCGCTGGCGGTGCGGGGCGCGCCGGCGCTGGGGGCGTCCGGCGGCTACGGCGTCGCCCTGGCGTGCGTCGTGGCAGCCGCCGGCGCCGAGGGCGCGGAACGAGCAGCCGCCGCCGCCCAGGGCGGCGAAGGACCGGGCGCCGGCGCCGGGGGCGCTGAGGGACCGGGCGGTGGCGCCGGGGGCGCCGAAGGGGCGGGCGACGGCGCTGACCGGGTGAAGGCGGTCCTGGCCGCCGCCGCCGAGGCCGCCGAGCGGCTCATCGCCACCCGCCCCACCGCCATCAACCTCGCCTGGGGCGCCCGCCGCGTCCTGGCCGCCGCCGAGGGGGCCGCCGAGCGGGCCGAAGGCCGGGCGGACGGGGACGGCGGCGCCCACGCCGTCGCCGCCGAGGCGCTGGCCGAGGCCGAGCGGCTGGCGGAGCAGGACGTCGCCGACAACCAGGCGATCGGCCACCACGGCGCGGCGCTGGTCCCCGAACGGGCCCGGGTCCTCACGCACTGCAACGCCGGGGCGCTGGCCTGTGTCGGCTACGGCACGGCCCTCGGCGTGATCCGGGCCGCCGCCGAGATCGGCAAAGCACCACAGGTGTGGGTGGACGAGACCCGGCCGGTTCTGCAGGGGGCCCGGCTCACCGCCTGGGAGCTCGAGCGGCTCGGGATCCCGGCCACTCTGGTGGCCGACGTCATGGCCGGTTCCCTCATGGCCTCGGGTGACGTCGACCTCATCGTGGTCGGCGCCGACCGGGTGGCGGCCAACGGCGACGTGGCCAACAAGATCGGGACGTACTCGCTGGCCGTGCTGGCCGCCCACCACGGCGTGCCGTTCTACGTGGCCGCCCCGACGTCGACCATCGACCTCGCCACCCGGACGGGGGCGGACATCCCGGTCGAGGAGCGCTCCCCCGAGGAGGTCCACACGGTGGGCGGCGCCCGGCTCTCACCGGCGGGCGTCGCCGCCCTCAACCGGGCTTTCGACGTGACGCCGGCCGCCCTCGTGACCGCCATCGTGACGGAACTTGGCGTCGCCCGTCCGCCGTACGAGATGAGCCTTCGGCGGCTGGTCGAGGCCGCTCCCCACCGGCGACCGCTCCGGTAGCGTCCGCCCGTCCGGCCGCTAGCGGAGGGGGAGGAACACCACCGTGTTGTCGGACAGTGTCGGCACCGCCGCGACCCGGTCGCCGGGCCGGAGGCCGAGATCGGCGGCGTTGGTGATCCGGGCCACTTCGGTGGCCTTGCCCTCCGGCGTCACCCGCCACACCGTGCCGTTGCCGGTGACGATCCAGTCCGATCCGAGCTTTTCGATGCCGTCGAGTCGGCCGAGCGGGGCCATGTCGGCCAGCGGGGCGACCCGCTTCGTGGCCAGGTCGACGACGAGGATCCGGCCCCCCTCGGGCTCCGTCCCGATGCTGGCCACCATTAGCCGGTCGCCGTCGAGGAAGAGGCCGTTTGGGCCGCCCAGGGCGTCGGATTCCAGCCACACCTCCGCCACCGCGCTCCCGGCCGGGATCCGGTAGATGGCGTTGCGGAGCATGTCGGAGACGTAGGCGTCGCCGCGGCGGTCGTCGACCGTCACGTCGTTGGGGAACAGGGCACCGAGGGAGTCGAGGTCGATGGTGTGGCGGATCTTGGCCCCGGCCACGTCGACGACCACCACCTGGCCGACGTCGGCCACCAGCAGGTCGTCTCCCCGCCGGTCGATGCCCTTGGGTGATCTGAGCCCAGTCACCCATTTGGCCGCCACCAGGCGGCCTTCCCCGGAGATCCGGCTCAGGTAGCCGTCGGGTTCCCGGCCGAGGGGGTTGATCGGGCCGGGCCCGATGTTGGAGACGTAGAAGGAGCCGGTGGCGCCGTCCCACGGTGCGCTCTCCGGGTTCTCGAACCCGCTCAGGGTGCGGCCGGTGTGGGCGTCGGCCCCCGGGCCCGGCGGCGCCAGGCCCGCGATGGCGATCAGCAGCGTCAGGACGAGGGGGCGGCGCATCCCGACCACGATGTCACACCCTCTCAATAGGTTGCCGGTATGACCTGGCTGGGGTCTCTGCTCGACATCCTGTTTCCCGCCGGCTGCGTCGGCTGCGGCGCCCCGCCGGTGGCCCTCTGCCCGGTCTGCCTGGCGGCCGCCCGCCCGGCGCCGGCCTCGCCGGCCGGGGGCCGGCCGCCACCAGGGCTCGACTGGTGGGCTGCCGCCTTCCGCTACGAGGGGACGGTCCGGGAGGCCCTGGCCCGGGTGAAATACCGCAACGCCCGGTCGGCTCTCCCGCCGCTGGCTGCGGCCCTGGTGCGGCGGCTGGAGGCGGAGCTGCCCGGCCCGGTCGACGTCGTGACGTGGCCGCCGACGACGGCTGCCCGGCGCCGGCTCCGGGCGTTCGACCAGGCCGAGCACCTCGCCCGGGCGGTCGGCCGGGCGCTGGGCGTGCCGGTTGCGGCCTGCCTGGTCCGCCGGGCCGGCCCGTCCCAGACCGGCCGCTCGGCCGAGGCCCGCCGGCGGGGCCCGGCCTTCGGCGCCGGCCCTTCGCCGGTGGCCGGTCTGAGGGTGCTGGTGGTCGACGACGTGGCCACCACCGGCGCCACCCTGACCGCCGCCGCCCGGGCCTTGAGCTCCGCCGGGGCGGCGTGGGTGGGCGGGGCGACGGTGGCCCGCACCCCCCGCCGATCCGGCCGTCCCGAGGGGTGCGGATCGGTCACCGCCCGCTCAAGCGCCTCCACCGGGGCGCCGTTATTCGCGGTGAGCCGAAGTTCGGCCTCCGGGCGGGGGCCACCTTCGGAAGGAGCGAAAGACTCGTGATGGACCGCATTCACCCCGCAAACGGCAACCGCCAGGACGTGATCGTCCGCCTGCGCCGGCAGGTGGCCGAGGGCGCCTACCAGCCTCCGGTCGACGAGCTCGTCAACCGGCTGGTCAGCGTCGTCATGGCCCAGCGGGCGGCCGAAGAACCCCGGAGTTCGAGGCGCTAGCCGCCGCGTATACTGGCGCATGGCCGTGTGCGGGTCTGTGGTTGCGCCGCTCCGTCACGAGAGCGGCTAGTCGATGCCAGTCGCAGGCGAAACGACCCACGTAAGGCAACCCGTGGTTGCTGAGCATGGTGCGGCTTAGGGGTAAGTCCTGCCCCGCGGACCTCGATCGGCGAGGCCCGTCCGGGAGAGGGAACGAAGCCGTCCGAATCGCCGCGTGTCAGCACAACGCGGTGGACGGGCACTTCCCCGGCAGGCGAGTGTGGGGGCAAAGACCAGGTCAGCCGCACACGGCCTGGGCCGTTGTCGTCACCTGTCGGCGCGGACACGGGGGTTACCCATGGACGTCGTGATCCGGGGCAAGAACGTGAAGGTCTCCAAGTCGCTGCGGGAGGCAGCCGAGGAGCACCTGGCCAAACTCGACCGCTTCGCCAACGGGTTCGCCCGGGCGGAGGTCGACTTCTCCGAGGAGCGCAACCCACGCATCGCCGAGAATCAGAAGTGTGAGGTTCTCGTCCACGTCAAGGGCCACCTGCTCAAGGCGCACGCCTCGGCGTCGGAGCCCTTCGCCGCCCTCTACGCGGTGTGCGACAAGGTCGAGCACCAGGTGAAGCGGCTGAAGGACAAGCGGGTCGCTCGACACCATCCCCGCCGGGTCCGCACCCAGCGGGTCGAACTACCCCCCATCGACGACGAGGAGGAGGAGCAACCGGAATCCGCGACCGCCCGGATCGTGAAGATGAAGGAGTTCACGATCAAGCCGATGACCCCCGAGGAGGCCGTTCTCCAGATGGATCTCCTCGGGCACGACTTCTTCCTCTTCACCAGCTCCGAGACCGGCCGGGCGGCGGTCATCTACCGCCGCAACGACGGAAACTTCGGTCTGATCGAGGCTGCGGGCTAACCTGATTCTGGTCGCACGCCAGGAGGTTCCGTGACGGACATGCCAGCGGCCGGTACTGACCGGATCCGCGTCCTCATCGCCGACGACCATGCGCTGTTCCGTCGCGGCCTCATCATGGTGCTCGAAGCCGAACCCGACATCGAGGTCGTGGCCGAGGCGCAGGACGGCACCGAGGTCATCGGGAAGGCCGAGGAGTTCGTGCCCGACGTCCTCCTGATGGACGTGCGCATGCCCAAGCTCAACGGCATCGAGGCGGCCCGGGCGATCCGGGAGTCGGTCCCGTCGGCCAAGATCGTGATGCTCACGGTGTCCGACGAGGAGGACGACCTCTTCGACGCCATCAAGGCCGGAGCCAACGGCTACCTGCTCAAGGAGATCTCCATCGAGGAGGTGGCCGACGCCATCCGCTCGGTGGTCCAGGGCCAGAGCCTCATCTCCCCGTCGATGGCTTCGAAGCTCCTCAACGAGTTCAACACCCTGGCCAAGCAGGCCGACGAGAAGCCCCGGCTCCAGGCGCCGCGGCTCACCACCCGGGAGCTCGAGGTCCTCAAGCTGGTGGCCCAGGGCATGAGCAACCGCGACGTGGCCGAGGCGTTGTTCATCGCCGAGAACACGGTGAAGAACCACGTCCGGAACATCCTCGAGAAGCTCCAGCTCCACTCCCGGATGGAAGCGGTCGTCTACGCCGTCCGGGAGAAGATTCTCGACATCAACTAGGGCTCCAGACACGACCGACCGATTCGTCCCCGGGCGAGGCGGCGGGGATTGGGCGCGTCGGTAGACTCACATCTCTATGGGAGTTTTCACCAAGATCCTCCACCTGGGCGAAGGTCGGAAGCTCAAGGCGCTGGAGGCGATCGTCCCCGAGGTCGGGGCCTTCGAGCCCGAGATGAAGAAGCTGACGGACGATCAGCTCGCCGCCAAGACCGTGGAGTTCCGGAACCGCCTCGACCAGGGTGAGGACCTTGACGACCTCCTCCCCGAGGCGTTCGCCGTGGTCCGGGAAGCGGCCTGGCGGGTGCTGGGCCAGCGTCACTACGACGTCCAGCTGATGGGTGGGGCGGCGCTCCACTTCGGGTGGGTGGCGGAGATGAAGACGGGCGAGGGCAAGACCCTCGTCTCCACGCTGCCGGCCTACCTCAACGGGCTGACCGGCAAAGGCGTCCACCTCGTCACGGTCAACGACTACCTGGCCAAGCGCGACGCCGAGTGGATGGGGCGGGTCCACAAGTTCCTCGGCCTGACCGTCGGCCTCGTCATCCCCGACATCGACGACCCGGAGCTCAAGCGTCAGAACTACGGCTGCGACATCACCTACGGCACGAACAACGAGTTCGGGTTCGACTACCTGCGCGACAACATGGCGTCGGCCCGGGAGTACATGGTCCAGCGGGGCCACAACTACGCCATCGTCGACGAGGTCGACTCGATCCTCATCGACGAGGCCCGGACGCCGCTCATCATCTCCGGACCGGTCGACGACGCCGCCGTCCTCTACGTCCAGTTCGCCCGCATCGTGGCCGGGCTCCAGAAGGAGCGCGACTACGAGGTCGACGAGAAGAAGAAGACGGTCGCCCCCACCGAGGAGGGCATCGCCCGGGTCGAGGAGGCGCTCGGCGTCGAGAACCTCTACGACAACATCAACCAGAACTTCGTCCACCAGCTCCAGGCGGCGCTGCGGGCCAAGGAGCTGTTCAAGCGCGACGTCGACTACGTCGTCGCCGACGGCGAGGTCAAGATCGTCGACGAGTTCACCGGCCGCATCCTCGAAGGCCGGCGGTGGAGCGAAGGCCTCCACCAGGCGGTCGAGGCCAAAGAGGGCGTGAAGATCAAGGAGGAGAACCAGACCCTCGCCACGATCACGCTCCAGAACTACTTCCGCCTCTACGACAAGCTGGCCGGCATGACCGGTACCGGTGTCACCGAGGCCGGCGAGTTCGCCCACACCTACAACATCGAGGTCGTCCCGATCCCGACCAACAAGCCGATGATCCGGGACGACCAGGGTGACCTGATCTACAAGACCGAAGTGGCCAAGTTCAACGCCGTCGTCGAGGACATCGTCGAGCGGAACGAGAAGGGCCAGCCCGTCCTCGTCGGCACGATCTCGGTCGAGAAGTCGGAGTACCTGTCCCGCCAGCTCGAGAAGCGCGGCATTCCCCACAGCGTGCTCAACGCCAAGCAGCACGAGAAGGAAGCCCTGATCGTCACCCAGGCCGGCCGGATCGGCGCCGTCACCGTGGCGACCAACATGGCCGGCCGGGGCGTCGACATCCTCCTCGGCGGCAACCCCGAGGGGCTGGCCAGCCAGGAGCTGCTGCGGGAGTCGGGCCAGACGAAGGAGGAGAACCCCGAGCGCTGGAACGAGCTGCTCGAGCGGTTCAAGCCGGAGTGCCAGAAGGAGGGCGACGAGGTCCGGGAGCTCGGCGGCCTCTACGTGCTCGGCACCGAGCGTCACGAGTCACGGCGGATCGACAACCAGCTCCGGGGCCGGTCGGGCCGCCAGGGCGACCCGGGCGAGAGCCGGTTCTACCTCTCGCTCGAAGACGACCTCATGCGGATCTTCGCCACCGGGGCGATGAACTGGGTGATGGGCAAGGCCCTCCCCGACGACGTCCCGATCGAGGCGAAGATGGTCTCGAAGGCCATCGAGCGGGCCCAGCGCACGGTGGAGGACCGCAACTTCGAGATCCGGAAGGACGTCCTCAAGTACGACGAGGTCATGAACGAGCAGCGCAAGGTGGTCTACAAGCGCCGCCAACAGGTGCTCGACGGGGAAGACCTCAAGGAACAGGCCATCGAGGCCATCCAGGCCGCCATCACCCGGGCCGTCGACACGTTCCTTCCCGGCGACTACGAGGAGGAGTGGGACGTTCCCGAGCTGCTCCGCTACGTCGCCCAGTACTACCCCACGGAGACGACCGAAGCCCAGCTCCTCGAGATCGGCAACCGTCACGCCATCACCGACCACCTCATCGAGGAGGCCCTCCGCAAGTACGAGGAGAAGGAGGCCACCGTCGGCGCCGAGAACCTCCGGGAGATCGAGCGCCGGGTGATGCTCTCCGTCATCGACCAGAAGTGGCGGGAGCACCTCTACGAGATGGACTACCTCCAGGAGGGCATCAACCTGCGGGCCATGGGCCAGAAGGACCCGCTGGTCGAATGGCAGCGGGAAGGCTTCGACATGTTCGAAGCCATGATGGGGGCCGTGGAGGACGACTTCGTCCGCTACGTCTTCCACCTCCAGGTCGTCCGGGAGGAGGCCCCGGCGCCGCAACGGCCGCGTCGGCTCCAGTACTCGGCGGCGGAGGATCCGGTGCAGGGCTCCGAGGCGCTGCGCCAGACGGCGGTGGCGGAAGCGGCCGCCGGCGGCATCGTCGACGAGGAGGCCGTGGCCGACGCCCAGGTGGCCGTGCAGGCCCCCGTCCGGGTGGAGAAGACCCCCGGCCGGAACGACCCCTGCTACTGCGGCAGCGGCAAGAAGTACAAGTTCTGCCACGGGCGGTGACAGAAATTCCCTCTGACCAGCACCGGAGCAGGTCCTAGGGGGCCTGCTCCGAGGTGTCATGGCGCGTTGATGGCGCGTCGGCTTCAGGAGCGAGCACCCGGTCGAGGATCTCGGCCGGCACGTCACGGTCGTCGCGGAGCCAGTGCGCATAGGTCCGGGCGACCGTCTCCACCTTGTCGCCCAGGTACCCGGCCACGGCCGTGATCGGTGCCCCTTCGGCCAGCAACGTGCTGGCACAGTGATGGCGGAGACTGTGGAACTTGAACCGCCGTTCCATCTCGGCGGCCTTGAGAGCCGGGTACCATGCCGCGTCGTAGAACCGGTTGGAACCCAACGCCTCACCCGTCCTTGGGCCACGGAAGAGGAGATCCACGAGGACCTCCTTCCCGTCCTCGTCGAGAACGGCCACCGGGTCGACCGGACCACGGTCCCGTAGGTGCCGGCGAAGCTCGAGGGCGACCAACCCGGGGACCTTGATCGTCCTGACCGTCTCGTTTTTCGGCGTGGTCAACCGCCGCCGCCAGAGTTGCCGGTCGATCGTGACCATCCGATTCGGGAGATCGAGCCGGTCCGTCGTAAGGCCGAGCACTTCGCCGATGCGGAGCCCGGCCAGACCGAGCGCGTGGGCGGCCCGCCACTGAGAGGCGGTGACGCCGAGGATGCTCAGGGCTTCGGCTCGGGTTGGCACCTGCTCTGGCCCGACCCGTTCCCCACGCTCGTCGGCCCGCTTCTTCTTCTGGCGGACCCCGACGGTTGGGTCACGCGGGATCCGCCCGGCGGCGTGAGCCGCCCGCAGGATCGCCGTCACATAGGTCATTGTGACCTTCACGGTGGCCGCGGCGTACCGCTTGGCAAGGTCGGCTCGAAGCCGCCTGACGACTAGCTGATCAAAGGATGCCAGTGGCATGTTGATGATCGAATCCAACCGGCGCCGGACCACGAGCCATTGATCCCAGCTGGACGACTTCCACTGGTCTTGAGCGGCGGCCCACTCGTCGGCGAAGGCTCCGAACAGTTGCCGGCCGAGCCCTGGGTCGATGTACGTGCCGGCGTTCTTCGCGGCCGTCACGGCTGACAGGTGTGCTCGGGCGTCAACCAGCCGATTGAAGACCTTCTTACGCGGCTCGTTCTGCGGGGTGCGCCAGCGCACGAGATAGCGAGGCTTCCCGGTGGCCAGATGAGGCGTCCACTCTGTAATGCCGGGGGGCAGCTTCGCCATGGGTCAACGCTCCTTCGACGCTCGGCCCTGGGGCATGAGTTCTCGGCGACGCGCCTCCTTGACCCAACCATGGATCGTGGTCTCCGGCACGTCGTTCGCTTCGGCGGGAACTCGGGCCGGTGATCGGTCGAAGCGGGAGGCCAGGCTGTAGGCACGGCCGACCTCTTCGTGGAACGGGTCTCCGAGGCTGGCTCCCCGCGCTTTGGGTCGGTTCACCCGAAACTGACGGACCCCACGGCCCGAGCGGATCTTGAACATGGGGGGAGACGACTCCCAACGCAACCCAATCTCCTTCGTTCTCAGATTCTCCGGGCTGGGCGACATATGGACCCTGTGGTTCATCGTCATGCCGCCGCTTCCTCCGGTGTGTCTCGGATGCCGGCGCCTGGGTCATCGGGTCCCAAATTTAGGTGGCCGCTTGTTTCTCGAGCCAGGCTTCGACGTCAGCCCGGCGGTAGCGCACGTGCTTCCCGATCTTGATGCCCTTGGGACCGGTGCGCTTGTGACGCCACTGGTAGAGGGTTGCGAGCGGGACCTGGAGGAACTCGGCGAGCTGCTCCGTGGTCATGAGGGGTTCCATCGACGTCGTCCTCGTCACGTTCACGGAAGCGACCACGCCGGTCAACCTCAACCTCAGCCGGCGGTCGTGGCGGGAGCGAGGCACTCGACATCGTCAGCGACCACCTCGAACCGGGCGTGCCGCGCGGTGTCGGGGATGGCGCGTTCTGCGGCGGGCTCCTCAATCAGTTCCCGCATCGGTGGTCTCCCGTCGGGATCCCTTCCGCCCTGCTGGTCGACCTGTCCACTCGACCCGGTGCGCCGAGCGAGCCGCTTGGCGGCGGAGGCCCGGGCTGTCCGGACACGGATGACCCGTCGGCAGGCCGAGGAGCAGGTGATGGGATGCGCGGTCGGGAGGATTGTCCCGCAGGCCGGGCACGGGTGGGGCTTCCGGCTCAACTCGCCTTTGCGCCGGGCAGCGGCAGTCCGCTGACGAGCGAGGCCTTCGGGGCCGAGCTGTTCCGCAAAGCGGAGCAGCTTCTCGGCCTGGATGCGCTTGCCCGCAGGGGAGAGGCGCCGCTTCCTTCTCACACCGTTGCTGCTGGGCAGCGGCACTCCCGTCGCGAGGCGGGCCTTGGCGCGGGCGCTGAAGGCCTCGCGGGTGCGCTCGTCGAGGAGGCTGGTGCTGTAGGTGAGGTCGGCGAGTTCGCGAAGTTCGAAGCGGTCGACGCCGTGCACCTTCTGGGTGTGGCCGGCGAGCACCAGGAACGGGCCCCGGCCGCAGAAAGGGCAGATGCCGGCCATCACGGCACGGCGCGTGGCCTCGACCGAGGGCGGGAGCACCCGGCCGGCAACACCGGCGGGTGCCCGCCGGCGGAGGACGTCGTTCCGCAGTGCCGATTCCCGCTGCCCGTGGAAGGAGCGAGGTTGGCGCACGCTCTTTCCTGCGGTCATTGGGTCTCCCCGGATTCGGGGCGATGTGTGGGCCGGATCGCGTCGGCGACGATCTCGAAGCGGGTGTGCCGTCCGCCGTCGCTCGATGTCCACACTCGCTTGCTGAGGCGGCCGATGATGGTCACGTGGTCGCCGTCGTCGTGTTCGGCGGCGGCTTCGGCGGTGGTCTCGAAGGCCACGACGTCGATGTGGAGCGGCACACGCGGTTGGCCGTCGCGGCGACAACGGGATACCGCGAGCCGGAGGGTGCAGACCGCCACGCCGGTGCGCGACGTTCGCAGCTCGGGCTGGCGGGCGATCGTCCCGGTCAGGTAGACGGCATTGAGGTCTCTGCCGCCGAGCGCTGGGGGCGGACCGTCGGTCGGGGCGGGGTCGCCGTCTCCGGGATCGTCGTGCTGCCCAATGGGCAGGGGCCCGAGGAGCTCCTCGAGGACATCGCAGGGGATGACGATTCGGCGGCCGACCTGCACACCTCGGAGCTCACCGGCTCGGACACTGTCGTAGATCTTGGATTTGGACACGCCGAGGATGGCTGCTGCCTCCTCGACGCTGAACGTCATGCGCCGCGCCTCAATGGCCATGTCAACCGGGTCTCCTTCTTCCGTCGCCGGCAGGGATCGAATGCGTCTTCACCCCACCTATGCGCGTCAGAAGGCCCCGGATGCGACCGAGAAGTTTGTTCAGTTCACGACGCTTGCGCCGCTTGTCAGAGCATCACGCCGACCGGATCAGGATTCCGGGCCGGCGAGGAGTTGAGCGAGCTTGCCCTCCATCCAGAGCTCCTGACCCAGGCGGTTGAGGAACTCGCGTGTGGCGTGCTCGGCGAGTTCGGCTGGGACGTTCAGGATGAGCTGCTCCTTGATGATGTCCTCGATTTGGCGCATGGCGGGGAGTGCCGCCTCGAAGGCGCCGTTCACGGCCGTGTCGACGACCTCTCGTTCTTCCTTGCGCAGTCGCTTGCGGTTGGCCATGGCTACTCCTCGCCGGCTGACAAGTCTGCCAGTGATGAACGCGCGCCGCCCGCTCAGCCTCGGTGCCGCCGACCTGGCTCGGATAGCCGAGCGCCGGGACCAGGAAGTGCTCGGCGGTCGCTTGCTGACCACCGTGGCCGGCGTTCCAGAAGGCCCGCATCGGAAGGGGCCGGATGCGACCGGGAGCCTCGTACAGATTGGTCGCTCCCGGTGGGAGCGACGGGGGATGGCGCACCGGGGATCGTAACGTCAGCCGCTCGTCGGACGAACGGTCTGGCGGCAGACGACGGCTCGGGCGACCGGATCGGAAGTTTACAGTGAAGTGTCAACTCCGCTGGGGCCAGGCGCAGCTCTTCCCCGAAGATCGGCAGCCCGGTGGACCACGCCGCTACCGCGTCTTCGACTGCTCGACCTGGGGGCCAGCGACGGCGAGTCTCACGCTGGCCACCGCCCAGGCCCGGGCCGTCGCTCTCACCGGACGGTCGGCCCTTATCTGGAGCGACGACGGGAGCGGCGTGACTGTGACCAGGACCAGCCCCGGAGGGTTCGACGTCGCCGTCTACGGCACGCCGTCCTGGGCGGAGCTGTGCCGCAGCCTGCTCGACCGACACGGATGAAGGAGGACTTCCCTGTGACCACCACCACCGAGACCCAGATCGTCGCCGTGCCCCTTGACGAGCTCCAGCCGGCCGACGACAACCTGCGCGGACCAGTGGGCGACGTGAGCGAGCTGGCTCGCAGCATCGCCGGGGTCGGCGTCATCGAGCCGCTGGTCGTCGTGCCGTTGGACGGTGAGCCTCGTCGCTATCGAATCGTGGCCGGACACCGACGCCATCTCGCCGCGGCCAAGGCGGGACTGGACGCCGTTCCGTGCCTGATCCGGGAGATGACCGAGGCTGAACGCGTCGAAGTCATGCTCGTGGAAAACCTCCAGCGCAGTGAGATTCCTGTCCTGGCTGAGGGCACCGGCTACTTCCGGCTCGTGAGCGAGCACGGCTACACCATTCGCCGCATCGCCCGTCAGGTCGGCCGTTCAGATCGGCACGTGCGAGCCCGCCTGGCGCTCCTGGAGCTTCCCGACGCCGCCCAGGACGCCGTTCAGAAGAACGAACTCACCATCGGACAGGCCGAGGCCCTGCTTGCCGCCAAGGACAAGCCCGAGGTCATCAAGGCGATCCTGGCCGAACCGGACTGGCGGCGGCGCGACATGGACCAGGTGGTCGCCGACGCGCTCCGTCGCGCTGAGCATGAGGAACGCCGCGAGGCCCTGGTGGCCGAGTTGGCGGAGGCCAGCGTGCGGGTCGTCCCATCGGAGGGATACCGGCCCAAGAGCTACCTGCGCCTCTCGGACCTCGGCATCGACGAGGCCGCCCACCGGGACGAGACCTGCCACGCCGTGGTGGTGGAGACCGGCTACGCGGGCCCGGTGACCGTGGCGGTGTGCACGGATCGCCGCCGTCACAGCCGACGCGCACCAGCGGGCGACCGCAGCGACCTGCAGGTGGACGCCGAGCCCGACCCTGAACGCGAGCGGGCGAAGGAACGACGCCGCCTCGCCCAGCGACGACAGGAGTTCGTGCGATCCCGCCTCACGACTCGGCTGCCCAAGGCAGCGGCCGTCGACCTGCTCGTGGCCGCCCTGCTCGACCGTGCCAACACCAACGACGCCGGGCGGGCCGGATCGCTCCTGGAGTTGACGGCCCGACCCGGCCGGTACGGCGACGACTGGCACGGCCCCCTCGGCGAGCTCGCGGCCCGGAGCGAAGCCGACCGGCTCCGTGTGGGGGTGGCCCTGGCCTCGGCGATGGCCGAGGGGAGGATCGCCGGCGGCGGCTACCGGAACGGCACCGAGCGCTACCTCGATTTCCTGTGCTCTCTCGGCTACGAGCGGGAACCCGACGAGGCGCCGTCCACAGCCGACCAGTCCGTCGAGGCTGTTCCGGCCGAAAGTTGACACTGACGTGTCAAAACGAATGACTCGCAAGCGTCAGGTTTCCCTTGACGAACCGACGCGTCCTGTGATCAGGTTTTCCCTGACAGAATGTGAGGAGGCCAAGTCAATGGTTGTCGTCGATCCCCAGACATGGGTGGCACGTCACGATCCACTGACCGTCGTGCCGCTCCGCGACCCGGTGGTGGAGGCGGTGGGACATGATCCTCGCAGCGCCTACGTGGAATCGTTCTGGACGCCGATTCTTGGCCCTTCGGCGGTGATGGCCGCTCGTCACCTGTCCGCACGGCTGGAGGACTCACCCGAAGGCGTCACCGTCTCGCTGGCGGTGCTGGCCCGGCAACTCGGCCTCGGAGCCGGCACCGGTCGCAACGCCCCGCATATCAAGTCGCTCGCTCGGTTGACCGTCTTTGGCCTGGCCCGCACCGAGGGCGACGTGTACGCCCTGCGCCTCGCGTTCCCGCCGCTCGCCCGGCGTCACCTCCGGTGCCTGACGCCCCAGCTGGTCGAGGCGCACCGGCTGCTCACCGAAGGGCCGCCCGGGACCAGCGACATCGCAGCGGTGGCCCACGCCGCCCGCTGCTGAGTCGCCCGCCGCTCGGGCCGGTCGGGGAAGTCCGTGTCCCGGGCGGCGGGCTCCACGTCCCACAGGACCAGCTCGCCCACGAGGATCCACCATCCGTTCAGACCCACGTTCAGGAGGTCGACATGACACGAACCGTCAGCATCAGCGGCGCCCGAGGAGGTCATGGCACCAGCACAATCGCCGCCGCCATCGCTCTGTTCAGCGCCCGGCACCAACCCACCGCGCTCGTCGCCCACGACCCAGCCGACATGGCCGCCCTCCTCGGGGTCGCCCCGCCCGACGCCGATGACGCGGCCGTCCCGGTCGCCCCGGACCTCGAGCTGGGCAGGCGCGGGGAAGTGGCGCCGAGCCTCGTCGTGGTGGACGCAGGAAGCCGTCTGGAAGGCCCGCAGAGCCCCGACGCCGACGAGCAGTACGTCGTGGTCCGGGGACCCTGCTACCTCGCCCTCCGCAGCCTCCTGGCCGCCCAGGCGGGCCGCTACGACGGGGTGCTCCTCATCAACGAGCCAGCCCGCAGTCTGCGGGCCTCCGACGTCGCCGAGGTCCTCGGAATCCCGGTCGTCGCCCAGGTCACCTGGCATCCCGCCGTGGCCCGCAGCGTTGACGCCGGCGTCCTCGCCAGCCGAATCCACCGACTCCAGGCCCTCGCCCCGCTGCGTCCCCTCGCCCTCGCACCGCCCCGACGACCCGGTTCACGCCACGCCCCCACAGCCCCGACGGCCGCCCCCGATCGCAACCACCACCGGCACCCGACCGGCCCTGAACAGGCCCCCGAAGAAAGCGGCACAGACTGGCCGTGTCCGCTGTCCAGCGGACACGGCGGTCTCAGACCGGGGGGTCCGACGCGCATAGGTGTCATTGGGGGGCGGGATCGCCGCCGTCTGGGAGGGCTACGGAATTGCTCAACATCGGGAAGCTCCGGCAGGGTGCTGCCGACTATTACCTCGGGGAGATCGCCAGTTCGCCGCAGGACTATTACCTCGGCCATGGAGAAGCCGCCGGGCGGTGGGTCGGCTCGCTCTCCGAACGGCTCGGGCTGTCCGGCGAAGTGACGGAAGTCGAGTTCCGCCGGCTTCTCGACGGCTGCCATCCCGGCACCGGTGAAGTCCTTGTCTCCGCCATCGGCTCCTCGGAGCGGGCAGCGCGTCGCCGCCGCGGCGTGCCTCCTGGGGAACCCGGGCTCTTCGACGGCGAACACCTTGACGTGTCCCGCACCGCTGCCCGGCTCCGGCTGTCGACGCGCCACGTCAGGCGACTCCTCATGGCCGGCGCCCGGTGGCGGAATACTCCGGCTGATCAGCGGGCTGCACCTGGCGCCTCTTGTCTCGTCGGGGAACAGGTTCGTTCAGACGGCCGAATGGTGTGGCGTCTGAACGTCTCGGAGGTTGAACGGTTCGAGTCTGAACGCCGGCACACCAAGGCCCGCCCCGGCTATGACCTGACTCTGCGGCCGCCCAAGAGCGTGAGCGTCCTGTGGGCTCTGGGTGACGAAGGCCAGCGGCGGATCATCCGTCGGGCGCATCGGGAGGCGGTCGATGCGGTGGTGGCCTACTACGAGGCGCAGGCCGTCTTCGCCCGGCGGGGACAAGGACGTCGGGAACATGTCCTCACCGGGGGTCTGGTGGCCGCCGCCTTTGACCACCGCACCAGCCGGGCGTCCGATCCGCTCCTCCACAGCCACGTCGTCGTGGCCAACATGACGGAAACGGTGGAGGGCCGCTGGCAGGCCCTCGACAGCCGGTCCCTGTACCGGCATGCCCGTTCAGGTGGGTACGTCTACCAGGCGCAACTCCGGCATGCACTCACCCGTGACGCCGGTGTGGCGTGGGCCCCGGTGATCAACGGCTACGCCGATGTGGACGGTGTCCCCGACGAGGTGATCCGGGCCTTCTCCAAGCGGTCGGACGAGATCGAGGACCTCATGGCCGAGTCGGGCTACACCTCGGCCCGGGCCCGGCAGGCGGCGACCCTCGACACCCGCAAGCCGAAAGACCATTCGCTGACGCCGGCCACGCTGGAGGAGCGGTGGCGGGACGAGGCAGCCGAGCTCGGCTTCGGCGCCGAGGCCGTCAACGCCTGCTTCGGTCGCGACGCGCTCGTCACCGTGACGCCGGAGACGACCGAGCGGTTCTTCGACCGGCTCGCCGGGCCCGACGGCCTCACCCGCCAGGCGAGCACCTTCAGCCGACGAGAGGTGGTGGAGTCGCTCGCCACCGCGCTGGGACCGGGCGTCGACGCCGAGGAGATCGGCGTGCTCGCCGACCGCTTCCTGGCATCCGAACGGGTCGTGGTGCTGGAGCCGCCCGATGCCCATCGCCGCCCCGACGTCGTCATCGGCCCGGGTGGGCGGCGCATCCGCACCGCCGGGTCGGTGCGGTACTCCACCCCCGACCTCCTCGCCGTCGAAGCGCAGGTCTTGGCGTGGGCGGACGGCGGGTTCGGCCACTCGGTGCCCGCGGCGAGTCCCGACGCCGTCGACGCAGCGCTCGCCCGGCGCCCCGAGCTCTCCGCCGAACAGGTCGAGATGGTCCGCGCCGTCTGCCTGACCTCTCAGGCCATCCAGCCGATCGCCGGACGGCCGGGCGCCGGGAAGACGTACGCCGCCGACGCCTGCGTGGAAGCCTTCCTGGCGTCGGGCGTCCCGGTCATCGGCTGCGCGCTCTCCGCCACTGCTGCCGCCGAGCTGGAGGCTGCCACCTCCCTGGGATCGGCCACCGGGCGGCCGGCGACCACGATCGCCCGGCTGCTCGGCGAACTCGACGATCCCGTCTCGGGTGGCTTCGCCCCCGGAACGGTTCTCTTCGTCGATGAAGCGTCGATGGTCGGCACCCGCGACCTCGCCCGCCTCGGCGGACATCTCGCCCGAGCCGGCGGGGCCATGAAGCTCATCGGGGACCCCGACCAGCACGGACCGGTGGAGACCGGCGGTGTCTTCCGCCGGCTGGTCGAGGACGCCGGTGACTCGGTCGTGTCGCTGGTGGACAACAACCGCCAATGCGACGAGGGTGAGCGGCTGGCCATCGAGGAGTACCGCAACGGCCAGATCGCCGCCGCCCTCGCCCGCTACGACGACGCCGGCAAGATCGTTCGGGCGCCGACCGCCGCCGCCTGCTATGACGCCATGGCCGCCGACTGGCTCATCGCCCGCCGACAGGGCTGTACCGATCCGATGATCGCCGGGCCCAATTCGACCCGGCGGGCGCTGAACGCTCGGGCCCGAGCGCTGCTCAAAGCCGAAGGCGAGCTGGCCGGCCCCGCCATCGTCGCCGCCGGCCGCGAGTTCATGGTCGGCGACTGGGTCGTCACGCGCCGCAACGACCGGCGCCTGACCGCCGACGGCTCGAAGACCTTCGTGAAGAACGGCAGCGTCGGGGTCGTCGCCGAGGTCGACGAGCTGGCCAAGGAGCTCGTCGTGGATTTCGCCCGGGAGGGCCGCATCCGCCTGCCCCGGTCCTACCTGGAGGCCGGCTGGGTCGAGCACGGGTACGCCCGCACGACCTACGGGGTGCAGGGCGCCACGCTCGAAGAGACCCACTACCACCCCGGTGACGAATCCCGCTTCGAGGAGGGCTACGTCGCGCTCACCCGCGACCGGCGTCGCACCCGCCTCTACATCGTGGACGGGCACCGCCTCGCCGACGACATGGACCATGGCGGCCACGACCCCACACCGAGCGGGCTCGACACCGTGGCTGCAGCGTTGGAGCAGCGCCAAGCCCGCTCCCTGGCTCATGAGGCGGACAGCTCCGCAACGGCCCGAGCGGATGACCGCCACCGCGACCTCCGGTCGCTACGGCTCGAACGAGAAGCCCTGGAGGCGATCCTGGCGGAGGCTCCTTCATCCTCGGTCGAGACGCTCCTCGCCGCTCGCCGTCACCGTGACGCGCTCCTGGCCCGCCGCCAACTCTGGCAGACGCGGCTCGAGGAAACCGCGAAGGCCCTGGGCGCGAAGGGCCACGCCTCGAAGGTGAGCGCCGACGTGAGCACGGCGGAGAAGGAAATTCTTCGGGTCGACCAGGCCCTCTCGGGCATCGAGGGGCGGATCGCGCACCACGAGGGCCGTCAAGCCGAGCGGAATGCCTTTCTGGACGGGCACGCCGAAGACGTCGACCGCGTCGACCTCCTCCGGCGAGCCGAACGGGCCCGAGAACTTCAGATCCGAACCGCGGCCCTTGACGACATCCCGGATGACGTCGTTGACCTCCTTGGGCCGCCGCCGACCTCTCGCTCCGAACGCATGAGCTGGGAGGCTGCCGTCGCCGAGATCGCCGTCTACCGGGAACGGTACGCAGCCCCGGAGGCGCCGGCCGATCCGACAGAGTTGGCGGATCTCTTGGGGCCACGCCCCTCAACAGGACCGGCCCGCCGCGCCTGGGACGGTGCGGCGGCCCTGATCGAGCAGACCGGCGCTGTCCCGGCGGCACCGTGCCCCGAGCCGGATATCGCAGCTGGCGTATGACACTGTTGACGATGACCCGAAATGGGCACGACGGGTCACCAAAACCGGGACATCTGTGGTAGCGCGCCAGGGCGCCCTGGTCGTGGTTTCTGACGGTGGATCATCGGGCAGGGCGGCGCCCGCGTGATTGTTGAGATTTCCGTGGGGGCTGCGTTGGTGCGGGCACTGGTCGGGCTGAGCCACTTTCAGTTGGTTGTCCGAGGTCGTACTCGAACGCATCGAGGAGCTGGAAAAGCTCGTCACTGATCCACTCGCGGTCGCGGCGGCGGCCGACGCGGGTGGGTACCAGGACGCCAGTCCCCTGCAGTCGGTTCAAGGCGGCTCGTGCCGCTGTCGGTGTCACGTCGTACCGAGAGGCTGCCGTTTCCGCGCTGACGACGGGTTGGGCGGGGAGGCCGAGGACGATCTTTCGGGCGACAGAGTCGGCGCGGGGCGAACCAGCCCGTTCGACCAGCTCCGCGAGGAGAGCGTCGATCCGCTCCCAGAGCCGTTTGGCGGCTTCGACCGCAGTCTCTGTGGCCTCAGCGAACACGCCGATCCAGTCGTCGACCCGACCCTCCCGGAAGTCGACGAGGCCTGCGATGTATCGCCGGGCGTTGGTGGCCAGCACGATGCTCACCGGTGGGACAAAGAGCGGCGTGAGGCCGCGGCGGCGGAGGACGACGTGAATCAGGCATCGACCGGCCCGGCCGTTGCCATCGCCGAAGGGGTGGACCGTCTCGAACTGGGCGTGAGCGATGCTGGCCTGAGCGATTGCTGGCAGGTCATCGAGATTCACGAACGCGACAAGGTCCTTGAGGAGGGCCGGGACCCTGTCCTCGGGTGGCGGCACGAATGTGGCGTCGGCGGGGCTCAGGCCGCGTCCGCCGATCCAGTTCTGATCCGTGCGAACTACCCCGGCGTAGCGTTCCTCAGCGGTCCCTTCGAGAAGCGTGCGGTGGATGTCCAGGAGGTCGTCGAGGCGGAACCGACTTCGGGTGGTGCCGATCTCGACGGCTCTCTCCATGGCCCGAACGTTGCCGAGCACGGCCCGAGCGGTCCCATCG
This sequence comes from Actinomycetota bacterium, assembly GCA_040756995.1. Lineage (GTDB taxonomy): Bacteria > Actinomycetota > Acidimicrobiia > IMCC26256 > BP-133 > BP-133. Next base: position 88,309 of record JBFLYK010000011.1, on the reverse strand, counting down.
GCGGCCAGCGGTTCGTAGGCGGCGAGCGCCAGACGCTTATTGGATGCCCGGAGTCCTTCGATGAACGACGACCCGAGTGCTTCCGAGCGCAGAAGCGGGGCGGCGAGCGTCTCGAGATCGTGACCGGACCATGCCACCTGGAGGTCTCGAACTGCAGCCGTGGCGGCCGCCACCGCCTCGGCGGCGCGACTCGTCAGGGGCTTCTCCCAATGGCCGAGACGGTCCGGAACGAACGCCTGGTAGCGAAACGGCCGCCGGTCTCGGCGGGCGCCGTAACCGCCGCCCTCCCACACGCGATCGATGAGCTCCGGGATAGCAAAACCTTTCTCGCCGGACACAGTACGAAAGAAAAGCCTTCGATCCTTTCGTAAAGCATTCTTACGCAAGACTCACCGCTACGCAAGGATAATCAGAGATCCTTGCGTAAGATGGAAGTTCGTTCTACCGAGGTCGCAGCCAGGACGCTTCGCCTCCGCATCCCAACCCGCACAGCATCACCTTGGTGGCACTCGAGGAGCCGCGCCAGCACCGGCTTTGCTCCCAGGATCTCACGGCGATGTGCCAATACGGAACCGCTCATGGGCCGATTGACGGGTGGTGCCGAAGGCTTCGCCGACCTGTTCCCAGGTCACGCCTTCCTTGTCGCGGGCCAGGGCGACGTGGGTGTGGGCGAGGCGATCGGCGGCGGCGGCGATGCGGGCGGCCGTGACGGCGAGGAGGAGGTGACGGGAGCTTGTCGTGGCATTCCTGCCCTGTCGACCGTCACGCCGCGCGCTGAACGCAAGCTCGTCGACGACTTTGCGGACGAGGGTGTCGGCAGCCTTGTCGCGGCTGGAGGTTCGGGGTGGGCGACCACCGGGCATGGTCTGGAGGATACAGGGAAACCCGCCAGACTGTCAGGGAATTCTTGACGATCGTCTCGATCCGTCGGCGTGGAATCGCGCTATGCGGGTCCGGGGAGTTCGGCAATTGGTGGCTTCGGGGCTGGCGTCCGAGGATCAGCGCTGGAGGGCGTGCCTGGAAGGGGGATGGTGCGGAGGTTGACGGTCTGGTCGGCCGGCATGCGGGGCTGGCGGGTGCCGGCGGAGAGGCCGGAAGCGATGGTGGCCCGGGCCTCTCGTTCGCCGAGGCCGATGGCGGCGGCTCGGTCGAGAAGAAGGCCTTCGACTTCAGTGGCGTCGAGGGCGCCGCTGCCCACGATCTGGCCGAGGGAGAAGGCGGAGCGGTTGAGGGTGGAGTTGCGTGAGCCCTCCTGGGCGGCGGAGACCTTGGCGAGTTCGCGTTCGAGAGCCGCGCTTGCCCACGCGGAGATGCGGCGGGGTGAAGCCGGTTCGGGGGTGGGCGACATGGCTTGAGGTGGAGGGCGTAGGGGTTCTCGGAGTCGGGCGACGAGCCAGCCGGGCGCTTCGGGGATCTGGCGGTCCGGGCTGTCCCATCGGTAGCTGGCGCCGTTGGTGTGACGGCTCGGCGGGGCGATGACGTAGCCGCCGTCGCCGCGAATGTCGAGGCCCGGCCCGAGGCGGCGTCCGGCGTCGTTGCGGATCACGCCTCCGGGGTGGGCGAAATAGAAGTGGCGGCCGCCGGATCCGGTGCGGACGACGGCGCCGGGCGGGAGGGGGCCGTGGTCGCGGAGGAGGGCGTCGAGGCTGTCGTCGCCGCCATGGTCGGGATCGACGTCGAGGACGATGAGGCCGCTGACGGCGCCGGTGCGGATGGCCACGTTGGCGGTGGGCCAGCGGCGCCACCAGCGTTCGATGGTGGCGGGGTCGACGCTGGCAGCGGTGAGTCCGCCGGCCACTCGGGGATGCTTTCCGGGCGAGGTGCAGTCGGTGCGCCAGCAGGAACAGCCGCCGGGGGTCTCCGCTGGCGAGTGGCAGGGGAACACCGGCCATCCCTGCGCCGCGTAGGCCAGCGCAGCGTCGCGCGTCCGCGTGCTCGTTCGGCCTTTCAGAGTTCGATCTCCGGCAGAGGGACGGTGGGGACGGGCTCGACCGGGACGGGCTCGGCCTCGATCGGGGGGTGCAGGTCGAGGGTGCGGAGGTCGACGCGGTCCAGGCCGGGGATGACGTCGGCGTAGCCGTAGGCGAGGGCGGCGGCTTCGGGTCCGTTGGTGGGGAAGCGGTAGTGGCCGGCGGTGGGGAAGTCGACGTCGAGCCATTGGCCGGCGGGGTCGACCTGTTCGACGGTTCCGGGGATGCCGCCGTCGAGTTCGAGGGAGGGGATGCCGTTCGGGCCGACGACGATGCGTTCGCCGGCCAGGAATTCGCGGCCGATGACCTCGACTGCTGGCCCGTGGAGGGTGCCGTCCGCCTTGAGCATGGCTCGGGCGAGGTTGCGGCGCCGGCCGGCCTCCTCCAGCGTGCCGGCTGGCATCGGCTGTTCATGTTCGGTCCCGAGGGCCTGATACCAGCTGACGACGGCAAAGTCTCCGGGCTTGTCACCGGCGAGGGCGAGCTCGATGAGTCCTTCCCGCTGCACCGGGGTGAGCGGCGCGGCGGGTTCGGGCGCCTGGGCCGGGTCTTGCTGGCGGCTGAGGAGATCGTGGCGGTGAGCGAGGGCCACGACCGCGGGATGGGCCCCGATGCCGACCTCGCGGGCGGCGGAAAGGAACGCGGCCAGGCGAGCTTCCGGCAGGTGCTCCCGGGTGATGATCGCTTGGCGTCTGGCCAGGAAGGTGTGGTCGACGACGTTGTTCTGTTCCGCGGCTGGTGCGGTCTTGTCGGCCTGCGCCGAGACCTGGCGGCCGACTTCGAACTCGCTGCCGCAGACGCCGCACAGCACTGGACCGGCGGCCAGCACCGAGGGTGCCATGCGCATGCGCCGTCCGCAGCCGCACGCGGCGGCACCGGACCGGCGGGACCCGGTTTCCTCGCCGGACCGCTCACCGTCGCCAGCGGTGCCGCCGCGGCCGTCAACACCAGTTTCGGCTTCTTCGCTGCCGAGCGCGGCGGTGCGGTCGACGGTGCGGGCGATGCGCATGGCGTCGCCGAGCCGGTCGATCGACTCCTGGTACTGCTCGATGGTGTCGGGGGTGAGTGTCGTGCGGGCCCAGCCGTAGGGTGGCATGGCGGCCACGTCGAGGCCGACCAGCTCCGCGGTCGCCCGGAAGCGTTTGTTGTGGTAGCGGCCGCCTCGGGATGCGTCTTTGATGCCCTTGCTGGCGTTGAGGCCGTGGGCGGCTTCGTGGAGGAGGACTTCGAAGACCTGTTCGGCGGGGAGGTGGAGGGCTTCCCCAGCGAGGAGGACTTCGCCGCGGACTTCGCCGTCGGCGAGCCAGCGGCCGCCCCACCAGTGGCCGAGTTTGACGAGCCGGCCGCCTTCGACGCCGCTGCCGAGTACGACGACGGCGTGGGGGACGTCGGGGTGGTGGCGCTGGATGTCGGCCCAGGCCTGTTCGCAGGCGGCGACGAGGGCGCTGGCGGTGGCCGCGTCGGTGGCGCCGCCGCCGTCGGTTGGTTCCCCGGTGGGCGCCTCGTCCGGGGCGACGACGTGAAGGGCGGGACGGTGGGGGTCGAGGCCGCCGCGGTGGGCGGCGAGTTCGGCTTCGACGGCGAGCCCGGCGTGGAGGAGCCACTCGTGGAGGTCGGCGGCGTCGAGCCGGAACCCCTCCCTGGGCAGGAAGGCGATGACCTCGGCGGCGAAGCGGGCGGCGACCGGGTCGGGTGGCGGGTCACCCACGGCGTCGGTGAGGAGGGCGTGGGCCAGGGCGGTCGCTGCCGGGCTGTCGTCGCCCCAGTCGAAGCGCCGGTCGGCGGAGGGAGGGTGGATGGGCACGACGATGGGGACCGGACCGTCGGAGGCCTCGATGCGTTCGATGAGTTCCTCTTTGCGGGCCAGGACCTCTCGGACCCATTGAGGGTCAGAACCGGGGTTCTCGGAGAGCTGGCGGAGTTCGTGGAGCATGTCCCCGACGTCTTCGAGGCTCGGCCGGGGCAGCCGCTGGTAGGCGAAGACGGCGGTGGTACCGTCGTCGATGCGGTCGCCGACCCAGGTGCGCATGCAGTTACCTCTCTCTCGTGTTGCGGTTGCGGAGCAATCGGGAGGGCATCCCGGCTCGTTCGAAGGGGATTCCGGCTCGTTCGGCGAGCTGCGGGTCGCGGTAGTAGGGGCGCAGCCGGACGTGGGCGGGGAGCTCGGAGCCGTAGACGAGAACGCCTTCGTTGGTACGGATCCGCCGCAGCACGTCGACGGGGGCGGCCCGCCGATAGGTGGCGTGCTCTGACATGGCGCGCCGACCGCCGGCCAGGTCGCCGGAGAAGGTCCGCTCGGTGCGGCGTTCGTCGCCAACGAGCCGGGAGACGTACTCGAGGGTCGCCTCGTCGGCGATGCCCGTCCCGAAGAGCTTGGCCCGGTGGTTGTTGAGCACGGTCTGGGCCCGGTCCCGGTAGATGGACCGGATCTGGGCCAGGTCCTGCCAGACGCTCACCAGGGTGATGCCGTGACTGCGGGCCGTCGAGGCGTAGCCGGGCAGGTCCCGCAGCGGTGCGGTGTTGCCGGCCTCGTCGAGCAGGACCAGGCAGGGGTGCGGGAGCCGACCGCTGGTCTGGGCGGCAGCCTTGTCGTAGGCGGCCCGGATGGCCTGCTGGACCAGCACGGTGAGGACGGGCCGGAGCCGGGCCTGCTCGTGGGCGGTGGCGACCACGTAGATGGTGTGGTTCCCCGACAGCCATTCGGCGAGGTCGATCTCGCAGCCTTCGGCGGTGTCGGCCACCTTCGGGTCGGCGTAGCCGGCGAGGACGTTCTCCATGGTGGCGAACACGGAGTCCCGCAGGCGGGCGTCCTTGCTCCACAGGGAACGGGCGGCCACCAGCGGGGTGATGAGACCGGGTTCGAGATCGGCGCGGAGCTTGGCGTCGAGTTCCATCTCGACCCGGTCGTCGAACTCGTCCTGTTTCTCGGCTGGCCAGGCGTGGACGGGCTGGTCGGCGAAGAGGAAGCTCGGGCCGTGGTCGCGCAGCACCTGGCGCATGGCGGCGAGGGTGGTCTGGCGGACCTCTTCCCGGTAGGTCTCCCGCCGCCGGGCCATCTCTTCGGTGGCAAGCGCCTGCTGCACGGCGCTGGAGCGCCGATCGGAGCGGAGGGCTTCTTCGACCTCGTCCCGTTCCTGGCTGTCGACCCACCGCACCACCGTGCGCATCGACTTCTGGGCGATGGCGGCGGCGTAGAGGTAGGGGGCGAGGCCTTTGCGGGCCTGGGTGTACCAGTAGTCCCCGTCGGTGACCGTGTCGAGGCGGGGCTGGGCCGCCTCGGCCAGCCAGGCCGCCACCCGCACCGCGCCGTCCCATTCGGTGCAGGCGGCGAGGGGAGACCACGACGACGGGTGCTGGGCGGCGCAGCGGGTCGGATCGTAGATCCAGACCGTGCCGCACGCCTGGCGGTGAGCGAAGGTGGCGGCCAGCAGGTCGGCTTTCACCGAAGTGGCCAGCACCGGCCCCTCCCATTCCAGCAGGGCGGGAATGGCCAGGCCGGCGGTCTTGCCGCAACCGGTCGGTCCGACCACGGCCAGGCTGGCCTGCGGTTCGGCGGCGAGGAGCCGCCGGCCGGCCCGGCCGATGGTGAGTCGCCCGGCAGTGGGTGACGCGACGGTCAGCGCCTTCAGGTCCCGTCCGGTGGCGAAGCCCGCTTCGCTGCGCACCCCGAGGGGCTGCGCGGTTGTGAACGGCAGCGCTCGCCAGAGACGCCACACGAGGAGGACGACGCCGACGACGGCCGCAACGACAACGACCACGCAGATCCAAAAGGGGATCGGTCCGGGCAGCGGGGGACGACCCGCGGCCGGCCAGGCCAGCGCGGGCTTGCTGGCGTGGCGGGAAAGCGACAGCACGGCCACCGCCGTGTCGGCCAACGTCGCCTGGAACGGCCCGGGCGGACCGAACAGGCTCGCCGCCAGCCACGCCGCGACGTGGACGATCATGCCGACGGCGACCAGCAGGCCGGCGGCCCCGGCGATCAGGTTGGTGACGAGGTCATCGGTGAACGGTGCCCGATCCGGGGACGATGCTCCCGCCCGGGGCCACCGGGCCGGCCCGCCGCTCATCGGGTTCCCCCCATCCGGGCATCGGTGTCAGCGAGCCGGGACTCTTCTCCGGGGCCGAGCACATGCTGGACCACCGCCGTGCGGTCTCCGACCTTCCACAGCGCCCGGCCCCGGGTGAGCCGGGGGAGCAGCGCTGCTTCCGGGGCCGAGAGGTCGAGCAGCTCGACGGCCTCCGCGATCTGGTCGCTGGACTGGCGGAACAGGACCCTGGTCTGGGTGTCGCCGAGGAGGCCCATGCCGACTTTGGCGGTGGCGGTGCCGTCGTCGGCCTGGGCGCGGAGGTCGGCGAGGCGATGGACGATGGCGATGTTGGCGACGCCGTAGGCTCGGCCGAGCTTCCAGCACGCCTGGAGGTAGCGGGCGGTGCGTTCCTGGGCCAGGAGGCACCAGGCTTCGTCGAGGACCTGGAGGCGGGGCGGACCGTCGGGCCGGGCCATGGCCGCCCGCAGCCAGGCGGTGGCCGCCACCATGACGAGGGTGAGGGCTTCGGGGTCATGGTGGACGGCGGAGAGGTCGAGGAGGACTCCCGGGCCGGACCAGTCCAACGCGACGGTGCTCGGCCCGTCGAACATGCCCCGCAGCGACCGGTCGAGCAGTTTCCCCAGCCCGTAGGTCGCCGCGCTCACCGACCGGGCCAGCTCCGCGGTCGAGGTGTGGGCCTGGCTGGCCATCTCCTCGGTCGGGTCGACCAGCACGGCGGCGACGTCGGCCAGGGTGGCGCCCGGCCGGCGGCGGGCGAGGTGCTCGAGTGCCCAACCCAGGGCGGCGTCCTCGATGGGCGTGAGGTCCCGGCCCAGGACGCAGGCCAGGAGGGTGGCGACGAGGGCGGCCTGGCGGCGGGCGAGTTCGTCGGCCCCGACGTCGTCGGCGTCGGGGCCAGGGTCGAGCGGGTTCAGCCGGGCCGTGCCACCAGGGTGGAGGCGCACGACGTCGAGGCCGAGCGCCTCGGCCAGGGGCTGGTATTCGCCTTTCGGGTCGGCGATCGCCACCCACCGGCCGAACACCCCGACGGAGCGGTAGAGGAATGCCTTGGCTGTGGCGCTCTTCCCCGCCCCCGGCTCACCGACGAGGAGCATGTTGGGGTTGGTCACCAACCCGGCCCGATAGGCCTCGAACGGGCAGAACGTGAACGGCCGTCCACCGGTCAACAGATCGGTCCCGAGATACGGGCCGCCACACGGCAGACCCGAATGGGCCAGGAACGGGTAGGCGCTGGCCAGGTGGGCGGTGGTGGCCCGGTGGCGGGGCAGGCGCAGCCCCGGGGCGCTCACCCCGCCCTCCTTGTCGCCAGGCCCCGCCCGACGGGCAGGGCGCAGAGCAGGCCGAGGTCGTGGCGACCGTCGAGGCGGCGCAGGTCCAAGCCGGCCTGGGCGGCGGCCTGCACGTAGCCGGCACAGGCCTCGTCGAGCTGGTTCGGGTCCGGGACGCTGACGGTGAGGAACCCGGCAAAGCACAGCTCGGCGTACCCGGCCACCAGCTCGGCTTCCCGCTCGGCCAGCGCCTCCTGCTGGCGGCGATGGCGGGCACCGATCCGGAACCCGGAGCGGACTCGTTGCTCCTCGTCGGAGACGAGCTTGGTGGCCTCCCGGTCGACCTGCCGTCGGGACTGCCCGGGCGGGACCGGCTCGTAGACCACCGAGACCGTCCGCACCGCCCCCGGGTGCAACAGGAGCGGTTCGATCCAGTTGGGCGGGGCCTCGAGGCGGGGCCACTCCGCCACCCAGAAGCTCCGGTGGGCTGATCCGTCGACCCGCAGATGGGACCAGGCGGCGTCGGTGGCCAGGGGTGTGGCCCGATGGGCGGCGGTGACGCCGGCGGCGGCGGCCAGCGACTCCGGGCGGCGGACGGCGACAGCGCCGTGCGGGTCGAAGCGGCGGCGAATCACGTCGGCCAGCTCGGCCGGCGACAACGGCGGATCCACGGTCAGGCCGCACCCCTCGAGGCGCGCCGTCAGGAGGTGCAGCTGTTCGAGGAGGGCATCGACCGCTGCGCTGTGCGCGTCGCCGGCGCCGTGGCGGCGGCCGCCGAGGCGACGCTGGTCGACGGTCACGGTGATGAGCACGTCGTGGGCGGTGGACGCCGATGCCGCCGCCGCCAGCAGCCGCCGGTAGTCGCCGACGGCGTCTCCTGTCCCGGTGCCGTGCTCGGCGAGGAACCCTTCGCAGCCGTCCACGCCGGTCGGTGCCATCCATTCCGTCCACCGGACGGACGACACCGGCCCACCTTCCCGGCAGAATCCGGCGAGGGCGTCACCCCAGGCCGCCACCAGCCGTTCCTGCTCCGCCCGGTCGACGAGGCAGAAGCCGCCGGCATGGGCTCGCAGGGTTCCCGACACGGTGCGGGTGCGCCGGTCCACGACGACGCCGACCCCGGCCAGCCGGACGGGACGGGTCCAGGGGGCCGGGCCGGCGTCGATGACCGTCAGGCCGGCCATGAACGGTGGGAGCTCCACGATGGGGGAGGCGGTGGGTCCCGCCCGGTGATACCGGATGGGCGCCAGCCAGCGGTTGCTCCGTGTGACCGCCCGGGTGGCGAACCGAACCCACACCGGGACGACCTCGCAGACCGGATCGCCGCCCACCTTGGCGAAAGCGAGCGTGACGGCGATCAGGAGCGGGGCCAGGAGGAGCGGCGGAGGAGCGTGGCTGTCGAGCAGCCACCCGGCCAGGAAGACGCCGGCACCAAGCGCCGTGCATTGCCGCCCGGACAGGCCGAGCACGAGACCCGACCGATCGAGCGGGCCGAAACGGTACGTGCGGAGGGGCGCGGCGTTCACGGTGTTCTCCTTGTGTGGTCAGGCGGGACGCCTTCTCGGCGGGCATCGGTCGTTGCCGGCGCCGGCGGGTCCGACGGGGCCGCGGCGGTGGCCCGATGAGCGGTGGCGGTGACCTGCTGGCCGGCGGATCGGGCGGCGGTCGCAGCAACTCCCGCCGCACCAGCTCCGGTCGCCGTCCCGGCCCCGGGCGTCGTTGCCACTCCCGGCGTGGCCGGGGTCGCGCCTCCGGTTCCACCGAGCGGCGTCGGCGATGGCCCGGTGACCGCCGGCGCCGGCTGCGCCCCCTGCGTCGTTGCGCCGCCGAGCCGGCTGATCGAATTCGTGTAGTAGTAGGTACCGAGCCCGGACTGGGCCGCTCGGAGAGGACCCCGGGAGACGCCCTGGGCCACCAACGCCGCTTCGGCGATGGGAATCAGCCGCAGCACGATGAACGGGGCGAAGGCGGCCAGGGCGAGGATGACGGCGCCGACCAGCAGCGCTCCCAGGCCGACAGCCGGGTCGCTGTTGCCGGGCGCTGGGCCGACGGCGCCGAGCATCGCCGTGCCGACGGCCGCCTCACTCGTGCCGGACGCCCCGCCGAGCGCGGCGACCCCCACGGCGAGGGCTACGGCGATCACGAACTTGGAGAAGATGACGGCCAGCAGGAGATGGGCCGTGCGGCGCAGCACACCGCGGGCCGCCGGCCAGACCATGGCGGCGAAGGCGATCGGGCTCACCGCCACCAGCAGGTAGACCAGCGCGGAGCGCACCATGAGCTCGACCCACAACACCAGCGCGGCCACGATGGCGAGAAGACCGACGACGACCACGGCGAAGCCCTGCGTACCAGCCGCCAGGACGGCGAAGCGGGAGAGGAACCGCAGCGCCTCGCCGTGCGAGGAATCGAGCACCGCGGTGGACAGCGCGTCGGTGAGATCGAGGAGCTTGCCCGTGACGGCGACCGTGGCCACGATCCCGAGCACCGCCACGGGAACATCGGCGGCGAGGCGTCGGACCATGGCTCCGGGGTCGCCCCGGACGAGACCCTGGAGGAGACCGAGCAACACGAAGCCGGCCATCAGCACACCGGCCAGGTTCCGCACCGTGGCCAGCGGCGAGCCCGGTCCGGCGAACCAGGCGGCGTCGACCTGCGGGCGGCCGCTCGTCTTGAGGAAGTTCAAGACGCCGTCGGCGAAGTAGGCCACCGCCCCGACCACCCAGCCGGCGACGCCCGAGGCCAGCGTGTCGAAGGCCCAGCCCGAGGCACCCCCGATGGCATCCGTCACGATGCCCGCCCCGGGGAGTGCAGCCCTGGCCGGCGACGCCACCATGACCTGGGCAGTGGCCGGACCGGCCACGATGCCCAACCTGACGGCTCGTCTCATCGCTCGTTCCGGCGGGTGAATCCGTCGAGGGCGGCGTCGAGCTGTTCGCTGGTCACCGGTACGGCCGAGGCGTCAAGCATCGGCGCGGGCCCGGCGGTCACCGCCTCGTGCTCCAGCTTCCAGTCGTCCCGTTCCCACACGAGGTCGACGACCGACACCGCCCAACCAGCCTGCGGGGGTGCGATGCCTGCCCGGGAGAGGACTCCCACGTGCCAGATGGAGACCCGGGCCCGGGGCGGGGCGAAATGGTCGATCCTGGTGGCGAGCGCCGCCTGCCAGTAGCGGACTGGGCCCGTGCCGCCCTCAAGAGCGAGGTGAATGGTGGCCCACAGGCGGCGGAGGTCGGCGATCTGATCGTCCGCCGTCGCCGCCGTCGCCTGCTCTCGCACCGTTTGCTCGGCCTCGACCGGGTCCATGTCCAGGAGTGCCTGCCCGCCGGTGACGAAGGCCACCGCGGCGGCGACCGCTCCCTCCCGGGTCGGGGCGAAGCCCTGCTCCCCGGCCATGTACGGCCGGGCGGGTCCCGGGCCGAGTGGGGCGGGGGCTGGCGGGACCTGGGGGCGGGCGGGTCGCTCGCCATGATTGCTGTCGCTGCGGCCGCAGAACGCCAGACCGGCCAGCGCGACGAGGACAGCGATTCCCAGCGAGATGCGTCCCAGGCGGCGGGAGCGGGAAGGGGAGGGGGCCATGTCAGCCTCCCGCCGCCCGGAACAGCATGTTGATGGCGGTGGGGGCCAACCCGGCCAAGCAGGCCCCCACGATTCCGGCCACGGCCAACTGCTTGCCCCGGTAGCCGCCGACGTAGTTGCCGGTGTTCTGGGACAGGCCGTAGATGGCGGCCCCGACCAGAACGCTGGCCAGGGACCCCCAGAGGGCGATCTGGGCCAGCCACCCGAGAAGCTGCTGGATGAGTTCCGCGCCCGGCATACCGGACGACGTGGGGCTGACGCTCACCTGGGCGAGCAACCCGCTCGGGAGCTGGACCGGTGCCATTGCGCCTCCTTTCGCTTGGGGGAGAGAGGTTCACGCCCTCTCAACCACACCTATGCGCGAGGCACCCCCCGGTTTGCGACCGGCTTTCTGCCGAGATTCGTTGGCCGTGTAGAGAGGGCGGGGATCAGCCTCGTCGGCGGCGACCCCGCCGGCGGACTTTGTTGGGTGCGTCGCTGCCGCGTTCACACCCGGCGTCGGCCGAAGCCGGCCCGCTGCCGCTCATGCCCACCTCCGCCTGGCTCCCGAAGCCGGCCAGGTGATCAGCCTCGGCCTCCAGGCGGCCGCACCACCATCCGGCGAACTCCGCCATTGCCAGGGCCCAATCGAGGCTCCCCGCGGGCGCGCCAGCCTCATAGCGGCGCGCGCATTCCGCGGCCAGTCCGTCCGCCAGATACTTGAACGCGTCGCTGCCAGCGAGAAGAAGGTCGATTCCGACCTCGTGTCCGACAGCATCTCTTCGCCGCACCATCCACCTCCCAGTCGTGAATTCCAAACCAGGAGGGGCTTCACCGGCGGCCCACTCGACGCCAACTCCATTGTAGACCGCAACGTCGGAACAGGCCCGGAGTCAGACGCTGCCGGCAGCGTGACGACGACGAGGACGAGCTGGCAGCCGCCGATGGCGGGCGCCGCACCTGCGACGCCACTGAGCGACCCGAAGACTCGAGCCGGCTTACCCCATGCGCCGCCGGCGGTGGCTGAGCCGTTCGTAGAGGGCGATCGTTTCCGGGTGGAGGGTGTCGTAGGGCTCGACTGCTTCGGCTGCGGCGATGAGTTCGTCCATGACGGTTTCGACACCGGCGGGGTTGCCGGCGAGGTCGCAGGCGAGCATGCGGTCGCGGTAGAGAACCTCGTCGGCGGGGGAGGCGAGGAGGCCCTGGCAGGCGGCCCATTGGGCGAGGTCGGGATCCCGGGCGTCGAGGGCCAGCTGGGCCAGGTGGTGGGCGGCGTCGCCGACGACGGTTTCGATCCGGGCGGCGACACCTTCGGCGTAGGCCCATTCGTAGCCCTGGCGGGCACCGGTGAAGGGCAGGCCGCGGACCAGTTCCAGTCCGACCCGCAGAATGCGGATGGCGGCCTCGGGGGCGACGGCGCGGGCGGCGACGAGACGCCGTTCGAGGAGGGCGAGGTCGGTCGTGACGCCGGGACCGACGCGGTAGACGCCGCCGCTGGCGGTGACGTGGGGGAGGTGGTGGCTGCCGTCGGCGGCCGTGCCGAGCCGGGAGCGGGCCCGGGTGACGGTGGTGTTGAACGAGGCCTGGGGGGCGCGCTCGTCGGGCCACAGCGCCGTCTTCAGGCGCTCGTCGTCGAGTCCCTTTGGGTGCGTGGCGAGGTAGACGACAAGCTCGACGGCCTTGCGCCGGTCGATGGGTTGCTTGGCGCCTTCGATCTCGACTGGTCCGATCAGTCGCACGAGCACGTCGAAGTCCGCTTCGGTGAACGGCGCGGTGGGCCCGGCGGCGTCCATTGCCGACTCCGATCCGCCGACGGGGGAATCGGTTTCGCCTTCCACCCCGGCGCAGTCGGCGGCGGTGGTGAGGATCTCTTCGATCTCCACGACCTGCTTCGGCGTTGGCCCGCTGACCGTGAGGGTCACCCCGGGCGGAGTCGCCTCGACCTTGTCGTCGTGGAAGCGCAGCGTGCGGCCCGCGTCGGGGACGTCACCGAGGGCCACGACTGCCAGTCCCCGGGCGCCGGACCCGGCGAGGGCGAGGAGCCGGGCAAAGGCGTCGGGATCGGAGGCGGGATCCTCGCAGAGCACGACGGTCGGCACCCACCCGTCGGCGGCGGTGGCGCCGAGGCGGGCGGCGAGGGTCGTCGGTGCCGACAATCGGACGAGCGCGTCGCTGAGCGCCCCCGCGGCGGCTTCGACATCGGGGAGGATCTCGGCCAGGGTCGCGGCGACCCGGATACGCTCGAGGGGCTGGAAGACCTGGGCATCGGCCGCGACGAGCACCACGTCGAGCGTGTCGGCCCAGAGGCTGGTGGCCAGCTCCAGGGCCATGGCCCGGAAGGCGGCCCGTCCCACCTCCGGGTCGCCGATGAGCGCGGTGCTGGCCGTGGCCTCGAGGTCGATGAGCACCGCCGAGTCGCCGTGTTTGCCGATGGAGACGAGCGCCGGCAGGGGCGCGCCGATGTCGTCGGTCCCGTCCGCGAGGTCGGCGTCGGCAACCGTAGCGGGCAATGTCCAGACCTGCCCGGCGGCGTCGACCGTGAACGGGGCTGGCTCTGCGTCGATGGCCTGGCTGAGCAGGATCTCGATCCCGTCGGAGCCCACCTGGATGGCAGAAACGGACGGTGGATCACCGGCCTGACGGTGCGCGGCGCGACGGGCGAAGGCCCGCAGCGCCATGTCGAGACGCCCAGCCGGGGCGGTGTGAGCCGCCCGACGGACGGCGACCTCGGTGGGGATGGCGGCGGCGGTGGGCATCCGGACCGTTCGGTCTCGCGGCCGGCGCCGCTGTTGGGCGCGGCGGAGCCGATCCAGCGTCACCACCACGCCGGCCGCCATCAGGCCTGCGCCCAGGAGGCCGACCGGAGCCCGCGACCCACTCGGATCGTCGGTGGCCTCTGGGGCATGTGATTGCCCGCCGGTCGGCGCCTGCCGGTTCGGCGCCGGACGCACAGGAGACGGATCGCCGCTCGGAGCCGCTGCTGGCGTCTCGGGTGGCACAGTGGCCGTGGTGCTGGTCGGCGGAGATGGATCGCTGGTCGGGGCCGCTGCCGGTGTCTCCGGTGGCACAGGGGCCGTGCGGCTGGTGGGCGGAGATGGATCGCCGCTCGGGGCTGGTGTTGGCGTTTCGGGTGGTGCGGGGGCTGGCCCGCTGGTCACCGGAGATGGATCGGGGCAGGCAGGCAGCGCCGACGGTTCGGTGAGGACCCCGGCGGCGACGACGGGCGCATCGCCGGAGGCGTCGACGGAGGTGTTCGGTTCCGGGGATCCCTGTGGGTCGGTGTCGGCGGGCGGCGTGGCGACCGGTTCGGCGAGCGCGACGGCGTCGGGGGGAAACCGAAGGATCCAGCCCGGGCGGATGAGGTTCGGTCGCCGCAGGGCGCCGCCGCGGGCCTGGGCCCGGTCCCGGTTCAGGTCGAAGAGTTCCCGCCAGCGGCGTCCGTCCCCCAGATACGTTTCGGCCAGACTCCACAGGTCATCGCGGGGCTTCACCACGTAGGTCGCAGCCGGCGCTCCGGGCTGCTCAGGCTCGGTGACGGCCGCTGCGGGAACCTCGGCGACCGGCGCCGGCTCGTGGATCTGCACAATGGGGGTGCCAGAGAACAGGACGGTCGGCGGCGTGGAAGGTCGAGGAGCGATCTGCACGAGGAGGGCGGCGGTCACCACCAGTTGGGCCACCAGCGGCTGAAGTGCGCCGGCGAACGGCACCGCCTGCGGCGCCCGGCCCCGTCGCCAGCCGATGAGCTCGGCGGCGACGCAGGTGACGAACTGGGCCCAGGCGAGCCAGCAGACCACGGCGAGGGCCTTGACCAGGAAGGCGTCGTCGATGCTCTGACCACCAAGGGCGGAGGTGATGTCCCCGAAGCGGGGAAGGGAGCGGGGCAAGGGCCAACCGACGGTCGCCACCAGCGCGGCTGGGATGCCCCCAACGAGGACGAGGAGTGTGCCGAGCGCCGCCAGAGCGCGGGTGACCTGTCCGAAGAGTCGCCGTGTGATCATGGTCCCTCTGTTGTAGGAAGTTCGAGGCCCTGGACGCCCTGGGCTTCACCGGTCCCCCGCACGGTGACGTGGCCCAACCCGGCGAGGCCGAGAATGGCCAGTGGCTTCGAGAACGACACCTCGACGCGCACGGTGTCGCCGGACACGTCAACGGTTGCGTCGTGGCCGGAGCCGGCCAGGTAGGCGAGCGCCTTTCGTTGGGCGTCGGTCGGGTTGATGGTGACGGGGCCATCGGCCCGCAGCACGTCGGTGCGCACGGCCTGGGCGCCCGCACGGGCGGCGGCCTCGGCTTCGTTGATGGCCTGGCGCCGTGCGGCGAGCATGTAACCGCCGTCGATGACGAGCCCGGCGATGAGCAGCAGCGTCGTGGTGAAGACCACCACGAAGACGGTGACGGCGCCCCGTTCGTCGTGGGTCATGGTGTCACGCCCCGGCGATGCCCCGAAAGGCATCGATCGGTTCCACAAAACGGCTGGAGACGGTCCGGCGGCCAGGGAGACCCAAGCCAGTGAGGTCGGCCAGTTCAATGTCGCAGCTGACGGTGGCAGCCACCCTGCCACCCGGCCGGAATTCGGAGGTGTCGATCGTGACCGTCAACGTCCGGCACGTCACGCCGCGATCGGTGAGGTTGGCGTGGGCCGCGGTGGTGCCCTCCCGTTCGGCCGTCGCCGGGCTCCGGGCGATCGACGCCGCCCGGGCACTGTCCCGAGCAGCGGCGTCGACGTCGGCGCGGGCGGAGGCCAGGCGTCCTCCGGCGACGACGAAGAGCATCAGGGCGATCAGCACCGGAGTGACGAGCACGAGTTCAACCGCCGCGCTGCCGCGTTGGTCGGTCATGGCAACCCCGGGGAGATGGCGGCGAACCGCTCGGTCGGACTCTCGGCTGCGGCGGTGATTCCCAGTCGGAGCCCCGGGACGACGGACGGGGCATGCCCTCGCACCTCGACCCGGGCGGTTCGCAGGTCGCGGGAGGCGGTCACCTCGGGTCCCTGCACCACGTTCGGGCCGGTCTCGGCCAGGAAGTGCTGAGCACGAGCTTGGCCGGCCTCGGCGGATCCGCCGAAGGCCCGAGCCGCCCGCACGCCTTCCTGCGCCGCCGCCGCCGCCACGTGGGAGGCGTGGTACCACAGGGCGAACTGGAGGATGAACCCGATGAGGAGGAGCAGTACGGGGGTCACCACCACCAGTTCGGTGGTGGCTTCCCCCCGCTGCTCTGCTGCTCGCTGCTGCTCGTCCCGCATGCCGTGCATCAGCGAACGGGTATCTCGCTCGCACGTTCAGTGACCTTGGCCACAATGATTGCCCCGGCGGTGAGAGCCAGAGCGGCGAAGACGGCGGTGACGAGCACCTTCTCGGTGATCTCACCCCGCTCGTCGCTGAGCAGTCGAGCGGAAAGCCAGCTGTAGAGCAGGCGCAGATAGGTCACGTCGATCATGTGGGTTTCTCCTTGCGAGGGCAACGGGCGCACGGTTGGGCGAGGTTCAAACGCCGATGAGGTCCCTGACCATGGGGAAGGCCAGGACGAGGATGACCAGGGCGAGGCCGATCACCACGGCAGTGAGAACGGTGCGCTCGATGGTCACTTCGCCTCGTTCGTCGCTGCGGATCGCCCTGAGTTGGGCGAGGCGAGCGGAGACGCAGGGATGAACGGTGATGGATTGAGGCATGCTTCCTCCTTCTTTCCCTCTGATTTCTGAAGGGCTGTCGGAATTCCTGAACCCATAGCTTTCTCAAAGGCCTTGGAGGACCTGGGTGACGGCCGGGAAACCGAGAAAGAGGACGAACCCAACGAGGAGCAGGACGATCGGGAGCGACATGCGCTCGCTGGCTGATTGGGCGGCGGTCTCGACGTCGGCCAGGACCCGAATCCGCAGCGCCTTGGCTTTGGCCGCCACCGACGCTTTCACCCGGGCGCCCTCCGCGCCGGCCAGCGCGGCGCTGGCGGCCAGCTCGCCGAGTTCGGGGACGTCGAGTTCGACACCGAGACGGGCCAGGCCGTCCCAGGGTGCGTCCCCGTGGAGGCGGGCGTCGCTCAGGGCGGCCCGCAGCTCGCGGAAGGTCCAGCCGTCGCCGGTGGCGGCGGCTTCGGTGAGGGCGCCTTCGACGCCTTTGCCGCCGGCGAGGGCAACGGAGACGAGGTCGAGGAACGAACTGAGCGCGTGGCGGAACGACCGGCGGTGCCGGGCCGCCCGGGCCCGCAGCTCGACCGCCGGGATGAAGAACCCGACCGGAGCGAGCGCCACGGAGATCCACACCGTGAGCGCGGCGGGTACGGTCACACCGGCGGCGGTCATGAGCGCGGCGGTGGCCGGGGCCCACAGCAGCGCAACAGCGGCGACCGACACCCGGTGGGCCAGGTGCTCCTCCGCCGTCAATCCGACGACGCGCAGATCGGCGGCCACCGGGCGGGTGAGACGCCGCCCGAGCCCGCTCGGCGCCCACGAGCTGCCGAGCAGCCTGGTGACGAGCGGCGGTGCTGGGAGGGTCAGGGTGGTGTCCGGCTGCCGTGCCCCGGGGCGGTAGAGGCGTTCCAGGGCGAGGGTCAGGGGCGGACGGGCTGGCACGAGGCCACTGACGATCAGGATCACACCGATCCCGAAGCCGGCCCCGAGGACGAGAACGGCGGTCATGGCGTCCGCCGCCCCGCACTCAGGAACCGTTCCGGCGCCACGAACTGGCTCATCCGGGCCAGCCACCAGAGCGCGATTCCCCACAGCGCGGCGATGAGAGCCAGCACGGCCTGGCCGAGCCCGCTGTGGTAGGACAACACGTAGGACGGGTTGAGGACCACGAGCCCGGCGGCGGTGGCGAGGGTGCAGGCGGCGATCACCTTCATGGCGGTCCGCATCCGGCCCCGGGCGGCCTCGACCCGCAGACGCATGGCGGCTTCCTCCCGGGCGGCCACGGCGAGGGTGCCGAGCAGCTCGCCGAGGTCACGCACCGACCCGGTGGCGGCCATGGAGAGAGCAGCCACGACGAGATCGGCGGTCGGATGGGCGAGATCCTCGGCCAGGCCGGTGAGAGCGACGGGGAGCGGCTCCCGGTAGAGACGCTCGGCGAACACCGTGAGTTCGGGGCGGATGGCCACCGGCGCGGCCGCTGCGGTCGACGCCAGCGCCGCTTCCAGCCCCCGGGCACCCGACATGGTGTCGCGCAGCGACTCCGCCCAGCCGGCGATCGCCTCGGTGCGGGCCACCGCCCGCTCCCGGGCCGCCCGCCCACCGAAGAGGTCCGGTGACCACCAGCCGAGCGCCCCGCCGGCCGCGGCGGCGACGGGCCACCGGGTCGTCACCGCCAGCAGTGCGGCCGCCCCGACGGCCCAACCGAGCCGGGCGCCGAGGTCGGCCGACAGCCGGTCCCGCCAGGAACCCGCCGCGGGGGCGGAGCAGGACGGGCCGTCGGACCAGCCGGTGATGACGAGCCACAATCCGAAACCGGCCCCGAGGCCGAGGGCGGCGACGACGGCGATCATGCCCACCACCCGCCCGGGCGCAGGTGCAGGGAACGGTCGTAGCCTGCGTCCTCCAGGTCGGCGAGCAGCTCCATGGGGATCGGGTCACCGGGCACTGCCCGCCCGTCGGGGCCGGGTCGGAACAGCTCGTTGGTCACGACCGTGGGGCCGTCGGCGGCGACGACGTGGCGGACCGAACCGACGAACCGGCTATGCTTGGTCTTGGCGATCCACACGACGAGGTCGATGGCCGAGGCGGCGAGCATGTTCGTCGCCTCGAGCGGGAGCCGCTCCGGAGCCTGGAGGGCATAGAGCGCCAGCTTGTTGAACACCGTGGCCGACGAGTCGGCATGCACGGTGCACATCGAGCCGTCGTTGCCTTGGCTCAGGGCATTGAGGAGCGGCACGATTTCGGCGCCCCGGACCTCGCCGAGGAGGACGCGAGAGGGGTTCATCCGCAGCGACATGCGCACCAGATCCGCCGCGGTGACCGCGCCGGCACCCTCCACGTTGGCTTCGCGGATCTCGAGGGCGACGCAGTCCGGGTGGAGCTCGGGGAACCGGTCGAGGCCCAGTTCCAGCTCGGTTTCGATGGTGACGATCCGCTCCTCGGGCGGGATCTCGCTGGCCAGGGCCCGGAGCATGGTGGTCTTCCCGGCTGCGGTGGCTCCACAGACGAGGAGCTGCTTGCGGCTGCGCACGGCGGCGCCGAGGAAGGCCTCCAGGCCGGCGTCGATGGCCCCGAGGCGGCGCAGGTCGGCGAGGGTCACCTTCATGTGGCGATGACGGCGGATGGCGACACAGGGCCGTTCGCACACCCACGCCACCGCGAACAGGCGACTCCCGTCCGGCAGCTGCACGTTGAGTGACGGCCGGGTCGGGTTGAACTCCCGCTCGGACAGCCCGCACCGGCGGCCGATCTCCCGCAGCATCTCGATGAACTCGTCGGTGGACGACGCCACCGGCGGGCCGGGCACCTTCCGGCCGTCGGCGTAGACGAGGAACACCTGGTCGTGCCCATTGCAGATGATGTCGGTGATCCGCTCGTCGTCGAGGAGCGGTTGCAGCCGGCCGAGCTCGAACAGCCGATTGAAGACGGCATTGGCGACGGCCTCCTCCTCGTCCTCACCCGGGAGGGGCCTGCCGGCGGCCAGGCACTCGGCGGCGTAGCGCTCCAGCTCCTCGTTGAGGAACCGCCGGGCGAGGGCCATCTGATCGTCGCGGTCGAGCGCCTGATCGCCGGCCCGCTGCGCCGCCGCGGTCCGCTCGGCGAGGCGGTGGCCGACGGCGGCTCGGAAGCGGGCGACGAGGCCCTCGTCGGGAACCGGCAGGCCGTTCACCGGCCCACCTCCGAGCTCGCCGGCCGTGTCCCCGCCAGGGCATCGAGGGCGCTGCGGGCGGCCCGCACGATCGTGCTGCGCCGCGTGTCGGCCCCGATCATCTGGCGTTCCAGCGCCTTCGCGCCGCGGCTGTCGAACGGAAGGGTTCCGATGACCGGGATCCCGAGGGCGGCGGCGACCTCGGCCGGGGGATAGGGACGATCGCCGACGAGCAAGGCGGCAACCGTTCTCGCACCAGCCGAGCGGAAGTCGTCGAGGCGAGCGCGGACGTGCTCGACGCCCTCCACCGTCGGGCGCAGGACGACGAGGAGCGCGTCGGCCACGCTGGCCAGCGCAACGGCTGGGCCGGAGGGGTCCCACCGCCCGCAGTCGATGACGACGGTGCCCGGCCACGCCCCGAACGCGTCGGCGAGACGGCCCCCGAGGGCGCCCAGGGCGCTGCGGGTCAGTGACGGCGACGGAGGGGCCAGCAAGGCGAACGGCCCGGCCGGGAGGGGCTGGACGTGACCGGCGAGATCGACCGGCGTGCCGTGCCGTCCGGAGGCGGCCAGCGAACCGAGACCGGGCTCGACCGGGAGTTCGCAGCGCGCCGCCAAGTCGCCTCCGCCGGGGTCGGCCTCCACCACCAACGAGGTCGGGAGCGGGCCGGCGGCGACGGCCAGGGCGATGGTGGCGGCAGTCACCCCCGGTGCGTGCTTGGCGGACGTGACGGCGAGCAGCCCGTTCATCGGCCGACCACCACGAGGTTGAGCCGCCCGGCGGCGCCGGCGCCGGCGATGAGGGACGCCGTGTTGGCGGGCAGCTGGAGGGACACGGTCGTGTTGCCGGTGGCGTCGGCCGCCCGATCGACGGCCACCACGGTGGCGGTCGGCGGCTCAGCCGCGGAATCCGCCGCCACCACCACACCGGCTCCCGAAGCGGGGGCGGCGACGAGGGCCACGGTGTCCCCGGGAGCGAGCCCAAGGGGGAACTGGCCCGGTTTGAGGATGGCACCCACCAGTGCCATCCCCTCGGGGAGCGCCGCGCCGTCACCGATCTCGGCCGGTGACAGCAGACTCCCGGGCACCAGGCGGACGGCCGCCGGCCGACCCAGAATCGCGGACCGCTGCCCCGCCGGGATGGTGCGCAGTCCCGGCTCGGTGGAGACATGGACGACCCGCAGGTCGCCGGCCTCGAGCGTCTCGCCGACGTCGACGCCCCGGGCCACGGCCAGGACCGCCCGGCGGTCACCGACCCGCCCGTAGATGACGACGGCGGCCAGCGTGCAGGCCACCAGGATCAGAGCGCCGGCCGCCACCCGGGACCGGTTCCGCCGGGCGCTGGACGACAACGCCGGCGTGGCCGGGAGGGAAGCAGCAGCGCGTGTGGTGCCGTTGGAGGTCACCGTCGGAGACATCAGTCCTCCTCTGCGGGGGCCCGATTGAGGGCCTGGATCTCAGACACCGCGACGGTCGTGGACGCCGAGCGGCGGACGACCCCGAGGTCGCCACCGCCGGCTGTGCCGACCGCCGTCCATGTGACGTGCCACTCGATCGTGGCAGTGATCGTGAACGTTCCCGCCTGCTCGAACAGGTAGGTGCAGTCCGAGTGCTGCTCGGCTTCCGGGCGGGCCGGGTCGTAGGGCGTGCCGGGACCGTCGCAGACGACCTCGTCGCCGTTTCCGAGGCTCCACACCACCCGGGTGGGACGGGCGATCGTGGTCACGGTGACGCCGTCGACGGTGGCGGTCGCCACGGTCGGGCTCCACGCCTGGGGGTTCACCCACAACCACAGCGGCACGTTGACCACCGCACCCCGCTCGGTCGGCGGGCTCATCCCGATCGCCGGGTCGGGGAGCGACGTGTACCGCAGGGCCCGCCGGGCGACGCTCTCCGGGTCGGCGCGCTGCGGGCTCCAGGCGACCGTCGCCGACGCCAGACCGTTGGCGTCGATGCAGGTCTTCCAGTACCAGGTGCCGGGGCCCTCGCCGCGGCTCGGCCCCATCCCGTTCCCGGCCATGTGCTCAGCGATGTCAACGTCCGCAGCGCTCATCACGTCGTACGTGCAACGCGGCCGGGGGGCGCTGCCGATCCGGGTGCGCCTCGAGTCGACCGGCTGTTCCAACTGGGCCTCGGCGCCCACGCCGGAGCTGTCGCTCCAGCCGTAGGCGGAGGCCCGGGCAAGCGCAGGACCCGGCGGTATCACGAGCAGCAGCGCGACCCCGGCGAGGAGAACGCTTACGAGGCGGTGCATCCGTCCCCCTCGTACTTGATCGAGGCGACTTTCCAGACCCCATCAACGAGCGTGACGGTGGCGGTGACCAACAGACGGCGGGGGTCGTCCTTGTCCTGGCGTTCTCCGGTGGCCGCGTTGTAGAGCCCCGTGGTATCGCCGTAGCAGTCGCGCAGGACGACCGTCGTCGCGTCGGCGCTCACCACCCTCGGCGCCAGGTCGAGATTGCCCCGGATCACGTTGCCGGCCGCCTTGGCGGCCAGAAACGACTTCCGCACCGCGGCCAGTTCCTCGCCCGTGGCGTGCTCAGCGAGGCGGGGGTCCTCCGGGTTCATCGGGTCGGCGGCGGCGAGGAACGCCTGCCAGAACGCCCGGTAGGCGGCCACCGCGGCCGCCTGCGGATCGCGCGTGGTCGTCGTCGTGGTCGTGGGGACGGTCGACGTGGTCGTGGTCGGACGGTTCCCCTCCACGTCCTGGGGACCGTCCGAGGAGCACGCGGCCAGCACCACGGCGACCAAGACGGCGAGGCCGAAGACTGCCCGTTCCCGGTGACGGCTCCAAGCTCGGGGGATGAGTGTCACGCGTCCTCCTCCGGTCCCCGGTGGTTCCAACTCCACCTATGCGCGTCGCGCCCGCCTGAACGCGACACAAGTTTTCGGATTCGGGGATGGCTCGTTCAGTCGGGCAGTCATCTCAAGGTTGGCCCGAGCCACTCGACGGACACGCACCTCGGTGGTGTCGAACTCCGTTGCTCCGGTCCGCCCACCACTATCGCGGTAGCCAAATGGGACTAGTCCCCTCTGCCGGAATAGATGCGAAAAGTGCGTCGACTTCGTCCGATTCGTCCCCACGCCCATCTCATCGGGTCGAACCGCCCGAACGTCACATATCGCCCGTAGTGCCCGCCCGTTCAGGGCTGAACGGACCGAGACCGGCCGGATTTCTTCGGCCGTTCAGGACGGCGTTCAGACCGCCGTCCAGAGCGGCGTTCAGAGCCTCCTCGGATCCTCCGCCGCAGGTCAGCCCACCTGCCAGGAGGTCCCGATGCCGCAGTTCCTCGACCGGCTCTATGACGAGTGGCTCCACCTCGCCCGCTCCCCCCAGGCGGCCCGCACGCTGGCCGGGTGGGCCTCCGACCCCGCTCTGGGCGGCTTCTCGGACCTCGTGGAGGTGGTGGCCGAGATCCAGCGTCGGGGACGACCGGCGCAAAGCGACCGGCTCCTCCTCGCTCTCCTTCGCCGGGCCGCCGTCGACAACCTCGCCGCCCAGACCGTCCTCCAGGCCCTCATGCCCGGCCTGAAGTCCTTGATGTCCGCCTACCGGCTCACCGGCGACCCCGAGGAAGTGGCCACCGCCGTGGTCGAAGCCGCCTTCGAACGGATCCGGCGCTACCCCTGCGACCGCCGCCCCGCCCGGGTAGCGGCCAACCTCCTCCACGACACCCGCCAGGTCCTCTGGCGCACCAGCCGCCGGGAACGCCGCCTCCGCCTGGCCACCGAGCCGCTCACCGAGCCGCTCGCCGAGTCGACCAGCAGCGCCGTGGCCTCAGCACCGCAAGACCGGTCGTCGACCGACGAACTCGTCGACCTCGTGACCGAGGCCGTGCGGCTCGGTCACCTCCGACCCTGCGGGGCCCGACTCATCCTCCTCACCCGAGTCCTCGACGTCCCCATCGAGACGCTCGCGGAGGAGACCGGGACCAAAGCCCTCACCCTCCGCAAACGTCGCCAGCGAGCCGAATCGGCGCTCGCCACTGTGGCGGCATGAGGATCAACGTCCACCTGATGCGGGACGCTCGCCGTACGCCAGCTGGCCGAGGATCTCATCGACCTCGTCTTGGCTGACACGCCCGTCCTTCACCGCTGTGTCGGGAAGGTCGGGTCTACCAGCCATGTGGTTGCCCACCACCTCGATGGCGAGGCTGGTGGCGGTGGCGATGAGTCGTTCGAGTCCGGGGAGAACCTCCTGACCGGCGCCGAGCTCGACGAGGTGGCGGAGTCGCTCCTGGTCGAGGAGCTGACCGTCGAATGCTCGCCGAAGGCTCTGGCCCGACCCGGCCGGGCCGGAGCCTGGCGACGAGATCGGAGAGGTCCTGCGTTGGCGTTGGCGACGATGACGTCGAGTTGGCGGGGGAGCCCGCGACGTCGACGACACTGGGGCCGACGTGGGCGGCGGTGGGTCCCCCGCGGGTCTCGGGGAGCGGCGTCTATGGTCAGGGCAGCCGCTCGAGAGAGGAGGTCGCCAGCGGTGAGCGAGTATCAGTACTACGAGTTCCTCGCCATCGACCACGCGCTTGACAGACGCCAACACCAGGAGTTGCGGGCGTTGTCCACTCGGGATCACCCCGACATCCTTCGCCAACACGTATGACCAGGGTGACTTCAAAGGCGATCCTCGGGATCGCGGGCCACGGTTGGGCGGTGCTGGACGACGACGGCTCCTTGCGCGGCCACAGCTTCCTTCACCTGGCGGACGACTCGGGCTTCCACGCGGTACTGGACCACGCGTCAGACACCGGGGTCGAGAGGCGACGAGGCGGCAGCCGATGAGCGTCGACGACGTCGCCGAGGCCGTCCGCCGCGTCGAGGCTCGACGTCCGGATCTGAAGATGGCCGTGCAACCCGTGGCTGACGCCCTGACCGTCGGCGAGGGCACGGAGATGATCCACCAGGCGGCGCTGCAACAGTTCCTGTGGTGGCAGCTGCCCCGGAAGTACCCCCAGGAAGACTGGGCCGGGCTGGCTGAAGCGACGGCCGAGCTCCTCGATGAGCTCGGCCTGCACCGGCTCGCCCCGGTCGCCCGCTCGGCGCGCACCTCCGCCGTGCTTGCCGCCTGGGCTCAGGACTCCGACGCTGGGGCCACCGCGTACCGCGATGCCCACCGGTCGTCCGGCGTCGAACCGCCCGACACATCCGTGCTCGCCTGGGGTTCGGTCATGGGCGTCGACGAGGCCCGCGCGCTGGAGACGGTCGAACGGGCCCTCGGTGATGCCGTGGCCGCCGGGCAGCTCGTCCCCGGTCGTGCCCGCTGGCGGAGCCACGCGGGGTCGATCACCGAGATGGTGTTGACCAGTCCGCTCGATCTCCCGCCCGGCCAGAGCCTGGCTGGGCTGGTCACCACCGAGCGTGTCGGGAGATGGATCGACTCCACCCGGCATCCCCTCCACCAGCAGTGGCGTGCCTCGGTCGCCAACCGGCTGTTGCATCCTGTCGAGCCGCCAGCCGATCCCGCCGCTGCGGTCGCTCCGATGCGCTGGCTCCTCGACCTGGCCGCCCAGACCGGTGGAGCCGAGCTCACCCAGAGCCACTACCTGGCCCGCGCCGCGGTCCTGAGGGCGGTGGAACGGTTCGGATGGTGGGACTGGCCCAAGCCGCCCCGCTCGGAGGCCGACGTGCCCCAGCTTGCCACCGTGCGGGACGCCGCCAGCCGGCTGCGCCTCGTCCGCCGACGCGGACGCCGCTTGCACGTCACCGCCCACGGCGCCGAGCTGCTGGAGGCCCCCCACCGCCTGTGGGCAGCGGTCGCCTCTGAAACCGAAGACGGCGAGGACTTCACCCGTATGCTCACCGAGCTCGTGGGGCTGAGGCTCCTCCACGGACGCGTCGAACAAGGCGACCTGGGCGCCGACATCGGTCCCATCGTCGCCGCCCAAGGGTGGTCCACCAGCACGGGCCCCCTCACGCCGAACCAGCTCTCCTCTGCCATCTGGCGGCCCCTGCGCTGGTGGCGGATCTTCGACATCCTCGACGAATCAGAATCCACGTGGGAATACGGCACGGGCCGACGGCTCACACCGCACACCCTGGCCCTCCGACCAGACGGCGAACGCTTCGTGCTCGCCTACCTCCGGGCACGAGCCGCCGGACCCCGTCACCAAATACAGGACTAAGCGGTTCAGAGCAACGTCAGCGATAGACCGCGGAACTGTTTGAAGGCGCGGTCGCTGGTCACCAGGGTCAGCTGGCCCGCGAGGGCGAAGGCGGCGAGGTAGGCGTCCATCCACAGCTTCGGCGATGCCGCTCTGTCGGTGGCGGTGGAGGAACGCCTCGCCAGTCTTGTGAATGACGGTATCGCTCCCCATCTCGCGCCCGAACTCGAGGTTCTTCCGTGGCGGAAGACCCAGGTGGTGGCGGTCGAGGTGTTCCCGAGTTCGGCGCGTCCGCACCATCTGAAGCGGCTTGGCCCCGAAGAGGGGGTGTTCGTGCGGGTCGGTTCGACGAACCGTCGTGCCGATCCGGAGTTGATCGGCGAGCTCCGACGCTCGGCCTGGCACGAGTCCTACGACGAAGTGCCGTTGCCGGAAGTGGGCTCCGAAGTGGTCGACTTCCGAGCTGCTTCTGCTTCCGAGTTGTTCGCCTCGGTGCGGAGCCTGCGCCGGAGCGACCTGCGCACCCTCCGGTTACTGACCACTCATCAGGGTCATGACGTGCCGACCATCGGCGGCGTGTTGCTCTTCGGTCGTGATCGTGATCGTGACCGTTACTTCCCTGACGCCTGGATCCAGGCCGGGCGCTTCGAGGGCACCGACCGGCGACGCATTCTCGACGGCGCCGAGATTCGGAGCCTGCCAGTGCGGGCCGTTGAAGAGACCATTGCCTTTGTGCGCCGCAACATCTCGCGGGAGGCAGTGATCGGGGAGGTGCGCCGGGTCGACCGCTGGGCGTTCCCGCCCGCGGCGCTGCGGGAGGCGGTCGTCAACGCCGTGGTCCACACGCACTACTCCCAGCGGGGCGGTCCGATCCGCGTCGCCGTCTTCGACGACCGCCTGGAAGTGGAGAACCCCGGACTGCTTCCCTTCGGTCTCACAGTCGAAGACATCCGGCGAGGCGTGTCCCGGCTCCGAAACCGGGTGATCGGCCGTGTGTTCCACGAACTCGGACTGATCGAGCAGTGGGGAAGTGGCATCCAGCGCATGACCGCGGCCTGCGTGGAAGCCGGTCTCTCTGAACCGGTCCTGGAAGAACTCGGTGGCCGCTTTCGCGTCACTCTCTTCCGAGCCAACCGGAGTGAGCCTCACGTTGACCCCGTCGACCAAGCCATCCTCGACGCGCTGGAGCGGCACGACGGCCTGTCCACGAGCGCGCTGGCCCGTCTCGTCAGACTCTCGCCCCGCGCCACCCGCACCCGACTGGCCGCCCTTGTCGATCGCGGCCTGGTCGTCGAGGTCGGCAGCAGTACCAACGACCCCAAACGGCGGTACTTCCGGACCATCGCTCCCTAACGCCGATTTTCACGCAGCAGCGGGGCGACTTCACGCAGAATCTCTTCAGCGAATTCGTCTCGGATTTGTGGGCATCCCAGCCGGCCAAGGAAAATGCCCCTCGCCATCGGGCCCTGCGGAGCCCAATAACCGCCCGTCCAAAAAAGCCCCTTGACCAATAGGAGCTTCGGGGTTTCGGACGGCGCGGTGACAAATCACGACTCGATGAGGTGATCGACGCGCTCGGTCGGCCGACCCTGCTCGAGCCGGGGTTCACCATCGTTGGAGTGTGGGGAAGGGAACCGTAAGCCCGGTCCGACAGCCAAGCCACACAGTCCTGTGGCCGCCGACCTCTCGGGCACCACAACCTTAAGAAGCCAGGAAGCGTTTCGCGTCGACGACGCGAAACATGGCCTCCGCTGTCGCAGTCAGCCTGTCGCCGTGACTCGCTTCCGACTCGACTCGGAGGTAGTTGCCTTCCCGGCTGGCTAGCCAGGCGCGGAGCACGATTCGGCCCGGTGCCGGGGTGGGGGCCCGGAAGTTGACCGTGAGCTTGGTGGTGAAGGCAGGGGTGCCGACCAGATGGGGTATCGCCCCCATCACATCATCGAAGAGAGCCGCGACAACGCCTCCGTGGGCTCGCCCGGGTGCTGCCTCGTGGGCCGAGCGAAGGTAGGCCTCAGCGGTCACCGATGAGGAGCTTTCCTTGGCGAAGTGAACCTCAGCGGCTGTCGGATTGGCCCTGCCAGCGACTGCTCGTTCGACGAAAGTCCCGAGGCGTAGCCCCCCATCCGCCGCAATCAGCCTGTGTAGTGTCTCAGCGCGCGATCGGACGGGGTGGGCAGCCGTGGTCGAGGTCAAACGGTGGGCGGTACCTGCGATCTCCCGCAGGACCGTCGCAGGGCACTGATGCTGGACCAGGGCGTCCGCAAGCTCCCAGAGGGC
Source organism: Actinomycetota bacterium (assembly GCA_040756995.1). GTDB lineage: Bacteria > Actinomycetota > Acidimicrobiia > IMCC26256 > BP-133 > BP-133. Next base: position 60,319 of record JBFLYK010000011.1, on the reverse strand, counting down.
GGACGCCGCAGCGAGTCGGGCCTCGAGTTCCTCGTCGTTGTTGCCGCCTCGCATCCTCACGTCTGGTGCATCTCGCGAGCGGCGGTCTCAAGCTGGAGCATGTTGGTCCCTTCGGCCCGTTGCAAGGTTTAGGGCTAAGTATTACACTTAATCTGTTCTGTGCGCGTACGGTCGGCGGCGTTTGCTTCCCTCGAGGTGAGTCATGAAGAACGGCTCGGAGTGCCCAGCTTGTGGGGCACGAGAGTACCCACCAGTGGCGCGGTGCCTGGCCTGTGGTGTGGAGAGCGTCCCCTGCCCGCTCCCAATGAGCGGGAGGATCTTCTCGTCAACGACGGTCTGGGCCGGTCTGCCGGATGACGTCCCGTACACGGTCGCGTACGTTGACCTCGATGGAGGCCCACGGGTCTTCTGCCGCCTTGAACCGCACGGTTCGTACGGGTCTTCTGAGGAGGTAGTGATGGTCGGAGTCGCCCCGTTGACTTTTTCACGCTCATGAGGCGGGTTCTGGTCGCCGGTGGCGCGATGACCCGTTTCGGAGCCCGGCCGGAACCTCTGCGGGAGTTGGTCCACGAAGCGGCTTCGGAGGCACTTCGGGATGCCGAAGTTGAGTCGCGGGAGATCGACGCCGTGTACTTCGCCAGTGCGTTGGCGGGGATCACCGACGAGCAGGCCGGGGTTCTCCCAGCTGTGTTGCTCCGGACGGTCGGCATCGCTGGGCGACCAATGTTGCGCATCGAGAACGCCTGCGCGAGTGGGTCAACTGCGCTGGCCGAGGCGTTCTGGGCCGTGCGTAACGGGCGCTACCGCACCGTGCTTGTCGTCGGAGCAGAGAAGATGACGCAGGCCGGCTCTGCCCAGGCGGCCAAGGCCATGGCGGGATCGACTGATGCCGAGTTCGAGGGTCGTGTCGGGCTCTTGGCACCGGCGTTCTTCGCGATGGTGGCGCGACGGCACATGCAAGAGCACGGCACGACCCGGGAGCAGATGGCCAAGGTGGCGGTGAAGAATCATGCAAACGGGGCAAAGAATCCGAAGGCTCACATTCAGCGTGAGGTGACACTCGAGCAGGTGCTCGGGTCCGCCCCGGTATCTGACCCGCTTCAGTTGCTCGACTGCTGCCCGGTGTCCGACGGCGCTGCCGCCGTCGTCGTCACGGCTGGCCCCGGCGGTCGGCGGCCACCACTGGTCGTCGCTGGCTCGGGAGTGAGCACCGCTGCCTTTTCATCGAACCCATCGATGACCTCCTTTTCGGCTACTCGCCTGGCCGCCAATCTGGCCTACTCGATGGCAGAGTTGACTGCCCGGGATGTGAGGTGGGCTGAGGTGCATGATTGCTTCACGATCGCCGAATTGCTGCACTACGAGGACCTGCAGTTCTGCGACCCCGGGGCGGCGGGCCGGCTGATCGAGGAGGGGGCGACATCTCTCGGCGGGCGGCTGCCAGTGAATCCCTCCGGTGGGCTCAAGTCGCGTGGCCACCCGCTGGGCGCCACGGGAGTCGCGCAAGTAGTGGAGGCGCTCGGCCAGCTCCGGGGCGAAGCTTTTGGGCGTCAAGTAGCTGATCCCTCGGTGGCGCTCGTGCACACGATCGGAGGCATCGTTCGAGGCGAGGGTGCTGTGGCTGCGGTCCACATCCTCACCGAAGCTGCCTGACGCGCAAACCGCGAGCGCCGCGAGGGAATCGATGGGCGAGCGGTGCCGGACCGTTCGAAGTGCCCATCGAACATCAATGCTCGCGGCCCCACGCCTCTTCTCCCATACGAACGTGGGACAGGTCTTCTCTGCCGACGTGACGGGTGGTCGTAGCAGCCGAGCCGCGCGTTCGTTCAACAGCCCGGCCCGGGTTTGTCGGCGGATCAGCCGCGGTCCGTTTCTCCAGCCCGGCGGCTGCCCGGCTAACCAGGTCCTTTGAGCGGCGGCCCACTCGAGCCCTTCAAGCGCGGGGCCTGCTCCGCAAGAGGGTCAGGATCGTGCACCCGAGCGTGTCCGGTAGGTGAAGATGCCGTTGCGGACTTGCGGCTCGGATGGTACTATTCATAATCATTACACCTGTTAAGGGGGACGCCCGTGAAGACTCGCGCCGCTTTGCTCCGAGGGGTTGGCGAAGCCTTCAGCGTGGAAGAGGTCGATCTCGAGGGCCCGAAGGCGAACGAGGTACTGGTCAAGGTGGCGGCCACGGGCGTGTGCCACTCCGACCATCACATCGTCACCGGCGATCTTCCCATGGCGTTCCCCGTGCTGGCCGGCCACGAAGGGGCGGGAATCGTCGAGGAGGTCGGTCCCGGCGTGACCTCCGTCGAGCCCGGCGATCATGTGGTGATGTCCTTCATTCCCTCGTGCGGGCACTGCCGGTGGTGCGCCACCGGCCGGACGAACCTCTGTGATCTCGGGGCCGGGCTCCTCGTCGGCGCACAGCTCGACGGCACCTACCGGTTCTCCGTCGACGGGGAGGACATCGCCCAGGTCTGCATGCTGGGCACGTTCGCCGAATACACGGTTGTCGCTGAGGCGTCCGTGGTCAAGATCCCGTCCGACATCCCGCTCGAGCTGGCGTGCTTGGTCGGGTGTGGTGTGCCCACAGGGTATGGCGCAGCGGTCCATCGGGGGAGGGTCAGCCCGGGCGAGGTCGTCGTCGTCTTCGGAATTGGCGGTATCGGCATCAACGCGGTCCAGGGGGCGGCAATCGCCGGTGCCCGCGCCGTGATCGCCGTCGATCCTGAGCCCCTCAAGCGCGAAACGGCACTGAAGCTCGGGGCGACGCATGTCGTCGACCCGAGTGAGGTGGACCCGATCGATGTTGTGCAGAGCCTTACCAACGGTCAAGGGGGCGACGTTGCGATCCTCACCCCGGGGCTCCTCACCCCGGCTCTCATCGGGAAGGGTGCCGCCTGTGTGTCCAAGGGCGGGAGAGTCGTGTGCGTCGCCGTTCCGTCGGGTGCTGATCTCCATATCGAGGTGCCGCCGATGGAACTGGTGCTCTTCGAGAAGGAGCTTATCGGCACCGTCTACGGGGGCTGCAACCCCTTCGCGGAGATCAACCTGCTGCTCGAGCTGAATCGGACGGGGAAGCTCCGTCTGGAAGAACTCATCACCAATCGATATCGACTCGATGACATCAACGCAGCGTTCGCCGACATGCTCGAAGGACGCAACATTCGCGGCGTAATCGTCTTCGACTGAGACTCTTCGAGCAGAGAGCCCTGGGGGGAAATTGTGACCGCGGTCAGAGAAGTCGGTATAGCGCGCCCCGTGGACGCCTCGATGTACGTGGATGGAAAGTGGGTTGCAGCGCGGGATCGCTCCGTGTTCGAGGTGGTCGACCCCTACCGGCAGGACGTCGTCGCCCATGTCCCCGAGGGCACCGAGTCGGACGTCGAGCATGCCGTCAGCGCCGCTCGCCGAGCCTTCGAGGGCCCCTGGTCCGGGTTCGATCCAAGGGAAAGGCGGGCTCTTCTGCACCGAGCCGCCACCGAACTCGCCAACCGGCAGGACGAGCTGGAGATTGAAGAGACACGGTGCCTCGGGGTCCCGATCAGGGTGTCGAGCAGCTTCCTCGTCGGTGCCGCTGGACTCTTCGCCGAGTCGTTCGCCGAGTTGGCCGGAGTCGATCTCACCGAAGGGCTGCCGGTGCAGTCCGCGCCGATCCCCTCCGTGAGCATGGTCGTGCGCGAGCCCGTCGGGGTCGTGGCGAGCCTGACGCCGTGGAACTTTCCCCTGCTCTCGGCGGTGTTCAAAGTGTTTCCGGCGCTGGCGGCCGGCAACACCGTCGTGCTCAAGCCATCGCCCCTCGCGCCGCTCGCCGCGATCCGGGTGGCGGAGGCCTTTGAGGCCGTCGGCCTGCCTCCCGGGGTGCTCAATGTCGTGACGTCATCCAGCTCCGAGGTCGCGAGTTGCCTCACAGGTTCTCAGGAGGTGGATCTCGTCAGCTTCACAGGCTCGAGCGCCGTCGGTCGCCTCGTCGCCGCTCAGGCGGCGAACACGTTCAAGCGTGTCCTACTCGAGTTGGGGGGCAAGTCGCCGGTGATCGTCCTCGATGATGCGGACCTGGACTGTGCCGTTGATGGATGCCTCTTCGGCGCTTACTTCAACGCCGGGCAGTTCTGCGAATCCGGCACGAGACTCTTCGTGCCCCGGTCACTCTGCGGTGAATTCACGGATCGACTCGTGGCCAGGGCCGCGACCATCCGGCTGGGCGATCCCCTCGACTGGGAGACCGATATGGGCCCGCTCATCACGAGCGCGCAACACGCGAGGGTCTGCAGCTACATCGAGGCTGGTCTGACCGAGGGGGCAAACCTCGTTCTGGGCGGGCCGGGGAATGTTCCGGCCGGCTCGACCTTCGTCCAACCGACGATCTTCACCAACGTGTCCAGCGAGATGCGGATCGCCCGGGAGGAGATCTTCGGACCCGTCCTTGCCGTCCTTCCCTACGACAACCTCGAGGACGCGGTGCGATTCGCGAACGACACGATCTATGGGCTGGCCGCCACCGTCTGGAGCGACGACATCGGACAGGCGCTTCAGGTCGCCCGTCGCCTCCGGGCCGGGACGGTGTGGATCAATGACCACCACCAGGTGAGTCCGGCGAACCCCTTCGGTGGATACAAGCAGAGCGGGATCGGACGGGAACTCGGGCTCGAGGGCCTCAAGGCCTACACCGAGGTGAAGAGTATCTATGTGGACCTCGCCCGGAAACGGGAGAAGAAATTCTACAGCCTGCTGCTCTCGACCGAGCCTGAGTGAGTTTGCCAAAACAGCCAATAAACGGAGGTCTCGTGGCCTATTTCCAAGACGAAAAAGAGGTCTACCAGTATCTCGGCGGAGTGTTCCAGCTCTGCTTTAAAGATGCCGCGCTGGCCGAGGAGTTCGGCCGGGTCGGGATTACCATCCGCCTCAACTATACCGAGCCGGAATCGTCGATCTGGGTCAATTTCGGTACCGGACAGGTCGATTTCGGCACTTCCACGATGCCCGTCGACGCCGAGATGTCCATGACGGCGGACACTGGCCACAAGTTCTGGCTCGGAAAACTCAACGCCACGACGGCCATGGCGAAGGGCCAGATGCGGGCGAAGGGGCCGGTCCCGAAGATCCTCAAACTGCTTCCGATCGCCAAGAAGGTCTTTCCGCTCTACAGACAACTACTCGAAGACGCTGGGCGCGCTGATCTCGTCGCGGCCGCCTGACCACCGAATTGGGGGAGCTGACGTAGCTATGAAGACCAAGCCAAATCGCCCGTCGCGAGGGAAAGGCCGAAGGCGAGCGCAGGCGCTGATCTGTGGGGTTGCCATGGGGGGCGCATCCGTTTCGCTGGGTACCGGCGCAGCGGAAGCCGCACCTCCGTCGACCTATTTCGCTAACGCGGTAGGGACGGGCCTCGCGGCGGTTTTCGATTTCACTGCATCACCCCTAAGCCCAACCCCTCTGTTCAACCCAGCAGCACCGTACTCGGTTGCGACGCTCAACTCATCGGGTCAACCCGCCGGCTTCGCCTCGGCATTCTTTCCGGGTACCGTTGCTCTAGTCGCCGGGAATCTCCCGCCAGTGGTCGCTCCGGAGAGCGCCCCCCTGGCCAACTACATCCCCACCTACCCGTACGCCGCCAGCGTGGATGGTAGCCGCCGTTCCTCCGAAGTTGGAGCCCCGACGACAGTGAACGGGGCTGGGACGATGCGGCTCGGGGCGTCACGACAGACCTGCCGCATCTCCGATGCGAACGATGCTGTGGACTGCACGGCGTTTCTCTCAGACGTCGAAATTCCCGATAACTTTGGTCTGGCGCCGAAGTCGGCCAGGCCGACCGCGGATGACCGCCTCAGCGCCTGGCGCTCCTGGCGGGACCGGCTCTATGGAGCTTTGCGCTCCGTCGGCGGGGTTGAACCTCGGGAGGACGTGCAGGGTGCCCTCGCCCGCATCGCCGACGCCAAGGTCGTGACGCACGTCGATGTTACCGATGCCTCAAGTGGATCCACTGAGATCAAGATGAACTCCGTCGACCTCCTGGGGGGTTTGGTGCACGTCGATTCGTTGGTCCAGCGGTACAGCGCGGCCAGCGACGGAATGGCGGGAACCGCCGCCGGCACGACGATCGCCGAAGGCGTCAGCATCGCGGGGATCCCAGTCAGAATTGACGCGGACGGTGTGAAGCTCAACGAGCAGGCCTTCAAGAAGGGTGACATCGAGGCGACTACCAAAGGGCTGCAAGAAGCATTGGCCGAGGGAGGATTGACACTGCGAGCTGCCGCCCAGCGCAACACGACGAGCGGGCCAACGGGCAGCATCGAAGGAGAAGGACTGTTCGTCCGAGGCCAGGTTGTCAACGGCGGCACCACCTACTTCTTGAACTTCTGGCTCGGGAACGGGAAGGTGGAGGCGACGCGCGACGCTGCAAGCACAAACGATGTAGCTTCGGATGGCGCTGCCTCGGAGAGTAGCGACGCAATGTCCACCATGAGGGCAGCGTCTGGACGGCACTCCTCAGCGACACCGGAATCGCTGGTACCGGCCATTCCCCATCCGAGCCTCGGCTCGGACGTCACCGGAGCGATCGAGGCCAGCAGGTTGCAAACTCCGGTTTCGAGCGCCGAGCCGGTCCGGAGCCAATCCGTCACGGCCGAGCGGGAGTGGGCTTCTCCGTTTCAGCCGATGCCAGTTGCGTCAGTCAAGCAAACACAAGGGGGCCTCTCGCGTCGTGCGCTCATCAGCCTTCTCGGAGCCTGGCAGTTTCTCGGCGTTGCGGCTGTCGCGGCGGCCGCCCTCCGCACGTGTAAGCGACGCGAGGCCCGGGGAAGCGCCTGACCCCACCATGGGTTCGGCCAACGGAACAAGGGGGATCCTCTGAATGGACCGAAAATCCGAAAATCTCTTTACAAGTCTGATTACCGCGTTCGTGGGCATCACGATGATCTTCGTCACGATGGTGGTCGTAGACCTGAGCCGGGACAACAGGTCCTCAACCGTCGGCTCAGCCGCTCCGGCCTCGGTTGGCGCAGCCAGCCCAACCGCCGGGGACCCGGCAACCCCTGCAACCGAATCAGGCAGCGGCCCTGCTCTCGACACGGGTGGATCAGTACCTGACTCCACGGCCGGATCGTCTGTGGCCTCGGCCTCACCGAGTAGTCCGAGCGCTGGCATTTCGGGTACCGCGCCGGTTGCGGGCTCTACATCCGGGGCGCGGGCGAAGTCATCGTCAGCACCGAAGTCGGCTGCTGGCCAGGCGTCTGCTGATCAGTCGTCGCCCGGCCAACCGGTGCCCGGGCAGCCGGCGCCGGGCCAACCGGTGCCCGGGCAGCCGGCGCCCGACCAGCCCGGAGCGGGCGGTGCAGTGGCCGTCCCCCCGGCTGACGCTGCCGTCCCGGCCGCCGAGGAACGGCAGGGAGTCACGCCGACGGAGATCGTCGTCGGAACCAGCACCGCCCGGACCGGATCAGTCGCATTCCCCCCCGCCTCCGACTTCGCCGGCGCCTACCTCAAGATGATCAACGATCAGGGCGGGGTGAACGGCCGGAAGTTCAAGTACCTCGTCTATGACAACGACGCAACCGACACCAACCAGGCGTTGGCAAACGTCAAGCGGCTCAACGAAGTCGACAAGTACTTTGCCCAGATCGGGGGCGGGAACCCCTTCGCCGACCCGATGTATCCCTACCTCGAGCAGCACGGCGTCCCGGTCCTCGGGGAGATGTCCGAGATCTCGCAAGTCTACCGTCGCAAGAACACGTTCCCAACCGGAAACTACGTGTCGGTCCAGTGCCGGGCCATCGGTGACTACGCGGCCAAGAATCTCGGCTGGAAGAAGGTTGGTACCGTCGCGACGAACGTCTACATCTCGCAGGATTGCAAGAGCGGCTTCATCGCTGCCATCAAGAAGAACGGTGGCCAGATCACCTACGAATCGGAAACCCCGCTGGGGACGCCCGACTTCACATCCGAGGCGATCCGAATGCGCCAGTCGGGTGCCGAAGCCGTCGCCATCGCCCACACCGGGGCGGCAGCGACCTCGTTCATGCAGGCCGCGCAGCGCCAGGGCTGGCGTCCGGAGAAGGGCTACGCCAGCTGCAGCCCCTGCTACGCCCAGTCGATCGCCCGCGACGCGGCCCAACAGGCAGAGGGATCAGTGTTCGCCATGGCCGGCCGCCTCTGGACCTCGAGCAATCCCGGCGCTCAGACCATGGTGGCCGCCGTTAAGAAGTACGTCGCCAAGCCATCATGGGACGGCGCTGGGCTGCCCGCTTGGTCCGGCACCAACCTCTTTGTCGATGCGCTGAAGGCCATCGGGAGCGATGTGAGCCGCAGCCGGCTCATGGGCTGGGTCGGGAGCCAGAAGGCCTGGAAGGCCGCTGGTGACTTCACCCTCCCACTCGACTTCACCACCAAGGGCCCGAACGACTGGTACCGGACCCCGATGGACTCGGTGATCCTCGGCCAAGTGAAGAACGGTGATCTGCACGAACTCACCAGCCAGTGGGCGCCTGACCCCGCGGGCGGAAATCCCACCCCTAATGCGTCGTACTGACTCTGGGTTTCGCCAGTGACCGAGGCGCTGTCTGCCGCTGGGCCCCGCTAGGGACTCAGCGGCAGACCCGGTGCGGTCCAGCATCCATCATGGAGGGGAAGCTGTAGTGAAGCTCGTTCTGATCCTCGGCTGTTCTTTGGGAATGATGTACGCCCTGGTCGGTCTCGGCCTCGTTCTCGAGTACCGCTATTCGAAGGTGGTCAATCTTGCCCACGGAGGCCAGGCGATCGCCGCGGCGTACATCTTCAACGTCTACCGCAACGGGTCCTATGTCCTCGCCTTCGGAGGCGCGTTGCTCGCCTCGACTGCGACCGGGCTTCTGATCGAGTACATCGCCATCGAGCGAATGCGCCGATCCTCCGTCTTCGTCAAGACGCTCGTCACCTTGGGCTTTCTACTGGTCATCCTCGGCATTTGCCAGCAAAAGTGGGGCGTTCAGACCTACGGTCAATTCATCCCCGATCTGTTCACCTCTCGCACGGTCGGTATCTTCGGTGTGCGGGTCGGAGTCGACCAGATGGTGGCCATCGCGCTGACCCTTGCGATCGCTGCCGGGCTGACCCTGTTCTTCAAGCTGACCAGTCTCGGCATCGCATTGCGCGCCGCTGGTGACCGGCCCGTCCTGGCGCAGACCACCGGCATCGACAGTACGAACCTGGGCCGCGTCGTCTGGTCGGTCGGTGGCTTTCTTGCCGGGTTGGCTGGAATCATGTTGGCCCCGACGCTGCACCTCGATCCGATCGTCTACGTCTCTCTGATCATCGTGGCCTACTCCGCCATGCTGGTGGCGCGAATGGAAAGCCTTGCCCTCACTGTCGTCGGAGGGTTGGTCCTCGGTGTGTCGCAGCAGATGGTGAGCTATCTCCTGCCCCGTCTCGCCGGCGCGCAGGCGGGCGTCGCGCTCACCGTCGCGCTCGTTGCCTTGCTCTACCGGTCCAATGCTCTTGAATGGGCAGAAGCGCAGGAGGCGATCTGATGGCGATGGCACCCTCCTCGGCAGTCCTGGCGCGACGACTAAAAGCGCTCGCGGGCTGGCCGGTGCTGGCCGCTGTGGCCCTCATGTTCTATTCCGGGCAGACCGGCTACCAGATGTTCCTGCTTCAGGCGTCGCTGTGCTACGCCATCGGAGCGATGAGCATCGTCCTGGTGACGGGCTGGACTGGTCAGATCTCTTTGGCTCAGGGCACCCTCATCGGGCTCGGGGCGTTCCTGATGGGCCTCTACGGTGGGGTTGGTAACGATGGAAGCCACCGGCTGCCGTTCTTGCTGGCGGCGCTGCTTGTCCCGGCGACAGTGGTTCCGTTGGCGGTGATCATCGGAATCCCCGCGCTTCGGGTCCGTGGGCTCCACTTCGCCCTCGTCACCCTCGGGATCGCCTTCGCCCTCAACCTGATGGTCTTCACCAACCGAACGGTGACCGGTTCCGTCGAACGCCTGAACGTGCCCCGACCGGCCGTGGTCGGGACGTCCCTGGCCAGCGACTACCGGTATCTGATCCTTTTGATCGTCGCCGCTGCGGTCTTCGGCGGTCTGCTCTACAACATCGGGCGCTCTCGTCTCGGGCGAGCGATGAAGGCGACCCGGGACTCGGAAGTCGCCGCCAGTCTGATGGGTATCAACGTCGCCCAGGTCAAGCTGGTCTCCTTCGCCCTGGCCGGCTTGTTCGCCTCGTTCTCCGGGGCGCTCTACGCCGGCATCGTCGGCAACGTGTACTCCGTCTTCTTCAGCTTCGACGTTCTCCGGTCCTTGCTCCTCATGGTCATGGCCGTGATCGGCGGCCTGACGAGCGTCCCCGGGGCGATTATCGGAGGCTTGCTGTACATCCACCTTCCCGACTTCGTTGGAAAGTTCGCCAGTCCCGTCGTCGCCCAGATCATTGCAGGAACGGGCGTGATCGGTGTCCTCGTTCTCCTCCCGGACGGCATCGCGGGATTGCCCCGGCAGTTGCTCGACACGGCGCGGAAGCGGCGGATTCGAGCAACGCCGGCGGAATCGCTCGGCACCGACGCGTTGTACGCGCTGGCGAGCGAATTGGAGCCGGCCCGCGCCGGCAAGGAGAGGTGACCGATGGCACTGCTTGACGTCAACGGGGTCAGCGTCCGTTTCGGCGGCCTGGAAGCCTTGAACGATGTGTCAGTCAAGGTGCATGCCGGCGAGGTCGTAAGCCTGATCGGGCCGAACGGTGCCGGAAAGACGACGTTCTTCAACGTCGTGTCCGGGTTGCAGGCTCCCACCGCCGGGCGTGTCTACTACAGGGACGAAGACGTCACGGAGCTCCCGCCGCACCGGCGGGCCCGCCTGGGCTTCGGGAGAACATTCCAGCGGGTCCAACTCTTCGGGAAACTGAGTGCGTTGGACAACGTGCTCATTGCTGCCGAAGGAGTGGAGGGGAGGCTCGGAGTCCTGGGATCGATGCTCCGGAACCCCGGCACCGCTCGCACCGAACGGCAGCTCCGGGAACGAGCCCGGGCCGCCCTCGAGCTCAGTGGCGCTGCGGACCTTGCCGAACGACCTGCTGGGAGCCTACCTCTGGGATTGGCCCGGCGTGTTGAACTCGCCCGGGCACTGGCGACCCTCCCGGAGATCGTGCTGCTCGACGAGCCGGCCTCGGGTCTCGACGTCGCCGAAAGCGAGGGATTTGGGGACGTCATCCGACGGCTTCCCGCCGAGCTGGGAGTGAGCGTCCTGCTGGTGGAGCATGACGTGGCCATGGTCGCCAAGATCTCGGACGAGATCTACGTACTCGACTTTGGCCGGCTGATCGCTCGGGGGCCGGCGGCGGCGGTCTTGACCGATCCGCAGGTAATTCAGGCGTACCTAGGTCGCGAGGAGGTCGCATGAGCGCAACGAAGGCGCCGCCTTCTGTCAACGGCGATCAGAATGGCAGAACTGGCTCGCTGCTGGCTGCGCAGGGCCTCACTGTGCACTATGGCAAAGCGCGAGCTCTGTTCGGGATCGATTTCCAGGTGCCCGTCGGCGGCTGTGTCGCAATCCTCGGCCCGAACGGTGCCGGGAAGACAACGCTGCTGCGTGTGATCTCGGGCCTGGTACGGCCCACGGCCGGCTCGGTCATGTTCGACGGCCGGGATGTCACCGCGGAGCCGGCGCACAAGCTCGCCCGAGCGGGCCTCGCCCATGTGCAAGAGGGACGGGGCATCTTCCCCCGGCTCACCGTGGGAGAGAACCTGCGCGTGGTCACCGACAGGGTCGGGACCCATGCGCTGGATGAAGTCCTGGAGTACTTTCCGCGCCTCCGGGAACGGCAACGCCAACAGGCCGGCACGCTCTCAGGTGGCGAGCAGCAGATGCTCGCCCTCAGCATTGCCTTACTCCGCCGACCCAAACTGCTGCTGGTTGACGAGCCGTCCCTCGGTTTGGCTCCGATGGTCGTGAGGGAGATCTACGACACTTTCTCCCGTATCCGGCGCAGCGGGACATCGATTGTGATCGTGGAACAGTTCGTCCACATGGTCCTCGGGCTTGCTGACAGGGTCTACCTGTTGAACAAGGGGGGGCTCGTCTTCTCGGGTGAACCCGAACAGCTCGGGAAGGACGCTTCGGGTGAACAGCAGCACCTCATGGGCGCCTACCTCGGCACCCAAGGCCTCGAGGTGGCGACGGAACGCCGTCGGTCAGTAGCAACGGAACAGGTCAAGCTGCCCCTTCCGGTCACATTCGTGCGTGCGCTCGAGGATCACGCCGCCCGCGAGGGCCTTACCCTCGCCCAGGTGGTTGCGGCGTCGATGGACCAGATCATGAGCGGGGTGCCGAGCAACGGACAAGGGGGAATGCGTGGCTAACAGTGCGACCGCCACGAAACCGTCGCCGCGACTCCTCGCGTCCGCTGGGGAGGATTCGGGCTGGATGCGCTGCCCTTCGTGCGACGAGGCGATCCGAGCGATCCTGATCCGGGAACGTTGCCCGGTTTGCGACCAGACTCTGCCCCTCTCGACGAGCCAGACTCGTGGGCCGCTCAGGACGAGATGGGATGAGAACCTGCAGAACCCCAGATTCGTCGCTCTGATGGTGTCGTTGCTCGGGCTCTTCCAGGCTCTCGTGCTGTATGCCGTCTCGAACGTCGGGCGGTAGCAGTGGCGAAACGGTCCTCCCCGCCCGGTGTTGTGCTGCGCGCTGAAGGCCTTCGGCGAGACTACGGTGGCGTCAGGTGCCTGCACTCGGTCGATCTTGTGATCAGGGAAGGTCGAGTGCTCGGCCTGGTCGGTCGCAATGGGGCCGGGAAGACGACGCTGCTCAGGATCCTGGCTGGCGCACTGCAACCGACCGCTGGAAGAGTGTGGCGACCACCAGGGCTGCGTGTTGGGTTCGCTCCCGAAGGCGACGGCGCCCTCTACTCCGAGCTCACGGTACGTTCCTACCTCCGGCTCATGGCCGGACTCACGGAGGCCGGAGCCGGCTTCGGTCCTGACGAGGTCATCGAGGCAATGGGCCTCGCTGAGCGCGCTCACCAGGAGATCCGGGCCCTGTCCCGCGGTTTCCGGCAGAGGGTCCTCCTCGGGCAGGCATTGCTGGGAGCTCCGCAGGTTCTGCTGCTCGATGAGCCTCTGAATTCCCTTGACCCGATACAGATCGCCGAGATGTGCCGGCTGCTGACGGCTTTGCCGTGGAGTCCGGCCGTTGTCGTCTCGAGCCATATTGTTTCTCATCTTCTCGACATCGCCGAGGAGATCGTGCTGGTCGCGAACGGAGAGGTCGTCCGCGCAGGGACTGTGGCTGAGTTCGCAGTCTCCGGTTCGGGGATCGGGGTGACGGCCCGGGCGCTCAGCCCCGCCACCCCCGTCGCTGCGGCCCTCGGAACGCTCGTGCCTTCTCCCTCGAAGATCGTCGAGAGAGGCGGCGTGACGTGGATCACGGTGCCCGTTACGGGCGGCATGGCGGCTGACCAGGTCGCAGTCCGGGTCCTTGAGGCACTAGTCGCTGCCAAGATCAAGGTCCTTGAGATCGCCCCCCGGCAACTCCGAATCGCGGAACGGGTGTGACAGGGGTGAGGTTTCTCCGTCTCAGTCAGCGGACCTTGTCAAGCTACTTCGGTAGCACCTTCAGCTATGTGTCCGTGATGGGCTTCTACCTCTTGGTTGCGTGGCTTTACCGGACCTTCATCGTCGGGGCCAGAACGAACAACCTTGGCCCCTTCCTGGCCCAGGTGGAGTTTCTTTTGGTGCTCATAGTGCCCGTGTTGACCATGCGCTTGTTGAGCGACGAGCTGCGCACCGGGTCCATCGACCTCCTCTGGGTCCGTGGCGTAACGCCCGTGAAGCTGATTCTTGCGAAGTTTTCCGCTGCTGCCGTCTTTGTGATTGGAGCGGTGTCCCTTCCTGTGGGTCTGGCGGCCTGGTTCACCGCACGCTTGACTGGCCCGGACGGCCTCGACGCCGGAGTTCTGACCGCCCAGGTGATCGGGGTCTGCCTCATCGGCTTCGTTCTCGTGGCGCTCGGTGTCGCCGCCTCTGCGCTCAGCCACAACCCGCTCGTCACCGCGCTGATCGCAGCTGTCGTCGGGTTCTTCTTGTGGTTCATCGACGCCGCCGACCTCAGCGCCGTGTGGCTGCAGCGGATGTTGGGCCTGCGGCTGCATCTTGCGGGTTTCAATGTCGGGGAACTGCGCCTCAACGATCTGTGGTTCTTCTTCTCGTTGGTTGTCGTGTTCCTCTCGGCTGGCGTGTTGGCGCTCAAGTTCCACCGGTCATGAGCAATCCAGTGGGCGTCGTGCTGATTGTCTGGGCGACCGCACTGATGGCGGTCGCGGTCATGGCGGCCTTCCGTCGCTGGCGTAGCCGTCGACCGCCGCTTCGGGCTCTGCTCGGCCTCGTCTGGCCCGCCGGTGTGATCGTCGTCGCCCTTGCGGCATCAGTCCGTCTGCAGGCGACCGATTTGCTCCTCAGGACCTCGATCGATATCTCTCAGCATCGGCACAACACCCTCACCTCGGCCTCGATCAGCTTGTTGCGAAATGTCGATCGGACTCAGCAGACAGTCCACATCACGGGGTTCTTTCCAGCCGACCAGACTGAATGGCGTCCGGTGACGGTAGCTCTGGAGCGGTACGCCGATCGGTCGCAGATGGTCAAAGTGCGTTTCGTCGACCCCGACCAGGAGCCCAGCACCGCTCGGGCCTATGCCATCGGGAAGATCGGGGAGGTGGTCGTCGAGTCAGGTCAGCGGCAGGTGCGGGTCGAGTCGCCCTCCGAGCTCGCCGTAAGCTCGGCCATTGCCCAGGTCGTCAATGAAAACCCGATGGTCTGCTGGTCGGCGGGGCACGGTGAGATCGAACCTGATGATCCCACCCTCGAAGCCCTGACCAAGGGGCTTGCCCAGGTAGGGGTTCAAATCCACCGGGTTCGCCTGTCGGCGTCGGCTGACATCCCGCAGGACTGCAAGATCGTCGCGGTGGTCGCCCCTCGCACCCCCCCGCTCGACATGGAAGCGCAGATGCTCCGCCGCAGGATGCAGGCGCAAGACCTGCGGATCCTGCTGCTGGCCGATCCCGACGTGGCCGGTCCCGAGGTCAATGGCGCCTGGGGAGATGTTCTCGGCGTCAAGATCAAGCCTGACCGGGTGTCCGATCCCCAGGGAGCGGTCTACGGTGACCCACGTACCCTTCTCGTTGACCGGTTCCCGTCTCTTAACCCGGTGACGACCGGCCTTCCGGCCGCCCTCCTCGTCGGGGTTGCGGCACTCGACCCGCCAGCGGACCAGCAGGGTGGTTTGACGGTGTCAGTACTGGCCTCGGCTTCGTCTGCCGAGGACGCCCGAGGGCCGGCGCCGATCTTGGCCGTCGCGCTGGATCGAAGCAGCGTTGACGGTGACGGCGAGCAGACGGCGATCAGGCGTTTCCGGGCCGTCGTGATCGGCGACGCAGACTGGCTGAGGAACAGCTCATGGTCGGTATCGGCCAACAGCACCCTCGCGGCGCAGACCTTTCGGTGGCTTGCCGAGCCGGAACCGCTCGTCTCGGTCCCCGTCCCCGTCCCAGGTGGCGGCCTGATTGCCGTCTCGTCGAAAGACATTCGGCGCATCGACACGGGGATGTTCGCCGTGCCGGGTCTCCTGGTCGGCTTGGTCTGGTCGGCCCGATGGTTGACCGTGACCCGCCGAGGCAGCCGGCGCTCCTGAGAGCGTGCCGATGAACAGTCTCTTGCGGTGGCTCTCGATTGAATCAACGAAACCGAGGAGTGTGAGCAGCTTTGGATTTCTCCTTCAGTTCTGATCAGGAGCAGTTCCGCAAGGCGGTGGCCGACTTCGCCGCGGGCCGCTTGGCCCCTGGCGCAGGCGTCCGGGCCAAGTCGGACGTGTTCCCCTGGGATCTGGTCCGGGAGATGGCCACGCTGGGGCTGTTGTGCGTGATGACGCCGGAGGAATTCGGGGGTCAGGCCATCTCGGAACACGTCGTTCTTGGCATCGTGGTCGAGGAGCTGGCAAAGGCGGACTTCAACCTGGCCAGTATCCCCATCGTCACGAACCTCGTGTCCAACCTGATCGATGCCTTCGCGAGCGACCGCGTGAAGGCCGAGCTGCTACCGAAGGTGGCCGCCGGCGACATGCTCGTCGCTCTCGGCCTCACGGAACCCGAA
Source organism: Actinomycetota bacterium (assembly GCA_040756995.1). GTDB lineage: Bacteria > Actinomycetota > Acidimicrobiia > IMCC26256 > BP-133 > BP-133. The sequence continues at coordinate 44,215 of JBFLYK010000011.1, read as the reverse complement.
ACAGGCTCTGACGCCGCGGCCCTCAAAGCACGCGCCACGCGCACAAGTAATGGATACGTTCTCCGCGGCGAAAAGACGTCGATCACGGCGCTGCCATCGGCGTCAGCAGTTGTTGTCTTCGCGTCGACCGACCCCGCGGCCCGGGCGAAAGGCGTCAGCGCCTTCGTCGTTCCTCTCGACTTGCCGGGCATCTCGGTGCAGCGGTTCGACGACACCGGTTACCGCTGCATCGGTCGGGGGGCTCTCACCCTGGACGATGTCGAAATCCCCCACGACGCGCTCCTCGGGCAGGAGGGCCAAGCCTTTACCAACATCATGAACGGCTTCGACTACACGAGGCCGCTCCTCGCCCTTACGGCCATCGCCAGCGCCCGGGTGGCCCTGCAGGAGACGGCTGAGTACGCCGGTGTCCGAACCAGTTTCGGGCGTCCCCTAGCCAATTACCAGGGGGTCGCCTTCAAGCTGGCAGAGCACTGGACGGAGTTGGAACTGGCCCGTCTCCTTTGCTACCGAACCTTGTGGCTCCGAGACCAGAATTCGCCCCACACCGTAGAGGCCGCGATGTGCAAGTGGTTTGCTCCCGAACGCGCGTTCCGCGCCGTGCATGACTGCCTCCTCGTGCACGGCCATGTCGGCTACTCGACCGAGAGTCCGTTCGAGCAGCGCCTGCGAGACGTGCTGGCAATGGAGATCGCCGACGGGACAGCTCAGATCCAGAAGCTGGTGATCGCTAGGGGTGTCTTCGGCCGCGAGTTCGGAACGTTGTCCTCCTCCGAGCCGACTTGCTAAAGCCAATAAAAAGTGTAATCATTCTACCACAGCAAGGGGGCATGATGGGGATTCCCGAACACGTATTCGAGCACTTTGACCTCCACGACGCCGAGGTGCTCGGCGAGCAGGCCTACGATATCTACCGGGCGATGCGGGATCGCTGCCCGGTGGCCCACAGCGACGAGTACGGCGGCTACTACGTCATCACCCGGTTCCAGGACGTCTACGACATCCTGCATGACCCGGAGACCTTTTCCTCGGAGTCCATCACGATCCCCCCGATCCCCAAAGAAGGGCCGTGGATCCCCATCGAGATCGACCCTCCGATGCACGGCAAGTACCGCCAGATCATCCTTCCCCTGTTGTCGCCGCAGCGTGTCGCCCGCTTCGAGCCGAGCACGCGCCAGACAGCCCATGAACTCATCGACGCCTTCATCGACCGTGGGACGGCTGATCTCGCCACGGAATACGCGCTCCCTCTCCCCGGAGTGGTCCTCGCGACGCTGTTCGACATTCCACTCGAGGACCGAGACTGGTTCCAGGGGCTGTCGTTCGACGTCATCCATGAGGTCGACGACATCGGCAAGAAGTTGAAGGCGTCGATGGATCTCTCTGACTATCTCCGCTCGATGATCGAGGCCCGTCGCTCCAGCGAGGCACTCGGCGAAGACCTCATGAGCATTTTCCTCATGGCTGAGATCGACGGTCGTCCGGTGACGGACGACGAGGCGGTCAGCTACGGGCACATTCTCCTGCTCGCCGGCCACGAAACGACTGCGAGTGCCATCGGCAACAGCCTCTTCTACCTCGCGACACACCCTGAGGACCGGAAGAAGCTCTGCGGCGATCCCGCACTGCTGTCCGATGCGGTGGAGGAGTTTCTTCGCTTCGAGTCCCCCGTCACCATGGGGCGGGTCGTCAAACGCGACGTCACCCTCAACGGTTTCAACTACAAGGAAGGCGACATCGTCTGCCTGGTGGTCGGAGCCGCGAATCGGGACGGCGCCGAGTTCGAGGCGCCAGACGAATGTTTGTTCACCCGGAAGCCGAATCGGCACATTGCTTTCGGTGCCGGGGTTCACCGGTGTGTTGGATCTCATCTCGCCCGTATGGAGCTCAAGGTGGCCCTCGAAGTCCTCTTGGAGCGAATTCCCGATTTCAGCATTCCGAGCGATGGCGTCGTCAAGCATCAGGTCGGGCATTCAAGAGGGAAGCTCGCGCTGCCGGTCCAGTTCCCACCCGGCGGATGATCCCGACCGTCTCAACCTTTCTTCCGCTAGCCAACAGGGGGCATCACATGAAGGTAGGGATCGATTCGACCCGCTGCCAGGGTCACGCCCGGTGCCACGACACAGCGCCCGAGGTGTTCAGCCTTGACGAGATGGGCTTCTCCTACCTCGAGAACTCGGACGTCGACCCGTCGCTCGAGGGGAAGGTACAGGCGGCCATCGCCAGTTGCCCTGAACGGGCGATCTCTGTGATCGAGGAATAGCAGGTGAGACAGACCGTGAACGACTCGCATGGGCGCAAAGAGATCCATCGGTACACCTGTCAGGACTTCACGAGCATCCTCTGCGAAGGCGAAATGACCTATGAGGTCGACACTGAGCGCCACACCGCGACGATCACGTTCAACCGGCCTGAGCATCTGAACGCGATGCCCATCGCGGGGCTGGAGTACCTGACCCAGCTCATCAAGCTGGCAGAACGCGACGATGACGTCCGAGTGATCGTGCTCCGGGGCAGCGGGCCGTGCTTCGGGGTCGGCGCCGACGCCAACGAACTTGGCTGGTACATCGGGTACGGAACCCCAGCCAGCGGAGAGCGCCAGCGTCCACCCGCTCAACGGCGGCGGATGCTCCCGGATCGCGACGTCATCTACGGGAGTCACGGCTTCGAGCAGGCAATCTGGCGCTGCTTCAAACCGACGATCTGCGAAGTGCACAGCTACTGCTACGGCGGCCACCTTCAGATGGCGGTCGCAGCGGACATCGTGATCGCCAGCGAAGACGCGCTCTTCGCCCACCCCGCTTGGCGCTACCTCGGTCCCATCTTCAACTTTCCCCTGATGATCGAGACGTTGGGCTTGAAGAAGACGAAGGAGTTGGTGCTCACGTGCCGCCCTCTCGACGCCGGTGAAGCCGAGAAGTTCGGACTGGTCACCAGGGCTGTCCCCCGGGAAGAACTCGTCCCGACGGTTGACAAGTTCGTATCCGTGATCGCTGCCCGGAATCTCGACGGCATCGCGATGGGCAAAGCGGTGATCGAGCAGGCGCTCGAGGCCCGTGGCGCCGGCCAAGGAGGCCTGTTCGCCTGGGCCGGCCATTCCTGGATGACGAATCTCCGCCACGAGAAGGGGGAGCACAATTTCGTCAAATCGCGCCGGGACCGTGGTCTCACGGAAGCTCTGGACGACCTCGACCGGATGGTCGCTCCCGAGTTCCGCATGGGGAAGGCCAGGACCGACCGCAGATGAACGCGAAGGACAACCTGGCACAACTCCTCTGGTCTCGTGCAGAGGCGGCGCCGCACGAGGAGTTCCTCATCACACCAGAAGGAAGTTGGACGTACCAGAACCTCCAGGGCCGTTGTGCCGCGTTCGCCGACCGCATCGCAGCAGACGACATACGGGTCGTTGGCTGCATGCTCCGCAACGGCCCGGCACTGGTTGCCGCCATGTTCGGCGCTTGGTCCGTCGGCGCGTCCGTGGCGCTGCTCAACGCCGGGCTGAGCGTCGAAGAGCGCGACCAGGCCCTCAAGGACGTTGCCGCTCCAGTGCTGCTGACCGACCACGCACTGGCCGGCACCACGGAATCCGATGTGCCGCGCTGGTTCGTCGAGGACCTTGACGAGTTCGACGACGCCTTCAGCGGAAAGGCAGAGCGCCAACCGGTCCCCATGGAAGCCGACCGAGATGCCGCAGTGGTCTTCACGTCGGGAACGACGGGCCGGCCGAAAGGCGCCGCCCTCACCCACGGGCGCCTACTCCAGGCGAGCAGCGCCCTCGCCGTGGCACTGCGGGGAAAGCCGGGTCCGTACCCGATTGCCCGTCCCACGACCCCGCCCAATCTTATCGCCATCCCGCTCGCCCAGACCGGCGGCCTCACCACGATGATCTTCGCCATCGTGGTGGGTCGCCGCCTGCTCATCGTGGAGAAATTCCGACCCGCGCTCATCGGTGAGCTGGCGGTCAAGCACCGGATCGACACCCTCGTGGGCACACCGACCATGTTCCAGATGCTGGCCACCCACGACGGTCCATTGGACCTGTCCACTGTCCGCTTCGCCCAGTCAACCGGAGCCCCCCTGACCGAGGCAGTCAAGAACAAGTTCGAGCAACGCTTCAACGTTCCGATAATCCAGAACTACGGGCAGACGGAGACTGGGCACGTCGCCGGATGGACACGTGAAGACCTGGCCTCCGGCACTTGGCGACCCGGCGCCGTCGGGAGGCCGTATGAGGGAGTCGAGATCGAGATCCGGGACGACGACGGCCATGTCCTCCCGACCGGGGAAGTCGGGGAGATCTGGGTCCGGTCGCCGCACACCATGCGGGGCTATGTCGGCCCAGCTGAGGCCGCCAATGCTGAAGTCATGGTCCGCGGGTGGCTGCGCACCGGCGATCTCGGCCGAATCGACGAGGAAGGTTACCTCTATCTCGTTTCTCGGAAACGGGAAATGCTCATATGTGGTGGCTTCAACGTCTACCCGGCAGAAGTGGAGCAGGCGTTGCTCTCACACCCCGGAGTGCGGGATGCCGTTGTGTTCGGCGTTCCGGACGAGCGGTTGGGAGAGATCCCCGTCGGGGTGGTGGTCCGGTCGGACCCCGCGCTGACCGCCGAGGCGCTCGTGGACCACTGCCGGTCGAAGATCGCCCACTTCAAGGCAGTGCGCCGGGTGAGCTTCGTGGAGGCCTTCCCCATGACGGAATCCAACAAGATTCGCCGGGCCAAGGTCCGGGACGACTACCTAGGAGCCTCGCTTTGAGAAGATTGGAAGACCGGGTTGCCCTCGTCACTGGCGCTGGCCGGGGCATTGGCCGGGCGATCGCCCACCGTCTCGCCGGCGAAGGTGCGCTGGTTGGAGTCGCCGACATCGACGAGACCACCGCCAAGGGCGTAGTGGCGGAGCTCGAGGGCGTCGGCCAACGAGCCATGAGCGTGATCATGGACGTCACCGACCACGACCAGGTCAACGCAGCGATGAGCGAATTCATCGCTGCGGCCGGCGGACTGCACGTCATCGTCAATAATGCCGGGTGGGACAAGATCGAGCCCTTCGTCCAAAGTCGACCGGAGACCTGGGACAAGGTCATCGCCGTCAACCTACGGGGCCCCATTCACGTCACCCGAGCCGGCCTCGACCACATGCTGGCCGAGCGCTACGGGAGAATCGTGAACATCGGCTCGGACGCAGGTCGTGTCGGATCCACCGGCGAAGCCGTGTACTCAGCCTGCAAAGGGGGTCTGATCGCCTTCTCCAAGACCCTGGCCAGGGAGGTGGCCCGCAAAGGGATCACCGTGAACACGGTCTGCCCCGGCCCGACCGCCACTCCTCTTGTCGAGCTGATGATGGCGGACAACGAGAAGTTGCTCGACTCGCTCACCAAGGCGATCCCCATCGGCAGGATCGGAGAACCTGAGGATCTGGCGGGAGCCGTCGCATTCTTTGCCTCCGACGATGCCGCTTTCGTCACCGGCCAGACACTGAGCGTGTCCGGCGGCCTCACGATGAGCTAGGGACCATGGAGCCAGCAGAGATCATTCGTAACGGGTCGACCGTCCAGGTCAAACTGGCGCGAGCCGAGGTCCTGAACGCCATCAGCTCCGGGCTGGTCGCATCACTGATGCGGGCCGTCGAGCAAGCCGGTGCCCCTGGGGTCCGGGCCATGATCATCACTGGCACGGGGCGCGCCTTCTGTGCCGGTGCCGACATCGAAGAAGTGACGAGCCTCGGTGACGGATGGGAGTTCCACGCCTGGGTCCGCCAGATCCAGACCATGGTGGAGGCGATCGCCGACTGTGCCGTCCCCACGATCGCAGCCATCAACGGTGCCTGCATGGGCGGCGGCCTCGAACTGGCCATGGCCTGCGACTTCCGTCTGGCTGCCCGTGGAGCCAATTTCGCGCTTCCGGAGATCCACATCGGCGTCCTCCCGGCGGCTGGCGGGCTCGCTCGGCTGCATCAACTCGTCGGGCCCAGCACAGCCCGCCGGCTCGTCATGCTCGGCGAGCAGTTCGACGCGGATCACGCGGCTCGGATCGGACTCGTCGACGAGGTGATCCCCGGAGATTCCTTGCTCACCCGGGCCGACGATCTGGCCAAGGGCTTTGCCGAACGGCCAGCGGAGGCGTTGGCCAGGGCAAAGGCCGCCTTCAGGGAATTCGAGGAGCCAAGCCTTGTCCGCGGTCTGCGCACGGAGGCAGCCGCAGCACAGGTGCTGTTTGACACTGAGGAGCGACGAAGCCGTATGGGGGCGTTTCTCGCTCGCCGATCCGCCCCTCGACCAATGTCGAGCTGAGGAGGTCACACATGTCGGACGCGATCGGAAGGCTGGGGTTGTCGGCAATGGCCGAAGCCAGCTTGCGCTCGGTCCTCGCCCGGGAGGATGTGATCCTGGACCCGGCCGTGGCGGTCGAGTACGTGGAGGCTGGCCGGTGGGACGAGCAGAGCGCGGTCGACATGTTGTCCCGGCACGCCCGGGAGCGGCCCGGTCAGCCGGCCTTGATCGACGAGGACGGGCGCAGGCTCACGTTCGCTGAACTCGACCGGCTCAGCGATGGCTTCGCCGAGAGCCTGGTCGCAGCCGGGGTCGCCCCGGGGGAGGCCATCGGGATCCAGCTGCCGAACTGGAGCGAGTTCTTCATCGCTCACGTGGGCGCAATGAAGGTCAAGGTGCTCCCGGTCAACTTGCACATGACCTACCGTTCCTACGAGCTGACCCAGATTCTCGGTCACTCCGGCGCCCGGGTCCTGGTCGTACCCGGCGTCCTCAAGGGGTTCGACTACGAAGAGCTCGGGTTCGAGGTCCAGAAGAGGCTGGGCGACCTCCAGGTGCTCGTTGCCCGGGGGGTACCCCGGCACGGATCGGCGACGATGGCGTCCTGGGTTGTCGGTGACCCCAGCTGCTCGGCAACTTCGCTGGAACGACGGCCGAACGGGTTCGATCTCGCTCTTCTCCTCGTGAGTTCGGGGACGACCGGAACCCCGAAGCTGGTGATGCACACGCACAACTCGATCCTCTACGCGGGCAAGGCCTATCGGGAGCTCCTGGGGTTCGGCCCCGACGACCGCTGGATCATGATCCCGCCGGTGGGTCACTCCACGGCCGTGGCCCTGTTCTTCTGGACCAGCGTGCTGAACGGCTCCAGCACCGTCTTGCAGCCGATCTTCGACCCCAAGGTGTCCTGCCGACTCATCGAGCGGGAACAGATCACACACATGATCGCAGCGACGCCGATGCTGGCCGGGATCGCGAGCGTGCCGAGCGAGGAGCGGGGCGACCTCGGGTCGATGCGCCTCATCATCTACGGCGGCGCCCCATGCCCCCCGAAGATCATCCTTGCCCTGAACGAGATCGCCGGCTGCAACGTAATCCCCTTCTACGGGTGGAGCGAAGGTGGGGGTCACACGGCCACCCCAGCTGACACTCCCGTGGAGATCACCAGCGCACGGGTGGGGCTCCCCGTGCCCGGCTGCGAAGGCCGTCTCGTGGATCCCACGACAGGAGAAGACGTCCCCCCGGGCCAACCCGGTGAGTTCTGGGGCCGAGGCCCGAACATCCCACCTGGCTACTTCCACCAGCCCGAGAACACCCGGAAGCTGATGACCCGGGACGGTTGGTTCCGCTCCGGCGACCTGCTCGTCCTGGAGGCGGACGGGTTCTACCGCTACATCGCCCGCACGGACGACGTGATCAACCGCGGGGGCCAGAAGATCGATCCGAAAGAGGTCGAGGATCTGCTGTTCCAGCACCCGAACGTTGCCAATGTGGTCGTCGTCGGCCGTCCCGACCCCCGACTCGGGGAGATCTCGGTCGCCTTCGTGGTGCCTGCCTCGGACCCTGCACCAACCCTTGCCGAGATCCAGCACTTCCTCTCCGAGCGCGGGCTGGCCAAATGGAAGTGGCCCGAGTGTGTCGAGGTCCTCGAGAGTATTCCGGTCAACGCCGGGGGGAAGATCCAGCGCTTCTTGTTGAGAGAGTTAGCCGCCAAGCACGAAGGAGGAAACGCGTGACGCCGACGGATACGTGGGGGCCATGGGAGCCCGTATCGGAGTATGACTTCAAAGAGATCATCTTCGAGAAGAAGGAGCACCTGGGCTACGGGGCCAAAGTCGCGCGCGTCACGTTTAACCGCCCGGAACGACTCAACTCGCTCACCAACGTGACGATGGAAGAGATGGCCACGGCGCTCGATGACGCGAGCCACGACGCCTCAGTTGGTGTGACGGTCCTGACCGGGAGCGGGGACCGGGCGTTCTGCGCCGGGGGAGACGTCCAGTGGGAGGCAGCCGGCGGTCTCCGGCGCCAGTTCTACCACGAACTTCCGCCGAACCATTTCCTGCGCCTGTCACGCAAGCCGGTCATCGCCGCGGTGCGCGGCTACGCCATCGGAGCGGGAAATCACCTGGCCTACTTCGCCGACTTCACCATCGCGGCCGAGAACGCCATTTTCGGGCAGGCGGGTCCGCGAGTCGGCAGCCCCGCCGACGGGTACATCGTGGCCTACCTGACCCGAGTGGTCGGAGCCAAGAAGGCCCGCGAGATCTGGATGCTCTGCCGGAAATACAACGCCAGCCAGGCACTCGAGATGGGGCTCGTGAACTCCGTGGTCCCGCTCGACCAGGTCGACGCGGAAGTTGACAAGTTTTGCGAGGAGATCCTCGAGAAATCACCAACCTGCATACAGATCCTGAAAGCGAGCTTCGACGCGGACATCGACAGCCTCGTCTGCGACGGCATGCGGCTCTCGGCCCTGATGAGCCCGGACTTCTTCTCAGGGCCAGAGGTCAAGGAGGGACAACAAGCCTTCCTGGAGAAGCGACCGGTCAACTTCTGGAAGGCCATCCGAGATCACCAGGCCCGGCTCGCGGCGTCGACGTGAGCGGATCCTCGCGAACCCCGGACGTGGGAGCGTTCCGGGAGCGGGCTCGATCCTTCTTTGCCAGGGCGGTGACACCAGAGGTCCGGCGGGAGTTGAGGGACCGGCGCGACGAGCACGTCCCGTCCTTCTTCTCCCGGATGGCGAATGAGGGATGGATCTCGATGCCGTGGCCCGAGAGGTACGGGGGTGGGGGAGCCAGCGCCGTTGAGAATGCCATCTTCCAGGAGGAGGCTGCTTTCGCCGGCGCACCGACTCTGGCCGCGAACTTGAACTCCATCATCGGGAACACACTCATCACCGTGGGGAGCGAGTCGCTCAAGCGCAGTTTCGTGGGCGGCCTTGCAGCCGGCGAACATCTCTTCTGCCTGGGATACACCGAACCCGAAGCAGGCAGCGATCTTGCCGCTTTGCGAACCCGGGCGGTGCTTGATGGTGACGAGTACCTGGTCAATGGAGCAAAGATCTTCACGAGCCTCGCCCACGTGGCAACCCATGTGTTCCTGGCCGCCAGGACCGAGGCGAATGGGGAAAGACACGCCGGGCTGAGCGTTCTGATCGTCGACATGGACTCGCCGGGTATCACCATCGACCCGGTCTGGACCCTCGGTGGCTTCCGGACCAACATGACATTTTACGACAACGTTCGGGTTCCTGCCGACCGGATCGTCATGGGACCGGGCCAGGGCTGGAAGGTCCTCAAGGTTGCGCTCGACTTCGAGCGGTCCGGGACTTTGCGCGTGGGGGAAGCGGCGCGCCTCCTCGAATTGATCCGATCCGAAGTTGGAAAGCGAGAATCGAGCCCACCGGGAAGCGTGGAAGCACGGCGCTACGGAGCCCTGGCGACTCGAACAAGGGCAGCGCGGGCGTTGTGCTACAAGGTGGCCCGCATGCAAGCATCCGGCATCGTCCCGCACATGGAAGCGTCCATGGCCAAGGTCGTCGGGACCGAACTCGTGCAGTCCATCGCCGACGCCGGGCTGGACCTACTCGGGCAATCAGCCTTGGCCTCGGCGGGGTCGCCTTGGGCGCCGGCTGACGGCGAACTCGAAGCGGAGTACCGGAACACCGTTCGGTTCTCCGTCACTGCGGGGACCAACGAGATCCAGCGCAACATCATCGCCGAGCGCGGCCTCGGCCTGCCACGGGACTGAGAGGCGGAGGACGACCATTGGCGGTGGAACAGCTGTCCCCCGAGCAGCACATGCTACGCGACACGGCCCGGTCGCTCCTTGAGACGGAATGTCCGAGCGAACTCGTTCGATCATGCCTCGATACCGGTCGCATGGCCCGGGGGCTGTGGGAGAAGCTCGGCAGAGCCGGCCTGCTCGGGATAGGCCTGCCGGAAGCCATCGGTGGGTCCGGCGGAACTGTCATCGAGTTCGTCATCGCCGCAGGGGAGTTTGGCCGGGCCCTAGCGCCCGTTCCGTGGTTCGGGACCGCTCTGGCCAGCCGCCTGGCGCTAATTGCCCCGGGGCTGGACACCGACGCGGTGGGAGCGGCGCTGCAGGGCCGCTCCGTGCTCAGCGTGGCCATCCCCGATCTTTGGTGGAATCCCCTCCTGGCCCCTCAGGCTGAGGTGACTCCCGAGCAGCTCACCGTCCCCTGGGGCGCTGAGGCCGACCACATCGTCGGATTGGGCGGCACCGCGGTCCAGCCGATCGTGTCGCTCGACTCGAAGCCCTACCAGGGCTTGGAGATCCGGGAGTACCCAGCGCTGGGGACCGACAGCTACAGCTGGGCGCAGCGGACGGCGCAGCCGGCGGGCGCCGTGCCGGTCGACCCGGACGCCGTTCGTACGGTGCTCACCGAGATGCGGGTGGCGCGCTGCGCCGAGATGATGGCCGGAGCGCGCCGCGTCTTGGAGATCGCCGTCGACTACGCCAAGGAGCGACGCCAGTTCGGTCGACCCATTGGTTCGTTCCAGGCGGTCAAGCATCGCTTGGCGGACATGGCCACGGACGTTGAGTTGGCCGACCTCCTGGTCTGGGAAGCCGCACGAGCCGTCGCGACCGGTGATGGCTCGGCATGGGAAGAGGCGGCGATGGCGAAGGCGCTGAGTGGTGAGGCCTATCGGCGTGTCGCCGCCGGCGCCTGCCAAGTCCTCGGCGGCTACGGGTTCATGTTGGAGTACGACCCCCAGCTGTACTTCCGTCGAGCCAAGCAGGCGCAATTGCTTGAAGGGAGCAGCGAAGACCTCTATGTCGCGATCGGCTCACGGGCCGTCGGGTACGCATCGAGCTGACGCCTCTCATGAGCCTCGCGGTCCGGCGTCGGCGCGACGTACTGAGCAGCGCCTGGCCTGATCAGCGGGATCCCTTGGTCGCCTGCGCGAGGAGCTCACGGACCTTCCAACTCGGAATGTTGACGCCCTGAGCCAGCGCCTCGACTTCGAGGGCGTCCTCCGGTCCCATCCGCTGGGCCAGGTAGACGGTTCGCTTGAGCAGCCGTGCCACCTCCGGCTGTTTGGCGATCGTTTTCGCGATCGCCAACGCCGTAGTGTCAACCTCGGCCGCCGGGACACAACGGGTGGCGAGGTGCAAGTCGTGGGCTTCCATCCCGCTCAGCGAACGCCCGGTCAGCAGCAAGTCAAGGGCCAACGAAGGGCCGAGCGTCTGTGAGAACAACGAAGTCGATCCCATCCCGGGATGGATCCCAAGGTGAATAAAGGTGGCGGCCAACCGCGCATCCTCGGCAACCACGGACAGATCCGCGGCCAACATCAGTGAGAGCCCCGCACCGAGCGCCACTCCCTTCACTGCAGCGACGACCGGGAACGGCAGCCGGCGCATGCCAAGGAACGATCGGTAGAAGAGGCGTACCTCATCCGCAATGGCGGCGCCCTCCAGTTCGGACCAGCCGAGGATCATGTCCAGGTCCCCCCCGCTGCAGAAGTGGTCGCCGTCGCACGCCAGAATCAACGCGGCAACCGATCGGTCGCTGGCCAGATCGGCGAAGGCGTCACGGAACTCGCTGGCTGCAGCTGCCCCGAGGGCGTTACGGCGCCCCGGGTTGATAAGGCGCAGGGTGACCACTCCGCCATCCCTCGCCAACGCAATCGCTGCGGGGTTCGTTGCCATCTTCGACTCTCACTCTCGATCGTGCATCGCCACCACAGATTACTTATACTCATTGTACGTGTTCGATCGGAGGAGAATGACCGGGCTGCGGGTCGACCTTCTCGCCGGGGTGCGAGTCGCCGAGGTGAGCTGCTCATTGCGCGGCGCCTTCGCCGGCAAGTGCTTCCACGGGCTGGGAGCGGCGGTGACCAGGGTTGATCTCGGACTTCGCCGCCGAGGTGTGCCGCCGTCCTGCGACTGGGGAAAGACGACGACGACATCGAGTCAACCCGCGCTTCCGGCCGCACTCGCCGGCATGGACCTTGTGATCGAAGACCTCGATGATCCCGTTGTGGTCGAGGCTGTCGCTTCCCTCGCCGATCCGCCCGTGCTGGTATCGGTCACCGGCCTCGGGCGGGATCAGGGAGTCCCCAACCCTCCCGAGTTGGTCGTTCAAGCCCACTCCGGTGTGTTGTGGTCGACCGGGGCGCCCGGGGGCTCTCCGTCTCCGGTGCCGGCGGGTCTGCCGAGCACGTTGGCTGCCGTGCACGCGGCCTCGGCCGGACTGTGGTGCCTGTGGCAGCGGGCCACCAAGCCCGCCGACCAGGCACCCAGGCATGTCGACGTCTCGGAAGCAGATCTGGTTCTGGCCCAGACGGGAACGTACCGGATCTTCCTCCGCTACTACGGTGGTTCCTGGACCGAGCAGTCCCGACCCGGGGGTCGAGGGATCGGTTCAACCCTGATGCTCGGCGAGATTGTCGACGCGGCCGACGGTCCGATCTACCTCCAGATCGCGAACCAACGGCAGCTCTGCCGGCTCCACAAGCTCCTCGGCAGCGAATTTGCCGACCGGTTCCCGACGTACCGGGAGTGCCTCATCGCCCGCGACGGCTACCGGCGATATCTTGAACGCTTTGCAGCCGGCCGGACGAGGGCTGAGCTGCTCGAGCTGAGCATGACGGGCGACCTCGTCGCCGCTCCCTTCCTCTCGTTCGACGACCTGGGACCTGATGGCCTGTTGCCTCTCATCATGCCGGGCGCCGATGAAGCCGGTGGTGCTCTCCCGCTGCCATGGTTGATTGAGATTCCGGAGGTTGCGTCCCGATGAGAGTTCTCGAGCTCGGAGGGAACTGGAGCGGCCCCCTCGTCGGCTTGTTCCTGCGATCCCTCGGGGCTGAAGTGATCCGGATCGAGTCGCCCAACCATCTCGACACCATGCGCCTGCTCCCAGCGCCCCGAGTTGCTGGCCGAAAGATCGACGGCGTAGGGCAAGAAGACAACCCCTACTTCGCGCAACTCAATGCGGGCAAGCGCTCCGTGACCGCTGATCTGTCGACGTCCGAGGGGCGGATGGTGGTGCTTGAGCTTCTCGATGACGTAGACGTCCTCGTCGAGAATATGGCCCCCGGGGCGCTCGAACGGCTCGGTCTCGGCTACAGGGTCCTGTCGGATAGGAATCCGGCGGTCTGCGTCCTGTCACTGCCGGCTCTCCATCCCGGCGACGCCCTCGGCGACCTCCGGGGCTACGCACCGGTCTTCACAGGAATGGGTGGCCTTGAAATCCTGGCGACTCCCGTTGAGGGTAGTCGTGCCGTTGGCATGCTCGAGACGGGTTGGGGTGACCCGAATGGTGGTACGGTTGGGCTCCTCGGCCTCCTTGCTGCGCTGGTCCGTCGCGCCCGAACAGGGGTCGGCGTGCACGTCATCTGCTCTCAGGTCAAAGCGGTCACCTGGCAGCTCGACCGGGCGTTCTTTCGACACACCTCTCCCGTTGGCCTTCGTCCAGAGCACGGAGGTTCTGATGGGGACTGGCAGGTCGTGCTGCCCGTCGACGACGGGGGATGGCTGGCAGTGGGCGGTGATCCGGCCAAGGCCCTAACCGTCGTAGCCGGGCTAGGCCTGACGTCCCGGGATCTGCTGGCTGAGTGGTCCAAGAGCCGCTCAAGCGCCGAGGTCGCCCGAGCTTTTCGTGCCGGCGGGTTACATACCGCGCCGGTCATCACGGCGGAGGACGCGGCTCGAGCGGAGCGCGCCCGCGTCAGAGGTGTGGCTGAGGAGATCGACCATCCTTTGCTCGGTCCTGTGGCGCGGTTTCACGTGCCCTGGCTCCTCGATGGCGTAGCCCCACGCTGCGACGGCCGGCCGCCGGCTTTGGGAGAAGGCGCTGAGGAGCTGTTGCGTGCACCGCGTGATGCCGCCCCCGAAAGGAGATGCGAGCATGACTGAAGTTATCGTGGCTGGCGTCGCAGAGTCTGACTACGGGATCGTTCCCGGTTCGACCGACCTGGGGCTGGCTCAGCAGGCAGCAGCACGAGCGTTGGCTGATGCTCATCTGACACCGCGGGATGTCGACGGAATCTTCAGTTGCGCAGTCAGCCCGGAGCTGTACGGCATCCGAATCGGAGAGTACCTCGGACTCCAGCCCCGCTACATCGATTCGACCCATCTCGGGGGGGCGGCCTGGGAGGTGTACGTGCAGCATGCCGTAGCCGCCCTCGAAGCAGGGCTCTGCGACGTGGCGCTTCTCACCTACGGGAGCGCGCAACGGTCGCAACGGGGCCGAAGTCTGGGCACCGGCCGACTGCGGAACCGCCCCTCGGGCCCGGCCCAGTTCGACGCCCCCTACGGTTGCACGCTCGTCGGGGAGTATGCCCTTGCTGCCTCCCGGTATCTCTACCAGTACGGTGCAGGCCCAGAGGCGCTCGCTGCCGTTGCCGTCAGCACACGGGCGAACGCAGGCCTGAACCCCTTGGCGCTCTATCAGGAGCCGATGACCATCGACGACGTGCTCGACTCCCGCCTCGTGGCTGACCCTCTGCACCTCTTGGACTGCTGCGTGATCACCGATGGAGGTGGTGCCGTCGTGCTCGTCCGGGAGGAGCGAGCTTCCGACCTGCCCAAACCACCGGTCCGCGTTCTCGGCGCGGGTTCCGCGACAAGCCACATCTCGATGACCCAGCTACCGGACCTCGCTGACCTCGACTTCGCTCGCCGCTCCGGCCAGCAGGCGTTCACTCAGGCTGGGCTGGGGCCGGCAGACGTCGACGTGGCCGAGGTCTACGACTCATTCACGATCACCGTGCTGCTCACATTGGAGGCCCTCGGCTTCTGCGGCGCGGGTGAAGCGGGCAAGTTGGCAATGGACGGTAGCCTGCGCGTCGGTGGGAGCTTGCCAACCAACACCGACGGAGGAGGGTTGTCGTCCAACCATCCGGGCATGCGCGGCATCTTTCTTCTGATCGAAGCGGTCCGACAGCTGCGGGGGGAAGCCGGGGCTCGACAAGTGGCTGGAGCTGAAGTAGCACTCTGCCACGGCACGGGTGGTTCCCTGTCGGCCTGCGGGACCGTACTGCTGGGGGTGGACAGGTGAGTTCCGAACCGAAGAGGACCACCCTGAAGGTTGATGCCGACTCGGCTGAGTTCTGGGACCGAGCGGCCGGAGGGGAACTTGTTGTGCGATGGTGCACCTCGTGCGACCGGCCCTTCCATTATCCACGGCCCTTCTGCCCACGTTGCTGGTCAACGGATATCGAATGGCGCGCCACCAGCGGACGGGCCACCGTGTATGCCATCACGGTGATCCGGCAAAACGGAGCTCCTCCCTTCAACGAACGGCTGCCCTATGCCGTGGCCCTCGTCGATCTTGACGAAGGCGTCCGGCTCCTGGCCAACATCGAAGGCGATCCCGACACCGTTAAGATCGGTCAGGCGGTGGAACTCACCTTCCGCGAGGAGGACGGCCTCGCGGTGCCCGTCTTCCGGCCGACCAGCGCGTCGTGAGTCCCCGAACCGGAGCGGCCGGCAAGCTGCCGCTTGAGGAAATCAAGGTCGTCGAGTTCGCTTCGCTGCTACCTGGCCCGGCTTGTGGCCAGTGGCTGGTCGCACTCGGCGCGGAGGTCACGAAGATCGAGCCGCCGGGAGGTGATCCAGCGCGGACCCTGTACGGCGGAAGGGTATTCGACGCGGTCAATGCCGGAAAGAACTCCGTTATCCTCGACCTCAAGGGGGAGGACGGCAGCATCGCTCTCGACATGGTGAGAAGCGCCGACGTCCTCATCGAAGGGTTCCGACCCGGTGTGGCGGACCGGCTCGGACTCGGCGAGAGCGATGTCCGGCCCATCAACCCGAATCTCATCTACTGCTCGCTCGTCGGTTACGACCCAGACGGGGCCCAGCGGGATGAGCCGAGTCATGATCTGCTGTTCCTGGCTCAAAGCGGCGTTCTCGAGATCCCTGGGAGCTGGGGTGCTGGCGGGCCGGGTGATCGGCCCGGGCTCCCACTCGGCGACCTCGCAGGAGCGGCCATCGCCACGTCCAGCATTTTGGCCGCACTGTTCGCTCGGTCCAACGGAGGCGGTGGTGCTCGACTCGTCGTTCCCATCTATGACGCGCTGCTCTCATGGGTGGGTATCCGGGCACGCCCGGGAGAGGGGGGTCCGATCACCGCACATCTCGACCCGGCCAACGATGTGTATCGGTGCCGCGACGGGCGTCGAGTGGCCGTCGCCGCTGTCGAAGACAAGTTCTGGGGTGCGTTCTGCGACCTTGTGGGCGGTCCGGTCGAGCACCTACGGGGGCTCGGGTGGGCAGAGCGGCAGGAGCGGGGATCGGAGATCGCTGCCGGCCTGCGCGCCGTGTTCGAACAGGATGATGCGAAGAGTTGGGCCGACAAGCTCATCGCCGCCGGCGTGCCGGCAGCGCTTGTTCGCCGGCCGGGCGAAGCAATGGCCGACCCGACAGCCTATCGGGCGACCCACGGATATCCGCTGCCGAACTTCGGCTATGGCGGGCAGCAACTGCGCCCACCGCCGCGGCACCCCGACCGTGAGGATGACCATCGATGACGCAATATGACGAGTGCAACGTCGGGCTGCTGCGCGCCGAAATCAGAGACTTCCTCGACGCGGATCGAGCAGAGCACGGCTGGAAGCCCCGCTGTGACAGCTGGCTGCGGAGCTTTGACCTCGGCTTCAGCCGGCGGCTCGCTGACGCGGGCTGGGTCGGGGCGACTTGGCCCTCGACCTACGGCGGCGCGGAGCGGTCGAACGTCGAGCGGATGGTGGTGACCGAGGAGCTCCTCTTCGCCGGCGCCCCGGTCGCGGCTCACTGGATCGCCGACCGGCAGATCGGCCCTGCTCTCCTGCACCACGGCTCTGAAGCCATCAAGCATGAGTTCCTGCCTCGGATCATCCGCTGCGAGATCGTGTTCTGTGTCGGGTTGAGCGAGCCTGACACCGGTTCCGACCTGGCCGGGTTGCGCACCCGTGCCGAGCCAGTCACCGACGGTTGGCGGATCACCGGCGGCAAGATCTGGGTCAGCCACGCTCACCGCGCCGACTTCGGATACATCCTCGCTCGGACGGCGACTGGGGGCGACAAGCACGACGGACTTACGGAGTTCATCATCGACATGGACGCCGAGGGCGTTGCCGTGCGGCCCATCATCGACATGGAAGGGGAACACCACTTCAACGAGTTGCTGCTCGACGGGGTCTTCGTGCCCGATGAGCGGGTTGTCGGGACGGTTGACGAGGGCTGGCCTCAGATCACGAGCCAACTCGCCTTCGAGCGGAGCGGACCGGAGCGGATCCTGTCGTCGGCCCTCGTCCTCGACGGTCTCCTTGAACAGGCGATGCGGACCGGCGGCGAGATCTTGGCGGTGCCAGCCGGTGACCTCGTCGCCCGAACATGGGTACTGCGTCAAATGTCACGCCAGGTGGCGCGGGAGATGGACACCCTGGGGACGGCTCCGGCTGGGCTGGCAGCCCTCGTGAAGTTGTTCGGCACCAAACTGGAGCAGGAGATCGTGGAGATCGCTCGCAGCCACAGCCCGTTCGAGCCGTCCCCGGGCGACTCCGAACCCTGGCCGGCGCTGGTGGCGGCCGCGTCGTACGCCGCGCCGACCTTCACGTTGCGGGGCGGAGCGAATGAGATCTTGCGCGGGATCGTTGCCAAGGAGCTGGTGAAGTGAACGACGCGAACGACCGTGACCTCATCCAGAAGACCGTTGAAGAGGCACTGGGCGGGGCTGCGCGAGAGCCATGGTCGGAAGCCTGGACCGTTCTTCAGGGCCTCGGCTTCGCCTTCGTCGGCGTGGCGGAGGAACTGGGTGGCCCGGGCGGAGCGCTGGCCGACCTCGGCGCTGTCCTGGCCGCAGCCGGGTATGCCGGGAGCTCTGTGCCACTGGTCGAAGCGACCGCGCTGGCGCCCTGGCTCTTAAGCCGCGTGGGGCTGGCACATCTTGCTCAGCACTCCATCGAGCATTCTCGCCTGCCGACTGTCACCGTCCCCCGGACAGTGCGAAGCCCCTTGCGCTTGTCCAGATCCGGCGACGGGTGGAGGCTGTCCGGAGTTTGGCGGTCCCTAGCCTGGGCTCCCGTCGCAACTGACCTGGTCGTCCTCGCGTCGGGTGACGACGGGACACGACTGGCGATGGTGCCCGTCGATGCCGTTGGCGTCTCCGTCGATGCAGCCGAGAACCTGGCCGCTGAGCCTCGAGGTCACGTGCACTTCGATGCCACGGTGATTGCGTCCGGCTTTGTGTCCGATCCGGTATCCGAGGCGACGGTGGACCACCTGCTCGAGCGAGCCGCTCTCTGCCGTTCCGTCGCCATGTGCGGAGCGCTTCGACGGGTTCGGGAGATGACAGTCCAGTATGCCACGGATCGGGTCCAATTCGGCCGACCACTTCGCGCCTTTCAGGCGATCCAGCAGCATCTCGCAGACGTCGAAGGTTGGCTTCGAGGGGCCCAGATAGCTTGCGCTGCGGCGGTCGCGAGCAGTGACCCGTTCGCGGTCGCCAGCGCTGTGACCTGGACGTCCCGAGCGGGCCGGGAGGTCTCGCGCTGTGCCCACCAAGTGCACGGCGCGATCGGGGTCACCCACGAACTCGACCTGCACCGCTTCACCCGGCGCTTGCTCGCCTGGAGCTGCGAGCACGGAAACGAGGCATTCTGGGCCGCCCGGACCACCCGTCTCGCCGGCAGCAACCAGCCGGGTGCCGCATGGCGTTCATGACATCACCCGAACCCAGCAGGTCTGGCGGGCAGAACACGTCTGGGGAGCCGGAGCTCCTGAAAGACCGGCGGGGCGCGACGTTGATTCTCACGCTGAACCGGCCCGCTCGGCTGAACGCCTACACGGTCAGCCTGCTTCAGGATCTCCATCAGGCGTTGTTGGCCGCTGCATCAAGCGACGACATCCGCTGCATCGTCCTGACCGGTGCAGGGAGGGCGTTCTGCGCCGGCGGCGACATGGAGGTGCTACGGACCGCGGCGCACGATCGGGCGCTCCTCAACCGACTCTCCACCTTGGCCCACGGTATCTCGCTCGAAATCGAGGCGATGGAGAAACCAGTCATCGCCGCCGTGAACGGAGTTGCCGCCGGTGCAGGGATCGACCTGGCGCTTGCATGCGACCTTCGGGTTGCCGCCGCCGGTGCAGAGTTCGTGTGGACGTTTCCTTCGATCGGGCTCGTGCCCGACATGGGTGGGACAGCCCGCCTCCCGGGTCTGATCGGGCTTGCCCGAGCCAAGGAAATGGTGATGTTGGCGCGAAGCGTCGGGGCCGACAACGCCGAGCGTATCGGTCTCGTGAACCAGACCGTGGATCAGGGCAACGCTGTCAACGCCGCCCTCGACTGGGCCGAACGGATGAACTCTCTGGCACCGCTCGCCCTCGGCGCAGCCAAGTCGCTGCTAAACCTGGCCGGCGCCGCGGACATGACCGGAGCCCTCCGCCGAGAACGCTTTGCCGCCGCTGCCCTCGCGGCCAGCAACGACTTCTCCGAGGGGATCACGGCTTTCCTCGAGAAGCGCACGCCTGCGTTCAAAGGCTGCTGAACCGTGGACTTCGCCTTCGATTCGGAAGAGGAGGCGTTCCGAGCGAGCGTCCGGCAACTAGCGCGTGGTGAACTGAGCCCCGGTTACGGGCAACGGGCCTCCAGCACCGAATTCCCCTGGACGGAGCTGAAGACGCTCGGCCACGCGGGCCTGCTAGGGCTCGGCCTGCCGGAGGTTCACGGAGGCCAGGGGCCGGCGAGCCACGTGGTGAGCGGAATTTGCTGCGAGGAGGTTGCCTACGCCGATTTCAACCTCGCGTTCTTGCCGTTCTATAGCGCCTTGGTCGGCAAGATGCTCGCCAAGTTCGGCACCGAGGAAGTCCAGCGGGACTTCCTGGCCCCACTCGTGGCCGGGGACGCGCTGGTGAGCTTCGCGCTCACCGAACCCGACGCCGGGTCCGACGCCGCCCGCTTGCGGACACGGATTGTCCCCGTGGACGGCGGGTACCGGGTCGACGGCGAGAAGACATCCGTCACGATCCTTCCTCACGCACAGGCGTGCATCGTGTTCGGAAGCTCATCCCCCGAGTGGGGGAACCGGAGGATCTCTGCGGTCGTGGTCCCGTTGTCGGCAGCCGGCGTCACGACCAGTCGGTTCAACGACATGGGCATGCTGCCCTTGGGGCGGGGAGCACTTCATCTTGACGGTGTGGTGGTCCCGGCGAGCCACTTGCTCGGGAGGGAGGGCGGAGCGTTCCGGATGGTCATGGGCGAGTTCGATTTCTCTCGAGCGCTGCTCGGCCTGATGCTGGTGGCGGCGGCGCAAGCATCGGTGGATGAAGCGATCGAGCACGCCAAAGAACGCCGGACCTTTGGTCAGCCGTTGCTCAAATGGGAGGCGATCTCCTTTCGCCTCGCCGAGCATCTCACCCTGTTGGAGGCGGCTCGCTGGCTGTGCTACCGGGCGCTCTCGTTGCGGGACAGTGGGAAGCCGCACACTAAGGAGGCGGCGATGTGCAAATGGTGGATTCCCGATCTGGCCGGAGATGCCGTCCGCAGCGCGATGCTCATCCATGGGCATGGGAGCTACAGCACTCTGTACCCGTTGCAGCAACGCCTTCGGGACATGATGGGTCTCCACCTGGGTGACGGAGCCCCGGAGGTTCAGAAAGTCGTCATCGTGCGCGAGGTCATGGGCCGGGAGTACGTGCCCTACGCCGCCGCCGACTGAGTCGCCCGTTTCCGCCTGGGCTTTCCCACGCCATGGTCCTGCAACTGAAGGAGCCGGAATGAATGTGCCAGTGGCCCTGGACCTACCCGGCTACGGCGTCTCGGTCGAGCATCTCGTTGCCGTCACGCGACGAGCAGAAGCGTCCGGGATCAAGGGTGTATGGGTGGCGGAGTATTTTCGGAATTCGTTCGTGATCGCTGCGCTGCTTGCTCGCGAGACGTCCACGATCGAGGTGGGAACAGCGGTGTCCTGGGCATTCCCGCGCAGTCCGCTCGTCACGGCACTCGGGGCCCTCGACCTAGCCGAGATTTCGGGCAACCGATTTCGCCTCGGTCTCGGGACGCAGGTGAAGAGCGCCACAGAGCGGTGGCACGGTCTCGACTACCGCCAGCCGGTCGGCCGGATAGTGGACTGCGTAACGGCGATCCGGGCGGCGATGCGCTCCGGCGAAGATTCGTCGGTCGTCCATGAAGGTCCTTTCTATACTATGGACCTTACTGGCTATCGTCGTGTGACCCCGCGCCCGGAACCGGTTCCCATTCTCCTTGGTGCGGTTGGCCCCGCCATGCTGCGAGCAGCAGTTCGGGTCGCTGACGGGGTCATCGGCCACGTCCTGTGGTCCGACGCGTACTTCGAGGGGGTAGTCACTCCGGCTCTCGACGCCGTTGATCGCCCTCTACGGGTGATTGCGAGCATGCTCTGCTCAGTGTCCGATGACTCGGCAACGGCCAAGGATGAAGTCCGCCGCACCCTTGGGTTCTACGCGGCGACGAAGAGCTACAAAGCCCTGCTGACCGAGGACGGATTCAGTGACGAGGCCACCGCAGCTCATCAGGCCTTGCTCGACGGAGACTACCAACGGTTGGCAGCGTCCGTGAGCGACCGGATGTTGGCGACCTATGCACTCGCCGGCACGCCGGCCCAGGTGCACGAGCAACTCGAAGCTCGAAAACTCGCCGCTGACGACCTCTTGGTCGTTCCGGCGTACTTCGGCCTCGAGGGGCCGCGCCTCGTGGAGCAGATGGAAGGCCTCGTCGAGACATTTGCGGGCGTCGCATCAGGGTCATGAAGGCGTCGCCGGCGGTGCGTTTCGGGGCCATGCTTCCGACCATCGGCGCGTCCGGGATCTTGTCTCCCGAGGAGTTGTTACGGTACGTGGCAACCGGGAACGAGGCAGGGTTGGACTCCTTCTGGGCTGGCGATCATCTGAACTGGCACACGCCCGTTCTCGAGTGCCTGACCACGCTCGGATTCGTCGCCGGACACACGAGGGCGGTCCTCGGCACCAACGTGCTGATCGGAGCGCTGCGACATCCGGTGATCATCGCCCGGGTGAGCGGGACCTTGTCGCACCTGACCGGCGGGCAGTTCCGCCTTGGCCTCGGCGTCGGGGGCGAGCACCCGAAGGAGTTCGAGGCCGTGGGTGTTCCTCTCTATGAGCGCGGCCGGCGCACGGACGAGATCATCGACGTTCTGCGGCGTCTGTGGAAGGAGCCGCAGGTCAGCCACAGAGGGCGCTTTTACGACATCCCGTCTGCCCAACTCGAACCGAGGCCCGGGACTCACGGAATCCCGATCTACGTAGGCGGCAGGAGCGAGGCGGCGCTCGGCAGAGTTGTCACCCGCGGGGACGGATGGACCGCGGCATGGTTGCTCCCTGAACAGTACTGTCGGACGAAAGCGAAGCTCCACGACCTCGCCCGCCGCCATGGCAGGTGCCCAGGCTCGGTGGAAACGATCGTCCACACCTACGTCCATCTGCACCCAGATGAAGAAACGGGTCGTAGTGAGGGCGGAAGATTCCTGGCCAGGTTCTACAACGCTGACCCGGCGCCGTTCGAACGTCACTGTGTGGCCGGACCGCCCGACATCGTTGCTGCCAGGCTGGTCGAGTACCTCGATGTCGGGGTCAACGAACTCCTTGTCTACTTCGCGGGAGCCCGGCCGATCGAACAGCTCACGATCTATGCGGAAGAGGTGCTGCCTGTACTCCGCGGGCACCTCGCTGGCCGGGTGATCCGTTGATTCTGACCGTCGACGGGGTGGATGTGCACTACGCGATGGCGGGCCACGGGCCACCACTGGTGCTCCTGCACGGAAGCACGACCGTGAACCAGTTCGATTGGCAACGACAGCTCCCCGAACTCCATGAGTTCCAGCGAATCATGATCACCTTTCGCGGCCACGGTACGAGCGGGACCAATGGCCACGATCTACGGTGCGAGCGCTTCATCGATGACATCCTCGCTGTATTGGACCACCATGGCCTTCGTCGGGTTCTCGTGCTCGCGTTCAGCCACGGCACCATGGTCGCGACGAGACTGGCGCTCGTCGCGCCAGACGTGGTCAAGGCTCTGGGACTTGTGAGCTTCATTCCCCGCGTCACGCCGCACCTGGAACAGAGAATGCTGACTGTCTTCGACTCCTGGCCGACATGGGTCGATCAGCTGCACACTCCTCGTTACGCCCCCGGACATTGGCGCGAGCTCATGAGGGCGCTGCTCGAGGATCGCCGTCGGTCGGGAAGCTTCCTGCCCGAGGAACTCGATCGGGTTCGGTGTCCAGTCTTGTTGGTTCAAGGCGATCGGGACCCGTTCCTGCCGCTCTCGGAGGCCGCGTACTCTATCGAGAGCTGGTCGGCGGCAAAGCTGTTCGTGGTCCCAGGGGCAGGTCATGCAGTGCAACGGCAACAGCCGGGTCTCGTCAACCCGGTGCTCGTGAACTTTCTTGCCGAGCATCGGGAACGCGTGGCCGGAGGCTCAGGGGCACTCGGATGCCACGGTGCCTGAAAGAGGCCTGCCAGCGAGCCCGCCGGTAGGGATGATCGGGCTCGTGGCGTCCTGTGTCGCGCACAGTGCCTCGACGTAGGCGCGGATGTGCTGCTCCGTAGCCTCCCGTGCCAGATCGGGGTTGGCACTGCCAATGGCCGAGGCAATCCGGCGATGGGCGTGCAGGGTATCCCGCATGGCAGCCCGTGGCAGCATGGCGGCTTCGCCGGACTCGGCCACGATGTTGCGAAGCGCACTCAGGGCGATCGCGACGAGCTGATTTCCGGACATGACGCCCAGAAGCACATGAAATTCCACATGGTCGATCATGCTGTCCGCTTGGCCTGCCTCAGCAAGGGCGAGAAGCTGTTCGCGCTCACAGTCGGTGGCCCGTTCAGCCGCGAGAGCCGCGGCCTCTGGCTCCAACAGGAGCCGCATCTCCAGCAGGTCAAGAAGCGGTGTCTGCTGGAAAGCAACCAGACTCGCCAAACCTCGGGTGAGTCGATCTATGGACGGTGCCGCAGCGAATATCCCTCCGCGGACGCCACGCCGCACCTCGATGATCCCTTCGTCCTCCAGCATGCGCAGCGCCTCACGAACCGAGGCCCGGCTGACGTGGAGTTGGGCGATCAGCTCCCGCTCCCCAGGGAGAGGCGTTCCCGGGGAGAGACGGTTGGCCAGGGTCAGCGTCCGAATCCGCGCCGCCACGACGTCGGCCGTCTTGGGCATTCGCACTGCGCCCAATCCGAAGAGCCTCTCGGTCACCCGAGCTCCCTTGCTCGCGACCGGCAACGACGGCACAAGCTCAGCGGTTCCCTCTGGCGTGCTCGCGCCCGCAGTCCCAACCCTCACGTGGACTCGGTAGGAGATGCTCTCGCGGACGTGCCAGGTTCACCCAGTTCCAGCCCAGCAGCATCGGGGGCCTCGCGAACGACACGAATCGACCGCGGTGCCCAATAGGGCATTCCAACCAGCTGGGGCATTGAAGCATTACTTCCATGGGACCAAATCTCCTCCGCCGGGCGCCTTCGAAGGCAGCCACATAAGATTATAAAGAGTATAATGTGATTATAGGCGGGGAGTGGCCTTGAGTCGAGGGGCTGCACTCGGGGTCGGTCAGCGCACCCCGAATGCCTCCGGTTCCGACTGGAACCTTGACGGGGTCGTCGGCCCGCACGCGCTTGGAGGGCTTGGTCTGCAGCGGGCTCAGTGCCTGGCTCGCGCGGTGGTTGATTCGCGCCTCCACCGACGACTTACCGTCGGACGCTGGCTCTCAGATTCTCCGTCGGACTCCAGACTCGTCCCGGGGTGTGGTCGTGAGCGTTGCGGTTTCGACAGCGGGATGTAGCGGCGGATCATGCGGGCGTGGGTTCGGTGGGACTCGTGGTTGGTGCCGTCGAGGGCGAGGTAGCGCAGGGTCCACCACACGAGTTCGCGACCCAACAACAACCTCTCGGCTATGCCGGAAAGGTTGCCGAGAGCGGACTAGCCCATGCTTAACGCAGGCGGTCTGCTCCCATCCCGACGACCAGCGGTTCTCAGGGAACCGTCTTTTAGTTAGAAGATCGGCATACCATAAGTTTCGGGGTGAACCCAAGAGACAATTGGATCGTCGGCCTCGCAAGCGGCGAGCATTTGGCTGGTATAGGCACGCATGTGCCGTTCCATGGATTTTCGGGCCAGATCGCCGTTTGCAGACGCGATGGCTTGAGCGATTTGCACATGGGCCCGCTTCGTAGCCTTCAGAGCTGGTTCCGGAAGATTAGTCGCAAGCCCAACTTCGGCGACGATGTCTCGCATCGCGGTTATAAAGAGCGACAGGAGCCCGTTCCCGGACAACCTAGCGACCTCATCGTGAAAATCCACATGGTCGACCATGTCGTTATTGTGTGAGCTTCGCGCGAGCTCGAGGAGGTGCTCGCGCTCCTCCGCAGACGCCTTTTCAGCAGCAAGGCCTGCAGCTTCCGGCTCCAGCAGCGACCTCATGTCGAGCAGATGGGACAGGGGTACCTGGCGGTAGGCAAGAAGGGTCGCAAGCCCGCGCGTCAAGCGGTGGGCGCTCGGCGCGGCGGTGAAGACCCCACCGCGGACCCCACGCCGAACCTCGATGATCCCTTCCGCCTCGAGGATCCGTAAGGCCTCCCGGATCGACGCTCGGCTGACCTTGAACTCGGTAATCAACTCTTTTTCGCCCGGGAGTGGTGTTCCCGGCGCAATACCCTGTGCCAAGATCGTCGTGCGGAGACGTGCTGCGACGACGTCCGCTGTCTTCGGCATCCGCACCGTCCCGAGGCCGAAGAGACTCCTACGGTCGGAAGTCGGTGACGGGCCGATCTTCGACATCTCGCCCTGGCGACCGGAACTCGACATATCGAGTAGGTTATGCGAAGTGCCCTCTGGCTGCGCGCTTGGGTCACTTCTGCTTGTTGACAGGCTCGCCCTGTAGGGAGTCTTCGGTCTCGCTTCTGGGCCGCGATCGCCGCAGGCGAGTCGACAGAGGACGCTGCCAGCGCAGCCGGTGTGGCATCCGCAGTTGGGTGCCGCTGGTTCTGCCAGGCTGCCGGGATGCCGCCGAAAAGATGGGCGCGGGTCTCCGGCCGCTATCTGTCCTTTGCCGAACGGGAGGAGATCGCGATCCTGCACGCCCAGAAGGTGGGGTTCAACGAGATCGGTCGTCGGATCGGCCGCGCCGGTTCGACGGTCTCGCGCGAGTTGCGCCGCAACGCTGCAACGGCGCAGCAACGAATTGGAGTATCGGGCATCAACGGCGCAGTCGCACGCCGAGCGGCGCGCCAGCCGGCCGAAGGCCTCGAAGTTGGCGGCCAACGATCGTCTTCGGGACTACGTTCAGGACCGGCTGGCAGGAGCCATCGCCCAACCGGATGGTGAACTCGTCGCGGGCCCGACCGTCTCGTTCATCGGCCGACGTCATGGTCGTCGGGCCGATCGCCGGTGGGGCAAGTGTTGGAGCCCGGAGCAGATTTTCCAACCAGCTCCGCGTCGATTTCCCCGATGATGAATCCATGGGGATCTCCCACGAGGCCATCTACCAGGCCCTCTACATCCAGGGCCGGGGCGCGTTGAAGCGGGAGCTCGTTGCCTGCCTGAGGACCGAGCGGGCATTGCGGGTCCCTCGCCGAGACCGGCGTGTTCGTCGACATGCCGCCCGCCACCCTGACGGCCACCAAGCGGGCCCATCTGAGGACGAGGATCGCCCGGGCCGTGGCCGCAGGCGATGAGGCGACTCGCCCGCAAGGCGATGGAGCGCCACCTACGCGCCTACACCGACCACATGCTCTCGGTTGGCCACGCGATCAGCCAGCCGATCGTCCCGCTGGCGGAACTGGACACGGGCGTGCTGTCGGGCGACTGACCGGCCGGGTCCGTGCCGTCCGGCGGGTGCCGTGTCACCGACCGACGGCGACGGGTTCGGGGCGTGCGGCGACGGCGTCGTCTCCGACACTCCGACGCCTCGCGTACTTGTGGCGAAGTTCCTCGGGGAGATGCTCTTTGAAGCGGCGGGTCAGGATCGGGTCCTCCAGGCATTCGGCCTGCCACAGCAGCGCCGTGACGAACTGAGGGTTCTCGGGGAGTCCGATGCCCTCATCCCAGTTTCGGCGGCCAGCCACCCAGGCTGTGACCCGCTCCCGGCACCAGCGGGCGAGGAAACGCTGCTCGGCGGGGGACTGCTGGCGACGGTCAACGAGCACTGCCTCGGCGAGGCAGTCCACGTAGGCGACGCGGGTCAAGTCGCCGTTCTCGTCGAGGAACCGAGCCAGGCTAACCGGCTTCACCCCTGAGAGCCCCTCCAATGACGGATGCGTCGTGGCGTTGCGACTCCGACGGGGCCGAGCAGACCGTTCCAACGCGGATCCCCCCAATTGTTCTCGCAGTGCTTTCGATTCGACGTACGCGACAGTTCTCGCAGCAGCCACTTTCGGCGTACACGACCTTTTCCGATGGACCCCATCCTGCAGCGGGGGCCCGCGGGTCCGCATCCGGTGAACACTCGCGAAATTTGCCCGAAATGGTGCGTGATTCTACGGATGCCGCCTATGGCGCTGTGGGAAGCGGGCGAGGATCCGCCGCAGTTCCGGGGCGAGCTCGTCGACCAGCCGGTCGGGCCGCAGCCAGGCGTCAGCGCCGGTCCGCAGGGCCGCCTCCCGGTAGGACGGGTCGATGTCAGGGCCGATGACGACCACCGCGGATCGGCTCCGTGGAGACGCCCGCTCGAGAAACGATCGTCGGTCGGTGAGGACGATCTCCGGGGTGCGGGACTCGACACTGCCGGCCCCTCCCTCGCCGCCGTCGTCGAGTTCGACGTCCGAGTCATCGACGACGACCCGGAACCAGCCGGTCTCCTGGAGAATGTCGCAGATCACGCGCCGCATGGCCGGATGCTCGACGACGACGCGCACGGAGGGCCACGGGCCACCATCCCGGTCCGCCCGGAGGTCGATGATGTTGCCTGTGGGGGCGTCGTAGCGGGCGCCGGGGTCGTCCACCCGGTCGATGATGGTCGCTGGTGGCACCCTTGCCATCCGTGCCGCCTACGGATTTCATCCAGCTCGCGGGTCCGAGGAAACCCGCCGGCCGTGGCGGAGCGGGGCGTCAGCGGAGGAGGCCTGCCTGGTGGGCGTAGCGCACTAGCTCCGAGCGCTTCCGGGTCCCCAGCTTCTGCTGGATGTGGCACCGGTGGGTCTCGACGGTGCGCGGCGACAACGCCAGTTTCTGGGCGATCTCCGGGTTGGTGTGGCCGAGGGCGATGAGCCGGAGGATTTCTTGCTCGCGGGGGGAGAGATCCACGGCCGGGACGGCCGCGCTGGGCTCGGCCGTGTCGTCGTTCAGGAGGCTTGCCCCCAGGGTGGGGTGGACGTAGCGGCGGCCGGCGGCCACGGTCCGCACGGCCAGTTCGAGTTCGACGTCGGCGGCCTCCTTGAGCAGGTATCCGCAGGCCCCGGCTCCGAACGCCTCCCGCAGGTAGGACACGTCCTCGTGCATCGTGAGGACGAGCATCCGGGTGGCCGGGCTGACCTGGGCGACCCGCCCGATGAGCGAGATGCCGCTGTCGTCGGGCAGCGTCAGATCGACCAGGAAGACGTCGGGATGCTCGGTTTGGGCGACGGTGACCGCCTCCGCTGCGGTGGCCGCTTCCCCGACGACCTCCACGCCGTCGAGGTCGGCGAGGATGCGGCGGAGCCCGGAGCGGATGACGCCGTGGTCGTCGCAGAGCGCGACCCGGAGCGGCTCAGCGTCAGGCAAGGGGAACCTCCAGCACCACCGCCGTCCCCGATCCGGGGGCGGACGTGATCCGCAGGGCGCCACCGACGAGTTCGGCCCGTTCGGCCATTCCCCGCAGCCCGAAGGAGGCCAGGGTCGTGAGCTCCGGATGGAAGCCCACGCCTTCGTCTTCGACCACCGCCCGGAGCCCATCGGGCCCGTAAGCGAGAATGACCGACCCGGCGTCGGTTCCGGAGTGGCGCACCATGTTGGTGAGCGCCTCCTGGATCACCCGATAGACCGTGGTCTCGACTTCGGGCCGGAACCGGGGCGCGTCGTCGAGTCCGGCGGTCACCAGGTCGACGGCGACAGCGTGCCGGTAGGTGATCTCGCCGACGAGGCGACGCACGGCTGCCACCAGACCGAGGTCGTCGAGGGCCGGCGGGCGCAACTCGAACACCAGGCGGCGGACCTGGCGCAGGGTGTCGTTGGCCAGGTCGCGCACCTCAGCGACCCGCGTGAGCGGGCCGTGCATGTCGCCTGGGGTGGCCTCGAGGGACGCTTCGAGGAGGCGCAGGGTGAGGATCACGGAGGTGAGCGACTGGCCCACCTCGTCGTGGAGGTCCCGGGCGACCCGGGTGCGTTCCGCCTCCTGGGCAGCGATGACCTCGCCGCGCACCGCCCGCTGGACCAGGTCCCGCTCCCGGGCCGCTCCGGCCAAGGCGACAACGAAGCCCGCCAGCCGTTCCTCCGTCTCGCCGAACAGGTCAGCCAGCGAGTGGGTGGCCAGGACCACGGCGACCGGCCGGCCCCCCGCCAGGACAGGAGCAGCCAACGCCGAGCGGACCCCGCCGATCGGCAGGCGGTCTCCGGCGACGCTGCCAGCGCCGTCCCGCAGGACCACCGCTCGCCGGGCGTCGAGGGCCTGGGCCACCAGCGCCTGGAGCCTCCGCCACATCGGGTCGGGGTCCTCACCGGGCGTGAGGTAACCGTCAACATTGACCGGGGCGACGCCGCACCACTCCGGCCGCAGCAGCGCCACGATCGCGTCCTGCACCGCCTCATTGAGTGCTTCCGACGACGAGGTCGACGCCAGGCGGCGGCCAGCGTCCAGCAACGCATCCAGCCGGTCGGCCAGCCCGGGAGTGGTCGCCGCGGGCACGGCGCCGGCGCCGTCGAGCCCCGGGTCGAATCCGGTCGTCAGCGGTCGGGCGGCCCGATCGGCGGCGACCTCGTCCCAGCCGAAGACCCTCGCCATCTCGCTTCGCACCCGCCGGGTCTCCGCCGCCTCCGCCGCCGCCCCTTGCCGGGTGGCCACGGCCAGGCTACGACCGAGCAGCCGGCGCGCCCTCCGAGGATGGCCGCCCATGGCCGCCACCAGCGCCGCCTCCCGCAGCGCATGCGGCCGGTCGTTGCGGTAGAGACGGGAGAAGCGGACGGCCCGCCGAGCGGCCCGGCGGGCCCGCCGCCGCAGCAGCGCCCGCCGGCGGGGCGCCCACGCCGGGGCGTCCTCGGCCGCCCGGCGCTTGGCGGTGGCCAGCCACGGCTTCACCGCCGCCACATAGACGTTCGCCACCCGGCGGCGGCGAATCAGCCGTTCGGCCCGCTCGAGCACCTCGACGGCGTCGTCAATCCGGGCGGCTGCGAGCAGGCGCAGCCCCTCCGCTTGGAGGAGCGCCACGGTGGTCTGGACGTCGCGTCCGTCCCCGTCCAGCGCCTGGCGGACGGCCTCGGCCGGCACCTGACCCCCGGAGGCTTTCGCCCAGATCTCCAACCCCATGGCCGCGGCCTGGGCGTCGCCGAGTTCCACCCCGGCGTGGTGGACGGCTTCAGCTTCGTCGATCGCACCCCCGAGGTCCCCCAGCCGGTAGCGGCATAGGGCCCGGTGCCAGGCGGCGGTGTTGAGCTCCCAGCGGTCCCCCGCCCCGTCCAGCAGCTCGCTAGCCTCGGTACAGGTCGCCGCCGCGTCGGCGTAGCGGCAGCAGGCGTGGAGGACCACCGCCTGGAAGTGGCGAGCTTGACCCCGACCCCACAGGTCACCCACCTCGTCCTGCATGGCCACCGCCCGGGCGGCGAAGGAGCGGCCCCGGCGACACAAGAAGGGGGCGGCGGCGGTGAGCGCCGCCCCGTGGATGGCGTAGGCATGGCCGAGTTCCCGGCTCGGCGGGCAGCGGTCGGCCAGATGGAGGAGCCGGAGCTGCGCCCACGCC
Source organism: Actinomycetota bacterium (assembly GCA_040756995.1). Lineage (GTDB taxonomy): Bacteria > Actinomycetota > Acidimicrobiia > IMCC26256 > BP-133 > BP-133. The sequence goes on along the minus strand of JBFLYK010000011.1, from coordinate 13,071 downwards.
GCCGCCAGGGTGCCCCGCCGGAACCACCAGGCGTACAGCAGGCGGGCGTAGAGGGCGGCGGTGAGCACGGCCGCCTCCCGGGCGCCACCGTCCCGCCGGCGGCGGGGCAGCCGGCGCCGCAGCGGACGGGCCAGGAGGACCACCAGTTCCCACCACAGCAGGAGCAGGACCGTCAGGGTCCAGCGCGGCATCCGTTGGCCCAGGAGGCGCAGCGCCCGTTCGGTGCGGTCGCTGGCCCCCTCGACATCACCCCGCTTGAAGGCGAGTTCGCCGAGCTCACCCTCCAAGCGGGCAGCAGCAGCGTCGTCGTCGGCCAGGCTCCGGGCCCGGATCAGCTGGTGTTCCGCCTCGTCGTAGCGTCCCCGCAGCATGAGCACCTGCCCGAGCCCCTCGGCTACCAGCGCTCGGCGCTTGTCGCTTGGATCCAGCCCTCGGTCTGCGATCCGGTACTGTTCCTCGGCCACCTGCAGGCTGTGGCGGGCCTGGGCGACCGCGGCGGCGGTCAAGGCGTAGGGCACCGCTTCCGAGTGCATGCCGGCGGCGTCGAGGTGATAGGCGACGTCGAAGGCGGGGACCGGGTCGCTTGCCTGCAGGACGGCGGCGGCCTGTTGGTGCAGCTGGGCCCGTGCAGCGGCCGAAAGGCGGCTCAGGCAGGCGTCCCGCAACCGGTCGTGCACGAACGTGCAACGCTCCTTGGCCGTCCAGACGAGCTGGCGGCGTTCGGCCTCGTCGGCGGCGGCGAGGGCGGCGGCGAGGGGAAGACCGACGAGCCCGGCGGCCAGCTCGAGGTCGAACTCGCGTCCCAGCACTGCGCCGGCCGAGAGCAGGTGTCGGGCCTCCGGATTGAGACGATCGAGGCGCTGCACCAAGACTTCTGCCACCCGCCGTGACGACTGCAGGCCCGCCACCGTCGCCTCGAAGCGCCAGCCCGACGCCCCCGGCACGAGCGCGCCCGTCTCGGTGAGGCCATGCAGCACCGCGACGGCCATGAACGGGTTGCCCCGGGCGAGATCCAGCACCACGGAGAGAGCCGGGGCGGGGAGCGGTCCCGCCATCGACTCGGCGAGTTGGCGGATGGCGTCCTTCCCCAGGGGGCGTAGCCGCACCCCGGCCGAGGTCGCCCGCCGCAGCGGGTGCCCATCGAACACCTCGTCGGACCGGAAGGAGGCAACCACCAGGACGTGGCGGGAGCCGGGTGGCGACGGGATCCGCTCCCAGACGGTCAGGGCCTGAACGCTCAACTCGTCGGCCCACTGACAGTCATCGAGGAGCACCACCGCCGGACGCTCCGCGTTCCCCAGAGCGTCAACCAGCGCCGCCACCGCCGCCGCGCTCCGAGCCTCCCCAAACGCGGCCGGGCCCACCGGGCCGTCGGCTCCCCCCAGTACAGCCCGTAGCTCCGGGAAGACCTCGGCCAGCGCCTCCCGATGCTGCCCTATGCCAGCGCCGAGCTGCGGGGCCAGTTCCGGGTCGGCGTCGACACGGTCGCCGATGCCGTCGACGACCCCGCCCAGCACGTGCAGCGGACGGAGCGGAGCGTCACCCGCCCCCTGGCCTCGCAGGACCCAGAAGCCACGCGCCGCCGCCCGCCGGCCGACTTCCTCGAGCAGCCGGCTCTTGCCGCCACCCGACTCCGACTCGAGGAGGACGAGCTTCCCATCCCCCTGCCCGGCCTGCTCCAGGTAGGCCTCGAAGGTGGCGACCTCGACCTGTCGGCCCACCAGGGCCGGCTCGGCCAAGCTCCGGCGCCGGTCGTGCCCCCCGATGACGACCCCTGTCTCGCCCCGGGCCGCGCCGTCGGCCACCGCTTCGAGGTCGGCGACCAGCGCCGAGGCGGACTGGTAGCGGTCCGCCGGATCTTTCCCCAGCAGCCGCCGGACGATCTCGTCGACCACGCCCGGGAGAGCCACCCCCGCGTGTGGAAGGGGTGGAGGTGGGGCGGAGAGGTGCTGGCGGAGGACCTCACCGAGTCCGGCGCCCTCAAACGGAGGGTGCCCGGCGACGCACTCGTAGAGCACCACACCCAGCGAGTAGAGATCGGAACGGACATCCACCGGCCGGGGCAGCGACCCGGCCTGTTCCGGAGACAGGTACCGGGCCCGTTCCGCTGACTGGTCAACACCCGAAGGCACCAGCGCGGCGCGCCGAACCAAGCCAAAGTCGATCAGTGTGGCCCTGGTGAGCGGCGTCGCCCCGTCAACGACAACGTTGGCGGGGTTGACGGCGCCGTGGCAGACGCCGTGCTCATGGGCTTCGGCGAGGGCGGCGGCCAGGCACCGGGCCACCGTGAGCCACTCGGCAGGCGCCAGCGGCCCCTGTCGTAGCCGCTCGGCGAGGGTCATCCCGGGGACGAACGGCTGGACGAAATACACCACGTCCGGCTCCCACCCCCAGTCGAGGAGCGGTGCGAGCCACGGGTGGTTCAACCGCTGGAGCACGTCACTTTCCAGCTCCAGGCGCAACCGGACCGTGGCCGACAGCACCGGCGGGCGGCCGCTCTTGACGATCACCACCTCGCCGGTGCGCTCGTCGGTTGCCCGCCAGGTCTCGAGACCGCGACTCACCCCGAGGACATCGGTCACCCGGTAACGGCCCGCCACCCGCTCGGGGACGGCAACCTCGGTTCCCCCCATCGCTTCCAGGGTACGCCAACGGGCCGTCAACTGCCGACGCGGCTGCCAGCTGATCCCGCGCCACGCCTGGCGTCACTACCGCTCGTTATCTTATAATTATTCTACTCTCCCGTCCATCCCATGACCAGGAGGAGCGAGCGTGGAGGTCGAGGTCGCACGGACGACGCGATTCACCGGCGCGCTGGGCCGGATGGTCGAGTGGTCTCGCTCCCCTGAGGCACGCCGCTGCTGGCCCGGGGTGCAGGAGACCTGGGGAACGGCGGACCGGATCTTCTACGTCGTGACGATGCGAGCCCCCGGCGCCGCCGAGGCGCGCATGCTCGTCGAGGAGCACCTGCGTCCCATCCAGGCCGGCGACCGAGGCGCGCTGTGGTTCGAGAGCGATCAGCAGTGGCTCTGGCCGCGAGGGGAGCCGGCCAGTGCCTCGACCACCTACCGCTTCTCGGGCACCGGCGATGCCAAGCAGCTCGAGTTTCACCTCCGGTATCTGCTGCCCGGACGCCCCGGTGGGCGGGCAATCAACCGGGCCCGGTTCGGGCCGGCCATCGAACGGGCGGTGGACCGGTACCTCGGCTGCGTGGCCGGCGGAGCGCCCGCCGTCGCGGCCTCGGCTGAAGGTGACACCGAGGACGGGTCTGGATAGCTCGCCGGCGGCCTGGGCCTACGCCCCGGGTCGGTCGGAGTCGCCTTGGTCGTGTCAGAGCCTGGCGTGGAGAGCCTCGATGACCTTGGGGACGACGGTGTGGACGTCGCCCACGATCCCGAGGTCGGCGATCGAGAAGATGGGGGCTTCCGGGTCCTTGTTGATGGCGAGGATGCGTTCGGAGCCTTTCATGCCGACGAGGTGCTGGGTGGCACCGGAGATGCCGCAGGCGATGTAGAGGCGGGGTTTGACCGTCTTGCCGGTCTGGCCGATCTGGTGGGAGTAGGGGACCCAGCCGGCGTCGACGATGGCCCGGGAGGCGCCGGCGGCGCCCTTGAGGAGCGTGGCCAGGCTCTCCACCATGGCGTAGTGGTCGGCGGCGCCGAGGCCCCGGCCGCCGGAGACGACCACCGGTGCGTCTTCCAAGCTGGGGCCGTCCTGCTCCTGGACGAAGCGGTCGAGGAGTCGGGTCTCTCCGGCCCGGCCAGCGTCGGCGACGTGGACTTCGACCACCGCGGCGGGGTCGCCGCCGGCCGGTTCGGCGGGGAACGACTTGGGCCGGAACAGCCCGAGGTGGGGCTTGGGGCCGCGGAGAGCGGTGTCGACCAGGGTGTTGCCCCCGAAGATGGCGGTGCCCACCGTGAGCTGGTCGCCGTCGGTGTCGAGGGAGGTGCCGTTGGCCAGGACCGGCCGGTCGAGGCGGGCGGAGAGGCGGGCGGCGATGTCCCGCCCGTCGTAGGTCGCGCCGAAGAGGATGGCGTCGGGCTGGTGCTGGGCGGCGAGGCCGGCCAGGGTGGCGGCCGCCGGGGCGCCGACCAGGCGGTCGCCGGGGTCGACGGTGAAGAGCGTGGCGGCGCCGTGGTCGCCCAGGGTGGGGGCGAGGGCGGCGCCGTCGGGCCCGGCGTAGAAGGCTTCGACCGTGCCGGCCAGGGCCCGGGCCCGGGTCAGCAGTTCGAGGGTGAGTGACGAGGGCTTGCCGCCCGCCGCTTCGGCCACCACCCAGATCTTCGACAGCGTCATGTCCGTGGCTCCCCTCGTCAGATGAGCTTCAGTTCCTCGAGGAAGGCGACGATCCGGTCGTGGGCCGTGCCGTCGTCCTCGAACTTCTCGCCCGCCTGGCGCTCCTCGGCCGGGCGGACGGCGGTGATCTCCTGGCGGGCCCCCGCCCAGCCCACTTGGCCGTCGAGGCCGAGGTCGGCGACTGCGAGCCGCTCAACCGGTTTGTTCTTGGCCGCCATGATCCCCTTGAAGGACGGGTAGCGAGGCTCGACCACCCCGGCCGTGACCGACACCACCGCCGGCAGGGACGCTTCGACCATGTCGTAGCCGGCCTCGGTCTGACGCTGGATCCGCACCACCCCGTCGGCCACCTCGACGTGCCTGGCGAAGGTCAGCGACGGCCAGCCCAGCAGCTCGGCGACCTGGCCCGGGACAGTGCCGGTGTAACCGTCGCTCGACTCGGTGGCGGCCAGCACCAGGTCGACATCGCCCGCCCGGCGGATGGCCGCCGCCAGCACCTTGGCCGTGCCCAGGGCGTCGCTGCCGGCCAGAGCCGGGTCGGAGACCACGACGGCCCGCTGCGCCCCCATGGCCAGGGCCGAGCGGATGCCGCCCAGCTCGTGGTCGGGACTCATCGAGACGAGGATGACCTCACCCGCCCCGGCGGCCTCGCCCAGCTGGAGGGCCATCTCGACGCCGTAGCTGTCCGACTCGTCGAGGATGGGCTTGCCGTCGCGCCGCAGGGTGTGGTCGGCGTCGAGCTGGCCGGGCTGGGCCGGATCGGGGATCTGCTTCACGCACACGGCGATGTTCACGGGCACGCTCCGGGGGTCGGGACGAATTCACTCGGGCGGGGGCCAGCCCGGCGCCGATCCGGGGAATCAGGGCGGGGCCAGCGAACCTCGGGCTCGAAGATACATCGTAATGAGTGTAAGGTTACGAATCGGCGGGGCGGCTAGCGGTTCGGGGTTCGGCCTGGTTGCTCGGACGATCGACCTCCCCCTTCTCACGACGTCGTCGACCAGAGACCGATATTCCGGCCGCCGGCTCCCCCGCCCATGGTGAGCACGAGATGCCGGGCGGCGACATGAAATCCACGTGTGGTGACCTGGCGCCGGCTTCGCTCTCCTGTCCGGGTCGGAGCGCGGCTCGCAGGCTGCCACCCGAGATCCGGTTGGCCGCCGCCCGGGGGGAGGTATCAGGCGGCGGCCAACTCCCGGTCCACATCGACCAGCCACGCCTCGAGCCAGCCCTCCATGGCGCGCTCGAGGGCGCAGAGGACCTCCCGCGCGGCACGCAGATGGGACAGCCGGGGGCGCAACCAGCGGGTGCGGAGGCGCAGACCGATGCGCAACCAGACGTCGTGGTAGGAGAAGACTTCGAGATCGGCTCGGAGCGGGCGGCGATACCGGCCCGGCCGCAAGACCCCCGCCGCCTCCCGCAGGGCCGTACCCCGACACGGCGGCACCGCCGGCAGTCGCGGGGCGGAGAGCCTGAGATACCCCGACGGCGTACGGATCTCCCAGAGCCCGGCCTTCCGACCGTGGTGCCCGACACGCAGCCGGGCCACCATCTCGTGGAGGGCGGCGGTGCCCGTCTCGGGCGGCAGCCGCACGAAGTGCGTGACGGAGAGCGAAGTCGGCACCTTGTTCCTTCGAGGTGAGAACCAGAGATCCTGAAACGGCGGACCGAACGGCCAGAGCATGATAGATCATAATAAGTGTAATGTTCCTATCGAGGGCTCGGTCCCGGTTCAGGGCTCTGCCCCTCTGCTGTTCACTCCCGGGAGGCCGCGTGCGGCGGACGATGATGAAGTCGAAGCTCCACCGGGCCACCGTGGCGGCGGCTGACCTCAACTCCGTGGACTCGATCTCCCTCGACTCTGACCTCATGGCCCGAGCCCGCATCGTCGAATGGGAGCAGGTCGACGTGCTCGACATCGACAACGGCGCCCGCTTCCAGACCTACGCCATCCGCGGTGGCGCCGGCGACGTGATCGTGAACGGCGCCGCGGCGCGGCTCGTCCAGCTCGGCGACCGGATCATCATCATCGCCTACGCCCACGGCGACCCCGGCGAGTTCGACGGGTTCCGGCCGGCGATCGTCCACGTCGACGACCGCAACCGTGCCGTGTCCGACGCGAGCCGGCTCGCCCCGACGTCCGGGCCGAGCCAAAGTCACCGCCGACTTCCGACTCCTCGCCGCCGCCCACAACATCGCCCGGTTCGCCACCCTCGGCATGCACTCGACCCCCACGGGATGGGCCATCCCATGAGATCAACCGGCCAGAAAGCCCCAAACCCTTGCCCAGCAAGCTCTTCGAACCCATCCAACCCCACCGAGGTCGCCACGACGGGCCGCTGCAGCGCTCCACAGAGAAGGAACCAACCATGAACTCACGCCCCAACCACACCCGCCAGACGACCCGAATCACACCACTCACCTAGCGAACGGCTCCATGGTCCACCACCCCGCATAAAGGCGATGCCCTCAACCGTGACGGCGACCGGAACGGGACAGCCTCGAAGATCAGCCCATCGATGCAACGCCCTTCAGTACCCGGTGATGGCGGCCACCTTCTCCTGAAGCCTCTTCCACTCTGGCGAGTCGGTGATCGGCAGCAGCGCCATCATCCTGGCAATGTCGCCGCAGACCTTGACCTTGCCTTGAATGAAGGCCGCGGGCGGGGTCGAGTTCTCCGGCGATAGGTACTGAAGCATGCTTCTCCGTGATCGGTGTGAGCGCGTGCCTGTCGTCCCGCTCGTACATGGGCGTTCGCCGATAGAGACCGGCGAGGTCGGGCTGAGCGCGTCGGCGGCCGCCGGCGGCGGTGCGCCGGCCAGGCAAAGGCACTTTGACGTGACATCGGAACTCTGCGTCCGAACCTGGTTGAATGGTGTCGAGGGACACGGTCGTGTTGACGACGGCCGGCGTTGCTGGACCTTCTTCTGCGCTAGCCCCGGGGAGACGTTGGCGACCGCCCGACTGCGGGATTCGGTGACGCAGAGCGAACCGGATGTCTGCACAGCCGCGGGCCTCCCTTGAGAATCAGTGTTTCAGCCTTCTTGTTCGTTCGTGGATGGCGCGCTCGGCCTGCTTGACGATTGCTACGGCACTGGTTGGGTCGCTGACCAAGATCACCTGGTCGTCGTCGAGCCCGTGGTCCCGCAGGACGGCCTCGGTGAGGAGCAGCGGCAGGCGCCGGTGGCCGCGGTTCTCTCTAGTCAGTCCCGGGTCGGTCCAGCCGTCGGCGACGAGGACTACGACGCCGGATGGAGTGATGAACCCTGCGGCGCGAGCGGCACAGTCGAACCGGTGGAGGAGGCGAGCGCCGTTGTCGTCATCGGAGTCATCGTTGGGCAACTGGAGGTAGCAGTCGATCGGGCCCAGGGTGCTGACGTCGTCCGGCGGTGACCACCCGGCCGACAGGATCTCAAAACCGGCGTCTTTCAAGGCGCCTTCCGCATCTGGCAGATATGCGGACGAGCCGCTGATCACCGCGTGGGCCATGGCAGATCCTGCGGCAATCTCGGGACTCGATCGTCGTGACCGGGGTCGCGTCCGGTGATCGTGATGTCCAGATCGGACTCGCCGCCCGGCCCCATCACTGTCCCTTGGTCGAGAGCCGGTAAGGCCGCCCAGCGACGCTCGGCCCTGGGGCGGATGGTGGCGGCCGACAACTCGAAGGCGTCGGGGGAAGGTGAGCGAGGACTTCGGCGGCGAACGCCGGGCTGAGCCCGTCGGCGGCCGCTTCTGCCTTCCCGCTCATCCAGCGATGCATAGCGGTGGACCAAGGGGTTTGGGACCTCGACCAAGGACAGCTCCCACCCGGCCTTGATGAGCAGCCTGGCGCCTGCCACTTCGACGCGTGGCGGCGCCGGCCGCCCCCTTCGTGTCGCGACGACCGGACGGGTAGCGATTCCCGCTCTCGAGTGCCGCGGTCGACCAGCACCCGCTCCCAGGTGGGGCTCGCCGGGGGCGGTGGAATCAGCGGGTGGGCTGCCACCGCTGGGGTGGCCCCGCCTGACGGCGAAGCCGGCCTTGGTGCTGGAGGAGGACGAGGTGGGCCATGGTTTCTCCGAAGGCGGCCCGCTGCATGAGGGGTGAGAGCTGGTCCCAGGGGCGGGACCATCCCAGCCCGAGGGTGAGTTCCCAGGCGGTGGCTCCAGGCCGGTGCCGCACGGCGGCTTCGATTTCCTCGAGGCGGGCGTGGTGGTGGGCGGCGAGCTGGGCGGCCCGGTGGGCGCAGCGGCGGAAGCGGTATTCGTGGGCGGGGAGGACCTCGTCGACGTCGAGGTGGCGGAGCCGGTCGAGGGAGTCGAGGAAGTCGGCCAGGGGGTTGGGCCGCTGCTGGGGGTGGACGGAGATGTTGGGGCTGATGCGGGGCAGGAGGTGGTCGCCGGAGAGGAGGAGGCGCCGGTCGGCGTCGTAGAAGCAGAGGTGGCCGGGGGAGTGTCCCGGGGTCCACAGCGCCCGCAGGTTCCAGCCCGGCAGGTCGAGGCGGTCGCCGTCGTCGATGAGGACGTCGGGGGCGACGGGGCTGACGAAGTGGCTCACCCCGACCGAGGCGGCCCCCAGGTCGGCGGCGGTGGCGGCGGGGACGCCGCCGTCGAGGAGCATCCCGCGGGCCTTGGCCAGGAGGGGGCCCATGTCGGCGTAGCGGTCGCCGACCAGGGCGGCGTCGGCGGGGTGGAGGGCGACCCGGGCGCCGGAGGCGTCACGGATCCGCCCGGCCAGGCCGTAGTGGTCGGGGTGGATGTGGGTGACGAACACGTCGGTGACATCCCCGGGCCCATACCCGGCCCGGCCCAACCCGTCGGTCAGGGCGGCCCAGGCATCGTCGGTGTCCCAGCCGGCGTCGATGAGGGCCACTCCGGCGGGGACTTCGAGGGCGTAGACCAGCACGTAGCGCAGCGGATTGTCGGGGATGGGGACGGGGATCGACCACAGCCCCGGGCGGACCCGCTCGACGGGGGGCAGTACCTGGTCGTGCCAGGCCTGGACCTGGAGGGTGCCGGTCGCTTCGATCACCGCGACCTCCGCCTGGCCCCCGCCGGCCCGCCGGTCGTCGTGGGTGAGAGGGAGGAGAGCGACGACCGGGCGGGCCCAGCGGAAGACCCGGCGGGGATCGATGACCGGCCCCGGCGCCGCCCGGCGGAGCCCAGAGCGACGTGGAAGAGGTCTTGGACCATGCGGCGCAAGGCGACGGGATCGTCGAGGTCGACGGTCACCGATGGGGTGGCCATGAGCGACAGGGCCAGGCGGGCACACCATTCGGCCACCACCGCCGGGTCGACTCCGTCCGGCAGTTCTCCCCGGGCCCGGCCCTCGTCGACGACCGGGCCGAGCAGGTCGATGGCCGCTCGCAGCACCGGTTGCGCCTGGGTGGTCAGGCCGGGCAGGACCGCCTGGGGTTCGTAGGCCAACAGCCGCTGGAACACCGGGTGGCCCCGCACGTACTGCACAGAGAACACCACCGCTTCCACCAGCTTGGCCACCGCCCCGGTGTGACGGTCGAGCTCGGCGGTCACCGCCCGCCGCAGCCGCCCCCACTCCCGCTCCAGCAGCGCCGCCGCCAGCCCGTCCCGGTCCCCCACATGCTTGTAGACGGTGGGCCGGGAACAGCCCGCCAGCGCGGCCACTTCCGCCACGGTGGTGCGCCACGGGCCGTACCGGAGGAAACAATCGGCGGCCGCATCAAGAATCCCGTCCCGCAACTCCACCACGTTTACATATTAGCGGTTGATGTAAATCTAACAAGCGCCTCCGCGAAGGTTTCCCACAGCTCCGGAGAGGCGTCCCCCTCCGGTCCGATCGCGGCTGGACCGGAGAGGGACGGGGCTCGGCCGGTGGTCCAGCGGGGTCACCGCTGGCGCTGCGTTGCTTGGTCGTGGCCGTCGGCGGCGAGGAGGTTGTCGTAGCGGGCAAGAGCGGCGCGGGCGTTGGCTCGTGAGGGCGAGGGGTCGTCGAGGAGGTTCCGGAGGGCTTGGGCGAGGTCGGCGGCCTGGTCCCGCCACCGGCTTGGGGCCGGGCGGGCGCCGTCGGGGGTGGTGGGGTCGACGCCGAGGGCTTGGAGGGTGCGGCGGAGGCGGGCGGCTTCGGCCCGAGCGGCGAGCGCGGTTTGTTGCCAGTGGCAGCGGTGCCGGCCGCTGAGGACGCCGGCTGGGAGTTCCCCGTTCACATCGCCGTCTTGCGTCGAAGAACGGCGGCTGGTGTCGATCGCCCGCCGAGGTTCGCTCTCGAGCCGTGTCCCCGTCCGGAGCTTCTCCCCGAAGGGTCCAGGCCGACCGACGATGGCAGTGCGGCTCTGGTTTGGTGGGTGAGGCCGTCGTCGAGGGTGGCGTCGGGGCCGGGGCCGGGGCCGGGGCCGTGTCGGTCGGTCCGCCCAGCGACCGCGGTGGCAGATGGCCCGATGGGCGGGGGAGCCGACGGCAGGGGCTCGAGAACCGATCCGTCCCGGAAGATGGCCCACGCCCGCCGGAGCCGCTCGTCGAGGGCGCCGCCGGCGGGGGAGCCGGCCAGCCAGTTGCTGATCGTGACCAGGTGCATGCCGACGTAGAGTTCGGCCAGCTGACCGGCGGGCACATCAGCCCGGAGCTCGCCCCGGTGCTGGCCGTCTTCCAGGAGGATGGTGAGCGGCTCATAGGCCCGTGCTTGCCATTGCGCTTCGCTCCAGCGGCCGAGGAAGAACTGGGTGTGCCGGGCCAGGAGAGCGGCGAAGTCCCGGTCCCCGGCGAACGCCCCGGCGAAGGCCGCCCCGATCTCCTCCAGCCGCTCGGCCGCCGGGCGGTCGTCGTCTTCGGCGTCGTGGTGGAGCAGCGCGGTGATCCGGGCCAGGAGCTCCTGGGCGGCCGCCTCGAGGACCGACTGCTTGGTCGGGAAGTGGTTGAAGAACGTCCCTTCGCTGATCCGCAGCCGCTCGGTCACGTCCCGGATCCGGGTGGCGTCGAACCCCTGGTCTCGAAACAGGGCCACCGCCGTCTCCAGGATCCCTCGGCGTTGCTCCTGCTTCTTTTCCTCCCGCAACCCCACCCGCATCCTCCCCCTGTTTTTCACTGCAGCGACACCAATTTTGGAGTTACCCTAGCAAGCTCGCTGGTGTTGCCCTATTCTTGAGGCGACTTCATCAAGATAGAGGGCAGCGGGGTGTCACACCTCGACACGGCGGGATGGATCCACGAAGGGCAGCGGGAACCGGAGCGGTTCCCGTATCTGGCCCGGGTCACCGATTTGCCCCCGCTGGTGGCCCAGGCCGCATTCGACGGGGTGCGCGTCGCCCGCCGCGACTCCGGCTGGCCGGCCCGGTGGATGGTTCGGGTCCCGGGTGGCTGCCTGCGGCTCTGCGGCCAGGGGCGGGTTCCGCCTCCCCCTCGCCCCTGCTACTGGTGGCTCCGGACCGTCTCGGGGACGCTTCGCTCCGCCTCGTGGTGGCGGCCGGCGGTCCCCGTCCACCTCGAGTTGGTGGAGTGGTCGACGACCCGCACCGCCCTGGGGCTAACCGTCCGGGGCCCTCACCATCTGGCCAGCGCCGCGGTCTACCAGCGCGTAGGGCCAGCGGCGCTCGACATCCTCGCCGCCGACCTCGACGCCTGGGCGCTCCACGAACTCCACGAGCTCGAAGAGCGCTTGGCCGCTGCGTAGCACCCGCGATGGTGGGCCTGGGCCTGCCATCTACCCCACGAGTTCACGTCCACGGGAGTGGTGTACGAGGGGGGCTTGGCCCCGGCGCAGCCCGGAACCCGCCCCAGCTGGGGTCTGGGGAGCGAGGCGAGGGCGTAGGAGTCGTCGGCGCGGCCGGCCCCGGCGAAGAGTTCCGCATCGAGAAGGAGCCCATCGGCGATCCCGGCGCCAGCCAGCCTCGATACCGGGGATCCGATCGGTGACGTCGTAGCCCCGCCTGGTCCAACGGCCACCCGCCCTCCGGGAAGGGTGACGTTCACCTGCCAGCCATCCTTCCGGTTCGGCCGCCCACTCGTCGAGGCTGCCGCGGGCAGGCCACGGTTGGCCAGCGCGAGGCGCGTGCGATCTCGCCTTGCGCCCGATCAGCCGGGTGAGGGCCGGCGTGAACTGCCCCGGCATGGGTCCGTCACCACACCAGATGGCCGTTCAGGTCCCCATCTCATCGGTCGAACTGCCTGAACGTCACAAATCGCCCGTAGCGGCCGCCCGTTCATGCCTGAACGGACAAGACCGGCCGGATTTCTTTGGCCGTTCAGGGGGGCGTTCAGACCGCCGTCCAGAGCGGCGTTCAGAGCCTCTTCGGATCCTCCGCCGCAGGTCAGCCCACCTGCCAGGAGGTTCCGATGCCCCAGTTCCTCGACCGGCTCTATGACGAGTGGCTCCACCTCGCCCGCTCCCCCAGGGCGGCCCGGACGCTGGACGGGTGGGCCTCCGACCCGGCCCTGGACGGTTTCTCCGGCCTTGAGGAGGTGGTGGTCGAGATCCAGCGTCGGGGCCGGCCGGCGCACAGCGACCGGCTCCTCCTCGCTCTCCTTCGCCGGGCCGCCGTCGACAACCTCGCCGCCCAGACGGTTCTCCAGGCCCTCGTGCCGGGCCTGAAGTCGTTGATGTCCGCCTACCGGCTGACCGGCGACTCCGAGGAGGTGGCCACCGCCGTGGTCGAAGCGGCCTTCGAACGGATCCGGCGTTACCCCTGCGACCGCCGCCCGGCCCGGGTAGCCGCCAACCTCCTCTATGACACCCGCCAGGTCCTCTGGCGCACCAACCGCCGGGAGCACCGCCTCCGCCTGGCCACCGAGCCGCTCACCGACCAGCTCCTGACCGCCACCTGCGGGC